>CBDDBU010000001.1:0-15505 GCA_965226045.1 Alphaproteobacteria bacterium
CACTCGGTCTGCGGCTCATGCCGCCGCCCCGGGGCGACGACGAAGGAGTCACGATGCCCGCCATCTCCGACTCGATCGGGCATCCCCTACGCGCCAGGAGCGAGCGAGTTCACTCGCGCGGGAGCGGCACCACGCGGTCCTTGTCGCCGGCGGCACGTTTGGCGGCCCACTCGATGCACCACTCGGAGCAGTAGAGCGGGGCCTCGGTCCCGGTGTCGGGCGGTCGCATGCCCTCGTCGTAGATGAGGACGCCGCAGTTGGCGCACTTTACGTACTCCTCGATGTAGTAGCGCTTGTCGGAGAAGCGCATCACTCCGCCCGCTTGCTGGCGGGCGACGCGGCGCCATAGTCGGTGCGGGCGCGTTCAAAGGCGTGATCCAACCCTCGGCGACGTCGGTGGACGGTCGGCAATGGCCGCGGGGTCGCGTTTGGCGGGATCGCCCCAGCCGCCGCCGCCACCGGTGGTGAGCCAGACGCGGTCGCCGGAGATAGATGGTCCGCCACCTCTCCCGGCACGGGTTTGGCCTACGGCCTCCAGCGGGTCTGTGCGGCCTGGGGTTTTGCCCGTTCCTCGTTCTACGCCATGAAATCCCGGCAGCAGGCCACCGCTGAGCGCCCACCAGCAAAGCGCCGGGGACCGAAGCCCTCGATCTCGGACACGCCGGCGAACTTCGAGGGGCTGATCTTGTTCGAATCCTCGATCGCCGATTTCCATTCGGTGGTGTTGGCGACGCTTGATAAGACAATCCGCCGTGGAGCCGGACTTGCCGCCCCACAGACCCCACGGAGCGTTTTTGTGGCGGTCGCCCATGTGGCTCACGGGTGAGCGGCGCGTCGCGCAACAGGAACCGCTTGGTCACGCCCGAGCCGCCGCGGTAGGTGCCGGCGCCGCCCGAATCGGCGACCAGCGAGAACTGTTCGACCAGCCACGGGTAGCGGACCTCGAAGACCTCGGCCGGGATCATGCCGGCAGCGTTTTTGTGGCGGTCGCCCATTGCCGTTGATGCAGTTCACCGCGAACTGTTGTAGCGGACCTTGCCGTCGGCGAACGGGCGCCCGCCCCAGCCCGAGGACAGGAAGTCGTAGCAGACGTAGTAATCGCCCGAGCGCGGGTCGATGCCGCCGAACAGGAAGTTGCAGTGGGTCCCCGAATCGGTCGCTGGCGCGCGGTCGGGCACCGCCTGGGCGAGCGCGCCGATGATGGCATAGGCGATGCGCGGGTGGGTCTCGGTGTTGCCCCCGACCTCGGGCGCGGGGTAATTGACGTTGACCAAGGTACCCGGCGGCGCCACCACCCGGATCGGGCGGAAGCAGCCCGAGTTCTTGGGGATCGAGGGATCGGTCAGGTGGAGGATAGCGTTGTAGCTCGCCGACCAGGCGACGCCCAAGGTGGCGTTGATGGCGCCGTAGGCCTGGGCATCGGTGCCGGTGAAGTCGACGACGATCTCGTCGCCCTGGACGAAGCACTCGACCCGGATATAGAAGGGCCGGTCGACGATACCGTCGTCCTCCATGCAGTCCTCGAAGGCATAGGTGCCGTCGGGAAAGGCGCTGAGCTCGGCCCGCATGCGCGCCTCGGAATAATTCATCAAGTCGTCACAGGTGCGGCGGAAGGTATCCTTGCCGTACTTCTGGATGACCTCGCGGCCGCGCGCATCGCCCAGATCGACGGCGCTGATCAGCGCCCGGAAATCGCCGTAGTTCTGCCGCGGCGTCCGGACGTTGGCCAACATGATCTTCCACACGTCGTCCACGTCTTCGCCGCGGCGCTTGATCTTGACCGGCGGCACGCGCAGGCCCTCGTGGAAGATCTCGGTGGCCTCGCTGGCAAAACCGCCGGGGACCGAGCCCCCGGTTTCGGAGACGTGGCCGATGGCCACCGCGTAGCCCATCAACTCGCCATCGACGAAAACCGGCTTGAAGAAGGTGTGCTCGGGGGTGTGCAGCCCGCCGCGGTAGGGATCGTTGTGGACGATCACGTCGCCCTCTTCGATCGTGTCGGCGGAAATCTCGGCGATGCAGGTTTTGATCAGGAGCGGCATGCCGCCGATCTGCGCCGGGCAGAAATCCGCCACCGAGATCATCTCACCCTCGGCGTCGGCGAGCGCGCAGGTGAAGTCGAGCCCCTCGTTGAACATCGTCGAGTACGAGGTCTTCATCAAGACGATGCCCATCTCGCGGCACACCGCCACCATCGTCGAATCGATGATGTTCATGGTCACCATGTCGACGGCTCGTTTCTGGGTCGCCGGCTCGTCGTTCATCGTCCTTCGATCCTCAGGTTGCCGTAGGCGTCGATGTCGAGCGTTTGGTCGGGGCGTAGCACGGTGACCGAGGCCGCTTCCTCGATGACCGCCGGTCCGGCGATGCGCTGCCCCTGGGCCAGGGCGCTGCGGGCATAGATCGGGACCTCCGCGGCGAGGTTCTGGTAGACCACGCGGCGGTGGCTCGACGGCGCGGGCGCGCCCTTGGACCTGGCTATCGTCGGCAGCGCCGGCTTGTCGGTGGCCGAGACCACGCTGACCATGAAGTTGACGACCTCGATGACGCTGTTGGGGATATTGAACCCGAACTCGGCGTGGTGGAGGTCGTGGAAGGACTGCCAGAGAAGCGGCGTGGTATCGGCATCGAAGCTGTCGAAGTCGAGCGCCAGCTCGAGCTCGTAGTTCTGGCCGAAATAGCGCATCTCCATCGAGCGCGAGATTTGCAGGTCCCCGGCATACCCCTGGCGTTCGAGCTCGCCACGCGCCGCGGCTACCAGCTCGCGCATCGCGGCGCTGGCGCGCTCGCCGTCGAAATCCACCGAGCTCAGCTGCACCGTCTGGTGGCGGTCGATCCGCGCGTCGGTCATGATGAAGCCGTAGGCCGAAAACTGGCCGGGATGGTTGGGCACCACGAGGCGGGGGATGCCGGCCTCGACCATCAGGTCGCAGCCGTGCATCGGCCCGGCGCCGCCGAAGGCCAACAGCGTGAAGTCGCGCGGATCCTGGCCGCGCTCGATCAGCACCGCGCGCAGCGCCCCCAGCATGTTGGTGTTGGCGATGCGGGTGATCGCGAGCGCGGTCTCATCGACGGTTTGGCCGATCTTCGCCGCCACACGCTCGAGCGCGGCGTGCGCGGCGCCGACGTCAAGCGCCATCTCGCCGCCCAGGAAGTTCCGTGGATCGATCCGGCCCAGCACCACGTTGGCGTCGGTGACCGTGGCATCCGCGCCGCCCTTGCCATAGGCGGCTGGGCCGGGATCGGCGCCGGCGCTCTCGGGCCCGACGCGCAGCATGTCGCCCTTGTCGATCCACGCGATCGAGCCGCCGCCGGCGCCGATGGTGCGGATATCGATCATCGGCACCTGGATCGGCAGGCCCCACTCGACCTCGAAGTTGGTGGTGAAGCTCTCGGCGCCGTCGACGACGATCGAGCAATCGGTCGAAGTGCCGCCCATGTCGAAGGTCACCAGGCGATCGATGTCAAGGAGGCCGGCGAGGTGCTTGGCACCGATGACGCCGCCCGAGGGTCCCGAGACGGCCATGTGCACGGGCGCCTGAGCGGCGCCGGCGAGCGTCGTCTCGCCGCCGTTCGATTTGATGACGGCGACTTTGTCGGCAAGGCCGATTTCGGCAAAGCGGGCGCCCATGCGCTCGAGGTAGCGGCCGACGCCGGGCTTGAGATAGGCGTCGGCGATGGTGGTCGAGGCACGCTCGTACTCCTTCCATTTGGGCAAGACGTCGTAGGAGATGGAAACCGGCACCTCGGGCATGACCTCGGCCAAGATTTCGCGGACGCGGCGCTCGTGCGTGGGATCGAGGAAGGAGAACAGGAAGTTTACGGCGACCGCCTCGATTCGCCCTTCCGCGGCGATGGTTTGGGCGAGCGCACGCACCCCGGCCTCGTCCAGCGGCTCGACGCGCTTGCCGTCGCGATCGATCCGCTCGTCGATCTCGAGGCAGTCGCGGTGCTTGACCAGGGGTGCGGGCTTGATCCAGGTGATGTCGTAGTGGCTCTTGCGGTTGCCGCGCTGGATGAACGGCACGTCGCGGAAGCCGCGGGTGGTCATATAGGCGGTGACGGCGCCCTTCCGCTCGAGGATGGAGTTGGTGGCCACGGTGGTGCCAAGACGCACGTGGTCGATACCGTCGCGGGTGTCGAGGTGTCCCAGGCCCGCGAGCACGCCGTCGGTCGGATCGGCCGGGGTGGACGGCGTCTTCCACACCTCGAGGATGCGCTCCTCGGCTTCGTACGCGACAAAGTCTGTGAAGGTGCCGCCCACGTCGATACCGATCAGATAGCGCGGCACGTCGTTCGCCTCCCGGACTAGCGGTTGAGGCCGCGGCGCATATCGGCGATGGCGCTGCCGAGGCCCTCATGCAGGATCCAGGCATCGCCGGAATAGCCGATGAACGTGAAGCCGGCGCGGCACAGCGCGAGTCGCTCCTCGACGGTGTCGACCAGCCGGCCCAGCGGCCTGGCGTTGGCCTGGCAGGCCGCGATCACGCGCTCGGAGGCGGCGAGAAAGTCGGGGTGCTCGAACTCGCCAGGATGGCCCAGCGAGACGCTGAGGTCGCCGTGGCCGATCCACAGCCCATCGACGCCGTCGACGGCGGCGATGTCCTCGACCGCCTCGACGCCGCGCGTGGTCTCGATCTTGGCGAAATAGACCCCGCGCTCGTTTGCCGTGGCCGCGGTCTCACCGAGCGGCCGGGCGCCCCATTTGTCGTGCGCGACGCCGGCCGAAACCGCACGATCGCCGTACGGCGCGTACTTCATGCGCGCGACCGCGGCGCGGACTTCCTCGTCGACCATGGGCGAGATCACCCCCTCGGCGCCCATGTCGAGGACGCGGCTGATGGCGTGGCTGTCCTTGGATGGCAGGCCGACGATCGCCGGCAGCCCCGCTGCCTCGGTGTACCGCAGCACCGATTTCAGAGATTCGATGCTGAAGCCCGAGTGTTCGAGATCGAGGAAGGCGTAATCGCAGCCGGCGTTCTTGAGGATGTAGCCGATGCCGGGCGTCGCGAACTCGACCACGAAGGTGCCGAACTTCGCCTCCCCCGAGCGCATCATCTCGCGAAGTGACATGGCGGAAGCATATCAGAACTCGGTCACCAACAGAGCGTCTTACACCGGCTTCCAGCCACCGCTTTGCGCCGATCGGAACAAGGCGTCGATCGCGCGCATGTTTCGCATCGCGTCCTCGAGCGGGACCACGGGTCGCGTGCCGCTGCGGATGGCCTCGGAGAACAGATCGCACTCGATCGTGTATTGGTTGACAACGTCGGAGGCCTCGGCATCCACCGGGCCGCCGGCAAACGCGCTGCCATCGTCAACGAAGACGCGGTAGGGGCGGTCGATCGGCGCATCGAACGGGGTCTCGATCTCGATCCGTCCCTCGGTCCCGAAGATCTGCATGCGCTGACACGCCACCAGTTGGGAGGAACAGAGGAAGCTGGCCTGGCCCTGCGGGAATTCGAAGATCGCCGTGGTCAGCCGGTCGGTTTTGAAGGTCGGATCGCGCTCCATCAAGGCGACCACTCGGGTGGGCTCGGCCGAGAACAGGAAGCGAAACGCGGTGACCGCGTAGCAGCCGAGCGCGCTCATGCCGCCGCCCCCCACCTCGGTCTTGTTGACAATACTGTCGGGATCGAGGTCGGTGGCGGCAAAGAACGCTTGCATCGCGCGAAGTCTGCCGATCCGCCCGTCGCTGACCATGTCCCGGACCCCAAGCCACTGGGGGTGGCTGCGCACGGTAAAGGCTTCCCCGATCTGCACGCCGGTGCGGTCCTTGATCTCGATCAAACCTTCCACCTCGGCAGCGTCCAGGGCCATCGGCTTTTCGCACAGCGCGTGCTTCCCGGCCTCCGCCGCCTTGGCCGACCACGGCACGTGGAGATGGTTGGGCAGGGGAATGTAGACCGCCTCGATCCCAGGGTCGGAGAGCACTTCGTCATAGGAGCCATAGGCCTTCGGGATTCCCCACCGGTCCGCAATCTGTTGCGCTTTTTCCAGCGTGCGGGAGCCGATCGCGGCGACCTTGCATTGCTTGCCCTGCTGCATCGCCGGGATCACCCTCTCGACCCCGATGCTCGCGGTGCTGAGAATCCCCCAGCGTACCCGGTCCATCGCGTACCTCCCCTGCTGTCGTCCTGACTCGGCATTCCCAGCGGAGCACACGAAACGCACCGCGACGTCGACAATCAACGAACGGGGGAACGCCTGATCGCGATCATGCATGATGCAACACGGCGTTGCGAGATCCCATCGGTGGGCGTATTCTGGCCAGCCATACGAAACGCGCGTTCCGCACGGCGACTTTGCTGGCCTGGGATCGCGCGGCGCATGCGAGGAGAACGCAGCGATGGCGGATACGACGCTCGGTACACGTGACGAACGCGGCAACTGGGGACCGACCTACCTCAGGGAGATGCCGGCGCCGATGGTATGGCCGCCGCGCCTCGTGGGCACGCTGAAATGGCTCTTCGGGTGGCCGGGTTATCTGTGGCCGTGGAACTCGCTGTGGCTGGGCATGGCCCTGGCGGCCTGGTTCTTCCTGACCCCGGCGCTGGCGGCCATGCAGACGTTCGAGGCGTGGTGGATCGCGCTGATCCTCGGACGCAACATCGGCTTGGTGTTTCTGTATTTCGGCAGCCTGCACCTTTACTTCTACATGGCCAACGGCCAAGGCACCGACTTCAAATACTCGACCCGCGGGCTGGCGACCAAGAGCAAGACCTTCGCGTTCGGCAGCCAGGTCCGCGAGAACATGTTCGTGACCCTGGCCAGCGGCGTTACGATCTGGACGGCCTACGAGGTGGTGACCTGGTGGGCCTATGCCAACGAGCTGCTGCCGTTCATGAGCTGGGCGTCGGACCCGGTGTGGTTCGTCGCGCTACTGGTGCTGATCCCGATGATACGCGAGGTCCACTTCTATCTCGTTCATCGCCTGCTGCACTGGAAGCCGATCTACAAGCTGGCCCACCATCTGCATCATCGCAACGTTAGCATCGGGCCGTGGTCGGGCCTGTCGATGCACCCGGTGGAGCACGTGCTGTACTTCTCCGGCGTGCTGGTCCACTGGGTCATCGCCTCGCACCCGATCCACGTTATGTACCATCTGTTCCACCTCGGCTACTCCCCGGCGGCCGGGCACAGCGGATATGACCGGATCGGCGCCGAGGGCAAGCCGGGCGTAACGATCGGCACCTATATGCACTATCTCCACCACCAGTACTTCGAGTGCAACTACGGTGGCGACGGGTTGCCGATCGTCGACAAGCTGATGGGCACGTACCACGACGGCTCCGAGGAGGCCCACGAGCGGATGAACCGGCGCCTGCACGAGCGGAAGTGGGCGAAGCAAGCGGGCGAGTAGGGCTCGGGGGCCGTCGCGACCGCCCGGGCCGTCCCGCGGGGGTCCGGTGACAGTTCTCTGATTGGCGGCTGCTTGGGGTCCCCCGAGGCTCGCCCGAGGGGTGCTCACACGCGCTCCTCAACCGCCCGCAAGCGTCAGGAACGCGAGCTTGGTCGCGCCGTAGCGGCGGGTGCAGGTGATGCGAGTCAAGCGGGTCCGGTCAACAACGCGACACTTTGGGACTGGGATGCGCGGCGCGCTAGGCGCGCGGGGAGACTGACGATGACGGACACGACACTCGGTACACGTGACGAGCGGGGCAACTGGGGCCCGACCTACCTCAGGGAGATGCCGGCGCCGATGGTGTGGCCGCGCCTCGTGGGCGCGCTGAAGTGGTTATTCGGGTGGCCGGGCTATCTGTGGCCGTGGAACTCGCTGTGGCTGGGCATGGCCTTGGTGGCCTGGTTCTTCCTGACCCCGGCCCTGGCGGCGATGCAGACGTTCGAGCTGTGGTGGATCGCGTTGATCTTCGGCCGCAACGTGGGCTTGGTGCTGCTCTATTTCGGCAGCCTGCACCTCTACTTCTACTTCCTCAACGGCCAAGGCACGGACTTCAAGTACTCGACGCGTGGGTTGGCGACCAAAAGCAAGGCGTTTCTGTTCGGCAGCCAGGTTCGCGAGAACATGTTCTGGTCCCTGGCCAGCGGCGTGACGATCTGGTCGGCCTACGAGGTGGTGACCTGGTGGGCCTATGCTAACGCGCTGCTGCCGTTCATGAACTGGGCGTCGAACCCGGTGTGGTTTGTCGCGCTGCTAGTGCTGATTCCGATGATCCGCGAGGTCCATTTCTACCTGACCCATCGCCTGCTGCATTGGAAACCGCTCTATAGGCTGGCCCACCATCTGCATCATCGCAACGTCAGCATCGGGCCGTGGTCGGGCCTGTCGATGCACCCGGTCGAGCATTTGCTGTACTTCACCGGGGTGCTGGTCCACTGGGTGATCCTCTCGCACCCGATCCACGCCATGTACCATCTGTTCCACCTCGGCTTCTCCCCGGCGGCCGGGCATAGCGGCTATGACCGGATCGGCGCCGAGGGCAAGAAGGGCGTCACCATCGGCTCCTATATGCACTACCTCCACCACCAGTATTTCGAGTGCAACTACGGAGGCTTCGTGGCGCTCGTCGACAAGCTGATGGGCACCTTCCACGACGGCTCCGAGGAGGCCAACGAGCGGATGAACCAGCGGCTGGCGGAGCGGCGCTGGGCGAAGCAGGTGGCCGAATAGGCCGGGCGCTGACGGGACCCTCGACCTAGGGCGCCCGCACCAGCCGCTTCCGCCGCCACCGGCGGCCTGGCCTCACATGGCGCGCCAGTCGCCCAGGCTTTCGAAGGCCGCTGCCGCCGCGATGACCGACGAATCGTCGAAAGGCCGGCCGGTGATCATCATGCTGATCGGCAGACCCTCGGCCATGCCGCAGGGAACGCCGGCGCCGGCCGTTCCTAGGCGCCGACGAGGTCCCTCAATTCTCCAGCGTCTCGGCGCGAAGGTAGTCGCGTTGAGCGCCGTTCAGGATGTGCCCACGCTCTTTGACCGCCGAGTCGGGCAGCTTGTCGAGCGGTGTGTAGCTGTTGAAATGGTGCGCGCGGAAGGGGTTGTTGCGCGCCAGATTGTAGGCGCACAGCAGAAGCGTTCGCGGATCATCCGAGGTGTTGAGTTCGGAACAGTGCAAGGTGTTGCAGTGCTGGAACGCGACATCGCCCGGCGCCATCTCGGCGTAGTCGATTTCGAGCCGCTCTTGCGCCCAGGCGACGCGTTCGGGATCGGCGCAGTTCTGGCCGTGGACGGTGATGTGGGTGATCCGGCCCAGGCGATGGGAGCCCCTGAGAAGCTGAAGGCAGCCGTTGTCCCGGCGCATGGGATCGATAGCGGTGACGGCGGTGAGCATATCGGGGAACAAGACGCCGTTCTCGTACCAATAGCCGAAGTCCTGATGCCAGCGGAAGCTCCCGCCCCCGCCCGGCGGCTTCAGGTTAATCACGTGGTGGGAGTTGTAGACTTCGCCGCCGAGCAACAGCTCCGCCCCGTCCACCAATCGCGCGCCGCGCGAGATCGCGCCGAACAGATCGTCGCCGGGGTTGTTCCACATGATCTGGACGATGCCATCGCTGGCTTCCCATTCGCTCCCGGCGGTCCCGAAGGCTTCCTCGCGGTCGATGATGTTGGCGCGCAGCGTCGCGTCCTCCACCAGCACCCGGCGGACGAGACCGATCTCCTCGTCGTCGAAGTAGCGACGCTTGATGAGGTAGCCGTCCTCCCAGAAGCGCGCTTTGTCCTCGGCGCTGAGGTGGGCGTACTGCATGCCCCAATGTAACGCGTTTGGCTCTGGCGCTGTCAAATCGGGGAGCGCGGCCCCGCGGTCGGGCCGGGGTCGCCCGGCGAGGCCACAGTCCCGTCCTGCGGTCATCGCGCCATCTCAGCATCTCCCTGTAGTCCCTGCTGACGGCGTGCCGCGGGTTGTCGAGTATTCGCGCTCTCGCGACGGAACCTGATTTGGGTTACGATCCGCGGCGGGAGGCTCGTCGAGTGACGGGGCGAGTGCGAAAGCGCACGAGGGTCATGCCGTCGAGGTCGATTTCGGGCGGCCGGCAGGTGAGGATATCGGCGACGATCGTCGCCGCAGCTGAAGGTCCAGCCCAGGTGCCCGCTGCCGGTGTTGCGAAACAGGTTCTCGATCGGCGTCGCGCCGAGCACGGGGGGATACCCCAGGTTCTCGCGCCGCAGCTGACCGAATCCCTCCCGGACGATCGCGATCTTGACGCCCTCGGCGGCACCGGTGATGTCGGTCTTCCAATACCACGCGTTGTAGGGGTTCTCTTCGGCGCTCGGACGCACCACCAATACCATACGGCGCCGGACGCCGCCGGGAGTACTTGACCGGCGGTTAGCGCTCCGGCAGCTCCTCGATGCGGCGGTAGGCGTGCACCGCGCCGCCGATCATCTTGGCGCCACCCTCTACGATATTGACATAGAAATAGCGGACCGGCGACTGGAGGGTCCTGTGATATGCCGACGGGACCGAAGGCGCCCAGCCCGCGCGAAGTCGCCGATCTCGCTCGCGAGTTCGAGATCAGCGCCGAGGAGGCCGACCGCTACTGGCGGAGGGGGAGGGAAACATTGCTCACTGCTCCTAAACGCCATACATCCATAGCCAGCAACGGTCTTAAGCACATGCCCCATGTGATAGAGCCTGCGTCAGTGTAGCAATATGTGTAGCAAACAGGAATGTGCAATGCATTCCTTAGCGTTTCCAGTACAGGGGCTTGTGCCTCATAGGTAGGAATTGCGCCTACCGATGTTGGGGGCCCTTAGGCCCCCTGACATTTACCTTAGATCGCATCCTTGGTCAGATGAATCGATGGGCAGCCCGTACATAGGCATATGGGCACCTCTAAAGATTCTCCATTTTCGGGCGTCGTCGATTTAGAATCGGGTTGACGATTTGTTGATAGCGGGAGGCGTGGTTGATGGGTCAGATGGGTTTTTCGATCTTGGGAACCGATAATTCCGGTCTTGACGCCAAGAACGAGCCGCTTTTGAAGATCGACGGGGTGGTTCCGTGGGGAGACTTGCGCGCGCGTCTTGAGGCGGTGTGGCGGCGTGCGGACAAGGCGCGTAAATCGCGGGCGGGACGCAAGCCGTGGGATGCGATTGTGATGTTCAAGACGATCATTCTGTGCGCGCTCTACAATCTCTCGGACGACCAAGTTGAGCATCAGATCCGTGACCGCCTGTCGTTCATGCGATTTCTGGGGTTGGGTCTAGAGGGCCGGGTTCCCGACGCCAAGACGGTGTGGCTGTACCGCGAACAGTTAACGCAAGCTGGCGTGATCGAGGCCTTATTCGAGACGTTCGATGGCTACCTGAAGGATCAGGGCTATCTGGCGATGGGCGGCCAGATCATCGACGCCTCGATTGTGGCGGTACCCAAACAGCGCAACAGCCGCGAGGAGAACGCGCGGATAAAGGCGGGCGAGACGCCGGCAGGCTGGGAGGACAAGCCGGCAAAGCGGGATCGTGTCCCGGCGCGTGGTGTAAGAGCGTTGCGCTCTACGCGGCTCCCGGCGGGTAGGGCCGGGACGTTCAGGCTGCCACGGTGGGCAGCGTGATGGGGACACCATCGCTCAGCGGAGCGATTGATTCCAGCGTCATGTATCTCCTTGAGACGGCCCACTCATCGTTCTGCTCGAGAAGGATGGCGCCGACGAGCCGTGTGATGGCGGCTTCGTTGGGAAAGATGCCGACGACGTTGGTGCGGCGCTTGACCTCGGCATGGAGCCGTTCGATCGGGTTTGTGGAGTGCAATTTCTGGCGGTGCTCCTTGGGGAAAGTCATGTAGGCGAGGACGTCGTGCTCGGCTTCGTCCATGAGAACTGCCAGCTTGGGCACCTTGGGCCTGAGCTGGTCGGCGACCTGACGCCACTGGGCCTTCGCGCTGTCGGCGTCCTCCTGGGCGAAGGCGGTGGCGACGAAGGCGGAGACGACGCGCCGGCCCTGGCGGCCGGCATGGGCCAGCAGGTTGCGGGCGAAGTGCACGCGGCATCTTTGCCAGGTGGCGCCGAGGATCCGGGTAGCGGCGGCCTTCAGACCCTTGTGGTCGTCGGAGATCAACAGCTTCACGCCACGCAGCCCGCGCCGGACCAGCGAGCGCAGGAACTCGGTCCAGAAGGCCTCGGCCTCAGACGCGCCGATCGCCATGCCCAGGACCTCGCGGCGGCCCTGGTCGTTGACGGCCACAGCCACGGTCACCGCGACCGAGACGATGCGCCCGGCCTCGCGCACCTTCACATAGGTTGCGTCGAGCCACAGATAGGGCCAGTCGCCCTCCAGCGATCGATCGAGGAAGCCGTTGACCTTATCGTCGATCTCGCCGCACAGCCTGGAGACCTGTGGCCTGCCCCCGATTAGTGGTCCAGCGCTTAAGTTAGAGTTTGGCGCGGGTTAAGTTGATGGGCCAACCGTAGCCCCTCAACAGCGTAGGTTGGCCCCTCAACGTTTGGCAAGATGGTTTCTGGGGCCGGCGGTCTGTATCCGAGCGAGCTATGCGGCCGGATAGTATTGTAGTGATGCCGCCATCGTTCGATCAGCACTTTGGCCTCCTTCAGTGTAGAGAAGATCTCCGTGTTTAGGATTTCGTCCCGGAGCTTTGAGTTGAAGCTCTCGTTGTATCCGTTCTCCCAAGGTGACCCGGGCTCGATATAGAGGGTCTTGACGCCGATCCTGCCGAGCCAGTCGCGGACGGCATGAGCGGTAAACTCTGAGCCGTTGTCGGAACGGATATGATCCGGCGGGCCATGTTGGACGAAGAGCTCGGTCAGACAATGGAGTACATTGTCCGAGTTCAATCTTCGCTCGACGACAACGGCCATGCACCGCCTGGTAAACTCATCGATCACGGTGAGCATGCGGAACTTCCTCCCATCGTGTGTTCGATCCATGACGAAGTCATAGGACCAGACGTGATTGGGCCAGCACGGCCGCAGACGGATGCAGGATCCGTCGTTGAGCCACAGCCTGCCCCGTTTCGGTTGCTTCTGTGGGACCTTCAGCCCCTCCCGCCGCCAGATGCGCTGGACCCGCTTGGCGTTCACATGCCAACCTTCGGTCCTGAGCAAGGCAGTGATCCGCCGATAGCCATATCTGCCATACTGGCTGGCCAAGCGGATGATCGCGGCCGTGAGTGCCTCTTCATCATCCCGACCACGGGGTCTCTTGCGCTGGGTTGAGCGATGTTGGCCTGCAACAGCACAGGCACGTCGCTCGGAGATTCCCAGTTCGGCCTGGAGATGATCAACACACTGCCGGCGACGGGCGGGGCTTAGCAATTTCCCTCAAGCGCCTCTTTCAAGATCAGCTTATCCAACGTCAGATCCGAGATCGCCTTCCGGAGACGGCCATTCTCCTTCTCCAGGTCCTTCAGACGCTTGGCCTGGTCAGTACGAAGGCCGCCATATTCCTTGCGCCAGCGATAGTAACTCTGCTCCGATACGCCGAGCGTGCGACAAGCTTGACCAACGGACTGGCCCTGCGCCAAGGCCACCTCGGCTTCGCGCAACATGCTGATAATCTGTTCCGGGGTGTAGCGTTTACGGCTCATTCTGTCCTCCTTTCGAGGGGGCAAAATGCGCCAAACTCTCTTAACAAATCTGGACCACTTTTAGGGGGTCACTCCAGTTCGCCCGCCAACCCAGGTTTCGTCCACCTCAACATGGTTCTTGGGCTGTCCACCGATCCTGTCTTGGTTGGGCCGCACCATGCCCGAGGCGGAGCTTGTGGAGAATTTGAAAGGCCGTCTCGTAGCGCGAAAGACCAAGTTGCCGCTGAAACTGCACGGCGGACATGCCGGGCGTCTGACTGGCGACCAGATAAGCGGCCCAGAACCAGACGTTCAGCGGAGTGTGGCTACGCTCCATCACTGTTCCCACCGTCAGCCCGGTGTTCTGGCGGCACTTGCGGCAGCGCAGGACGCCAGGGCGGTTTTCAAAGTGGAACGGCTCTCCCGCCGTGCCGCAGTGCGGGCAGGCAAAGCCGTCTCCCCAGCGGGCTTTCTCCAGGTAGGCGGCGCAGGCCGCATCATCGGGGAAAAGTCGCTGGAACTCGGGTAGCGAATGCGGGAATGGGAGATCGGCGCGGTCGAGAACATCCATGGCGCGCTCCCCTATATCCGGTTTGCGCCCATTCTAGCCCTAGTGGGTGTGGGTGTAAACCGGATAGGCAAGGAACCAAGCCCCCAGACATCACTGCCATGCGAGACTCGCACCCCTCCACGGCCTGACGGAACGTTTACGGTGACCGTTCGTCCAAGCCGTGGAACCGTCCGCCCGGCGGTCAGGCTGGCGCGCGAAGCAAAGCTGTGCATCAAGGGCGAGACCGATGTGGGGGCGGCGGGGTTCGCGCTGCTCGCCTGGGAGGATCCGAACGGCGCGGATGGAGCACTGTCGCCGATTTGTGCGTGGGGGCGTCGCTCGACGGCATGCTGGTGGCGCTGCTGGCCGCGACGGGGGTGCCGCTCAGGGGTCTGAGGCTCGGAGAGTGGTAACCCTCCGGCGTAGGCCGCCTGTTCCCGTTGCGTGAGCTTTGGCAGTGTGAGCGCTTGGGAAGTGGGTGCTTCGTAAGTGTCCACTACGATTCAGGTGGACACTTAGCCGATGTCGGTTGCTGAGGAGAAGTCGGGCGGAGATGGCGGCGGATCGGTTGGTCGCCGTCGCCGGCGGTGGAGCGAGGCGCAGAAGCGTCAGATCGTGGCGGAGGCCCATGAGCCGGGGGTCTCGGTGCTGATGGTCGCCCAGCGCTACAACTTGAATGCCAATCAGATTTTCAGGTGGCGGCGCCTGTTTCGCGAGCCTGAGCGCGCCGCCGGGACGGGCCGGTACGTGCCGGTTGTCGTCAGGGCGGCACCGGACCCCGAGGCCGGTGCGGGATCGCTGCGCCCACCATCCGAGGACGTCGCGGTGGAGGGTGCGCCGGCGACGGGCCGGATTGAGATCGTGCTGCCGGGCGAGCGCCGGGTGATCGTCGACCGGTCGGTCGACGGTCCGGCGCTGGCGCGTGTGATCGCGGTCCTGGATCGGCGATGATCCCGGTTCCGAGCGGTGTGCGGGTGTGGCTCGCGACCGGTGTGACGGACATGCGTCGCGGCATGAACACGCTGGCGCTTCAGGTTCAGCAGGACCTGGGAGGCGATCCCCATGCGGGGGATTTGTATGTGTTCCGCGGTCGCAGAGGCGACCTGGACCCATCCAGGAAAAGTGGAGGCGCCCTACACCGTTTGCATTGCTTCTGCCTCGAATTTGACGGGGCTTGTGAAGTCCAGCGTCGAGTGCCGACGGACTGGATTATAGAACCCATCGATGTATCCGGCCATGGCAGTTTCAGCTTGGCTTCTTGACATGAACACAGTCCTCCAGATCAGTTCTGACTTGATGGTTTTGAAGAAGGTCTCGACGACGGCGTTATCATAGCAATTTCCCTTACCGCTCATTGAGGCGAGGAAACCGAGTTCACCGAGGCGCGCCTGGTATGCGTCTGAGCAGTACTGGGCGAGTTCAATCGGTCGTCGCAACACTCTGGCATAGGAGGTTGCTATGACGGTACGCAGAC
>CBDDBU010000002.1:0-40259 GCA_965226045.1 Alphaproteobacteria bacterium
TTCGCCTGCTGTTCAGCGGTTTCGATTGTTCGGAGGCAGAACCGCTGGATGGCGGCGAGGATGTCATCGGCGGATTTGGTCCATTTGAAGGGTTTGGGGTTCTGGTTTGTCGTGTCGATGTAGTCGAGGATGGTGCGCTCCAACTCCTTGGTGGAGCGATGGACGCCGCGCCTGATCTGCTTGTCGGTCAGCAGCCCGAACCAGCGCTCGACCTGGTTCAGCCAGGAGGCGCTGGTGGGTGTGAAATGGGCCTGCCAGCGCGGCCGTTTGGCGAACCAGTCGCGGATCGCCTTGGTCTTGTGGGTCCCGTAGTTGTCCATGACGATGTGGATGTCGAGATCACCAGGGACGTTCGCCTCGACGAGGTCGAGGAATTTGCGGAACTCTCGGGCCCGATGGCGCGGGAAACATTTGCCGATGATCTCTCCCGTGGCGATGTCGAGGGCCGCGAAGAGAGAGGTCGTGCCGTGGCGCTTGTAGTCGTGGCTGCGCCGCTCCGCCTGCCCGGGGCGCATCGGCAAGAGGGGCTGGGAACGGTCCAGGGCCTGGATCTGGCTCTTTTCGTCGACACAGAGAACCAGGGCACGATCCGGCGGCGCCAAATACAGACCGACGATGTCGCGGACCTTCTCCACGAAGAAGGGATTGCTCGACAGCTTGAAGGTCTCCGAGCGATGCGGCTGCAAGCCGAAGGCCCGCCAGATGCGATGAATGGTCGAGGGCGCGTGGCCGCTCGCCCGCGCCATCGAGCGAAGGCTCCAATGGGTCGCGTCCGGCGGCGTCTCTTCCAGCGTCAGCCGGACCGCTTCCGCGATGGCGTCATCGCCGATTTGACGCGGCGCGCCGGGGCGGGGTTCGTCGTACAGACCGTCGAGGCCCTCCGCCGCATAGCGGCGACGCCACTTGCCCACGGTGTCCGCGCTCGCCTCGAGACGAACGGCGATCTCCTTGTTCTCCAACCCTTCCGCCGCCGCCAAGACGATCCGAGCCCGCCGCGCAAGCCCCTGCGACGTCTTGCGACGACGAGACAGCGCCTCCAATTCGGCGCGCATCGTCATCGCTCAAAGAGATCGTCACCGCCACTCTCGCCATCAATCGCGCCTCCTAAAAACAAATAGAGACATAATCATATCCATTTATCGATCAGAACACTAGGTCCTGTACTCATTAACGCTGTCATCCCGGACACGACTTTTCTCCAAGCCCTTGATTTGGAAAAAAAGTCAGTGATCCGGGAGCCATGGTGGACCCGAGGGCCGGTTCGGGAATGGATCCCGGATCGCAAGGCTCGCGGTCCGAAAATGAGCGATTTCCGGGCTCGCCTAACGTCCGGAATGACTGAGAAGTCCATTATGAGTCCACGACCTAGCCGGGCCGCCACGGTCTGGCCGGGGAAAGCTTCTTTCTCGACTGCGGACACGCACTGGGCGGAGCGGCGCTCGATGATCCACCGAGTGCGGCAGGCGGTGGCGAAGACCGGCTGCACGGGCGCCGAGGCAAACAACGCGAACGGCGATGGCGTCAGCGCTTCGCGCGGCGGGCCCGCGCGCGCATCAAGGAGATAAAGCGTGAGGCGGCCGAAACAGAATGGGAGAGCAGGGAAGTCTTGCTCAGCCTTGACGAGTATCGAGAAATCGATAACTGGTGCGACGAGCTACGCGTCGAAGCCGTTGGCGGTTGAGCTATTGTCAAAAGTTGTGTATGGGCTGATCATGCGGCGGCGCGATCCTGGCGTTCTCCATCTACGAATTTAACGCCGCGAATGATCTCGGCGAGATGGTTCGATCCATCGAGTTTTCTCCATTTTCTCTGAGCGCACTGGCATAGTTTGAAGACCATGGCCATCGCCGTCTTGCGCGACAGGCAGCCCTTGGTCCGGTAGGTGCGCAGACGAACCGTGGCGAACGTGCTCTCGATGGGGTTGGTCGTGCGTACATGCTTCCAGTGCTCGGCGGGGAAGTCGTAGAACGTCAGCAGGACGTCGCGGTCCCTGGCCAGGCAGGCCGCGGCCTTGTCGTACTTCGGCCCGTAGGCTTCCAGGAAGAAGTCGAAGGCGCTCTCGGCATCCTTCCTGGTTTCGGCCATCCAGATGTCTTGCAGGCGCCCCTTGGCTTTCTTTTGCAGACCCTTGGGCAGCTTGTTCAAGACGTTGCCCGTCTTGTGAACCCAGCAGCGTTGCTCGCGGGCGCCTGGGTAGACTTGGCGGAGCGCCTTCCAGAAGCCGAGCGCGCCGTCGCCGAGCGCCAGTTGCGGACCCATTTCAAGGCCGCGCCGCTTGAGATCGAGCAGAACTTCGAGCCAGGACTGCTCACTTTCGCGATAGCCGTCGGCGATGGCGATCAGTTCCTTCTGTCCCTTGTCCGTGGCCCCGACGATCACCAGGATGCACTGCTTCTCTTCCTCCATGCGGGCGCTGAAATAGATGCCGTCCACCCAGAAATAGACGTAGCGCTTGGCCGTGAGGTCGCGCCGTTGCCAGCGCTCCGCCTCAACCCCCCAGACCTCTTTCAGCCGGGTGATCGTGGAGGCCGAAAGCCCCGGCGCGGAGCTCCCCAGGAGCGCCGCCAAGGCTTCCCCGAAGTCGCCGGTGGAAATGCCCTTCAGATACAGCCATGGCAAAAGGTCTTCCAGGCTCTTGGCGCGGCGCAGATAGCGCGGCAGGATCGCCGACGTGAAGCGGATGGCGCCGTCCCCCCGGTCCCGCACACGGGGTTGGCGCACGCTCACCGGGCCGATCCCGGTCTGGATGAAGCGTTCCGGCAGATATCCATTGCGGACAACCCGGCGGCGGCCGGCGGCGTCAACAAGCGCCGCATGGCTACCCAAAAACACGGAGACCTCGGCCTCAACGGCTTGGGCCAACAACTCGCGAGCTCCAGCTTGTAGGACTTCCGTCAACGGATCTTTCTGAAAATCAGATGGGTTTTGAAAAGCAACAACGGTATTCTCTTTCATGGCCTATCCTTCCTTGGCTTAGCTCAAGTGGTGACATCAACAATCACCAGGATACGCCGCCTTCATTTCAACGCCGTACACAAGATTCGGTTATAGCTCCGCGCTTGACCGCGTAACCCCGAGCGCACCGTGGCGCGTTCGCGGTTAGGGCGCAGGCCATTCTTCACGCCGCACGCTGTGCGATACGAGCTTGTTTAGCCACGCGCCCTTTTTCGCAACCACGCCCCAGAAATTGTTCATGTCTGCCGAAAACCTTCGCAATATCGCCATCGTCGCCCACGTCGATCATGGTAAAACCACGCTCGTCGACGAACTGCTCAAGCAGTCGGGCGCACTCGATCTCCGCCGTGACTCCGCCACGGAACGGGTCATGGATAGCAATGACATCGAGCGCGAGCGCGGTATTACCATCCTCGCCAAGAACACCGCGCTCACCTGGAACGGCTACCGCATCAACGTCATCGACACCCCAGGCCATGCCGATTTTGGCGGCGAGGTCGAACGCATCTTATCGATGGTCGACTCCGTGCTGTTGCTGGTCGACGCGGTCGACGGGCCGATGCCCCAAACCCGCTTCGTGACCCAGAAGGTCTTCGCGCATGGCTTGAGTCCGCTGGTCGTGATCAACAAATGCGATCGTGACGGCGCCCGCCCGCACTGGGTGCTCGATCAAACGTTCGAGTTGTTCGACCGGCTTGGCGCCACCGACGCCCAGCTCGATTTCCCGGTCGTCTACACGTCCGCGACCTTGGGCTATGCGCGCCGCGAGCCGAGTGGGCCCGAGCAAGATATGCAAATCCTGTTCGAGACCATCGTCGCGAAGGTGCCGCCGCCGCGAGTCGAACCGGGCGGTTCATTGCAGATGCAGATCAGCTCGCTCGACTATTCAAGCTACGTCGGCGCGATCGGTATCGGTCGCATCATGCGCGGCCGCATTGCGCCGAGCCAGCAGCTCGTGATCATCGACGCGCACGGCCAATCGCGCCGCGGACGGGTCCTCGAAGTGCTCGGCTTTCAGGGCCTGCGCCGCGAGGTCCGCGATTCCGCCGAGGCGGGCGATATTGTAGCCGTGACGGGCATTGAAGGGCTGCGCATTTCCGACACCCTGTGCGACCCGGCCCGGCCGGAAGCACTGCCGGCCTTGTCGGTCGACGAACCCACCGTCTCGATGACGTTCGAAGTATCCGACTCACCGTTCGCGGGCCGTGAAGGCCGTTTCGTCACCAGCCGCAACATCATCGAGCGTCTCGAGCGCGAGCTCATCCACAACGTCGCATTGCGCATCGAAGTCACCGCCGATCCCAAGGTTGTCGTGGTCTCCGGGCGTGGTGAATTGCACCTCTCCATTCTGATCGAAAACATGCGCCGTGAAGGCTACGCCTTTTGTGTCGGCCGGCCGCGGGTGATCATCAAGAGGATCGATGGCACGGCTCACGAGCCGTTCGAACAACTCGTCGTCGACATCCCTTCAGAGTTCCAGGGCACGATCATGGAACGGCTCGGCGCGCGCCGCGGCGCCATCCAGGCCATGCAGCCCGATGGCACCGGCCGCGTGCGCCTCGACTATTCGATCCCGGCGCGCAGCCTGATCGGTTTTCGTACCGAGTTCATGACCGCGACGGCCGGTAACGGCCTCTTGTTTTCGAACTTCGATGGCTATCGTCCGCTCGCCGCCGGCGCCATGAACGGGCGCAAAGGCGGGGCTGCGAGCAAAGAGGGGGCCGGGCGCAAGAACGGCGTGTTGATCGCCAACGCCGACGGCAAGGCGGTGGGTTTCGCGCTGTTCAACCTGCAGGAGCGGGGGCGCATGTTCGTCGCCCCGGGGGACGATATTTTCGAAGGCATGATTGTCGGCATCCACGCGCGCGACAACGACCTCGTCGTCAATCCAATGAAGGCCAAGCAGCTGACCAACATCCGCGCGGCGGGCACCGATGAGAATATCATGCTGACCCCGGCGCTGCGCTTTGATCTTGAGCAGGCGCTCGAGTTTATCGCCGATGACGAACTGGTCGAGGTCACGCCGGCCGCGATTCGACAGCGCAAACGCGAGTTGAAGGAAATGGACCGCAAACGCAGCCAGCGCAGCGGCGTGAGAGCCGAAAGCTGAACTTTGGTGCGGACGACCTCGATCCTGGACGTGGTGTGTTCAGCGGTCGTGGCGCGGTCGTGCTGGGCGAGTTCGACGGACCGATGACGCCGCGTCTCCAAGAGCGCAGACCGCCCCGCACGACGCACCCCTGTCCGACCGTATCGATCGTCGCATCGTCATCGTCGCGGCGTGCGGCGCAGCCGCTGTGGCGGGCCTCTCCATGTTTCTGTTCAGCCACGCCTGGGCGCGCGCGATCTACGTGTTCGGCTTTGTCTGGGGAGATGACGGCGCGCATAGCCGCCGAGGCCACGCGTCTATAGCCGTTCACGATCCGCTGATCCATCACCACGAAGTGGATCCCTTATGACCGTATGTCATGCACCCCCCCCCAAGGTGCGCCCTATGCCGTCACCAAGAGCGGCATGAGCGCGGCGGCTAAGCTGAGGACGAGCAGGAAGCCGAGCATGTCGGTGACGGTGGTCAGGATGGGACCAGAGGCGACCGCGGGGTCGATCCCGAAGCGCTTCAGCGCCAATGGCACGGTGCCGCCGATCGACACGGCGACGATGGTGTTGAGCCACAGCGCACTGCCCACCACCAGGCCGAGGTAGAGATTGCCTTTCCACAGCCAGGCGCCGCCGCCGAGCAAGAGGCCGAGCGCCAGTCCATTGACGACGCCGACGGTCGCTTCCTTGAACCAGACGCGGAGGAAATCGTACGGCCTGACGATGCCCAGGGCGAGCTCGCGGAGACTGACGCCGACGGCCTGATTGCCAGAGCACCCGCTCATGTCGGAAACGATCGGCAGAAACACAGCGAGCACGATCACCGCCGCCAGCGTTTCCTCGTGGAGTGCGATCACGCTGGCGGCGATCACGTTGAGGACGATGTTCAGGCTCAGCCACGACAGCCGGCGGCCCGCGCGCAACCTGAACGGCATCGAGCGGATCTCGTCGCCGCCGACGATGCCTCTCGATTTCAGCTGATCGAGATCGGCCCGCTCGGCGATCTCCCCCGCCAGCCCATTGTTGCTGACGACCCCGATCAACCGACTATGCTCGTCAACCACGGGGATACCACGCAACTCGTGCTCCTCGAATAACGCCTGGAGCTCCTCTAGCGCGGAATTCCCGAACACGGAGGGGACCCGTTTCATGATGCTGATCAAGAGTGCCGGGCGTTTGGCGACAAACAGATCGCCAAGCGCGACCTCGCCGAGGAGCACACCCAAGGAGGACACGACATAGGCCTGTTGCGCCGCTGCGTCGTCGGCGAGGACGGTGAACTTGGCTAGGTTCTCGATGGCCCCTTGGACCGTCGTCCCTTCCTCGAACGACAAATACTCGGTGACCATCAAGCCGCCGGCGACATCGTCGGCGTAGCTGACGAGCCGGCGCGCCTCCTCGGCACGCTCTGGCTCGAGGGCTTCGAGAATCGCCGCCGCGCTCTCTTCGTCCATGTCGCCGAGAACATCGGCGCGGTCGTCGCTGCGCAGTTCGGTGACGATAGCGGCCGCCTCGGCGGCGGGCAGGCGCTCGATCAGATCGGCGGCGTGCTCGTCGGGCATCTCCTCGATCAGATCGGCGGCTTCGGCGGGCGAGAGCGCGCGCAGGACAACGTCGCGCTCGGGCGCGTCGAGCCGGAAAATGGCGCGGATGGCTTCACGACTCCCGAGCGAATCGACGAAGCTTTCAAGGGCGTCGCTCTTGCCTAACTCGGACAGCTCCCTGAGCTTTTCCCACGGCGCTACGTCGGCCTCAGCGGGGAGACTCATGATCGTGACCCGGTCTCGCGTGCCCGCCGTGGCGAGCGGGATGACCATGTCCGACGCCGCGCCGTCGGTCTCTCTTTCATGGCGCCCTCCCGAAATGGCGGGGTCTGGATCACTGCTGTACGCGCGGTCGCCATAGGTGCGGTCACGGGTCCGCCTCCATCAGCGTTGGAAACTTCGGGGCTGCTCGTCGGGACAATGGTACTTTACATTCAAGACCCCGCCCTCATACTGGTCTGAACGCATGACCGCGCGGCCCAAATCTTTGGTGATACCCGCCACCCTCGTGATCGTCGGTGGGGTCGTCTATGGAAGCTTGTTCGCCGCCAACAAGATCGCGATCGAGGTCGGCTTCCCGTTCATCGCCTACACCTTCTGGCAATCGCTCTTCGCCGGCGTCGCCCTGCTGATCGTGGCGCTTGCTCGCGCCGATGCTCCGAAGCTGACCGTACCCCACGTACGCCACTACCTGCTGCTGAGCACCCTTGGCATCGTCATTCCGGTGCTGGTCCTGACTTTCATCGCCGACAAGCTGCCGGCGGGCGTGGTCACGTTGATCATCGGCCTGACACCACCATTGACTTACGTTTTCGCGTTCATGCTGCGGCGTGAAAGCCTGCGCTGGCTGAGCGTCGGCGGAGTCGTCCTCGGCTTCACCAGCATTCTACTGATCGTCGTGCCCGCGCAAAGCTTGTCGGCGCCGGGGGCGGCGATATGGATGATCGTGGCGTTGCTGGTTCCGGTCTCGGTCGCCACCAACATCATCGCGATATCGTATCTGCGCCCACCCGACACGAGCACGGTGTCGCTGGTCTGCGGTCTTCTGCTCTCCGCCGCCGCCATCACCTTAGTCGTCATGCTGGTGGCGGGCGGAGTCCATGGCTTCTGGAACGTCGGCGGCGCGGGCGTATGGGCGATGCTGTGGGCCGCCGGGGGCCAGATCGTCGCGTTCGTAGCCGGCCTCGAGATCGCTCGCTTGGCCGGCCCGATTTATGTCTCGCAGATGAACTACGTCATCGTGGGTGCCGGTTTCCTGTGGGCGCTCGTTCTATTCGACGAGGGTCTGAGTGCATGGGTTTGGGCGGCCCTCCTCGTCATGTTGGCCGGCCTTGGCCTCACCAACCTGGGCGCGGCACGGGCCGCGCGATCATGAAGCGCCCGGCGCTTCCCTCAGACCCACTCGCGCACTAGCAGCCTGTCGGACTGAGGTCCGCGAGAATGGGTGTGGACGGATCGCGATGTGGAGAGGTCATGGGATCGAGCGCCTTTCGTGAGGACACGGAGTGCGGTCGCTTGGCCGCGCGTACCGCAGGGTGAGTTTACTCTTATGCCTTCTCGTGAGGGCACGAAGTACGTTCGCTTGCTCGCGCGTGCCGCAAGGCGAGCATACTCTTATTCCTTTTCGCGAGGTACGGAGTCCGGCCGCCTGCTCAAGCGTATTGCAAGGTGAACATTCTCTTTATGTTCCAGGCCAGGGTCACCAGGTTCCATTCGCCCGTGACCTTGTCCAGGCCGCGTAGCGAGAACTGGCGGAAGCCCATGGCCGATTTGATGATGCCGAACACCGGTTCCGGCGTTTGCTTGCGCAGGGCGTAGAGTTGCCGGCCCTCGGGCGTCGCCAGTCGATGTGTCATCGCTTCCAGCGGCGTCGGGTTCTCCGGGGGCGGCGGCGCGCCGGCGAAGCGGTCCTTCCAGGAGAGATGATGGCGTTCCCGGCCGGGCGTGATCAACGGCGCGATCTCGGCCTCGGCGCAGGCGTTCACGTTGGCCTCGCTGAAGTAGCCGCTGTCCGCCAGCAGGGTCTCGGGCGCGCCCAGCGCCTCGGGAAGGCGGGCGAGCGCTTCCAGCGCCGGCTCGATTTGCCGCTTGTCGTTGGGGGCCTGGACCACGTCGTTGGTGACCACCAGCAGGCTGTCGGCCGCCACCAGGGCTTGGGCGTTGTAGGCCTGTTCGAAGCCGCCGCCGGCCACCGGCATGATGCGCGAGTCCGCGTCGGTCAGATTGACCTGGTCCTTCGGCCCGGGCCCGGCCACCGGCGGCTCGGGTGGACGGCCGCCCGGCTTGCGGCCCGTCTTCTCGGCCTTCTCCGCGCGCGCCTCGAGCTTCGCCTCGTACTCGGCCCGTTCCCGCTCAAGGCGTTCGCGCGCCCGCGCCTCGATCACCGCCTTAGCCTCGGCGATGCGGGCCAGACGATCCTCGCGCCGGGCCAGTTCCTCGGGCACCGACATCCCGTCGGGCACATCCGCCCCATCGGCCGCCTCCGCCAACGCCATCAACTCCGCCACCTCGGCCTTCAACCGGGCTTCGAGCTCGCAGGCGTGTTTCCACGACAGCGCGCTGTGCCGGCTCGCGTTGGCGTGCACCTTGGTGCCGTCCAGCGCCACCGTGCCGAGCTTCAGCACCCCGGCTTCCCGGGCCAGCAGCAGCACCTCGACGAACAGCCCTTCGATCCGGTCGAGAAAACGCCGCCGGAACGCGGCGATGGTATCGTGGTCGGGATGATCGTTGGCCGCGATGAAGCGGAAAGCGACAGAATCATAGGTCGCGCGCTCCAACTTGCGGCTCGAAAACACCCCCGTGGCGTAGCCGTAGACCAGAAGCCCCAGCAGCATGCTCGGGTGATAGGACGCCGAGCCCGAGCCGCGATAGGCCTTCACGAACGCCGAGAGGTCCAACTGCTCGATCACCTCGACCACGAAGCGCGCCAGATGCCGCTCGGGAAGCCATTCCTCCACCGACGGCGGCAGCAGAAACCCCGTCTCCCGGTCGACCGGTCGGAAATTGCTCATGACGGCCTCCATCACGCGCGGGCAAATCAACTGATACCATCGAATCCTATTTCGACTCCCGGCTCAAGTCCGACAGGCTGCTAGGCTGGCCGCCCAGTTGGAATAACGAAAGGGCGTGCGGTGGCGGCGACGCTCCGGCTTACTGATCCCGGCCCGAAGGAGATCGCGCTCGGCACGACGGCGCGAGCGCGGGTGCTGACCGGAATCGACCTGGTGGCTGACGCGGTCGCGGCGACCCTGGGGCCGCGCGGGCGCACGGTCCTGATCGAGCGAGCCAACGCGACGGCCGAAATATCGCGCGATGGCTACACTGTCGTGCGGGCGATCGAACTCGGTGACCGTGCCGCCGACATGGGCGCGCGGATCGTTCGCGAGGTCGCCTATCAGACCGACGACAGCGCTGGCGATGGCACGACCACCGCCGTCATCCTCACCGGCGCGATGGTGCGCGACGGGCTCCGGGCGACCGCCGCGGGGCTGGCGCCGCTAGCCGTCAAACGTGGCATCGATCGCGCCACCGCCGCGGCGCTCGCCGGACTCGAACGGCGCGCCCGTCCGCTCCGCTCGACCGCCGAGATCGCGCACATCGGTACGATCTCGGCCAACGGCGACCGCCACGTCGGCGAGCTGCTGGCGCGTGCTCTCGACACGATCGGCCAGGAAGGCTTCGTCCTGGTCGAGGAGGGAACCGGTCGCGAGGTCGAACTTGAGCTGCGCGACGGCATGCATGTCGCCAGCGGCTACCTGTCCTCGCACTTCGTCACCGACGCTAAGCGCTGTGTGATCGAGATGGAGGAGCCCTACCTCCTCCTGCACGACGGCAAGATCACGAACTTCGACGCGATCGAGCCGGTGCTGCACGCGTTCGCCAAGTCGGACAAGTGGTTGCTGGTGATGGCCGAGGACGTGGTCGGCGAGGCGCTGGCGACGTTGGTGATCAACCGCCGCGACGCTGGCCTTAGGGTGGCCGCCGTCAAGGCGCCCGGGCTGGGCCCGCGCCGCAAGGCCATGCTGGAAGACATCGCGATCATGACCGGCGCCGAACTGGTCACGGCGGAGCGCGGCGACTCGCTCACCAAACTGCGGCCCGAGATGCTCGGCCGCGCCGCCCGCGCCGTCGTCACCGCCGAGGCGACCACCATTATCGATGGACACGGCGATCGGGACGCGATCGCCGCCCGCTGCGGCGATCTCCGCGCGACGATCGAGCGCGAGCGTTATTTGTCCTACGACCGCGAGCAAACTCAGCAACGCCTGGCGCGGCTGGTGAGCGGTATCGCGGTGGTGCGGGTCGGCGGCGACACCGAGGTCGAGATCAAGCAGCGCAAGGAGATGGTCGTGGACGCGGTGAACGCCACCCGTGCGGCGGTGGCCGAGGGCATCCTGCCCGGCGGCGGAGTCGCGTTGGCCCGCTGCATCGAGGACGTGGCCGAGCTCGAAGCGGCTTCGTTGGACGAGCGCGCCGGCCTTGACGTCGTGCGGCGCGCCCTGGCGATTCCGCTCCGCCGCATCGCCGCGAGCGCGGGCGAGATCGGGACGCTGGCGGTCGCCCGCGTGTACGAGCACGACGATCCGGAGTGGGGTTTCGACGCGCGGTCGGCGACCTATGCCAACATGGTCGAGCGCGGCGTTATCGATCCGTTGCGGGTAGTCCGCGTGGCCCTGGCCAATGCCGCCTCGGCCGCCGGCCTGGTCATCACGACGGAGACTGTCGTGGCCGAGCGACCCAAGCCCAAGCGCGTTGTCTCGGCCTTCCCTGACGATTAGGATTGGCCGGTGAACCAACCCAGGTCAACCAGGAGAGCGCTATGACGGGGCAGGCGATGGCCGACAATGGGGGGCCGCGCGGGCCGATCCTCGAAATCCGCGACCTCACCCATCGCTTCGGCGAGGTCGTGGCGGTGGATAATGTGTCCCTCGCCGCCGAACAGGGCGAGTTCCTGACCATTCTCGGCGAGAGCGGGTCGGGCAAAACAACCCTGCTCAGGGTGATCTCGGGGCTGGAGACGCCGAGCGAGGTTGGGGCCCTGCGGATAGCCGGTGCGGATGTCTCGAAGACACCGGCCTCGGACCGCAACTGCACCACGGTCTTCCAGCACTACGCGCTGTTTCCCCACATGGCGGTCGGGGAGAACGTGGGCTACGGCTTGAAGGTGCGCGGGGTCGTGCCACGCGAGCGCGAGTTACGGTCGCGCGAGGCGCTCGACCTGGTCCGCCTCGGTGGCATGTACGATCGCCGCGTTCACCAGTTGAGCGGTGGTGAGCGTCAGCGCGTGGCGCTGGCGCGCGCGCTGGTCACGCGACCGGCGATCCTACTGCTCGACGAGCCCCTCGGCGCGCTCGACGAAAAGCTCCGCCTTGAAATGCAGGTCGAGCTGCTCGATCTCCACAACAAACTTGGCATGACATTCATTTACATCACCCACAGCCAGGAAGAGGCGCTGACGATGTCGAACCGGGTGATTCTTATGCGCCAGGGGCGGATCGTCCAGGAGGGGCCGCCGCGCGATCTGTTCGATCGGCCGGTCAGCCGTTTCGTCGCCGACTTCATGGGCGTGGAGAACCTGCTGGATGGCGCGCTTGAGGGCGCGGCCGACGGCGCGGCGACGGCGCGGCTGGGTGAGCACACGGTACACGGGCGCTGGTGCGGCACGGGGGCGCCTCGAGTAGGTGAGCCGATCTGCGTCTGTGTGCGCGCCGAGGGAGTCCGCTTCGCCACCGGCGCGGGCGCGGAGCCCAACCGGATCGCCTGCCGACCGGGCGCGACCATCTATAAGGGCAAGTACGTCGACCAGACGCTGGAGACCGGCGTCGGCGTGCTCAACGCGCGGATTTGGGATCGCAACCTCGACCTCGGGTCGGTCAGCCACGTTTGGTGGCACGAGGAAGACTGTGTTATCGTCCCGGTTGGACTCGCAGAGACGCGTGTATCGTAACCTGGGGGACGAGTTTCACAACAGTGGAGAATGGAGGAAATCGATGAGGAATAGCGAGCTGACACGCCGCGACGCGGTGAAAGGCGCCGCCGCCACCGTCGCAGTGGTCGCCACGGCGAGCTTCGATCCCGGTGCGCAGCAGGCCCTCGCGGCCGGCGCGGTAGTTACGGGTTATGGCGTAACGACGTCCCAGCTCAAGGACTGGGATATTATGACGAAGACTATCGGCCTTGAGATGAAGTGGACGGGCACTAACGCCGACATCGGTACTTACATGCGTGATGTGATCTCCAATGATCTTGGCGAGACTCACGACATATTTATCTTTGACGGCGGGACAGAGGATATCCTGGGGCCTCAAGGCTATTACGCCGTGCTACAGGAGGATCATCCTGAGCTTACCCTTTGGGATCGTACTTCAGACGCTTGGAAGCGTACGGACCTTCTGAAGGATAGAGATGGGGTGCAGTACGGGGTCCCGGTCATCGGTAATGGCGATAGCTTCGGCTATTTCCCCGACAAGATTGGCGCTAGCGCTGATGGCATGGACGAGATTTCTTTCGAGATGCTGTATGAGAGCGAGGTCACTCGCGGTCGTTGCTCGACTGATCAGAGTTGGTTGCTTTCGGGCAGTGAGATGGCCCACTACCTAAAGTATCACGGTCGTGTGGAGATTGAGGATGCGACCGATGTGACCGGTCCCGAGATGCGGCAGGTTGTTGATTTCGCGATCGAGCGTAAGAAGGCGGGACAATTCCGCACACTTCATACGGCGTTCGAGGAACAGGTGCAGTTGTTGGCGAACCGTGAAGTTGACATTATCAACTGCTGGGAGCCCGCGACTAAGAATGCCAACCTTGAACTCGGCGCAGAGCTTGTGAAATATGCGTTTACGGTAGAGGGGTACTACAAGTGGGGTCACGGAGCCTATTGCCACACTAAGGCGGTGGAGCGTGGCGATAACCTCGACAATATCTACAAGATGCTTAACTACTATATGAGCGGTGAATACCGCGCATATCAGGCTGAGCAGCGTGGCTATGCTGGTCCTAATATGGACCTCGGCATTGAGTATGCCACGGCCAACGGCTGGGATGAGAGCAAAATCGCGAACCTCGCGTGGACCGAGAAGAAGGTTAACAAGAAGTTCGAGAAGCCGTTCTTTGGGAAACCGGCAGCTATTCATGCGTCCGAGATGGAAGAGGAGTGGCAGCGCTTCCTCAACGCCTGAGTTCGGATTGCTGACGTAATCAGGCTTAAGCTCGCCCCGGTGCGCCGCGCGCTCTGCGTCGCGGTGCCCGGGGCGAGCGCTTTTGCCCCATGAGCAGTGTCGACGTGATTGCTGGACCCCGCGGTCTGAAGGGGTGGTACACCAACATGATGTCCGCTGGCTGGGCGGTGCCGGCGTTCGTCATCGTGTGGTTCTGCATCGTGATAGTGCCGCTTCTGATCATGGTGTATTTCAGCTTTCTCGATATGAAGGACTATCAGGTCTACTACGAGGATCCCTCGTTCAAGACCTGGTCGACGATCATCGAATCGGGCCGCTGGGTGGCCGTGGTCCGGACGCTGCGCATCACCGCCACACTCACGGTCATTCAACTTCTCATCGCCTTCCCGTTCGCGTTGTGGCTTGCCAAGGGCTGCCAATCCAAGGGCGTCAAGGCGTCGCTGATCACGTTGCTGACCATCCCGTTCTTCCTCGATGTCTCGTCGCGGATCATCGTGTGGCGCCCGATCCTCGGCACCAACGGCATCATCAACACCGTGCTGATGGACCTCGGCGTTATTACCCAGCCGATGGAGTGGATGCTGTTCTCGGAGTTCGCGGTCCACTTCGGGATGCTCGCGCCCTATTTTCCGACCATGGTGTTCCCGATCTTCCTTGTGCTTACGCTTATCGACGATGAGTACATCGAGGCCAGCCGCGACCTGGGGGCGAGTCCCGGCCAGACACTACTGCACGTCATCTTGCCGCTGGCGTTGCCGGGCATCGTCGCCGGCATCGTCTTCACCATGGTGCCGCTGATGGCCGCGTTCGTGGAGCCCGGCATGTTGGGTGGCGGGTTCGTGAATCTGCTGGGCGATTCGATCGAGGCGGCGCTGCGCAATCTCAAATATCCAACCGCCGCCGCGCTCTCGACGTTGGTGATGATTCTGCTCGCGGTGTTGCTGGTGTTGCTGGTGATATCCTCGCGACGACGCGGCCCGCTCGGTGAGATATTCCGGACGATGAAGCGATGACCGACGAGACGCTGCCCAACATCTCGGCGACGATTAACGAGCAGATGGGTCGCAAATCCAACCTGTTCTGGCGCCGAGTCGTATCGTCGGGGGGGTGGGTTCAGCTCGCCAAATGGCTCGGGCTCTCGCTCATTATCCTCACCTACATCCCGCTGGTCTGGCTCGCCCTCATGTCGTTTAGCGCGCGCCCGCTTTCGGGCATGCCCTATCCGCTGACCCTCGACAATTATGTGAGCCTGGCCGGTGACGAGGCGTGGCGCATGCCCCTCGCCGAAAGTGTCATTCTCGGTTTGATCGTCGGCTTGGTCTGCATGATGGTGGCGACGGCGGTCGGGCGCGCAGTTCCGCGTATGCACCGGCCGGGCGGCGTGCTGCTGCTGGCGCTCACACCGCTGTTCGTGCCCGCCCTGACGATGGGGGCGGCGCTCTTCATCTTCTTGCGCGAGTATATGGACCTGCGCCTCGGAATGTGGTCAATCTTCATCGGCCACATCGTCTGGGCGCTGCCGTTCGCGCTGCTGCTGGTTCTGGTGGTCGTGACCCGCTTCGATATTCGCCTGCTCGAAGCGGCCGCGGACCTCGGCGCCTCGAGGTGGCGCCAGTTCTGGGACATCGAGTTCCCGATCCTCAGGCCGGGCATCATCGGCGCCGGTTTGTTCGGCTTTCTCTTGTCGTTCAACGAGCTGCTGCGCTCGATCTTCGTGCGTGGCTCGGAGACGACGATGCCGATCTACAACTGGACCATGGCCGCGTCGCACCAGTCCCAAGTCCCGATCATCTTCTCGCTGGCGACCGTCATCCTCGCCGTCACGCTGCCGCTGATGGGCGGCTTCTTCTGGCTCTTGTTCGCCCGCCTCGACCGCACAAGTTAGGCAACCGCCGCCTACGCCAGCGGTAGGATGTCGAACGAGATCGAGATCCGGTCCTCGCTCCCAGGGTAGGGGATGGTGCCGTGGAACATGTAGGAGGGGAACATCAGCATCAGCCCCTCCTCGGGCTGGAAGCGCCGGGTCCGCGGCGCGACCGCGAACGGTACCTCGCGATAGGGCCGGCCGAACTCGATCCAGCCGTGGTCCTCGCCGCCCGGTGGCGACATGGTTGACGGTACCCGCAGGTAGTAGACGGCGCTGAGCCAACCCGAGGGGTGGATGTGCGGCACCTGATGGCCGCCGGGCCCGATGATGATCGCCCACACCGTCGCCCGCCAGCGCTTGGGCGCGCGGGCCACGAACGGGTGGCTCGGATCGTTTGGCAAGGCGGCGATATAGTCTTCGACGGCCTCGCGGACGATCTTCTGGAAGGCGTTCATCGGCCCCAGCGGTTTGACCAGGAGTTCGCCGGTGGTCTGGCCGCCCTCGACCGAGAAGCTCGCCGGCGCCACGATCAGCGATGGGTGCGCGCGGATGTGCGCCTGCAGCTCCCGGTTGTAAGCGTGGATATCGCGGTGGGGCTTGGGCGCGCGGGGGCGATGGGGACGGACCAGCCGATCGAAGTCGTGGAGGTGGGCCAGGCCTTTTGAATCGCCGAGTTCGCTGTACGCCACGGCCGCGTGGGCGAGCGCGCAGCTATCGCCGGGGTGGCCCTCGAGAAAGCTCTCGCAGGCGGCGAGCGCGCCGGCCGCGTCGCCCCTGCGCAGCAAGGCATGGACATGGCGCGGCTTGCCCACGCCGAATACCTGTTCCGCCAACTCCGGCTCGCTGGCGAGTGCTCTTTCATAGGCGTCCACGGCGTCATCGAGTCGCTCGGCGGCCTGTAAGGCATTGCCAAGGCCGTAGAGCGCCCGGCCGCCCGTGGCGTCGAGTTCCGCCGCCCGCTCAAGCGCCGCGATCGCGCCGTCAACGTCGCCGTGGGCATGGCGCGCCAGCCCAAGCTGGAAATGCACACTCGCGATCTCGGGCCTCAGGCTGGCTGCTTGCTCGTACGCCGCGGCGGCCGCGGCCGGCTGGTCGAGGTCGAGAAGCGCATTGCCGAGATTGAAGTGGGCATCGGCGAGCCGAGGATTCAGCGTCAGCGCGCGGCGACAGCCGGCGGCGGCTTCGGCGGCGCGCCCGACGGCGTGGAGGACCAGCGCCAGGTTGTTGTGCGCTTCCGCCTCTGCCGGCTGAAGCGCGACCGCGGCCTCCAGCAGTTGGAGCGCCTCATCGGCTCTACCGAGTTGGAAGGCGACGATGCCGCCGTTGTTCAGGGCCTCGGGCTGGCGCCAATCGATGGCGAGGACCCGGCGATAGCCCTTGCGTGCGGCGGCGAGCTTGCCTTCTCGGCGCAGCGCGTTGGCCTCGCGCATGGCGGCCGCGAGGTCGCGTGGTCGTGCCGCCGTGCCCCGTCCGGCCATGCCCGCCGCGCCCCGTCGTGCCCCGCCGTGCCTCTGGCCCGCTCGGCGATTCGGCACGGCCTAGGCGCCGGCCTCGATCGTGGCCCGGCGCGCGTCGGTCGCCGCGGCGTCGACTGTACCGCTCTCGTCGAGGACGACGCCGTATACGTCGGCGGCCCGCGCCGTCGTGATCCAGCCCTCCTCGACGTCGTGGCGCACCCGCTCGACCTCGCGCCGGGTCGGCCGTCCGTAGCCGCCGCCGCCGCCGGTGTGCGAGATGACGCTCTCGCCGGCCTCGAGGAAGATTTGCGCGCAGGCCGGCAGCGGCTCGCTCGCGCCATTGCGCCGGCGGCGGTGCTGCTCGGCGCGGCCGCCCGGTCCGCCGCCGCGCACGCCCTTGGCGAAGTTAATGTGCCCATCGCTCACGTAGCCGACCTCCATCACGCAGTCGTCGGTGGGGCCGTACTCGGCGAAGACGCTGGAGGCGCCGCGATAGGTGCCGGCACCCTCGGTATCGGGGATCATGCGCCGCGAGTGGATCTTCATCGGGAAATGCAGCTCGTCGATCTCGACGTTGTCGATCATGCACAGCCCTGCGTTGCCGACGTGGCAGATGGTCAGCCATGCATCTTGGGTCGGCGATCCCGCGCCGCCGGTGATGGCGACGAAAATTTGGTTGACGAATGCTTCTTTCGTGCGCGGGTCGATGCCCGAGATCACGCCCATCGAGGGCGGAATGATCGCGCCGCACTCAGCCATGCCCTGGCCCTCGGCGATCTCGGCGATGGCACACTGAATCGGGTTGGAGACGCGGTCGGCGACGTTGGTGGTCGCTACCGAGCAACTGGTTGGATGCTTGGGGATGCCGACGACGCAGCCTTCGCGCAGGTGCAGTTTGATGCGGCGGAAAGACCCCGCGTTCTTCGGCACCCGGTGGTCAATTGAGTTGAATACGCCGATCATGGCGGCGGTCCGCGCGCATGCCTCCGAGAGGTTGAGCCCGCACGGGTGGTTGTCGGGGTTGTCGCGCAAGTCGACCTCGATCATCCCTTCCTCGCTCTTGATCTCGATCTTGATGGTGATCGGAATGCCCTCCGGCGGGGTGCCGGGAAAGGGATCGTGGGTGCTCGTTTTGCGCGCCCGGCCCGAGGGCAAGACCTTCACCGCCTCGATCATGCGCTGTTCGGAGTAAGCAAACCAATCGCCGGTATAGTCGTGCAGCGCCGCCCAGCCGACCTCCTTCGCCAGCGCCAGAATCTCGCGTTCTCCGATCCGCGCTGCGCCCATCATCGCCAGATAGTCGCCCCACCATTGGTCAGGGACCCGGATGCGCATCCGGCACATGCGGATGATGTCCTCGATGTTCCGATAGTCCTTCTGAATCCGCACCGCCGGGAAGATCAGCGCGCCTTCCTCGTAGACATCGCGGGCGTGGCCGACGTAGGTGGTGGGGACCGAGTTTCCGATATCGGCTTGGTGCGCCTTGGCCAACACCGTGAAGTGGTGCACTCCATCGTCGTCGATCACGGGCACGAGGATGGTGTGGTCGGCCGGGTGTGAGCAGCCGTGATAGGGCGAGTTGTGGAGGAAGGCGTCACCGCGCTTGAGCTCGGGGTGGAATTGCTTCATTGACTTGGCCATTAGGTCGGGCCCCGCCAGCACGTGGATCGGCAGGCTCTCGGCAGTGGCCAGCAGCTCATCGTCGCGGGTGATGATGCAACACGAGAAATCGCGCGCGGTATTGAGAACGCCCGAGCGCCCGGTGCGCATTAAGGTATTGGCCATCTTGCGCGCCACCGATTCGAACCGGTTGCTCAAGATTGCCAACCGAACCCCGTCGCGCGCCGTATCCCGATCAGCCATGACGTGACTCCCTAAACGCCCCGACGCTGGCCGGGGCCGAACTTGCGAACTCGCCTGTTTTACGGCACCCACGCCCCAAGCGCGAGCGCTTCGCGGCCGAGTCAGGGTAGACTCGGTGCCATGGGGGACACGCTTTACTCGCGAGCAACGAAGTGAGCGCATGTCGAGTGTCTGGGGCAAGGACACCACGCCAGAAATGGCGGTCCGTCGCCTCGTCCACGGGATGGGGTACCGATACTGCCTGCACCGCCGTGATCTGCCTGGCACACCGGATTTGGTATTCTCGCGCGGAAAAAGGGTATGTTTGTACATGGCTGTTTCTGGCATCGGCACCCCAACCCACGTTCGATCGACGAGGTGGCGCGGGCGCGCGGTCTGACCTGAGGGCACCCGGAGGGTAGGATATGAAGCTCGGCCTATTCATGCAGCCGGTGCACGACCCGGCGCGCGATGTCCACCAGTTGTTCATGGACGACCTCGACATCGCGGTCCATATCGATGAGTTGGGCTACGACGAGTATTGGTGCGGCGAGCACTACGCGGTGGTTGGCGAGCCGATGCCGTCGGCCATGATCTTCCTCGCCAATCTGATCGCCCGCACCGAGCGCATGAAGCTCGGCACCGGCGTGATTCCGTTGCCGGTATGGCACCCCGCTCAGGTCGCCTCGCACATCGCGATCCTCGATCACCTGTCCGAAGGGCGGCTGATGTTCGGCGCTGCCTCAGGCGGAATTCCGGCCGATTGGGAGCTTTTCGGTGCGAGCGAGCCGGCCGCAATGGTCCCCGAAGCGCTGGACATCATCTTGCGGTTGTGGACGCAAGACCCGCCCTACGACATCGAAGGCAAGTATTGGCACGTCAAGCTGACCGACAATATGCTGCCGCGCCACGGCGTCGGACAGCTATTGCGGCCCTATCAAAAACCGCACCCGCCCATCATGATTCCGGCGATGGGCATGAACTCGCCGTCGATGAAGTTCGCGGGAACGCGCGGCTATATCCCGATCTCCTCGCAGCTCATCCCGGTCGAGGCGGTGGCCTCGCACTTGACCATGTACAAGGAAGGGTGCGAGGCGGCGGGGCGCGCGTACGATCCCGACGTGTGGCGGGTCTCGCGCAACGTATTCGTGGCCGAGAGCGACGCCGAGGCTGAAGCCGCGCTCGCCGATCCGCAGAACAAGTGCAACGCGGCATACTACTTCGAGTACATCTACGACATGGTCTGCTCGGGCGGCGGCAAGCACTACATACTGCCACCGAAGCTGGTCGGCACCCCGGCCGCCGACGATTATTCGCGCGACGACTACATGCGCGACAATCTCATCTACGGCGGACCTGAGACGGTGTCCGAAAAGCTGGCGGCATTCCGTCAGACGGTCGGCCCGTTCGGCACCTTCATCGCCTCGGCCTTGGACTTTCCCGACAAGGAACTGCACAAGCGCTCGCTCGCGTTGATCGCCAACGAGGTGATGCCGCGTCTAAGCCGGGCCCAGGCGACCGGCCCCTGAAAGGGCTGCAACTTCGGGCCGCCGTCAAACGAAAGGCGGCGGCCCCGTCGGGCCACCCGAATCGCCGGGCGCCGACATGACCTCAATCAGGTTGGCGCCGAGGCCGGTATCAGTCAGATCGAGGAAGAAATCGAACGCGTCATTGTCGGTTGTGCCGTTGTCGAAGTCGTACCGTACACCGAGCCGGCGACGAAGTCGGTGCCTGCGGTCAGGCTGGACGCCTGCAGCATGGTATCAGCGACGGCATCATAACTCGTTGGCGCCCGCGCGCTTGACCCCAACGCCCACGAAATCGCTGGCGGTGCCGGTGCCGGTGCCGGAGCGGCCGAAGCCGGCCCTCTCGACGCTCGCGAAGTCGATCTCGTTGCTGCCGGTGACGATGTCGTAGTCGGCGATCTGGTTGGTCGGCTCGCCCTCTAAAGTCAGCACAGCCAGGTCGTTGCCGCGAATAAAGTAGCCGTCCCAGTCGGGATGCACATTAAAGTCCGTGACGCTGAGGGTCTCGGTGCCGCTCGGCCCTTGGAAGGTAACGATGGTGCTGTTGGTATCAAATACCCCGGCGCTGTCGGCCACGCAGTGGGCGGCGGTGATCACGCTGCGGCGATCGCCCAAGAGCGTGCCCGAGCAGAGGAAGTTGCCCGGTCCGCGGCTGATGAGAAGGAGGCCAACGCCTCTGTACTCCGGCTGGCCGCTGATGGAGTTGTCGACGAGGATGTCGTTGGCATTGCCGGTCGCCGAGGCGTAGTTCCAGCTCCAGGTGTAGGTGAACTCGTTGTTGGTCGAGTTGACCGGGACGTGGTCGGTGTCGTCGACGGGGAACAGGGTCTCGGCCCCCGCCCCATTTGCGAATGCGAGGTGGTCGCACACAACGAGGGCTGCCGCCTGGGGAGGCCCTTGACGGCGCAAATTTGCCAACCGGCGGATGATTCCGCATAGAATGTCGCCCAACGAACAACGCAAGAGACTTGGAGAAAACGGCGATGACCGAGCGAAACCTGCGCTTTGGCGTTTTCCACGCGCCGTTCCACGCTATGAGCGAGAACCCGACGTTGATGCTCCAGCGCGACCTGGAGCTGCTCGAGTATCTCGACAAGCTCGGCTGGCACGAGGCGTGGATCGGTGAACATCACTCGGCCGGGATGGAGATCATCGCCTCGCCGGAGATATTCATCGCCGCCGCCGCCGAACGCACCAAGCACATGCGCCTCGGCACCGGTGTCGTATCGCTGCCCTATCATCACCCGTTGATGGTCGCCGACAGGATGATGATGCTCGACCACCTCACGCGCGGGCGCGCGATGTTCGGGATCGGCCCGGGCGCGCTGGTGCCGGACGCGGTGATGATGGGCATGTCGGCGTCCGAACAGCGGCCACGCATGGAGCAGTCGATGTCCGTCATCCTCCGGCTGCTGGCCGGCGAGACGGTGACCGAGAAGACCGATTGGTTCGAGATTAACGGCGGCCGGCTACAGCTCGCGCCCTACACCCGCCCGCGCATGGAGATGGCGGTGGCCTGCGCGATCTCGCCATCCGGCCCGCGCGCGGCCGGCATGTTTGGGATCAACATGCTATCGCTCGCCGCCGGCGCCCAGGCCGGCTTCGACCGGCTCGCCGATCATTGGGATATCTGTCAACAGGTCGGCGCCGAGCACGGCCACAAGATAGAGCGCGAGGGCTGGCGGCTGTTGCAGATGATGCATGTCGCCGAGACCCGGGAGAAGGCGATCGAGGACGTCCGCTTTGGGATCGGCACCTTCCTCGATTATTTCGACGAGGCGGCGACCTTTCCAGTGATCCCACCGGATGGGCCGAAGGACCTCGACGAGCGGATCCAGTGGATGATCGAGACCGAGATCGCGGTGATTGGGACGCCTGACGATGCGATCGCCCGCATGGAGAAGTTGTGGGAGAAGTCCGGCGGATACGGGACGCAGATGTTGTGGTCGCACAACTGGGCCGACTGGACCGAGACCAAGCGCAGCTACGAACTCATCACTCGGTACGTCTTCCCGCATTTCCAGGGCAGCACCGCGCTGCGCTGGGCGAGCTACAACTGGGTGGCCGAAAACCATGACAAGTTCACCGGCGCCGGCCAGCAAGCGGTCAAGGAAATGACCGACAAGCATAAGGCCGAGCGCGCGGCGAAGAAGACTAAAGCCGCCGAGTAGCAGGCGGGCACCCGGCCACGGACGCACGCTGTTCGATACACGTCTGAACATTCTCCCCCCCCTTCTCCCGACCCCTCCCGCGCTGGGGAGGGGGGCTGCGAGCGACAGCGCCTGATCTAGAGCATGATTCGGTTTTGAATCGAAGGGATTCCCTAAGCGGTTGGTTTGTGATTCAAGATGCTGGCTAGAGATGGAGGCCAGCATGCATGGGATGACCGTACTCGGAGGATCTTCGATCTCGCGTGATTGGTCGGGTTGAGGCTGGGCACCCGGTTCGCGAGGTGGCGGCGGAGCCGATGGGCAGCCGGATGGCGCGATCGTTGATTGGCGAGCGGCATGCGCGCTGGAAGAAGTATCAGGCCGGCTCGACCCCTCGCGTCTGGTCTTTATCGACGAGACCTGGGCCAAGACCAATATGACACGCCGCCACGGCCGCTGCCGGAAGGGGGAGCGGCTCATCGCCAAGGTGCCGCACGGCCGTTGGCACACCTTGACCCTTCCTGGCCGCCCTACGTCACGACCGCATCGACGCGCTCTGCGTCCTCGATGGGCCGATCAACGGTCCCAGCTTTCTCGCCTATGTCGAGCAGTTCCTGGTGCCGACGCTCCGCCCTGGCGACATCGTCATCATGGACAACCTTGGCTCTCACAAGGGCTTCCGGGTGCGCCGTGCCATTCGCGCCGCCGACGCCAAGCTCCTGTTCCTGCCACCCTACTCGCCAGACCTCAACCCCATCGAACAGGTCTTTGCCAAGCTCAAAACCTTGCTACGCAAGGCTGATGAGCGAACCATCGAGGCAACCTGGCAGCGCATCGGTCAATTGCTCGACCGTTTCAGCCCACAGGAATGCCAAAACTACATCGCCAACTCTGGATACGCTTCAAACTAAGTGGATCGTGCTCTAGCGCTCGCGCGGTGCTCCGTGTTTGGGCTTGAGCGCCGTGGCTTCGGCGATGCGTCGGCGGCGCTGGCGTTCGGGGCGGCCCGCGCCCGCTTCACTCACGTCGTCGATCTCGGCTTTGGCCGTTGGGCCGTGTGGCCGCCGCGCGACCTTGACGCTCACCGCGCTCTTTGGATCGCGCACGGCCTGGGGATCGCGCACGGTCTGGCGCGCCAGCACCGCCCGCTGGACCCATGACCAGCGCAGGCCGATCGTCGTCGTCTCGCGAAAACAGCGTTCGATCGCCTGATCGAGACTCTCGCGCCGGCACAGGACGCGCACGCTTGCGGCGATCCTGCCCTTTTTGCCGTGGACCGGCATTTGGGTCACATCGAGGACGCCCACGGCGCCACGAATCGCCTCGATCCCGACCGCCAGGTCCTCAGGCGTCTGGTCGTCGACCTCGAAGGCGATGACGGCGATTTGCTCGTCGGTCCAGCCCGCCTCGACCGACTCGAAGGCCAGAACGCGCAGCACGTTGCTGATGCCGGGGAGGGTTCGCTGGCCAAACCCATGGCCGCTTCGCGTGACCTTCAGCCCGGCGCTGCCCGGCGATGAAGTCGGGCCGAGGTGGCGCAGGATAGCAGCGCCGGTTGGCGTCACGCGCTCGCCGCCGATACCGTCGTCGATTATCGCGCGGCCCTCGATCAGTTTGGCGGTGGCGGGGGCCGGCACCGGCATCGGCCCGTGCGCTGTTTGGACGCGGCCCGATCCGATCGGCAGCGCGGCGACCGACCAACTGAGGCGCGGGTGTTGGCTCGCCAGTGCCTCGATCAGCCAGGCGGCGGCGGCGATATCGGCAAGCGAATCCCAATCGGCGATTTCATGGAAATGAACATCGTCGGCGGCGACGCCGTGAACCACGCCTTCGGCCGCCGCGAGCAGACCGAAGATGGCGATGGCGCGGGCGGCGACCGTCGGCGTCAGCGATGAGTGTCGCAGTCGCTCGCGAATCGCGGCGAACGCTCCGCTCGGCCGTGACCGCGCCGGGCCCCGCACCTCGAAGCGTGTGCCCGCAAGGGTTCCGTCACTATGGGCGACCGCCGCCGCCGTCCAGCCCTCGGGCAGGCCGGCGGCGGTGACGGCTTCGCCAAGGCCCGCGGCCAACTCGGGCCAGGCATCGAGAATCGCCGCGACGAACATGTCGCCAGCGATCCCGCCAAGCGGGTCGAGATGGATGTGCATGGCGCGCGCGGATCGGCGTTCAGGTCGCCGGTTGATAGCGTGGGACCACGTAGGGTCCCTCCGGCACCACCGCGACCCGGTTGTCGCCACCGCGAGCGACGCTCGCAGCGATCACCTCGTCAAGCGCATCGACCATGCGCACACCGGTCAGGTCGCGGTCGGAGCCGGTCAGGCCATCGCTGTAAAGATAGACCGTGCCTTGCCGCATTGGCTTGAGCTGCATCTCGGTCTGCCATTCGTCGATGTCGGCGTGGGATTTGTCCTTGATGTCGGCGAAGAAGCCCTCGGGCCCGCGCGCCAGAAGCCGGCGCTGCGCCGCCACGTAGTCCGCTGATCCAATGCCTTCCGAGCAGGCCGAGGCGACGATGAGATCGCCGCCTGGGCTGAGAATGTCGAGCGGCCCGACCATGCCCTTGACGGTCTGGTAGTAGGTCTTGTCGAGGGGATAGCCAGCCGCGCTCGTGACCACGGTTTGGAAGCGCTCCGGCACCGCCACCTCGGCATACGCCCGGGTGAACTCGACCGCCCGAAGGTGGCTCTCCACGACCTCGCCGAAGTTCACGAACGCGAGCCGGCGCTGCTCGTCGATCACCGTGTTGAGGGCGAGGGCGCCGCCGATCATGGCCATGATCTCGAGCTGGTCTTGGTGCAGGGGGTTGCCGTCGAGCACGCAGTTGGCGGCGCATGGGTCTTCCATGAAACGGGCGCTGTGGAACGTCGTGATGGTGTCGCGGTGGGCAATGCCCGGAGCTATCACCTTACGCCCGCCGGAATAGCCGGCCATGAAGTGCGGCTCGACCAGCCCCGTCGCGATGCGGATGTCAGCGTCGGTGAAACGGCGGTCGAGCCTGACGACGGTGCCGCGCGAGGTCGTGCCGACATCGACGTGGGCGGCATCGTCGCGGGCGAAGTGGTTGGCCACCTCGACGGTATCGAGGACCCACGGATCGCCGACCACCTCGGCCAGCTCCGGTCCCTCATTGGGCCGGTGCAGGCCAGTCGCCACCAACACCTTGATGCGCTCCGCTGCCAAGCCGGCATCGAGCAAGGCGCGCACCAGAGGCGGCAGGATCAGGCCGTTGGGCACCGGGCGGGTGATGTCGCAAATGAGGATGCAGGCGCTCGTCGCCCCGCGCGCCGCCTGCCGCAGCGGCGGTGCTTGATGGGGCGCCGCCAGCGCCGCCTCGAGCGCCGCCGCTGGATCGGCCAGAAGCGGCATCGGTCGCTTGGCGATCACGCTTACCCGCCAGCTATCGGCGAGCTCGACCGGAAGCTTGCCGGTGCCGTAGTTGAGTTCGACGCGCATCCGTTATCCCCAGGCCAAAGCTACGCCACAACGCGATGGCTGGCCACGGGTTTCGCCCTCACTCGCCTTTTGTTGGCGCGCCCGCCTCGGCCAGCAGCCACTCGCGAAATGCCCTGATCTCTGGCCGCTCGGCATAGGCCTCGGGGCAGACGACGTAGTAGGCGAACCCGGCCGGCAGGCTGAGCGCGAATAGGCGCACCAGCCCGCCCTCGGCGAGATCGCCGGCCGCGGGCTCGCCGCGCGCGAGCGCTACGTCCTGTCCGGCGGCGGAGAGCAGGGTCATGCTGGCATCGAGAAAGATCGTGCCCCGCTCGGCCTCCACCGCGTTCGTCCCGGCCGCCCGCAGCCATAGGCCCCAGGCCGCGTAGCTATCGTCGTGCAGCAGGGTGTGGCGGCGCAGGTCGGCTGGGGTGCGGAGCGGCGGCTGGCCCTCGATGAGCGTGGGTGCGCAGACCGGGAATCATGTCCTCGGCCAACAGCCGCACCGTACGCAGGCCCGGATAACGGCCGGCCCCGGCGCGGATGCCGATGTCGGCGTCGTCCCTGGCAAAATCGACGAGCTCGATGGAGGGCGCGAGACGGACGTCGATGCCGGGGGTGCGCCGCGCGGAAGCGGCCCAACCGGGGCACCAGCCATTTGGCGGCGAACGGGGGCAGGACCGAGGCTGTGAGCATCCCACGTGAATCGCCGGCCTGTAGCGGCGTGGTCGCCGCGTCGATCAGGTCGAAGGCCTCGCGTACCCCGCCCACGTATATCTGCGCGTCCTCGGGTCCGGTTCCTGCGGCAGGTCATGGCCAGTTCTTGGGCGCCGCGCCAGGTGGTTTCCTCGGACGCGTCTCCCTGGCGATCGCCCGCGCCTTCGATCGCTTCTATCTGTGGTAGCGCCGCCATGCCGGGCGCCGCCAGCTCCAGGGTCTCGACGAGCGCCTGTTGCGGCGACATCGGGCTGAGCCGGGCTGATGCACTGCGCGATGCGAGCAAGCCCTTCTGGCGCACCTGAGGGCGCACCTTGAGGCGGGCGCCGCAACCAAGCCTGGGCTGGGCCCGCGCCGGCTGCTAACCTCTGCCGCGCACGCGGGGCGGAGAGGTTGGTATGGCAGAATCACGAATCTGGACGGAGGTCGATTTCGCGGCCGAGGGCAAGCAGGTCGGGTATCTACACCTGCCCTATTCGGTCACGCGCTCGGCCTATGGCACCCTCGCCATGCCGGTCGCCGTGGTCAAGAACGGGGCCGGTCCGACGGTATTCATGATGTCCGGCAATCACGGTGACGAGTACGAGGGCCAGGTTACGCTGACCAAGCTCATCCGTCGTCTCGATCCCGACGATATCGCCGGCCGGGTCATCTTCCTGCCGATGGCGAATTTCCCGGCCGCTCAGGCCGGCCTGCGGGTCTCGCCGCTCGATGACGGCAACCTCAACCGCTCGTTCCCTGGCGACCCGGACGCCGGCCCAACGGCCCAGATCGCCCACTACATCGACACGGTTTTGTTGGCGCTCGCCGATGTTTGGCTCGATCTTCATTCGGGCGGCGCCTCGCTCGACTACGTGCCGTTCGCCTCGATTCACGTCTCGGGCGACGCCGATCTCGATGCCCGCGCACTCGCGGCGCTAAAGGCGTTCGGCTCGCCGATCAGCATGATCTGGTCGTTCTTCGACGATCCCCGCCTGGCCACCGGTTCCGCCCACAAGCACAAGCTGATCTATCTCGGCAGCGAGCTCGGCGGCACCGGCTCGGTCAACCCGGCGGGCGTCAAGATTTGCGATGAGGGCGTGATCCGCGCGCTCACCCATTTTGGCGTCCTGACCAACACGGAGAAGTTCGCCGTGCCCGCCGCGCCCCAGATTCGGCTGACCGAGCTGGCCGGGCGCGACTACTACGTCTACGCGCCCGATGCCGGCCTGTTCGAGCCCTACTGTGTATTGGGCGAGGAGGTGAAGGACGGCCAGATCGCCGGGGCGCTTCATTTTAACGACGACCCGGCGCGAGCGCCGGTCGAGGTGCCCTTCCGCCACGACGGCATGCTGATTTGCAAGCGCCACTTTGGGCGCTGCGAACGCGGCGATTGCCTGGCCCATCTCGCCACCGACTATCGCGGCTAGGCTACTCGGGATCGGGCAGGCGCTCGCCGGCGTGCCACGCCCACGGCATCACGAACTCGGTCCGCCACAGCCTGCGCCCGGCGGCGGCCGCGCCGTTCTCGAACTCGACGTAGCGACGACTCACCGCCCGGTCGGCGAGGGCCCAGCCGGTATAGACCATGCCTTCCGAGAGGTCGTAGCCGTCGGCCCGGCAGGTCGCGGCCGCCGGCTCGGCGGTCTTGGGCTCGTTCGCATTGGCGATCGGCACGCAGCGCACGCTGGCCCCAGCCACGAGGTCCATCAGCGCCGTCGCCGCGATGCGCCCGCACGGGACAACCGCCGCGCCCTTGCGGCAGGTCTGATCAGGCTCCGGCGCATCGATGCCGTGCAGCCGAAAACGCGTCCCATCGACCTCGATAGTCTCGGCGTCGACCAGCATCGCCTCGCCGCTTGGCTCCGCGAACGCTAGCACCGGCCACAATAGGCTGGCCGCGATCAGTGCCCAGCGCATCCGGTCCTCCTGGGTCGGGCCAGCCTCACCGCAACCAGGCCCGTACTGGCACGCTCCGGCGAAACATGCTGTATTAGCGGGCGAAGAAATCCATGCCACGGATGCGGATCGGGGAGTGTTTCAACGATGGCCGATGCCGACAAAGTCATCATCACCTGCGCGGTTACGGGCTCGGTCCACGTACCGACGATGTCGCCGCACATACCGATTACGCCCGATGAGATCGCGGCCGAATCAGTGGCGGCGTGGGAGGCGGGCGCCTCGATCATCCATCTCCACGCCCGCGATCCGATCGACGGGCGCCCGACGCCGGACCCGGATGTCTTCATGCAATTCCTACCCCGCATCAAGCAGCAGACCGATGCGGTAATCAACATTACCACCGGCGGCGGCTCTGGCATGACGGTTCAGGAACGGCTCGCCGCGCCGTTGCGGGCCAAGCCGGAGATGACCTCGCTCAACATGGGCTCGATGAACTTCGGCCTGTTCCCGATCGTCGACCGCTACGACACGTGGAAACACGACTGGGAGCCCGAGTTCCTTGAGGCCACCCGCGACTTTATCTTCCGCAATACCTTCAAGGATATCGAGTACATCATGAAGGAACTCGGCGAGGGCTGCGGCACTCGTTTCGAGTTTGAGTGCTACGACGTTGGCCATCTCTACAACCTCGCCCACTTCATCGATCGCGGCCTCTACAAGCCGCCGCTGTTCGTGCAGACCATCTTCGGCATCCTCGGCGGCATTGGGGCCGAGATCGATCACCTGGTGCACATGCGCCGCACCGCCGATCGGCTGTTCGGCGGTGACTATCAGTGGTCGGTGCTCGCCGCCGGTCGCCATCAGATGCGCTTCGTCACCGCGGCGGCCCTCATGGGCGGCAATGTGCGTGTCGGGCTCGAGGACAGCCTCTATATCGGCAAGGGCCAGCTCGCCAAATCGAACCGCGATCAGGTCGCCAAGATTCGCCGCATCGTCGAGGAGCTTTCACTCGAGGTCGCGACGCCGACCGAGGCGCGCAAGATGCTCGCGCTGAAAGGCGGCGATCAGGTCGACTTCTAGTCCACGTCAACCCAAGGGGATCGCCATGCCGTTCGTCGTCGCCGCGACCTTCAAGATCAAGAAGAAGTATCTCGCCGAGTTCAACAAGCGCGTGCGCAAACACGCCAACAATTGCGTGACCAAAGAGGCCGGCTGCATCTCCTTCGAGGTCAGCACCGACAACACCGATCCGCGCCGCTTCTTGCTCTACGAGGTCTATGTCGATGAGTCCGATTTCGAGGCCCACATGGAGGCGGCGCATGTCAAGCGGCACCTCGGCGCCACCGACGCCTGGATCGACGGCAAGGGCGAACTCGTCGGCCTGATGAGCCGGCTCTCCGCGCCCAACAAATAGCGCGCTTCCGCGACGGTCCCATGCTTCGAAACGGCGCTTCGCGCCGTCTCGGGACCGGGTAACTAGACCGGGTAGCCGGGGGCGGCGCGGGCGAAGCCGTCGAACACATCCAGCATGCGCTCGCGCCAGGCATGGACCGGATCATGGCCCTCGAGCAGCGCGTAGGGGCTGGTGCAACGGGCCCATTGAAACGCGCCGAACACGATGTAGTCGGCGTAGGCAGCGCTCTCGCCGCACAGGAACGGCTGATCTTCGACGGCAACCCGCACCGGCGCCAGGACCTCGCGCATGGCGCCGAGGTGTTGATCCCGGGTCTCGTGCAGGGAGTCGAAACTGGTCCCGTAGCGGGCCTCGCGCGTTTCCTTGAAATGGGCCTTGTCGTCGGGATGCACGCTGTCGTACACGTCGCGGACGATCAGCCGAGAGATGCGCGGATGGAGCTGGAGGTCGGTCCAGGCATTGATGAACTTGGCGCCACCACGCCCCACAGTGCCGCTAAACAGGCTCGGCGTCTGGGGGTGGGTTTGCTCAAGATAGTCGACGATCGCCCACGAGTCGCTGACGGTGGTACCGCCGTCGCCAAGAACCGGCACGCGGTCTTGGCCGCTGAAGGCGATCACGTCCTTGTCGGTGAACTTGACCGCGACGCGCTCGGCGTCCAGGCCTTTATGGCGCAGCGCCATGAGGGTACGCCAGCTGAAGGGGCTGAAACGTCGGCCCTGATCGCCGGCAAGTTCAAACAGCGTTAGCGCCATCGGCTCTCTCCTGTCGCCCGCCTCGATTGGCGGCCCAGCATAGTAGCTCGCGCGCCGTCCGACGACCGACATGTGGCGCCCGGCGCTCAGGCTCGTGAGATGGTCAGGCGTCGTCGGGGGAGTGAGAAGGTTCGGGCTGGTGCTGGCCCGTGCTGTCGGCGGGCGCCGCGCGCGCGTCAGCTGCCACGTGAGCCCGCTGGACATCCGAGATGGGTTCGAGAAATGCCTTGGCGCGCCTCAGATATCCGGGTTCGTGCCGGGCGCGGCGGAGATCGAGATCGCCTCGGATCATGGCGCTTTCATCGCAAGAGGGAGGTCCGGTCGCTCGGGACAGGTAGCTAGGGGGGAGGCCCGCTCCGAGCGGCCGGACCCTTGAAGGTCCAACGTGGATAGTCGTCCGGCAATGGGGCGCGGTCGTGACCGAATCGCGGCGAAAATGAGGCGCTGATCACGTTTCGGGCATCGCTTGTGATGGCGCGGGCGGCGTGCCAACTTGCCCCGTCCTCGCAGAAAGATATCCGCATGTCCGCCGAGCCGTTGCATCTGACCAAGCCGCTACAGGCGTACCTGCAATCCGTCGCCGTGCGCGAATCGGAGGTGGCGGCGCGCCTGCGTGAGGAAACCAGCGCCATGCCGCTCAGCATCATGCAGATCACGCCCGAGCAGGCGGCTCTGATGGCCATGCTGGTCGAGCTGATCGGCGCCCGGCGCTGCATCGAGATCGGGGTCTACACCGGCTACAGCGCGCTTGCGGTGGCTTCGGCCATGCCCGCCGATGGCCGTCTGATCGCCTGCGACATCAACGAGGAGTGGACCGCCGTGGCGCGGCGTTATTGGGCCGAGGCCGGGATCGCCGACAAGATCGACCTGCGTCTCGCGCCGGCCGGCGAGACCATCGCCGCGCTCATCGAGGCGGGCGAGGCCGGCTGCTTCGACTTCGCCTTTGTCGACGCCGACAAGGCGAGCTACGACGCCTACTACGAAGGCTGTCTGACCCTGCTCAGGCCGGGCGGCCTGATCGCGATCGACAACGTGTTGTGGTTTGGCAACGTCATCAACCCGGCCAAGGACGACGCCGACACCCAAGCGATCCGCGCCCTAAACGAGAAGGTCGGCCAGGATGAACGAGTCAGCGTCACCATGGTGCCGATCGGTGATGGCCTGACGCTGGCGCGCAAGCGCGGCTGAGCGCGGCCGCCGACAATGGACCAGGCGGCCATCTTCGGCCTGCAGTTTCTGCTGAGCCTGATCGTCTACGCTTTGATCGCCAGGTGGTACGTGGCGCCCTGGCTCGCGGGAAAGCCCGTCGAACAGGCGCTGGCGGCCCTGATTCTTCCGCACGCGTTCCGGCATTTGGGCCTGGTATTTCTCGTGCCCGGCATGCTGGCCATCGTGGCGCTGGTCGTCCTGCGGGGTGGCTGGGGGGTGGCGTTGCCGCGGGTGTGGCTCTTCAACGTCGTTGGCAGCGTGGATCTTCTGCACGCGGTGCTTCGAGGCCTAGTCGTCAACGCGCAACAGAACATGGGCGCGGCCTGGTACATTCCGACGTTCATCGTCCCCGCGCTGGTCGTGTCGCACGTCATGGTGTTCGCGCGGTTGCTGCGTGCGAAATCGGCGATGCGCTGACCGCGCGGTTTGTGCGTTGCCCCATTGCCGTCGCCCCGCCGTCGTCATATTATTTACGTGATGACGGTGTGGCTGACGCTTCGATGGGCGAGCCTGCGGCGCGGGGGCGGTGGCCTGGGCCGGGCTGGGGGCTCGGGTACAGTCCGCCGTTGATGACGGAGGTCGTCGACTTCGTTCCCCACCGGCGCCGCGCCACGGCGCCACGCCCCCGACCACCGACGCGACGCCCAACCTTCTTCAGCCGCCACGAGCTAGCGCAGATTCTGTCGGTGTATAGCCGCAAGGTGATTGCCGGCGAGTGGCGCGACTACGCCATCGAGATCGACGAGGATGGCACCGCCTTCGCCATCTACGCGCGCGCCGCCGATAACGCGGCCTACCGGATCAGCAAGAGCGCGAACGGCGGCGGCGGGCGCTATCGGGTCACGACGGGCCGCCACATCCTCGGCTGTGGCGGCAGCCTGGGCAGCGTCCTCAGTGTCTTTGGCGACCGCCACCTGCGGCTGATCGAACGGAACTAACGAAAACGCCCGGCGGTGAGCCGGGCGTTTCGTTGGTCGTCGTGTCGGCGGGCTAATCCCGCGCGACGCCGATCAGGTGAAGCAACATCATGAACAGGTTGATGAAGTCGAGATAGAGCCTGAGCGCGCCCATGATCGATTTCTTGGCCATCAGCTCGCCGGAGTCGGTTGCGACGTACTCGTTCTTGATCTTCTGGGTGTCGTAGGCGGTCAAGCCGACGAAGACCAAGACCCCGATCACCGAGATCGCGAACTGCAGCGCCGAAGAGGCGAGGAACATGTTGACGACCATCGCGATGATGATCCCGATCAGGCCCATGAACAGGAACGAACCGAGCCCCGAAAGGTCGCGCTTGGTGGTGTAGCCATAAATGCTCATCGCGCCGAACGTCGCGGCGGTGATGAAGAACACACGGGCGACACTCTCGCCGGTGAAATGGATGAAGACCGAGGCTAGCGAGAGCCCCATCAGCCCCGCGAACGCCCAGAACCAGGTCTGGGCCGAGGCTGCGCTCATCTTGTTGATGCGGGCGCTGATCGCGAACACCACGATCAACGGCGCGAACATCACGACCCACATCAGTGGCGTGCCAAAGATCACGTTCTTGAGCGCATCGACGTTGGCGACCACATAGGCGACGATGCCCGTGAGCGCCACGCCCGAGGCCATATAGTTGTAGACCCGCAGCATATAGGCCCGCAGGCCCTCGTCGATTCCGGCCCGCGCGGCTTGGCCGCCCTCGACCTGTGCGCGTCCTTGAGCCAGTCCGCCCAAGGATCCAAGGCGAAATCTCGTGTCCTTGACCATCGATTAGCTCCTCGCTGAATATCCCGAATTCTCTACCGTATATTGGCGCTTTAACGCAGTAAATCAAGCAACCCGAACCTAATCGGCCCGCAATACCGGCGCCGCCTGCTGGCCGAGCGCCCGCCACGTGCCGAGAAACCCGAATACCGTCGTCACCACGACGCCGCCGCCGGCGGTGAGCGTGGTGGTGAGTGGCAGAAACGTCCACTCGCCACGCATGACCAGGACGACGATCGTCCACGCGGCGGCCGATCCGATCACCGCGGCGAGCGCCGCCGTCGCCACGCCAAGCAACCCGTGCTCGATCAGATAGGCGCGCAGGATATAGCTCCGCCGCGCACCCAGCACCTTGAGGATAACGGCGTCGTGGACCCGGCGGCGATGGCCGGCCGCGACCGCGCCAGCGAGTACCAGGACCCCGGCCACGAGCGTGATCGCGGCGGTCGCGCGCACCGCGCCGGCTATGTTGGCCAGGATCCGCGCGACGGTCTCGATCGCGTCGCGGATGCGTATGGCCGAGATGTTGGCGAACCGGTCGGTGACGGCACGCAGCAACGGCTCCTCGGCCGCGCTGGTCGCGTGGACGGTGGCGATGTGGGTTTGCGGGGCGGCTTCGAGCGTTCCCGGCGCGAACACTATGGTGAAGTTGATGCCGAGGCTGGTCCAGTTGATCTCGCGCAGGTTGCCGATCCGCGCCTTGATGTCCCGGCCGAGGACGTTCAGCGTGAGGCTGTCGCCGACGACGAGCCCCATGCCCTTGGCCAGTTGTGCGTCGAACGAAATCAGCGGCGGACCGTCGTAGTCCGGCGTCCACCACGTGCCGGCGACGATCTTGGCCCCCGGGGGGGGCGGCCCCGCGTAGGTCAGTCCGCGATCGCTCGCCAGCGCCCAGCGCGCGCCCTCCGCCACTGTCTTGCGTGCCTCGGCAGCGCTGGCGCCGTTGATGGCGATGATGCGCCCGCGCAGCGACGGTACGCGCTCAAGGCTCTTGACGCCCGGCACCGCCAGCACCGTGGCGTCGAAGCCGGCGAGCTGATCGGATTGAATGTCGATGAAAAAGTAGGCGGGCGCTTGTTCGGGGATGCGCTCCTTGACCTGGCGCACGAGATTGCCCTCGATCACGACGACCGCGACCAGCACCGTCAGGCCGAGCCCGAACGACAAGACGACGGCCGGCGTCGGAGCACCCGGACGATAGAGATTGGCGAGCGCCAATCTGACACCTGGATCACGCGGCCGGCCGACGGCGCGGGCGAGCGCCGCCAGTGCCCAGGCGGAGCCCCGAAAAACGACCACCGTCGCCATCGCGCCCGCGACGAACCACGCGGCGAACACCCGATCGCTCGCCGTCCCCACCGCGAGCGCCGCCAAGATCGCGAGGGCCGCCGCCGTCGCGATGATGAACGGCCAGCGCGGCCAGCGGCGGGCGGTTGCCACGACATCGCGGAACAACGCCGCCACCGGCACCTCGCGCGCCCGCGCCAGGGGCCACAGCGCGAAGGCGATCGCCGTCACCAGGCCAAAGCCGGCGGCGAGCGCCAGGGGGCCAGGGTAGACGCCGGAACGGGCGACGACCGGCAGTTGGTCGCCGATGAGAGAGAGCAACGCGAGCGGCGCGGCGACGCCGATGGTCAGGCCGATCACGATGGCGCCCGCCGCGAGCGCCAGAATCTGCCAGAAATAAGTCCAAAAGATCAACCCGGACTGTGCACCGAGGCATTTGAGCGTGGCGATAGTTGCGGTCTTGCCGTCGAGGTAGCTCTTGACCGCGTTGGCTACGCCGACCCCGCCGACCAGCAGGGCCGTCAGCCCGACCAGGGTCAGAAACAGCGTCACCCGCTCGACGAACCTGCGCAAGCCCGGCGTCCCATTGCGAAAGTCGCGCACACTCCAGGCGGCGTCGGGAAAGCGCTCGTCGAGACTGCGGCGCCACGCATCCAGGCCGATGGTCGTGGGGAGCCCAAGTCGGTAACGATAGCGAATCAGGCTGCCCTCGCGCACCAGCCCGGTCTCCGTCAGACTGGCGAGCGCGACCATAAAACGCGGCCCGAGCGCGAATATGCCGGACGAGTGGTCAGGCTCGCGCGCGATGACGCCGCGCACCTCGTAGTCGATCTCGCCCAGCCGCAGCCGTTCGCCGAGACCGGTTCCCAGCCGGCCCATCAGGCTGGGATCGATCAGCACGCCCCAAACGCCGTCCCGTTGTTCGAGACGATCGGCCTGGGACTCACCGTCAGCCAGGGCGAGCGCGCCGAACAACGGATAGACGCCGTCAACCGCCTTGACCTCGACAAGTGTCCGACGAGCGTTCGGTGCCCGCGCCATGCCCCGCATGGTCACCACCTCGCTCAGCCGGCCGCGGGCCTCCAGGTGGGCGCGCTGCGCGGCGTCGATCGGGCGGTGCGTCATCCGCACCTCCACGTCGCCGCCCAACAACTTGCGCGCGTCGGCGCGCAGTCCGGCCTCGATCGAGGCCGACATGGTGCCGATGACGGCGATCGCGGCGACGCCCAACACCAGGCAAGCAAGGAAGATGCGAAACCCCGCCACGCCGCCGCGCAGTTCGCGCCGCGCCAAGCGGAAGGCGAGCCGGGCCTGATGCATCGGGCCTGGGTCAGTCGCCGCCGTAACGGTTGGCGACGCCCTCGGACTACGCGTCGCGCATCCTTCCGTCACTGATACGCGCGATGCGATCGCAGCGCCGCGCGATCTCGCCGTCGTGGGTGATGAGAAGGAGGGTCATGGCGTGGTGGGCCTGGAGCCCGAACAGCAGATCGATCACCAGCCGCCCGGTCTCGCCATCGAGGTTGCCGGTCGGCTCGTCGGCCAACAGCAAGCGCGGCTGCGCCGCCACGGCCCGCGCCAGCGCGACGCGCTGCTGCTCGCCGCCCGAGAGCTGGGCCGGATAGTGGGCCAGACGATCGCCGAGGCCGACCTCCTCGAGCCTTTGGGCAGCGGCGGCGAAGGCGCCCGCCCGCCCGGCCAGTTCGAGCGGGATGGCGACGTTCTCCTGCGCCGACATGGTCGGGATCAGGTGAAACGACTGAAAGACGATGCCGACGTGATCGCGGCGGAACGAGGCCAGATCGTCCTCCGACAGGGACCCGAGTTCGGTCTTGGCCACCCGCACGCGGCCTTCCGTCGGCCGCTCGAGGCCGGCGATTATCGCCATCATCGTGGATTTTCCCGAGCCCGAGGGGCCGACCAGGCCGACCGTCTCACCCGCGCCTATCGACAAGTCAATGCCGCGCAAGATGTTGACGGTGCCGGCGGCGCTTTCCAAACTGAGGTGTACTCCTTCGAGGCGCACCATGTCCTCACCCGCTTGGTTGTTTTCAGTCATGGCCAATATCCCCCGCCCGCGCCACTCCCGCCGATATGACCGCCGCCGGCCGGTTTACAAGGGCGCGATTGGCGGGCTCGGCGTGGCGTTGCTGGTGTTCGCGTCGCTCGCGGCGCCGGCGTTGGGGGCTGGCGGGGTTCGCCTCGCCGTCCTCGGCGACAGCCTCACAGCGGGCTACGGCCTGATGGCCGAGGACGCCTTCCCGACCCAGCTCGAGGCGCGTCTTCACGCGCTCGGGGTGGACATCGAGGTCATGAACGCGGGCGTCTCGGGCGACACCAGCGCGGGCGGCCGGGCCCGGCTCGACTGGTTGCTCGGCGACGCACCTGACATCGTTATCATCGAACTGGGCGCCAACGACGCATTGCGCGGGCTCGAACCGTCGGCGACCGCCGACAATCTCGATGCCATCATCACCCGTTTGCGGGCCGAGGGTCTGGCCGTGATGCTGGCCGGCATGCTGGCGCCGCCCAACCTCGGGGCCGACTACGGCCGAGAGTTTGATGCCCTCTATTCGCGTCTGGTGCGCAAGCACGGTGTCGCCTACTACCCCTTCTTTCTCGACGGTGTCGCTGCCCGGCCGGCGCTCAATCAGGCCGACGGCATCCACCCCAACGCGGCGGGCGTCGCGGTGATCGTGGAGCGCATCGTGCCGTATGTGCGCGCCCTCGTCGAACAGCACGCCGCCGCCCGGTCAGCCGACTGAACCCGCGATGATCCGGTTGTTCGTCGCCATCGACCTGCCTGAGCCTGTCGTCGACCTTCTCCAGGGCTTGGCCACGGCATTCCGGGCGCGCGCTGGATCGGTCCCACGCGGACCCACCTCACGTTGCGGTTCATCGGTGAGGTGGGTGATGCGCGGTTCGACGATATCCGGATCGAGTTGGGGCGGATTCGCGCGTCGGCCTTCAGGCTCGAACTCGCCGGCGTCGATGTGTTCGCCAGCCGGCGTCGGGCGCGCACGCTGTGGGCTGGCGTGTCGGTCGGCCCCGAACTGGCGGCGCTTCAGGCCAAGGTCGAGGCGGCCGTGGTGCGGGCGGGTGTGGCGCCCGAACGGCGCAAATCTAGCCCCCACGTCACCCTGGCCCGGCTCAACGGCGCGCCGGTTGGTCGATTGCACGAATTTCTTTCTCGATATGGCCTGTTTCGCGCGCTGGCCTTTGCGGTCGACTCGTTCGTGCTTTATTCAAGCCACCTGTCGCGCTCCGGCGCCCTTCACCAGGCCGAGGTCGAGTACGCGCTCGACGGGCGCGCGGCGGACGGGGGCGCAGCGGACTGGGGTGTGTTTGACGTTGGACCCGGCCTCGACTCAGCTGCCGACCTTGAGGGGTGAGACCAGGCCGCGCAGGGCGGCGATGGCGCTGAGCGCGGTGATGCGCCCGGTGCGCGGGTTGGCGGCCGAGGGCAGGTTCTCGATGGTCATGGTGAGGCGGGCGCTGTCGGCCTCGACGACGACGGTGTGGACGTTGCGATCGAGGCTCGGATCGGCCCAGATCTCGAGCCGGGTGCGGTCGGGCCCGATGCCGGCGAGGCTGAGCGCGGCGGCGACGTTGACGTTGGCGGGAAAGCCGCGCGCCCCGTCGCGGGCGTTGCCGTCGAACACCAGGCGCGGTTCCTCCAGACCTGCGAGGCCGATGCCCTCGGCCTCGAGGTAGGGCGCACCGGCCAGCCCGCCCGGCGGCTTGCGGGTGATGATGCGGACTTCGTCGATCTTGCCCTCGGCGGCTGCTCGCACCGCGTCCAGCCCCAAGAGCGCGCCGGTCGGCACGACGATGCGCCCGCCCGTTCGTGCGGCCAGCTCGATCAGATCAGACCGGTCCAAAAGCGCTCCGACGCTCAGTGGCAACAGAATGCGGCCAGACGTCAGCACCGGCTCGGCGATGTCGGCGAACACGTGCGCGGGTGCGCACTCGACAACCGCGTCGGCGACCGCGGCCAGCGCCGCGAGGTCGACCACCGGGACCGACGTGGCGAAGTCAGACATCCCGGTCCGGGCCTTGTGGTGATCGCGCGTGGCCACCGCCACCAAGCTGAGCCCGGCGACGCCAGCGTCGAGACGACGGGCGATCTCGCCGCCGATCGCGCCGAAGCCCGCGATGCCAACCCGCAGCGCTGTCACCGGAGCGCTCACCGTGGCGCCAAATGCTGTTCGCGAATCCGCGCCACCAGGCTCCGCCCCGCCGCCTCGGCGAGGTCGAGCACCAGTTCAAAGCCGTCGCCGTCGCCGAAATAAGGGTCGGGCAGTTCGCGCGCCGCGCTCTCGGGCGCAAAGTCCATCAACAGATGCAACTTGCCTCGCCGGGTCGGCGGGCACATGGCGGTGAGATGGCGGTGATTTTCGCGATCCATGGCGAGCACGTAGTCGAAAGCCTCGAAGTCCGTGACACTAACCTGGCGCGCCCGCAGGTCGCCGATCTCGATACCGCGCGCCCGCGCCGCGCGTTGTGAGCGTTCATCGGGCGGATCGCCGACGTGGTAGTCGCCGGTGCCCGCCGAATCGGCGCTGACCGCGTGGTCGATGCCGGCTTCCGAACAGAGCTGGCGGAACACCCCCTCGGCGGTCGGCGAGCGGCAGATGTTGCCAAGGCACACGAACAGCACCCGGATGCCCATGTCGCCGCCCCGATCAGGCGAGGGGCCGCACCAGCACGACCGGGGCGCCCAGTTGGTCGACGAGATCGTCGACCGAACGCATGCCTAGCAGCGTGCTATCGCAGGGCAGGACCAGCAGGCTTGAACGCGGGTCGCCGAGCGCACTGGCGATGGCCTGGAAATCGCCGTCCGCGAGCGACAGGTAGCGATCGTTGGCCGCCCGCGCGCCAAGGCGGCGGCGGCCGGTGGCTTCGGCCGCGCCGGCCGCCTCGGCCGGAACCAGCACCGTCAGCGGCCTGCCGCGCGCGATCCGGCCGGCAACATCGAGCGCGCGCGCCGCGAGTGGCGAGCCGTCGTAGGCAGTCACCACCGCCCTCTCGTCCACCGGCGCGGGCCGGTGGGGTTCAGCGCGCTCGGCGCCGCGGCTCGATTGGTAGAGATAGCGCTGGCGCTGGACGGCGGTCCCTGTCACGAACAAGAGATCGACCTCGCGCGCTTCCTCGACCAGCGCCGAGCTGACGGGGCCTTGTGTCACGCGAAAGCTCCAGGTCACC
>CBDDBU010000003.1:0-66496 GCA_965226045.1 Alphaproteobacteria bacterium
GCCCTTACACGGTCCTCCCCGTGGAGACTTCGCACACCAGGATATTATGATAGAGTACGGCGTGTCGCGGGCTTGGGTCCTAGCAGCCTGTCGGACTGAGGTCCGCGAGAATGGGTGTGGACGGATCGCGATGTGGAGAGGTCATGGGATCGAGCGCCTTTCGTGAGGACACGGAGTGCGGTCGCTTGGCCGCGCGTACCGCAGGGTGAGTATACTCTTATGCCCTCTCGTGAGGGCACGGAGTACGTTCGCTTGCTCGCGCGTGCCGCAAGGCGAGCATACTCTTATTCCTTTTCGCGAGGTACGGAGTCCGGCCGCCTGCTCAAGCGTATTGCAAGGTGAACATTCTCTTTATGTTCCAGGCCAGGGTCACCAGGTTCCATTCGCCCGTGACCTTGTCCAGGCCGCGTAGCGAGAACTGGCGGAAGCCCATGGCCGATTTGATGATGCCGAACACCGGTTCCGGCGTTTGCTTGCGCAGGGCGTAGAGTTGCCGGCCCTCGGGCGTCGCCAGTCGATGTGTCATCGCTTCCAGCGGCGTCGGGTTCTCCGGGGGCGGCGGCGCGCCGGCGAAGCGGTCCTTCCAGGAGAGATGATGGCGTTCCCGGCCGGGCGTGATCAACGGCGCGATCTCGGCCTCGGCGCAGGCGTTCACGTTGGCCTCGCTGAAGTAGCCGCTGTCCGCCAGCAGGGTCTCGGGCGCGCCCAGCGCCTCGGGAAGGCGGGCGAGCGCTTCCAGCGCCGGCTCGATTTGCCGCTTGTCGTTGGGGGCCTGGACCACGTCGTTGGTGACCACCAGCAGGCTGTCGGCCGCCACCAGGGCTTGGGCGTTGTAGGCCTGTTCGAAGCCGCCGCCGGCCACCGGCATGATGCGCGAGTCCGCGTCGGTCAGATTGACCTGGTCCTTCGGCCCGGGCCCGGCCACCGGCGGCTCGGGTGGACGGCCGCCCGGCTTGCGGCTCGTCTTCTCGGCCTTCTCCGCGCGCGCCTCGAGCTTCGCCTCGTACTCGGCCCGTTCCCGCTCAAGGCGTTTGCGCGCCCGCGCCTCGATCACCGCCTTAGCCTCGGCGATGCGGGCCAGACGATCCTCGCGCCGGGCCAGTTCCTCGGGCACCGACATCCCGTCGGGCACATCCGCCCCATCGGCCGCCTCCGCCAACGCCATCAACTCCGCCACCTCGGCCTTCAACCGGGCTTCGAGCTCGCAGGCGTGTTTCCACGACAGCGCGCTGTGCCGGCTCGCGTTGGCGTGCACCTTGGTGCCGTCCAGCGCCACCGTGCCGAGCTTCAGCACCCCGGCTTCCCGGGCCAGCAGCAGCACCTCGACGAACAGCCCTTCGATCCGGTCGAGAAAACGCCGCCGGAACGCGGCGATGGTATCGTGGTCGGGATGATCGTTGGCCGCGATGAAGCGGAAAGCGACAGAATCATAGGTCGCGCGCTCCAACTTGCGGCTCGAAAACACCCCCGTGGCGTAGCCGTAGACCAGAAGCCCCAGCAGCATGCTCGGGTGATAGGACGCCGAGCCCGAGCCGCGATAGGCCTTCACGAACGCCGAGAGGTCCAACTGCTCGATCACCTCGACCACGAAGCGCGCCAGATGCCGCTCGGGAAGCCATTCCTCCACCGACGGCGGCAGCAGAAACCCCGTCTCCCGGTCGACCGGTCGGAAATTGCTCATGACGGCCTCCATCACGCGCGGGCAAATCAACTGAATCGCTTATGCACGACGTTCCGGCGGCACGAGATGTTGCGTTGGGCGTGGTTGTAGGATAGTTGGTTCCTGGTTTGTTCGATTACCAGGAGCCGCCCCATGGATCGCTTCCCCGACAGTCTGATCGCCTTCCAACGCATGTTCCCGCACGACGACGCCTGCGCGGCGTGGCTCGCCTCGGTGCGCTGGCCCGAGGGCTTCGAATGCCCGCGCTGCGGTCATGATCACGGCTGGGCGCTACGCGGCAAGGCCCACACGTTCGAGTGCGCGCGCTGCCATCGCCAGACCTCGGTGACGGCGGGGACCATCCTGCACGGCAGCAAGCTCGCGCTCACCGTCTGGTTCTGGGCCGCCTACCTGATGGCGACGCATTCGAACGGGATCGCGGCGCTGCAGCTCCAGAACCAGCTCGGGATCGGTTCTTATCGCAGCGCCTGGCTGCTCGCCGCCAAGCTGCGCAAAGCCATGGTCGATCCCGAGCGCGACCCGTTGTCGGGCCTCATCGAGGTCGACGAGACCGCGCTGGCGTTCCGCACCAAGAATGATCCCGTGGCCGGCGGCGCCGGGCGCAGCCACGACGGCAAGCTGCTCGTCGTCGGCGCCGTCGAGGTCGGCGACGGGCAACGCGCCGGGCCGCCTGCGCCTGGCCGAGATCGCGTCCTACGGCGCCGAAAGCCGCAACCGCTTCATCGGCCACAACATCGCCGCCGCCAGCACCGCCAAGACCGACGGCTGGGCCGGCTACGCCGCGGCCCCCGTCGAGACCCACGATCCCCACGTCATCGGTTCCATGGCCGCCCACCTCGTGCTGCCCTGGATCCATCAGGTGTTCTCCAATCTCAAGGGCTGGGCGCGCGGCGTCTATCACGGGCTGCGCGCCAAGCACCTGCAAAGCTATCTCGACGAGTTCGTGTTCCGCTTCAACCGGCGCCGGACACGCCACGCCGCCTTCCGCTCGCTGTTCGGCATCGCCGTGTGCACCAAGCCCTTCACCTACAACATGTTGGTCCGGCCGGAAGCTGGTGCATAAGCGATTTCAACTGATACCATCGAATCCTATTTCGACTCCCGGCTCAAGTCCGACAGGCTGCTAGGGTTGCGGGTCCGATCTTCAAGGCGCGAACGGCCGCGCAGGGACCGCCCGGCGTTCGCATTTCAGGGAGGTTAGTTGGTATGGCCAATCAAACACGCGGAGCAATCACGCGGCGGGGTGCACTCAAGGCTGGCGCCAAGGGTTTGGTGCTCACGTCCGCCATCGGCATCGCACCGAAATACCTGATCAGCCCGGCACGGGCGACCGGGTTGGCGGCTGGGATGACCGGCGGCCCGACCGGTTTCGAGGGCGCTGAGCGCTTCCAGTACAACGAGGGCATGTCGGAAGGCCGCGCGATCGAGGCCGCGAAGAAGCTAAAGGCCGAAGGCAAGGCGCCGGAGAAGATCGTCTTTCTTCTGACACAGGGCGCGGTCGGCCAGTTCCGCCAACCCTTTCCCGACGGTGCGCCCACCGTCGCCTCGGTATGGGAAAAGGAGACCGGAATTCCGATCGAGATCATCCCGGCGGGCGAGACCGAAATCATCCCAAAGGTGATGCAGGACATCACAACCGGTTCCGCCACTTACGATATCTACACCGGCCCCTGGAACGCCGTTGGCGACAAGGTGGATGCCAACGGCATTATCAACCTCGACGAGTTCGTCGAGAAGCACCGGCCGGATTGGGGCGACCCCGAGCGCGGCACCCCGACGCCCGAGATGGAGAAGTTGCTCTATACGTACAACGGCTCCTACTACACCATATCGATCGACGGCGACTTCCAGACCTGGGTCTATCGCAAGGACCTGTTTGGGGACGCGGCCAACAAGGCGGCGTTCTCGGATAAATACGGTTGGGACCTCGGCCCGCCCCGGACCTGGCAGGAGACGGACCAAATCTCGGAGTTCTTCTCGGCCAAGGGCGTTCCGACCTGCAACCTGATCGGTCCGTTCTGGGGCTTGGCGATCTTCTACGCGCGGTTCGCGGGTCAGGCGAATCCCAACTACTACTTCTTCGACGAAGATGGGAACCCCAACCTTGATACCGACATCGGCATCAAGGTGCTTGAGGAGCACGTCAAGACCAAGGACTGGTCATCGCGCGATGCCTTGACCTGGACCTGGGCGGAAGCGTACGGGTCGATGGGCCAGGCCGAGGGCCTGATGATGTCGACCTACACCAACCTGCGGAAGTTCAATGACCGCCATGAGGCCGACGGCACGCCGGCGACCCCGGCGACCGGGAAGCTCGGTTCGTTCTTGCCGCCCGGCAACTTCTTTGGCGACGACCTGATCCGTCGCAGCTGCCTCTACTACAACATCAACGCCGAGATCTCCTCGCAAAGCGAGTACCCCGAAATCGCGTACTTGTTCATGCAGTGGGCGAGTTCGACGCGGACGTTCAGTTGGATGTCGGGCAATCCGGGCGGGTATTTCGATCCCTTCCAGAAGGCCAACTTCGCGGAACCTCTGGTACAGCAGACCTACCACGCCGACCACTGCGCGATCATCCAGGAGACGATCATGCGGTCCGCACCGACGATCAATTTCGCGGGTCAGGGCGCGTTCGACAACGCCCTCGACGAGCAGATCCAGGCGGTCATGGTCGGCGAGAAGACCCCCGCCGAGGCGATGAAGAAGGCGTCCAAGAAGTGGCGCAAGATCATCAAGAAGCGGGGCGAAACCCGCATGGTCGATGCCATCAACAAGAGCCGCGCGAATTGGCCGTCGGTTGTCGACAAGGCCTAGCAGCCTGTCGGACTTGAGCCGGGAGTCGAAATAGGATTCGATGGTATCAGTTGATTTGCCCGCGCGTGATGGAGGCCGTCATGAGCAATTTCCGACCGGTCGACCGGGAGACGGGGTTTCTGCTGCCGCCGTCGGTGGAGGAATGGCTTCCCGAGCGGCATCTGGCGCGCTTCGTGGTCGAGGTGATCGAGCAGTTGGACCTCTCGGCGTTCGTGAAGGCCTATCGCGGCTCGGGCTCGGCGTCCTATCACCCGAGCATGCTGCTGGGGCTTCTGGTCTACGGCTACGCCACGGGGGTGTTTTCGAGCCGCAAGTTGGAGCGCGCGACCTATGATTCTGTCGCTTTCCGCTTCATCGCGGCCAACGATCATCCCGACCACGATACCATCGCCGCGTTCCGGCGGCGTTTTCTCGACCGGATCGAAGGGCTGTTCGTCGAGGTGCTGCTGCTGGCCCGGGAAGCCGGGGTGCTGAAGCTCGGCACGGTGGCGCTGGACGGCACCAAGGTGCACGCCAACGCGAGCCGGCACAGCGCGCTGTCGTGGAAACACGCCTGCGAGCTCGAAGCCCGGTTGAAGGCCGAGGTGGCGGAGTTGATGGCGTTGGCGGAGGCGGCCGATGGGGCGGATGTGCCCGACGGGATGTCGGTGCCCGAGGAACTGGCCCGGCGCGAGGATCGTCTGGCCCGCATCGCCGAGGCTAAGGCGGTGATCGAGGCGCGGGCGCGCGAACGCCTTGAGCGGGAACGGGCCGAGTACGAGGCGAAGCTCGAGGCGCGCGCGGAGAAGGCCGAGAAGACGGGCCGCAAGCCGGGCGGCCGTCCACCCGAGCCGCCGGTGGCCGGGCCCGGGCCGAAGGACCAGGTCAATCTGACCGACGCGGACTCGCGCATCATGCCGGTGGCCGGCGGCGGCTTCGAACAGGCCTACAACGCCCAAGCCCTGGTGGCGGCCGACAGCCTGCTGGTGGTCACCAACGACGTGGTCCAGGCCCCCAACGACAAGCGGCAAATCGAGCCGGCGCTGGAAGCGCTCGCCCGCCTTCCCGAGGCGCTGGGCGCGCCCGAGACCCTGCTGGCGGACAGCGGCTACTTCAGCGAGGCCAACGTGAACGCCTGCGCCGAGGCCGAGATCGCGCCGTTGATCACGCCCGGCCGGGAACGCCATCATCTCTCCTGGAAGGACCGCTTCGCCGGCGCGCCGCCGCCCCCGGAGAACCCGACGCCGCTGGAAGCGATGACACATCGACTGGCGACGCCCGAGGGCCGGCAACTCTACGCCCTGCGCAAGCAAACGCCGGAACCGGTGTTCGGCATCATCAAATCGGCCATGGGCTTCCGCCAGTTCTCGCTACGCGGCCTGGACAAGGTCACGGGCGAATGGAACCTGGTGACCCTGGCCTGGAACATAAAGAGAATGTTCACCTTGCAATACGCTTGAGCAGGCGGCCGGACTCCGTACCTCGCGAAAAGGAATAAGAGTATGCTCGCCTTGCGGCACGCGCGAGCAAGCGAACGTACTTCGTGCCCTCACGAGAGGGCATAAGAGTATACTCACCCTGCGGTACGCGCGGCCAAGCGACCGCACTCCGTGTCCTCACGAAAGGCGCTCGATCCCATGACCTCTCCACATCGCGATCCGTCCACACCCATTCTCGCGGACCTCAGTCCGACAGGCTGCTAGCCGGCTGAATTAGCCGGGACGAGCAGGTGCGGGCGACTTCGGCGTCGCCCGCACCTTTTCCTTGCCGCCAGCCTTTGGCTCCTTACGGCAGGTTTGGGGCGGGGCATCTGTTGGGAGCGGGATCGCGATGACGGCAACCAACCGTCTTTGGTTCGAAGCGATGCGCTACACGCTGATCGTTGCGGCGCTGATGATCTTTCTGATCCCGATCGTGTGGATGGCGACGCTGGCATTCAAGCCGGTCGCCGAGTGGACGACGGCGATCTCGGAGATCACTTGGCTCCCCAAGAACCCGACGCTCGGCAACTTCGAGTTTATCTTCACCGGCCAAACCGACGAAGTCGTCATCCACCTACAAAACACGGCGACGCGGCCAATTTTCGCGAGCCTGGTGGTCGCCTCGCTGGGCACGCTACTGGCCGTGGTGGTCGGGACGCTCGGCGCCTACGGCGTCTCGCGTTTCGGGGTCGGCAAGAATCTACCGCTCTCGGTTCTGCAACTGAGGTTGTTTCCGCCCATGGCGGTGATGATCCCGGTGATGATGATGTGGTCGTATCTGGCGCTGGTGGACACTTTCTGGGGCCTATCGCTGATCTATGGCATCATCACCTTGCCGTTCTCGTTTTGGCTGATGAAGACCTTCTTCGATGAGGTGCCGCGCGAGATTGAGGAGGCGGCGCTGGTCGAAGGCTGTAGCCAGTGGCGCGTGTTTTATCGCGTCACGATACCAATGGTGAAGGCGCCGCTGGCGACAACGGTGTTGTTCGTGTTCATCCTCAATTGGAGCGACTACATCATCGCGCTGCTGCTCACGCGCAAGGACTGGGTGACCATCCCCGTCTACATGAACTCCCTCAACACGGCGATGACCGGTGAGATGTATGGCGCCAAGGCGGCGATGGGGCTGATCGCGGCGATTCCGCCGGTGGTTTTGGGGATCATCATCCAAAAACACCTGGTGCGCGGCCTGACGTTCGGGGCGCTGAAGCAATGACCACGTCAACCACGACCATCGCGGGCGCCCCTGAGCTGTCTCTGGCGCAGCAGGGGGTCCGGCTCGGCCGCTGGATGACGCTGCCGACGCAGCTATTGCTGGTCTTCATCTTCGCCTTCCCCGGCGCGATGATCATCTACGTCAGCATGAGCTGGTGGGGACCGCTCGACGGCGTCCCGTGGTACTACGCCTATGAGTCGCTAAATTGGTTCGACAACTACGTCGAGCTGTTAGAGGACGAGCGCCTGTGGGGTTCGATCTGGCGAACCTTCATCATCATGATCGTCGTGGTGCCGGTGGAATTCTTCCTCGGGCTGGGGCTCGCGATTCTTTTCGTCGACAACTTCGCGCTCAAGCGGGTGTTCTATTCCATCCTCTTGATGCCGATGATGGTCGTGCCCGCCGTCGCCGGCTACATGTTCTACATCCTGTTTCAGAGCAACGGCCCGATCAATCAGCTGCTCAGCCTTATCACCGGATATGAGATCGACCTCGTCTGGCTGAGCGATCCTGACAATGCCTTTATCGCCATCATGGTCGCCGATATCTGGCAGTGGACGCCGTTGATGTTCCTGATTCTGCTCTCCGGCCTGCTCGGCGTGCCCGAAGATCAGCTCAAGGCGGCGACGCTGCTGGGCGCGAACTGGGCCCAGAAGTTCTGGCGCATCGCCTTGCCGAAGATGCGCATCGTCATGGTCATCGCGCTGGTGATCCGCGCGGTCGAGGCCTTCAAGCTGTTCGATGTCATGTATGTGATGACCAAGGGCGGGCCCGGAGTCGCGACCGAGACCATCTCTGTGTACATCTATAAGGTTACATTCTTGGAACTCGAATGGTCGTACGTGTCGGCGATCGGGTTCGCGGTGCTGATGTTCCTCACGGCTCTGGGTGCGATCGGCATCGCCATCTTGGCCAACGCGCAAAAGAAGAGGCTCGCTGATGTCGTCGATTGAGCTCACCAACCTGACCAAGCGCTTTGGCGACTTGGTCGCCGTTAACGATCTCGACCTCAACATCGAGGATAGGGAGTTCGTGGCGCTGTTGGGCCCGTCCGGATGCGGCAAGACCACCACCATGAACATGATCGCCGGCATCGAGGCGCCGTCGGGGGGCAGCGTCCGCTTTGACACCCGCGATATCACCCATACGCCGATGGGCAAGCGCGGCGTCGGGTTCGTGTTTCAGAACTACGCGATCTTCATCCACATGACCGTGTACAAGAACCTCGCGTTCGGCCTCGAAGTCGCCGGCACCCCGCGCGCCGAGATCGATCTCCAGGTCGCCGACATGGCCAAACTGATGCGGCTTACGCGCCAGATCAACTGGCCGGCCGAGCGCCTCAGCGTCAACGAGTTACAGCGCCTGGCGATCGGGCGCTCCGCCATCATCAAGCCGAACATCTTCCTTCTCGACGAGCCGCTCTCAAACCTCGATGCCGCGTTTCGCGCCGAGATGCGAACCGAGCTCAAGCACCTCCAGCACGAACTCCAGCAGACCATGGTGTACGTGACCCACGACCAGCTCGAGGCCATGAGCATGGCCGACCGGATCGCCGTCATGCACTTGGGCGTGCTGCAGCAATACGGCAGCCCGCTCGATGTCTATAACCGACCCGCCAATAGCTTCGTCGCGCGGTTCATCGGCGCGCCGAGCATGAACCTTTTGCACTGTCGCATCGTCGGCGAGAACGGCGCGACCAAGCTCGACTTCGGCGAGGCGGGCAGCCTGACGCCAGGCAACGACGATCCGCTCGCCCAGATCTGTCAGCGGGCCCGACAAGACCATGTGGTGTTTGGGTTCCGGCCGGAGGATGTCAAGCTGGAGCCGGACGGCGGCGATGGCCTGTCGATGAAGGTCACGTTCGTTGAGCGCATCGGGCCGCGCTCGATCATTCACCTGGAGGCCCCTGGGCACGACGTCAAGGCCGTCGGCGGCAATCAGTTCCCGGCACGGATCGGTGATACCATGCGGGTTGGTTCCGGTGGGCTCAGTCACCTATTCGATGCCGACACCGGCCGGCGCGTGGAGTAAACCATGGCACAGCTTGAGCTACACGGCGTAAGCAAGCGCTACGGAAATATCGTCGCGGTCGAGGATATCGAAATCACGGTTCCCGACAACGAGTTCTTCTGCATCTTCGGGCCGCCGGCATGCGGCAAGACGACCCTGCTGCGATTGTGGCTCGGCCTTGAGACGCCAGATTCGGGCGAGATCATCATCGACGGGCAGGCAATGACGCACCAGCCGCCAGCCGCCCGCAATCTATCGATGGTATTTCAGAACTTGGCGCTGTTCCCGCATATGACGGCGGGCCAGAACCTGCGCTTTCCGCTGGTCGAGAGGAAGGTCCCCGAGACCGAAATCGCGCGCCGCGTCGCCCAAGTCGCGGAGACGTTGCACATCACGGGGCTGCTCAACAAGGTTCCCGCCCTCCTGAGCGGCGGAGAGCGCCAGCGCGTGGCGATCGGCAGGTCGCTCGTTCGCGATCCCGCGGCCTATCTGATGGACGAGCCCATCTCGGCACTGGATGCCCGGCTTCGCGAGGAGATGCGGGTCGAGCTCAGTCGCCTGCAGCGCGAACTCAAGCACACCCTCATCTATGTCACCCACGATCAAGAAGAGGCGATGTCGGTGGCCGACCGCATGTGCATCATGGACAGTGGGCGTGTCGTCCAAGTTGGCACACCCGGCGAGGTCTACAATTTCCCCGAGACGCGTTACGTGGCCGAGTTCGTCGGCTCACCGCCCATAAACCTGATCGATGGCCGCTACGAGAAAGGGCGCTTCACCGCCACCGACCCGGCCCTCACCGTCGGCGTCCCCGATGCCAAGAATCAGCCCGATTGCGATGCCGTGATTGGGTTTCGGCCGGAGGATATCCAGGTCGACCGCCAGGCCGGGTCTGGCGCTATTAGCGCCAATGTCTACGAAATCGAGCCGTTGGGCGCCTATGCCATCGTCGACGTACAAGCCGGTGAGTGCATCATTCGCGCCCAAATTCCCGGGCAGCCGCAATTTGAGCTCGGCGAGCCAGTGCACGTCACGCCGAATCTCGATCGCTGCCATTTCTTTGAGAGCGCCGGCGGCCGTCGCTTTGGCACCGGCGCGGTCGCCGCCGGCGGCTGAGGACGGCGACACCGGGGTCGAGCGCAACCCGAGGTCCCGGTCATGCTCGAAACCACCATCGCCGGAAGCCTGCCGAAGCCTTCGTGGCTGGCGGAGCCGGAGAAGCTGTGGGCGCCGTGGCGGTTGTCGGGAACAGCCCTCGATGAAGGCAAGCGCGACGCGGTGCTGATCGCGCTCAAGGCGCAGGAAGGGGCCGGCATCGACATCGTCTCGGACGGCGAGCAATCGCGCCAGCACTTCGTCCACGGCGTTCTCGAGAAGATCGACGGCATCGATCCCGCCAAGCGTACCATCATCGGTATTCGCGACGACCGCTACCAGGCCGAGGTGCCGACCATTACAGGCCCTTTACGCCGACGCGGGTCCATCCACGCGGAAGAGGCGGCATACGCCCGAGCCAACACCGCGTGCAAGCTCAAGTTCACGATGCCGGGACCGATGACGATCGTAGATACCATCGCCGATGAGCACTACGGCGACCGGGCCGCCACGGCGATGGCCTTCGCCCGCATCCTCAACCAGGAGGCGCGCGAGTTGGCGGGCTTGGGCGTCGATGTCGTCCAGTTCGATGAACCGGCGTTCAACGTCTATCTCGACCAGGTCAAAGACTGGGGCATCGAGGCGCTGCACGCCGCCATCGAGGGCGTCTCCTGCAAGACCGCTGTCCACATCTGTTATGGCTACGGCATCGACGCCAACCGCGCCTGGAAGGAAACGCTTGGCGATCAATGGCGCCAGTACGAGGAAATATTCCCGGCCCTCAACGCCAGCCGCATCGACCAGGTCTCGCTGGAGTGCGCGAACAGTCGCGTCCCCCTTGAGCTGATTGGGCTGCTGCCCGACAAGGACGTACTGGTGGGCGCCATCGACGTGGCCAGCGATGCGATTGAGACGCCAGATCAAGTAGCGGCGACTGTCCGCGCCGCGATGGCGCATGTCGCCCCGGAGCACCTGTTCCCCTGCACCAACTGCGGCATGGTTCCGTTGCGTCGAGACGTGGCCCTGGGCAAGCTCGCCGCGCTCGGGGCCGGCGCCGACCGGCGGGTCCAGCCGATCGTCCGCGAGGAGCTTGGCGCCAGCCCCGCATGATGGCCATGACGGCCGCACTCGACCATGACCAGCGGGCCGAACTGGCCGAGACCTTTCACCTGCTCGGGGACGCCAATCGCCTGGCGCTCGTCCTTGCCTGCCTGGATCAGCCGGTTCAACCGGCGCTTGGATGCAGCCGTGTGGAATGTCGGCGACATGGCGCGGCAGCTCGCCCTTTCGTCCTCACTGGTTAGCCACCATCTACGGCTGCTCAGGGCCGCCCGCGTGCTCAAGCGCGAGCGCCGGGGCAAGCAGGCGTACTACAACCTCGACGACGCCCATGTTCGCGAGATGCTGACCAACATGATCTAGGTGCCCCCACCTGGCCGAGGATCGCCGGGACTCGAGCGCCTAGCAGCCTGTCGGACTGAGGTCCGCGAGAATGGGTGTGGACGGATCGCGATGTGGAGAGGTCATGGGATCGAGCGCCTTTCGTGAGGACACGGAGTGCGGTCGCTTGGCCGCGCGTACCGCAGGGTGAGCCTCAAGCGCCAGCATCCGATGCAGCGAATCATCGGCGAGCTGTTATCGCCGACAAGCAGGCGCGATCCATCAAGTACCAGATGAGTGGCGCCTCTCGTGAGGGCACGAAGTACGTTCGCTTGCTCGCGCGTGCCGCAAGGCGAGCATACTCTTATTCCTTTTCGCGAGGTACGGAGTCCGGCCGCCTGCTCAAGCGTATTGCAAGGTGAACATTCTCTTTATGTTCCAGGCCACCGGGTCACCAGGTTCCATTCGCCCGTGACCTTGTCCAGGAACCTCCCACACGCGTAGCGAGAACTGGCGGAAGCCCATGGCCGATTTGATGATGCCGAACACCGGTTCCGGCGTTTGCTTGCGCAGGGCGTAGAGTTGCCGGCCCTCGGGCGTCGCCAGTCGATGTGTCATCGCTTCCAGCGGCGTCGGGTTCTCCGGGGGCGGCGGCGCGCCGGCGAAGCGGTCCTTCCAGGAGAGATGATGGCGTTCCCGGCCGGGCGTGATCAACGGCGCGATCTCGGCCTCGGCGCAGGCGTTCACGTTGGCCTCGCTGAAGTAGCCGCTGTCCGCCAGCAGGGTCTCGGGCGCGCCCAGCGCCTCGGGAAGGCGGGCGAGCGCTTCCAGCGCCGGCTCGATTTGCCGCTTGTCGTTGGGGGCCTGGACCACGTCGTTGGTGACCACCAGCAGGCTGTCGGCCGCCACCAGGGCTTGGGCGTTGTAGGCCTGTTCGAAGCCGCCGCCGGCCACCGGCATGATGCGCGAGTCCGCGTCGGTCAGATTGACCTGGTCCTTCGGCCCGGGCCCGGCCACCGGCGGCTCGGGTGGACGGCCGCCCGGCTTGCGGCCCGTCTTCTCGGCCTTCTCCGCGCGCGCCTCGAGCTTCGCCTCGTACTCGGCCCGTTCCCGCTCAAGGCGTTCGCGCGCCCGCGCCTCGATCACCGCCTTAGCCTCGGCGATGCGGGCCAGACGATCCTCGCGCCGGGCCAGTTCCTCGGGCACCGACATCCCGTCGGGCACATCCGCCCCATCGGCCGCCTCCGCCAACGCCATCAACTCCGCCACCTCGGCCTTCAACCGGGCTTCGAGCTCGCAGGCGTGTTTCCACGACAGCGCGCTGTGCCGGCTCGCGTTGGCGTGCACCTTGGTGCCGTCCAGCGCCACCGTGCCGAGCTTCAGCACCCCGGCTTCCCGGGCCAGCAGCAGCACCTCGACGAACAGCCCTTCGATCCGGTCGAGAAAACGCCGCCGGAACGCGGCGATGGTATCGTGGTCGGGATGATCGTTGGCCGCGATGAAGCGGAAAGCGACAGAATCATAGGTCGCGCGCTCCAACTTGCGGCTCGAAAACACCCCCGTGGCGTAGCCGTAGACCAGAAGCCCCAGCAGCATGCTCGGGTGATAGGACGCCGAGCCCGAGCCGCGATAGGCCTTCACGAACGCCGAGAGGTCCAACTGCTCGATCACCTCGACCACGAAGCGCGCCAGATGCCGCTCGGGAAGCCATTCCTCCACCGACGGCGGCAGCAGAAACCCCGTCTCCCGGTCGACCGGTCGGAAATTGCTCATGACGGCCTCCATCACGCGCGGGCAAATCAACTGATACCATCGAATCCTATTTCGACTCCCGGCTCAAGTCCGACAGGCTGCTAGGGCGCAGCCACTAGGGCCGAGGCGCCAGCGGAACGTCGGGTACCCAGATGTAGCCGTCGAGATCCAGGATGTAGGCCTCGCGTAGGCCGTGCGGCTTGTCGGCGGTGGCGGCCATGATCGTCATGCCGAGGGCGCGGGCGGTGGTTTCGGCGGCGTCGGGATCGCGCCCGTGCAACCGGAGTTCGGCGCCCAATCCGCGGACGCCGGCGCCGACGAGCCGCTGGTACAGGGGGTGTTGGTCGTAGGTGTGATCGGCATGCAGATTCCACTCGGCCGCGCCGCGACGGAAAACCGCGAAGTCGACGTCGGCGTAGACTTGCTCGGCGTCCAGGACCTCACGGTGGAAGGGAAGCGCCGCCCCGACATCTCGCACCAAAAGGTTGAGCGTCAGCCCCCGCAGGCCGCGCCCGTACTCATCAGCCGGCATCCACGGCGTCTTGTCGCTCATGTGCATGTCGTTACCCCCGATGCGTCGGCGTCAGACGCTTGCTTGCACCTTAGGCCGGAGCATGAGCGGGTCGCGCCAGCGCCACGCCGATCATGGAATCCCGGGTTACCAGGTCGGCGAGTTTAGCCTCGCTCATGCCGTCGGTACCCTCGGGCCGCAGCGGGACGACCAGATAGCGCAGATCGGCGGTACTGTCGTGGACCCGCACCTCGACCTTGTCGAGGATATCGGTGCCAAACTCGGCCAGCACCGAACGCGGCTCGCGCACCGAGCGCGCGCGATAGGCGCGCGATTTGTACCAATCGGGCGGCAAACCGAGCAGCATCCGCGGGTAACACGAGCACAGCGTGCAGACGATCAGGTTGTGCACCTCGGGCGTGTTCTCGACCACCTTGAGCTTGGTGGGGGCCATCTCGATCCCCAGCTCCTCGACCGCCGCCGTACCGTCGGCCATCAGGCGCTTCTTGAAGGCGGGATCGGACCACGCGCGCGCCACGACGCGGGCGCCGAGGTGGGGTCCGCGCTGGTCCATCGCCTCGATGGCGCGGCGCTCCTCTTCGGCCGTGATGACGCCCTTTTCGATCAGGAGTTCGCGGACCGCGGCGCCCAACAGCTCGTAGTGGCCGGCCGACGCCTCGCCGTACTCGATGGGTGCGTGATCGTGATCGTGCCCGTGGTGCTGATCGCTCATGTGGCGCCCTTCTCTGGATCGAGCCGATGTTGGTCCGGATCGAGCCAGTGCTGATAGATCTCGACCTCGAGTGAATCGGCGGCGGATCCACGATAATCCGGCCACACCGAGGCTTGCGGGAAATGCACACGGTAGAGTGGCTGCCGGGGCCGTCCGTCGCCGCCGTAGGCAAGGGTCTCGGGGTTGCCAAAATCCCCGACGTGTTGACACACGACACCGAGCTTGCCGCGAATGTAGGCGGGCGTGCGGAGGTGGCCGGGCGGCCACGCCTCGCGCACGCGTACGCGATCGCCAACCGCGAAGCGTGGGCTCACGGCCTCGCCTCGTCGCGCGCACGCAGGTCGGCGACGCGGGCGTCGATCTTGTCCTGGTCGAGCACGCCCTTCTCGACCAGATTGGCCGTTATTGATGCGATCCAGCGCTCGTAGTAACTCATGCGCTCGTAGGCATCGGCGGGCAGCGATTCGATGCCGCGGCGCAACTCGTCGACACTGATGATGCGACGTTTCTTGTCGGAGAGCAGCACGAGCAGCGCGTCCACGCGCTTCTCCCACAAGGCGTAGTAGTGCTCGGCCTGATCCACTGGACCCGCCGGCTCGCCACCCATGTCATGGTGGCCGTGGTCCCTCATCATGCGGGCATTGTCGGCCAAGGCGCGAGCCGAGGCAACGTCGGCCTTTCTTGGGCTGAGGGGGTGCGCGTGCGATAGTGGCGCATGGCCGTAGAGCGCGTCGTTTCACTGATCGCGAGTGCCACCGAGATCGTGTGCGCGCTGGGCTGCGGCGAGCGATTGGTGGGCTGTTCCCATGAGTGCGACTACCCGCCCGAGCGGGTCGACGGGCTGCCGGTTTGCACCGCGCCGAAGTTCGATACCGAGGGCACGAGCGACCAGATCGACCAGCGCGTGAAGGCGATTCTGCAGGAAGCGCTGTCGGTCTATCGGGTCGACGAGGCGCTTTTGCGCTCCCTCCAGCCCGACGTCATCGTCACCCAAACTCAGTGCGAGGTGTGCGCCGTTAGCCCGCGCGATGTGGTGGAATGCCTCTCGACCTGGACCCATGAGGTCGGCCGCCCGGCGCCACGAATGGTGGCGCTCGAGCCCAACCTGCTGGAGGACGTGTGGGCCGATGTGCACCGCGTCGCCGAGGCCCTCGACGTGGCGACCGCCGGCGAGACACTGGTCCAGGCGGCGCGCGATCGTATGGCCGCCATCGCGGTGCGAGCGTCGGCGCTGAGCCCGAAACCCAGGGTTGCCTGCATCGAATGGATCGAGCCGCTGATGGCGGCCGGCAACTGGATGCCGCAACTGGTCGAGATGGCGGGCGGTATCAGTCTGTTCGGGGTGGCGGGGACGCATTCGCCGTGGATGAGCTGGGAGGCTTTGCGCGACGCCGACCCCGACCTGATTGTCGTCCTGCCGTGCGGCTATGACATCGCCGAGAGCCAGCGCAACATGGCCGCGCTCAGCCGCCACTCGGACTGGCCCACGCTCCGCGCCGTGCGCGCCTCGCGGGTGTTCATCGCCGACGGCTCAGCCTACTTCAATCGGCCTGGGCCCCGACTGGTCGACTCGCTGGAGATGCTGGCCGATATTCTGCACCCCGACACCTTCGACCATGGCCACGAGGGCGTCGGCTGGGTAGGTTGGCCGGCCGACTAGCACCTGGGGTTGGCGCCTGGGGTTGGCAGAGGCGTCATTGACAAGCGAACTTTGGGTGCTATGTTAATGGGGATTGATTTAGTCCCCTTTTGAGCCCCTGCTGCCAAGGCACCAAAATATGATCAGGTTGAGCCGCATGGCCGACTATGCCGTGGTGTTGATGGCGTACATCGCCACCGAGGATGCGCGCGCCCGCAATGCCGCCGAGGTGGCGTGCGAGACGCGCCTCCCGTCTCCCACCGTGAGCCGCATTCTCAAGAATCTGGCGCGGGCGGGCCTGTTGCAGTCGACCCGTGGCACTAAGGGCGGCTACATGCTCGCCTCTCCGGCGACCGACATCACGGTGGTCGACATCATCGCCGCCGTTGACGGGCCGATCGCAATGACCGACTGCGTCGAGGACGGAGCCGGCGAGTGCGATATCGAGACGTTCTGCCCGTTGCGAAGCCACTGGCAGGTCATCAATGCCGCCGTGCGGGGGGCGCTTCAGCAGGTGACGCTCGCCGATCTCAGCGCCCCGATGACCATGTTCCCCGGGGGTCCACCCCGCGTGCGCCTGACAGATCGCCCCCACCATGACCTCTAACATCGACTCGATCGACGCCGCACGCGAGCTGACGCGGGGTGAGTACAAGTACGGCTTCGTCACCGAGGTCGAGGAGGATCGCGCGCCCAAGGGTCTCGACGAGAACGTGGTCCGCTTCATCTCGGCCAAGAAGGGCGAACCGGAATGGATGCTGGAGTGGCGGCTGCGGGCATTTCGGGCCTGGCGGGAACGGTTCCTGCCGGCCGGCGATCCGACTTGGGCCAACGTCCGCTACCCGAAGATCGACTATCAGGACTCGTACTACTACGCGGCGCCAAAATCGCAGGAGGACCGACCGCAGAGCCTCGACGACGTCGATCCCGAGCTGCTCGCGATGTACGACAAGCTGGGCATTCCCCTGCAAGAGCGGGCGGCGCTTGCCGGGGTCGCCGTCGACGCGGTGTTCGACAGCGTCTCCGTCGCGACGACCTACAAAGGGGCACTCGCGGAGAAGGGGATTATCTTCTGTGCCATGTCCGAGGCGGTCAGGGAGCACCCCGAGTTGGTGCGGAAGTACCTGGGCACGGTCGTACCGTACGCCGACAACGCGTTCGCGACCCTCAACTCGGCCGTCTTCAGCGACGGGACCTTCGTCTACGTTCCACCGGGCGTGCGCTGTCCGATGGAACTCTCGACCTACTTCAGGATCAACGCCGAGAACACAGGGCAGTTCGAACGCACCCTGCTGATCGCCGACAAGGGCAGCTATGTGAGCTATCTGGAGGGGTGCACCGCGCCGATGCGCGACGAGAACCAATTGCACGCCGCGGTAGTCGAGCTGGTGGCCCTCGACGACGCCGAGATCAAGTACTCAACGGTGCAGAATTGGTACCCCGGCGACAAGAACGGAAAGGGCGGCATCTATAACTTCGTCACCAAACGCGGCGCCTGCCGTGGCCGCAACTCCAAAATCTCGTGGACCCAAGTCGAGACCGGATCGGCGATTACCTGGAAGTATCCGAGCTGCATCCTGCAAGGCGATAACTCAGTGGGCGAGTTTTACTCGGTCGCCGTGACCAACAACCACCAGCAAGCCGATACCGGCACCAAGATGATCCACATCGGCGCCAACACACGCTCGACGATCGTCTCGAAGAGCATCTCGGCCGGGTATGGCCAGAATACCTATCGGGGGCTCGTTCGCATCCAGCCCAAGGCGCGAAATGCTCGCAACCACACTCAATGCGACGGACTCCTGCTCGGCGATCGTTGCGGCGCACACACCGTGCCCTATATCGAGGTCAAGAACAGCGCCGCCCGGGTGGAGCACGAGGCGACCACCTCGAAGATCAGCGACGATCAGCTGTTCTATTGCATGCAACGCGGCCTGAGCGCGGAGGATGCCGTGAACCTCATCGTCAACGGATTTTGCAAGGTCGTGCTCAAGGAGCTGCCGATGGAGTTCGCGGTCGAGGCACAAAAACTGCTCGAAGTGAGCCTCGAAGGCAGCGTCGGCTGAGGGATCAAATGCTCGAGATCAAAAACCTACATGTGAGCGTCGGGGGCACGCCGATCCTGAACGGCGTCGACCTCGTGGTGCCGGAAGGCGAAGTGCACGCCATCATGGGGCCCAACGGGTCCGGCAAGAGCACGCTGTCCTATACATTGGCGGGACGCGAGGGCTACGAGGTGACGGCGGGAGCGGCCCTCTACAAGGGCCAGAACTTGCTCGCCATGAACGTCGAGGAACGGGCGCGCGAGGGCGTTTTCCTGGCCTTTCAATACCCGGTCGAGATTCCCGGCGTCAGCGGCATGTACTTCCTCAAGGCTGCGCTCAATGCTCAGCGCAAGCAGCGCGGCGAGAGCGAGGTCGATGCGATCGAATTCCTGAAAATCGCCCGCCGCAACGTCAAGATGCTTGAGATGGACGATGAGCTGGTCCGCCGGTCGCTCAACGTCGGGTTCTCGGGTGGCGAGAAGAAGCGGAACGAAATCCTGCAGATGGCGGTCCTCGAACCACGCCTCGCGATCCTTGATGAAACCGACTCGGGTCTGGATATCGATGCGCTCAAGATTGTCGCCAACGGAGTCAACGGGCTGCGCGGGCCCGATCGGACGATGCTTCTGATCACCCACTACCAGCGCCTGTTGAGCTACATCGTTCCCGATTGCGTTCACGTACTCAGCGGCGGTCGCATCGTGGCCTCGGGCGACAAGGATCTGGCGCTGACGCTGGAGCGGGAGGGCTACGCGGCGTACGAGGCAGCGGCGGCATGAGCGTGCTCGACACCTACGCCAAGGAATTCGCCGCGGCCGCACCGTCGCTGCCAGGCGCCGCGGTCGATTGGCTGGACGCGCACAGGCATGCCTCGTTTCGGGCCTTCCTCGACAATGGCGTGCCGATGCCACGGCTGGAGAGCTGGAAATACACCAACCTGCGAGGGCTCGGCGAGGCCGCTTTGCCGCCGGCGCCGTGCGACAACGACGGCATCGACGCCGCGACACTGGCCCCCTTTGTGCTCGACGGTATCGACTGCCGCGTGCTGGTATTTGTAAACGGGCGGCTACGGGCCGACCTCAGCGACGATGGCCAGGTTTCGGATGCGGTCGCCGTTTCGCTCGCGGCGGCGCTCCGCAGAGGGGACCCGGACCTGAGCGCCATGATCGGGCCTGTGTCAGCCGCCCCGGAAGACGCGCTCCGTTCGCTCAACGGTGCTTTCATGATGGATGGCGCGGTGATCCGGGTCGCGCCGGACAGCCGCCCCGAACGGCCGCTTCACTTGTTGTTCCTCACGGCGCCACAGGACACGGCCACCGCGAGCTATACCCGCAACCTCATCATCGCCGGCCGCGACTCGGCGGCGACCATAATCGAAACTCACGCGGCGTTGGGCCACGGCTCACCGGCCGAGGGCTCATTGGGCGAGTATTGGACCAATGCGACCACTCGTATCGTTCTCGAATCCGGCGCGCACGTTCGCCATCATCGCCTCCAAGACGAGTCGCTCGCCGCGTATCACCTGGCGGCGACCTCGGTCGACATCGCGGCCGACGCGCACTACGAGAGCTTCGCCGCAGCGCTCGGCGCCAAGCTCTCGCGCCATGAGATCAAGGCCTGCCTTTCCGGCGAAGGCGCCCGCTGCGACCTCCGGGGCATATATCTCGGACGCGACAAACAGCATCTCGACAACACCACCCAAATCGTGCACTCGGCGCCCGGCGGTCACAGCCGGCAGGTCTATCGCGGCGTCCTCGACGATCATGCGCGCGCGGTTTTCCAGGGCAAGGTCGTGGTCGCTCAGGACGCTCAGCGGACCGACGCCCACCAGCTCAACCAAAACCTGCTGTTGTCAGAGAGCGCTGAGGTCAATTCAAAGCCCGAGCTTGAGATCAACGCCGATGACGTGAAATGCAGCCACGGCGCCACCACAGGCGCGCTGGACGAAGAAGCGCTGTTCTATCTGCGCAGCCGCGGCATCGCCCACCGCGAGGCCAGCCACATGCTCACCGAGGCCTTCGTCGTCGAACTGGTGGTGGACGCCACGATCCCTGCCTTCGGCGACTGGCTGCGCGGTCGGCTCGCGGCCTGGCTCGTCGGGGCGCCACCGGGCCGGAGCATTCCGTGAACGCGATGGTCAAGCCACGTTCGACGGCGCCGGCGAGCGCGCGACGCGCGTTCGATGCCGCAACGGTGCGCGCCGATTTTCCCATCCTTGAGCGAACGGTCCATGGCAAGCCGCTGGTGTTCCTCGATTCGGCGGCAAGCGCGCAGAAACCTCAGGCGGTGATTGATGCCGAGCGCCACTGCTATGAGGCCGAATACGCCAACATTCATCGCGGCGTCTACTATCTGAGCCAGCGGGCGACGGAGAATTTCGAGGCGGCGCGGGAGAAGGTGCGCGCCTTCCTCGGCGCGGGTGAGACGCGCGAGATCGTCTTCGTGCGCAACGCCACCGAGGCGATCAATTTGGTGGCGCAGACTTACGGGCGCTCGCGCCTCAAGGCCGGCGACGAGATCGTGTTAAGCCACATCGAGCATCATTCAAACATCGTGCCGTGGCAGATGCTGCGCGATGACATAGGCGTGGCTATCAAGGTCGCCCCGGTCAATGACGCGGGCGAGATCGAGCTCGACGCCGTGGCGGGCTTGCTTGGTCCGCGAACCAAAATCATCGCGATCACCCAGATGTCGAACGCGCTCGGCACCATCACGCCGATTCGCGAGATCATTGGCCTGGCGCGCGCGCGCGGAATCACGGTTCTGGTCGACGGCTGCCAGGCCGTTCCCCACCTGCCCGTGAACGTCACCGACCTCGACTGCGACTTCTACGTCTTCTCCGGCCACAAGCTGTATGGCCCCTCCGGCATCGGCGTGTTGTACGGCAAGGCCGAACTTCTGGAGGCGATGCCGCCCTATCAAGGCGGCGGCGAGATGATCACCTCGGTTACCTTCGAGGAGACCAAGTTCGCGGCCCTACCCCACAAGTTCGAGGCCGGCACCCCGCACATCGCCGGCGCTATCGGGCTTGGCGCCGCCATCGACTACCTCGGTCAGTTCGACTTCGCGGCGATCGAGGCACACGAGCAGGATCTGCTGCGTTATGCGACCGCGCGGCTGGGTGAAATCAACAGCGTTCGGCTGATCGGCACGGCGGCCGACAAGGGCGCCATCTTGTCGTTTACGCTGGAGGGCATACATCCACACGATATTGGCACCATCGTCGATCACGAGGGGGTGGCGGTCCGCGCCGGCCACCACTGCGCCCAGCCGACCATGGACCGATTTGGCGTCGCGGCGACAGTTCGAGCCTCTTTCGGCATCTACAACACGCGCAGCGATGCCGATGCGCTGATCGCAAGTATTGGGCGGGTCCTGGAGGTCTTCGCGGGATGATGGACGATGTGCGGGAACTCTACCAGGAGGTGATCCTCGACCACAGCCGACGGCCGCGCAACTATGGCGAGCCGCCCGAGTGCAATCACTGCGCCCACGGCGAAAACCCGTTGTGCGGCGACAAGATCACCGTCTTTCTGACGATCAAGGACGGCGTGGTCGAAAAAGCTGCCTTCGACGGCCGCGGTTGCGCGATTTCGATCGCCTCGGCATCGCTGATGACCGAGATGATGACCGGCATGACCGTCGAGGACGCGCGCGACCTGTTCTCGCGTTTCCACGAACTCGTCGCGGGCGACGCCGCCGCCGAGGCCGACTGGGAGGAGCTCGACAAGCTCGCGGTGCTCTCAGGCGTGCGTGCGTTCCCGGTGCGCGTCAAATGCGCGACACTCGCCTGGCACACGTTGAACGCCGCCCTGCGCGATCGCGCCGATACCGTCAGCACGGAGTAGAGGCATGGAGCACGCATTTGAAGAGATCGTTCTCGGCGACTCCGGCGCCAAGGTAGTGGTCCCTCACCATTATCGGCGCCCCGCGCCCGACGATGCCGAACCGATCCGGGAGCCGGAAAACCTCGAGGAGTGGGCCGTCGAGGCGCTGCGCACCGTTTATGACCCGGAAATCCCCGTCAACATCTACGATATCGGGCTCATCTATCATATCGAGGCTGACGAGGATGGGGGGTGCGTGAAGGTCTGGATGACGTTGACTTCGCCGATGTGCCCGGTGGCCGAGCAGATGCCTGGCATGGTGGAGCGGGCGATCATAAGGTCGGTGCCGGGGATCGAGAGGACCGACGTGGCGATGGTGTGGGAACCGCCGTGGGAGCCGAACATGATGACCGAGGGCGCCCGACTTGAACTTGGAATGATTTGACTGCTAAACGGGGCCGGAGTCGCCGGCCCGCAGGGAGCGAGCGAGCATGACCTTACCGAGCGCTATCACGATCACCGAAGCCGCCGCCGCGCGCGTCAAAGCGATCCTGGCCGCTCATGGCGAACCTCTGGTGGGCCTGCGCATTAGTATCGACGAAAAGGGTTGCTCGGGGCTGGGCTACAAGATCGACTTCGCGCGCGAGACGAACCCGCTGGACGAGGCGGTCGAGGACAAAGGCGTGCGCATCTTGATCGACCCCAAGGCGGTCTTGTTCATCCTCGGCAGCGAGATGGACTATGTCGAGGACGGTCTACAGGCCGGGTTCGTGTTCAACAATCCGAACGCCAAGGGCGTCTGCGGCTGCGGTGAATCGTTTCACGTCTAACAAGCTAGAACCGAGGGTCGGCCAATGACGCCCGTCGGGTCCGGGAGCGCGGCATGACGTATATCGTCAACGAGAACTGCATCAAGTGCAAATACATGGACTGCGTCGAGGTCTGCCCGGTCGACTGTTTCTACGAGGGTGAGAACATGCTCGTCATCCACCCCGACGAGTGCATCGACTGCGGCGTGTGCGAGCCGGAATGCCCGGTCGAGGCGATCCTGCCCGACACCGAGGAGGGTACCGAGCGCTGGGTCGAGATGAACCGCGAGTACGCGGAGAAATGGCCCAACATCATCCAGATCGGCAAAGTGCCGGCGGACGCCGACAAGTACAAAGACCAAATCGGCAAGTTCGACAAGTACTTCAGCTCCGAGCCCGGCGAGGGCAACTGAACGTAGCTCGGCACTAAACGGCTATGGGGCGCACGCCGGATGTGCCGATGCGCGCCAAGAGCGCGTTGAAGTAGCGGGCAAACCATTGCATCTTTGTCCACAAGGCGAGGTCCGCGTCGGCTACGAGGGCCCCTAGGCGCACCTCGGCGGCTACATCAACCGCGGTTTCGACGATATCTCCTGGATCCCAGACGCGTACGGCGCGCGAGCCGGTGGTGGTCGCCGCCGTCACCTACGATGAGGACGACGAGTCGGTCGTCGTCGTCATCGGGTCGGGCGCCGGCGGCGGCACCATGGCGCATGAGCTGTGCGCGCGCCGGATCGCGGTCGTCTTGTTGGAGGCGGGACCGCGGATCGAGATGGACGCCTTTCTCAACGATGAGTGGGCCGCCTACGAGCAGCTGACCTGGACCGACAAGCGCACGATCTCGGGCACCTCGCCCGCCGCCATACTTTTCCTGAGACGCCAAGTTGGGTGGTCAAAGCGGTCGGCGGCTCGACCACACACTGGGGCAGGGTGTGCATGCGTATCCAGGCGCATGAGTTCAAAGCGCTCTCGACCTATGGCGCGATCGAGGGTGCGAACCTCCTCGACTGGCCGGCCGGCGCCGAGGACATGGCACCCTACTACGACCGCGCGGAGGCCAAGATGGGGTCTCGGGCACCCAGGGCGTTCCGCCCCTGCCGGCCAACAACAACTACAAGATATTCGCCGCTGGGGCGCGGCGCGTCGGCTATCGCGATGTCGACCACGGCAACCTCGCGATCAACCCCGTGCCACGCGACGGGCGCAACAGCTGCGATGCCATCGGCTTCTGCTTCCAGGGCTGCAAATCGGGCGCCAAATGGTCGACGCTGTATGCCGAGATCCCCAAGGCCGAGGCCACAGGCCACTGCGAGCTCCGCACCGAGTGCATGGCGCTGCGCATTGTCCACGATGAGCGCGGCCATGTACGCGGCGTCGAGTATGCGGACCGGGACGGCCATCGCCACCTCCAAAAGGCTCGCGTTGTCTGCGTCGCCGGCAACGCCATCGAGACCACACGCCTTCTCCTAAACTCGGAGACGAGCCGGTTCCCCGGCGGGCTCGCCAATTCGTCGGGCGAGCTCGGGCGCAACTACATGCGCCACATGTCAGGCGTCCTGTGGGCGCGGTTCGCGAGGCCTGTCCATATGAACCGTGGCACCGTGGTGTGCGGGCTGGCGCGCGATGAGGCGAAGCACGAGCCGTCGCGCGGCTTCGCGGGCGGCATCTATATGATGACCGAGGCGCTGGGTCTTCCCTACTTCGCGGCCTTCTCCAAGCCGACCGGCTGGGGTCGCTTCATCACCCAAGACATCGAGCACTACGCCCACAGCACCGGCTGCTGGTTCTGCGGCGAGGACATGCCGCAGGCCAGCAACACCATCACCCTCGATCCGTCCGAGAAGGACCGCTTTGGGTTGCCCATCCCCCACGTCCACGTCGACGACCACCCCAACGAGCTCGCGATGAAGAGCCACGGGTTCAAAAGGGTGACCGCGCTCTATGAGGCGATCGGGGCCACCAAGACGATGGAGCAGCAGCCGCTGCCCTCGTCCCACAACGTCGGGACCGCGCGCATGAGCGCCAACCCGCGCGACGGGGTGACCAACCGCGGGGGCCAGAGTCATGATATACCCAACCTGTTCGTATCCGACGGCAGCTTGTTCACGACGGCTTCCGCCGCCAACCCGACGCTTACGATCGTGACCTTGGCGGTCCGGCAGGCCGAGTACATTGCCGAACAGATGCGGACGCACACGATGTAGGGAGGACGCCAATGTCCGACGATTTCCTCGACGACGAGGTCGCCGCCGTCACTTTCGAGAGAGGCGATGATTCAGTGGCCGTTATCGTCGGCTCGGGCGCCGGTGGCGGCACGCTGGCGAACGAACTGACACAAAAGGGCATCGACGTGGTCGTGATCGAGGCAGGCCCTCGCTTCAAGGACACCGATTTCGAGAACGACGAGTGGGAGATGTACGACCGTCTCACCTGGAAGGACAAACGTGCTGCCACCGGAACCTCGCCGGTCGCCCAGAACTTCTCGGAGGCGCCGACCTGGCTCTGCAAGGGCGTTGGCGGCAGCACGCTGCACTGGGCGGCGATGTGCCCGCGCTTCCAGCCACACGAGTTCAAGGCGCGCTCGACCTATGGCGATATCCCCGGCACGACCATCGCCGATTGGCCGATCGACTTCGCCGAGATCGAGCCCTACTACGTCCGCGCCGAGGACAGAATGGGCGTCTCGGGACGCAACGGCATCCCCTTCCACGGCGGCAACAACAACTACAAAGTCATGGCGCTCGGCGCCAAACGGATGGGCTACACGGACTTCGACACCAACAATCTCGCCATCAACATCGAGCCGCGACACGGCCGCAACGCCTGCGATCAGATCGGCTTCTGCATGCAGGGCTGCCGCTCGGGTGCGAAGTGGTCGACGTTCAACACCGAACTGCCACAAGCCGAAGCTACTGGCCGGTGCGAAATTCGACCCGAGTGCATGGCGCTCCGCGTCGAGCACGACCAAGCTGGTCGCGTAAGCGGGGTTCTTTACGTCGATCGTGACGGCAACGAGCATGTACAAAAAGCGCGGGTTGTCTGCATCGCCGGCAACTCGATCGAGACGCCGCGGTTGTTGCTCAACTCCGAATCGAGCCTGCACCCGGACGGGCTTGCCAACGCCTCGGGCCTGGTCGGCAAGAACTATATGCGTCACATGTTCGGCTTCGTCTACGCCGAGTTCGACAAGCCGGTGAACATGAACCGCGGCATCGTCGTCGGCGGGATCCTCCGCGACGAGGTGGGGCATGACGAGTCGCGCGGGTTCGTCGGCGGCTATTACAGCGGAACGATCGGGCTTGGGCTTCCGTTCTACGCCGCGTTCTTGAACCCCAAGGGCTGGGGACGAGACTATGCCGACTGGGTGGGGGCCTTTGACCGCATCGCCGGCTTGCAGATCCTAGGCGAGGACATGGCGATGGACACCAACCAGATCTCGCTGCACCCCACCGACAAGGATCAGTATGGGCTGCCGATCCCGACCCTTCACCTCGACGACCACCCCAACGAGATTTACATGAAGAACTACGCCTACCGCAAGACGGTGGCGCTGATGGAGGCCGCTGGCGCGGTCCGGGTGTTCGAATCTCCGCCACTGCCCGCCTCCCACAACCTTGGCACCTGCCGCATGGCCGACGATGCCCAGGCCGGGGTCGTGAACCAGTGGGGCCAGAGCCACGAAATCGCCAACCTGTTCATCTCGGACGGCAGCCAGTTCGCCTCCTCGATGGCCGGCAACCCGACGCTCACCATCGTGGCCCTGGCGATCCGCCAGGCCGAGTACATCGCCGAGAAAATGCGTGGCAACGAGATATGAAGACAGGAGAGCGAGCATGAGCAGGCACGATGACGACCGCGACATTGCTGCGGTCACGTTCGATCATGCCGATGATTCTTTAGTCGTGATCATCGGCTCTGGCGCTGGCGGCGGAACACTCGCGAACGAGCTGTGCCAAAAGGGTATCGATGTCGTGATCATCGAGGCCGGCAAGCGGATCGAGATGGACGACTTCGTAAACGACGAAGACGTGATGGGCCGAATGCTGCTGTGGGGCGATCCGCGCAAGGGCGCCGGCAGCCGCGAATCGACCACGCAATTTCCGGACAATCCCAACTGGATGTGCAAGGCGGTGGGCGGCACTACGGTCCATTGGACCGGAACCTGCCCACGCATCAAGGATACCGAGTTCAAGGCCCGTTCGACCTACGGCGCGATCGAGGGCACGAGCCTCATGGATTGGCCGATCAGCCTGGAAGATATCGAGCCCTACTACGACCGGTCCGAGACCAAGATGGGGGTGGCGGGCACCGGCGGGCGGCCGTGGCTGCCGGGCAACAACAACTACAAGGTGATGGCGGCGGGCGCCAAACGGATCGGCTACACCGAGTACCACACCGGCACCCATGCCATAAACGCGGTGCCCTACGACGGCCGCAACGCCTGCGATCAAATCGGTTTCTGCATGCAGGGCTGCAAGTCGGGCGCCAAATGGTCGACGCTCTACACCGAAATTCCCAAAGCAGAGGCGACCGGCCGCTGCGAGGTGCGCTCGCAGTGCATGGCCCTACAGGTCCAGCACGATGACACCGGCAAGGTCAGCGGGGTTGTCTACGCCGATCGCGATGGCGATCATCATCTGCAGAAGGCACGGATTGTCTGCGTCGCCGGCAACTCGGTGGAGACGCCCCGGCTCCTGTTGAACTCGGAGTCGAGCACCTACCCCGATGGGCTCGCCAATTCCTCCGGCCAGGTCGGCAAGAACTACATGACCCACGTGGAGGGCGCGGTCTACGGCGTTTTCGACCAGCCGGTGAACTGGCATCGCGGCCGCATCGTCTCGGGCACCATCCGCGACGAGAGCTACCACAAACCCGAGCGCGGCTTCGTCGGCGGCTATTACTTCCTGACCATCGCGCTGGGTCTGCGCGACTATGCGCTGGCGCTCCGCCACGATGGGTGGGGACGCGACTATACCTCCTGGCTCGACGCCTACGAGCATACCGCCGGGGTCTACATCCTCGGCGAGGACATGCCGATCGAGAACAACCGGGTCTACTTGCACCCCACGGATAAGGACCACCATGGACTGCCGATCCCGGTGTGCCACCTCGACAACCACCCGAACGACCGGCTGATCCGCAACCACGGCCTTAAACAGTGCACGGCGATGTGGGACGCCATGAGCGCCAAGCGCTTGCACGAATGGACGGCGTTCCCGAGCGGCCACAACCTCGGCACTTGCCGCATGAGCGACGACTCCCAGACCGGTGTCGTCAACAAGTTCGGACAGAGCCACGACATCGCCAACTTGTTCGTCTCGGACGGCAGCCAATTCACCACCGGCGCGGCCGCGAACCCGACGCTCACGATCGTCGCGCTGGCGATTCGCCAAGCCGAGTACATCGCCGATCAAATGCGCGGCAAGGAGATTTGACGAGATCATCCGACCTCCAAGAGGAGACCGATATGGACCAAGCGTATGCGGAGATCGCCGAAGCGCTCACCAACTACTTCGACGGCTTTTACGAAAGCGATGCCGACAAGCTGAAACAGATTTTCCACCCCAGTTGCCATCTCTACTACGCACCGGACGGGGCGCTCCAAGACGACGGTATGGAGACGGTCTATGAGCGGGTGCGGGGCCGGACCGCACCCAAGGTCACGGGCCAGCCGCGGATGGACAAGATCCTCTCCATCGACCAATCGGGCGCGGGCTCGGCACTCGCCAAAGTACGGATCGCCATCGGCGATCGGCTATTCACAGACTATCTAAGCCTGCTCAAGGTCGACGGTCGCTGGCAGATCATCGCCAAGTCGTTTAGCTGGGTGCTGCTCGCCGAAGCGGCGCGCCAAGCGGCCGAGTAGGAGGCGCGCGGCAGCCGTGACGCTCGGCGGCATGCATCACCTCCCACTCAGTGTCAGTGACATGATGCAGTCGGCGGCGTTCTACGACGCCGTGCTCGGCGTGCTCGGCTACCGGCGCTTTCCCTCGCCGGAGGATATCGTGATCTGGGCCAAGCGAGAGGCCGGCACCGTCATCATCAGCCCGTCCAACCCCGACTCGCCCAACAAGGCCCACGACCGTTACTCGCCGGGGCTCCACCACTTCGCCTTCGGAGCCGACAGCCGCGACGATGTCGAGCCGCTGCACGCGCGGCTTCAGGAGATCGGGGCGAACGTCTTCGACCCCCCGGCGGAGTACGATTACATGCCGGGCTACTACGCCGTCTTTTTCGCCGATCCCGACGGCCTCAAACTCGAACTCTGCCACACGCCGTTGCCGCCGCCCGAGACAAGCTGATGCTGCACCACGTCGTCTACCTCAAATACAAGCGCGGCTACGACCAGAGCATCCACCGGCACAGCAAGACGTTCTGCCGCAACGTCATGGAAGAGGTTCCGGGCGTGGTCAGCGCCCACTACGGCGTCAATCGGTTCGACAAGTTTTCTCAGCCGCACCTCGGCAAGGACTTCACCCACGGCTACACCCATATCCTCGCCTCGACCTTCGAGAACGCGCGCGCACTGGTGCGCTACCGCGCGTCGCATGCCCACGCGGTCTTCGTCCCGCGCCTCGACGCCGTGATCGCCGACTTCTGCATCTGCGATTTCCAAACCCGCTAAGGACGGCTGGGCGCTGCCGGGGGAGGCGCTATAATGCGGCCAGCGCCCGATCACGGCGGCGCCTGAGGGGAGAGGCACGTGAGCGCCTTCGATGACCACGTCGCCGCGGTGACGTTCGACCACGACGATAATTCCGTGGTCGTCATCGTCGGCTCGGGTGCTGGCGGCGGCACGCTAGCCAACGAGCTCTGTCAAAAGGGCGTCAACGTGGTTCTGCTCGAGGCCGGCGGGCGCATCGAGATGGCCGATTTCGAGAACGACGAGCTCGCGATGGCCGACCGCTGGACCTGGGATGACCGGCGGGAGGCGCGCGGCGACCGGGCCAACATGACGATGTTCCCAGACCAGCCGGCGTGGATGCTCAAAACGGTCGGCGGCACCTCGGTGCACTGGGCTGGCACGTCGATCCGCCTCAAGGACAGTGAGTTAAGAGCGCGCACGACCTATGGCGACATCGCCGGCACTACCTTGATCGACTGGCCGCTCAGCCTGGAGGAGCTCGAACCCTACTACGATCGCGCCGAGGCCAAACTCGGCGTCGCCGGCACCGGCGGCCGGCCCTGGCTTCCGCAGGGCAACAACTACAAGGTCTTGGCGTTGGGCGCCAAGCGCGTCGGCTACACGGACTACGACACAGGAACCCATGCCATCAACTCGGAGCCCTATGACGGACGCAACGCGTGCGACCAGATCGGATACTGTTTCCAGGGCTGCAAGTCTGGCGCCAAGTGGTCGACCCTCTACACCGATATCCCGCGCGCCGAGGCGACGGGACGTTGCGAGGTGCGGCCCCACTCGATGGCCTTGCGCGTGGAGCACGATGACGCCGGCCGGGCCAGCGGTGTGTTGTACGCCGACAAGGCCGGCAACCACCACGTTCAGACAGCCCGCGTCGTGGCGGTGGCCGGCAACGCCATTGAAACGCCGCGCCTCCTGCTCAACTCGGCATCCGCGACGTTTCCCGATGGCCTCGCCAACCACGCCGGCCAGGTCGGCAAGCACTACATCACCCATGTCGATCAAGGCATCTACGCGATCTTCGACAAGCCGGTGAACTTCCACCGCGGTCGGGTCGTCTCCGGCATCATTCGCGACGAGAGCCATTATCGGCCGGAGCGCGGGTTCGCCGGTGGCTTTTATTTTCTTGCGGTCTCGCTCGGGCTCCCCGGTTACGCCGGTTGGCTCTACCATGGCGCCTGGGGTCGGGCCTATGCCGGTGACATCGAGGCCTATGACCATACGGCCGGTTGCACCCTGCTCGCCGAGGATATGCCGACCGCGAGCAACCGCATCCACCTACATCCGGATGAAAAGGATCAGAACGGGCTGCCTATCCCGGTCTGCCATCAGGACTACCACGCCAACGATCTCGCCGCGCGCAACCATGCCCTCAAGAAAGGAACTGAGCTCTATGAGGCGGCCGGCGCCCGTAAGGTCATCGAGTGGAAGGTGTTTCCCGCCGGCCACAACATGGGCACCTGCCGCATGGCCGAGGATCCGCGCGACGGCGTAACCAACCGCTGGGGCCAAAGCCACGAGATCGCCAACCTGTTCGTCTCGGACGGCAGCCAGTTCAGCTCCGGTGGCGCTGGCAACCCGACCCTGACCATCGTCGCTCTGGCGATTCGACAGGCCGAATACATCGCCGAGCAGATGCGGCGCAACGATCTCTGAATGGCGCGCAACGGGCCGGGGTCCTCGACATGACCAGCCATGATGATTCGTTCGACGACGATATCGCCGCCGTTACCTTCGATGAGGACGACGGTTCCGTCGCCGTGATCGTCGGGTCGGGGGCCGGCGGTGGCACGCTTGCCAACGAGCTTGCCCAAAAAGGGATCAACGTGGTCGTGATTGAGGCCGGTCCACGTTTCAAGGAGACCGATTTCGAGAACGACGAGTGGGCCATGCACGCCAAGCTCACCTGGCGCGACAAACGCGCGGCCACCGGTTCCTCGCCGGTCGCGCAAAACTTCGGCGATGCGCCGACCTGGGTGTGCAAGGGCGTCGGCGGCTCGACCTTGCACTGGGCCGGCATGTGCCCGCGCTTCCAGGACCACGAGTTCAAGGTCCGCAGCGTCTATGGCGACATCGCCGGCGCCAATCTCGCCGACTGGCCGCTCAGCCTCGACGCGATCGCCCCGTACTACGACCGGGCCGAGGACAAGATGGGAGTCACCGGCACTCACGGCATCCCACGGCTTCCCGCCAACAACAACTTCAAGGTCATGGCGGCGGGCGCGCGCCGGATCGGCTATAGTCAGATCGATACCAACAACATGGCGATCAACACCGAGCCGCGCGACGGCCGCAACTCCTGCGACCAGATTAGTTTTTGCCACCAGGGCTGCCGGTCTGGCGCCAAGTGGTCAACCATGAATTCGGAAATTCCCAAGGCTGAGGCGACCGGCCGTTGTGAGGTGCGCCCCAACGCTATGGCGCTGCGGATCGAGCAGGACGGCGACGGACGGGTCAGTGGCGTCGTCTACGCCGATCAGGCCGGCAACCAGCGGCGCCAACGGGCGCGAATCGCCTGCGTGGCCGGAAATTCGATCGAGACGCCGCGGCTGCTGCTTAACTCGGAGTCGAGCGCTGTCCCCGACGGACTGGCCAATGCCTCGGGCCAGGTCGGCAAGAACTACATGCGCCACATGTTCGGGTTCGTCTACGCCGAATTTGACCAGCCGGTGAACTTCCATCGGGGCCAGCCGGTCGCGGGGTGGATCCGCGACGAGGCCCACAATGACCCCAGTCGGGGCTTTGTCGGTGGCTACTACACCGTGCTCTCGGCGCTCGGATTGCCGTTCTACGCCGCCTTCCTCAACCCGATGGGGTGGGGGCGCGAGTACACAAGCTGGATTGAACACTATGACCACATCGCCAGTGTCGGCTTGCTCGGCGAGGACATGCCGATCGAGACCAACCAGGTAAGCCTGCATCCTACGGAAAGGGACCAATTCGGGTTGCCGATCCCCAATCTCCACCTCGATGACCACCCCAACGAGCTGGCGATGAGGAACTTCTCCTACAAGCGCTCGCGCGAGCTGTACGAGGCGGTCGGCGCCAAACGCATTTTCGAGGCGCCCCCCTTGCCCGCCTCGCACAATCTCGGCACCTGCAGAATGGCGGACGATGCCGCCAAGGGCGTCGTTAACAAGTGGGGGCAAAGCCACGACATCGACAACCTGTTCATGTCGGATGGCAGCCAGTTCACCTCGTCGATGGCCGGGAACCCGACGCTGACGATCGTCGCGCTCGCGATCCGCCAGGCCGAGTACATCGCCGAACAAATGCGGCGCAACGACCTCTAACCCCAAGGGTAGCGGCAATGACCACGAGCCACGACGATTTCCTCGATGACGAGGTCGCGACCGTCACCTACGGCAACGACGACGATTCGGTGGTTGTCATCATCGGCTCCGGCGCAGGCGGCGGAACCCTCGCCAACGAACTGGCGCAGCGCGGCATCGATGTCGTCGTGATCGAGGCGGGTCCGCGCTTCAAGGAGACCGACTTCGAGAACGATGAGTACGCGATGTACGACCTGCTCTCGTGGACCGACCCTCGATCGTGCACCGGCTCATCACCGATCGCCAAGAATTTTGCCGACGCACCGACGCTGACCTGCAAGGGCGTCGGCGGCACAACATTGCACTGGGCGGCCATGACCCCGCGCTTCCAGGCGCACGAATTCAAGGCGCGATCGACGTACGGCGCGCTTAGCGGCGCCAACATTGCCGACTGGCCCCTCAGTCTCGACGACGTCGCGCCCTACTACGAGCGTGCCGAGGACAAGATGGGCGTGACCGGGACCCACGGCATTCCCATGCCGCCGGAGATCAACAACTACAAGGTCATCAAGGCGGGCGGGCGCCGCCTTGGCTACACCGAGATCGACACCAACAACGTCGCGGTCAATATGAACCCCCGTGACGGCCGCAATGGCTGCGACCAGATCGGCTTTTGCCAACAAGGCTGCCGCTCGGGCGCCAAATGGTCGACGATGAACGCCGAAATTCCCAAGGCCGAGGCGACCGGCCGGTGCGAGGTCCGGGTTGGCTGCATGGCGCTAAAGGTCGAGCACGGGGCCGATGGTCGGGTCAGCGGCGTTCTCTACGCCGATGCGGCCGGCCACCAACAATCGCAAGAGGCGCGCATCGTCTGCATCGCCGGCAACTCAATCGAGACGCCCCGGCTGCTCTTGAACTCCGAATCCAACGCGTTCCCGGACGGTCTCGCCAACAGCTCGGGACAAGTCGGCAAGAACTATATGCGTCACATGTTCGGCTTCGTCTATGGCCAATTCGAGCAGCCGGTGAACATGCACCGCGGCCTGACGGTCGCCGGGATCATTCGCGACGAGGCACGGTTCGACGACTCGCGCGGCTTCGTCGGCGGCTACTACTTCCTCGCCAGCTCGCTCGGCCTACCCTACTTTTCAGCCTTCCTCAATCCGGGCGCGTGGGGCTCGGCGCACACCAGCTGGATCGAAGCCTATAACCACACCTCCTCGATCTGTGTGCTCGGCGAGGACATGGCGATGGAGACGAACCGGGTGAGTCTCCACGCGACCAAGAAGGATCAGTTTGGGCTGGCGATCCCCAATCTACATCTCGACGACCACCCCAACGAGCTCGCCATGAAGAACCATGGCTATAAGCGATCGGTGGCGCTGTTCGAGGCGGTCGGCGCGAAGCGTGTGTTCGAAGGCCCGCCTCTGCCCGCTTCGCACAACCTCGGGACCTGCCGCATGAGCGAGCGCGCCGAGGACGGCGTCGTCAACGCGTTCGGCCAAACCCACGATGTCGCCAACCTGTTCATCTCCGACGGCAGCCAGTTCGCGTCCTCGATGGCGGGCAATCCGACGCTCACGATCGTCGCCCTGGCGATCCGCCAGGCCGATTTCATCGCCGATCAGATGCGCGGCAACGAAGTCTGAGCGTGGCCCCCTACAGTCCGAGGGCGTAGCCGGCGGCCCGCACGGTGCGGATGGCGTCAGGATGGCCTTCGGTGTTGAGGGCTTTGCGCAGGCGCCGAACATGAACATCGACGGTGCGGGGATCGACGTAGGAATCGCGTCCCCATACCGCGTCTAGCAGCTGCTCGCGCGAGAAAACCCGGGCCGGGTGCTCCATCAGGTGGCGAAGCAGGCGATACTCGGTTGGTCCGAGATGCACCTCCGTGCCGGCCCGGATGACCCGATGCGCGCTTAGATCAACGATCAGGTCGCCGCGCTGAAGTTTCTCCGCGGAGAGCGCGGGTCGGGTCCGTCGCAGTACCGCGCGAATGCGCGCAAGCAGAAGCGACAGCGCGAACGGCTTGACGATGTAGTCGTCAGCGCCGGTGTCGAGGCCACGAATCGTGTCTTCTTCTTCGCCGCGCGCGGTTAACAGAATGATCGGGATGTGGCGCGTGCTCGGTGCTCGCTTCAGCCGGCGGCAGACCTCGATGCCCGAGACCTGGGGCAGCATCCAATCGAGAAGTATCAGGTCGGGCGATTCCTCCGCGACCAGGACGAGCGCCTGCTCGCCATCGCCCGCCTCGGCCACCCTGTAGCCCTCGGCCTCGAGGTTGTAGCGCAGCATTTCCACCAGCGCCGCTTCGTCCTCGACGACCAGAATCAAAGGCTTCATTCCGGCTCGGATGCCGTCGCGCTCCCACCTTTCGGCTCGACCACGGTGAGGCTGGTCCGATCCCCCTTGGGCCGCGATTCCTGCAGTGGTTCGCCGTGAACCAGGAAGTAGACCATCTCCGCGACGTTGGTAGCGTGATCGCCGATCCGCTCGATGTTTTTGGCCATGAACAGCACGTGGGTGCCGGCCGTGATATTGCGCGGGTCCTCCATCATGTAGGTCAGGACCTCACGAAACAGGGCCTCGTACAACTCGTCCAACTCGCGGTCGCGCTGCCACACCGCGATGGCGCGATCGGCGTCGCGTTTGACGTAGGCATCGAGGACATCCTTGAGCTGCTGCTGGGCGAGGCGGCCCATGCGCGGGATACTCTGCCGCGGTTGAATCGGCGGCAGCTGACTGAGAACCGTGGCGCGCCTGGCAATGTTCTTGGCATAGTCGGCGATGCGCTCGACCATGTGCGACACCTTCAGCGCGGTCACTACCTGGCGCAGGTCGCCGGCCATCGGCTGACGCAACGCAAGCATTTGGATCGCTGCCGCATCGACCTCCGCCTCGAGCTGGTCGACGCGTTTGTCCTGAGCCACGACTTTCTCCGCCAGGTCGTTATCGCGAGTCGCCACCGCTTGGATCGCGTCGGCGAGCTGAGCCTCGGCGATGCCCCCCATCTCCATGATGACATTGGTCAGGCCGCCGAGTTCCTGGTCGAAGGCGCTGACGATGTGGCCTTTTTCCATGTATATGTTCTCCCTCGATCGATGGCTAGCCGAAGCGGCCGGTGACGTAGTCCTGGGTCCGCTTGTCGCTCGGGTTGGTGAACATCGTCGGCGTGTCGTCGCATTCGACCAGCACGCCAAGGTGAAAGAACGCGGCCCGCTGGGACACCCGCGCGGCCTGTTGCATCGAGTGGGTGACGATGACGATGGTGTAGTTCACCTTCAGCTCATCTATCAGCTCCTCGATGCGAGCTGTGGCGATGGGATCGAGCGCGGAACAGGGTTCATCCATCAAGATCACCTCCGGATTGACGGCGATCGCGCGCGCGATGCACAGGCGCTGCTGCTGGCCGCCCGACAGCCCGGTGCCAGGCTCATCAAGTCGATCGCGGACCTCCTCCCAGAGGCCGGCACGCACCAGGCTCCGCTGGACGATCTCATCGAGCTGTTCACGTGTCCACCCGACGCCGTGGATGCGCGGCCCGTAGGCAATGTTGTCGTAGATCGACTTCGGGAACGGGTTCGGCTTCTGAAAGACCATGCCGACCCGCGCCCTCACCTCCACCACATCGACATCGACATCGTAGATGTTAGCGCCGTCGAGACTGACCTCGCCGCTCACGCGACACTCGGGGATGGTGTCGTTCATTCGGTTCAAGCATCGCAGGTAGGTCGACTTGCCGCACCCTGAAGGGCCGATCAGGGCCGTGACCTCGTTCTCGCGTATGCTGAGATCGATGCCATAGAGTGCCTGCGTGCCGCCATAGAAGACATCGAGTGCTCGCGTCTCCATCTTGGGCGATGGCTCCGTAGCCGGCCCACGCGCTTCGAAATGCTCTGCCACGACACTCATTATCGCCTCCTACCAGCGGCGTTCGAACCGACTGCGCAAATAGATTGCCAAGCCGTTCATCGCGATCAGAAACAACAACAAGACGATGATCGCGGCCGACGTTTTCTCGGCGAAGCCTCGCTCCGGACTGTCCGCCCAAATGTATATCTGCACCGGCAACACCGTGGACGGATCACTGATGCTCGTCGGGATATCGACGATGAAGGCCACCATTCCGATCATCAGCAGCGGCGCCGTCTCGCCGAGCGCCCGGGCCATGCCAATGATAGCGCCAGTCAGGACGCCAGGCATCGCCACCGGCAGCACGTGATGAATCGCCGCCTGAAGCGGCGAGGCTCCGAGCGCCAGCGCCGCCTGGCGTAAGGAGGGCGGTACGGCGCCAATGGCCAGGCGCGCGGCGATGATGATGGTCGGCAAGGTCATGAGGGCCAACGTCAGCCCGCCCACGATCGGGGCCGAGCGCGGCATCTCCATGACATTCAGAAAGACCGCGAGACCGAGCAGGCCAAACACGATCGAGGGCACCGCCGCGAGGTTATTGATATTGACCTCGATCAGATCGGTCCAGCGGTTGCGGGGCGCGAACTCTTGCAGATAGAGCGCCGTGCAAACGCCCAGCGGGAACGCCACCAGCAGCGTCACCAGCATGGTCAGGAACGAACCGATCATCGCACCCCCGACACCGGCGAGCTCGGGTTCCCGCGAGTCGCCCGACGCAAGGAAGCGCCAGTTGAAGACGGTCCGCACCAGGCCATCGGCTTCGAGGTCGTCGATCCAGGCTATCTGCCGGTCCGAGATGCCGCGATCCGCCTCGGCGATATCACGGTCGACACGGCCCTTGCGCAGCGATTCGACGCGATCGGCGGCCGGGACCCAAACCCGTCGCGTCGTGCCAATGAGGGTCGAATCCTCCAGCACCATCGCGCGCAGATCGAAGCTCGCGCCGCGACTGACGACGCCGAGGAGCCGGCGCACATCCCGGCGCTCGGTGACGTCGGCGAACCGCCGCATGAGGGCGACGCGCACCAGCGCCGCGAAATCGGCCCGCGATATGTCATCGGCCGCCCCCGTGCCGCCGGGGTCGATCAGCTGCGCGTCAAAGTGGATGTCCAAACCGATCTCGGTTTGAAAGAACGCGCTGTGTCCTTTCACGACGATACTCGCAAGCAAAAGGGCAAGCATCGCGATCGCGACCAAGATGGCGGCCAAACCGTACAAGCGGAAACGCCGTTCCGCGGCACGGCGACGACGCAGGCGCGCCCTGGCGCCGGCGCTCAGTATCAGCGCCCGGCCGGACGCGGCCTCAGTCATATTTCTCTCGATATCTCTGAACAATCTTCAAGGCGAGGATGTTGAGCCCCAGTGTGATGGTGAAGAGCAAGAGGCCAAGGGCGAAGGCGGCCAAGGTCTTGGCGCTGTCGAACTCCTGATCGCCGACCAGCAGCGTGACCATCTGCACGGTCATCGTGGTGACGGCCGCGAACGGATTGGCGGTGAGGTTGGCCGCCAGGCCCGCCGCCATGACGACGATCATCGTCTCGCCGATGGCACGCGAGACGGCCAGCAACACGGCGCCGGCGATCCCCGGCAGCGCCGCCGGGATGACGACCTGGATGATCGTCTCGGAGCGCGTGGCGCCCAGGGCGAGCGCGCCGTCGCGCAGCGACTGGGGCACGGCGTTCATGACATCGTCGGAAAGCGATGAAACGAACGGAATAATCATGATGCCCATGACCAACCCGGCGGCCAGCGCGCTCTCCGACGCCACGTTCAGCCCCACAATGCTACCCGTGTCGCGCAAGAACGGGCCAATCGTCAGGGCCGCGAATAAGCCGTAAACGACGGTCGGGATGCCCGCCAAAATCTCCATCAGCGGCTTGGCGATGCGACGCAAATTGGGGCTCGCGTACTCCGACATATAGATCGCCGACATCAGCCCGACGGGGGCGGCGATCAACATGGCGATGGTGGTGATCAGCAGCGTGCCGGCGACCAGAGGGACGGCGCCGAAAGCGCCCGAGCTGCCGACCTGATCGGCGCGAATCGCTGTCTGCGGGCTCCAGGTCAGGCCAAACAGGAAATCGCCCAGCGGCACCAGGGCGAAGAACCGGACAGCCTCGAACATCAGCGACAGCACGATGCCCAAGGTGATGAAGACGGCGATGGTCGAGCAGGCGACCAGAAGGACCCGCGCCGCCCGCTCGACCGCATTGCGGGCTCTCAGTTCAGGGGCAATGCGACGACGGCGCCACAGGAAGCCGGCGGCGCCGATCGCCACGACGGCTACCGCGAGCCAAATGCGACTCAGCCGCTCGAGGCCGGCATGGTAGTCGGCCGCGCGCTGAAGAACCGCGTTCACCTCACGACCAACGATGCCCCCGCGCGCCAGGTTGCGGATGTCGCTCAAAAGAATATCGACGAGATATGGCGCTTGCGCGCGCAGCTCCACCGGAAGCGTGCTGGCGACCATCGCGGGGATGAGCTCGCCGGCGACGATGGGCCAAACGATGAGCAGCGCAAGGCCGGGCAGACCCACCCACAACGCCAGGTAGAGCCCGTGGTAACTGGGGAGCGAGTGCAGCACGCGCACCTCGCCCGACACACTCGAATGCGCGCCGCGACGCCCTAGGACATAGCCAAGGCCGGTGAGCACCAAAACGACCGCGGCGATGAGCGCGATATTCATCGGCCGTCACGTGGGGGGGGCGTGAGAGCGAACCCGGAAGCAGCCTTATGCCATGCCGACGTGACCGTTTTGTGACAACGGGCCGGTCGGCGCCAGCGCCAGGGTGACGGTGAAAGTGCTCCCCGCCCCGACAACGCTCTCGATCGCGAGGTGGCCACGGTGCCGATTGACGATGTGCTTGACGATAGCGAGCCCCAGCCCGGTCCCACCCAGAGTTCGAGAGCGTGCAGTATCGACGCGGTAGAAGCGCTCGGTGAGGCGCGGCAGGTGCTCGCGCGCGATGCCATCGCCCTCGTTCCTGACCGACAACGCGACGGCTGCCCGGCCGTCAACACTGGTCGCGGCGGCCTCGACGCGTACGGTCGATTGCTCGCGGCCGTATTTGAGCGCGTTATCGAGCAAGTTCTGAAATACCTGACCCAGTTCGTGCTCATCGCCGACGACGACGGAAAGAGGCTCCGGTATCGCGGTTTCGATCACCACCTGCTTGGCCTTGGCCTCGACTTCCAGACCGTCCGTGATCGCCCCGAGGGTGGCCGCGAGATTCGCGCGCGCGGTGGGGGCGGTGTGCTCGTTCATCTCGATCCGGCTCAACGAGAGAAGGTCGTCAACGAGTCGAGCCATCCGCGAAGCCTGTTGATGCATGACGGGAAGGAAGCGCTTGCGGGCCGCCTCATCGTCCCGGGCGGGGCCCCGCAACGTCTCGACAAAGCCGAGTAGCGCCGACAGTGGCGTGCGCAACTCATGGCTCGCGTTGGCGACGAAGTCCGCGCGCAGCCGCTCGGCGCTCTTCGTGGCTGTCAGATCGTGGAGAGCCACGATCGCCGCCGCCGCGTTCTCGGTTGTCCGTGGCAGGGGCGCGACATGGCCCGCGAAGTGGCGCTCGACCGAACCGGGCAGCACGAATTCGATCTCCTGGACGCCCGCGCCGCACAGAACCGCGTCCGCCGCTGCGAGCGCAGCGGGATGGCGCAGCGACATGGCCAGATCGAGACCGTCGATTCCGGCGCCGAGGAGATCGCGCGCTGCGGCGTTGGCGCGGACAACGTGGCGATCAGCATCGATGACGAGCAGGGGATCGGGAAGTGCGTCCACCGCCGCGTCAACGACATTCAGGGCGCCGAGCCGCCCGCTCAAACGGTCGGACCGGGCACGATCAAGACGTTCCAGCGCGCGGGACAGTTCCGCCGTGGCCGCGTTCGCGAATTTTGGCTCTGGGACCACACCGCCGGCGGCACGCGACAACCAGTGGGTTTCCACGGCCCGGATATTCACCGTCACGAACCGTTTGACCACCGCCAGCCCCACCAGGATGGCGCCAGCGGCTATCGTCGCGACAATCGGCCCCAGCCGCTCAGTCGCCACCAACACCGCCAGCACCACGAGACTCGGCGCCCACAAGATCAAGATGGTGCGAAGTCTCCGGCCCATGATCGCGTCCGCCTCGGTAGTAGCCTGGGCCGACCAACATATCATGGGTGGAGTCGGGGGTCGCCCGCCGCCGGGCGAGTCGCGGGTTCAGATCCGGTCGCGCGGCTCGCGGTCGGCGACCGGGCGCTCCAGCCCGGCGGGAAGACGCGTGTTCACATCGGTCATGGCCTGGGCCAGCTGCGGCTGCGTCAACCCCAGCACGTCGCTCAGGTCAGCACCATCGAGGCTCGCCATATGCAGTCTGGCGCGGCCGAGCGACGCGCCGGTAAAGACCGCGCTGGAGCAATCCGCGCTTTGCATGCCCGCATCAAACAGATCAACGCCACGAAGATCTGCCCGTTGAAGCAGCGCGCCGCACAGATCCGCAGCCCACAGGCTCGCATGTTGTAACTTCGCGCGGCGCAGGTCGGCCCGCTTCAAATTCGCCTCGCCGAGGTTCGTCGCCCGGAGATCGCAGCCGTAGAGTTTGGCGCGCTCGAGGTTTGCGCTCCACAGGTCGGCATTGCGAAGATCAGCTCCGGTCAGGTCCGCGTCGGATAGATCGGCGCAGCGAAGATCGACGCCACGAAGATCCGCGAACCGTAGGCTGGCTCGATCGAGAGGCGGACCCTGATCCTCCGCGACCCCCGGCGGCGCACCTTCGGACCCCCCGCCCGACGACAGGGTCGGACCGCTCTGGCCGCCGATCTCGGCTTCGCGCTCAGTCACGGCGATCGGCGACGCGCGAGAACTCTAGGCGAAAATATCGACGGATTGGCCCTGGCCCGGTCCCGCACTCGCGGCCGGTTCACTATCGCCATCTGGCGCTTCGACCCGTACGGTTGGTGCGTTGGTGCCAGTGCCGCTGGCGTCGGGTCGGACGCCCCCGCTGGCCGACTGCTGTACCTGCGGGATGATGGAATATTGGGACTGCGCGGCGGCGACCTCGGCAACTGCCATATCTTTGGGATCGTGTCCCGGCAGGTGGTGTAAGAGCGTTGCGCTCTACGCGGCTCCCGGCGGGTAGGGCCGGGACGTTCAGGCTGCCACGGTGGGCAGCGTGATGGGGACACCATCGCCCAGCGGAGCGATTGATTCCAGCGTCATGTATCTCCTTGAGACGGCCCACTCGTCGTTCTGCTCGAGAAGGATGGCGCCGACGAGCCGTGTGATGGCGTCTTCGTTGGGAAAGATGCCGACGACGTTGGTGCGGCGCTTGACCTCGGCATGGAGCCGTTCGATCGGGTTGGTCGAATGCAACTTCTGGCGGTGCTCCTTGGGGAAGCTCATGTAGGCGAGGACGTCGTGCTCGGCTTCGTCCATGAGAACTGCCAGCTTGGGGACCTTGGGCCTGAGCTGGTCGGCGACCTGACGCCACTGGACCTTCGCGCTGTCGGCGTCCTCCTGGGCGAAGGCGGTGGCGACGAAGGCGGAGACGACGCGCCGACCCTGGCGGCCGGCATGGGCCAGCAGGTTGCGGGCGAAGTGCACGCGGCATCTTTGCCAGGTGGCGCCGAGGATCCGGGTCGCGGCGGCCTTCAGGCCCTTGTGGTCGTCGGAGATCACCAGCTTCACGCCGCGCAGCCCGCGCCGGGCCAGCGAGCGCAGGAACTCGGTCCAGAAGGTCTCGGCCTCCGACGCGCCGATCGCCATGCCCAGGATCTCACGCCGGCCTTGGTCGTTGACGGCCACAGCCACGGTCACCGCGACCGAGACGATGCGTCCGGTCTGGCGCACCTTCACATAAGTCGCATCCAGCCACAGATAGGGCCAGTCGCCCTCCAGCGGTCGATCGAGGAAGCCGTTGACCTTATCGTCGATCTCGCCGCACAGCCTGGAGACCTGGCTCTTGGAGACGCCCGACATCCCCATCGCCTGAACCAGATCGTCGACCGAGCGGGTCGACACGCCCTGGATGTAGGCCTCCTGGATCACCGCAGCCAGCGCCTTCTCGGCCATCCGCCGCGGCTCCAGGAAGCCGGGGAAGTAGCTCCCCTTCCTCAGCTTCGGGATCTTCAACTCGACCGTGCCGGCCCGGGTCTCCCAGGACCGGTCGCGGTAGCCGTTGCGGTGGGTGATACGATCCGCCGAGCGCTCGCCGTGAGCGGCGCCGGTCAGGCCCTCGACCTCCAGTGCCATCAGCCGCTCGGCCGTGAAGCCGATCATCTCGCGAAGCAGATCGGCATCGGAGCTCTTCTCCAAAAGCGCGCGTAGGGTCATCATGTCCTGGGTCATCGTGGTTCTCCTTCGGGTCAGGTTGGTTCGCACTAGCCCAACCCTAAACCGGAACCGCGATGGCCTCCGCTGTGGATAGCCGGCTTGCCTACGCCAGACTCTCGGCGGTCGCTACCGCAAGCCGCCTACCCACAGCTACCAGAGGCTCCAACAACTCCTACACCACGTCCTGGGACACGACCATCTTTGGTTCCTATGTTTCTTCAATCCACCCACCGGCGAGGCGGGTTTCCGAAGAGGGCTGACTTCGCGTTCAGGAGCCGTAGGATATGGGGGCGTCGCTAAAAAACGATTAACCGCACCTAACACATAGCTCAGATTAACAACCACTGGTCGACTAGCGGAGCGAGTGGGCGCATCAAGCTCTGAAACGCCGAGCGCGGCGGCGTGGCGACACTCACGAGGGCTTCCAGGCCGGCGGTGATGGCCGCCTGCTGCCGCGACGACAGGTCCGCCACCCCAAGCGCGACGAAGGCCCGAAGCCCGTCCGGCCCGCTCCGATTCGGCGCGCGCGCACCGATGCGCACCGTTCCTCGAAGCTGGGGAAAAACGATTGGCCCGGAGGCATCCAGATGCACCCTGGCCTCCGCACCGTCGATCAGTGCCTCGGCGTCCCATCGTGAAAACAATGCGACGACCACGATGGCGGCATCGGGCGGTCGAAGATCCAGGATGGGATGGCTGGGCAGGATATGATCGCCAACGCGGCGATAACGCAGCGATGCCACCAACCCGTCCCGAGGCGCTACCAGCGATCGCCGCCAAGCGATCGTGGCCTGGGCCCGCAAACGGTCAGCGACGGCAACCTCGGTTCGTCGTGCCGACTCGATCTCCCGCGCCAGCCGCTCCCGCCACGCCTCGCGAACGCGCAGAATTTCAAGCCCGGCATCCGCGATCCGCTGCTGGACGCGTGCCGCCTCCGCGCTCATCTGGCCGATGGCGCCCTCCAGTGGCGCCTTGGCGGCTTCGAGTCCCGGGTCGAGCAGAGTCAATTCCTTGAGCGCCCCTTCTTGGGCGTCGCGAATGCCGCTGATCTCGGTTCGGTACTCCTCGATACGATGCTCGATGAGCGCGATCCGCGCTTCTCGATCGCGTCGCCGCTGGTTGAAGAGAGTCGCCTCCGCCCTCATGAGGGGGGGCGCCACCATCGCGGCCAGGAGATCATCGGGAAACGATATTTCGGCCCGCCCCTGGCGTTCGGCCTCCAGCCGCGCCAGTGCCGCCACCGCAGCAAGCTGGCGGCCTTCGAGATCAGCGCGCTCTTGTTGCGCCGCCGCCGGGCCGAACCGCAGTAAGACGTCGCCGCTCCGGACTTGGTCCCCCTCGCTCACGAGAATTTCGAGAACGACGCCACCCACGGGGTGGGTCAGCACGTGATGAGGGGCCGCCGCGACCACCTGACCGCAGGCGCTGGCGGTGTCGTCGACCATGGCCCAAATTGCCCACAGCCACACCGCCGCCGCACCCGCCAGGACGACGGCGCCCGCCGCTAGCGTGGGCCCGGCAAGTCCGGTCTTCGGCGCTTGGTGCGCCGGGCCCCCCGCAACACGGCGCGTATCCACGGCCTCAACCGGGCTGGCTCGGGCCATCGTCCGTCGAGGGGCCCCGAACGTGGCGCGCGAGCCAATCGGGGTTGATATGGAGGACCGATCGGTAGGCGCCTGGGTCGACGCTCGTTTGCGCCGCCGCCACGATCGGCGACGGCCGCGATGCATCTGTGAGATTCCTGCGGATGCGCGTGAGAAACCGTTCGAGCACCACGAGTCGGGGGTCATCGGCTGGCGGTCCGGCCGGCGTGATCGCCGGAACGCGGTCGGCCAACCGTCCGCTCGGCACCGGTGGCGCCACCAGCGCTTGCGGGGGCGAGGCGCGACTGGAAACGGCGCCGTCGGGTTGGAGCTGGAGCAGGCCCCACGGGCCGCCCACCGGCGGATCGGCCGCGAACAGGACGACTATCTTGTCGGCGGCGCGCAGCCGGCCGACCATGGCCTCGAGGTCGGCGTCCTCAACGGTCGCCTCAGGCACTTCGACGATGACATAATTCGCCCCGCCGAACACGGCACGAGCGAGGCCGATACGCCAGCCGAACCCAGGGGCCACATCGACAGCACCACCGCCCACATTGGTGCCATAACCGTCGGGAAGCGTTTCGATGATGCGGTCGATCTCGGCCGCTGCCGCCGCCTCGCGGACCGCCGCGAGCGGCGGGTCGGCAAACCGTGAGATGTTCTGTCGGATCGATCCCGCGAGCAGCCCACCGGCGGCGGGCACGAAGTCCATGTACGGCGCGAGCGCGGCGCGGTCCTGATCGGATAGCTCGCGCCCAGCGAAGCGGACCGCGCGAGAATCGGGCCGGCGCAAACCGAGCAAGAGGTCGGCGAGAAGCGCCCGCTGCCGCCCCGTTCCCCCGCTCACCATCAACGTCTGGCCGCCGCGCAGCTCGAACGAGATGCCCTTGAGTGACGCGCCCTCTCCGGCATGATTGAGGCTGGCCACGCTCAGGACACCCTCGCCCAAGGCGCCACCCACGAACGTCGCCATCGCCGCCGCCGGCCGAGATGGCTCCATCGCGACAATATCGAGCAGCCGGCGACGCGCCCCGGCCGCCTGTCGCACGCGCGCCCATGCCCAAGGCAGCACTGACATCGGCGCGAGGGCCATCAGCACCAGAACGAGAAATCCGACCATGACCCCCAGGCTCAGCTCATCGACCATCACCAGCGCCGAACCGCTACCGCCAACGACGAGCAGCGCGGCGAAGAGCGGGCCGACCCCCGGTGCTCCAACCGGCGCGAACACTGGTCGCGCTGGATACCAGCCACGTGAGACAGCGAGCCTGGCCGTCATGCCAATCGCTTCCAGGAGCCGTCATTCGGCGGCGAATCGCGCGTCGGTTGCACCCACCCCTGCCGAGCCGGCGTCGTCGGGCGTCGCGGGCCCCGATCTTTCTGCGTGCGACGCCAGCGCCACAAGCACAACGGCGGCCAGTATCGACACTGCTCCCAATATGGGGTGGAGCAAGACGGCCAGGATGAGATAGGCGCCGCTCCATGCCGCCCGCACCAACACAGGTAGCGAAGGCCCGGCCAGGAACTCGCGGATGACGCCAAGATCGGCGCTGGGATCGGACGCCGGACGACCCGCCGCGCGCGCCGCGACCGCGGCCCTCAAGAGTCGAGGCCCAAGTCGCAGATCGATATGACGACCAATCCGTACGGCCAGGCGCGCCGCCGCGGTTTCGAGACCGATCACGACGGCCACTGCGATGGCCACTCCGAGACTGGTCACGATCAGCGCATCGAGGGCGCCATTCGCGAGCGCCCGTTCCACCAGGTGCATGGCGAACAGCGGGACGCCCAGCAGGAACAATCCAGCCGCCGTCAGAATCGCTGATCGCGCGGCGGCGGCGGCCCGATACCAACCAACGAAACCGGCCGCAGCGTTGTCCGCTACCTGCCCGCTCATCGCCAAGCCACCCCCGGCCAGCTCTCGTCCCATGCTCTACAGATACCTTTTTCCATTGTATGTGAGCCAGATAGAGGCATTTCCTCAGGCTCGGTGGGGGCGAGAGCGGCGGTGACGCAGCATGGGGGTGACGCAGCATGGGCATGAGTGCCACGGGCGCGGCATGGTTGAACAGACAGTCACCAAGCTGCTACGAAACGGAGAAGTTTGCCATGGTGTGGTAGCCCGACGGCGCGACCCGAAGTTGGCTGATTTGGACGTGGCGGTGACACTGATGACACAGCGCGGAGAACCAACGGTCTTCGTCGTCGACGATGACCAGGCGGTCCGGGATTCACTTCGTTGGCTGGTGGAATCGGTGGGGCTCCACGTTGAGACCTTCGCGTCGGTAGCCCAGTTCCAGGAGCGCTATGATCCTGATCGCGCGGGTTGCCTCGTTCTTGACGTGCGCATGCCTGGCGCGAGCGGAATTGAGCTTCAGGAGAGGCTGGCCGAGCAAGCGATAGAGCTATAACCGAATCTTGTGTACGGCGTTGAAATGAAGGCGGCGTATCCTGGTGATTGTTGATGTCACCACTTGAGCTAAGCCAAGGAAGGATAGGCCATGAAAGAGAATACCGTTGTTGCTTTTCAAAACCCATCTGATTTTCAGAAAGATCCGTTGACGGAAGTCCTACAAGCTGGAGCTCGCGAGTTGTTGGCCCAAGCCGTTGAGGCCGAGGTCTCCGTGTTTTTGGGTAGCCATGCGGCGCTTGTTGACGCCGCCGGCCGCCGCCGGGTTGTCCGCAATGGATATCTGCCGGAACGCTTCATCCAGACCGGGATCGGCCCGGTGAGCGTGCGCCAACCCCGTGTGCGGGACCGGGGGGACGGCGCCATCCGCTTCACGTCGGCGATCCTGCCGCGCTATCTGCGCCGCGCCAAGAGCCTGGAAGACCTTTTGCCATGGCTGTATCTGAAGGGCATTTCCACCGGCGACTTCGGGGAAGCCTTGGCGGCGCTCCTGGGGAGCTCCGCGCCGGGGCTTTCGGCCTCCACGATCACCCGGCTGAAAGAGGTCTGGGGGGTTGAGGCGGAGCGCTGGCAACGGCGCGACCTCACGGCCAAGCGCTACGTCTATTTCTGGGTGGACGGCATCTATTTCAGCGCCCGCATGGAGGAAGAGAAGCAGTGCATCCTGGTGATCGTCGGGGCCACGGACAAGGGACAGAAGGAACTGATCGCCATCGCCGACGGCTATCGCGAAAGTGAGCAGTCCTGGCTCGAAGTTCTGCTCGATCTCAAGCGGCGCGGCCTTGAAATGGGTCCGCAACTGGCGCTCGGCGACGGCGCGCTCGGCTTCTGGAAGGCGCTCCGCCAAGTCTACCCAGGCGCCCGCGAGCAACGCTGCTGGGTTCACAAGACGGGCAACGTCTTGAACAAGCTGCCCAAGGGTCTGCAAAAGAAAGCCAAGGGGCGCCTGCAAGACATCTGGATGGCCGAAACCAGGAAGGATGCCGAGAGCGCCTTCGACTTCTTCCTGGAAGCCTACGGGCCGAAGTACGACAAGGCCGCGGCCTGCCTGGCCAGGGACCGCGACGTCCTGCTGACGTTCTACGACTTCCCCGCCGAGCACTGGAAGCATGTACGCACGACCAACCCCATCGAGAGCACGTTCGCCACGGTTCGTCTGCGCACCTACCGGACCAAGGGCTGCCTGTCGCGCAAGACGGCGATGGCCATGGTCTTCAAACTATGCCAGTGCGCTCAGAGAAAATGGAGAAAACTCGATGGATCGAACCATCTCGCCGAGATCATTCGCGGCGTTAAATTCGTAGATGGAGAACGCCAGGATCGCGCCGCCGCATGATCAGCCCATACACAACTTTTGACAATAGCTCCAAGCGATAGAGATACCGGTGATCATCGTCACCGGGCACGCCGATGTGCCGACCGCCGTGCGGGCCATGAAGGTGGGCGCGGTCGACTTCATCGAGAAGCCCTTCAACGATCAGGTGCTGCTCGACCACATTCAGCGGTGCATCGATCAGGACGGTAAGAGCCGTGATGTGCGGGCCCGCGAGAATGCAATCGTCGCCCGCTACCAACAGTTGACCTCCCGACAGCGCCGCGTCATGGAATTGGTCGCGGCCGGCCGGTCGAACAAGATGGTGGCCGATGATCTTGGTATCAGCCTCAAGACCGTCGAGGCCCACCGCGCCAAGGTGATGGAGAAAATGAGGGCCGGCAGCCTGGCTGAGTTGGTCAAGATGGCGACGAGTTGCGCCAACGCCGGCGCCGCTTGAACCTCGACGATCAGGGGCTCCCGGTGGCGGCCGCGGGCTCAACCAATAGCTTGTAGAAACCGCGGTCGCTGTCGAGCCCGAACAACCGCAGGGTGACGGCCGGGCTTCCCGTTCCGGGACGGTCGGGCCAGCCGATGTAGTACATACCGGAGCCGGTATCGGCGCGAAGGCTCTCCCAGAAAGCTTCGTCCCTGGGGACCTCGATCGCCCTCGTCGGCGCCGAACCTTGGGGCAGGGCGTCCGCGATCTCTCGGGTTATCCGGTCGATTCGCTGCCTGATGAGCGCGCCGTCGCGCCGGGCCGTCGAATCGGTCAAGAGCTCGCTGACCACCCGTATGCCGGCCAGCCTCTCGCTTCTCTCGTCAAAAACGAGCTGGAACGTCATGGCCTTGGGTGGCCACTCCGGCGACTCGATTTCGCAGCCGATCAGGCCGAGGCCGAAGCGTTGGCACGGCAACCCCGCCGCCTTGGCCTCGGTCAGCCGCCAACGCACGTCGTGACCGAACATAAGGTCAGCCGATCCGGGTCTGGCATTGGCGCTGGTCGCTGGGACCGGCTGTGCCAGCAGCGGGAAAGCGGGAATACCGCCGGGGTTTTGGGCCAGCCAGATCGCTCCGACGGCTACCGCGGCGCTCACACCGAGAAAAATGGTGAGGGCAACCGCGGCGCCGCGCCCCGCACCGACGAGACGCGCGCGCGCAGGCCACGAGACGCGCGCGCTCGGCGGACGCCCGCCCGTATCCTCCCGCCATTGCTCGCCTTGTCCGGGGCTCGATACCAGCGCTTCGGTGGCGCGCTGATCGTCGTCGTGACCCAGCGCCTCGCAAAATCCGGATTCTTGATCAGGCGGAGCATCGCCGTTGGTGGCGGGGTCAGCGGGCGTCTCCTGGCCGGGATCGATGCTTAGAGCTTCGACGTACGCAAGCGCCCCGGTCGCGGCATCGAGCCGCGCATCGAGCAGCCTCAGCTTCTGACCCCGATACGCCCGCGTCACCTCGGCGAGGTGACGGAGGGCTTCGTCGATCGAGCTATGCCGGCTGAGATCGCGCCAGCCGCCGGCGGCCTGTTCCTGGAGCAGGTAATAGGGTGGCGGCCCGCCGCGATCAATCATATTGGCCATGATGGGTGCGCTGCGCTTGCACCAGCACTATGCCATAGCCGGCCGCCCAGCGTGCGCCTGCGGTCGCGTGCGAAACCGGGCATCCCTGTTTCACGATGATCTGTTATCGTCCTCGTTACGGGGCCGGGCCACGGAGGACTGAATGATTCCCTGCCAACGACACCTGTTCGATCTGCCCGAGGACGTGGCCTTCCTGCGGTGCGCGGCCATGTCGCCCATGATGAATTCCGTCGAGACGGCTGGGATGGCGGGCCTTCGCCTCAAGCGCCGCCCCTGGACCGTCGGGCCGCAGCAGTATTTTGACGATGTCGAGACGCTACGAGGATTATTTGCCCGGCTGATCGGCGCAAGCGCCGACGACATCGCCATCGTGCCCTCGGCGAGTTACGGCGTCGCGATCGCCGCCCGCAACATGCGCCTCGAGGCGGGGCAGGCGATCGTCCTCTTGGCTGAACAATTTCCCTCCCATGTCTACGCTTGGCGCGCGCTTGCGCAACAGCGCGGCGCGGAGATCATCACCGTCGCCAAACCCACCGATCTCGATTGGACGAAGGCGGTGCTGGCGCGGATCGATGGGCGCTGCGCGATCGCCGCACTGCCCAACTGCCACTGGACGGACGGAGGCTTGATCGACCTGGAGCGCGTCGGGGCTCGGTGCCGCGAGGTGGGGAGCCAACTCGTGATCGACTCCTCCCAATCGGTGGGCATGCACCCGCTGGATGTACGCTCGATCCAGCCGGATTTCCTGGTTAACGTGGCCTACAAGTGGCTCCTCGGTCCCTACGGTCTCGCCCTCCTCTACGCAGCGCCGCACCATCACGAGGGTGAGCCGATCGAGCACAACTGGGTCAGCCGGGCCGACTCGCAAGACTATGCCGGCCTGGTCAACTATCGCGACGACTATCAGCCGGGCGCACGCCGCTACGATGTCGGCGAGCGCGGCAACTTCGTCACGATCCCGATGGCCATCGCCGCGCTTGAACAGATCAACGAGTGGGGAGTCGATGCCATAGCGGCGACCGTGGCGCCAACGACTCGCGAGATCGGCGAAAGAGCGATGGCGCTCGGGCTTGACTGTGCGCCGCCCGAGCTGCGGGTCGGCCATATCATCGGCCTGCGCGCCGCGGGCGGTCTACCGGCTCGGCTGGCCGACGACTTGGCGACGGCCGGCGTCTATGTGAGCCTGCGGGGCGATGCGATTCGTGTCGCCCCGCACGTCTACAACGACAATCGAGATATCGATCGATTGTTCGCGATTCTGGAGCGCACCATGTCGGCGAGCGCGGCCGCCTAGGAGTACCCTGATGTTCAAGGAAGTGGGCCGCGAGGCCAGCGAGGCCGGGATCGAGCGCGGCCTTCTCGGCTTCGACAATCCCGCGCTCGCCGAGTTTCGCTGGCCCTACGTTGAGATCATCGGCTCCGAGCCGGGCCCGCGCCTCTGCGTTATGGGCGGGGTGCACCCCAACGAGCTTTCGAGTCTGGCAGCCGCCGTGGCGTTGGGACAAAGCATCGCGCCCGAGGACCTGACTGGCACGGTCTCGATCATCCCGATCGTCAATCTGCCGGGGCTCTATGATCACGTAAAGGAGCTGTGTCCGGTCGACGGCGACAACATCCACTGGAAGTACCCAGGCGATCCCGACGGCAGCTTCAGCACCGCCCTCGCCCACGCGCTGTTGTTTGATTGGTCGGGCGACGCCGATGCGTTGATCGACCTCCACGGCGGCGACTTGCACGAGAAGTTCTCGCGCTACACCGTTTGGCAGCGCAGCGGCGAAGCCGAGCTCGATGAGCGCAACGAGCGGCTGGCGCGATGCTTCGATGCCGATTTCATTGTCGGGCTCGATTCGGCGCACATGGAGCGGCCGGGTCGTTGCTGCACGGCAGCCGCCGCGCTCAATCGGCTGTCCCTGGTGGTCGAAGGCGGCAGCGATGCGCGGTTCGACGAATCCCACATGTTGTTTCACCTCAATGGCGTCATGAATGTCGCCCGCGAGCTCGGCTTGCTGGGTGGCCGCCCCGTCCCCGCCCGCCGCCGCCAACTGGCGATTGGTAACTACCACTTCGTGACAGCTCCGGCGGATTCGCTGGTGATCCCGAGGTGCGAACCCGGTGACTTGGTTGAAAAGGATCAGGTGCTGATGGAGTGTCGCGATTCCTTCGGCCGCAGGGTCGGCGAGGTCGTTGCCCCGGTCGCCGGATACTTAATATGGCGCACTAGTCATCTCGCGGCTCGCGAGGGCGTTTGGATCGGCGCGATCGGCACCCTGGCGTGAGCACCGCCGAACCCACCGCGGCGGTGGTCCAGACTCGGTGGGGCATCATCGCGATCGTGATCCTGGCTGGAATCGTCGGCGCTATGCAGGTGGGCAAGGTGCCGCCGGCGATCCCGGTTATCTCGGCCGATCTCAACATTGAGCGCGTCACCGCGGGCTGGGTTATTTCGATATTTCTCGCGGCCAGCGCAGTTCTCGGACCTCTCTGCGGCGTTGTCGGCGACCGCATTGGCCATCGCCGCTTCTTGCTCTGGGGGCTTGCCGGCATGGCGGGCGGCAGCTTGCTCGGGGGCTGGGCCCCCGACGCGACGACCCTACTGCTGGCCCGGCTGTTCGAGGGGTTCGGCTTTCTCGCAACGGTGATCGCCGCACCGTCGATCATCGTGTCGATTACCGCAGAACGCGACTTGCGCATGGCGCTCGGCGCGTGGGGCACCTATATGCCGGCGGGTATCGCGCTGATGATGTTGCTAGCGCCGGCGCTGCTGGCCAGCTTGGGTTGGCGCGGGTTGTGGTTCGCGAACGCGGCGCTGCTCGCCGTGTTCTTGCTCCTGTTCGCCGCGCTCACACGGGGGATAGGTGGCGCTTCCGCGGGGGGCACAAGCCTCGGCGATGTCAGGCTCGCCCTGTCGCGGCTCGGTCCCTGGCTGCTCGCCGGGTGCTTCGCCGCCTTCGCCTGTCAGTTCATCGGCGTCATCTCGTGGCTCCCGACTTTTTTCATGGAGGACATGGGCCACGGTGGCGCGGCGGCGGCGGCAATCGTCGCGTTCATCGTCGCCCTGAACGCGCTCGGCAACATCATCGGCGGCTGGTTGCTGCGCTCGGTCCGACGTTCGACCCTAATTGCCGTCACCAGCGGCTGCCTCGGCATCATCGCCGTCATCATGTTCTGGCGCGACATGCCGGAGGGGATCGTCATCGTGCTGGCGGCGATCTATTCGCTGATCGGCGGCTTCATTCCGGCGGCGGCCCTCACCGGCGTCCCGCTGTATGCGCCCTCGCCGGCGCAGATTGGCGCCACCAACGGCATCGTGGTTCAAGGCGCCAACTTCGGTTCGCTGATCGGACCGCCCGCCCTCGCGGCCGCCGTCACCCTGCTCGGCGGCTGGAGTTTGTCGGCGTGGTTTCTGCTCGCCATGGGAATCATCGGAATCGTGCTCGCTCTGATGCTGCGGGCGACCGAGAGCTGAGTCAGCGCGCCGCCCGCATCGTCAAGCGCCGGCCACGACCTGATCTTGCGGCCGAGCCAGACCCGGCACGAAGTTGTAGAGCGCCGCGCCCGCGAGCGTCGCCACCACGAAGATCAGCGATTCACGCAAGCCAAATGCCAGCGACGCGATCGCCGGACCCGGGCAATAGCCGACCAATCCCCAGCCCACCCCGAACAAGACCGAGCCACCGATCAGGCGAGCGTCGAGATCTCGCACGGTCGGCATCACGAAGCGCCCGGCCAACAGCGGGCGGCTACGGCGGCGTATCAGTTGAAATGCCGCGCCAAAGACGAGAACCGCGCCCCCCATCACTAAAATCAAGCTCGGATCCCAGGCGCCGGCCACGTCGAGGAAGGCAAGGACCTTAGCCGGATCGACCATCTGCGAGACCGCGAGGCCGACCCCGAAGATCACGCCAGCGACGAGCGAAATTGCCAGTGCCGCCATCATCACCCCCCCAAGCCGTGCCGAACGACCGCCACGGTCGCCATCGCGCTCGCGACGAAGCTCAGGGTGGCGACAATGGATCGTCCGGAAATAATGCTAATGCCACACACACCGTGCCCGCTTGTGCAACCACCGCCGAGCCTGGTGCCGAAACCGGCAATCAGCCCGCCCGCGATCAAGACGGGCACCGAGTCCGTAATGGTGATCGCCGCCGTGGCCGGTTCGGCGACTTGGTAGAGAAGCGTACCGACAATCAGCCCGGCCAGAAACACGACGCGCCACAGCATGTCGCCCCGAGCAAAGGTCAACAGACCACCGGCGATCCCCGATATGCCGGCGAGGCGTCCGTTGAACAGAAACAGCAAAGTGGCGCTAAGCCCAATCAGCGCGCCGCCGATCAACGCCGGGACCGGCGTGAAGTTCTCCATGACCGTCGCTCCCCGATAGATCCAGGAAAACGTATATAGGAACAAATTAGTCTACATTCACGGGCAAGCACGGAGATGTCCCGGTCGATGTTGAAAAGTTGAGGTAGGTGTCGCTCTCCTGGAGCCGTTAGGCTCCGGGTGCTGCAAACCCAAGAGGGAGAACGACACCATGGGAAAGAATATCCGTAGTTCCAGTAGCCCGAAAGCCCTTGCCACCTCGTTTCCTATGCCGCCGCTGGCAGACGCGATGGACGCAGTCCGTCTCAGCGTGGATCGGTTCTGTCTCCTGGCCGGGGTCGAGGCCTTGGCCGAGATGATGGAGGAGGACGCCACGACCGTGTGCGGGGCCCGACATCGTCGCCATGGGAACCGTCGGGGTTATCGCTGGGGCCATACGCAGAGCGAGATCGGCTACCACGGCGGCCGCGTGAAAGTGCAGCGGCCACGGGTTCGCGACCATGCTGGCAAGGAGGTGGGTTTGGAGAGCTGGCAGGTGCTGCGCGACGGCAACCTGTTGCTCGAGTGGGCGCTCAACCTGATGGTGCTGAACGTGTCGACCCGCAAGTACCACCGCGCGGTCCGTCTGCCCGAGGGCGACCTGGCGAAAGCGCGTGGCGACGGCACCTCGAAGTCGGCCGTTTCCCGGCGCTTTGTGGCGCTGTCGCGCAAGAAGATGAAGGCCTGGCTTGCCTCGGACCTCTCGGAGCTCGACCTGCTGGTCATCCAGATCGACGGTCTGCATGTCGGCGACCATGTCTTGGTGGCGGCGATCGGCGTCGATGGCAACGGCGACAAGCATGTCCTGGCCGTGGTCGAGGGGGCGACGGAGAACACTGTCGTCGTCCAGGCCTTGCTCGACAATCTCCTCGCCAGGGGGCTCGATCCGACGCTGCCCCGGCTGTTCATCGTCGATGGCGCGAAGGCGCTCAGCAAAGCGATCCGCAACACCTTCGGTGTGGCCGCCGCCATCCAGCGCTGCCAGGTCCACAAGGGCCGTAACATCATCGAGCGCCTGCCCCTGCATTTGCATGCGAGCGTCAAGAAGGCGCTCCGTCAGGCCTGGGACCAGGACGACGCAGACAAGGCCGAACGGCTGCTGCGCAACCTGGCCCGGCGTCTGGAGCATGAGGAACCGGGCGTCTCGGGCAGCATCCTGGAGGGGCTGGACGAGATACTCACCGTCATCCGCCTCGGCCTGCCGCACGAACTCCGGCGCTCGCTCGCCTGCACCAACATCGTCGAGAACGCGCTCGGCACGGTGCGCCAGGTCACCCGCAACGTCAAACGCTGGAGACACGCCGAGATGGCGCTCAGATGGACCGCCGCCGGCCTGCTGGAGGCCCAGAAAACCTTCCGTCGCCTCAAGGCCTATCGTCAGCTGCCCATCCTCCGAAATGCTCTCCAGGAACACTTGAGAAAGGCTCAGGCCGACAGTGCCATTGAAACCATCATGAAGGCAGCATAGCATCATCAACCAGCGACGCCTGCCCCACGAATTTCAACAGAGATAGGGACATCGCCGCAAGCACTGAGAAGCCCCGGCACGCCGGGCGAGGCAGCACCTCTTCATTTGTCCGCGCTGTTGTCCCGAGCGATCGGGAGCATTACGCTCCATCGCATGACGACCAATGCAGACGGCGACAATCGCGCCTTCCGTGACGCTTTAGGCTGCTTCGCGACCGGGGTAACGATCGTGACCTGCCTTGACGAAAACGGCACTGCGACCGGCGCGACGGCGAGTTCGTTCAACTCCGTGTCGCTGAACCCGCCGCTGATCCTGTTTAGCCTTGGCCATCACATGCGAACCTTGCGCGCCTATGAGGCTTCTGCGGTATTTGCCGTCAACGTTCTGCACGTGGATCAGAAAGAGCTTTCCACCCAGTTCGCCTCGCAGTCCGTCGCGGACAAATGGGCGGGCGTTGCCCACACCATCAGTGACCACGGGTGCCCGCTGATCGACGGCGCCCTGGCCATCTTCGAGTGCGAGTCGTGGGAGAGGCACCACGGCGGCGACCACATTATCTTCGTCGTCCGCGTCGTGCGGACGACGGCCAATGTCACCCACCATCCGCTGGTCTTCTACCGCGGCAAGTACCACTCGCTCGGCGGCGCCGGCTGAACTACGGCTGCTTGGCTAGGCGGTGGTGCGGTGGGGATGGACCTCCGTCCAGTGGCGGGCGATCTCCTCGCCCGTGCAGATCCACACCTTGTCGTGGCGCAGCACGTGATCGAGGAAGCGCGCCAGGCCGAGGGACTTGGCGGGTCGGCCAATCAGCCGATCGTGGATACCGAGCGACAGTATCTTGGGCTCATCGGCGCCCTCGGCGTAGAGCACGTCGAAGGCATCGCGCATGTACTGGAAGAAATCGTCGGCGGTGCTGAAGCCGCTGTTCTCGTTGAACCGGTTGTCGTTGGTTTCATACGAGTACGGGATCACGAGGTGCGGTTTACCGCTCACCTCGACCCAGTAGGGGACCTCGTCGTCAAGCGCGTCGCGATCGTAGAGGAAGCCGCCCTCCTCGACCACCAGCCGGCGCGTGTTGGGACCGGGGCGCCCCGTCAACCAGCCCACCGGGCGCTTGCCGCACACCCGTTCGATCCCCTCGACCGCGAGCCGGATGTGTTCGCGCTCCACCTCTTCGGGCACGTCTTGATAGTCGATCCACCGCCACCCATGGCTGACGATCTCATGGCCGGCCTCCACCATCGCCCGCGCGACCTCGGGGTTGCGCACCAGGCCCATCACGACGGCCAACACGCCGACGTGAATGCCACGCTCCTCGAACATCTGGAGTAGTCGCCAAATACCACGACGGCTGCCGTAGTTGAACGAGCCTTCGACATGGATGCTGCGCTGCCCGTCAACGGCCGGGAAGCCGATATCGGTCAGCATGCCCTCCGATCCTGCATCGCCGTGCAGAATGCTTGCCTCGCCACCGGCCTCGTAGTTGAGCGATATCTGCAGGGCGACGCCCGCCCCGCCGGGCCAACGCGCGTGGGGCAGCGCGCGGCCGTAGCCGACCAGGTCGCGCGGGTAGTCGGGATCGGGCCCCGGCACCGGAACTACTCGCCCGCCGCGGACTCGCGGTCGCAGCCCGCCTTGATTAGCGCGATCGTCTCGTCAGCGGTGTAGACGTCACCGAAGCCCAGCAGAATGTTAGCGAGCGAAGCCCAGTGCTCTTCATCGTCGCGACCGGCATTGGCATCGGAAACCATCAGGGTCTTGAAGTTGCGCATCGCCGCTTCGCGCGCCGTCGATTCACAACAGACGCTGGTGACCGTGCCGGTGACCAACACCGTGTCGATGCCGCGCGACCGCAGCAGCTCCTCAAGCCGCCCGTCACTGCCGACAAAGGCGCTGAATCGGTTCTTGCTGACGATCGGGTCCTCGGGCCGGGTGTCGAGTAGCGCGTAGATCGCGTGGCTCGCCGCCCCTTCGCTCAGCGCGGCGCGCAATCGCTCGCCGGTCGCCGCATCGAAGATGTGGTCGTACATGATCGGCCATCGATCCTCGGCCTTCGGCCCATAGGTCGAGACGATCCAGACGACCAGCCCGCCGGACTGGCGCAGGGACTGGTTAATGCGATTGATGCGGGGGACGATGTCGCGCGCCATCGGAATTTCAGCCACCGCCCCCTCGGCGACAAAGGCCTCTTGCAGGTCGATGACGAGCATCGCTGTGCGGGCCGGATCGATGGTCTCGAACGTATGAATACGGCCGCGTCGGGCCATGCAGCGATCGAGAATGTCCTGAGCAATTGCGCCGGGATGCATGGGGTCTTCCCTCGCCAGTTGGATACTAGGTGGGAATTGTGGCGACTCCCCCGAACCAAGTCCAGTGCGCCGCCCTGGTCGGGACTCCTTGAGAGGCTTGAAATTTCCGCGCGCGTCGGCCATCTAGTGCGGGGCCTTCAGCGCCATGATTGAAACCAGAAATCTCAGCAAGACATTCGGGCCGCTCGTCGCGGTCGATGATGTCTCGTTCGTGGTGAAGCGCGGCGAGGTCCTCGGATTTCTCGGCCCCAACGGCGCTGGCAAGTCGACGACGATGAAGATGCTCGCAGGCTTTTTGCCGCCAAGCGGGGGAAGCGCCCACATCTGTGGCATCGATGTCGGCCACGACCCGATCGCCGCGAAATCGCGTATCGGCTATCTGCCGGAAGGTGCACCGCTCTACGGTGACATGACTCCCGCCCAACTCCTGGATTTCGTCACCCGGGTGCGTGGTCTTGGTCGGATTGAACGGAGGCGGCGCACGGAGGCGGCGGTCGAAACGGTCCAGCTGCACGAGGTGTTGCACCGTCCGATCGACACCCTCTCCAAGGGCTTCACGCGCCGCGTCGGGCTCGCCCAGGCGATCGTGCACGACCCCGACGTGTTGATCCTCGACGAGCCCACCGACGGGCTTGACCCCAACCAAAAACACGAGGTCCGCGCCCTGTTGCGAGCGTTGTCTGGGAACAAGGCGATCATCGTGTCGACCCATATCCTTGAAGAAGTGGACGCGGTGTGCACGCGGGCCATCATCATCGCGCGCGGGAAAATCCTAGCCGACGAAACACCGAGCAATTTGCGAGCCCAGTATGGGCGCGCGAGTCTGGATGATGTCTTCCGCGCGATTACACTAGGCAAGAGCGCCTGACGGCGCGTGGCGGGGTAGGGGCCATGGGTCAAATCTGGGTGATCATGCGCCGCGAGCTCACGGCGTACTTCTCCACCCCTCTCGCCTACGTCTTCATCGTGATCTTTCTTGCGCTCCTGGCGGCGACCACCTTCTACATGGGCGCCTTCTTTGATCGCAATCAGGCTGACCTACGGCCCTTCTTCAGCTTCCATCCCTGGCTGTACTTGTTCCTGATTCCCGCCATCACCATGCGGATGTGGGCCGAGGAACGGAAGACCGGCACGATCGAGTTCTTGATGACGTTGCCGATCTCGACCAATGCGGTGGTGATTGGCAAGTTCCTGGCGGCCTGGCTGTTCGCCGGTTTGGCGTTGTTGCTGACCTTCCCGATGTGGATCACCGTCGAGTATCTTGGCGATCCAGACATCGGCGTCATCATCGCCAGCTACATCGGCAGTTGGCTGGTCGCCGGCGGCTTTCTCGCTATTGGCGGCTGCCTCTCGGCGCTGACCCGCAATCAGGTCATCGCCTATATCGTTACGGCGACCGTCTGCTTGCTTACCCTCACCAGTGGTCTGCCGGTGGTGCTGGGCGCGTTTCAGGGCTGGGCGCCACCGCTTGCGGTCGACGTGATCGCTTCACTCAGCGTGCTGACCCACTTCGAAAGCATCACACGCGGGCTGGTGGACATCCGCGACCTCATCTTCTTTGCCTCGCTCATTGTCCTGGCTCTGGTCGTCAACGCAGCGATCGTCGATCTGCGCAAGTCGGCATAGCGCCGTACGGTGGAACCGAGAATGCTAGGCCGCAACGCGCTCAACATCGCCGCGATCCCCTTGGCGATCGTGCTGTTTCTATCGATCACGGTAATCGCTAATACGGCCCTAAAGACTGTCAGCCTCGACCTCACGGAGGACCGGCTCTACACGCTCTCCGACGGCACGCGCGAGATCCTTGAGGGTATCGAAGAGCCAATCGTCCTGCGCTACTACGTCTCGCCCCTCCTCAAAGACGAGGTCCCTCGGCTCTCGACTTACGCAACCAGGGTGCAAGAGCTGTTGGAGCGCTACGTCGAGATCGCCGCCGGCGGGCTTGTCCTTGAAGTCCAGTTTCTCGAGCTGTTCTCGCCAGATGAGGATCGGGCGATGGCGTTCGGGTTGCAGTCGATACCGGTCAACGTGGAGGGCGACCCGGCCTTCCTTGGTCTCGCGGCCACCAATAGCACCGATGACCTCGAGGTCATTCCTTTCTTCGCGCCCGACCGCGAAGGCTTCCTCGAATACGATCTCACCAAGCTGATCGGAAACCTGGCCAACCCCGAGAAGCGCTCGGTCGCGCTGGTGGGGAGCTTGCCGCTGGCCAGCGATCCGGCGTTCCAGAATCGACCGTGGCTGATCCACGACCAGATCAGCGAGTTCTTCGACCTGCGCACCCACCCGGGCGTCTTTTCGGCGATCGACGCAGAGTTTGATGTCTTGATGATCGCTCTACCCAACGCGCTCGGGGACAAGGAGCTCTACGCGATCGACCAATACGTGCTCGGGGGCGGCAGCGCCCTGATCTTCGTCGACCCCTTTCCCGAAATGTCGCAGCGGTCGCGGGGGTGGGAGCCGGGCGACCGGGGCCTAGATCCGTTGTTCACAGCCTGGGGCCTCGACGTCGACCTCGGGCACGTGGTCGGCGACCGGCTGTCGGCGCAACGAGTTCGGGTTCAGAGCGGCGGCCGACAGCGTGCCGTCGACTACCTGCCGTGGCTCGCGCTCCGGCCCCAAGCGCTCAACGGCGACGACGTGGTGACGCGTGATCTCGGCCACCTGAACATGGCGAGCGTGGGCGTTATCGAACGGCGCGACGATGCCGACGTGTCGCTGTCGCCGCTCATCGCGTCGAGCCCCGAATCGATGCGCATTGGTATTGATCGCGTGCGCTACCGGCCGGACCCGATTGGCCTCATGAACGACTTCGTCTCCGAAGGCCAATCCCTCACCATAGCCACCCGACTCAGTGGCAACGTAACAAGCGCATTCCCCGACGGGCCGCCGCTCGACGACGACGGATCGGTGCCCGAGACCCTACGGGAGCGCGAGCATCGCGCCGCCTCGGTCGACCCGATCAACGTCATCGTGGTCGCCGATACAGACATTCTTTTTGACAGCCTGTGGGCGAAGGCGGAGGACGTCTCCGGCCAGCGGCGGGTGACGCCGTTCGCCGCCAACGCGCAGTTCGTCATCAACGCCCTCGACAACCTGAGCGGCAGCAGCGGTCTCATCAATCTGCGCAGTCGTGGCCTGTCGTCGCGGCCGTTCGAGCGGCTTGAAGCGATCGCGCGCGACGCCGAGACGCGCTATCGCGCCAAGGAGCAGGAACTCAACGAGAAGCTGGCCGCGACCGAGTCTAAGATTCGCGATATCCGAGTCGACGCCAGCGAGACCGTCATCTTATCGCGCGAGGAGTTCGAGGCGATGCAGGAGTTCCGCACCCAGGCAGCGACCACACGCCAAGAACTGCGTCAGGTCCAGCTCGCGCTGCGCCAAGACATCGAGCGCGCCGAGACATGGATCAAAGCCATCAATATCGGCGCCATACCTCTGATCGTCGGCATCTTGGCGATTGTCCTGGCCGTCATTAGGCGGTTGCGTATGAACCGGCGGTACGAAAAGGACAGGGTGGCGCCGTGAGCCCGCGTTCGGTGATTGTGCTGGCCGCCGTGACCGCCGTATCCCTCATCGGCGCCATCGTCGCGATGATCGCCGAGCCCCGCGCCACCTCACGTTCATCCGAAGATCGGCTGGTATTGGCGGGGCTCGCCGAGCGGATGTCGGAGGTGACACAAATCTCGATCGTCGGCGCGGGGGGCAATCTCACGATGACACGCGACTCGAGCGGATCGTGGTCGATGCCGACCAAGGACGGCTTTCTGGCCAAGGCCGATCGGGTGCGCGAATTCCTGGTGGGCCTCGGCGATCTGCGGTACCGCGAGGCCAAGACCGGGCGCGCGGAGCGCCATGCGCGGCTGAACGTCGAGGACCCCGGTGCGGAGGGCGCGCAGTCCAGCCTGGTCATGCTGCGCGACGCGTCCGGACAGGAACTCGGATTGGTCATCGTCGGGCGACCGCGCTCATACGCCTTTGGCGCCAAGGAACTGGGCACATACATTCGCCTGCCTGGCGACCCTCAGGCGTGGCTTGCCACCGGGCGCGTCGACGCTGGGGCCAGCTTCCGCGACTGGGTCGATCGCAACATCATCGATCTCGACATGGATGTGATTCGGAGCATGTCCGTGCGCCAGCCGGACGGGACCGAACTCACCGTGTTGCGCCGCGAGGGCGAGCCCGGCTTTGTCGTCGCCGGAGATCCCGCGATTCCCAGCGGCCAGCGGCTCGACCAGTCGGAGGTGAATTTTCTGTCGACCGGCCTCGCCTACCTCGATCTCGACGATGTGGCCGCGGCCCAGGGATTCGCGTTTCCCGAGCCCGTCCACGCAGCCGAGGTTACCCTATCCGACGGTCGGCGGATCATCGCCGAGACCGTCGACCGCGACGGCGAGGTTTGGGTCAGGCTACGCGCGTTTCCTGCGCCGAACGGGGACAGCCGTTGGGTCGAGAGCTTCAACGCGCGCGTTGGGCCATGGGCCTATCGGGTTCCCGACTTCAAGATCAAGAAGCTCCGTGGCACGCTGGGCGACCTTCTCGAGCCCATCCCCCACGAAGGCCCGGAGTCAACTCAGTAGTTGGCCAGACCAATCAGCGCCGGATATTCGGTCGTGATCAAATAGGTCGGAATGCCGGTCAGGTATGAACTCATCCGTCCCTTTCTCTCGAAACGCCGCCGGAAGGCGATCTCGTCGAAGCAGTGGCCGAGCTTGGGGACGATCCCCCCGGCAATGAATATACCGCCGCGCGCGCCCAGAGTGAGCGCCAAATTGCCGGCGGCCGCGCCGAGTATCTCGCTGAAAACGGTGATGGTCTCGCGGGCGGTGCGCTCGCCCGCCAGGGCGCGCTTGGTGATAGGTTCGGCGCCGTCCAGGCATTCTCCCGTCAGCGCTCGATGCACCGCGGTGAGTCCGGGCCCCGATAGCAATCGCTCGAGCGACAGATGGCGATCGGGCCCACCCAGCGTACGAAAGATGCCAACCTCTCGCTCCGTCTGTGGCGCGAACTCGGTGTGCCCGCCTTCCCCGGCAAGCGGCACCCAGCCCGATTTAGTGGGGATAAGCCCAGAGACGCCGAGACCGCTCCCGGGTCCCAGAACCCCGAGCGGGTGGCCCGCGACCGCGTTGCCGCAGCCGATTTGCTGGCGATCTCCGGCCTCGAGCCACGGCAACGACAGAGCGATCGCTGTGAAATCGTTGATCACGGTCAGCCGATCGAGACGCAGCTTGTCCTTGATTTCGCTGACCGAGAACCGCCACGGATGGTTCGTCATCGTGACGATATCCCCAGTCACTGCCGCGGCGACGGCGAATGCCGCTTCGGTTGGGAGCACGATCGAACCGACCTCTTCAAGGCAGGCCTCGACCGCTTGTTCCAATCCTTGGTAGCGCTCGCAGGTGTGGACGATCGTGACGCCGGGCCGGTGGCCGGGATCGCTCAGGGCGAAGCGCGCGTTGGTCGCGCCGATATCGCCCAATAGACGGACCGTCATGGCCTATGCCGCGACCGGCGTGGTCTTGGCCGCCCGCAGGGCACCGACGAAGTTGCGGCGCCAGGCGGTCACGTCCTCCGCCCGCAGCGTCCGCATCATCGCCCGCCAACGCTCGTGCCGTTCGTCGCGAGACATCCGCAGGGCACGATGAATTGTTTCGGCGACCGTTTCGATATCGTAGGGATTGACGATCAGGGCCTCGGTCAACTGCCGCGCCGCGCCGGCGAAGGCGGACAGGATCAATACGCCGGGATCGTCGGGATCCTGCGCGGCCACGTATTCCTTGGCGACCAGATTCATGCCGTCACGCAGCGGCGTCACCAGGCCAACCCGGGCGGCCATGTACATGCCCACGAGAGCTTGTTGGCTGTAGGCCTTGTTCAGGTACCGGATCGGCACCCAGTCGAACTCGGCCAGTTGTCCATTGATCTGCCCGGTGGTGGTCTCGAGGAAGCTGGTGGTTTCGCGGTAGCCGGGCACCTGGGTGCGCGATGGCGGCGCCACCTGCATCAACACGAGATTGTTGCGGTATTCGGTGTGGCTGATCAGCAACCGCTGGTAGGCCCGCAGTCGCTCGGCGATGCCTTTGGTATAGTCCAGCCGATCGACGCCGATGATCATGTCCCGCCCGTACAGGCTTCGCCGTACGCCCTGATAGCGACGACGCGCTTCGGGCGTCTGGGCGTATGCAGCAAAGACGTCGGTTTCGATCCCGACCGGAAAGGCGCCGATGCGGACCGTCCGCCCAAACGCCTTGACGACCCCCCTTTTGCTGACCGACCCGCCAGCCTTCCGAACCACGTAGTCCTCGAACTGGCGCTGATCGTCGGCGGTCTGAAACCCAATCAGATCGTAGTCGAACAGCGCCCGCACCAGCTCCTCGTGGCGCGGGACGGCGACCATGACAGAGGCCGCTGGAAACGGGATGTGGAGGAAAAAACCAATCGGTGCACGGCAGCCGCGTTCCTTGAGTGCGCTGCCCACCAGGACAAGCTGATAATCATGCACCCAGATGATGTCGTTGCGTTTCAACAACGGCATCAGGTGACGCGCGAACTGATCGTTGACCTCGCGGTATGCCGCGTAGAACGCTTGGTCGTACCCGATCAGATCGAGGCGATAGTGAAACGCGGGCCACAGCGTCTGGTTGGCGAACCCCAGATAGTAGGCGTCGAAGTCTTGCTGCGAGAGATCGATCGTCGCGTAAGTGACCGACTTCTGTCCCCTGATGCGGGGCCGCCGCGCACGGCGCTGCGCGACATTGCCGCTCCAACCGAACCATAGGCCGCCGCTTTCTTTTAGGGCCGCTTCGACGGCGACCGCCAATCCCCCGGTCACCGCGCCACCGCTTGGATTGGCGACACGATTGGAGACGACGACCAGTCGACTCAAAGAACGGACTCCCAGCCCTTACTCAAGCTCATGGCGCTGTTGATGATGCCGACCAACGAGTAGGTCTGCGGAAAGTTGCCCCAGGCCTCTCTGGTGTCGGGATCGGTATCCTCGGAGAGCAGTCCGAGGTGGTTGCGCGCCTGCAACATGCCCTCGAATACCTCGCGGGCCTCGTCGACCCGTTCCAAGGCTACCAGAGCATCGATGTACCAGAAAGCACAGATGTTGAAGGCGTTTTGCGGCCGGCCGAAGTCATCCTCCACGACATAGCGCATGAGATGGTTGCCGCGCCGCAGTTCCTGCTCGACCAACGCGACGGTGGCCTTGAATCTCTCATCGGTGGCGGGAAGCAACCCGACGTCGGAGATCAAGAGGAGGCCGCCGTCGACTCCGCCGCCCCCAGTCGCCGCCCCCAAAGCTCTCGACGAAACTCTGCCGGTCGTCGTTCCATGCCTTGTGCAGGATCGTGCGGCGCACCGTCTGCGCCCGCTCGTTCCAGTGGCTCGCGCGCTCTTGAAGTCCCATGTGATCGGCGATCTTCCTCAGCCGATCGAGGGCCGCCCAGCACATCACACTCGAAGAGGTATGCACGTGCGAACGCGTTCTCAGCTCCCACATGCCCGCGTCCGGCTGATCGTGCAGTTCGTAGGCGCGGTCGCCCGCTCGACCAGTGCGCCAAAACTGCAATTGCCGATAACGCCGAGGTTGACATCGGTCATGGGCGGGCACTCCGGGGCGCGACGATTTGGCTATCCGGGAGCAACCCATGCAGCCAGCTCAACAACGCCGGTACGCCGTCGGTGCGGAGCGTGGCCAGCGTCGACCTGCCGTCGCCCACGCGGATGCTGATGCCGCTTCGTGCGTTGACCGCGGCGAAGCCGTCCTCATCGGTCACATCGTCACCGGCGAACAACGGTATGCGTCCCCCGAAAGGGGCCTCCGACATGAAACGTGTAATGGCTGTCCCCTTGTCTATCCCGCGCGGCTTGATCTCGAATACCATCTTGCCAGCGAGGAGGCATAGGGCTTCGTGTCCAGCCAGCGCCTCGGTGACCGCTTCACGACAGGCAGCTTCGGCGTCGGGTGCGCGCCTGTAGTGCAGGGCGATGGACCGCCGCTTGTCCTCGATCTGGAGGCCTGGAATGCCGGCAGCGAACGCCTCCAGCGCCTCGCGCACTTGGATAATGCCACCATTCGCGGTGTGAACATCGTGGGTCTCGCCTTGGGCGTCGCGCCATTCAAATCCATGGAGCCCCGCCGTGGGCAGGGAGAGCGGCGCGAGAAATGCGTCGATCTCACGGACGGGGCGGCCGCTAATAACTGCCAGGGCGCCACCCAGCGCGTCATGTAAGCGTATCAGTGTGCCGGGAAGCGCGGCGTCCACCTCGACCAGGTGCGGCGCCTCGGCGAGTTCCGCCAGCGTGCCGTCGAAGTCGAGAAACACCGCCCAGCGCGGATCGAAGTCCGGCAGCCG
>CBDDBU010000004.1:0-8733 GCA_965226045.1 Alphaproteobacteria bacterium
ATCCTTCACGCCCCCCACCCGCGCACCCACGACGCGTGGCGCATCTATCCCACCTACGACTTCGCCCACGGCCAGTCGGACGCGATCGAGGGCGTGACCCACTCGCTGTGCACGCTCGAGTTCGCCGACCACCGCCCGCTGTATGACTGGTTGATCGAGAACCTGCCGGCGCCGAGTCGGCCGCGCCAGTACGAGTTCGCGCGTCTCAATCTCTCGCACACGGTGTTGTCGAAGCGAAAGCTCACCGAACTGGTCCGGCAGGGCCGCGTCGACGGCTGGGACGACCCCCGAATGCCGACGCTCTCGGGCTTGCGCCGCCGCGGGGTGCCAGCGGCCGCGCTCCGTGACTTCGCGGCGCGGATCGGCGTGACCAAGAGCGAAAATCTGGTCGAAATGGCGCTTTTCGACCATTGCGTGCGCGAGTTGCTGAACCAAACCGCGCCGCGCCGGATGGGCGTGTTGCGGCCGCTCAAACTCATCATTGACAACTACCCGGAGAATCAGGCCGAACAGTTCGAGGCAGCCCACAACCCGAACGATCCCGACGCCGGCACGCGCGCGCTTCCGTTTTCACGCGAGATCTACATCGAGCGCGACGATTTCATGGCGACGCCGCCGCCCAAGTTCCGACGACTGGCGCCGGGCCGCGAGGTCCGCTTGCGTCACGCCTATCTCGTGACCTGCCGCGAGGTGATAACGGACGGCGATGGCGCGGTGGTGGCGCTCCACTGCACCTACGATCCGGCGAGCCGGGGCGGCGATGCGCCGGATGGCCGCAAGGTCAAGGGGACGCTGCACTGGGTCTCCGCCGCGCACGCGATCACGGCCGAGGTTCGCCTCTACGATTCGCTCTTCCTCGAGCCCGATCCGGGCGCCACCGAGGACATAGCGGCGGCGATAAACCCGGACTCGCTCGTGGTGCTGCGCGGCTGCCAGCTTGAGCCCAGTCTTGTCGCTGCCAGCGCCGGGGCGGCGGTTCAGTTCGAGCGCCAGGGGTATTTCAGCCGCGATCCCGATTCGACGGCGGACACGCCCGTCTTCAACCGCACCGTCGCCTTGCGCGATACCTGGGCCAAAAGCCAAGCGGGCCCCCAAGAACGGACCGGGGCGTAGGCCAGCGAGGCCGATCGCTCAACGCATCTCGCGCAGGAACTGGATCAGGTCGAGACTGGGCGGCGCGACGGCGGATTACGACAGAAGATCATGGGCCTGACCGCGATGATGGGTCTGGTGGTTGAAGAGATGGGTCAGCAGCTCGTGCAAGGCGTCGGCATGGGGATCGCCGTTGAGCGCGCGGTAGCTGATTGGACTGGCGAGATTGTCCTCCGATAGCCGGCGTACGTAGTCGTTGATCGCGATATCCTCGCCGTCCCGCGCCGCGCGCAGCACCTCGAAGTCCTCGTAGAGCGCAACGTCGAGCCGCTCGATCCCGGCGTCGTGGCGCTGGAGCCGGGCGAGCCAGATGCGATCGCCCACCAGGATGCGGTTGAGCGCGCCATGGAGCCCACCGAAAAACGCCGCTCGCCGCTTCTTGTACGCCTCGTCGCTCAGTTTCGCGCAGGCGTCGTAGAGGCGTTGGTTAGCTCACATGTTGTAGTGGGCAAGGGTGCCGAAATGCTGGTGTAGGGTCTGGGTCATGGCGGCCTCCACGCTTCATCTACGCAGTCTAGCTAGGACTTCACGTACTCTGTTCGGGCTTCATGTGCGCAGTTGGGGTAGGTCGACGAAAAGCTCGAGCGCGTCGGGATTAGCGAGTGCGCCCCGATTCATGACCTCATGGCCGTGAATGACATCACGCACCGCGAGTTCAGTGATCTTGCCGCTGACCGTGCGCGGAATGTCGGCGACCTGGATGATCTTGGCCGGCACGTGGCGTGGGCTCGCGTGGCGGCGGATGCGCTCGCGGAGTCGGCCCTCGAGGCGCTCGTCGAGGACGACGCCGTCGCGTAGCCGGACGAACAGGACGACACGCTGATCGTCCTGCCACGCCTGACCCACCGCCAGACACTCAATCACCTCGTCGATCTGCTCGGCCTGACGATAAATCTCGGCGGTTCCGATGCGCACGCCGCCGGGATTGAGCACGGCGTCCGAGCGGCCGTGGATAATCAAGCCGTCGTGCTCGGTCAATTCCACGTAGTCGCCATGACACCAGACGCCGGGAAACCGCGCGAAGTAGGCGGCGCGGTAGCGCACGTCGCCCGGGTCGTTCCAGAAGCCGACTGGCATCGAGGGAAAGGGCGCCGTACAGACCAGCTCGCCGCGCGCGGCCCGGATCGCACGGCCATTCTCGTCGAAGACTTCTACGGCCATGCCGAGGGCGCGGCTCTGAAGTTCGCCCCGCCACACCGGGCTCGCCGGGTCGCCAAGTGCGAAACAGCCGATGATGTCGGTGCCGCCGGAGATCGAGGAAAGGCAGATGTCGGCCTTCACCTTCTCGTAGACGTAGTCGAAGCTGGCCGGCGCGAGCGGTGAGCCGGTCGAGAGCATGGTCTTGAGAGCGGCCAAATCGTGGGTTTGGGCCGGCGCGATATCGGCCTTGTTGAGGGCGTCGATGTATTTCGCCGAGCCGCCAAAAATCGTCATCGCATCGGCCTCGGCGAAGTCGAACAGTGCGTTGCCATCGGGGTAAAAGGGCGAACCGTCGTAGAGCAGAAGGCACGCCCCCGAGGCCAACCCCGAGACCAGCCAATTCCACATCATCCAGCCGCAGGTGGTGAAGTAGAATAGACGATCGTCGGGCGTGACGTCGGTGTGAAGGCGGTGCTCCTTGAGGTGCTGCAAGAGGGTGCCGCCAGCCCCATGGATGATGCATTTGGGGGGGCCTGTGGTGCCCGAGGAGTACATGATGAAGAGCGGCTGGTTGAAGGGAAGTTGGAGAAATTCGATCGGCGCCGGTGAAAAGGGCGCGGTGAAATCGGCCAGCGCGAGCGCGTTGTCGAGCCCATCGAGGGCCGGCGTTTCGCGGATGTAGGGGACCACGACGAGGCGTTCGAGCGATGGCAGACCGGCCGCGATCTCGCGCAAGCGCTCGCCGAGCTCGACGACCCGGCCGTCGTAACAATAGCTTTCGACCGCGAATAAGAGCTTCGGTTCGATCTGGCCCAGCCGGTCGATAACGCCGCCCACGCCGAAATCCGGCGAGCACGACGACCAGATCGCGCCGATGCTCGCGCTCGCCAGCATGGCGATGATGGTGTCCGGTAGGTTCGGCAGATACCCAGCGACCCGGTCGCCGACACCGATTCCAGCTGCCGACAGCGTCTGGGCCAGCACCGAAACCCGCTCGTGAAGTTCGGCGAAGCTCACCCGCGCGGCGACCCGATCCTCGCCACGAAAAATAATCGCCGTCGCATCGTCGCGCCGACGCAGGAGGTTCTCGGCATAGTTCAGACGGGCGTCGGGAAAAAATCGTGCGCCGGGCATGCGATCCGGGTTCTCGATCGCGACATCGCCACGAGTCTCGGCGATCACGCCGGCTTCGTCCCACAGGGTCAGCCAAAATTTCTCCGGCTCGGCGACCGACCACCCATGGAGCGCCGCGGTATCCGGCGCCACGACCGACCACCGCGCCGCGACCGCGCGCCGAAACGCCGTGACGTTGGCGGCCGCGACTCTTTGGTCCGAGGGAACCCACAGCGGGTCGCTCATATTCACCTCTCGCGATGACCGAATGGCGGCCGAGTATAGCGCCCGCGCCACCCGGATAGCGCCGCCGACGGGCCGTCGAGCGGGTGGCGCGGGCGGCGGCCGCAGCCTAGGTTGCGGCAATGATGCGCCGGTGGCTATCGCCCAACTTGATCAACGCCACGTTCAACTCTCGGGCGGCCCTCTTGATGTTGCTCTCGTGCGTCATCTTCTCGCTGATGACGGCGGTAGTCCGCCATATCAGCCAGGAGTTGCCGACCCTCGAGGTCATCTTCTTTCGCAACCTGTTCGGGCTTTTGACGATAGCGCCGCTATTCGTGCGCGCCGGGCTCGTCGCTCATCTCCGCACCAGCCGGATCAGGCTCTATCTCCTGCGCGGCGGCATGGGCTATGTCTCGATGCTGTGCTGGTTCACGGCCATCGCCGTCGTGCCGCTGGCCGATGCCGTGGCGCTCGGCTTCACCGCACCGTTCTTCGTCACGATCCTGTCCATCCTGGTACTCGGCGAGGTGGTGCGCCGGCGCCGCTGGACCGCGATGTTGATCGGCTTCGCGGGCGCTATGGTGATTCTGAGACCGGGCTTCGGCGACTTCAACGGCTACTATCTTCTGGTCGTCGCTAGCGCGGGTTCGATGGCTTGCTCGGTCATCATGATTAAGCTTCTCGGCCGCACCGATTCGGCCACCACCATCGTCGCCTACATGGTCATCATCATCCTGCCGATCTCGGCGGTGCCAGCGATCTTCGTCTGGCAACCGCCGACTGTCGAGCAGCTGTTGTGGCTGCTCGCCCTCGGCGGGCTGGCCACGGCCGGGCACCTGTCGGTCACCAAGGCGCTGATGCTGGCCGACGCGACCGCGATCATGCCGCTCGACTTCACCCGCCTGCCGATCACCGCGCTGATCGCGTTCTGGGCCTTCGCCGAGGTGCCCGACCCGTGGGTTTGGGTCGGCGCCGCGATCATCTTCGGCAGCTCGGTCTACATCGCCCAGCGCGAGGCGACGCTCAAAATCGACCCCGAGGAGCGGCCGGCGGCGGTGATCGAGGCGCGCGAATGACGGTGCCCGCGCCCTCGGCTCAAAGACTCTCGCTCAGCCGCGCGAGGGCGGCCGCGGCGCGCTCGCGATGAGCTGGTTTGATGTGACCGCGCACGGTGGAAATCGCCGCGAACAGGACCGAGGCGTCATCGCCATAGCCGATGCCGGCGAGGAAGTCGGGCACGAGATCGGTCGGCACGATGAAGTAGACGATGGCCCCCAAGGAGCACCGCCTTGACGCGGGTTGGCGTGTTCGGGTCGGTGGCGCAAAAATAGGCGGCGATCGCGTCGGCCAGAAACGGTACGCGACCCACCAGGCGCCGCACCTTGAGCCAGAAGCGGCCCCGCGCGGTCGCCACGTCGCCGGCCAATCGCTGCTCGACCGTGCCAGTGATGTGGTCACGATTCGCCGCCGCTACAACGGCCCACCGTGCATGAACGCCGGCGCGGCACCGATGGGGGGAATGAGATGGAGCTGAACGGGGTGGCCGCGATCGTGACCGGGGGTGCGTCGGGTCTTGGCGCCGCGACGGCAGCGATGTTGGCCGAGAAAGGCGCCCGCGTGGCGGCAATCGACCTCGTCGCGTCGGTCGCTGCGAGCGCCAAGGAGATCGGCGGCCTCGGCATCCTCGCGGACGTGAGTGAAGCCGAATCGCTTGCGCGGGCCTTTGGCCAGGCGCGGGACGCGCACGGACCGGCGCGGGTGCTGGTCAACTGCGCCGGAATTCTTGGCTCGGCAAAGGCTTTCGACCGAGATTGCCAGCCGCTAGCGCTCAATCACTTCGCCCAGGTCATCGCCGTCAACCTGATCGGCACCTTCAATGCGATCCGCCTGGCGGCGGCCGACATGGCGGGGCTTGAGGCCCTGACCGACGGCGAGCGCGGCGTCGTTGTCAACACCGCTTCGGTCTCCGCCTTCGAGGGCCAGATCGGCCAACCCGCCTATAGCGCGTCGAAGGGCGGCATCGTCGCGATGACCTTGCCGCTCGCCCGCGAGTTCGCGCGCCATGGCATCCGCGTGGTGTCGATCGCGCCGGGCCCGTTCCGCACGCCCATGCTCGACGGCGCGCCGTCGTCGCTGGTCGACGACATCGTCGCCGACGTGCCTTACCCGGCCCGGCTCGGCGAGCCCGAGGAGTTCGCTGCCTTGGTCGAGCACATCTGCGCTAATCGGATGCTAAACGGCGCTACCCTCCGCCTCGACGCCGCCCTACGCCTGCCGCCCAAGTAGGCGCGATCCACCGTTTGGCCGCGACGAACAGCCCCGCTATCGTCGCGCATGGACGAGAGCCGCCGCACGCCGCCGAGCGCCGCCGATATCGAGGCAATGGCGGCGGCCGCGCTCCGCACCATCCCCCGGACGCTGAGACGCCGGGTCAAGGACATGGTGATCCGAATCGCCGAGTTCCCGGACGACGAAACCCTGGCCGAGATGAGAATGGACAGTCCGTTCGAGTTGCTGGGCCTATACCGAGGCGTCAGTCTGCTCGACAAGAGCGTGCATGACGTCGCCAACGATGTGGACATGATCTTCCTCTATCGCCGACCGCTGCTCGACTATTGGTGCGAGGAGAACATCGCCCTGGACCAACTCGTGCGGCACGTGTTGATTCACGAAATCGGGCACCACTTCGGATTCAGCGACGCAGATATGGAACGCATCGAGGCGGGGGCATGAGGCGCCGCTTGACAAGGGCGCGCCCGGCGTCGATGACAAGGAGCCGCGCCCGGGTCAGACCACGCCGCCGGGCAGGGAAGTGAGATGCCCATCAAGCCGTTGAAATCACAAGCCCTGAAACGGCGTTGCGACGCAGCCAAGCTGCGCTTCAAGACCACCGCCGAACTCAAGGATCTGCCGGAGGTCCTGGGCCAGGGGCGGGCTGTCGCCGCCCTGAAATTCGGGGTCGGCATTCAACGCGACGGTTTCAACCTGTTCGCTTTGGGGCCAAGCGCGCTCGGCAAGCACTCCACGGTGCGCCAGTTCCTGGAGACGGCGGCGGCGGCCAAGGCGACGCCAGACGACTGGTGCTACCTCTACAACTTCGACGACAACCACCGGCCACGCGCCCTCAGGCTGCCGTCGGGCACCGGTGTCAAACTGCATCGCGACATGGAGCGCCTGGTCGAGGAGCTTCAGACGGCGATCGCGTCGGTCTTTGAGAGCGACGAGTACCGCACCCGCCGCCAAGCCATCGACGAGGAGTTTCAAGAGCGTCAGTCGCACGCCTTCGAGGATCTCCAGAAGCGGGCGAACGCGCGCGGCATCGCGCTGGTGCGCACGCCGGTCGGCCTGGCGTTGGCGCCGATGAAGGATGGCGAGGTGATGGCGCCAGACGCGTTTCAAGCGCTGCCGGAAAGCGAGCGCTCGGGCCTCGAGGCGGTAATCCAGGAGTTCCAGAAGGAACTCCAAACCACGGTGCGGCAGATACCGCGTTGGGACAAGGAACGCCGAGAGAAGGTCCGCGAGGTGAACCGCGAGGTGATGGATTTCGCGGTCGGCCACCTGATCGAGACCCTGCGCCAGTCCTACAAGGAACTGCCCGGGGTCATCGCTCACCTCGACGCGGTGCAGGCCGACGTGATCGACAACGTCGCCGCCTTTGTCGCGCGTCCGCAGGAGGAAGGCGGCGCTCCGGCCGATCCGCCGTCGCCCATGCAGGCCGCGGGGGCGGGTCCGAACCCCGCCGGAGGCCTGGCGCGGCGCTATCAGGTCAACGTCGTGGTCGACAATTCCGGCGCGCGCGGCGCGCCCGTGGTTTACGAGGACAACCCGGCGCTGGGCAACCTTGTCGGCCGGGTCGAGCACCTCGCCCAGATGGGCACGCTGATCACCGATTTCGGGCTGATTCAGTCGGGGGCGCTGCATCGCGCCAACGGCGGCTACCTGATCCTCGACGCCCGCAAGCTGTTGATGCAGCCACATGCCTACGAGGCCCTGAAGCGAACCCTGCAGGCGGGCGAGGTGCGGATCGAATCGCCGGCCCAAATGTACAGCATGGTGACCACGGTCTCGCTCGAGCCGGAACCGATCCCGCTCGATATCAAGGTCGTCTTGGTCGGCGACCGCATGCTCTATTACATGCTGGCGGCCCAGGACCCCGAGTTCGGCGAGCTGTTCAAAGTCGAGGTCGACTTCGAGGAGGACATGGAGCGCCGCGCCGATTCGAGCCATGCCTACGCCCGGTTGATCGCCACCCTGGCGCGCAAACACGAACTCAAGAACCTCGACGCGACGGCTGTCGCCCGCGTCATCGATCATTCGGCCCGGCTCGCCGGCGATTCGCACAAGCTCACGGCGCGCATGGGGCTGATCACCGATGTGTTGCGCGAGGCCGACTATTGGGCTGCGGCGACGGGTCGCAAGGTGATCAGCGCCGCCGACGTGCAACGGGCCCTCGAGGCTCGTATCGAGCGCGGCGATCGCATCCGTCAGCGCTCGCACGAACACATCCAACAAGGCACCGTCCTGATCGACACCGCCGGCGCGCTCGTGGGCCAAATCAACGGGCTCGCGGTGCTCTCCATCGGCAGCACCAGCTTCGGCAAGCCGAGCCGGATCACGGCCCGGCTGCACGTCGGCTCCGGCGAAGTGATCGACATCGAACGCAAATCCGAGCTGGGCGGCTCGCTGCACTCCAAAGGTGTGTTGATCCTGTCATCATACCTGGCCTCGCACTACGCCCATGACCGGCCTTTGTCGCTGTCGGCGAGCCTGGTGTTCGAGCAATCCTACGGCGGCGTCGATGGCGACAGCGCCTCGTCGACCGAGCTTTACGCGCTCCTCTCGGCGCTGGCCGAGGCGCCGATCAAACAATCTTTCGCGGTCACCGGGTCGGTCAACCAGCTCGGACGGGTCCAGGCGATCGGCGGCGCCAACGAAAAGATCGAGGGCTTCTTCGACCTCTGTCAGGCGCGCGGGCTGAGCGGCGAACACGGCGTCCTCATTCCTGAATCCAACGTCCGCCATCTGATGCTGCGCGATGATGTGGTCGAGGCCTGCGCGGGCGGGCGCTTTCATATTTATCCGATCAAGACCATCGACGAGGGG
>CBDDBU010000005.1:0-62766 GCA_965226045.1 Alphaproteobacteria bacterium
CGCTCGATCCATGACCTCTCCACATCGCGATCCGTCCACACCCATTCTCGTGGACCTCAGTCCGACAGGCTGCTAGTACTTCGCCAGGTCCCGGTCGCCGGCGGCGCCATCCTGGCTTTGCTGACACCTAGCGTGCGCTTTGGGCTAAGTTGGTGACGACAACACTCAGGTCAGGGGAGGTGAGGTGAGGGGGCGATGTCCCTATCTCTGTTGAAATTCGTGGGGCAGGCGTCGCTGGTTGATGATGCTATGCTGCCTTCATGATGGTTTCAATGGCACTGTCGGCCTGAGCCTTTCTCAAGTGTTCCTGGAGAGCATTTCGGAGGATGGGCAGCTGACGATAGGCCTTGAGGCGACGGAAGGTTTTCTGGGCCTCCAGCAGGCCGGCGGCGGTCCATCTGAGCGCCATCTCGGCGTGTCTCCAGCGTTTGACGTTGCGGGTGACCTGGCGCACCGTGCCGAGCGCGTTCTCGACGATGTTGGTGCAGGCGAGCGAGCGCCGGAGTTCGTGCGGCAGGCCGAGGCGGATGACGGTGAGTATCTCGTCCAGCCCCTCCAGGATGCTGCCCGAGACGCCCGGTTCCTCATGCTCCAGACGCCGGGCCAGGTTGCGCAGCAGCCGTTCGGCCTTGTCTGCGTCGTCCTGGTCCCAGGCCTGACGGAGCGCCTTCTTGACGCTCGCATGCAAATGCAGGGGCAGGCGCTCGATGATGTTACGGCCCTTGTGGACCTGGCAGCGCTGGATGGCGGCGGCCACACCGAAGGTGTTGCGGATCGCTTTGCTGAGCGCCTTCGCGCCATCGACGATGAACAGCCGGGGCAGCGTCGGATCGAGCCCCCTGGCGAGGAGATTGTCGAGCAAGGCCTGGACGACGACAGTGTTCTCCGTCGCCCCCTCGACCACGGCCAGGACATGCTTGTCGCCGTTGCCATCGACGCCGATCGCCGCCACCAAGACATGGTCGCCGACATGCAGACCGTCGATCTGGATGACCAGCAGGTCGAGCTCCGAGAGGTCCGAGGCAAGCCAGGCCTTCATCTTCTTGCGCGACAGCGCCACAAAGCGCCGGGAAACGGCCGACTTCGAGGTGCCGTCGCCACGCGCTTTCGCCAGGTCGCCCTCGGGCAGACGGACCGCGCGGTGGTACTTGCGGGTCGACACGTTCAGCACCATCAGGTTGAGCGCCCACTCGAGCAACAGGTTGCCGTCGCGCAGCACCTGCCAGCTCTCCAAACCCACCTCCTTGCCAGCATGGTCGCGAACCCGTGGCCGCTGCACTTTCACGCGGCCGCCGTGGTAGCCGATCTCGCTCTGCGTATGGCCCCAGCGATAACCCCGACGGTTCCCATGGCGACGATGTCGGGCCCCGCACACGGTCGTGGCGTCCTCCTCCATCATCTCGGCCAAGGCCTCGACCCCGGCCAGGAGACAGAACCGATCCACGCTGAGACGGACTGCGTCCATCGCGTCTGCCAGCGGCGGCATAGGAAACGAGGTGGCAAGGGCTTTCGGGCTACTGGAACTACGGATATTCTTTCCCATGGTGTCGTTCTCCCTCTTGGGTTTGCAGCACCCGGAGCCTAACGGGTTTGCAGCACCCGGAGCCTAACGGCTCCAGGAGAGCGACACCTACCTCAACTTTTCAACATCGACCGGGACATCTCCGAGAAGGGCGGTGGCCGGGCTGGCTGCCGCTGGGTTGGCGGCGAGCTTGGGGCTGACGGCGGCGGTGCTAGCGCCTCGGCCGGCTCTCGCTGAAGACGTGACGCTCGAATTCGTGGTTTGGAACTACTCGCTCGATACCATCCAAGACAACATCAAGAAGTTCGAGGCGCTCAACCCGGGCATCAAGGTCAACCTGACCGACTATGCCTGGCCCGACTATCACGACACGATGGTCCTCAGGTTAAAGGGCAATACCCGGACCGACATCATTTATGGCGGCGAGGACTGGTTGCCGGAGTGGGCCGCCGCGGGGTGGCTGGCGCCGATCGAGGACTACTTTCCCGAGAGCGCGGCGTACAAGGACAAGACCACCCGCTATGCCCTGCGGGACATGACCTACAACGGCAAGCTCTACGGCCTTTCCTATTACGCCGACCTAATCACCTTCATGTTCAACGAGAAGATTCTCGATGAGCACGGCATCGCCGTGCCCCAGACTTGGGACGATGTCCTGCAAGCCAGCCTCAAGCTCAAGGCGGCGGGCATGGAGCACCCGTTCATCTATGAGTACAATCAGGGAATTTCCAACTTCTATACGGCGTTCCTGAGCCAGGTTTACGGCTGCGGCGGGCGGATGTTCGACGACGATCTGAACCCGCTGTTCAACGATCCGAACTCGGAGGCGTTCAAGCACCTCCAGTGGATTCAGGACGCCGTGGGGAAGCACGACATCGTAGCCTTCGAAACCCACGAGACCCGAATCAACACCTCCATGAACACCGGCAAGCACGCCTTCACGGTATTGTTCAATTACAATCTGGCGGCGATGAACGAGAGGGCGACCGCAGCTCGGGGCGGCGAATTCGACATGGCCCTGATGCCAGGATCGAGCCACGAGGCGCTAGGATTCGCCAAGTTCTACGCCATGACGAGCCAGGCCGCCGAAGACCCCGCGCGGCGCGAAGCCGCGTGGAAGTTCATCGAGTATATGGGCGGTGGCGATTACGTCGTGGCCAAGCGTTGGGCCGTCGAGAAGGGCCTTGGCTTCGCCGCGCTGCCGCTTTACGACGATGCCGACGTGAAGAAGGCGTGGGCGGGCTGGATCGACATGGACAATTTCAAGAATCAGGCCGCGCTTGCCCTGAACGGGACACAAACGGAGTGGACAGGCCTGTGGCGCGGCTACTTCAGGCCTTTGCTGGCCAAGGCCATGGTCGGAGACGCGATCGTCCAAGAAGTCATGGACGCCGGAGCCGAGAAATGGCTTTTCTACCGCAAGCTGCTTAGAGGCAGCTGAGCCCGTTCCTTATCGAGTGAGGCGCGCCGGGGACCTTCGGGCACCCGGCGCGCCAATCTTGTCCGAGGCGTAGGTGATGGCCAGGGGCGCGGTGAAGTACGAGAGGTTTCCGGTCGAGTGGGTCTTGCCGGTCCTCTTCCTGGTTTCGCTTTTCACCTTCTACCCCGTCGTCTACACGCTGTGGACCAGCTTCCACAGCATAATCGCCATTCTCCCGGTGCAGCCCTTCGTGGGCTTCGACAATTACGTCGAGGTCATCCAGAGCCCGTACTTCTGGGAGGCATTGGGCAACACGCTGTGGTTCACGCTCATCAGCGTGCCACTGATCCTGATCATCGGCTTCGGTGTCGCCAGACTGCTGCTGGCCAAGTTCCACGGCCGCATGGTGGTCCGCTCCGTCGTCATTCTTCCCTGGGTTTTGCCGGGGGCGGTGACGGCCGCCGTCTGGATGTGGATATTCCATCCCTCGTGGGGGATCCTGAACCTCATGCTGTACGAGTTCGGAATCATCGGCACCTACATTAGGTGGATGACCGATGTAACGCTCGTCAAGGGCGTCGTCATCATCGCCCACGTGTGGATGCAATTTCCGTTCGCCACTATTTTGTTCATGGCGGCCCTGGTGGTGATCGACCGCCAGCAGTACGAAGCGGCGGAAATGGACGGGGCGAACTTTCTCACGCGCTTTCGGCACATTACCCTTCCCCACCTCAGGGCGGTGGCGGTCATCCTCGCTATTTATGAGTCCCTGGTCGGCCTCACCACCTACGATCTCGTATACGGGCTCACCGGTGGCGGCCCGGGCACCGCGACGACGCTGATCTCCCAACACATCTGGAAAGAGAGCTTCACGATGCTGAGCTTCGGGACCGGGGCCGCGCTCGCCTTTATCGTGGTCATCATGTCGCTGGGGTTCATCTTCCTCATCCTCAAAGCGATTCCCTCGGACCTCTTCGTCAAGGAATAGCGGCGGTGCACCTGCTCCACAGGACTCTGATCTACGTCGCGGCGGCGGTGGTCTTCGCCTTTTGCGCCGGCCCGATTTTCCTTAGCCTAGTCGGGAGCCTGCTTCCCGATACCGCGCTTTTCTCGTTTCCGCCGGCGTGGTTCAGCCAGGGCTTCACGTTCGACAATTACACCTACGTTTTCACTGGCGATATCCCGGCCGCCTACGAGGTCAAGGGCGCCAAGCGCTCGATGATCAGCGATGCCGCCCGCCAGGTCCCGGCCAGCATGCTCAACTCATCGATCGTGGCGCTCGGGGTCATGGCGGTGAACATCGTGCTCGGGGCACCGGCGGCCTACGCCTTCGCCAGAATACGGTTCCGGGGCAAGGGACCAACGTTCGCGATCATTATTTTCTCGCGGCTGGTTCCGGCAGTGGGGCTTGCCGTTCCCTTCTACCTCCTGATCCAGGAACTCGGCCTGCTGGGCACCAAGCTGGCCCTGATCCTGGTGCATTCCGTGCTGACGATCCCGTTCACGGTTCTCATTCTTTCGCTGTTCTTCCGCCGCATCCCTCTGGAACTTGAGGATGCGGCGCGCGTCGATGGTTGCACCCGCTTCCAAGTCTTCTACCGGGTGGTCTTGCGCATGTCGGGGGCCAGCATCTTCGCCACCGGCCTGTTTGCGTTCATGCTTTCCTATTCCGAGTTCTTGTTCGCGCAAGTTCTGTCGGGGTCCGCCGACAACCGTCAGCTGTCGGTTGTCCTGGCGGCACTCATTCGCAATACCGACGTCTCGTGGGGTTTGCTGAACTCCGGCATGTTCCTCTCGATGATTCCCTCCGTTATCCTCGCGGCGATCATCTGGCGCTTCGTGGTCGAGGGTGTCGTCGAGGGCGCGGTTCAGGGCTGACGGCGCCTCGGGAACGCGGCGTAGCGTGGGTATGTTGTTGGCGCGCGGCGCCGTTACATAGGCGGGGGCGGAAATAGGGGGAGAGCTGGAATGGCAAGGAAGGCAAACCGAGCCGTCAAGACGGCCCGGCCGCGACGTTACGCGATTCGCGAGAATGCGGTGGTGGCGCACAAGTTGACCATGGAACTCGCCGAGGCGCTCGCCGCGGAGACATTGCGCCTCGCTTGGGACATGGGGCTTAACACCGTCTCGGCGGTGGTCGATGAAGGTGGAGCGCTGAAGGCCTTCCGGCGGCCCGACCGCTCCAACCTCGGCTGTGTCGACTTCGCCATCCTGAAGGCGCGCTGCGCGGTACACTTCAACACCGCCACCCACGCCCACTATCCCGCCTGGAGCCACCAGCCAGAGACCGTCGCCGCGCTGGCGGCGCTGCCGGGCTTCACCATCGAGGGCGGCGGTGTGCCGATCCGTCTGAACGGAGAGCTCATCGGGGGCATCGGCGTCAGCGGCGCGCGCAATTGGCGCGAGGACGTCGAGGTCATCGCCAAGGCCTTCAAGAAATTCGGCCTCGACCCGATCGCGGAGCCCGCCGCCACGCCGGCGCCAACGTCGTGACGTGAGTCGCGGCAGCCGAGGCTCCGCTTGGAGCGAAGCAGCGCGGTCCTGGGCTAGGCCGGCAGCCGTCACTCGTTGGCGGCGCTTTCGCCGGCGATGGTGGTTCGAACCATGTGGCGCGGCTGGTCGCTCGGGTAGTCATAGCCGCGGTGCAGGACGCAGCGGTTGTCCCACATGACCATGTCACCGGCACGCCAACGGTGTTTGTAGACGCGCGGCGGCCGACAGGCTTGCTCACACAGGCGCCGGAGCAGGCCGCGACTTTCTTCCACATCTTCGCCGGCGATGTGGCTGGCGTGCCGGCCAATGTAGAGGCTGCGCCGTCCGGTCGCCGGGTGTGCGCGAATCAGCGGATGCTCAACCGGCGGCACCGCGTCCCACTCGTCCTGGCTTAGCGCGCCCATACCGCCGATCAGGCCCTGACTGTAGGCGTAGCTGTGCACGGCGGCCTTGCCGCGCAAGAACTCATGCATTCCTGGGGCGAGCGCATCGTAGGCCGCCCGCATGTCGGCGTATTCGGTCTCGCCGCCCACGTTGGGCACGATTCTCGCCGCCAGGATCGAGCCCTTGGCGGGCACGCGCTTAAACGAGCTGTCGGTATGCCAGTAGCAATTGCCCTTCAGAAACAGGCCGTGGTCACTGTCGGGTGCCCAGAGGCCGCCGCCGTCCATGACGTTGGACAAGACGACGACTTCGGGGTTATCGCCGACATCGTTCGCGGTGACGTTGCGTTCGAGGGTGCCGAAGCGACGACTGAAGGCGACGTGCGCCGCCTCGGACAGGTTCTGTTCGGGAAAGATCAGGATTCCGAAGTCGTGCCACGCGGCCTCGATGGTGGCGAATGTCTCGTCGTCTAGCCTGGCGAGATCAATGCCGTGAACCAGCGCCCCCAGCGTCGCTTTGGTCGGCGTGATCCTGAGTGCCATGGCGCCCCTCCCAGTCGCGAGCTCCATTCTCGCCCATTTCGGTGACAATCCGAACCGCGTCGGAAATGGCCTCTCTCGGGACGTGAGGGACGGCGCCTGCGGGCTTTGTCAGACTAACGCCAATCAGGTTGAAATAGTGATTTTGGGACGCCCATGAATCGCGCAGAATACTTGTGATTGTCTACAACTACTAGGCGATTGACAAATGGCTAGAATTTTAGTCAGACCATGCCGGCCCAGGCCCTCGGGGTGGTCGAGCCAGTGGCAAGTCCGGACTTCGCCACGGCCCTCGGACAATGCTACGACATGCTCCTCCGCGATGTCGGACTCGAGCTCGACCTTAGGGGCGACGGCATGGGGCCGGACCAAGCCGCGCGTCTGGCCGCGGCGGCGATGGCGCCCGAGAACCGCCCCATGGTGGCGGCCAATTCGCGCTCGCTGGAACCGGGCGACGCGCGCCAACTCGCCGAGGCGATATTGGCACGCTAGGCGTCGCCATGGAGGCGTTGGCCGGCGAACGCGACTGGCGATAACCTTGCGGGCGCTGGTCGCACAGCGGCGATAGCGCACCGTGGGGTCTAGAGAGAGGGCAGCGTTGTGTTCACACCGATACGTGGCAAGTCGGTCATCGTCACGGGGGGCAGCAAGGGCATCGGCAAAGGCATCGCCAGCGTCTTCGCCAAGCAAGGCGCCCGGATCCTGGTTGTGGCGCGAGGCTTGGAGACAGCACAGGCGACCGCCCGCGAGATCACCGCCGCTGGGGGCACGGCGTCGGCGTTCCAAGCCGATGTCGCGAAGTGGGAGGACATGGAGGCGATGGTGGGCGCGGCGGTCGAGCGACACGGCGGCATCGACATTCTGTGCGCCAACGCCGGCGTGTTTCCCGACGCCAAGATGCGGGACATGACCGCCGAACAGTGGGACGAGGTCCTGGGCACCAACCTCAAGGGCTGCTTTCTGTCGATCAAGGCGTGCATGGCACACCTCGGCGCATCGGGCGCGGGTCGGATCATCCTAACGTCATCGATCACCGGCCCGCTTACCGGGTTCCCCGGATGGACGCACTATGGCGCCAGCAAGTCAGGCCAACTCGGCTTCATGCGCACCGCCGCGATCGAGCTTGCAGGCGACGGGATCACGATCAACGCGGTTCTGCCCGGTAACATCAAGACCGAGGGCCTCATCGAACTCGGCGAGGAATATCTCGCCACGATGGCCTCCTCGATCCCGCTCAAGAAACTCGGCGCCGTGGAAGACATCGGTAACGCCGCGCTGTTCTTCGCCTCGAAAGAAGCGGCCTTCATCACCGGCCAAACGATCGTCGTCGACGGCGGCCAGACGCTACCCGAATCCCTGGAGGCCTTGCAGGCGGCCTAGCGTTGTGTCTACCCGAAGCGGCGGAGGTAGTCCTCCGCCAACACACATGTGCCCTGGGTGTAGGGGCCGCCCATCTCCTTGGCGAGATCGGTGGCGGAATGCGATCCGATCCAGGCGACAAGGAGCAGCCGCCGCATCATCACGAAGGTCGGAATCTCCGCCTCGTCGGCCGCCGGCAGGTCGAGCGCCTTGCGGTATCCGCCAACCCACGCCGCCAGCAGATCGGGCACGTCGGGTCGGTGCTCGATAAAGCTCACGGCGGTGGCGAAGTCGTACATGTACCAGCCGTAGCCGGAATCATCGAAATCGATGACCCGGGTTCCGTTCTCGTCGACCAGGAGATTGGCGAGCCGCAGATCGGCGTGAATGACGCCGAAGCGCGACGACGCCTTGCCAAAGGCGTCGAGGCGCCGCTCGATGGTTGTGGCGAGACGCTCCAATAGCGTGATCCGCTCACGGTCAAGATCCATGCCGTCGCGCCAGCGCCCCCAATTGGGCTGGTCGCCAAGGCTTCGTGCGAAATCCCAGGTCAGCCGTTCAAAGCTGTCAGGAACCCGCCAGCTCTTGGAGTGGCGGTGAAGCCGCGCGGTGATTTCGCCAAGTTCCGCGAAAGGCCGGAGAAGATTGGCGTTCTCGTCCGGCTCATCGCCAGGAAGCCATTCGAACAACACGCAGTGGCGCCGGCGGGGAACCCCCTCGGCGATCGCCGTCTGGATCAACTCGCCGTCGCGGCCGGCCACCGCGATCGGCGTGGGCACACCCGCCTCATCGCGCAGCGCCTTTATCCAGATCAGCTCGGAGGCGATGCCTTGCCGGGTGTGATAGCCCTCGCGGTGAACGCGGAGCGCCCATTTCCGGTCGCTCGACGGGGCGTCGACGCGGTAGGTGACGTTCTCCGAATAGTTGATTCTGGCCACTCTAGCGTCGGCCGGCAGGTCGTAGGCCGCGAGGGCATTCCCGGCGAGCGCCTCGATCCGCTTGAGTTGTTCCACCGGGGTTAGCTCATCGAACCGCCGCATGCCTCCATCCCCTGGATCGGCCGTATCCCGTCACAGTACTGGTGGGTTGCCGGCCCCGCTTTCCCGGCTCGCGCCGTCCGGCAGACGGGCGCGGCAGCATCGGACGCGCCGCCCGGCGATCTCAGGACCGGCGAGTCGCGGCTGAAGTCGACTTCGGCGTCCGCATGCCGGGCCGAGCATACGGACGCCGAGGCGCTTATGCGGGCGGGCGGTGGCCGACCGCTCTCCCGCCGTGGTTCTGCGGCGAAGGGCTAGCGGACGATCGACAGATTTTCGGCCGACGTCTTGCCGTTGGTGCCGTTCTGCAGTTCGTATTCCACGACCTGGCCCTCGGCGAGGTTTGTGAGTCCGGCGCGCTCCACAGCGCTGATGTGGACAAATGCGTCCTTCGAGCCGTCCTCAGGCGCGATAAAGCCGTAGCCCTTCGCGACGTTGAACCACTTAACGGTTCCCGTAGTCATAGATATTTCCAATCAGTATGTGTTGTGCCCGCGTTCAGCAATTCAGGAGCAGCGTTGGCGCCCACATCGGCGAGGCTCGACGTCAGCGCTGGACAATGCTCGGTCCTTGTTGGTCCTGATCCTCCGAGGGAAAATCGTCTCCCCCCCCCCAGTACTTACCAGAATAGCCAAAACATAGAAATAATCATCTGAAGCCCGGCAAGACCATTCGTCGTCCGCCGCGTCATCGCCCTGACGACGGCCGAGGACGCCTCCGCACCCTCCGAGGAGATGTCCCGGTCGATGTTGAAAAGTTGAGGTAGGTGTCGCTCTCCTGGAGCCGTTAGGCTCCGGGTGCTGCAAACCCAAGAGGGAGAACGACACCATGGGAAAGAATATCCGTAGTTCCAGTAGCCCGAAAGCCCTTGCCACCTCGTTTCCTATGCCGCCGCTGGCAGACGCGATGGACGCAGTCCGTCTCAGCGTGGATCGGTTCTGTCTCCTGGCCGGGGTCGAGGCCTTGGCCGAGATGATGGAGGAGGACGCCACGACCGTGTGCGGGGCCCGACATCGTCGCCATGGGAACCGTCGGGGTTATCGCTGGGGCCATACGCAGAGCGAGATCGGCTACCACGGCGGCCGCGTGAAAGTGCAGCGGCCACGGGTTCGCGACCATGCTGGCAAGGAGGTGGGTTTGGAGAGCTGGCAGGTGCTGCGCGACGGCAACCTGTTGCTCGAGTGGGCGCTCAACCTGATGGTGCTGAACGTGTCGACCCGCAAGTACCACCGCGCGGTCCGTCTGCCCGAGGGCGACCTGGCGAAAGCGCGTGGCGACGGCACCTCGAAGTCGGCCGTTTCCCGGCGCTTTGTGGCGCTGTCGCGCAAGAAGATGAAGGCCTGGCTTGCCTCGGACCTCTCGGAGCTCGACCTGCTGGTCATCCAGATCGACGGTCTGCATGTCGGCGACCATGTCTTGGTGGCGGCGATCGGCGTCGATGGCAACGGCGACAAGCATGTCCTGGCCGTGGTCGAGGGGGCGACGGAGAACACTGTCGTCGTCCAGGCCTTGCTCGACAATCTCCTCGCCAGGGGGCTCGATCCGACGCTGCCCCGGCTGTTCATCGTCGATGGCGCGAAGGCGCTCAGCAAAGCGATCCGCAACACCTTCGGTGTGGCCGCCGCCATCCAGCGCTGCCAGGTCCACAAGGGCCGTAACATCATCGAGCGCCTGCCCCTGCATTTGCATGCGAGCGTCAAGAAGGCGCTCCGTCAGGCCTGGGACCAGGACGACGCAGACAAGGCCGAACGGCTGCTGCGCAACCTGGCCCGGCGTCTGGAGCATGAGGAACCGGGCGTCTCGGGCAGCATCCTGGAGGGGCTGGACGAGATACTCACCGTCATCCGCCTCGGCCTGCCGCACGAACTCCGGCGCTCGCTCGCCTGCACCAACATCGTCGAGAACGCGCTCGGCACGGTGCGCCAGGTCACCCGCAACGTCAAACGCTGGAGACACGCCGAGATGGCGCTCAGATGGACCGCCGCCGGCCTGCTGGAGGCCCAGAAAACCTTCCGTCGCCTCAAGGCCTATCGTCAGCTGCCCATCCTCCGAAATGCTCTCCAGGAACACTTGAGAAAGGCTCAGGCCGACAGTGCCATTGAAACCATCATGAAGGCAGCATAGCATCATCAACCAGCGACGCCTGCCCCACGAATTTCAACAGAGATAGGGACATCGCCCCCTCCGAGCCCGATAGGGGCGAGTTGGCGCTGCCCTGGGAGTAGGCGTGAGATAGTGGATCAATGTGTCGGGGCCGTGGTAATGTCAGCGCTCCAGGCGTGAGCTCGACGGGAAGACGGCCTTGTCCTTAAACACGTTGCCTTGAGCACGTTGGTTGCGAGCGCGCTGATCAAATGTGGATGCTGACCGAGGTAGGAGAGACACCATGACAATTCGCGGCGCGTACAAGCCCCACATCCTGCGTGTGGACATGACCGAGCAGACCGTCACTCGAGAGGCGCTCCCCGATGAGGAGGTGCTACGCAAGTATGTCGGTGGCATTGGTTTGGGCCTTTGGTATCTGCTGCGCGAAGCACCGCCGCTGGGTAAGAACACCGATCCGGACGTGCCGCTCATCTTCATGAACGGCCCGCTGACCGGGACGCCCGCCGTCAACTCCTCCGACGTCACGATCGTCAGTTATCACCAGATCACGCCGTACTCCGCGGCGGTCGGGCACACCCACGGCTTCTGGGCGGCTCGACTCAGCCATGCCGGACACCAGGGCATCATCTTCACCGGCCGCGCCGCGAAACCCACATATCTTTGGATCGACGACGACAAGGTAGAGTTCCGCGATGCCAGCCAGATCTGGGGTCAGGACACTCGCGACACCGAACGTCGCATCAAGATCGAGCTCGGCGACGACCAGGAAATCAGCATCGCCTGCATCGGTCAGGCCGGCGAGGCGATGATCGCCGGTGCAATGATCAAGAACGACCGCAATCATGGCGCCGGCAAGGGCAGCCTCGGTTCCACGATGGGAGCCAAGAACCTCAAGGCGATCGCGGTACGGGGCACCGGCAAGACCCCTCTGTTCGACGCGCCGGGCCTGGTGGAAACCGCGACCGAGTGGGAAGGCGAACTGTTTCCCGGCAGCGAGAACCCCGCCGACCGGACGGTCGCCGAGGCGATGCGAGACGCCGGCAACACCCGCCACTACGACCAAACCTTCGGCGCCCACAAGCGCGTGATCGGCAAGAACATGACCGACCCCGAGTGGGGCGTCAGGTTCGCCACTAAGTACGTGGAAGCGTGCAAGAAGTGGAAGATCACGCCTCAGCCCTCGTACAACTGCAAGATTTCCTGTGCCTATGACGTCGAGATCACAGAGGGCGAGTACAAGGGCTTCACGGGCAGCAAGTGTGGCGGCGGCGAGCCCTTGGAGGGGTCGGGCTCGATCATGGGCGTCGACGACCCGGTCGCCGTCGTGGTCATGAACGACGTTTACGATAGCCTCGGGATCGAGATGGGCCAGTACGCCCCGATGTTGGGCGCCACCTTCGAGGCCTATAGCGAAGGGCTTCTCCATCAACAGGATACCGGCGGCCTCGACTTCACCTGGGGCAACTGGGAATCGGCGATGGAGGTCATCAACCAGGCCGTCAGACGCGAGGGTTTCGGCGCCAAATTCGTCGACGGCCCGAAGGTGTTTGTGGAGAAGGTTGGCGCCGAAAGGGGCATCGTCGAAGAGCTGCGCAACAAGATCCTCGACATGAAGGGCGGCGGGGCCGTGATGCACGATCACCGCGCGGCCTGGAGTGCCTGGTTCTGCGAGATGACGGCCGGCTACGGGGCATCCACCCAGGGACGCGGCACCGATACGTTCCTGCGCCGCGATCTCGGCTACGACAAAGTGACGCCCGGCATCGCCACCAATGTCGAGGAGGCCGTCGGCAAGGTGGAGGGCGTATTCCGGACGCAGAACATGAAGCTGTTCTGGGACTGCCTGGGCATCTGCACGTTTGGCGTGATGGGCGTTCCCAGCGCCATACGGTTCACTACCACGACATTGGGCCAGGCGGTCGGCTGGGAGGACTTTGACGAGGAGGAAGCCTTCGAGGTCGGCGCTCGGGTCGCTAACATGTTGCGGCTGGTCTATGCGCGACGCGGCTTCAAGCGCGAAGACGAGCTCGATGTCTCACCCCGGTTCTTGGAGATCACCAAGACCGGCCCGGCCTCGGAAGAGGGAATCGCGCCCTATCTGCCCGCCATGCTCGACGAATACTACCGTGAGCATGGCTGGAACCTGGATACCGGCACCCCGACGGCCGACACCCTCGCGAGGCTCGGCCTGGAGGAATTCGTCGCCGACGCCGCGTAACGAAAATCCTACCCGGGGCGACGCAGCATGCGCTCGAGCGGGACCCCGCGTACGTCCATCTCGTAGTCGAGGCACTCGACCGGCGGGCGCGCGTAATGCCACGTGAGGCCGGCCCGCGCCGCGCCGCGACCGACGATGTCGTCGGCGAGGAAGGAATGGAGATCGTGGACCGTGTACGCTTGGGTCGCGCTGACCCCGGTCCAGTCGACGCCGAGCGCGGCCATCCGACTCTCCATCGCAGCGAGCACGAAGCGGGCCTTTTCTCGCATCGCCTCAGGAGACGTGTCGCCCCGCCGAATGGTCCGATCCTGATAGCTCCCAGGACCCTCAGGGGCTTCGCCCGACCCAGAAACAACGAAATCCGCACTCGCCTGACCAGTGGACGGCGCGCGAACCGTATAGCAAAAGGCCTCAAAGCACGGTTCCAGAGGGGGATCGACTTCCGGGCACACGTTCGATCGGGCGACGGGATTCTCGCCCTCCCGGTAGATGCCCCACCGCTCGAGGGTACCTACGTAGACGCGATTGAACGCGACAAACCCGGCTTCGGTGAAGGGCGCCGGCGAGCGCAGCTCGCACGCGCAAAAGGACGTGAGCGGGCGACCACGTGCCTCCAGGTGGGCCTCTATGGCGCCAAAGCCTTCGATCATCGGGAGGGGCCGCGAGAAGCGCACCCGCTCGATCGCGAATCCTGGCTCCGTCGCCACCCCGCCAGAGTATTGGAAGGGTCCGCGAACATAGCGATAGCCACCGGCCCCGAATACCGCTGTTGCCGTCATGACGGTTGCTCCGATTCCTGATCGTGACGTTTCACGTGAAACATCCGTCCCTAGCCTAACGCACCCACGGCAATAGCGCGGCGCGATAGCGCGCGCCGTAGTGGAGGTCCGGCGCGTTTGGAGTTAGAAATAGGAGGCGGCGACGCCGACCGACGATCAAATCCAAGCCATGGGGAGGTCAAGATGCAGAAGATAAATCGGGGCGAGGTGACGCGGTACGCTTTCGATTGGCGCGATGAGGTGGTGTTGAAGGTCGAGCAGGACGAGACATTTCAGATCGAGACCGACGACGCTTGCAGTGGCCTGATCATGGACGACAGCGATAATCCCGAGGTGCGGAGCTTCCACGACGCGCACTGGCAAAAGCTCCAGGAGAAGTGGCCGCCGACCTTCAACCCGGTGGTCGGCCCGATCTACGTCGAGGGCTGCGCCAAGGGCGATCTCTTGGCGGTCACCCTGGACTGGATCGATCCCTGGCGTTATGGCTTCTCGGGCATCATCCCAGGCCTCGGCCCGCTCCACGATTCGCGCAAGTGGGAAGGCTGCGCCGACGAGCATGTCCATGTCATCGAGCATTTTCCGGGCCCGAGCGGTCACACGCGCGATGGCACCGGCAAGTATTCCGACAAGCTGACCTGGAACCTGCAACCCTTTTGCGGCACCCTGGCGACCGCGCCGGAGCGCGAGGTTTTCACTTCGCTTCTCGGCCAGGGCCCATTCGGCGGCAACATCGACTGCCGCGACGTGGCGCCCGGTAACACCGTTTATCTCAACTCCTACCACGACGGCGGATTGCTCTATATCGGCGATATGCACGGCAGCCAGGGCGATACCGAGTTTACGGCCATTGCCGACGAGACCCGGGCCACGGTGCAGTTGAGCTGCAAGGTGGTCAAGAACAAGCGTATCCCCTGTGTGCGCATCGACAAACCCAACAGCGTCGTGGCCGTCGGCATCAACCTACCGTTTGAGCACGCGGTCTACGATGCGTGCTTCAACCTGATGGAGTGGATGCGCGACGAATACGGGGTCAAGCCGAAGGACACCTATACCCGCATGTCGTGCGATCCTGAGTTCCGCATCCGCACCTATCAGATGGTTCGGGCGGTCACCCTCCAGCACGTGGCCGGCGCCGAGTATCCACGGGAAAGGCTATTTCCGGCCTTCTGACCCCGGCCGGTCGGGAGCGGTGGCGGTGGAAGGAGCGGGCCCGGGCCCGCCTTTCCGGTGCCGTTCGCCGCGCGGCGGAGGCAAACGCCAACTCTCAGATGACATAATACGTTAACCCGTCGCGACCATACTTAGCCCTCGTGATACGAGGATCGCCAATGGGAGCAGCCGACAAACGACTTATGGTCATTGATGAGGCGATGTCCCTATCTCTGTTGAAATTCGTGGGGCAGGCGTCGCTGGTTGATGATGCTATGCTGCCTTCATGATGGTTTCAATGGCACTGTCGGCCTGAGCCTTTCTCAAGTGTTCCTGGAGAGCATTTCGGAGGATGGGCAGCTGACGATAGGCCTTGAGGCGACGGAAGGTTTTCTGGGCCTCCAGCAGGCCGGCGGCGGTCCATCTGAGCGCCATCTCGGCGTGTCTCCAGCGTTTGACGTTGCGGGTGACCTGGCGCACCGTGCCGAGCGCGTTCTCGACGATGTTGGTGCAGGCGAGCGAGCGCCGGAGTTCGTGCGGCAGGCCGAGGCGGATGACGGTGAGTATCTCGTCCAGCCCCTCCAGGATGCTGCCCGAGACGCCCGGTTCCTCATGCTCCAGACGCCGGGCCAGGTTGCGCAGCAGCCGTTCGGCCTTGTCTGCGTCGTCCTGGTCCCAGGCCTGACGGAGCGCCTTCTTGACGCTCGCATGCAAATGCAGGGGCAGGCGCTCGATGATGTTACGGCCCTTGTGGACCTGGCAGCGCTGGATGGCGGCGGCCACACCGAAGGTGTTGCGGATCGCTTTGCTGAGCGCCTTCGCGCCATCGACGATGAACAGCCGGGGCAGCGTCGGATCGAGCCCCCTGGCGAGGAGATTGTCGAGCAAGGCCTGGACGACGACAGTGTTCTCCGTCGCCCCCTCGACCACGGCCAGGACATGCTTGTCGCCGTTGCCATCGACGCCGATCGCCGCCACCAAGACATGGTCGCCGACATGCAGACCGTCGATCTGGATGACCAGCAGGTCGAGCTCCGAGAGGTCCGAGGCAAGCCAGGCCTTCATCTTCTTGCGCGACAGCGCCACAAAGCGCCGGGAAACGGCCGACTTCGAGGTGCCGTCGCCACGCGCTTTCGCCAGGTCGCCCTCGGGCAGACGGACCGCGCGGTGGTACTTGCGGGTCGACACGTTCAGCACCATCAGGTTGAGCGCCCACTCGAGCAACAGGTTGCCGTCGCGCAGCACCTGCCAGCTCTCCAAACCCACCTCCTTGCCAGCATGGTCGCGAACCCGTGGCCGCTGCACTTTCACGCGGCCGCCGTGGTAGCCGATCTCGCTCTGCGTATGGCCCCAGCGATAACCCCGACGGTTCCCATGGCGACGATGTCGGGCCCCGCACACGGTCGTGGCGTCCTCCTCCATCATCTCGGCCAAGGCCTCGACCCCGGCCAGGAGACAGAACCGATCCACGCTGAGACGGACTGCGTCCATCGCGTCTGCCAGCGGCGGCATAGGAAACGAGGTGGCAAGGGCTTTCGGGCTACTGGAACTACGGATATTCTTTCCCATGGTGTCGTTCTCCCTCTTGGGTTTGCAGCACCCGGAGCCTAACGGCTCCAGGAGAGCGACACCTACCTCAACTTTTCAACATCGACCGGGACATCTCCATTGATGACGATGAGCTCTTTTGCGAGCTCGCCGCGGCGGGCGGACAAGACCTCGGCTTTCGCGTCCGGCAATGCTCGGCGCCTAAAGCGATCGCGCAAAACTACGAAGATTTCCAGCCGGCGGTCATCGTTCTGGACCTCTTCATGCCCTGGGTCGATGGTATCGAGGTGTTGCGTTACTTGGCCGACCGCCACAGCACATCGTCGATCGTCTTGATCAGCGCCAACGATCCGACCCTCGATCGAGCCGCTCTGCTTGCTCAGGGTTTAGGTTTGAACGTGCTGGCTCAGCTGTGCAAGCCATTCACGCTCGACGACCTCGGGGCGACGCTGCGCGAATTCGAGGGGGCGGCGACCGCGGCCTGATCGGCGCTTGAGCGGTCGGCACCCCACGAGCGCCTGAGCTAGGCGGCGCCTGATCTATAGGCAGCGCCCCATCACGGCAGCTCGCGGCGTAACGCGGCGATGTACGCCTTGATGTCGCTGGTTTCTTCGGGGTTCGGCCGCTCACCATCGTCGAACACCCGCTCGAGAAGGCGCTCGAGACCTCGCGCGATGTCGCCGATTTTTCCATAGCCGAAGCTCGATGCGGAACCCGCGAGCCGATGGACGACAATGCGCAGCATCGCCGCCGCGTCGCCATCGCCGTCGCCAAGGTCCGCCCACGCGCGCTCGATCTCGCCAACCCGCTCGGGCAATCTGGTGGCAAACCGAGCCGAGATGGCGGCGACTTTTCTGTCCACCCTTTCGCGCGGCGCGCCAACGTTGTTAAGAAGTCGCCCGACCTGCTCGACCAGGGTCCTATGGTCAAGGGCTTGGCCAAAACATCCACGGCGCCAAGCGCCCGATATCTCACTACTTCCGTGGGTTGAGCCTTCGCCGTCAGAAATACGACCGGCGTGTCGCGGAGACCCGCCGTCTCGCGCAACAATCGCAGCGTGAAAGGACCGTCCATGTCGGGCATCATGACGTCGATAATCACCAGATCGGGAGCGAATTCGGGCGCCACCGCCAGAGCCTCGGCACCCGAGGTGTAGGTCCGAACGGCGTAGCCGCCATGACTCGTCATGACGATTCGAGCGACGGTGAGAATGTCGGGCTCGTCATCGACTAGCAGCACCCGTCGCCCAGTCGCGCCCGTCATCGGCCCGCTCCGGCAACCACAGGGGCAATAGGCCGCCATCGCCGCTCCCAGCCCTCGCGCGCGGGTCTTGCCCCTCGAACCGCACCGCACATCCCCAACTTGGTCTTCGCGACGACAAGGGCGATCGACGTTCTTTACATGCGGGACCATACGGCACTCAACCATCTATGGCCAAACCGAACTTCACCTACAACCGATTACAGGGCTCTCCTCAATATCAATAAGGGTTTGCTCGGGCTCAGACGAGATCCGGTCGATCCTGGCTGGTCGGCGGACCGCCTCAATCTGCTAGTATCAGAAGCGACAATACAGTCCCCGCGATCCACGAGGATAAATTGCGATGAAGGTTACGCTTTCGGTCATCAAGGCGGATGTCGGCTCGATCGGCGGCCACACCAAACCGTCGGAGCGGATGATGGACGCCGTGCGCCGCGATGTTGCCGGCGCGATCGAGCGCGGCCTTCTCATCGACGCGTATATCTCGCACACGGGTGACGACATCGCCATGGTGATGAGCCACACCAACGGCGAGGGCCACCCCGATGTTCACTCGTTTTGCTGGGATGCGTTCGTCAATGCCACCGAAATCGCCAAGGAATATGGGCTCTATGGCGCAGGACAGGACCTGCTGACCGACGCGCCGTCGGGCAACGTTCGCGGGGCGGGGCCGGCGGTCGCCGAGATCGAAATGGACCACACGTTGGAGCCGCCGCGCGCCGCCGAGTCGTTCTGCGTGTTCGCCGCCGACAAATGTGGACCCGGCGCTTATAACCTGCCGATATTCCTCGGCTTCGCCGATCCCATGTATTGCTCCGGACTCATGCTCCCAGGCATGCGCGAGGGCTTCACGTTCTCCGTCATCGACATGAACAATGCCAAGGCCGACAGCATTCTCGATCTGCACGCGCCCGAGGATGTCTACCAACTGGCGGCGCTGCTGCGCGACAACGAGCGGTTCGGAATCGACAGTATCTGTTCGCGAGCTCACGGCCACAAAGCCGTTTCCATCTCCGCCCAGCGCTTGCATTCGATCGCCGGCAAGTACACCGGCAAGGACGATCCGATCGCGCTCGTGCGCAATCAGGGCATCTTCCCGGCGCCCGAAGAGCTGACGTCGCCGTTCGCGAAAGTTCACTACGTCGGCGGCGATGCGCGAGGTTCACACGTGATGCCGCTGATGCCGGTCCCGATCAACACGGCGGTGACGGGCATGTATTGTTTGCCGATCGTGTCGTGCGTCGGTTTCTCAGTGACCCGCGATGGTCACTTCTCCGATTCGGTGGTCGATTTCTTCGACAACCCGGCCTGGGATGTGGTGCGGCATACGGCGCAGAAAAAGGCCATCGAGATGCGATCCCAGGGTTGGTCGGGTGCGGCGATGCTGCCCTATACCGAGCTTGAATACAGCGGATTCCGCGACACCGTCGGCGGGCTTCTGGATCGGTTTACGCTCCGTGAGTAGGCGCCAACGACACGGGACGTAGCGTACTCGACGCCCGCGTGTGGTCGATCGCCGCCCCGAAGACGGTCTCAAACAGGATTGAGTTCGGGCTTCTGGGCAGCTCGGCGCTGGCCGCCGCCCGCGACGGGCGCGCTGTGGGGTCGCCGAGCGCCGCCTCGAGCGCGGCGTCGGTGACCGCGATGCAGTCGACAAAGGCGCGTTCGAGCCTGAGATAGCGGCTGAGCATGGCAAGGAGCTGACGCCATATCCCTGGCTCCAGGCCCTCAGGGACGGGCGCGAGCGAGTCTCCGTCCGGCATCGGCTACGCCGCCGGACCGCATGACGTCGCCAGCGCCCGCACTGCCTCAACTTGTTCACGGCCGAGCTCCCCGGAGACCGGCTCCGTCACCAAGTTCATAAGCGCATCGATCATACCCACCCGCGTGCCAGCGCTGGTGACCGCAAGGTCGGGAAGGAAGTAATCGTCGCGTGCGGCCTCGAGCGCCGCGTTCACCTGCTCGAACAGCCAGGCGAAAGCGCGGTAGTCGCCTTGCCACCCCGCCTCCACACTGTGGAACGGCGTGCAAAGTTGACCCCTGTTGAGGGGTGATCGGCGTCCAAATTTGCCCCCCTGAGCCTGGCTAGTCCAAGTCACCTCGTTTTTGGGCGGACGAGGTGGTGGGGGATGTTGGTCGTGGAGACGATAGCGCGGATCCGGCGGGAGTATTTCGTCAAGGGGAAGCCGATCAAGGAGATCGTGCGGGACGTGAAGGTCTCGCGCAACACGGTGCGCAAGGTGATCCGTTCGCAGGCGACGGCGTTCACCTACGACCGGCGGGTCCAGCCGATGCCGAAGCTGGGGCCGTGGACGGCCGAGCTGGAGCGGATGCTGGAGGCCAACGAGACCAAGTCGAAGCGGGAGCGGCTGACGCTGCTACGGATCTCCGAAGCCCTCGAGGGTCTGGGCTATGGCGGCGGCTACGACGCGGTGCGGCGCTACGCCAAGGCGTGGCGGTGGCGCCGTTCGGCATCGACGGCGCAGACCTATGTGCCGTTGGTGTTCTCGCCGGGCGAGGCCTATCAGTTCGACTGGAGCCACGAGTACGTGGTGCTGGCGGGGGTGACGACCAAGGTCAAGGTCGCGCACGTCCGGCTGTGCCACAGCCGAATGTTCTTCGTCCGCGCTTATCCGCGCGAGAGCCAGGAGATGGTGTTCGACGCCCACGACCGGGCATTCCGGCTGTTCCAGGGTGCCTGCCGGCGAGGCATCTACGACAACATGAAGACGGCGGTGCAGACCGTCCTCATCGGCAAGGAGCGCGCGTTCAACCGGCGCTTCGTGCAGATGTGTGGCCACTACCTGGTCGAACCGACAGCATGCACGCCGGGAGCGGGATGGGAGAAGGGGCAGGTCGAGAACCAGGTCGGGATCATCCGCGGTCGGTTCTTCACCCCGCGGCTGCGCTTCAAGACCTACGACGAGCTCAACGCCTGGCTCTTGGACCAGTGCGTCGCCTACGCCCGGGGTCATCCCCACCCGGTGTTCAAGGACAGGACTGTCTGGCAGGTGTTCGAGGACGAGCGTCCGTCCCTGGTCGGCTATCGCGGGCCGTTCGACGGCTTCCACGCGGTCCCGGCGTCGGTGTCGAAGACCTGCCTGGTGCGCTTCGACAGCAACAAGTACAGCGTGGCGGCGCGCGCCGTCGGCCGTCCGGTCGAGGTCCATGCCTACGCCGATCGCATCGTCATCCGCCAGGACGGCGAGATCGTCGCCGAGCATGCCCGGCGCTTCGGCCGCGACCAGACCGTCTATGACCCGTGGCACTAGGTGCCCGTGCTGGCGAGGAAGCCCGGTGCGCTTCGTAACGGCGCGCCGTTCAAGGACTGGGCGCTGCCCGGCGCCCTGGGTCGCGTGCGCGTCCGGCTCGCCGGCCACGACGACGGCGACAGGCAGATGGTCGAGATCCTCACCGCCGTGCTGGCGGATGGGCTGGCGGCGGTGGAGGCCGCCTGTGCCGAGGCGCTCGCTGGCGGCGTGTGCAGCGCCGACGTCGTGCTCAACATCCTCAATCGTCGGCGCCAGCCGTCCGAGACGGCGCCGATCCCGACGCCCGCGAACCTGCGTCTTCGCTTTGAGCCGGTGGCCGATTGCACCCGCTACGACCGCTTGAGGGGGGTCGGCCATGGAGCGCCATGAGGTCCTGGAGATGATGGCCGCACTCAAGCTCGCCGGCATGCGCGACGCGTTCGACGAGGTGCTCGCCGACGGCCTCAAGCGCCAGCATCCGATGCAGCGAATCATCGGCGAGCTGTTGAAGGCCGAGATCGCCGACAAGCAGGCGCGATCCATCAAGTACCAGATGAGTGGCGCCAAGCTGCCGCTGGCCAAGGAGCTGGCCGACTTCGACTTCACCGACACCCCGGTCAACGAGCCGCTGGTCCGCGAGTTGGCGGTCGGCGGCTTCCTGGCCAACCAGCGCAACGCCGTGCTGATCGGCGGCACCGGCACCGGCAAGAGCCATCTCGCCGTCGCCATCGCGCGGGCCTGCATCCGCGATGGCGCCCGGGGCCGCTTCTTCAACGTCGCCGACCTGGTCAACCGGCTCGAGGCCGAAGCCCGCGCCGGCCGCCAGGGCCGGCTCGCCGATCAGCTGGCCCGGCGCGACCTCGTCATCCTCGACGAGCTCGGCTACCTGCCCTTCGCCCAAACCGGAGGCCAGCTGCTGTTCCACCTCGTCAGCCGGCTCTACGAGCGCACCTCGATCATCGTCACCACCAACCTGACCTTCGGCGAATGGCCGTCCGTCTTCGGCGACGCCAAGATGACCACCGCGCTCCTCGATCGTCTGACGCACCACTGCGAGATCATCGAGACCGGAAACGACTCCTGGCGCTTCAAGAATCGGTCCTAAAGGCAACCGATCCACCTGCGGCCCGGTCGCCCAGGTGGGCCCACAGGAACCTCCCACACGCGGTCCGCCGCCAGCCGCGTGGTGGGCGCGTCGGCCCGCGCGCGGGCCCCTCCTATGGACTACCTGTACGACCTCCGCCGTGCATCCCCAAAGGGGTCAACATTGCACGCCGATAGGGGGTCAATGTTCAACGCCGATTGACACTCCACACCACGCAAGCCTTCGTAGAAGGACATCAGCCAATCGAGGCTGGCAACGCGGAAAGATCGCCGGCGCGCCGCCGCCCCCGGAGAACATCCGCCACGTCAATATTCGCCTGAAGAGCCGCATAGTCGAAGAAGCCTCCCAGATCGCCTAGAGAATCGCGCAACCGGGACGTGGGCGGCGGCGCGACCGCACCTTGGCCCGCGATCCGTTCGATGACTTCGACAACCAGCGCTTCCAGGCCGGCGCAAACCTGGTGCGGACCTATGAAGAGGCGCCGACGCTCGACGTATTCCAGAAACTTGGCCGCATCGATGGGTGTGTCGCCGGCCTCACCAGCGACCGCGCTCTCAACCTGCCAGTGAAGCGCATATTTTAGCCCCAGCGCCATCTTGTACAACGCGGCGACGGACGCTGGCAGCGCGCCGGGGCCAAGCGGTTCCCGACATCGGAGAAGCAAGAACTAGGGCACGCACTCAGCCAACTTGGCGATCCGCCAGAGGTCGCCGCCGGTACGGGCGCTCGGGCTTGGCGCAGGGCCGCTCTGGGAAACCGCATAGAGCACGGTCAGTTCATCAATGTAGCCCATGACAGAGTCCCAGTGGCGGCGCATCGGTCTTAACGCCGAGACATTCATCGGGTTGGGATGATTGAGGCGTGTGCCGCGGTAGGGGCAAAGCGGTCGTTTTCATCGCCACACCGGCGCGCGCGTCCGGTGGAGCCCGGTGTTCGCCAAGCGGCCGACCCTCGTCGTCGTGAACAGCAATCAAGAATTGTGGCGCCAAGAGCGACAGTGGTCTCGTGGCCACGATTGCCCTCTCGCCGCGAACGATTGCAGAGGTGAGTCTAGCATGTGATCCACGCGGCCAGTCGGTGGTAGACTCTGGTTTATGAGGCGACAACGCCGTGGAAATGAGAGACTACGGCGGCCGGGGTTCGTGGTCCTAACGACAGGCCTGTCGTTAGGAGGCCTATTGATGGGAGTGCCCATCGGACCTGTCCCGCTCGCGCAGGAAGGCACCGCACCGGACGTCGCAGCGGGGGGCGTGTCCGACCTGACAAGGGACGCCGGGGAAATCGCGGCGCGGACCGAGGCCCGCCTTACCGCTCTTCAGGCGCGCGACAAGCAGATTGCCGATCTGGCGCAGATGGTCGACCAGCTGCTGGCATTGCTGGGCGAGACGCAGACCTCCAACCTCACCCGACGCGAGACGATCGGGGCGCTGTCACAGCAACTCAATGACGCAACGTCGGCCCGCGACGAGGTCGAGCGTGAACTCGAGGTCCTAAACACCGAGCGCGACCGGCTCGCCCAGCAGGTCGCCGAACTGGCCGCGGCGCGCAAAGAGAGCGCTGAAGTGCAGACCACGCTCGAGGCCCTCGTTCTCGAGATCGAGACGTTGCGATTGGGCACGGTCCGTTTGGAGACCGCGCTGGCAGGCGCCCGCGCCGACGTCGAGCTGCGGGCCGCCCAGATCAGCCAGCTCGAAACGCAGCTCGCCGAGGCCCTCGCAAGCGAAGCCGCGACGTTGTCGCGATATCGCTCGGAGTTTTTCGGCCGGTTGGGTGAGGTGCTCGGCGAGCACCCCGATATTCGTGTCGTTGGCGATCGCTTCGTCTTTCAGTCGGAGGTCCTTTTCGATAGCGGTTCGGCCGCGCTCGGCGCCGACGGTCAGGTCCAGCTCGCCAAGCTCGCCGATACGCTCTTGCGAATCGCTCCAACCATACCGAGCGACATTCCGTGGATCCTTCGCATCGATGGCCACACCGACCAACGCCCCATCGCGACAAGCGCGTTCCCGTCGAATTGGGCACTTTCAACCGCCCGCGCTCTCGCCGTTGTAGAGTTCCTGATCGATCGGGGAGTTGGCCCTGAACAGCTCGTGGCCGCAGGTTTCGGTCAATATCATCCGATCGACCCGCGCGACGACGAAATCGCGCTGCGGCGAAACCGCCGCATCGAGATCAAATTGACACAACGCTAAGTAGCCTCGCGCAGTCCGCGCCACCTAGACCTCGCAACTAGCTAGGCTAGCGTCGCATCTCGGTCCGGTCGGTACCTTGGTACAGCGCGGCGATCTGCCGTTCCATTGCGTCCTCGTGACGCGCCACCGCCGCCGCGTCCAGATCCGCGGTGGGCGGAACCTCCAGGTCAAAGTGCCCGTAGCGATCCTCGCCGCGCACCAGCATCGCCGAATCGCGAACCTTGATCTGCCGGACGTGCGGCGGGATGTACCGAATGGCGAGGCCCACGCGGCGCCTCGCTGACTGATTGGGATGGGAACCGTGCACCAATCGGACGTGGTGAAGCGACATCTCGCCGGCCCGCATCACGACATCGACAGTCGCGGATTCGTCGACTTCCATGTCGACTTCCTGGCCTCGGGTCAGCAGGTTGTGCTCGTCGAAGGTGTCGGTATGGGGAATCTGGTCGCCCTTGTGGCTGCCGGGCACGAACTTCATCGCCCCACTCTCGATCGGCACATCGCTGAGCGCGAGCCAGGCGGTGACCACGTCGGACGGTTCGAGCCCCCAATAGGTCGAATCTTGGTGCCACGACACAAAAGACGAATCGTGCGCTTCCTTAATGAAGTAATTGGTCGTCCAGCAGATGATGTCAGGGCCGATGATACTTTCGATCGCATCGAGAATTCCCGGATGGCACACCAACTCGTGGGCCCACATGAATAGCAAATGCACCTTGTGACGGCGGTTGCCGGCGATCGGGGCACCGGACTGGGCCTCGTAGGATTCGAGATGGGCGGCATAGCGGGCGGCTTCATCACCCGACATCGCGGGGACCGGAAAGCAGTACCCGTCGCGCTGATACGCAGCGATCTCCGCGTCCGAAAGGCTTCCCGCCATCCGATCCCTCCTCGTTTATTCCGCCAGCGCGGCCTTGACGCCCCGGACGATGATGGCCGGATCGCCTGGCCGCAGGCACATGGTATCAAACCTGACCACACCTTCATGTGCCCGCGACGGATCGGCGTAGACGGGCGGCGATCCGGCTTGAAGGCGGCAGATAAGCTCACCGGCTTCCATCGTCGATGGTGCTAGGCTGACGCCAGGTATGCCAGGCCGGCCGCAATCCGCGAGGGGCGCCGCACTGGAGCCGGCGAGGCCGCGCAGACCCTGGTACAACTCGTCGGCGAGCGCACGACATTCGACCTGGCGCGCCTCCATGCCGCCATCGACGAACAGGCGCAGCGCGGTCAGAAGACCGACGACTTCCTCCTTGCCGACTTTGCAGGATCGCCCAATCCCGTGTTGGGGCAGGCCGACGAGTTTGCTCTTGTCAATCAATGACGGCGGCGGGTCCCATTGGTCGTAGTGCACGTCAAGGTCCAGGTTCTGCAACGCCGCCGCCGCGATCAGATCGCGGCGCCCGCATAAGATGCCGGAAGCCTGCGGACCCGTGATGGCCTTACCGCCACTGAAGGCGACGAGGTCGGCGCCCTCGGCGGTGAAGCGGCGCAAGTTATCGAGCGGCGGCAGCTGGGCGGCGGCATCGACGATGACCGGCACGCCGCGCCGATGCGCGACCTCGACCACCGCCGGTAGAGGCGGCAGCGCGAAGGGCTGGGCCACGTAGAGAATGGCGGCGGTGGCCTCGTCGATGGCATCGTCTATCTCCCAGGCTTCGGTGTCCCTAACGCCAGCGCCGCTGAAGCGGTCGGCGATGCCGACCTCGACCAATTCGACGCCGACGGCGCGGACCGCGTGGTCATAGAAATTGCGCTGACTGCGCGGAACAATCACTCGATTCTTCATGCCGCGTGTCGTCGGCAGACGGTTCATCTTGCCGGGATCGAGGCCGGTCACGCAGGCCGCCGTGCCGAGCAGCAGTCCAGCCGCCGCGCCCGCCGTCACGAGGCCGGCCTCGGCACCGGTGATCTCGGCGATGATCTCGCTAGCTCGCCCCTGCAGGGCCGCCATGTCCACACAGTGCTGCGACGCATCGTGCATTGCGGCAGCCACCTCCGCCGGCAAGATGCCGCCACTCACCCGCGTCGAAGGGCCCTTGGCATTAATGATGGTAGGGACGCCGATGCTCTCATAAATCGTCGCCATGGCGGAGCGGACCTCAGTCTCGAAGCGGCGGCGTGGCGCCGTCGGGAACCGCGACCTCGAATGTGTTCAGGGTCATGGCCACCAGCACATAGTAGCCCAGAACGCCGACGAGATCGACGACCATGGTCTCGCCGAGCCGTTCAACCGCCGTCCGATAGGTGTCCGCGCCGACGGCGTGGCTCTCGTGCAGGCTGATCGCGAGATCGTAAACTGCCTCCTCGTCTCGGGCGGAGAAAATCGGCCGGCGACGCTCGCGAATGGCAGCGATGACCTCCGGCCCGAGACCGGCCTTGAGCGCGAAGGGCTCATGGGCGAACCACTCGTACTGAGCCCGCCAATGTCGCGCGGTGACCAGAATGGCGAGCTCGGAGAGGCGGGGCGGCAGCGAACTGTTGAAACGGGCGAATTCACCCAGCTTCTGGGCCCGGTCCGCAAGATCGGGGCTGTGCAACCAAACCGCGAGGGGCCCCGCGACTCCACCGCGCGGGCCGGCGGCGATTTCGTCATGAACCCGGCGCTGGGCGGGGCTCATCTGGTCGACATCGAGATTAGGCAGCCGGCTCATCGTCGTTACCTCCGCATGTCAGGTTCGTCGGCACCAGAACCAGAGTGGCCCGGAGCCCCCATGAGTTACAGCACCGCCATCGTCGCCGCCGCGGCTGTCATCGCCACCGCCATCGTGTGGGACAGCCAACCCGCGCACACCCAAACCGACATCGCGCCCCCGGCCTTCATGATCGCCTCCGACACCCGGCCGGGGTTCGTCTGGCGATTGGATCTGCGCAGCGGCGAGATGATGTATTGCGAGGCCTCGGCACTGGGCAGCGGTTGCACGAAAGTCAGACCCTAACGTCAGGCGGATGGTTTTCAGCCGTTGATCGTTAGGCCGCCGTCGACGACCACGACCGAGCCGTTGCAGTAGCCGCCACCAGGACCCGCCAACATCAAGACCGCGCCGACCAGATCCTCGGGCCGCCCGACCCGGCCCATCGGGGCGCGCTCACCGACCCACGCCAGGAACGCTGCATCGAGGATCGGCGCCGTCATCTCGGTGGCGATGACACCCGGCGCTAGCACATTGCAGGTGATGCCGCGCCGCCCGACTTCCACGGCCAGCCCGCGCGCGAGGCCGGAGACGGCGGCTTTCGCGGCGCTGTAGGCGGCGGTCGTGGGTCGCGAGATGCGATCGAGCATGGAGCCGGTGAAGATTATGCGGCCCTCCCCCAGCCGCTCCATATGCGGCAGCGCGGCACGGGCCAGATAGAAACACGCATCCAAGATGAGGGCGTTGTTGTCGGCCCAGTCCTTGGCGGTGGTCTCCGCGAACGGTTTGCGCAGCGTGCGCCCGGCGTTGCCGATGGCGATGTCCAGCCGCCCATATTCCGTATTGACCGCGTCCACGGCCGCCCGCACCGCCGCCTCATCAGTGACGTCGAAAACCGTGTGGGATGCGCTCAGGCCCTGCGCCACCAGCCGGCGTTCGGCGGCCACCAGATCCGCCTCGACTCGGCTGTTGAGAACGACATGGGCGCCAGCCGCGGCCACCCCCTCGGCGATCGCATAGCCAATCCCGCGCGAGGACCCGGTGACCAGCGCGACTTTGCCCTCCAGATCGAAGTACTTGGCCAAGATATCCAAGTTCATCCGGCCGCTCCGTCGAAGTCGCTTGGAGACATCCCGACCATCACGCCGGCCTCGATAACTTGGCGCCAGGTCTCGTCGTCGAGCGGGATGCCGTCACGCTCGCGTGTGGCGCGCGACTTGCGTTCGGGATCGCCCGGCACCATCACCTCGTCGACGCCAGGGGCCGGCGGCGAGGCCTTGACCCAATCCGTGAAATTGTCGATCTCGGCGGCGAAACCCGCGTCCTGTCCCAGCCCCGAGGGCTCGATCAGAATACTGAGCATGTTGTTGCGGATGGTATCCTGGCCGAACAATTCAGGTTTGGCGGCGCCCGCGCCCGTGACCAGGGCCCCGGCCATGAGTTCGCAGATCAGGGCAAGGCCATAGCCTTTGTGCAGGCCCATCGGGCGGAGCGCACCGGGCGGGTCGGTGAACATGACGGCCGGGTCGTCGCTGGGATTTCCTTGGGCGTCGATCAGCGCCTCGGCCGGCGCGCGCACGCCCTTGTTGTGAGCGACGACGACCTTGCCCATGGCGACATGGCTGGTCGCCATGTCCAGGACGATGGGGGGGCCATTTGTGGCGGGAAACGCCGTGCAGTAGGGATTGGTCCCGAAGCGCGCGTCGGAGCCGCCAAAGGGCGCGACCAGCGGCGGGTGGCCGGCGGCGTTGACATAATGGATCGAGATCAGCCCCGCCGCCGCGCATATCTCGCCCCAGGCGCCGATGCGGCCCAGATGATGGACGTTGCGCAGACCGACGACCGACACGCCGCCGCTCCGGGCCTTGGCGATCCCGAATTCCATCGCTTCGCGGCCGGCCACCTGGCCGTAGGCCATGCCACCGTCGATCAGGGCGAAAACGCCGTTGTCGCTCACCACCTCGGCATGGCCATTGACCACGAGTCGGTCGCCGAGCGCCGTCGTCACATAGCGTAGGATCAGTTGCACGCCGTGGCTGTCGTGGCCCATGAGGTTGGCCATGACGAGGTTCTCGGCGATCGCTGTCGCCTCCGCCAGCTCGCTGCCAGCGCCAAGGAATATTTGCCTCACGCGATCGGTGAGGAACCGGCTGAGTACAACGACCATGGTTCTACTCGGTCACGACGGCTTCGGCCTCGATCTCTACCTTCATCTCGGGCGAGACCAATGCGGAAACCTCAACCAACGTCGACGCGGGGCGATGCTCGCCAAAATAGCGCTCACGGATCGGGTTTATCCGCGGCCTTTCCGTTATGTCGGTGAGAAAAACGGTGACCTTGACGACGTGCTCGGGGCGACCGCCCACGGCGCGCAGCGAGGCATCGAAATTCCGCATCGCGACCTCGAACTGCTCGACAGTGTCCTCAGGGATCGAGCCGTCGGGATTGACGCCAACGGAGCCCGAGACCCAGATGCGATCACCGGCACGCACGACATGGCAGTAATGGCTCACCGGCTCGCGGAGCTCGGGCAATATCAGACGCTCAATCGATGTCATCGGCACATTCCCGTTATGGAGGACTCGTAGCCTGGGCAGATTAGCACAAGGGTCCGCCCCCCCTCCGCTTGCGAAATCGGCGGCCGGCCGACTACCATCGGCGGGCGGACGTCCTTCCGGCAGGCGAGGAACTGATGACTACTAGCACACTCAAACAAACCGCTCCGTTTGGCGAAGACATGAGCGATGAAGAATGGCAAGCGCGTGTCGATCTCGCCGCCTGCTACCGAGTTGTCGATTATTTCGGCATGTCCGAGCTTATCCGCACTCACATTTCAGCTCGGGTGCCGGGGACCGCCCATGTGTTCTTGATGAAGCCAGACGGCTTGCTGTTCGAAGAGGTGACGGCTTCAAGCTTGGTCAAGCTCGATGTCGATGGCAATGTGATCGGCGACCCGACCCAAAGGGTCAATAAGGCCGGATTCACGATCCATAGCGCCGTCCATATGGCGCGTGCCGATGCCCAATGCGTGCTGCACGTCCATACCCGTGACGGGACAGCGGTCTCGGCGCAAAAGGATGGCCTGTTGCCTCTCAGTCAGCACTCGGCCCGCTTCCACGGCGATATCGGCTATCACGACTACGAAGGCATCGCCCTCGACCTGGACGAGCGTGAGCGCCTGATCGCCCACCTCGGTGGGCACTCGGTCTTGATGCTGCGCAACCACGGCCTCTTAACGGTCGGACGCTCGATGGCGGAGGCCTTCAACCGGGCTTACTATCTCGAACTCGCCTGCCAGGTGCAGATCGCGGCGCAGGCCTCAGGCGCCGAACTGATCTATCTGCCCCAGGACGTGTGCGAGCGTACGGCCGCGCAGGTGCGCGAGTTCGGACCGCTCGGCGAGCGCGATTGGCCCGCGCTCCTACGCCTTCTCGACCGTCAATCCTCCGACTACCGCCACTAATCCCAAAGGCCGTGAAAATAGTGCCGTTGGTGTAGCGGACATCACAGTATTCGGCCTCCCGCGACGCGCGTCCGTCGCGCGCCCGCCCTAGATTCAGAGCAGGGCGGGGCCAGCGATGTTGAAAGCCGCTGCGCCCTGCGGGTCGACGAAGGGGGTTAGCATGGTTCAGTTTCACGACAACGCCAAGCAAGATTGCCTACAAGCGGCGGAAGAGGGCCTGGCGGAGGCGCAGTACCGCGCGGGGTTGATGTACTCCACCGGTCAGGGGGTTCATCAAAATCTAGTCTCGGCGCACAAATGGTTCAATCTGGCGGCGTTGCGGGGTAGCGACGCGGCGCGCCAAGTGCGGCGTGAGGTCGCGGCCGACATGACCCAGCGGGAAATCGCGGAGGCGCAGCGGCAAGCACGCGAATGGCTGCGCGGCCATTGATCGGCCATTAATCGGCCAGGCGGCGCGCTCGCATCCAGCGACTCGCGCCCCCGATCCGTTCTCGCGGGGCCCGATGGCGCCTCAGCCGGCGCGCACCAGCGGCATCACCTCGGCGGCGAAGCGCTCCATGCTGTCCCGCGATTCCTCGAAGGTGTCGCGCAGAAAGTTGAACACGACGGTGGTCACGCCCATTTCGCCCAACGCCAGTATGTCGGCGGCGATCTTCTCGCTGCTCCCCAGGAGCATATGGTGGCCGCCGTCGTCCAGTCGCGTGTCGGCATTGTCGGCGAACCACACGGCCCAAAACGCGAGCGTGATGCTAGCCGGGTCGCGCCCAGCCTCCTCGGCGAGCGCATGTAGGCGTTTTACCGCCGCGCCAAAGCGTTCCAACGTATTGAGTGGATAGCGCGGATCGCCGCCCCGCTCATCGGCGCCGACCGGAAACCACCCGTCGCCGAGCCGCACGGTACGCCGCATCGCGAGCGTGCTGTCGCCACCAATCCAGACCGGCGGGTGCGGGCGCTGAACCGGCCGCGGGCGCGAGTAGATGTTCGAGAAGCGGACGAACTCGCCGTCGAATTCAGGCTCCTCGTTGGTCCAAAGTTCCCGAAAGGCGTTGATGAATTCGTCCGTCACCCGCCCGCGCTCCTTGAACGGTGGCGCGTCCACCGCCTCGAACTCCTCGCGCATCCAGCCGGTACCACAGCCCAGCGTGATCCGGCCGCCGGAGGCGACATCAATGGTGGCGATCTGCCGCGCGGTCAGAACCGCAGGGCGATAGGGCACCACCATCACGGCCGGCATGATGCGCGCCTTGGTGGTCATGCCGGCGACGGCCGCCATCAATGCCACCGGCTCTAGGTGTTCGCCGGACGAGAAAACGTCGGTGTATCCACCCTTCTCGTAGGGGTAGACGTGCTCCCAGGTCTTGGGAATGACGATGTGGTCGGGGATCGCCATCATCGTGAAGCCAAGATCCTCGGCACGGCGCGCGGTCGCAGCTATCCCCGCGGCGTTCGCGAAACTCCCACGAACCGGGATCGTCATACCTAGTTCCATTGCCAAAACCTTCCCTGATGGCCAGCCCCCACGATGGGCCGCGAAGTGCGCGGGATTATATACCGTTCAGAGCCAGGCGGCGCGCGCCGTCGCCCCACTTTTGTGTACTCAGGAGCGTCTCATTTCTCCCGACCAGCGCCGCGAGAACATGGCGGGCATGCCGACCTGATCGAGGATACGGCCGACGATATGGTCGACGATGTCCTCGACGCTTTCGGGATGGTTATAGAACGCCGGCATCGGCGGCATGATACTCACACCTAGTCGCGCCAAGCCGAGCATGTTCTCGAGCTGAATGGGGCTCAACGGTGTTTCTCGTGGAACAAGAACCAGCGGGCGACGCTCCTTAAGGGTCACATCGGCGGCGCGATGAATGAGATTGTCGCCATAACCATGGGCCACGGCGGCGAGCGTTCGCATCGAGCACGGCACGATGACCATGCCATCGGTCGCGAACGATCCCGACGAGACCACCGCCGTCATGTCACCAGGGGGATGGGTATGGGCCGCCAACGCGCGCAACTCGTCCATCGTGACCGTGGTCTCGTGCTCCAGCGTCTGTTGGGCCCATTTGCTGACGATGAGGTGGACCTCGACGCCGTCGGCCTCGCGCAGCGCCTGTAGGAAACGGACACCCAGCACCATCCCGGTCGCGCCGGTGAGGGCGACGATCAGGCGCACGCCGCCGCCATGGGTCGCTCAGGCATCGGCGCGATCCTGCAACCAGGCCCGCGCCAAGGTCAAGCCGCCGTCCCAAGCCGCGCCGCCCACGGTCAGCCGGCGACGCGGCATACCGCCTCGGCGGCATAGCCGGTGACCACGCGGATGTATCCGGAAAGAATCTCGTCGGCCACCGGGTCTCCGGTGTCGACGAGCAGCACAGCGCCAAGGGAGGTGAGCTTTTCGGGCGTGGCCACCAGGATGATGTTGTCGCGGCCGACCTGGCGGACGACGGCGGCGCTGATCTGCTGGTTGCCGCGCCCGAGGAAGTGGCCCTGGCCCCCGATTGGGGTGACGACGATTTTCACCCCCTCGCGGCCCCCGGCGACGAGGGCGTCCAGAATGTCGGGCTCGGTGACATCGGCGGCGAGGAGCCGGCCATCCTTGACCAAGTCGACGCCGAGCAGGGTCTCGGCGAGTCCAAGCCGGCGCGAAATCGCGCGGACGGTCGTGCCGGGGCCGAGGATATAGAGGCAGCCGGGCTCCATATGCTCGACGACGTCGGCGGCGATCGCATCAAGGGCTGCCCCACCGCCCGCCGCCTGCCCCATCTTCACGCCTTGAATAAGGTGCCGCGCATAGGGCGCCTCGAGATAGCCATACAGCTTGGCCGAAACCGCGCCGCACCGAAACGCCGCCTCGTCGATGTCCATGACCTCGACCTCGCGCACCGGCAAACGCTGCTCGAAAAACCCGATCACGAGGTCGGCGGCCGATCGCGGGTTGATGGCGTAGACCGCCGACTGCATCTTCACGCCGGCCGGGATGCCAACCACGGGGACGCGGGTGCCCACCGCATCGTGGATATCGCGCGCGGTGCCATCGCCACCGGCGAAGAGGATCAGCGAAACCCTAGCCTCGACCATCGCCGCCGCGATGGCCTTCGTGTCCTCGGGCGTGCTTGCGCCGGCGCGGATACGGCCGGTGGTCCGGGGGTTGAAGCCAGCCGCGCGCGCGGCCTCGGCGCCCATCTCGTGCGGCGCCGCCGCAACGGCTATTCGGTCGCCAAGATGCGCTCGAACAGCCCGCAGCGTCATGACGGCGCGGGCGGGCGCTTGGGCTTTGGCACCACGTGTGCGGGCGCGGGCAACGATCTCGGCGCTGTCGGTCCCCTTGAGGCCGACCGCGCCGCCGAGGCCGGCGACCGGGTTGACGATCAGCCCTAATGTCGGCGGCGGGCGGTCGTGGCGCGAAGATGACGTCTTGGCGCGCGCCCCGTCACCCATCGTTTGAAGTCAGCCGGCGCTCTTGCGCAGAAAGCCGCGGTGGGTGAAGGCCCAGCGTTTGGGATCGTCGATGGCCACCTCGTCGATCTTGGTCACCGAGGCGCGATGGGGCGCGGTCTTCACGACATCGGGATCGTTGTATGCCTCGTCGATGATGCGACGCAAGATTTCCACGTACTCATCAAGCTCGTCGACCGCGTACGATTCGCCGGGCTCGATGGTGAACGGCTCTGCGACCAGCATCGGGTGGTGGCTGAGCATGAAGTGCTGCACCCCGTAATCGATCATCCGCCACATCACGTCATGGGCGGTAACGCCGGTCTCCGCATGGAGGTTCTCCATGCTGTATCGAATCTGCTCCATGCGGCGGTATTTGTTCTTGGGCCACGGGATGGTCACACCGCGAAGCTTGCGGATTCCTTCCAGCATGTAGTTGCTGTTGAGGACCGCGGTCTCCGCCACCGCCTTCATCCCCTCGGGGCCCAGACTCATCACCCAGGCATAGGCCTTGACGACGGTCTGGATGTTGCCGAGGAAGCTCCGTATGCGCTCGATCGCCTCGCGCCGCTCGCCCTTGATGCGGTACCGCTTGCCGTCGAATTCGATGACCGGCCCGAACAGGTACGCCGCCACCGCCTTTTTGACGCCGACCGCCGCGCACCCCTGACCGATCGCGCCGTGCGGCGCCGAGAACGTCTTGTGCAGGTTGAATTGGCAGAGGTCGAAGCCGGTATCGCCGGCGCGCACGATCCCCAGCATGCCGTTGCCATTGGCCTGATCGTACGCGCACAGGCCGCCTGCCCGATGGACCAGGTCGACAATCTCCTTGATGTCGCGATTGTAGATGCCGGTGTCCTCGGGATTCGTCATCATCAGACCGGCCGTGCGCTCTGAAATCGCGGCTTTAACCGCCCCGACCTCGGGATAGCCGCGTTCGCCCGGCATCAGCGTGATGACCCGATACCCGGCCACGGCCGGCGCGGCGGCATCGGCCGGGTGCGAGAACGCCGTCGTCAGCATCTCGGTGCGGCGATCACCCTCGCCGCGCGACTCGTGGTACTTCCGAATCAGGCACGCGTTAGCATAGATGCCCTGGGCGCCGCTTCCGGCTTCGAACGTGAAAGCGTCCATGCCGGAGATCGCGCACATCATCCTCTCGAAGTTGTACATGATCTCCAGGATGCCCTGAATCGTATCGTCGTCCTGGAGCGGATGAAGGTCCCAGACCCAGGGCTGGCGGACCAGGTGTTCATGCACCTTGGGGCTGTATTTGATGGTGCAGGTTCCCATCATGTCGGAGGTGACATCGGCCCCCATGCACATCTGAGAAAGCCGGAGGTAGTGACGCAACACCTGCGGCTGAGACATTTCGGGGAGCTTGGGCGGGCTATTGCGGCGCACGCCGGCCGGGAGCGAGCCAGCCACATCGCCGACCGCCTTGGCGATCGCCGCATCGACGGCGGGCGGCATCACCCCGCGCGCGCCGGGGCTCGTCAAGTCCATGATCAGCGGCTCGTTCCAACGAGCCGCGTGGAACAACTCGACCGCCCGGGTCATGCCACCACCTCTTTCAATGCCGCAGCGAGCGCATCGATCTCGTCCCTGCCGTGAATCTCGGTGATGCAGTAGAGCGCGGACTGCCCGAGGGTCGGGAACTCCATGCTCAAGTCCTTGCCGCCGAAAATCCCACGACGCTTGAGGGCCCGGTTAACGGCCGCCACCGTCTTGCCGGCGCGATCGAAGTTGACCACGAACTCCTTGAAGAACGGCGAGGCATGCACGGGCGCCTTGACCCCCTTGATGCGGTTGATCCGACCGGCCGCATAGGCGGCGCGTTGCATGATCCCTTCGCCGAGTTCCGTCAATCCGCGCGGCCCGATCAGCGAGAGATAGACCGCCGCCGTGATGCCCCACAGCCATTGGGTGGTGCCGTAGTAGTCGGTCGAATCGTGGCGCTTGTCGTACGACGTGCGCTCCATCGTCGACACGCCGAATCCGAACTGGCCCTGATCGGCGGCCGGTGAAATGCTAATGAGAAACGAGGGATGCTCCGCCACCATCGCCTCGTCATCACGGCTGGCGATGAAGCCGGCGACACCGCCGCCACCGTACATGTGGACCCCGAGCGGCTGGAGCTCGCCGACTACTAGATCGGCGCCGTAGTCGCCCGGCGACTCGAGCACGCCGAGGGAGATCGGGTCGACCCCGACGACCGTCTTGGCGCCGGCCGCGTTGGCGATTTTCGCGATCTCAGCCGCTTGGATTTCGATGATGCCGAGATACCCCGGCTGCTCGAAATAGACGGCGCCGGTGCGCTCGGAAACCTTGGCCTTGAGGTCGGCGAGGTCCATCAGCCCGGTCTTGGGATCGCAGCGGACCAGCTCGATGGTAGCGACGGGCTTGGTGAAGCCGCGCATCTGCTCAAGGCGGTCCGGACTCGCCGTCGCTGGCACGAGAACATGATCACGACCAGTGACGCGACAGGCCATCAGGACGGCGCTATCGGCCGCCGCGCCCCAGTCGTAGGTGGGCGTCCCCACGACCTCCAGGCCGACCAGCTCGCCGATCAGGCTCTGGTATTCGAATAGTGCTTGATACTTGCCGTGGTCCGAATAGGGAAAACCACCATACGAGGTGAGGAACTCGCCGCGGCCATTGATCTCGTCGCACACCGCCGGCACAAAATGTTGCCAACAACCGGCGCCGCGGAAGTTGAGGAAGTCCTGGCAGCTCTTGTTCTTGGCGAGAATACTCTCGACGTGCTTCCTCAACTCGTGCTCGGAGTCGATCCGCGCCGGAAGCTTTAGCGGACCCTTGAGCTTGATATCGTTCGGGATCGAGTCGTATAGCGCCGCCAGGTCGCGTATCCCGACTTCCTTCATCAAGCGCTGGCGAGGGCCCGGCGCGGCGTTGGGAATGTAGGGATGTACCAGCCCGTCACTCATTGGAAATCCTCCTTCATTCGCCACGCCGACCTCACACGCGCGCGGGCGTCTCCACAAAATGACAAGCGGCCCAGTGGCCCGGCGCATGCTCCTCGAACGCCGGCGCTTTCTGTGAGCACAGCGCTTGGGCACGTGGGCAGCGGGGATGAAAGCGGCATCCCGAAGGCGGGTGGATCGGGCTGGGTATCTCGCCGTCGATCGCAGCGAAGGTGCGCCGCTTGGTCGTCGGCTCGGGAATCGCCGCGAGCAAAGCCTGGGTGTAGGGGTGCAGCGGGGCGCGGAAGAGCGTGTCCGTTTCGGTGACCTCCACGACCTCGCCCAGATACATCACCGCGACCCGGTCGCACATGTATTTGACGACGCTGAGATCGTGCGAGATGAACAGGACGCTGAGGCGATAGCGCTGCTGTATTTCCTGCATCATGTTGAGGATTTGCGCCTGCACCGAGACATCGAGCGCTGACACCGGCTCGTCGGCGATCAAAAGCTTGGGGCTGAGCGCGAGAGCCCGCGCGAGGCCAATGCGTTGGCGTTGCCCGCCGCTGAACTGGTGCGGAAAGCGCTGGGCATGGGACGGCTCGAGCCCCACCGCGACCAGCAACTCCGCGACCCGACGCCGCAACTCCGCTCCCGCCGCGACGCCATGGGTGGCCAGCGGTTCGGCGACGATACTCTGCACGGTCCAGCGCGGATCAAGCGACGCGAATGGGTTCTGAAATATCATCTGCACGTCGCGGCGGCGGCGGCGGAGCTCGCGCCGATCGAGCGCGAACCAGTCGACCCCATCCAATGTCACGCCGCCCGAGGTGGGTTCCGTGAGCCGGGCGATGAGCTTGCCGGTGGTCGACTTGCCGCTACCGCTCTCGCCGACCAGCCCGAACGTCTCCTCCCGGCCGATGTTAAAGGAGACATTATCGACGGCGTGCACCACCTGCTTGTCCCCGAACAGGGCGTTGAACAGGTCCTGGCGCACCGGGAAATGCTTGGTCAGATTGCGCACCGCCAACGTGGCGTCGCCCTGTCGCGAACGATCGCTCATCGATCGTCGAAGAGGTGGCACGCCACCTGGTGACCGTCCGGCAAGCGACGGAGCACGGGACGCTCGGCGCTGCACCGCGCGAAGGCATGGGGGCAGCGGGGGTGGAATTTGCAACCCGACGGTGGGTGGATCGGATCGGCCACCGAGCCGGGGATGGGGGCAAGTTGTTGCTGGTCCATATCGAGGCGCGGGATGGATTGGATTAGTCCGACCGTGTAGGGGTGCTTGGGGCCATCTAGGATCCGGTCGGTCGGCGCCACCTCGATGAGGTTGCCTGCGTACATCACGCAAACCCGTTCACACATCTGCGCCACCACACCGAGGTCGTGGCTGATGAGGATCACCGCGGTGTTCGATACGCTTGCCTGCAGATCGTTGAGGAGCGACAGGATCTGCGCCTGCACGGTGACATCGAGGGCCGTGGTCGGTTCGTCCGCGATGATGAGCGCCGGATGCAAGATCAACGCGCAGGCGACGATGACGCGCTGCTGCATCCCCCCGGAGAACTCGTGGGGATAATCGGCGTAGCGCTCCGCCGGCCGCGGAATGCCGACTTGCGCCAGCATGTCAATGACCCGCTCCTTGGCCTCTCTAGGGCCGACATCGGTGTGGTAGCGGAAGACCTCGGCAATCTGCTCACCGATCGGGAAGACCGGGTTCAACGTCGTCGTCGGGTCCTGAAATATCATGGTGATTCGGGAGCCACGAATTTGCCGCACCTCTTCAGGGGTTTTCCCAAGAAGATCGGCACCCTCGAACAGGATACGCCCGCCGACGATCTGTCCGGGAGGCTCGATCAGCCGCATGATCGACTGCCCCATGGCCGACTTGCCACAACCGCTCTCGCCCACCAGCCCCACCGTCTCGCCCGGCGCCACGGTCAGGCTGACGTGATCGACCGCCTGCACCACGCCACGCTTGGTGTGAAAATGAGTGACGAGGTCATCCACCTCGAGGAGAACATCGGTCATGAGCAAATTAGAGCCGAGCCTGTTTGGGATCGTAGGTGTCGCGCAGGAAGTCGCCAAACAGATTGATGGCGACAGAGGTAATGAGGATTCCCAATCCGGGGCCGAGCGTCATCCATTCGGACTCGAACAGATAGTTGCGGCCATCGCTTATCATTACGCCCCAGGACGGCGTCGGCGGCTGTATACCGAGGCCGAGAAAGCTCAATGCCGCCTCGAAGATAATGACCCAGGCGACATCTAACGTTGCCATGACCACCATCGAGGGGAACACGTTGGGCAGGATGTGCTTGACGATGATGGCGGCATCGCGGACGCCGATGGATCGTGCCGCCTGCACGAATTCGAGCTCGCGGAGCCTGAGAGTTTCGCCGCGCACCAGACGCGCATAGTTCACCCAGATGGCGACGCTGAGCGCCACCACCAAACTCCAAAACCCCGGCCCGAATATGGCCATGAATATGATGGCCAACAGTATGAACGGGATGGAGAGCTGAAAATCGGCGAGGCGCATGATGGCGGTATCGGTGAAACCACCGAAGTAGCCGGATATCGCCCCGAGCGCGGAGCCGATGGTCATGGCGATAAGCACCACCAGAAAGCCAATGGCGACCGAGGTCTGGGTACCGAGAATCACGCGACTGAAAATGTCCCGGCCCAAGTTGTCGCAGCCGAGGAAGTGGGCCCACTCGCCGCCCGCGAACACCGGCGGCAGGAACCGGTTGGCGATGATCTGCTCCGTGTAGTCCTGCGGCATGATAACGTCGGATAAGATCGCTACCAGCAGGACCAGAACGAGCAGTACAAACCCCGACATGCCCTTGGTGCTGCCAGCAATCTCGGCGAAGAACTTGCGCCAAGCCGGGACATGTTCCTCTACCACGACCGCATCGAACTCGGACACCTGGGCGACCGTCTCCGCGTCTTCAATCGCCGACATAGCGAATCCTCGGATCAACCTCGCGGTAGATGATGTCGATCACAATGTTAATGAGCACGAACATCCCCCCGATCATGACCACGATTGCCTGGATCAGCGGGTAGTCGCGCCAAAACACTGCCTGCACGGCGAGGCGGCCAACGCCGGGCCACGCGAACACGTTCTCGATCACGAACGTGCCGCCCATGAGATAGCCTAGTTGCAGGCCGATGATGGTGATGGCGGGGATCATCGCGTTGCGGAAGGCATGCCGGAGGTAGACGACGCGGTCGGGTAGACCCTTGGCCTTGGCGAACTGAATGTAGTCCTGGCGAATGACATCGAGCATGGCCGAGCGCGTCAGGCGGGCATTCCACGCGGTCACCGAAAGCGCCAGCGCCACGGTGGGCATGATGATGAATTTGAAGCTCTTCCAGAAGATATCGAAGTCGAAGTTCAAAAGGGCGCGCCACACTGCGTAGGGCAGAAACTCTCCACGGCCCGAAGACGGCAACCACAAGAGGTCGACCGCAAACACCAATATGAACAAAATACCAAGCAGGAAGCTCGGGATCGACACGCCGAGGATGGCAATCACCGTGCCGCCATAGTCTATGGCGCTGCCCTGGCGAAGCGCGGTGACGATGCCGAGAGGAATCGCAATCAGCACGGCGACCACCATCGACAAGATGGTGAGTTCAAGGGTCGCCGGCAGGCGCTCAAGAACCAACTGAGTGGTTGGAACGCGAAAGCGGATCGATTGACCGAGATCGCCTTGTAGTGCGCCCCAGATGTAGACCACAAATTGCTCGTGTACCGGGCGCGTCAGCCCCAATTGCTCACGCAGCCGCTGTTTATCCTCCTCGGTAATGCCGGGATTTCCGGCCGCCATTACGTCAACCGGATCGCCCGGGATGAACTTAATGATGATCGAAACGAAAAAGATCACGCAGACGATCACCACCACAGCGTAAAGCAGGCGACGGATGAGGAAACTCAGCATCTATCGCGCTTTTTCAGCCCTGTACCGCATGCGCCGCCGCCTGCGGTAACACACCACGACCAGCTTCCAAGGTCAAAGGCAGCACCAAAGAACAAGAGGGGGCGCACAGCGCCCCCTCTTGTTCTTGGATCCAAAAAATCTTGGATCCAAAACAAATCAGCTTCAGATCAGGTATCAAACCAGACTTCCTGAAGATGGTGAAACCCCACCACATCAAGCTCAAGTCCCATCACCTCTTCCTTCATGGCGGCCACGTATGTGCCCTCCCAGAGGTTCACCCAATAAGCTTGGTCAATGATGATTTCTTGCATCTTGTGGATGGCCTGTTCACGTATCTCAGGGTCGAAAGATGTGCGTTGAAGGTTGTTGAGGTCGTCAAGTTCCTGATTCTCATGAAACGACCAGTTAAGGCCACCACCGGTGATAAAGAACGGGTAGATTAGGTCCGGGTCACTATAGGTGTAGTAGCAGAATGTGATTTCGTACTCACCTTTACCTGCGATGGCGAACCATTCGCCCACTGGATAAACGTCCAACTCCATATCTATCCCAACCGCCGCCAAGTCTTCCTGAATAATCTGGAAGTGGTTGCTGAAGGCGTCGATGCCAAGCATTTTAACGGTCAAACCATCCTGAACGCCGGCCTCCTTGAGCAACGCCTTGGCCTTTGCGACATCGTAGTCGTAGTCGAGCTCTGCAGCCTTCGGATGGTACTGAGTATAAGACGACGCAACGGCGCTGTGTGCCGGCTTGCCCTCGCCATCAAGCGCCAGCGCGATGATCTTCTCCTTATTGATCGCGTGGTTGACAGCCCGGCGGACCCGAATGTCGTCGAAAGGTGCCATTTTGGTGTTGAGCATTATCTCGAATACCCCCACCGCCGGCCGGCTAAATGTCTTGATTCCCGGCGTCGCACCCAACCGTCTGATCTTATCCGGCGGCACCGACTCGGTGCCAGAAATGACGTCTATCTCGCCAGTCGTCAGTGCTGCGAGCCGTGTCGCCTCCTCCGGAATCACTCGGTACTCGACACTGTCAAGATACGGCCGGCCCTGATTCGCGTACCACGGCGTCGCCCAGTCATGCTCCTCGTTACGCACTAATTTAATACCCCGGTCGGCCACCCAGCTTACGAACTTAAACGGACCGGTGCCGACGGGATTTCGGCCATATTCGTCACCGTATTTCTCGACCGCCGCGCGACTAACTGGAGCGCAATAGGAGTAGCTTAGGCCAACCCACAGCGGAGCAAATAGCTTTTTGTAGTGGTAGGAAATGGTCATATTATCTATGACCTCGACGCCGTCGATCGGCCCATACATCCACCCGGTTGGAGATGCGGTCTCCGGATTCATGTGCCGATTAAACGACCAGGCGACTCCCTCCGCATCAAATGCGGTGCCATCGTGGAAGTTGAGGCCAGGCCGCAGCTTAAACACCACGGTCTTGTTGTCGTTGGTGAACTCCCAACTAGCGGCGGAGCCCGGATAAACGGTGCCCTTCTCGTCGAGATAGATTAGCGAATCATATATCTGCCACATAATCTCATGGGCAGCTAGTAGGGTGGTCTTCTGTGGATCCAGTGTGTCCGAATCCTGTCCCCGCCCGATGATAAGATCACCTCCCGACTTGGCGGCCATCGCCCGGCGCGCACCAACCATCGTGCTGGTGATCGCCGCGCCACCCACCAAGGCGGCGCCACCCTTGATAAACCCTCGTCGCGACTGCGCCCATTGGCGCGCGTATTCGTAGGTTTTCTCCTCGAAGCTCAAGTCTTCGTAAGGTCTGGTTAGCTTGTCGCTCATGGTCGTCTCCCTGTACGGCGATGTCCCTATCTCTGTTGAAATTCGTGGGGCAGGCGTCGCTGGTTGATGATGCTATGCTGCCTTCATGATGGTTTCAATGGCACTGTCGGCCTGAGCCTTTCTCAAGTGTTCCTGGAGAGCATTTCGGAGGATGGGCAGCTGACGATAGGCCTTGAGGCGACGGAAGGTTTTCTGGGCCTCCAGCAGGCCGGCGGCGGTCCATCTGAGCGCCATCTCGGCGTGTCTCCAGCGTTTGACGTTGCGGGTGACCTGGCGCACCGTGCCGAGCGCGTTCTCGACGATGTTGGTGCAGGCGAGCGAGCGCCGGAGTTCGTGCGGCAGGCCGAGGCGGATGACGGTGAGTATCTCGTCCAGCCCCTCCAGGATGCTGCCCGAGACGCCCGGTTCCTCATGCTCCAGACGCCGGGCCAGGTTGCGCAGCAGCCGTTCGGCCTTGTCTGCGTCGTCCTGGTCCCAGGCCTGACGGAGCGCCTTCTTGACGCTCGCATGCAAATGCAGGGGCAGGCGCTCGATGATGTTACGGCCCTTGTGGACCTGGCAGCGCTGGATGGCGGCGGCCACACCGAAGGTGTTGCGGATCGCTTTGCTGAGCGCCTTCGCGCCATCGACGATGAACAGCCGGGGCAGCGTCGGATCGAGCCCCCTGGCGAGGAGATTGTCGAGCAAGGCCTGGACGACGACAGTGTTCTCCGTCGCCCCCTCGACCACGGCCAGGACATGCTTGTCGCCGTTGCCATCGACGCCGATCGCCGCCACCAAGACATGGTCGCCGACATGCAGACCGTCGATCTGGATGACCAGCAGGTCGAGCTCCGAGAGGTCCGAGGCAAGCCAGGCCTTCATCTTCTTGCGCGACAGCGCCACAAAGCGCCGGGAAACGGCCGACTTCGAGGTGCCGTCGCCACGCGCTTTCGCCAGGTCGCCCTCGGGCAGACGGACCGCGCGGTGGTACTTGCGGGTCGGCACGTTCAGCACCATCAGGTTGAGCGCCCACTCGAGCAACAGGTTGCCGTCGCGCAGCACCTGCCAGCTCTCCAAACCCACCTCCTTGCCAGCATGGTCGCGAACCCGTGGCCGCTGCACTTTCACGCGGCCGCCGTGGTAGCCGATCTCGCTCTGCGTATGGCCCCAGCGATAACCCCGACGGTTCCCATGGCGACGATGTCGGGCCCCGCACACGGTCGTGGCGTCCTCCTCCATCATCTCGGCCAAGGCCTCGACCCCGGCCAGGAGACAGAACCGATCCACGCTGAGACGGACTGCGTCCATCGCGTCTGCCAGCGGCGGCATAGGAAACGAGGTGGCAAGGGCTTTCGGGCTACTGGAACTACGGATATTCTTTCCCATGGTGTCGTTCTCCCTCTTGGGTTTGCAGCACCCGGAGCCTAACGGCTCCAGGAGAGCGACACCTACCTCAACTTTTCAACATCGACCGGGACATCTCCCCCTGTACCGTCCATAAGGTCATAGATAGCTAAAGCGAAGGTCCACTTCTTCCCATGGAGAACGCCGCTCTATAGGCTCTCGCACCGGGCAAGATGCTATCAAAGTAGCTCTAGCAGCCTGTCGGACTGAGGTCCGCGAGAATGGGTGTGGACGGATCGCGATGTGGAGAGGTCATGGGATCGAGCGCCTTTCGTGAGGACACGGAGTGCGGTCGCTTGGCCGCGCGTACCGCAGGGTGAGTATACTCTTATGCCCTCTCGTGAGGGCACGAAGTACGTTCGCTTGCTCGCGCGTGCCGCAAGGCGAGCATACTCTTATTCCTTTTCGCGAGGTACGGAGTCCGGCCGCCTGCTCAAGCGTATTGCAAGGTGAACATTCTCTTTATGTTCCAGGCCAGGGTCACCAGGTTCCATTCGCCCGTGACCTTGTCCAGGCCGCGTAGCGAGAACTGGCGGAAGCCCATGGCCGATTTGATGATGCCGAACACCGGTTCCGGCGTTTGCTTGCGCAGGGCGTAGAGTTGCCGGCCCTCGGGCGTCGCCAGTCGATGTGTCATCGCTTCCAGCGGCGTCGGGTTCTCCGGGGGCGGCGGCGCGCCGGCGAAGCGGTCCTTCCAGGAGAGATGATGGCGTTCCCGGCCGGGCGTGATCAACGGCGCGATCTCGGCCTCGGCGCAGGCGTTCACGTTGGCCTCGCTGAAGTAGCCGCTGTCCGCCAGCAGGGTCTCGGGCGCGCCCAGCGCCTCGGGAAGGCGGGCGAGCGCTTCCAGCGCCGGCTCGATTTGCCGCTTGTCGTTGGGGGCCTGGACCACGTCGTTGGTGACCACCAGCAGGCTGTCGGCCGCCACCAGGGCTTGGGCGTTGTAGGCCTGTTCGAAGCCGCCGCCGGCCACCGGCATGATGCGCGAGTCCGCGTCGGTCAGATTGACCTGGTCCTTCGGCCCGGGCCCGGCCACCGGCGGCTCGGGTGGACGGCCGCCCGGCTTGCGGCCCGTCTTCTCGGCCTTCTCCGCGCGCGCCTCGAGCTTCGCCTCGTACTCGGCCCGTTCCCGCTCAAGGCGTTCGCGCGCCCGCGCCTCGATCACCGCCTTAGCCTCGGCGATGCGGGCCAGACGATCCTCGCGCCGGGCCAGTTCCTCGGGCACCGACATCCCGTCGGGCACATCCGCCCCATCGGCCGCCTCCGCCAACGCCATCAACTCCGCCACCTCGGCCTTCAACCGGGCTTCGAGCTCGCAGGCGTGTTTCCACGACAGCGCGCTGTGCCGGCTCGCGTTGGCGTGCACCTTGGTGCCGTCCAGCGCCACCGTGCCGAGCTTCAGCACCCCGGCTTCCCGGGCCAGCAGCAGCACCTCGACGAACAGCCCTTCGATCCGGTCGAGAAAACGCCGCCGGAACGCGGCGATGGTATCGTGGTCGGGATGATCGTTGGCCGCGATGAAGCGGAAAGCGACAGAATCATAGGTCGCGCGCTCCAACTTGCGGCTCGAAAACACCCCCGTGGCGTAGCCGTAGACCAGAAGCCCCAGCAGCATGCTCGGGTGATAGGACGCCGAGCCCGAGCCGCGATAGGCCTTCACGAACGCCGAGAGGTCCAACTGCTCGATCACCTCGACCACGAAGCGCGCCAGATGCCGCTCGGGAAGCCATTCCTCCACCGACGGCGGCAGCAGAAACCCCGTCTCCCGGTCGACCGGTCGGAAATTGCTCATGACGGCCTCCATCACGCGCGGGCAAATCAACTGATACCATCGAATCCTATTTCGACTCCCGGCTCAAGTCCGACAGGCTGCTAGCCACACAATAAAGGGAAAGAAACGTGGAGATGACAGCAAAAGCGGGGCGGGTAGATGCGCTGTTCGCCGAGTGGGACGGACCGGCCAGTCCCGGCACGGTGGTCGCGGTCGTACAGGACGGCGAGGTCATCCACCAGAACGCCTTCGGGATGGCGAGCATCGAGCACGGCATCCCCAATACGTCGAGCACGCGGTTCCGCATCGCGTCGGTCAGCAAGCAGTTCATGGTGACCGTGGTGATGATGTTGGTGGCGGAAGGCAAGCTTGCGCTGAGCGATAGCGTGCGCCAACACCATCCCGACTTGGCCGAGTGGGCCGATCGCGTGACCGTTCGCCACGCCCTCAGCATGAACAGCGGCATGCGGGATTTTCTCGATGTCCTCGACTGGTCGGGAACCGGTTTCGAGCGCGCCGCGTCCGCCGCCGACCTGCGCACCTTCATCCTGGCCCAACGCGAGTTGAACTACCCGCCCGGCGAGATGTTCATCTACACGAACACCGGTTTTTTCCTCGTCAACGAACTGATTGAGCGGATCGAGAACAAGCCGATGGCAGAGGTGCTGATCGAGCGCATCTTCGATCCACTGGGGATGGACGCGACGCGCTTGATCGGCGACTGGCACGAGTTGGTTCCCAACCTGGCCACGCCGCATCTCAAGATGCCGTCCGGCGGATACGTCCGCGCCGGGCTCGGCGTGCCTATCTCATGCGAGGGCGGTCTGGTCTCGACCCTTGAGGATTTGTTGAAGTGGGAGAGAAACTTCGCCGCGCCCAAAGTCGGAAGTCAAGCCATCTTCGACGAAATGGCCGCGCCTACGCCCTACAACAATGGGACCACCGCCCGCTACGGCATGGGCTTGCAACGCTGGGACAATCGGGGTCAGACAGCGATCAGCCACGGTGGCCTGCTGCCCGGCTTCCGCACCGAGTTCACGCGTTACCCCGAGTTGGGCCTCTCCATCATCATCACCGGCAACGTCGATGCTCTCGACCCCCACGCGAAGGCGCGGCGCATCGCCGAAATCTACCTCGGCGACAAACTACGACCGATACCCGCGGCGCCTGCTAAGGACAACCTAGCGGGCCACTTCGGTCTCTACCGATGTTCGGCGAACGACGACTTGATGGAGATCCTGTGGGAGGACGGCGAGCCCCGCGCCCGGCGTTTCGGCGGCAACTTCCCGCTGCTACAGGACGAGCCGGGCGTCTTTCAGCTCATGCACGGCGTCTTCGACATGCAGCTGCGCTTCGACGCGGGCCCCAACCGCGTCAACGCCGCCATCAGCGGCACCCCCCATAGCTATGAACGCGTGGAACGACAGACCCCGCCGGACCCCGTCCTCGACTCGTGCGTCGGTACCTATCGCAGCGACGAACTGCTGGCCGATTTCGTGGTCCGCCGCGGCGCCAAAGGACTGGAGATGCGCGTTCAGGGCGAATTGGGCCGGGAGGACTACCACCTGATGCCGCAAATCCAGGACCTATTCGTGGCGGTGCAGGCGGTCCCGCGCTACTGGTACCCGTTCGAGCCGTTGATCCGATTCGAGCGCGATGGCGGCGGCGCGGTAACCGCGCTGGTGGGCACCAGTGATCGCGGCAAGAACATGCGGGCGCCAAAGATCCGCTAGCGCGCGGCCCATCGCCGTGGACCTCTACCCGGCCTTTGGCTATCGTGCCGGCAGACTGACCGTAACGATCGAAGCGGGGAGATAAATGTACACCGTCAACCACAACATGAAGCACGTGGCCGAGGAGTTCATGCGCAACCCCATCGGCCACCACAGCCCGGAACTGCAACGGGTGCTGATGGTGTTTCGCGGCGAGCCGCTCGAGGGGAAATACGTGCTGATCTGCACCAAACCGTTCGAGGAATGGCAGCTCGCCACCCTAACCGGCGTACGCGGCAAGCCGGTCAAGCTGATCAAGGACAAATTCTTCAGTTCAGTCGAGGATGCCGAGCGCGAGGTTTTCCGCCTGCGCTGGAAGAAATACACCGGACACGAGCTGAACCTCTAGCAGCCTGTCGGACTGAGGTCCGCGAGAATGGGTGTGGACGGATCGCGATGTGGAGAGGTCATGGGATCGAGCGCCTTTCGTGAGGACACGGAGTGCGGTCGCTTGGCCGCGCGTACCGCAGGGTGAGTATACTCTTATGCCCTCTCGTGAGGGCACGAAGTACGTTCGCTTGCTCGCGCGTGCCGCAAGGCGAGCATACTCTTATTCCTTTTCGCGAGGTACGGAGTCCGGCCGCCTGCTCAAGCGTATTGCAAGGTGAACATTCTCTTTATGTTCCAGGCCAGGGTCACCAGGTTCCATTCGCCCGTGACCTTGTCCAGGCCGCGTAGCGAGAACTGGCGGAAGCCCATGGCCGATTTGATGATGCCGAACACCGGTTCCGGCGTTTGCTTGCGCAGGGCGTAGAGTTGCCGGCCCTCGGGCGTCGCCAGTCGATGTGTCATCGCTTCCAGCGGCGTCGGGTTCTCCGGGGGCGGCGGCGCGCCGGCGAAGCGGTCCTTCCAGGAGAGATGATGGCGTTCCCGGCCGGGCGTGATCAACGGCGCGATCTCGGCCTCGGCGCAGGCGTTCACGTTGGCCTCGCTGAAGTAGCCGCTGTCCGCCAGCAGGGTCTCGGGCGCGCCCAGCGCCTCGGGAAGGCGGGCGAGCGCTTCCAGCGCCGGCTCGATTTGCCGCTTGTCGTTGGGGGCCTGGACCACGTCGTTGGTGACCACCAGCAGGCTGTCGGCCGCCACCAGGGCTTGGGCGTTGTAGGCCTGTTCGAAGCCGCCGCCGGCCACCGGCATGATGCGCGAGTCCGCGTCGGTCAGATTGACCTGGTCCTTCGGCCCGGGCCCGGCCACCGGCGGCTCGGGTGGACGGCCGCCCGGCTTGCGGCCCGTCTTCTCGGCCTTCTCCGCGCGCGCCTCGAGCTTCGCCTCGTACTCGGCCCGTTCCCGCTCAAGGCGTTCGCGCGCCCGCGCCTCGATCACCGCCTTAGCCTCGGCGATGCGGGCCAGACGATCCTCGCGCCGGGCCAGTTCCTCGGGCACCGACATCCCGTCGGGCACATCCGCCCCATCGGCCGCCTCCGCCAACGCCATCAACTCCGCCACCTCGGCCTTCAACCGGGCTTCGAGCTCGCAGGCGTGTTTCCACGACAGCGCGCTGTGCCGGCTCGCGTTGGCGTGCACCTTGGTGCCGTCCAGCGCCACCGTGCCGAGCTTCAGCACCCCGGCTTCCCGGGCCAGCAGCAGCACCTCGACGAACAGCCCTTCGATCCGGTCGAGAAAACGCCGCCGGAACGCGGCGATGGTATCGTGGTCGGGATGATCGTTGGCCGCGATGAAGCGGAAAGCGACAGAATCATAGGTCGCGCGCTCCAACTTGCGGCTCGAAAACACCCCCGTGGCGTAGCCGTAGACCAGAAGCCCCAGCAGCATGCTCGGGTGATAGGACGCCGAGCCCGAGCCGCGATAGGCCTTCACGAACGCCGAGAGGTCCAACTGCTCGATCACCTCGACCACGAAGCGCGCCAGATGCCGCTCGGGAAGCCATTCCTCCACCGACGGCGGCAGCAGAAACCCCGTCTCCCGGTCGACCGGTCGGAAATTGCTCATGACGGCCTCCATCACGCGCGGGCAAATCAACTGATACCATCGAATCCTATTTCGACTCCCGGCTCAAGTCCGACAGGCTGCTAGCAGTGAGACCTGGGCCACGCGGCACCAGAGGTGCGGGCGTGACGGCCGGTCAGCCATAGCCGCGACGATCGAGACGGAGCCCGCTTGTATGACCGCGTACCTCCGCATTACGGGATATAGCGACCAGATCAGCGTCCTGCCGGGTGGAACCATCAACTTCATGGTGAGCTGCGACGGCGTGGACACCTATCGCGCGGATATCGTGCGCGTAATCCACGGCGACATGAATCCAGCCGGGCCGGGTTTGAAGGAAGAGCTGATCCGCACGTCGGTAAGCCGAAACTACGATGGTCGCAAACAGCAGATCCATCCCGGGTCGTCGGTCATCGTCCCCGCCCATCCGGCGCTCGATGAATTGGCGAGCTTCACCGTTCAATGCATGATCTGGCCAACGACGCCCGGCAAGGGCGAGCAATGCCTCGTCAGCCGTTGGGATACCCGGAGCAAAGGCGGCTTTCAGCTGTTGATCGACGCCGACGGCGCGGTGGCGCTCGGCGTCGGCGACGGCAAGGGCAAGGTCGAGACGGTGAGCGCGGGGCGGGCGATGCTGGCCCGGGAATGGTACTTCGTCGGCGCGAGCTTCGATGCCAAGACCAAGCGCATCCGGGTCTATCAGGAACCGCAGCGGCGCTATGCCAAGATCGATACCGGTGGACGGGGACAGGCGACCGCCAAATTGGGGGGCGCGGGCGTTGGCGCCGGGCCGCTAACGATGGCGGCCTACCATCAGCGTACCAGCAAGGGCCGCACCCTCACGGCAGGCCACTACAACGGCAAGATCGACAGCCCACGCCTGGCGCGTCGCGCGCTCGACCGCTCCGAGATGGAACAGCTGATGCGCGGGACGGTGCCGACGCACCTACAAGAAGTGCTGGTCGGCCGCTGGGATTTCTCACGCGAGATCAAGGGTATCCGGATCGTCGACCTCACCGCCAACGCACTCCATGGCGAGACCCACAACCTGCCGGCGCGCGCCATGACCGGCTTCAACTGGACCGGCGAGAACGCGAAATGGGAGACCGCGCCTGAACAATATGGCGCCATCCACTTCCATGACGACGATCTCTACGATTGCGGCTGGGAGGTCGATTTCTCGCTCACCGTCCCTAGCACCATGAAGAGCGGTTGCTATGCGGCCCGTCTGCGCGGTGGCGAGCACGAGGAGTACATCCCGTTCTATGTCCGGGCGCCACTAGGCAAACCGACCGCGAAGATCCTCTATCTCGCGCCGACGGCTTCGTACCTGTCGTACGCGAATCTGTCCGTCGCCATGCGCGGCGAGAAGGTCGAGATGATGAGCGGCCGATTGGTGCAGCTTGCGGCGTGGGAGCAACACCTGAACGAAAATCCCGAACTCGGGGCCTCCCAGTACGACGAACACAGCGACCACAGCGGCATCTGTTACTCCTCACGGCTGCGGCCTATCCTGAATATGCGCCCCAAGGTCATCACGGCGCTTGCAGGTGTTGGCTCAGGTGTGTGGCAATACAACGCCGACACCCATTTGACCGACTGGATGGAGGCGCAGGGCTTCGACTTCGACGTCGCCACCGACGAGGATCTCGATCGGGAGGGGATCGAGGTTCTGAAGTCCTACAGCGTCGTGATCACGGGCTCGCACCCCGAGTACACCTCGACGCGGATGTGGGATGCTTTCTACGCCTACACCCAGCAGGGCGGTCGCCTCATGTATATGGGCGGCAACGGGTTCTACTGGCGGGTCGCCTACAGCGACACCTTGCCGGGCGTGATGGAGGTGCGGCGGTCGGCGGGCGGCACGCGCGCCTGGGCGGCCGATCCGGGCGAGTTCCACCACAGCTTCGATGGCCAACACGGTGGGCTGTGGCGCTTCCAAGACCGTTCGCCGCAGCGGCTGGTCGGCGCCGGCTTCGTCGCTCAGGGTTTCGATATCTGCACCTACTTCCGCCAGACGGCGGCTCGCGACGATCCCCGCGTCAAGTGGGCGTTCGAGGGCGTCGGCAAGGACGAATTGCTGGGCGATTTCGGACTCGTCGGCGGCGGCGCGGCTGGTCTCGAGGTCGACTGGGTGGATCGCAAACTGGGAACGCCACCACACGCGCTGGTGGTGGCCCAATCCGAGGACCTGACCGATCTCTATTTGCTGGTGGCCGAGGAAGTGCTGATCTCGACTCCCGACAGTATGGGCAGTGCCAACGCAGACATTCGTGGCGACATTGTGTTCTACGAGACGCCGAACGGCGGGGCGGTCTTTTCCTTCAGCTCTATTTCGTACTGCGGCAGCCTCTCGCACAACGACTACAAGAACAATATCTCGCGGCTGACCGCCAACGTGTTGAAGCGCTTCGCGACCGACAAGTCGTTCTGAGCGGCGCGCAACCAGACCGGAGGAGTCATGACGACCGAATTCGGCCGCATCCTGGGCTATGCCGACCAGATCAGCGTGGCTGCCGGCGAGATCATCAACTTCATGGTGAGCTGCGAGCGGGCGGCGCCCTATCGCGCCGATGTCGTGCGCGTGGTCAACGGCGATCCCAATCCGCAGGGTCCCGGCTTCAAGGAAGTCCCCATTCGTACGGCCATCAACGGCAGCTATGAAGGGCGCAAGCAAGAGACGTTCGCCGGCTCCTACGCGCTGGTGCCGCCCCACCCCGCCCTCGATGAACTCGAGAGCTTTTCGTTTCTTGCCGCCATCTGGCCGACCACACCGGCCAAGGGAGAGCAGGTCATCGCGGCGCGTTGGGCGCCACGCGTCCAGGCGGGGTTTCAGTTTCTGATCGACGCCAAGGGCTGTGTCGCGCTGAGGCTGGGCGGCGGCGGCAAACTCGACCACGTCAGCACAGCCAAACCGTTGATCGAGCGCGAGTGGTACCTGGTCGGCTGCGCCTACGACGCGGGGTCGAGACAGGCGACCGTCTATCAGCAACCCTTCGAGGAATACGCCACGGTCGATAGCGCCGCCGAGGTCGCGCGCACCGTGCGTCCCAAGAGCGTCGCGGTCGAGGGTATGCCGCTGACGATGGCCGCCTCGATCGTGCGCACCGTCAAGGAGCGCCACGCCACGACCCAGCACTTTAATGGCAAGATCGACCGCCCTCGCCTCGCGGGCCGCGCTCTAAGTCAGGGCGAGATGTGCCGCTTTCTCGATGATCGCGTGCCTGGCGGCCTACGGGCCGAGCTGCTGGCGGCGTGGGATTTCGCACTCGATATCCCCGACACTCGCATCACCGACATCAGCGGCAACGGCATCGATGGCGAGGTCGTCAACATGCCGGTACGGGCCATGACCGGCTACAACTGGACCGGCGACGTTCTCGACTGGACCGTGGCGCCGGCGCAGTACGGGGCCATCCACTTCCATGACGACGATCTCTACGATTGCGGCTGGGAGGTCGACTTCTCGCTCACCGTCCCGAAAACCATGAAGAGCGGTTGCTACGCCGCCCGGCTGCGGAGCGACGACGGGGAGGACTATGTGCCCTTCTTCGTCCGCCCACCGCGCGGTACGGCCACGTCGAAGGTCGCCTATCTGGCCCAGACCGCTACCTATATGGCCTATGCCAACATGTCGGTGGGCCCGACGGCCCGCTACATGGAGATGCTGATGGGGCGCTTGATCGAACTCCAGCCCTGGGAGCGGTTCCTCGACACCCATCCCCTGTACGGCGCCTCGCTCTACGACGAACACTCCGATGGCAGCGGCGTCTGCTACTCCTCGCGGCTGCGGCCCATCGTTAACATGCGCCCACGCGCCAAGAGCGCGGTTTCCGGCGGTTCGGGCCTGTGGGGCTACAACGCCGATACCCATTTGACGGGTTGGCTCGAGCACGAGGGGATCGACTTCGATGTCATCACCGACGAGGACCTGCACGAGGAGGGGTTGGAGCTCCTGAGCCGCTACAACGTGGTGCTGACCGGGACCCACCCCGAGTACACGACCGAGAGCATGTGGGCGGCGCTCAAGGCCTTCACCCAACAGGGCGGACGGCTGATGTACATGGGCGGCAACGGGTTTTACTGGCACACCGCCTATCACGAGGCCTTGCCCGGCGTGATCGAAGTGCGGCGCGGCGAGGACGGCACGCGGGCCTGGCGGTCCCAGCCGGGCGAGTACTATCACAGCTTCGACGGCGACTATGCCTGTCTGTGGCGCCACCATGGCAAAGCGCCGCAGGCGCTGGCCGGGTCCGGCTTTATATCGCAGGGTTTTGACATCTGTAGTTACTACCGTCGCACTGCGGATGCGAAGGACCCGCGCATCGCCTGGGCCTTCAAGGGTATCGGCAAGGACGAACTTATCGGTGATTTCGGATTGCAGGGCGGGGGCGCCGCCGGCCTCGAAGTCGACATCGCCGATCGTGCCCTCGGCACGCCGCCCAACGCGCTGGTCGTGGCCATGTCCGAGGAACTCACCGACAATTATCTCTTGGTCAACGAGGAGCAGATCCTCGCCACCCCCGACCAGATTGGCACCGCCAATGAGCGCATCCGCGCCGACTTGGTATTTTACGAGACTCCGCAGGGTGGCGCGGTGTTCGCCTTTAGCTCAATCGCCTGGTGCGGCAGCCTGCCGTGGAACAACTACGACAACAACGTCGCTCGCCTGACCGGCAACGTGGTGCGACGTTTTGCCGACGACGAGCCCTTCCCGCCCCCATCGCGTTAGGCGCCCAAAACCCGCCTGATCGCGAGCTCAATTTCGTGGCAAGATGGGGTTCCCGCACAGACCAAGGAGGGCGGCATCATGGCCGACGTGGCGAAAGTCGAGGACAGCGAAGCGTATGAGGGGCCCTACACGGTCACCGAGCTTTCGGTCGAGGATGCCGAGCGTGACTGCATCGCGCGCTACAAGAATCTGAAGCCGTTTCCGCGTGGGCTCGCCGATGCGGTGATCCCCGAGTACGAGCGCGAATTGTTCAGCATCATCGGCCGATCGATCTTCGAGGACCCGAACCTGCAGCCGCCGATCAAGGCTATCCACCCCTTCAGCATCGCCGCGGCGCGCATTGCGCCAGGCAAGGGCACGGGCCTTCATGCCCACGATACCGAGGAGGTGCTGATCCCGCTCAACGGCCGGCTGACGGTGACGTGGGGTCCGAACGGCGAGAACGAAACGGTGCTCGAGGCGTGGGACGTGTTCTCGGTCCCGGCCGGACCGATGCGCTCGTTCAAAAACGAGACTGACGAGACCGTGCTGCTGCTCGCCGTGGTCGGCGGGCACGACGGCGGCAAGCTCAAATGGCACCAAAAGGTGGCCGCAGCCGCCCGCGAGCACGGCGTGGAGCTCGACGACAGCGGGGTGGCCGCGCGCGACTAGCCGCCGCTTCCGACCGTCGGGCGCCCGCCATGCACGATGGGCCCTTGGCCATGCGCGGTGGGCCGTCCATATGACGGAGGCCGGTGATGCATGAGATGTGGGCGGCGCTGGCAACTGCGGCGCGCCTGATCGCCACGCTCGATCGCGACCTTGTCGAAATCGTCCTGCTGTCGCTCAAGGTCAACTTCGGCTCGGTAGCCCTGGCCTCCCTGATCGGGCTGCCGCTCGGGGCCGCGCTGGCGCTGTTCTCGTTCGTCGGCCGGCGCACCGCCATCGTGATCGTTAGCGCGCTGATGGGTCTGCCGCCGGTGGTCGTCGGTTTGGTCGTCTATCTGCTGCTGTCCCGGGCTGGACCGTTCGGCGTATTCGGCCTGCTCTATAGCCCGACGGCGATGATCATCGCCCAGGTGATCCTGGTGACTCCTATCGTCACCGCACTCACGCGCCAGACCGTCGAGGATCTGTGGGGCGACTACCGCGAGCAACTGCGCTCGCTCGGCGCCGGGCCGAGCCGAGCGCTCCCCACGCTCCTCTGGGAGGGACGGTTCACGCTGACGACCGCGGTCCTCGCGGGCCTCGGGCGAGCCACGGCCGAGGTCGGGGCGGTGATGATTGTCGGCGGCAACATCGATCACCTGACGCGCGTGATGACCACCACGATCTCGCTCGAAACCAGCAAAGGCAACCTGGCGCTGGCGCTCGGCCTCGGCATCATCCTTGTCGCGATGTCGATCGCCGTGAACGCCTCGGCCTTCGTGATCCGCGACGCGGTCCGCGAGAGCGCTACATGACCGCTCTGCCGCAGCGCCCGCCGACCGTTTCGGCGCTGCCACTAACGCTGAGTGGCGTCACATACAGCGCTCGAGAGCGGCACATCCTCGGCGGCGTATCTCTGGAGATCGAAGCCGGACCCCGCACCGTGGTGCTAGGACCGAACGGCGCCGGCAAAAGCGTGCTTCTGCGTATCTGTCATGGCCTGATCACGCCCCAGGAAGGCCAGGTTCGCTGGCACGGCCCGGCCGCCACGGCACGCCCTGTTCGCCAGGCGATGGTATTCCAGCGCCCGGTGATGCTGCGGCGCAGCGCCGCTGCGAATATCCGCTACGCCCTCAAGCTCCACAAGGTACCTCGGGCGGAGCGCCACCGTCTGGCTGAGGTCGCGTTGGCGCGTACCGGATTGACGGAGGTCGCCCGTACGCCCGCCCATCATCTCTCCATCGGCGAGCAGCAGCGACTCGCGCTGGCCCGCGCTTGGGTGCTCGAGCCCGAAGTGCTGTTCCTCGACGAACCGACCGCCAGCCTCGACCCCGCGTCGACCCGTGCGGTCGAGGACATTATCCGGGCCATCGACCGCTCCGGCACGAAGATCATCATGACCAGCCACGATCTAGCGCAAGCGCGGCGAATCGCCCATGAGGTGGTGTTACTGCACCGCGGCCGGGTGGTCGAGAACACGAGCGCCGCGATGTTTTTCGAGGCGCCCGAGAGCGCGGAGGCGCGCGCCTTTCTCGCGGGCGAGTTGCTGTGGTGAGACGCCGGGCCGGCTTAGCGCTGATTCCGCTGCTTGCACTGTCCATCACGCTCGGCGCCAACGCGGGCCCGCATGAGCACATTGTCCTGGCCTCCACCACGTCGACGGACAACTCGGGGTTGTTCGATTACCTCCTGCCGATCTTCGAGGCGCGCACCGGCATCAAGGTTCATGTGGTCGCGCGGGGCACCGGCCAAGCAGTCCGCATCGCCAAGGACGGCGATGCCGACATTTTGCTGGTTCACCACCGACGCTCCGAACAGGAGCTTATCGCGGCCGGATACGCCCTGGCCCGCCACGAGGTCATGTACAACGACTTCGTCATCGTCGGACCGCGTGGCGATCCGGCCCGGATCGACGGATTGCGTGACGCGGTGGCGGCGCTGGGTCGTATCGCGGCCGCGCGGGCCACGTTCGCCTCGCGGGGCGACGAGAGCGGCACGCACAAGGCTGAGCTGGCTCTGTGGCGCGCGGCGGGCATCGAGGTCGATGCCGCAGGTGCGTGGTACCGCGAAACCGGCTCCGGGATGGGTGCGACGCTCAACATCGCCGCCGGCATGAGCGCCTACGCCCTGGTCGACCGGGCGACATGGCTGGCCTTCCGCAACAAAGCAGACCTCGCCATCTTAGCGGCGGGCGATCCGCGCCTGCGCAACCAATACGCGGTCTTGGCCGTCAACCCGGCTCGCCATCCCCACGTGCGCGCGGCCGCCGCGCAGACATTCGTGGAATGGGTCACAGGACCCATAGGCCAAGCCGCGATCGCCGATTTTACTATCGACGGCGAGCAATTGTTCCACCCCAATGCCCAGGAAGCCGGCCGTTGACGCGCTTTACAGCGTTCGGCCGCCAGCCTACCGTCGGCAAGAAATAGGGAGAATGACATGAACGAACGGGCGTCAGCGCGTTGCGACGTCGCCATCCGGGACGGCACGGTCATCGATGGTACGGGCGAAGCTCGGCGGCGGGCGGATGTCGCTATCACCGGCGACCGCATCGTCGCGGTAGGCGACCTTGGGGGGACCGCAGCGGCCCGCGAGATCGACGCCAAGGGTCGCATCGTCGCGCCCGGCTTCATTGATGTTCATACCCACGACGACCGAGCGCTCCTCTCCGGACCCGACATGAGCATGAAGGTGAGCCAGGGCGTCACCTCGGTGATCATCGGCAACTGCGGCGTCAGCCTCTCGCCGATCGTGATGGAGCGACCGCCGCCACCGCCGATGAACCTGCTCGGCGATCAGAGCTGGTATCGCTTTGCGACCACCGCCGCCTATGTGGAGGAAGTCGAGCGCCAGCCCCCCGCTCTCAACGCAGCGCTGCTGATCGGCCATTCGACGCTGCGCGTGGGCACGATGGACACCATCGACCGGGCCGCCACCGACGCCGAGATCGTGGCGATGGGCGAGCTGCTGGCCGAGGGTATGGCGGCCGGCGCGCTCGGTTTTTCAACCGGCTTGTTCTACCCCACCAACTCGGGCGCGCCGACCGACGAGGTCGTGGCGTTGGCTGCGGTCGCCTCGCGGGCCGGCGGGATGTACGTGACGCATATGCGCAACGAACACGACGGCGTCGCGGAGTCTCTGGACGAGACCTTCGAGATCGGCCGGCGCGCGGACATGCCGGTCGTGATCTCCCATCACAAGTGCGCGGGGGCGCGGAACTTCGGCCGCACCCGCGAAACACTGGCCAAGATCGACGCCGCTCGGACCGAGCAGGACGTGGGGCTGGACGTCTATCCGTACGCCGCCGGTTCGACGGCGCTGATGTCGGAAATGCTCGACGGCGAGGCCAAGGTGCTGATTACCTGGTCGACGGCCAAACCCGAAATGGCGGGGCGATACCTTAGCGAGATCGCGGCGGAACTCGACGTAAGCGAGATAGAAGCAGCCGTCCGCTTGCAGCCGGCCGGCGCGGTTTACTTCATGATGGACGAAGACGACGTGCAACGGGTCTTGAGCTACCCGCACTCGATGATCGGTTCGGACGGCATCCCGCACGACGAGAGACCGCATCCGCGTCTATGGGGAACCTTCCCCCGCGTGCTCGGCCACTACGCGCGGGAGCTTGGCTTGTTCAGCCTGGAGGAAGCGGTGCGCAAGATGACCGGGCTATCGGCGGCGCGCTTCGGTCTCGTCGATCGTGGCGAGGTTCGCACCGGCGCATTCGCCGATCTCGTGATCTTCGACGCCGAGACAGTCGCCGATCGCGCCACCTATGCCGACCCCATCCAGCCGGCGGCGGGCATTGATCGCGTGATCGTCAATGGGCTCGTCATTTGGGAGAACGGCGCGGCGAGCGGCGAGCGTCCAGGCCGCATCCTGAAGCGTGCCGCCTGAGTGCGATGGAGCTGACCCGCGAGAGTCTGCGTAGCGGAAGCGTTCGCCAGCAAATCATCGAGAGCGGTGTCGATATCGGCCTTCTCGACGAGGCTGAGCTGACAGAGTCGCGCCGCGCGACCCTGGCCGCCGCCACGCCTGGTGAGGACGTATGGTTGTTCGCCTACGGTTCGCTGATGTGGAACCCGACCTTTCATTTCACCGAGCGGCGCATCGGTCGTGTGCACGGCTATCACCGGCGCTTTTGCCTATGGACCCATCTCGGCCGTGGCAGCCCGGCGACGCCGGGACTCATGCTAGGGTTGGAGCCGGGCGGGTCGTGCCGAGGACTCGCCTTCCGAATTGCGGGCACGGCGGTCGAGGAGGAGACCGAGATTGTGTGGGCCCGAGAGATGATCAGCGCCGCGTACGTGCCGCGCTGGGTGCGCGTGCACACCAGCGACGGCCCCGTGGCGGCCATCGCCTTCGCAATGAACCGGGATTTCTCGCGCTACTCCGGCCGATTGCCTGAACCACAAGTCGCCGCGACCATCGCCATGGCGCGCGGCTCTATCGGCCCTTGCGCCGAGTACTTATTCGAGACGCTCGCCCACTTGGAGACGCTGGGCATCCGCGACCGCGCCCTCGCCAGCTTGGGCGAGCAAGTCGTCGCCATAACGAGCCGAGCGAGCGGCCCTAGCGGGGTCGATCGGTGAGCGCCGTACTCACATAAAGAGAATGTTCACCTTGCAATACGCTTGAGCAGGCGGCCGGACTCCGTACCTCGCGAAAAGGAATAAGAGTATGCTCGCCTTGCGGCACGCGCGAGCAAGCGAACGTACTTCGTGCCCTCACGAGAGGGCATAAGAGTATACTCACCCTGCGGTACGCGCGGCCAAGCGACCGCACTCCGTGTCCTCACGAAAGGCGCTCGATCCCATGACCTCTCCACATCGCGACCGTCCACACCCATTCTCGCGGACCTCAGTCCGACAGGCTGCTAGCGGGGTCGAGGTGAGCCCCGTACTCACGCCTAAACCTAGTGTCCCGATTCCGAAGTTCGCATGATTTTCGCCTGCTGTTCAGCGGTTTCGATTGTTCGGAGGCAGAACCGCTGGATGGCGGCGAGGATGTCATCGGCGGATTTGGTCCATTTGAAGGGTTTGGGGTTCTGGTTTGTCGTGTCGATGTAGTCGAGGATGGTGCGCTCCAACTCCTTGGTGGAGCGATGGACGCCGCGCCTGATCTGCTTGTCGGTCAGCAGCCCGAACCAGCGCTCGACCTGGTTCAGCCAGGAGGCGCTGGTGGGTGTGAAATGGGCCTGCCAGCGCGGCCGTTTGGCGAACCAGTCGCGGATCGCCTTGGTCTTGTGGGTCCCGTAGTTGTCCATGACGATGTGGATGTCGAGATCACCAGGGACGTTCGCCTCGACGAGGTCGAGGAATTTGCGGAACTCTCGGGCCCGATGGCGCGGGAAACATTTGCCGATGATCTCTCCCGTGGCGATGTCGAGGGCCGCGAAGAGAGAGGTCGTGCCGTGGCGCTTGTAGTCGTGGCTGCGCCGCTCCGCCTGCCCGGGGCGCATCGGCAAGAGGGGCTGGGAACGGTCCAGGGCCTGGATCTGGCTCTTTTCGTCGACACAGAGAACCAGGGCACGATCCGGCGGCGCCAAATACAGACCGACGATGTCGCGGACCTTCTCCACGAAGAAGGGATTGCTCGACAGCTTGAAGGTCTCCGAGCGATGCGGCTGCAGGCCGAAGGCCCGCCAGATGCGATGAATGGTCGAGGGCGCGTGGCCGCTCGCCCGCGCCATTGAGCGAAGGCTCCAATGGGTCGCGTCCGGCGGCGTCTCTTCCAGCGTCAGCCGGACCGCTTCCGCGATGGCGTCATCGCCGATTTGACGCGGCGCGCCGGGGCGGGGTTCGTCGTACAGACCGTCGAGGCCCTCCGCCGCATAGCGGCGACGCCACTTGCCCACGGTGTCCGCGCTCGCCTCGAGACGAACGGCGATCTCCTTGTTCTCCAACCCTTCCGCCGCCGCCAAGACGATCCGAGCCCGCCGCGCAAGCCCCTGCGACGTCTTGCGACGACGAGACAGCGCCTCCAATTCGGCGCGCTCGTCATCGCTCAAAGAGATCGTCACCGCCACTCTCGCCATCAATCGCGCCTCCTAAAAACAAATAGAGACATAATCATATCCATTTATTGATCAGGACACTAGACTAGCGCGACGTAAAGAAGCCCGAGCAACAGAACTGCTGCGAGACCGGTCCTCGGCTGGGCTCTACGAATTGCGGTAGGAAGGCGAGAAAGAACACCGCTATCTTCGGATTGAGAACACTCACGACGACGCCGTCCGTGAAGACGCCGTGCAGCGAACGAGGGACTGAGGCTTCTCACCCCAGCGGCTGGATAGCGCGCGAATAACGTACGGATCCCTATGTAGATCAAGTAGGCAGCCCCCAGTGCCTTGACGATACCGAAAGCCGTCGCCGACGTAAGGAGAATGGCCGAGAGCCCAACTGCGGCCGCTCCGACGTGCACAAGAGCACCAACCGATAGCCGCCGAACCAATACCGCGCCCGCTTTTCGGCCCTGACCGAGACTGCGCGCTACAACGTATAGAAGGCCTGGCCCGGGAATCAGCAGGGCCACGAGAGCGGCGGCAACGAACACCCCAAATGATGTGCTTGCCGGCATACAAACCTCCTGAGGACCTACGACCCGAAGGTGTAGCCAGGAGTTTAGCCCTTGCCTATCCGGTTATCACCCACACCCACTATATGTAGTGTGCACCCATTATATGTCTTGCCTATCCGGTTATCACCCACACCCACTATATGTAGTGTGCACCCATTATATGTAGTGTGCACCCATTTTCCTGAGTAAAGCTCGGTGCAGGTCGAAGCGGAGATATCTCCGGCGATGCCGAGTAGGGACTCGGACGGCATTGTAGCGGCTTTTAGGCGACACTTTAGCGTGGTGGAAATCCTAATCATTGAGTCGGATTTGGCAAAACGCCACGTTGCATAAAGGACCGTCACTTCATTGAAATTTATCTGAAATCGGAGGTGAACGACACCGATGGAATATTCCAGGAAATCAGAGCTTCATTGAATTGTAGGATTCGAGTGCCGAATTATTCACAAATAGCTCTGTGAACTGGTTTTCAAGTTCGCTCAATACGTCATATGGAGTAAACGGATTGAGGATCACGTTCTTGCGTGTCGCTTCGTCTTCGCTGCGACTCAAAACGCGCAGGAGACTAACAGGCGCGGACGGGTTCTTCGCAACGATTCGTGCCAGCGCGTCGCTTTCTTCGACTAGTGCCGTCAATCGCTCAGACGATGTCGTTTCATCAGCAGCTTCCCGTCTGGCCGTGGGTTTCTTCGTTTTCCCCTTGGTCGCCACCGTTCCGTCCCCCGATGTTAAGTACGTGACGTGAATTAAACTCCGGTTCGGTTTTCAGAACAATCAAGAATTAGCCGGATCGCCTCCTCAATGCGCCTGCGCCGGCCCTTGCCTGCAGTCCAAGGAGACACACTACATATAGTGGGTGTGGGTGATAACCGGATAGGCAAGGTTTAGCCTTTGGGATGACGGCGGCGGTCGCCCGCGAGCTAGCGGTAGCTTATGCGCAAGCTGTCCTTGCCGCTCAGCTCGGTAAGTCGGCCGCCTTCGATGGAGGTGATGGGTTCGAAGGTGGTGTGCCCGACCGCGCCGCCATCGAGATACACTACGCTGTTGAGGTAAATCGCGGCGCCGATCTCGCCGCGCACGCCAATCGCGGGATCCGTTGTGGTGACGCGCCGCGCAACGCCCGCCGCGTCGCAATGGACCGCGTTTTCAGGGCCCATTTCGATCGGTGTTCCCGCGTTGATGGTGACCGCGCCCTTGGGCGCGCCGGCGCCGACCATCGTCTCCAACGCGACCGCCGCCGCCACCGAGGCCAACACCGGGAACGGCCGTATGGCGTTGTGGATGACCACGACCACCGCGCCCGTCGCCTCGTCGCGACGCAGCGCGGTGCCCACATCGGGGCGTCGTATGACCCGCTCGGTATTGCGAAAATAGGCGCCGCCGTCCTTG
>CBDDBU010000006.1:0-61319 GCA_965226045.1 Alphaproteobacteria bacterium
GGGCGGTCCGACAAGATGGGACGCATGGCCAAAAGAGCGAGGTTCGTATGGCCGAAGGTGGAGACGACCACCCGGGGCCGTAGTCGTCGAAGCGCAAGACACAGTGCCTTCGCGGCACTCCTCAGCCGGGGGCGCTGGAGGTCAGTGACATGCACTACTGGCGGGCACAGCGAGGCAAGCGGCCCATCGCCGCAAAGCACGATAAGGCTTGTATCGAAACGTGCCTGATCGAGCCCCGCGAGTAGTGTCAGGAGAACGCGCTGCGCTCCGCCACCCGCGAATGATGGCAGCACGAAAGCGACCCGACAGCGTTTATCACCGTCGCTGCAATGTAATGACACCCTTTAGCGGCGCGGGCGATCAGACATAGCCGAGCCCCACGAACTTGTTGCCGCACCGAAAGACATGATGCCGACGAAAGAACTCGAGCGCGTAGTCTCGAAAGAACAGGTTGTCGCCAACGTCGTCCATCATGACCACGCTGCCGGGACGAAGATGCCCTTTGACCAAGTTAAACGCCGCCCTCCGACCGCGGTAGGACTTGTCCGAATCGTAATGGAATAAGTCGATCGACTCACACACCTTGACGATGGACTTGAGATTTTTCCGATCGCCCTCGATGAGTAGGTTCCATTGTTCCTTCAGATGCTCGTCGACGAGAACGCCGATATATGTCTCCGGTTTCTTGAGGCGAAAGTACGGAAAATCACTGCTATACAGACGCCCCGCACCATTTCGACTGAGGGCGTCCAGAAGGGCGCGCGACGTAAAGCCAGCAGCGACGCCCGTCTCAACCACGTTCTCGGGCCGCTGATAGCGCGCCGGAAAGTACAGGAGCTCGATAAATCCCGCACCGCCAAGGGAGACGCCTAGATTTTCAAGCCGTGGCGCCGCCCAGGCGACCAGTTCGGCCGTATATTGAATGCTCTCAGCCCAAAGCTGGCTGTCGAGCCCGCAGGCAAATGCTGCTGGGTCCTCGCTGCAGCTCTGACACCACCCGCGCGCGCGCGCCTGCGCGACAGGTCGATTTTGCTCTGTCATCCGGCCCCACACCTTGTCCGCGATGACCGGCAGATACCCCGGTCTGAGGGCATTTCCGACGATGCTCCGTACTGACATTGCCTCGAACGATCTCCCGAGCCACGCGCTATGAGGCGCTACTTGCCGCCGTCGGCCGAGTCGCCCGTATAGATCCCTTTGGCTGCGCCGTTCGTCTCGTCCGGTTCCCATCGCGCAGCATAAGAAAGACCACGACGAATGCCACGAGAACAATGTAACCGGATCTGTATCGAACCGCGGAACCCGGATTCATGATCCCAAACGGATAGCTTGGGAATAGTATCCAGAAGAGCGTGAACGTGCCGACAATGAACTCATAGGCCCGCCGGTCCAAGATACGAGGAATCAGCAAGCCACCTAACACGATTAGAAGAATAATGCTCTCGACGAAGGAGACCATCTGAAGCGGGCCGATAACCGCCTCAGACACTGTCGGACCGAAAAAGCTCTGGAACATTCCGTAGGGTGCCTGCAGAAAGATGTCGTTTGTATCGACGAAAAACATCTCTCGAGTAAGCGTATTCTCTCCGAATCGGAAGTGCCCGGCCACGATTCGTGACTGCTGATCCAGGAAGTCGGCTCCCCACACCAGAGGAATGAGGGAGGTAATTGCCACGAGAAAGGCCGCTGTAGCGCGTTGCCTGATGCGTCTTGTCACAAGTATGGCAAAAAAGAGGAACAGAATCGCGACCGAATAGTGGGGCTTGAGCGCTGCTATGATGACAATAAGCAGGATGAACGCGACAACGTTAACTCGCGAGGCCGTTTCCAATCTTACGAAGATGATCAGAATCGCGCAAAACGCGGCTGTCACCAAGGCTTCCTTGGATGCGACGGATGTCCACAGGTTGAAAGAGGGAAGTAAGAGGATGATCGCAAGCCATCGGCGTAGCCTTGGTTCTATGGTCATGAGGAGTTTGTACAAGCCCGCAAAGGCAATTGCCTGGAATCCCAGGTTTATTAGGTAGGCGTTGCCGGCAAAGACCGCGCCGAAAATCCCGCCGACCGTCTCGGTCAAACTGGTGCCGAAATGCCGAAACCCGGTTGCTTCGATCGCACCACCCGCGGCGGCCATCTCCAACAAGGTGCTCGAACTCGCGCGACCACCAGTGTGGTAAATGGCGGTATCGCCGAGATTGGATATCGAGGCTTCAGCAAAGATCAATAGAGCGCATCGATACGCGAAGAAGAGCAAGAAGAAAATATGCCAGCTGAGTCGCAATTGGATCGCGTCTTGGCTACGATTCTCGTCGAAATAGAGCGATCACAGTGACGAGACTGAGGCCCACGAAACCGCCGGCAAAGAGGCCCGTGACCACATATAGACGGGGTGTGGGTCCGGTGTGGCAAACGTAAGTTATTGAAGTAGCGCGATTTCGCTGTCGAAACGGACGGCCGGAAACGGGGTTTCGTGACAATCGGCCATCCCAGGGGAGGATTTTGTCACGCCGGCAGGGCCGAGCGGGGGAAGGTGGGGACGCTCCGTACCGCAAGAGACGGTAGGATGCTGTGTGGAGAAGCCCAACATCAGGAGCGTTCCCATGTCAGTATCCCGCTCTCCGGCACCCTCGTCCATCGATCTTTCCGGCGTGCCTGCCCGGGTCGCCGAGGCGGTCGCCCAGGTGGTCGCAGTCTGTCACGAGCAGTTTCGCTCGGACCCGTGTCCCGAGGCGTTCGAGGAGGCGGAGTTGCGGGTGCGTGAGACCATGAACGCGCTCGCTTGTGAGCTTCTGGGCGCCGTCATCGAGAAGCGGGACGACGGCGCGTCCCGGATCGAGCGGGACGGGCAGAGCTGGTTCCGGGTGGCGGCGACGCCGAGGACGATCATGACCTCGCTCGGTCCGCTGACCTACCGGCGCGCCCGTTACCGTAGCGGCGCGAGCGGGTCATCGCCGGTGCCGGTCGACGAGAGCCTGGGTCTCGTCGACGATTACCTGACGCGGCCGGCGGCTCAGCTCGGTCTGCTGATGATGGGTCACTGCACGGCGCGGGAAGCGGCGGCGTTCTTTGCGAAGATCGGCGGAATGACGCCGTCGGTGAGCACCCTGCAGCGCCTGACACGGACCATGCACGAGCGCTGGGAGACCCTCGGCCCCGAGACGCTGGACAGCATCCGTGACGCCGAGGGCGTACCGCACGAGGCGGTCAGCGCCTCGGTGTCGCTCGACGGCGTCATGGTGCCGCTGCGGGCCGGCGAGGACGGCCGCGCCGAGGCCTCCTGGCGCGAGGCCGCCTGCGGCACGGTTTCCTTCCACGACGCCAGGGGCGAGCGTCTGAAGACCCTCTATCTCGGCCGCATGCCGGAGAGCGGCAAGGTCACACTGAAGGCGCAGCTCGCAAGCGAAGTCGCACATATCAGGCAGCTGCGCCCCGACGTCAGGATCGTCGCTATCGCCGACGCCGCCGCCGACAATTGGACCTTCCTGGAGACCCTGTCGCCCGAAACCGAGGTCATCGACTTCTGGCATGCCTGCGAACATCTCCGAACGGCATCCGACCATGCGGTGGCCTCCGACTGGTTCGAGAGGTACCGCGAGGTTCTGCGTCACGACCCCTGCGGCGTCGACAAGGTGATCCGGGCGTTGCGCCACCTTCGTGATAGCGGAAAGCCGGATCGGGCCGAGATCGAACGGGAACTCGCCTTCTTCCGCAAGCACCGCCAGCGCATGCGCTACCACGCCCTGAAGGCAGAGGGCGTCGCCATCGGCTCAGGCGTGGTCGAGGCGGCCAACAAGACCCTGGTGACCCAGCGCATGAAGCGCTCCGGCATGCGCTGGCGGATCGCCGGCGGACAGGCTGTGCTGACCTTCCGCGCCCTGATCAAATCCGCTCGCTTCGACCGGGCATGGAAGGCCATCATCGGCGCAACCGACACACCGGCCAACGACAACATCAATCCCTGTGCCGTCATCGCCATCGCTGCCTGAACTCAATGAACGAAGCCACTGCTATCAATGCCATACGAGACTCGCACCCTATAGACGGGGGTTGGGCTCCGTGGGTTGATTTGAAACATTCACCGGTTCGATAATACTCGCGGCATACGGCAACTCACTCTCATGCATCATCACCTTGTTTTCCTGCTGCATAAGTAGACCAACAAGTCCTGCCCGGATCTCGACTATGTTCGCGGCCTCGACTTTGTCCCGCAGATATCCCCGGTGCGCCAATGTGCTCTCTTGGTCTTGGTCCCGCAGCAGATCATCGGCCTCGAAGTAGACTGTCTCCAATAAATAACGGGCGAATTCTGGATCAGAGTCGGTCACCGATATCTTGCGAAATCCTGTCCCTTCCATATCATCGACCTCGACTTTCGATCCCAGATATCCCGCCAAGGAGGAGATACTCGGAGCCCGCCAGGTTCGCAAGTTGAAGAATGCGCGGACCCTCTGCATTCGCTCGAACCGCTCACCTGATGGCCGTTTCCACGTCCGGGGCTCCTCATCCCAGGAATTTCTCTTCACTCTTTGCAGAAGCTGATGTTTCTGCTGCAGGCGTCGTGCAAGAGTGACCGCCCCAAGCAACACTGTCAGCCGGTCGAAAGAAGTCGTCGAACCTCCCGGACTGGCGCCCAGGCCAAACGCCGAGGCGATATTGGAGAGCCCACGAGAATTGCTGGAAGAAATCACAGACTGGCCGCCTAGTGACGACGGGGACACTATCATCGTCGCCGCATACTGCGGAACAAATTTGGTCATCACCCATAAGCCGACCGCTAAGCCTGCAAGAACACAGAGAAGAACAAACCTTGCCTATCCGGTTATCACCCACACCCACTATATGTAGTGTGTCTCCTTGGACTGCAGGCAAGGGCCGGCGCAGGCGCATTGAGGAGGCGATCCGGCTAATTCTTGATTGTTCTGAAAACCGAACCGGAGTTTAATTCACGTCACGTACTTAACATCGGGGGACGGAACGGTGGCGACCAAGGGGAAAACGAAGAAACCCACGGCCAGACGGGAAGCTGCTGATGAAACGACATCGTCTGAGCGATTGACGGCACTAGTCGAAGAAAGCGACGCGCTGGCACGAATCGTTGCGAAGAACCCGTCCGCGCCTGTTAGTCTCCTGCGCGTTTTGAGTCGCAGCGAAGACGAAGCGACACGCAAGAACGTGATCCTCAATCCGTTTACTCCATATGACGTATTGAGCGAACTTGAAAACCAGTTCACAGAGCTATTTGTGAATAATTCGGCACTCGAATCCTACAATTCAATGAAGCTCTGATTTCCTGGAATATTCCATCGGTGTCGTTCACCTCCGATTTCAGATAAATTTCAATGAAGTGACGGTCCTTTATGCAACGTGGCGTTTTGCCAAATCCGACTCAATGATTAGGATTTCCACCACGCTAAAGTGTCGCCTAAAAGCCGCTACAATGCCGTCCGAGTCCCTACTCGGCATCGCCGGAGATATCTCCGCTTCGACCTGCACCGAGCTTTACTCAGGAAAATGGGTGCACACTACATATAATGGGTGCACACTACATATAGTGGGTGTGGGTGATAACCGGATAGGCAAGGAACAAACCAACTCCCCCTCCACCATAGGCGATGTCCCTATCTCTGTTGAAATTCGTGGGGCAGGCGTCGCTGGTTGATGATGCTATGCTGCCTTCATGATGGTTTCAATGGCACTGTCGGCCTGAGCCTTTCTCAAGTGTTCCTGGAGAGCATTTCGGAGGATGGGCAGCTGACGATAGGCCTTGAGGCGACGGAAGGTTTTCTGGGCCTCCAGCAGGCCGGCGGCGGTCCATCTGAGCGCCATCTCGGCGTGTCTCCAGCGTTTGACGTTGCGGGTGACCTGGCGCACCGTGCCGAGCGCGTTCTCGACGATGTTGGTGCAGGCGAGCGAGCGCCGGAGTTCGTGCGGCAGGCCGAGGCGGATGACGGTGAGTATCTCGTCCAGCCCCTCCAGGATGCTGCCCGAGACGCCCGGTTCCTCATGCTCCAGACGCCGGGCCAGGTTGCGCAGCAGCCGTTCGGCCTTGTCTGCGTCGTCCTGGTCCCAGGCCTGACGGAGCGCCTTCTTGACGCTCGCATGCAAATGCAGGGGCAGGCGCTCGATGATGTTACGGCCCTTGTGGACCTGGCAGCGCTGGATGGCGGCGGCCACACCGAAGGTGTTGCGGATCGCTTTGCTGAGCGCCTTCGCGCCATCGACGATGAACAGCCGGGGCAGCGTCGGATCGAGCCCCCTGGCGAGGAGATTGTCGAGCAAGGCCTGGACGACGACAGTGTTCTCCGTCGCCCCCTCGACCACGGCCAGGACATGCTTGTCGCCGTTGCCATCGACGCCGATCGCCGCCACCAAGACATGGTCGCCGACATGCAGACCGTCGATCTGGATGACCAGCAGGTCGAGCTCCGAGAGGTCCGAGGCAAGCCAGGCCTTCATCTTCTTGCGCGACAGCGCCACAAAGCGCCGGGAAACGGCCGACTTCGAGGTGCCGTCGCCACGCGCTTTCGCCAGGTCGCCCTCGGGCAGACGGACCGCGCGGTGGTACTTGCGGGTCGACACGTTCAGCACCATCAGGTTGAGCGCCCACTCGAGCAACAGGTTGCCGTCGCGCAGCACCTGCCAGCTCTCCAAACCCACCTCCTTGCCAGCATGGTCGCGAACCCGTGGCCGCTGCACTTTCACGCGGCCGCCGTGGTAGCCGATCTCGCTCTGCGTATGGCCCCAGCGATAACCCCGACGGTTCCCATGGCGACGATGTCGGGCCCCGCACACGGTCGTGGCGTCCTCCTCCATCATCTCGGCCAAGGCCTCGACCCCGGCCAGGAGACAGAACCGATCCACGCTGAGACGGACTGCGTCCATCGCGTCTGCCAGCGGCGGCATAGGAAACGAGGTGGCAAGGGCTTTCGGGCTACTGGAACTACGGATATTCTTTCCCATGGTGTCGTTCTCCCTCTTGGGTTTGCAGCACCCGGAGCCTAACGGCTCCAGGAGAGCGACACCTACCTCAACTTTTCAACATCGACCGGGACATCTCCCCATGACGCGTAGGGCACAAGCGCTAATAGAAGAAGACAAGAACATTCACCGGCGCCGACGCCCTGCGTTAACCAGCGCGCACGCCGCACGTTAAGATATGTCATGACCTCGCCGCCCCTCGCCCTCTCGGTCGTCATCCCCGCGCTCGACGCGGCGGCGACGATCACGGGCTGCCTGGCCTCGCTCGAAGAGGCGCGAGCGGCGTTCGGCAGCCTTGAGGTGATCGTCGTCGATGGCGGCTCTCGCGACCGCACGCTTGGGCGCGCGGCCGCGAGTGGCGCCCGGGTGATTGCCGCGCCGCGCGGGCGGGGTCGCCAGCTGGCGGCCGGTGCGGCGATGGCCGGCGGCCAGTGGCTACTCTTTCTCCACGCCGATACCCGCCTCGCGTCCGGCTGGGCGAGCGAGGCGGCGGGTTTCGCCAACGACCCCGCCAACGCCGGGTGCGCCGCCGTGTTCCGCTTCGCGCTCGACCATCAGGCCGCTCCCGCCCGTCGGGTAGAGCGGCTGGTCGCGCTGCGCTGTCGGTTGCTGGCGCTGCCCTATGGCGATCAAGGCCTGTTGCTGGCGCGCCCGACCTACCACGACCTCGGCGGCTTCCGCCCGCGCCCGTTGATGGAGGACGTGGACATCGTCAGACGGATCGGGCGGGGGCGGCTACGCTATCTGCGCGCGTCCGCTATCACCTCGGCCCGTCGCTACCGCGACGCCGGCTACCTGGGGCGCGGGTTGCGCAACCTCTTGTGTTTGGGCCTCTATTTTCTCGGCGTCCCGCCCGCTTTTATTCAACGGCTATACGGATGACGTATTGGCCACACGGATGAAGCCGTGGTTGATCGTATTCGTGCGGGCGCCGCGTTACGGCGCCGTCAAGCACCGCTTGGCGGCCGGCATCGGGCGTGCGGCGGCGTGGCGTTTCTATCGCCGCTGTAGCGACGACGTTGCGCGGCGGCTCGGCGGCGATCGGCGCTGGGTAACGGTAGTGGCCGTCACGCCCGACCGGTTCGCCCGCGCGGGCCAATTCTGGCCCGGCCATCTGCCGCGCATCGGCCAAGGCAGTGGCGACATCGGCCGACGCATGTCGCGCGCCCTGGGGTCTGGCCCCGGCGGCCCGGTGGTCATCGTGGGCGGCGACATCCCCACCATCACGCGCCGTCATGTTGCCGCCGCGTTCGCGGCGCTCGGCCGCGACGACGCCGTCCTCGGGCCCGCGGCTGACGGCGGCTATTGGCTGATCGGGCTCCGTCACGGCGGGGGTCGCCGCGATCTCTTCACCAACGTTCGCTGGTCGAGCGAGCATGCCATGGCTGACACGCTCGCCAACTTCGACCGGCGCTACCGCGTCAAGTGTCTCGATCGACTGCGAGACATCGACACGGCGGCCGACTATTGGGCGTGGCGTGCGGCCGCTACTCCTCGGCGCTGGGAAGCGAGCTGAGCAGCGCCCGCGCCTTCTCGCCGATCTCGGTCGCGGGCGCGGCTTCGATTATCGTCTCGAGCTCATGGCGCGCCTCGGCCGTACGGCCGAGGCTGTTGAGCGCCACCGCCAGATGGTAGCTAATGCCGGGATTGCGCGAGGCGCGCGCCCCGGCGTCGCGCAGCAGCTTGAGGCCACGGTCGGTCTCGCCTTCCATCACCAAGATCCAGCCGAGGGTATCGAGCGTTGCGGGATGGTTGGGGGCGAGTTCGTGCGCGCGCTCGGCGTAGGCGAGGGCGCGGGGATCGCCGAGGTCGCGCTCGCCCTGAGCGACGGCTTCACGACTGGCGGCGGCCTCGGTCAGAGTCTGCCCGGGTCGAAACGGCTGATGGATTCGCTGACCATCACCGCGAGGCCGGAAGGCGGGACGCGCATCGAAATCGAGAAATGGAAGTGATGCGCCTCGGCGTCCGGGACGACGCCGATGTCGGCCAGGTTCGACGCCAGGTTGGGGCGATGGCCGCGAACGCCGGCTTCGATCGCGTGAGCCGCGACGAATTGGCCGTGGTCGCCACCGAGCTTGCCACCAATCTGGTCCGCCATGGCACGGTCGCCGGGACCATATCGGCGGTGCCGATCGCGCCGTCGATCGAAGGGGGCGGGGTCGGAAAGGCCCGCGCGGCGACCTAGGCGCCGTCGCGTCCGGCGCGGGCAACGACGAGATCCATCCAACCGTCGGCCAGCGTGCGTGCGAAGCGGGCCGCGGCGGGCGCGTAGTCCGACATTTGCGAGCGGATTTGGTTTTCCACGGCGTCGGCGCGCGCGCCGCGATGCTGCTCGAGGTTGTCGCGACCGGCCCCGATCCAGGTTTCGATCTGGCTCGCCCCGACCTCGAAGTGGCACTGAAAGCCGTAGCTGGTGGCGCCGACGCGGAACCCCTGGTGGCGGCAGGTTGCGCCGGTCATCAAGAGTTCGGCCCCGGTCGGGAGGTCAAATGTGTCCTCGTGCCATTCGAAGATCGTCTGGCGGCGGGCAAGGCCGGCCAGCACCGCTTCCTTGGCGCCCGCGTCGGTCAGTTCGAGCGGCACGTAGCCGACCTCGAGATCGCCCAGGGGATACACCGCGCCGGCGAAGCTGCGGGCCAGGAGCTGGCTGCCGAGGCAAACCCCGAGCACCGGCTTCTCGGCGGCGTGAAAGGCGCGGATCAAGGTCGTCACCGGCTCGAAGATATGATCGTAGTCAGGATCCGCCGCGCTCATCGAACCACCGAGAACGAGCAGTCCCGCGTGGCCGTCTGGATTTTGCGGCAACACGCCGCCCGCGTGGGGATTGACGTTGTGGCAACTGGCGCCACGCGCCTCGATGCGCTCGCCGATCAGATAGGGCAGCGCGCTCGGATGATTGATGATGGCGAGGATTTGCACAGGGCGCCGGGGCCGGTTGCACGGGGGTTGCGCGGGGAGCGGAGGAGGCCAATATCCTTTACTCCCGAGGGCGCGACAAGAGCGGAGGCGAGACCATGACGGCGAACGCGGAAGACCCCACCGGCTCCGCCGGGCGCGCGGCGGACCAGGGCTACACGCTGGTGCTGGAGCCAAGCCCACGGCGCGTGCGCGCGGTTTTCGCCGGCGAGACCATCGCCGACAGCCGCCGCATGATGCTGCTGCACGAGAGCGGCCACCTGCCGGTCTATTATTTCCCGCTCAAGGACTTGGGCGACGAGTTTCTGGTCGCGAGCGCCCACGGCACCCACTGTCCCCACAAGGGCGACGCGACCTATCGGTCGGTGCGGGTGGGCGAGCGCGTCGCCGAGAACGCGGTGTGGACTTATCCTAAGCCGATCGCCGGCGCCACCGACCTGGCGCCATACGCGGCGATCTATTGGAACAAGATGGATGCCTGGTACGAGGAGGACGAGGAAATCTTCGTCCACGCCCGCGACCCCTACAAGCGGGTCGACGCGGTGCCGAGCACGCGCGCGGTGGAGGTCGTGCTGGGTGGCGAGACCGTCGCTTCGAGCCGGCGCGCCCGCTTCGTCTTCGAGACCGGCCTGCGGACCCGCTATTACCTGCCGGTCGAGGACGTCCGCATGGACCTGCTGGAACCGAGCGAAACGTTGACCCGCTGTCCCTACAAGGGGGAGGCGCGCTACTGGCGGGCGCGGGTCGGGGCGACGGTGTACGACGACATCGTCTGGAGCTACCCCGATCCGGTGCCCGAGTGCCCCAAGATCAAGGACCTGATGTGCTTCTACAACGAGTACGTCGACGCCATCCGCATCGACGGCGAGGTCGTGGAGAAAACACCCACGCCCTGGTCCTGAAGCGGCGCGCCATGGTCCTGAAGCAAGGCGCGTTAGCGAGCCAGCGGCGCTAGTCCTCGCCCAGGGAGTCACCTGCGCCCCGACCGTCCCCCAGCGAGACCGGGGGGGGCGTCGCGGCCCATCTTGTCGTGGACGGCCACGGCGGTGGCGCCGTCGCTTGCGGCGGCGCCGACACCGATGCGTCGAACCGCGGGCGAGTCCAGCCGGTAGCACCACAGCGTTTCACCCTCGATGGTCGAGTTGTCTCGATATACGAGACCATCGGTCTCTTCGACGGCGACGAACGGCGCCGGCCCAAACACCGGGCGGCTGCTTTCGATCCAGAGATGGTCGCCCTCGGCCGTCAGCGAGAGGTCGAGGCGCGGCGCTGGGCGCGGGCGAGCGAGAGCGATGCGCGCGGCCTCGGGCGCGGTGGCGTAACGCCAGCGAACATCGGGATAGCGCGCCGCGATGCCCTTGACGAGTGCGCTGGCGCGCGCGATTTCCGGGCGCATGTCGCGCCGGTCGTGGTTGGAGTAGGCGAGCACCGTGGTGGCGCCGGCCGCCGTGCGCTCAAAGGCCCGGGCGACGTCATCGGCTTCCAGCCGGCAGCGCGCACTGTCGATATCGATCGCCCGGAAGATGGCGCGACGCATGCCGCCGGCGTGGCGGTAGTCGTCGTGGTCGGGGTGGTAGGGCGACCAGTCGGCGGGGGCGTGACGCCAGTCCCATTGAGCGCCGGGTCCGCCGCGATCATCGGCGTGGGCGCGATTGGAGAAGTCGAACGGGATGAATTGCTCCAGCCACAGCGAGAGGTCGTTGCGTTCGACGTTGCCGCCAGCGCGAAACGCGTTCGGGAACCAACCCCGGTCGAGAATTCGCCGCGCCAGAACCTGCTCGGGCCAGTCGTTGACGGTCCACGAGGTGCTGTAGCGCAGAGGGTTCCCATCGCCGCGAATGGCGTGAAAATGCCAGGCCCACGCGTCGCCGGCGGCGTTGTCGCCCGGGACCCGCTCACCAAGCAGCCGCTGGTAGGCGTCCCAGACGGTGTGAAACCCCGTCGCCTTGCGCCGCGGATTGGCGGCGAAGCCGACATTGTCGACCACGAACCAGGTGAAGGTGTAGGGCGTGCCGTCGGGCGATGCGTGCGCGGCGCGGAAGGCCGGCGCGGTGACGGCGCGAACCATGTCCTCGATCTCGGCCCAGCGCGATAGGTACGCCAATCGAGGCGGTGCGAAGAAGTCGGCAACCTCCGCCTCGCGGTGTCAACGGCCGCCGTTGTGACGGTCTCTGTGCCCATCGCTGTTGCCGCGAGCACGGACTCGCAAGCCGATCCGGATCAATGGTTCCTGGACGTGGAGCGCGAGCTACTCGACCTCCGCGCCGAGGTCAGCCGAATGCCGGACGACACGCCGGGCCCGGTGGTCGCCCCGTACTTCCATCGCATCTGCGCGATGGAGGACCGGATCGCCAGCACGCCGTGCCGGACGGTCATGGGCGCCAACGTGAAGATGCGCCGCTTGCTCGCGCCGAATGACGTTGGCATCGAGGCCGGCTTCGCGCCGTTCGACATGGACTCGCTCCATCACATTCAAGCGCTCATCGCGGGGTTGGGAGGTGCGTCATGGCCGGGCGCGTCCAACCGGCCTACACGGATTGCGTCGCGAGAGCGGCGGTCCGGCTCGGCGCGAACTGGGACAGGTGCAACCGCGCGAACGAGGAGCAGGTAAGCCTCGGCCAGAGCAACGAAGCGCGCGAACGCTACCACCACCTGGAACGCCGCCGCGAGCTCCTCTCCGACGAGCAAAGGCTTCTCGAGCGCAACATCGTGGAGATCTGAGCGGAGAGCCTGGCCGGCGCGATGGCGCAAGTGATGATGGTGGCGGCGGTCGCCACGGACTGGCGCGATCGGGTCGTTCCACAGGACGACACCGACGAGCGGGCGTTCCGCGACGACATGAAGCGGATCGGCAAGGCGGCGTACTCGATCCTGGCGGTGATCGAGAGCCACGGCGGCATCGCGCGGGCCGAGATTGCCGGCGAGCACTACGTGCCGGAGCGCTGCGATCCGCACGGGATGGTGAGCGCCTTTCTCGCCGAGCCTGTGGGAGACGCGTCGTGACGGCGCTCAAGGCGCTGGTGGTGTACAGCGACATCCCGGATGGCTGCCAGGTCGAGATGGTCGCCAACGATGCTCACGCGCCGTATCTGAGGGCCGGCGAGTGGGCGGTGATCGACACCAGCCAGACCGACATCGAGTTCGGCCAGCTGTACTCGGTGATGCAGTCCAAGGGTCCGGTAATCTGGCAGGTGTGCGACGAGCCCGAGCGGGGCAAGGCTCCAGGCCGGCCAGCGTGCGCCTGGCTGCATCCGCTCGCGCGCCAAGACCTGCAGGCCGAGCTCGACCGCGCAGACGCACTCCACCGCCAGTACCCAGGCTGCATCGTGCACCTGCGGCTGTTCATGTCGGACGGCCCGATCCACCTGGACCCGCTCCGGGAGCAGATCGTCGGCCGTGTCGTCGGTGTCTACCAGGCGGAGTCGATGCCGCTGCGGATCACCACCGCCGCCTGATCCCCACGATCCGCCACCCAACTCGCCCCGGTCGCGAGATCGGGGCGTTCCTTTGCCGGCATGGTGCGCGCCTGCTTCGGCGCGCTGAGCGGCCTTCTCGCTCCTCCGGGCACCCGCCCCCCACCGGAGTGGGCCGAGATCGCGCCTTGCGCATGCGTGACGTTCGCCGCCGCGCGCCGCGCGCGGCCTACCAGCATGCGCTCACAAATTGTATCCGCGCTCGCCGTGATATGTGATATCCAGACCCTCGGTCTCCTCGTGTTCGCTGACGCGCAGTCCCATGACTGCGACCACGAACTTCAGGATGATGTAGCTGAACACCCCGGCCCAGATCGCCGTGGCAACGATGCCGACCGCCTGAACCCAAAGCTGATGCACCATCGTTCCTTCCAGTCCGAGACCGCCAAGCACTGCGGCGGCCATGAAACTGGTGAGCAGGATGCCCAAGGCACCGCCCACACCGTGGACCGCGAAGACATCAAGGGAATCATCGAGCTTGAGAACTTTTTGAACGATGTGGGCCATGACGTAACAAACGATGCCGGCCGCGAAGCCGATGACGAGCGCGCCGACGGGGCCGACATAGCCGGACGCCGGCGTGATGGTCGCAAGTCCCGCGATGGCGCCCGTGGCGATGCCCACGAGAGTGGGTTTTCCATGATGGAACCACTGCACGAACATCCATGTCAGGGCAGCCGTGGCCGCGGCGACGTGCGTCACCAGCAAAGCCATGCCCGCATTCGCGTCGGCAGCCAAGGCGCTGCCTGCATTGAATCCGAACCATCCGACCCACAGCATGGCAGCGCCGGCCATCGTCAATCCCGGATTGTGGGCGGGTCGGTCATCTGCTGGATACCCTCTGCGGCTGCCTAGCATCGTAGCGACCACCAGAGCGGACACGCCGGCGGTCACGTGGACGACGAGGCCGCCAGCAAAATCCAGCACGCCGAGGGCGGCCAGCCAGCCACCGCCCCACACCCAATGGGCGACCGGCGAATACACGATGATGGACCAGAGCACGCTGAACAGGAGCACGGCGCCAAATTTCATGCGCTCGGGATAGGCCCCAACGATCAGCGCGGGCGTGATGATAGCGAAGGTCATCTGAAAGGGGATTATAAACGCTACTTGACGCCGCCCCTCCGCGAGGGCACGATGGAAGGATGGGTTGGGAGGCGATCAAGAAGACGGGCCAATGGGGCGGATGCCGTCATCTTCTACGGAAATGTCGTGGTTTGGGTGCGGGAACTGTTTACCCGTTCAGACAGGGATGTTTGCGTCGAAATGATAGGTTCCATCGTAAGTCTGCATTCGCTCTATCTTGGAGCGGCAGTGGGTTCGGTAATACTAGCGTTTGGTTGTTCATGGGCAGGCATTTCTTGGGCGAAGGGCGTTTACAAACGATGGAAAGACGAACGACAAAGAAATAGCCCGTCGGGCAAATTCAGGAGGCGACATGACGTTGTAATGCGCGAATTCAATCTTATAGAACAGGATAGAGCGTACGAATACGACAACCTTTCTAGTCGATCAAAAGCGTGGAAACGCGCACAACGAGAAATCCTTCGATTTGAATTATCGAAGGACGGCTTGGCAACTCCAGATCCAGAAACCGACAGCGATGAGGTCTGGTATGAATTCATTTCTAGATTAATGCCTCTGTCCCAACACGGTAGAATTGAAGGGGCGAGAATTCTTGGTGCCACGTTTGACAAACGGAAAGGACAATCATGACGGACGAAGAAATCAATTCTGATGCTGATCGCCATCTTGTTAGATATGCCAAAAATGAAAGAACAATCGACTGCCTTAGGAAGATTGTCCAATGTTTCTCGGGCTTTCTCTGCTTTCGTCGAGGCATCTGGGAAATCCCGAGCAGAACAAGCGCGAGCCCGAGCGTTGGAGGCCCTAAACGGCTACGATCTTCAGGAGGATATCGGGCAGCTCGGGGCTGCCCTCATGGAAAGGGAGATGCTTGAGAAGCAAATGGAGAGTCATGGATACTCCCACATGATCCGCCGAGATACTCCCACATGATCCGCCGACGGATTTGACCGGCATGAAGGCAACAATCATAAGAGATCGCGACCTTGTGGGCGCAACGCCAGAAACGCTGGCCCGCGCTCTACTGAGGCAGCCCGACTTAGGACCGCGCGCCGCTCTCAAGCCCGTTGTCCGCGATAAGGTCGCGGTAGAGAAGGTTGCGACCGACAAGCCGCGCAACAGTGTCCCGCATCTGCGCAAGCGTTCCTGACTCGCGGATGTTGTGCTTACCAGCGAACTCCTGGACGTAACGGTTAAGATGCTTCGGGCTGATCTTGTGGAAGGTTCCTTTGTGGGCGCGCTTGAGCATCGACCAGAACGACTCAACGCCATTGGTATGAGCCATGTCGCGGACGTACTCACCGACGCTGTGACGGACGCTCTCGTGCTCAAAGGGCATGCCCTTGTAGGCCGCTGCATCGTCTGTGTAGACCTTGGCATCGGGCGCGGCATGCTCCGTGACAAACCCCTGCAAAGTCGCGGCATCCGTATAGGTAACAACCTGTGCCGTTACCCTATTGCTGTCGCGATCTTTCATTCCCACTACTGCGGTCTTTCCAGCCGCGCCGCGTCCAGTGTCGGCCATCTCTTTTCGCTTGGCCTTGCTCATGTTCTTGCGCTTGCCGCCAAAGTAAGTCTCGTCTACCTCGACCGGGCCGATCGAAAGGTTCGCCGTTCTCGCCCGCCCACGCTTCACGGATACGGTGGAGCATGAACCAAGGCTGTGGGCTGGGATACGCCAATATCGCGGGACAGCTTCATGCTGGCGACGCTTTTAAGGCTGGTAAGGCACAAGTAGATAGCGATGGCCCATTTTCGAAGTGGGACGTTGGACCGCGCAATCGCGGTGCCGGTGCGGACGCTGAAATACGACCGGCAATCCGTGCACCAGTAAGGCATCGGCTTCGCGTTAGGGACTTCCCGTGTGTTGACAGAGCCGCACTTTCCACAATGGCGACCGCCCCGCCAGAACACGTCCTCGAACCACTTGGTGGCCGCCTCTTCGGTCGGAAACATGTCCATCAACTCAACGAGGGTGATGCCCTCGCGGTGGGATTTTCCGGGTGCTTCCTTGGCCATTTCCTGTCTCCCTCTCTACGATCTAGATATAGGAATTCAGGACGATGATTTCAAGTAGTCTTTATAATTCCCATCTGAAACATGAAAAAGACAGTCTCGGGAATATCGCCGTACCAGGCGCCAAGCCCAACGCTGCCCATGAAGATCTTGCCAAATCCCCCGATCACCGGGTTGAGGGAGCCACCGTCGCCGAAAGCGAGGCTGTAGACGAAGACTAGCCACAGAACCGAAACTGCACTGCAAATCGCGAAACACTGCATCAAGACCGAAACCACGTTCTTGGAACTGACCAGGCCACCGTAAAATAGCGCGAGCCCCGGCATGGTCATGAACAGGACTAGTGCGGTGGCAGTTAGTACCCACGCGGTATTACCGCTGTCGAGTGCCGCTTCGTCGGCGGCCATACCGTGGGCCGGCAGCAAGACGAGAGCCGCCAGAAAGAGAAAAACCGAAGATACCTGTCAGCTTTGTGACCGGCATGGCATTCCCCCGATTCACGGTGTAGGTATCGACGACAACAGTGAGTGATGTCGGAGAGCACCGCAAGCAAACAATTGTCCGACTGCGCGCGGCGACGACGCGGTCACGCTGCATTGCGCGCGAATTGCTCGACCAGGCCGTGGGCTCATGATCGGCTGTTGCGATCATCGGGACGCCCTCGCCCAGGATCCCTACGTCGGACGAACCGCGCCGCTCGGGGAGACTCTGGTCCGCCGCTCGAGGAGACTCTGGCTCGGCTGGTCAGAGATCGGACACAAGAACGTTTGGACCTTGAGTTCAAAAGGAGCGAGGCGCTCGCGAAAGATGGCAAGGCGATCACAGCGATCAGCAAATCGGTGTCCGCCCTTGCGAACGCTGCCGGCGGGGCCGTGATCTAAGGAATCATGGAGGAGGGCAAACGCCGCGTCGCCGCTGTGAAGATCGATGAGGGCTGCGATGCCGAAGACATATCCAAGGAGTGGCTTGAGGACGTGATCACCGGCAACATTCGACCGATTATAGATGGGCTCGTGATCCATCCGGTGGCACTGGATAAGCGACATCCCGGCAGAGTAGCCTACGTCGTCGAGGTGCCACAGCACTACGGTGCACCAATCGGGGACAGACGGTACTACAGGCGTCGAAACTTCAAGTCGGAGCCGATGGATGACTACGAAGTCCGCGAAGGGATGAGCCGCGGGCGCACGCCCAAGATCGCTGCCGAGCTTTCTGCCGTACCGATGAGGAGGCGTGGCGAACGCCACAACTACCAGCTGAAGATTGAACTCCACAAAAGAAATCCCTCGCCCATTGTGCCCTTGATCGAGCGCGCTTCGTGCCACCAGCCCAGTGCCATCGCGATCCGGCCGGCCTCGTCGTCATCGCGCTCGGGCTGCGACCGAGCGCGCGGTCGCACCGACGGCGGATCTTCGGGATGGTGCCCGAGCCAGGCGCGCGACCACTTCATGGCGTCGCCAATCGAGCCGCCACGTTGGTGTTTCACGAGGTCCAGCAGATCGCCGCCGTCGTCGGATTCGTGGTCGAAGAATTGGCCCGTCTTCGGACCGGCGATGCACACCGCCAACGATCCCCGCCGTCCCCACCGCAGCTGAACGCGGTTGCGCGATGTCGGCTCGCCCAGCAATTCGACCGCCAGGTTCTCGGCCCTCTCGGCGAGCATGTTGGCGATCTCGGCGGCGGAGGGACCGGTCACGGTGACCGCCTCATCCAACGCACGCAGGCACTGGCGTATGCCGAGCAGAGATCACGGAACGTCTGCGGGGTGAGAGGCCCAGGTGCGCGATCATGGAGATCGCCAACCGCCATGGCGGCCCCCCGAACGGGTTCGAGCGCGTCCAGCTCCCCGCCCTTGGCGCGAAACGTGGCAACCATCTTGCCCACGGCGAGCCCTCGGCTCAGGCGGCCGCGGGTGACTCTGCGACCGTCTTGGGCGCGAACGTCCGGGCAATCAAGGACAGATCGCTCTCCTGAACGGTGTAGCGACCGTTGATGCCCTGCTCTGCCGGGATGCGCCCGTCGAGCACGGCTCGATAGACTTGGCCATAGCTGATGGCGACACCGTGTTCTTTACGAAGACGGCGTGCCACGCCAGGAAGCGGGATACTCATGAGATCACCTCGTGCGCTTTGGGGTATGGGAACGCGGAGCGAACAGACTCCACGGGTTTTGCCCGGATGGAAGGGCACATTCCTGCCTCGTTCTGCCGCATTCTGCCGGGCAGAACGAGGTCAGGATGAGGCCAAAAGCCCAGAATGCTGGGGGAGAGCGTGGTGCCCACAGGTGGGATCGAACCACCGACCTCTCCCTTACCAAGGGAGTGCTCTACCGCTGAGCTATGTGGGCGCCGGGCGGCACATTGCCACGGCGCGGAAGCCGCGCGCAACGGCCCGGGGCCACGGCGCGAAAGCCGCACGTAACGGCGCCGGCGCGAGCCTTGTCGCTGACCACTTGACCGGGTTCCAGGCGGTTGCCACCTTGGGGCGTGGCCAATGACGATCGTAGCGGCGCGAAGTCCCGGCGAACCGCCGCGAAGGAACGGCAGCGGATCGAGCGCCTGCGCCGCGCGCTGAGGCGCAACCTCAACTTGCGCAAGGCGCGGACGCGGGCCACCCCCGCCGCGCCCCCCACCACCGCGTCACCGTCTGACGAAAGCTGACCCTCGCATATGATGCTTCGAGAACGGGCGCTGGCGAGCGCTGGAGGGCGAGGTCGATGGAACGCATCCTGGTGAGCGGCGGCCGGCCGCTGCGCGGGCGGGTGCGGATCGGTGGAGCCAAGAACGCGGCGTTGCCGCTGATGGCCGCGAGCCTGCTGACCGACCAGACGCTGACGCTGTCGAACCTGCCCCATCTCGGCGATATCGCGACCCTGGCGAGTCTGCTCGGCCACCTTGGCGTCGAGGTGAGCTTCGACGCGGCCGCTGGTCTCGGCGCCTCGGCCGGCCGGGTGATGGCGCTGCGCGCGGCCGACATCACCGGGACGGAAGCGCCCTACGATATCGTGCGCAAGATGCGCGCCTCGATCCTCGTGCTGGGCCCGCTGCTCGCCCGGTGCGGCGCGGCCACCGTCTCGTTGCCGGGTGGGTGCGCGATCGGCACGCGGCCGGTCGATCTCCATCTCAACGGGCTCGAGCGCCTCGGCGCCGAGATCGAATTGCGTGACGGCTACGTCCACGCCCGCGCCCCGCATGGCCTGACCGGCGCGCGCATTACCTTCCCTTCGGTGTCGGTCGGGGCGACCGAGAACTTGCTCGCCACGGCGACCCTGGCGCGTGGCGAGACCGTGCTCGAAAACGCGGCCCGCGAGCCGGAGGTCGCCGACCTCGCCTATTGCCTGCGCGCGATGGGCGCCGAGATCGCGGGGATTGGCGCCTCGCGCCTGACCATCCAGGGTGTGGACGCACTGCACGGCGCGACCTATCGGGTTCTGCCCGACCGCATCGAGACCGGCACCTACGCCATCGCTGCGGCCATCAGTGGCGGCGATATTGAGCTTGTGGATACGCGCCTCGACGTGCTCGAATCAGTGGTCGAGACGTTGTCGCGGATCGGCGTCGGCATCGCCACCACGGCGGATGGCCTGCGCGTCACCGGCGGTGGCCTCGACCTCGCTGGCATCACGATCACGACCCAGCCCTATCCCGGCTTTCCCACCGACATGCAGGCGCAGTTGATGGCGCTCCTGTGTACGGCGCGCGGGACCTCGACCGTCACCGAGGCGATCTTTGAGAACCGCTTCATGCACGTGCCGGAGCTATGCCGCATGGGCGCCGACATCGCGTTGCGCGGCGCCACGGCGATCGTCACCGGCGTCGGCCGCCTCAAAGGGGCGCCGGTGATGGCGACCGATCTCAGGGCCTCGGTCTCGCTGGTCCTGGCCGGACTCGCCGCCGAGGGCGAAACGGTCGTCAATCGCGTCTACCATCTCGACCGCGGCTACGAGCACCTGGTCGAAAAGCTCGCCGGCCTTGGCGCTGAGATCAGCCGCCAACCGGTCTGAACCATGAACCCGCTCTGAACCACATGACCGAAGGAACGACCCCACCGCGCGCTGGCGCGCCGCTGCGACTGCGGGCCGAGGATCACGACGATCTCGCGATTATCGCCGCCTGCCTTCAAGACGCTGTGGTACGGATCGAGGAGATGTCCTACCTGCCCGCGCGGCACCGCTTCGCCGTCGTATGCAGCCGCTTTCGCTGGGAGCGCGAACACCGCGGCGCGCGCCACGGCCACGAGCGCATCCGTTGCGGCATTCACTTCGAGGGCATACTCGCCGCGCGGGTTCGCGGCATCGCGCAGGGTCAGGGCGGCCCGGCGCTTGAGCTGCTGACGATTCGCGCCGAACCGATGACGGACGACGGCGGTCTGCACATCGAGCTGGTGTTCGCCGGTGGGGCCACTGTCAGGCTTGAGGCGGAGTTCATTGAATGCCACCTTAGCGACCTCGGCGACGCGTGGGAGACCCGCAGCTGGCCGTCTCACGCCACCGACGAGAACGACGAGAACGCGTGAGCCGGCCCGTCGGGAGCCGGGCCCAGGGATCAACCGAACGCCGGGAGAGCGCCTTGCCATTTGAGGATCCGCTGGTGCTCGCGGTACCCGCCGGCCGGCTATTGAGCGAAGCGCTGCCGCTCATTCGCGGCGCCGGCATCGAGCCCGAGCCCGACTTCGCCGACGACACCTCGCGCAAGCTCCACTTTCGCACCAACCTCGATCACGTCAGCATCGTGCGCGTGCGTAGCTTCGATGTGGCGACGTTCGTCGCTTTCGGGGGCGCTCAACTCGGCATCGCGGGGGGCGATGTGCTGATGGAATTCGACTACCCCGAGATTTACGCGCCGCTCGACCTTCGTATTGGGCGCTGTCACCTCGCCGTCGCCGAGTCGGCGGCGATGCTGGCCGAGGACGATCCGTCACGCTGGAGCCACATTCGCGTGGCGACCAAGTACCCCAACGTGACCCGCCGCCACTTCGCCGCCCGTGGCGTCCAGGCCGAGTGCATCAAGCTGCACGGCGCGATGGAGCTGGCCCCGGCGCTCGGGCTGTGCCGGCGCATCGTCGATTTGGTCGCCACCGGCGCGACGCTGCGCGCCAACGGCCTGGTCGAGGTCGAACGAATCGCCGACATCACCGCGCGCTTGATCGCCAATCGGACCGCGCTCAAGACGCGATCGGTCGAACTCGGGGGCTGGATCGACCGCTTCCGGGGGGTGGTCGGTGGCGCTTAGGCTCGACGCGCGCGAGGCGGGCTTCGCGGCCTCGTTCGCCCGCCTCGTGGCGGACCGGGCGAGCGCGGCGCCGGATGTCGAGCGCGCGGTGGCCCAGATCCTCGCTGCCGTGCGCGCGCGCGGTGACGAGGCCGTGCGCTACTATGTCGAGCGCTTCGATGGCGTGGCGCTCGAGCCGGCGGCATTCAGGATTGGCGCGGCCGAGATCGCGGCTGCAGTCGAACGTGTGCCACCCGCCGTGCGGGCCGCGCTCGATCTCGCCGCCGAGCGCATCACCGCCCATCACCAACGCCAGCTGCCAACCGACGACCGCTACACCGATGCGCTCGGCGTCGAGCTTGGTTCGCGCTGGACGCCGCTCGCGGCGGTCGGCCTCTATGTCCCGGGCGGCACCGCCGCCTACCCGAGTTCGGTCCTGATGAACGCGCTGCCCGCGCGGGTCGCCGGCGTCGGCCGCATCGCCATGGTGGTGCCGTGCGGCACGGGCGGACCCAACCCGCTCGTTCTCGCCGCCGCCGCGCGGGCCGGAATCACGGAAATCTACCGGATCGGCGGCGCCCAGGCCGTCGCGGCGCTGGCCTACGGCACCGCGACCATCGCGCCCGTGGATAAGATCGTCGGCCCCGGCAACGCCTACGTCGCCGCCGCCAAGCGCCTCGTCTTCGGCGTCGTCGGCATCGATCTGATCGCCGGCCCCTCGGAGATTGTGGTGGTCGCCGACGGCCGCAACGACCCCGACTGGATCGCCGCCGATCTGCTGTCCCAGGCCGAGCACGACGAGGCCGCCCAGGCGATCTTGTTGACCGACGACGACGGCTTCGCCGACCGGGTCGAGGCGGCGGTCGCGCGGCGCCTCGCCACCCTCGCGCGCGCCGCCATCGCGGCCGCGAGCTGGCGCGATCATGGCGCGGTGATCGTCCTCGCGGCGTTGGCCGACGCGCCCGAACTGATCGACCGGCTCGCGCCCGAGCACCTCGAACTGGCGCTCGATGATGCCGCAGCGGACGCGCTGGCCGAACAAGTGCACCACGCCGGCGCCATCCTCCTCGGCCGCCATACGCCCGAAGCGATCGGCGACTATGTGGCGGGCACCAACCACGTGCTGCCGACCGCGCGCGGCGCGCGCTTCTCCTCGGGGCTGTCGGTGCATGAGTTCGTCAAGCGCACATCGCTGGTGCGCTGCGATGCGCGCAGCCTGCGCCGCATCGGCCCGGCGGCCATCACCCTGGCCGAGGCGGAGGGGCTGACCGGGCACGCCGAGTCGGTCCGCATCCGCCTGCGCGCCACCGCGACCTGAACCGCCGTGACCGACCCCGACACCGGGCGCATCATTAAATTGACGCTCGACGAGCGGACCGTCATCAGGCGCAGTCCCGAAGTCGAGCAGGAACGGCGCGTCGCGATCTACGACCTGATCGAGGAGAACCAGTTCGTCCCCGACGGGATCGACGCCGGACCCTACAGCCTGCACCTCCGCCTCGAGGAGAACCGCCTGCTGTTCGACATCCGAGACGCCCAGGACCAACCGCTCAGCACCGTGACCCTGGCGCTAACGCCATTTCGCAACCTCGTGCGCGAGTACTTCATGATCTGCGAGAGCTATTTCCAGGCCATCAAGACGGCGACGCCGTCGCGGATCGAGACCCTCGACATGGCGCGGCGCGGCATCCACGACGAGGGGTCGGAGCTGCTGCGCGAGCGATTGGCCGGCAAGATCACGACCGATTTCGGCACCGCCCGGCGCCTGTTCACCCTGATCTGCGTTCTCCACATTCGCGGCTGACGGTGGCGCAGCTGACTATGGCGCGGCTGACGGCGCGATGACGACGGCACGGTTGCCCAGCAGCGTCCTGTTCGCCTGTACCCTCAACGCCGCCCGCTCGCCGATGGCCGAGGGGATCATGAAGCAACTGTATGGCGATCGCGTCTTCATCGATTCGGTCGGCGCGCGCAAGGGCGAGCCAAGCGGCTTCGCGGTCGCCGTGATGGCGGAAATCGGCATCGACATGTACAGCCACAAGCCCAAGTCTTTCGAGGAGCTCGAGGACACCTCGTTCGACCTGGTGATATCGCTGTCGCCCGAGGCTCAGCACAAGGCGGTCGAGCTGACCCGCACCTCGGCCTGCGATCTGTGGTTCTGGCATACCTTCGACGCGACCGCTGTGCACGGCAACCGCGACGCTATCCTCGAAGCCTTTCGCCAGGTTCGCGACACCCTGGCGCGGCGCATCATCGAAGCGTTCGCCGAGGCCGCGCCGCCGCAGCTTCCCGATCACCCCGGATGGTGCGCGATCACCGGCAAATAGCCTTGATTTTGGACCCTCGGGCGCGCATCTTGCGAAGGTCCGCGATCAACAACCGGGGAGCCGATGGCCAAAGAAGAACTTCTGGAATTTCCTGGCACCGTTCAGGAACTACTACCCAATGCCATGTTTCGAGTTGTCCTCGACAATGAACATGAGCTGCTTGCCCACACCTCCGGCAAGATGCGCAAGAATCGGATCCGCGTTCTCACCGGCGACAAGGTCCTGGTCGAGATGACGCCCTACGATTTGACCAAGGGCCGGATCACCTTTCGTTTCAAGTAGGCTCCGATTATCCTTCGTTTCAAATAGGTGCTGGCGTGGCGGCCGCGAGCGAAGCGCGGCTCGTTCTCGCCTCGGCATCACCGCGCCGGCGCGCCCTTCTTGAGCGGATCGGACTGACGCCCAACCTTGTCGTCGTGGCCGACGTCGACGAGACGGCCCTGGCCGGCGAAACGCCACCCCAGAGCGCGCGGCGCCTAGCGCGGACCAAGGCCGAATCGGTGGCGCGGACACACGCTGACGACTTCGTTCTCGCGGCCGACACCATCGTCGCGCGCGGCCGACGCGCGCTGCCCAAGCCGGCCGATGCCGCGCAAGCCCGGCGCTGTCTGAAGGCCCTGTCCGGACGCCGCCACCGGGTCCACACGGCGATCGCGCTGAGCGCCCCGGAGGGCCGCCAAGGGGCGCGGTTGGTGACCACCGTGGTCGAGTTCAAACGCCTCACCGAAGCTGAGATCGAGGGCTACCTGGCGAGCGAGGAATGGCGCGGCAAGGCCGGCGGGTACGCCATCCAGGGCCGGGCGGCGGCACTGGTGAAGCGCATCAACGGCTCGTACAGTAACGTCGTCGGCCTGCCGCTCCACGAGACGGTGAACCTGCTCGGCGGCCTCGGGTTCTCGGTCGATCGTCGCTGGCAGGCAATCTGGGCGGACGGCGAGCTGGAATGAGCCAAGAACTCCTGATCAACGTCGGCATCGGCGAGGTGCGGATCGCCCGCACCGAGGACGGCCGGCTCGCCGAGCTGGCGATCGAACGGGCGGCCAACGGTTCGCTGGTCGGCAACATCTATCTCGGCCGCGTCGTCCGGGTGGTGGCCAATATCGGCGCCGCCTTCGTCGACATCGGCGTCGGCCGCGACGCTTTCCTCGGCGCGCGGGAGGCCCAGCGCTTGCACCCCCGCGCCGACCCGGAAGGCGACGATCGAGAGCCGCCGATCAACGAGCTGGTCAGCGAGGGCGAGGCCGTGCTCGTGCAGGTCGCCGCCGACGCCGTGGCCGACAAGGGCGCCGCCCTGACCGGCGCGATCACGCTGCCGGGACAACTGCTGGTCCATGCGCCGACACAGTCGGGCGTCGTGGTCTCGCGCCGGCTGGCCGACGAGGCCGAACGTGACCGTCTCAAAGCGCTGGTCGAGGCGGCGCGCCAAGAGACCGACGCCCACGCGGGCCGGTTCATCGTGCGCACGGCCGCCGCAGGGGCGGGGGCGGCGGCGATCGCCGCCGATATCGAGCGCCTCAGCGCGGCCTGGCGCGACCTCGCGGCGGCCCGCGCCGAGGCCCGGCCGCCGGCCTGTCTGTTCAGCGAGCACGACCCGCTGATCCGCGCGCTGCGCGACCTGCGCACGACCGACCGCATCCGCATCGACTCAGGTCCTGCCTTCATCCGCGCCCGCGACTACTGCCAACGCCATCGGCCCGACCTCGCCCCGCGCTTGGAGCACTTTCGCGGCGCCGGCGCGCTGTTTGACCACGGCGACATCGACGCCGACATCGCGCTCGCGCTGGAGCGCGATGTACGGCTGCCATCGGGCGGCGCGATCACCATCGACGAGACCGAGGCGCTGACCGCCATCGACGTCGATTCCGGCGCGCTCACCGATGCCGCGAGCCCACGCGAGACGGCGCTGCGCGTCAACCTCGAGGCGGCCGGCGCGATCGCGCGACAGCTCCGCGTGCGGGGCATCGGCGGCCTGATCGTTGTCGACTTCCTCGACATCGAGGCGCCCGATCGCTTGCGACTGGCCAGCGCGCTCCAAGAGGCCTTCGCGCCCGATGCCGCCCGGCCCAGAGCGGGCCCCATTCCGGCCCGGGGCGTGGTCGAGATCACCCGGGCGCGGGTGCGCCCGTCGCTGTGGATGCAGGTCACCGAGCCTTGCCCCGGCTGTGGCGCCAGCGGCCGCCGCCCCACCATGGAGACCCTGGTTGGTGACCTGCTGCGGCGCGCCGAACGGGCGACGAACAGCGGGCGCGCCGGCGGCGTCCTGCACGTCCGCGCCGCCCCGGTCGTGGTCCGCGCCCTTGAGACCGCGGGCGAGGCCGTCGAGCTGCTGGCGCGGCGCATCGGCCGCCCGGTCGAGATTGAGGCGATGGCGAGTTTCGAGCGCACCCATTTCGAGTTCGAGGTCGGGTGAGATGGCGGCGCGGCACGGCGCGAAAACCGGCTGCCCGATCTGCGGCGCGGACCGAGACGAGCACTATCGGCCGTTTTGCTCCAAGCGCTGCGCCACCGTCGATCTCGGCCGCTGGCTCACCGGCGGCTATTCCCTCGTCGGCGAAGAGGCCAGCGAGGAGCCCAGCGACCAGGCCAGCGACCAGCCCAGCGACGGCTGAGCGCTGGACGATGGGCACGTTTTCGCCTATGAAGGCGCCGCCGCGCGGGTGCGGCCAAGCCGCCTCGGCCCAGGTAGCTCAGTTGGTAGAGCAGCGGACTGAAAATCCGCGTGTCGGTGGTTCGAATCCGCCCCTGGGCACCATCTTTTCAAGGGCTTATTAGAAGTGATTGTATACGCTTACTTACTCGGGTAAGCACGCGGCCGCATTTCGCGGCCGTTCGCGTTCGGTATATGGGCGAAGTTTCCTGATGATTTCGTCAAAAACGGCGCGGGTGTGACGCTGGGGCGACTGGGTTCCGGGCGGCGCTGGGATAACGGCAGGTCTAGCAGCCTGTCGGACTGAGGTCCGCGAGAATGGGTGTGGACGGATCGCGATGTGGAGAGGTCATGGGATCGAGCGCCTTTCGTGAGGACACGGAGTGCGGTCGCTTGGCCGCGCGTACCGCAGGGTGAGTATACTCTTATGCCCTCTCGTGAGGGCACGAAGTACGTTCGCTTGCTCGCGCGTGCCGCAAGGCGAGCATACTCTTATTCCTTTTCGCGAGGTACGGAGTCCGGCCGCCTGCTCAAGCGTATTGCAAGGTGAACATTCTCTTTATGTTCCAGGCCAGGGTCACCAGGTTCCATTCGCCCGTGACCTTGTCCAGGCCGCGTAGCGAGAACTGGCGGAAGCCCATGGCCGATTTGATGATGCCGAACACCGGTTCCGGCGTTTGCTTGCGCAGGGCGTAGAGTTGCCGGCCCTCGGGCGTCGCCAGTCGATGTGTCATCGCTTCCAGCGGCGTCGGGTTCTCCGGGGGCGGCGGCGCGCCGGCGAAGCGGTCCTTCCAGGAGAGATGATGGCGTTCCCGGCCGGGCGTGATCAACGGCGCGATCTCGGCCTCGGCGCAGGCGTTCACGTTGGCCTCGCTGAAGTAGCCGCTGTCCGCCAGCAGGGTCTCGGGCGCGCCCAGCGCCTCGGGAAGGCGGGCGAGCGCTTCCAGCGCCGGCTCGATTTGCCGCTTGTCGTTGGGGGCCTGGACCACGTCGTTGGTGACCACCAGCAGGCTGTCGGCCGCCACCAGGGCTTGGGCGTTGTAGGCCTGTTCGAAGCCGCCGCCGGCCACCGGCATGATGCGCGAGTCCGCGTCGGTCAGATTGACCTGGTCCTTCGGCCCGGGCCCGGCCACCGGCGGCTCGGGTGGACGGCCGCCCGGCTTGCGGCCCGTCTTCTCGGCCTTCTCCGCGCGCGCCTCGAGCTTCGCCTCGTACTCGGCCCGTTCCCGCTCAAGGCGTTCGCGCGCCCGCGCCTCGATCACCGCCTTAGCCTCGGCGATGCGGGCCAGACGATCCTCGCGCCGGGCCAGTTCCTCGGGCACCGACATCCCGTCGGGCACATCCGCCCCATCGGCCGCCTCCGCCAACGCCATCAACTCCGCCACCTCGGCCTTCAACCGGGCTTCGAGCTCGCAGGCGTGTTTCCACGACAGCGCGCTGTGCCGGCTCGCGTTGGCGTGCACCTTGGTGCCGTCCAGCGCCACCGTGCCGAGCTTCAGCACCCCGGCTTCCCGGGCCAGCAGCAGCACCTCGACGAACAGCCCTTCGATCCGGTCGAGAAAACGCCGCCGGAACGCGGCGATGGTATCGTGGTCGGGATGATCGTTGGCCGCGATGAAGCGGAAAGCGACAGAATCATAGGTCGCGCGCTCCAACTTGCGGCTCGAAAACACCCCCGTGGCGTAGCCGTAGACCAGAAGCCCCAGCAGCATGCTCGGGTGATAGGACGCCGAGCCCGAGCCGCGATAGGCCTTCACGAACGCCGAGAGGTCCAACTGCTCGATCACCTCGACCACGAAGCGCGCCAGATGCCGCTCGGGAAGCCATTCCTCCACCGACGGCGGCAGCAGAAACCCCGTCTCCCGGTCGACCGGTCGGAAATTGCTCATGACGGCCTCCATCACGCGCGGGCAAATCAGCTGATACCATCGAATCCTATTTCGACTCCCGGCTCAAGTCCGACAGGCTGCTAGGGTCGGGGACGGGCTGGTTAGTGTACTTCGAACCTTGTAGAGCCATGACCATGCGCACTTTTCTCACCGTTCTAACCGCACTCATGTTGTTTGCCACGCCTGTGGTGTCGGGAGAGAGTCACGGGTTGCATTCGTGAGTCTCAAACGGATCTTCGGGCAACAACTCTAGACAAATGTCGCAAGTCATAGCGCACTGGCATTGCTCAATTCCCTCGGGCCCGTGCACAAAGAAGCCTCCACACATTGAGCAGAACCTTTGCTGGTTGGCCTCCCGGTAATAGAACTCCCACTCTAGGATCTCAGCGCCCTCCGTAGGTCGCCAACCTAGCTCCCACCACTCTTCGTCGCTAATCTCAAACTCTACGCTCTCAAAATATTCCCGTACCTCCTCGGGATCGCAGAGCATAAAAAACAGTCGCTGGCTGCCGGTCTCCTGTGGGTGGGTACAGTGAATCTCCCATCTCTTTCCACGTTCAACCGGTTTTACCCAGTATTCAGTGCTCCAAGATTGTCAATCGGCGTTGAACATTGCCCCCCTATCGGCGTGCAATGTTGACCCCTTTGGGGATGCACGGCGGAGGTCGTACAGGTAGTCCATAGGAGGGGCCCGCGCGCGGGCCGACGCGCCCACCACGCGGCTGGCGGCGGACCGCGTGTGGGAGGTTCCTGTGGGCCCACCTGGGCGACCGGGCCGCAGGTGGATCGGTTGCCTTTAGGACCGATTCTTGAAGCGCCAGGAGTCGTTTCCGGTCTCGATGATCTCGCAGTGGTGCGTCAGACGATCGAGGAGCGCGGTGGTCATCTTGGCGTCGCCGAAGACGGACGGCCATTCGCCGAAGGTCAGGTGTGGTGGTGACGATGATCGAGGTGCGCTCGTAGAGCCGGCTGACGAGGTGGAACAGCAGCTGGCCTCCGGTTTGGGCGAAGGGCAGGTAGCCGAGCTCGTCGAGGATGACGAGGTCGCGCCGGGCCAGCTGATCGGCGAGCCGGCCCTGGCGGCCGGCGCGGGCTTCGGCCTCGAGCCGGTTGACCAGGTCGACGACGTTGAAGAAGCGGCCCCGGGCGCCATCGCGGATGCAGGCCCGCGCGATGGCGACGGCGAGATGGCTCTTGCCGGTGCCGGTGCCGCCGATCAGCACGGCGTTGCGCTGGTTGGCCAGGAAGCCGCCGACCGCCAACTCGCGGACCAGCGGCTCGTTGACCGGGGTGTCGGTGAAGTCGAAGTCGGCCAGCTCCTTGGCCAGCGGCAGCTTGGCGCCACTCATCTGGTACTTGATGGATCGCGCCTGCTTGTCGGCGATCTCGGCCTTCAACAGCTCGCCGATGATTCGCTGCATCGGATGCTGGCGCTTGAGGCCGTCGGCGAGCACCTCGTCGAACGCGTCGCGCATGCCGGCGAGCTTGAGTGCGGCCATCATCTCCAGGACCTCATGGCGCTCCATGGCCGACCCCCCTCAAGCGGTCGTAGCGGGTGCAATCGGCCACCGGCTCAAAGCGAAGACGCAGGTTCGCGGGCGTCGGGATCGGCGCCGTCTCGGACGGCTGGCGCCGACGATTGAGGATGTTGAGCACGACGTCGGCGCCGCACACGCCGCCAGCGAGCGCCTCGGCACAGGCGGCCTCCACCGCCGCCAGCCCATCCGCCAGCACGGCGGTGAGGATCTCGACCATCTGCCTGTCGCCGTCGTCGTGGCCGGCGAGCCGGACGCGCACGCGACCCAGGGCGCCGGGCAGCGCCCAGTCCTTGAACGGCGCGCCGTTACGAAGCGCACCGGGCTTCCTCGCCAGCACGGGCACGTAGTGCCACGGGTCATAGACGGTCTGGTCGCGGCCGAAGCGCCGGGCATGCTCGGCGACGATCTCGCCGTCCTGGCGGATGACGATGCGATCGGCGTAGGCATGGACCTCGACCGGACGGCCGACGGCGCGCGCCGCCACGCTGTACTTGTTGCTGTCGAAGCGCACCAGGCAGGTCTTCGACACCGACGCCGGGACCGCGTGGAAGCCGTCGAACGGCCCGCGATAGCCGACCAGGGACGGACGCTCGTCCTCGAACACCTGCCAGACAGTCCTGTCCTTGAACACCGGGTGGGGATGACGCCGGGCGTAGGCGACGCACTGGTCCAAGAGCCAGGCGTTGAGCTCGTCGTAGGTCTTGAAGCGCAGCCGCGGGGTGAAGAACCGACCGCGGATGATCCCGACCTGGTTCTCGACCTGCCCCTTCTCCCATCCCGCTCCCGGCGTGCATGCTGTCGGTTCGACCAGGTAGTGGCCACACATCTGCACGAAGCGCCGGTTGAACGCGCGCTCCTTGCCGATGAGGACGGTCTGCACCGCCGTCTTCATGTTGTCGTAGATGCCTCGCCGGCAGGCACCCTGGAACAGCCGGAATGCCCGGTCGTGGGCGTCGAACACCATCTCCTGGCTCTCGCGCGGATAAGCGCGGACGAAGAAACATTCGGCTGTGGCACAGCCGGACGTGCGCGACCTTGACCTTGGTCGTCACCCCCGCCAGCACCACGTACTCGTGGCTCCAGTCGAACTGATAGGCCTCGCCCGGCGAGAACACCAACGGCACATAGGTCTGCGCCGTCGATGCCCAACGGCGCCACCGCCACGCCTTGGCGTAGCGCCGCACCGCGTCGTAGCCGCCCGCCATAGCCCAGACCCTCGAGGGCTTCGGAGATCCGTAGCAGCGTCAGCCGCTCCCGCTTCGACTTGGTCTCGTTGGCCCTCCAGCATCCGCTCCAGCTCGGCCGTCCACGGCCCCAGCTTCGGCATCGGCTGGACCCGCCGGTCGTAGGTGAACGCCGTCGCCTGCGAACGGATCACCTTGCGCACCGTGTTGCGCGAGACCTTCACGTCCCGCACGATCTCCTTAGATCGGCTTCCCCTTGACGAAATACTCCCGCCAGATCCGCGCTATCGTCTCCACGACACAACATCCCCCACCACCTCGTCCGCCCAAAAACGAGGTGACTTGGACTAGCCAGGCTCAGGGGGGTCAAATTTGGACGCCGATCACCCCTCAACAGGGGTCAACTTTGCACGCCGTTCCACATCGGGGAAGCCTTGGCGGCGCTCCTGGGGAGCTCCGCGCCGGGGCTTTCGGCCTCCACGATCACCCGGCTGAAAGAGGTCTGGGGGGTTGAGGCGGAGCGCTGGCAACGGCGCGACCTCACGGCCAAGCGCTACGTCTATTTCTGGGTGGACGGCATCTATTTCAGCGCCGCGCATGGAGGAAGAGAAGCAGTGCATCCTGGTGATCGTCGGGGCCACGGACAAGGGACAGAAGGAACTGATCGCCATCGCCGACGGCTATCGCGAAAGTGAGCAGTCCTGGCTCGAAGTTCTGCTCGATCTCAAGCGGCGCGGCCTTGAAATGGGGTCCGCAACTGGCGCTCGGCGACGGCGCGCCTCGGCTTCTGGAAGGCGCTCCGCCAAGTCTACCCAGGCGCCCGCGAGCAACGCTGCTGGGTTCACAAGACGGGCAACGTCTTGAACAAGCTGCCCAAGGGTCTGCAAAAGAAAGCCAAGGGGCGCCTGCAAGACATCTGGATGGCCGAAACCAGGAAGGATGCCGAGAGCGCCTTCGACTTCTTCCTGGAAGCCTACGGGCCGAAGTACGACAAGGCCGCGGCCTGCCTGGCCAGGGACCGCGACGTCCTGCTGACGTTCTACGACTTCCCCGCCGAGCACTGGAAGCATGTACGCACGACCAACCCCATCGAGAGCACGTTCGCCACGGTTCGTCTGCGCACCTACCGGACCAAGGGCTGCCTGTCGCGCAAGACGGCGATGGCCATGGTCTTCAAACTATGCCAGTGCGCTCAGAGAAAATGGAGAAAACTCGATGGATCGAACCATCTCGCCGAGATCATTCGCGGCGTCAAATTCGTAGATGGAGAACGCCAGGATCGCGCCGCCGCATGATCAGCCCATACACAACTTCTGACAATAGCTCCCGATCGGGCGCCGCTCTCCCTCAACGTCGCAGCGATGGTCGGGGCCCGGCTATCCCTCTCTGAGGTTACGTGTGCAGGCATTAACCACTGCGCGGTCGGCGGCGTCCTGGCCCGGCATCTGCGCATGCGGGGTGGTAAAATCACGTTTCCCAGCGAAATCGAGCGCGTCGAAAGTGGCAGCGTCGACATAGGCTGGGTCTGCCATTGCCCGTTCTTCGCAGAATAGTGCCTGCTGCTCGACAACGGCGGCGCTCACCTGCTCTTCCATCGTACCGCTGCTGACCTGCCAGCCAACAATGCTCGTGATGATTGGCCCCGCTACCAAGCCAATCGCAAGGCCGATGACGAGGTTCCGCCATTCACTAAATTTGTTCATCGCATTCTCTTTGTTCATCGCATTCTCCATGTAATCGATTTGCCACCTTCGGCGCAGAGCACGTCGAAGCTTGGATTTTGCAGATCTCGTCGAGCCTACCACCAAAGCCCGTCCAGCGGCAGAGCATACACGCTCGCGACGGTCAAGGAGCCCGCGGGAGCCTTGTGGTCCACCCGCGGGGTAGATATCGAGAATGCCGAAATGCCCATCACCGTGGGTGTCCCACAGCGCAATGCGGTGTCCGAGCCGGGTGGCCTCCGCCAAACCAGGCGGCTGGGTCGAAGGTGTCGACGACGGCGGACGGAATGGTGGTGGCGACGACGGCGCTTGCTGCGGCCGTCACGATCGCCTGACGGCGCGTGAGCTTGGTCATGCCGCCCTCCTGGCTGGTAGCTCGGGCGCGGTTGTGAGGATGCGCAGCCGGGCTTGGGCCTTCCTGTAGAACCCGAATCCCTGGCGGATGTCGGCCTCTAGCAGCCTGTCGGACTTGAGCCGGGAAGTCGAAATAGGATTCGATGGTATCAGTTGATTTGCCCGCGCGTGATGGAGGCCGTCATGAGCAATTTCCGACCGGTCGACCGGGAGACGGGGTTTCTGCTGCCGCCGTCGGTGGAGGAATGGCTTCCCGAGCGGCATCTGGCGCGCTTCGTGGTCGAGGTGATCGAGCAGTTGGACCTCTCGGCGTTCGTGAAGGCCTATCGCGGCCTCGGGCTCGGCGTCCTATCACCCGAGCATGCTGCTGGGGCTTCTGGTCTACGGCTACGCCACGGGGGTGTTTTCGAGCCGCAAGTTGGAGCGCGCGACCTATGATTCTGTCGCTTTCCGCTTCATCGCGGCCAACGATCATCCCGACCACGATACCATCGCCGCGTTCCGGCGGCGTTTTCTCGACCGGATCGAAGGGCTGTTCGTCGAGGTGCTGCTGCTGGCCCGGGAAGCCGGGGTGCTGAAGCTCGGCACGGTGGCGCTGGACGGCACCAAGGTGCACGCCAACGCGAGCCGGCACAGCGCGCTGTCGTGGAAACACGCCTGCGAGCTCGAAGCCCGGTTGAAGGCCGAGGTGGCGGAGTTGATGGCGTTGGCGGAGGCGGCCGATGGGGCGGATGTGCCCGACGGGATGTCGGTGCCCGAGGAACTGGCCCGGCGCGAGGATCGTCTGGCCCGCATCGCCGAGGCTAAGGCGGTGATCGAGGCGCGGGCGCGCGAACGCCTTGAGCGGGAACGGGCCGAGTACGAGGCGAAGCTCGAGGCGCGCGCGGAGAAGGCCGAGAAGACGGGCCGCAAGCCGGGCGGCCGTCCACCCGAGCCGCCGGTGGCCGGGCCCGGGCCGAAGGACCAGGTCAATCTGACCGACGCGGACTCGCGCATCATGCCGGTGGCCGGCGGCGGCTTCGAACAGGCCTACAACGCCCAAGCCCTGGTGGCGGCCGACAGCCTGCTGGTGGTCACCAACGACGTGGTCCAGGCCCCCAACGACAAGCGGCAAATCGAGCCGGCGCTGGAAGCGCTCGCCCGCCTTCCCGAGGCGCTGGGCGCGCCCGAGACCCTGCTGGCGGACAGCGGCTACTTCAGCGAGGCCAACGTGAACGCCTGCGCCGAGGCCGAGATCGCGCCGTTGATCACGCCCGGCCGGGAACGCCATCATCTCTCCTGGAAGGACCGCTTCGCCGGCGCGCCGCCGCCCCCGGAGAACCCGACGCCGCTGGAAGCGATGACACATCGACTGGCGACGCCCGAGGGCCGGCAACTCTACGCCCTGCGCAAGCAAACGCCGGAACCGGTGTTCGGCATCATCAAATCGGCCATGGGCTTCCGCCAGTTCTCGCTACGCGGCCTGGACAAGGTCACGGGCGAATGGAACCTGGTGACCCTGGCCTGGAACATAAAGAGAATGTTCACCTTGCAATACGCTTGAGCAGGCGGCCGGACTCCGTACCTCGCGAAAAGGAATAAGAGTATGCTCGCCTTGCGGCACGCGCGAGCAAGCGAACGTACTTCGTGCCCTCACGAGAGGGCATAAGAGTATACTCACCCTGCGGTACGCGCGGCCAAGCGACCGCACTCCGTGTCCTCACGAAAGGCGCTCGATCCCATGACCTCTCCACATCGCGATCCGTCCACACCCATTCTCGCGGACCTCAGTCCGACAGGCTGCTAGGTCGTCGCGGCCGCCTCGTTATTCGGATGGGTCCCGCGCGCGCCACGGACCCCCCCCCCTCCCCCCGACCCCCTCCCCAGCGTGGGAGGGGGTCGGGGGGAGGGGGGGGTGCTGACTTGACTCGGCTGTCTACAGCGCGGCGGCGAAGTCGGCAATGGCGGCGATCGCCTCGTCCCAGGCCTGGTCCTCGGTGCGGCCCGAAGTCTTGCGCGGCTGGAAGCCGTGATCGCCGTCCTCCAGCCACCGCACGCGAATCGCCGGTGAGAGGGTATAGCCGGCGACCTCGTCGGGCGCGCCGAGGGGATCGCGCGTCCCCTGGAGGATGAGCGTCGGCGTAGCGAGCGTGGCGAGGTGCGCGGTGCGGAGTTTGTCGGGCTGCCCCGGCGGGTGAAACGGATAGCCGAGGCACACCAGTCCCGCGATCCCGACCTCGTCGGCGACCAAACTCGCGACCCGCCCGCCGAGCGATTTGCCGCCAATGATCAGCCGCTCGGCCCCGAGCCGGTCAATCACGGCGCGCCAAGTGGCCTGTAGCACCCGAGGCGGATTGGGACCGGGTCGCGAGCCGTTGCGGCGCGCCGCCATATAGGGAAACTCGAAACGAACGACCCGCAACCCGCGCGCAGCAAGGCCCGTCGCGATCGCGGCCATGAACGGGCTGTCCATCGGCGCCCCGGCGCCGTGCGCGAGGGCCAGCGTATGGCGGGCATCCGCCGGGCCGTCGGTCACCAATTCCGGCACATCCATCGCGCGATCCCCGGCGTTGTCGCGGCCATCACGAAAAAGTAGACGGCGCGGGCCGTATTTCGGTCCAACATAACCCATCGAGCGGGGCCTTCCCGAGACCAGGAGGAGCGTGTTTGTCTGACCGCCTGCCCTACGCCAGCACCCGACGCGAGGGCTGCCGATGAGAGGCGTGCGCCTACCTTCGGCCCGTAACGGCCTGCGTCTGGCGCTGCTGGCGGCGGTCATCGCCGCTGTCGTCGTAGTCGTCTGGCACGGTGAACGCGTCGAGGTCGAGATCGAGGCGGCGCTGCGCGGGTTGGGCGTCTGGGCCCCGCTCGCGTTCATCGCGGCCTACGCCCTGTGCGCGCCGCTCGGCATGCCGGGCGTGGCGCTGACGCTGCTGGGCGGAGTCTTGTTCGGCCCCGTCTGGGGTTCGCTGTGGAGCCTGATCGGCGCCACCGTGGGCGGCAGCCTCGCTTTCTTGGTCGCCCGCCATCTGGCGGCCGACTGGGCGCGGCGGCGCCTTGGCGGCCGACTCGGACGGTTGGTCGAGGGGATCGAGGCCGAAGGCTGGAAGTTCGTCGTCTTCGTGCGGCTGGTGCCGATCTTTCCATACAACGTGCTCAACTTCGCGCTTGGACTGACCCGCATCAAGCTCGCCCACTTCGCCATCGCCTCATTCGTCGCCATGGCGCCCGGCGCCATCGCCTACACCTACCTCGGTCACGCCGGGCGGGCGGCCGCGAGCGGAGACGAGCGGGCGATCCAGGCCGGATTGATCGGGCTCGGCGTGCTGGCGGCGCTCGCCTTTCTGCCGTTCGTGCTGCGTCGCTGGCGGCGCGCGCGAGACACCAGCCCCTAGCTCGGCCCGCCCTACTGCCTTGACCCGCGATCGAAGTGGGACCGAGTTAGGGCTTGGGGGTCTCAGGCGGCGCGGAGTACCCTGCCGCCGAGGTGGCTCAAGGGGGAACGGCATGCAACATTTCGCGCTGATGGTGCCGGGTGCGACCAGCACCGGCGAGGATGTCGACGTCAGTGCACCCTATGACGGGGCGCCGATCGCCACGGTGGCGACGACGGATGCGGCCACTGCCGAGACCGCGCTGGCCACCGCCCACCGCCCACCGGTTGCGGCGCGATCGTGATTCGTGGCTCTCGGCCGCGGCGCGGATCGGCGTTCTCGAGCGGACAGCGTCGCTAATGGCGGTCCAGGCCGAGGAGCTGGCGGTCGAGGCCGCGCGTGAGGGCGGCAAGCCGCTGATCGATTCGCGGGTCGAGGTGGCGCGCGCGATCGATGGCGTCCGCCTGTGCGTCGAGGGCCTGCGGACCCAGGCCGGCGGCGAAATCCCCATGGGTCTGAACGCGGGCTCGATGCAGCGACTGGCGTTCACTCGACTCGAGCCGATCGGCGTGGTGGTCGCGGTGAGCGCCTTTAACCACCCCCTCAACCTTATCGTCCATCAGGTCGGGCCGGCGATCGCCACCGGCTGCCCGGTCATCGTCAAACCAGCCAACGACACCGCGCTGTCGTGCCTGCGGTTCGTCCAGATATTGCGCGAGGCGGGGTTGCCGGAGGAATGGTGCCAGGTGGCGGTGACCGCCGGGCGCGAGGTCGCCGAGCAACTCGTCACCGATAGCCGGGTCGATTTCTTCAGCTTCATCGGCAGCGCCCGGGTCGGCTGGCACCTGCGCTCGAAGCTAGCGCCGGGCGCGCGCTGCGCCCTCGAACACGGCGGGGTTGCCCCGGTCATCGTCGCGGCTGACGCCGATCTCGACGACGTGCTGCCGTTGCTGGTCAAAGGCGGCTTTTACCACGCCGGCCAGGTGTGCGTGTCGGTGCAGCGCGTGTTCGTCCACGAGCAGATCGCGAAGGACGTGGCCGATCGCATGGCCGCTGCGGCCACTCAACTGGTGGTCGGCGATCCGACCAGGGCCGAGACAGAGGTCGGCCCGCTGATCCGCCACGCCGAGGTCGATCGCGTGCACGAGTGGGTGCGCGAGGCGGCGGACGGCGGCGCCAAGGTGTTGAGCGGCGGCGAACGCATATCGGAGTCGTGCTATGCCTGCACCGTCCTCTACGATCCCCCGGAGGACGTGACGATCAGCCAGAACGAGGTGTTCGGGCCGGTCGTCTGCGTCTACCCCTATCGCGACCTCGACGACGCGATCGCGCGGGCCAATGCGGTGCCTTATGCGTTCCAGGCGGCGGTCTGCACCCGCGACATCGACACCGCGCTGCGCTGCCACCGGCGGCTCGACGCCAGCGCTGTGATGGTCAACGACCACACCGCCTTCCGCGTCGATTGGATGCCGTTTGCGGGCCTGCGCCAATCGGGCCACGGCGTCGGCGGCATCCACCACACCATGCACGATATGCAAATCGAGAAGATGATGGTCGTCCGCTCGAAGGAACTGTAGCGACCGCGCCCGGGAGAACGACATGAGCGAGAAGAACGGCAAACTGCGTAGCACCGAGTGGTTCGGCAAATCCGACCGCGATGGCTTTCTGCATCGTAGCTGGATGAAGAACCAGGGGCTGCCGCATCACCTCTTCGATGGCCGGCCGGTGATCGGCATCTGCAACTCGTGGTCCGAGCTGACGCCGTGCAATTCACATTTCCGGCGCGTCGCCGAGCACGTCAAGCGCGGCGTCTGGGAGGCCGGCGGCTTTCCGCTCGAGTTCCCAACCATCTCGCTTGGCGAGACCTTGATGCGCCCGACCACCATGTTGTTTCGCAACCTGATGAGTATGGATGTCGAGGAATGTATCCGCGCCAACCCGATCGACGGGGTGGTCCTGCTGGCCGGCTGCGACAAGACCACGCCGGCGCAGCTGATGGGCGCGGCGAGCTGCGATTTGCCGACCATCATGGTCTCGGGCGGGCCGATGTTGAACGGCAAGTTCCGCGGCCGCGACATCGGCTCGGGCACCGATGTGTTCAAGTTCTCCGAGGAGGTGCGGGCCGGCAAGATGAGCCTCGCCGCCTTCATGGAGGCCGAATCCTGCATGTCGCGCTCGAACGGGCACTGCATGACCATGGGCACCGCCTCGACCATGGCCAGCATGGTCGAATCGCTCGGCATGACGCTGCCGACCAACGCGGCGATCCCGGCGGTTGACTCGCGCCGCTACGTGCTCGCGCATATGTCGGGTCAGCGGATCGTCGAGATGGTGCGCGAGGACCTGCGGATGTCGCGGATTCTCACCCGCCAGGCGTTCGAGAACGCGATTCGCGTCAACGCCGCGATCGGCGGCTCGACCAACTTCGTGGTGCATCTGCTGGCGCTCGCCGGCCGCATCGGCGTGCCCCTCGATCTCGCCGACTTCGATGCGCTCGGCCACGACATGTCGCTGTTGGTCAACCTGATGCCATCGGGCGAGTACCTGATGGAGGACTTCTACTACGCCGGCGGCTTGCCGGTGGCGATGAAGGCGCTCGGCGAGCTTTTGCATGGCGGCGCCCTGACCGCCAATGGCCAGACCCTGGCCGAGAACGTAGCCGAAGCGATTTGCTACGACGAGCGCGTCATCGCCACGATTGACAAACCCTTCAAGGAGCGCTCGGGCATCGCGGTGTTGCGCGGCAATCTGTGTCCCAACGGCGCCATCATCAAGCCCTCCGCCGCGACGCCCGCGCTGATGTCCCATCGCGGCCGGGCGGTCGTCTTCGAAACACCCGACGAGCTGCGCGCGCGCATCGACGACCCGAACCTCGATGTCGACGAGACCTGCGTCCTGGTCCTCAAGGGCGCCGGACCCCGCGGCTATCCCGGCATGCCGGAGATGGGCAACATGCCAATGCCGAAGAAACTGGTCGAGCGCGGCGTCACCGACATGGTCCGCATCTCGGATGCACGGATGAGTGGCACCGCGTATGGCACCGTGGTCCTGCACACCGCGCCCGAGGCGGCGGTCGGCGGGCCGCTCGCGCTGGTCAAGAGCGGCGATGAGATCGAGATCGACGTGGCGTCACGTCGCCTCCACCTCGATGTGTCCGACGACGACCTCGCGTCGCGTCGCGAGGCGTGGCGCGCGCCGGCCAAGAGGCACGAGCGCGGCTATGCCAGCCTCTACATCGACCACGTACTCCAGGCCGACCAGGGCGTCGATTTCGATTTCCTGGTCGGCGGCAGCGGCGCCGCCGTGCCACGCGAATCGCATTAGGGCCAGATGGCGGATTGGGGCCAAATGGCAGTGGGCACAAGGCGGGGCGTGCGCGCGGCGAAGCCGGTGATGGCCGCCTGCTTCGTTCTGGCGCTGGTGATGGCATCCGGCGGTGTGCACGCATCCGGTGGCGGCGACGGCGGCGAGCCGGCCCCGGCGGCGGGGCCTCAGTTCCTGAGACTGGCGCCGATGAGCGGCCCGGTCTTTCGCGACGGGCGGGTTTGGGGAACCATCTCGTTGGTGATCAATTTCGAGGTCAAGGACGGCGCGTAGTCTAGTGTCCCGATTCCGAAGTTCGCATGATTTTCGCCTGCTGTTCAGCGGTTTCGATTGTTCGGAGGCAGAACCGCTGGATGGCGGCGAGGATGTCATCGGCGGATTTGGTCCATTTGAAGGGTTTGGGGTTCTGGTTTGTCGTGTCGATGTAGTCGAGGATGGTGCGCTCCAACTCCTTGTCCACACCCATTCTCGTGGAGCGATGGACGCCGCGCCTGATCTGCTTGTCGGTCAGCAGCCCGAACCAGCGCTCGACCTGGTTCAGCCAGGAGGCGCTGGTGGGTGTGAAATGGGCCTGCCAGCGCGGCCGTTTGGCGAACCAGTCGCGGATCGCCTTGGTCTTGTGGGTCCCGTAGTTGTCCATGACGATGTGGATGTCGAGATCACCAGGGACGTTCGCCTCGACGAGGTCGAGGAATTTGCGGAACTCTCGGGCCCGATGGCGCGGGAAACATTTGCCGATGATCTCTCCCGTGGCGATGTCGAGGGCCGCGAAGAGAGAGGTCGTGCCGTGGCGCTTGTAGTCGTGGCTGCGCCGCTCCGCCTGCCCGGGGCGCATCGGCAAGAGGGGCTGGGAACGGTCCAGGGCCTGGATCTGGCTCTTTTCGTCGACACAGAGAACCAGGGCACGATCCGGCGGCGCCAAATACAGACCGACGATGTCGCGGACCTTCTCCACGAAGAAGGGATTGCTCGACAGCTTGAAGGTCTCCGAGCGATGCGGCTGCAAGCCGAAGGCCCGCCAGATGCGATGAATGGTCGAGGGCGCGTGGCCGCTCGCCCGCGCCATCGAGCGAAGGCTCCAATGGGTCGCGTCCGGCGGCGTCTCTTCCAGCGTCAGCCGGACCGCTTCCGCGATGGCGTCATCGCCGATTTGACGCGGCGCGCCGGGGCGGGGTTCGTCGTACAGACCGTCGAGGCCCTCCGCCGCATAGCGGCGACGCCACTTGCCCACGGTGTCCGCGCTCGCCTCGAGACGAACGGCGATCTCCTTGTTCTCCAACCCTTCCGCCGCCGCCAAGACGATCCGAGCCCGCCGCGCAAGCCCCTGCGACGTCTTGCGACGACGAGACAGCGCCTCCAATTCGGCGCGCTCGTCATCGCTCAAAGAGATCGTCACCGCCACTCTCGCCATCAATCGCGCCTCCTAAAAACAAATAGAGACATAATCATATCCATTTATCGATCAGGACACTAGTCGACATCCAGCGTGGTCTGCCGCGCATTGAGGCTGACGCGCTCAACTTTCTCGTCAAGTATGCGAGCGGCGGCGGCGGCAAGCGGCTGATCGACCTCGACTTGGTGCTCGGCCGGATCCAGAAGATCGTCGACCACCGCGCCGGCAAGGGTCACGCCCGAGTGCTGGTCGATACGGTAACTCAGCTGCGCAAGCGCTGATCCGGGGTCCAGCAGGAGCCCGGTCTCGGATGGCCCGCGCGAGGGCCGCTATGGCGTCGGAGCGTCGAGCCAACGAGGCAGGAAGCCGCGCAACCAGGCCCGGATCCGCGGCTGGTGGCGGGGTGTAAGGCGGAGTTGCTCGGCCTTCGATTGGGCACCTCGCCAGCCCAGCTTAGCGGCGCCGCCATCGGTCCAGCGATCGACCATCTTGGCCGTGACCTCGGGGTGAAACTGGATCGCGTAGGCACGATCGTCGTAGCGAAACGCCTGATTCTCAAAGGCCTCGTTGGTGGCCAGACGGACCGCGCCGGCCGGCAGCCCAAAGCCGTAGGAATGCCACTGGTAGACGGCAAGCTCGCTGTCGAACAGCCGCTCTCCCGCGCTGGTCCCGCGAATCGGGTGGTAACCGATCTCGTGCAGGCCCCCGGGGTGGAGTTCGACCGGGGCGCCGAGCACCTCGGCGAGCATCTGGCCGCCGAGGCAGACCCCGAGGAACGGCAGACGGCTATCGAGAGTCCCCGCGATCCAGCGCTTTTCCAGCCTGAGGAAGGGAAATTCCTCCTCGTCGTGTACGTTCATGGGACCGCCGAAGATCACCGCGCCGGCATGCTCGCCGTCGAACTCGGGCAGCGGGTCGCCGAGGCAGACGCGGCGCACGTCGGTCGCATAGCCCATACGCCGCAGCTCGCGGCCGATCCGGCCCGGCGTCGACAGCTTCTGATGAACGATAAGAGCGATCTTACCCCGCATGGCGGCCAGCCTAAGGAGGGGCGGGAGGGTGGGCAAGCACCACCGTTTCACCTGAAACAATTGGGCGCGGCGGCCGGCCGCGCGCGACGTTTGAATGCGTCAGCGTTAATTGGGAATTAGGGACTGATCGCTAGTATCGGCCGCGACGACCATCCTCAAGACCAGGCCAATGGCGCTCTCACTCTCAAACGGTGCGACAGCAGGGCGACCCAAGGCGGCGTTGCGAACGCGCTTGAAGGCCTGGTGGGACGGCACCGAGGTTGCGGCGGAACAAGCGCTGCCCGAGCGCGACGAGTCGGCCCAAGCGCCCACCGTCGTGGCCGATCAGGAGCAGATGGGCCACCCCATCTGGACCCGCGCGCGCATCACGGCGGTCCAGTTCCTGTGGGGCAAGGGATACTGGGCGCCCGGCGATTCGGAGTACACGATCAAACATCTCAAACCGCTCGGTCTGAACAAGGACATGAGCATGCTGGACCTCAGCGCCGGTCTGGGAGGTCCTGGCCGCGATGTGGTGGACAGCTTCGGTATCTGGATCAGTGGCAAGGAACCCGACAGCGCTCTTGCCCACGTCGGCATGGAGCTTTCGACCATGGCTGGCATGGCCCGCAAGATGCCGGTCGAACCTTATGACGCCGAATCGGTCGCCCTGGGCGAGGACCGCTATCAGGTGATCGTGGCCAACACCCTGCTCTCGACCGTCAAGGACAAGGCGCGCCTATTGCGCGAGATCGCCAGCAGCACCAAGCCGGGCGGGCAAATCTGCTTCTCTGCTTCACCGACCACGTCTTGGGCGATACCCAGGACGAGGCCTTCCTCGCCGCTTGGGCAGCCGGCGAGCCGGTGACGCCGCGCCTGTGGTCGGCACAGCAATATCGCGCCGCGTTCGACGAGAACAAACTCGACTGCCGCATCTCCCAGGACATCACCGACGAGCACCTAGAGCTGGTCATCAGTGGCTGGTGGCGGGCGCAGAAGGCGGTCCGCCGGCTCAAGGACAGCGGCAAGGCGAGCGAGGAGTTGCTGAACGCGATCGCCGTCGAGGCCGAACTGTGGGCGCAGCGCACCGCCGTGCTGCAGCGCGGCTGCGTCCGCTACTTCCGCTTCCACCTGATGAAACCGCGCAAAGTGCACTGACTCCTCAAGGCGCTGGCAATAGCCGAGCGCTTGCACGTGCGATGGTGGCGCGGCCACTCCGCGGCGAAGTTCGCGAATTACGCCCGTATCAGGGGCACGGTCCCCCTTAGCTAGAGCATTCCCCAGTCGGAGCTATTTCAAGATCAGCCTGCCTCCGCATCAACCCGGATCAGAACTGGTGCTCCTGGGGTCTTAGCTTTGCTTCACCCTATCGTGGACGCGATCTCGGGGCTTTCGTGTTCACGCTGCCCGGCCATGCGACAATGACGCTCGCACGTGCCGTTGGCGAACGGCAGGCGGATTGCCGGATCCTGGTTCCCCCTGGTATGGGTGGGCATGGTGGCGTCCGGACTGCGGGAGACCGACCTTTATCCACCGATCAAGCGGCTGCTCGAAGGGCAGGGCTACGAGGTAAAGAGCGAGATCGGCGCGGCCGATGTCGTCGCCGTGCGCAATGGTAAGGATCCGGTCGTCGTCGAACTCAAGACCGGCTTTGCGCTGTCGCTCTTCCATCAGGCGATCGACCGGCAGAAATTGACGGACGTCGTCTACATCACCGTCCCGCACCGCGTGGGCCGGGCTTTCCAACAAGCGCTGCGCAACAACCTGGGTCTGTGCCGCCGCCTCGGACTGGGGCTCATCACGGTGCGCCCCGAAGACGGCTTGGTTCAGATCCGTTGCGACCCGGCACCCTATCGGCCGCGCCAGTCAAAGGCCCCGCGCGGGCGCCTGCTGCGGGAGTTCGCACGACGGGTCGGCGATCCCAATTCCGGTGGGTCGACGCGGCGCGGCCTGATAACGGCGTATCGCCAGGATGCGCTGAGATGCGTGAAACTCCTTCACGAAAATGGCCCGACAAAGGCATCGGAGGTGGCGAAGAGGGCGGGAGTGGAGAAGGCGCGGCGGTTGATGGCAGATGACCACTACGGCTGGTTCGACCGCGTGCGGACTGGTGTCTACGCGCTAAGCCCGAAGGGCGCGGCTGCGGTCGCTGAATATACCGAGGCGATCGCGACGCTCGATAGTGGCGAGTTCAATCGATAGGTGTCGACGAGATGGAACGGTTCCGTAGTCGGCGCACTGGGCCTATCTATAGCCAATGAGCACATCCTCCATAGCTGATGTCGAACACGACCTCGCCGCCGCGGAGCGCGCCGGCATCAGGCTGATGCTCAAAGCCCGGACCGTCGTCCTTGTCTTGCTCATGGTCTTGCTCGGTGTCGCCATACGTGCCGCCGCAGATCGCCCAGCGGTTGCTCGAAACCGAAACATCGTTGCTGCCGGAAAGCCGCACCGCCAGCGTGCTGTTCGCCGACATCGAGGGATTCACGCGACTGTCCGAAAAGAAATTGCCGGAAGGGGTGATGGCCCTGCTCAACGCGTTCGTCGACACGGCGACCGACATCGTGTCCGACAATGGGGGCGTTGTGATCAGCTTCGTGGGCGACGCCGTCGTGGCTGCTTTCAACGCACCGCTGCCGATGGAAGAGCATGCCCGCCAAGCCGTTCGGACGGCACGGGCCCTGCTCGACGCCTGCGCCACGCGCGATTACGAGGGCGAGACCATCCGCTTGCGCGTCGGCGTGGCCACCGGTCCGGTGGCGGCGGGCTGTGTCGGCGGCGGCCAGCGTCAGGCGTACACCGTCTATGGCGACACCGTGAACCTTGCCCAGCGCCTTGAAGGACTCAACAAGGCGCACGGAACCTCGGCGCTATTCCTCGAAGCAACGGCGGAGGCGGCGGGTTCAGAGGCTGAATTTCGCAAGGTTGCGACAACACCGGTGCGCGGGCGCGACGCGCCGGTCGAGGTGTTCACGTTCGCGGATAATGCCGCTTAGCTCAGGTCGGCGTCGTTGCCGACGCCTTTGATCGTCTGAGTTTAGTAGGGACCCCGCAGAAATTCGCCGCCTCCCATGGCCGACCGCGCTCGATCGTCACGGATCGTCTCCGCTCGTGCCGAGCCGCGATGAAGATCGTTGGTGTTTCGCATCGCCAGGAGTGCGGACGCGCGAACATTCGGCCAAACCGGTTCCACCAGAACCGCACCGCCTCGTAGTAAACATCGATACCGCGCTCGAACAGGAGGACTTCGACCCGCCTCAGCGACAGCGGGTAGCGGACATACATCATCACCGGGAAGCGGATCATCTCAGGCGAGCTGTTGAGGTAGCGGAACGGGCTCCGCATCGCCGGAGCCTAAGGAACCTCGCCAGGAGCCTCGAGCCGATTTACGCCGACAATGCCCCACGGCCGTTTCCCTCAAGTCGGCGTATCACGTAGGAGCGCCGCCCCGTTCGCGTCGAACAGATAGCATGCCTCGGGAGGGACGCCGATCGAAACCCGCGCGCCGCGCTCGACGGTCGCGTCTCCTTCGGTGCGGACCATCAGGCGCTGGCCGTCGTCGAGGCGGAGGTGGACGTAGGTCTCGCCGCCGAGGGGTTCGATGGCGGCCACTTCGACCTCGAGATCGCGACCGCCGTAAACCAGACGCTCGGGCCTAAGACCGAGGGTGACGGAATCGCCCACCTGGGCGGCGGCGGTCGGGGCCGCGACGATGAAACGGGTGCCGGAGATGTTCACCGCGATCCCCGTGGCCCGCGTCTCGGCCACGGTGGTTTCCAGGAAGTTCATTTTGGGGGTGCCGATGAAGCCGGCGACGAAGCGGTTCACGGGAGAGCGGTAGAGATCGAGCGGAGCGCCCACCTGCTCGATCCGGCCGTCGCGCAGCACGACGATGCGGTCGGCGAGCGTCATCGCTTCGAGCTGGTCGTGGGTGACGTAGATCGTGGTCGCGCCGATGTCTTCGTGCAGGCGGCGCAACTCGACCCGAACCTCGGCGCGGAGATCGGTATCCAGATTGGATAGCGGCTCATCGAACAGGAATACCTTGGGCTGGCGCACGATCGCCCGGCCGATGGCGACCCGCTGTCGCTGGCCGCCTGAAAGCGCGCTCGGTTTGCGCTCGAGCAGCGCCTCGATCTGGAGCAGCGCCGCCGCCCCCCGCACCCGATCGGCCATCGCCGCGCGGCCCAGCGTCCGGCGGCGCAGCCCAAAGGCGAGATTCTCGAACACGCTCATATGCGGATAGAGCGCATACGACTGGAACACCATGGCCACGTCCCGGTGCGCCGGCGCCAGGTCGTTGACGCGCCGACCGTCGATCAGAAGATCGCCGGCGTCGATGTCCTCAAGACCGGCGATGAGGCGCAGAATGGTCGATTTGCCACAGCCCGAGGGGCCGACGATGACGATGAATTCACCGCTCTCGATGGCGAGGTCGACGCCGTGAACTACCTCGGTGCGTCCGAACGACTTGCTGAGTCCGCGGAGAACCAAGTCCGCCATGGCGGCCCCGGCCTCAGCCCTTGACCGCGCCGGCGGTCAGGCCGGCGACGATGCGACGCTGGAAGATCAGCACCAGGACGATCAACGGCACGGTCACGACGACCGACGCGGCCATGACGTGCCCCCACGGCAGCTCGAAGGCGCTCGCGCCGCTGATCAGCGCAATGGCCACCGGCACCGTCCGCATCTCGCTGGTCAAGGTGAAGGTGAGCGCGAACAGAAACTCGTTCCAAGCGGCGATGAAGGCGAGCAGCCCGGTGGTGACCAGGGCCGGCGCCAGCAGCGGCATGAAGATGCGCCAAACGATCTCGATCGGGTTGGCCGAGTCCATCATCGCCGCCTCCTCGATCTCCTTGGGCAGGCCACGCATGAACGCGGTCAACACCCAGACCGTGAAGGGCAGGGTGAACAAGAGGTACGAAAGCGAAAGCCCGACGAGATTGTTGTAGAGCCCCAGCCAACGAATCAGTTCAAACATGCCGGCGAGCACCGCCACCTGGGGGAACATGGCGACGCCGAGAACCACGAACAGCAGCGTCGCGGCCCCGCGAAAGCGAATGCGCCCCAGCGCGTAGGCCGCCGTTATCGCCAACCCCAGCGAGATCACGACGGTCGCGCTGGCGACCACCAGCGAGTTCAAGATATTGCGGCCAAAGGGTTGTTCGCGAAACACCTCGAGATAGTTGCTCCACGCCGGATCGGCCGGAATCAGCGCGGAATCGAAGAGCGCCGAGCCCGACTTGAGCGAGGACACCACCGCCCAGTAAAACGGAAAGAGCGCATAGAAGATGATCACGGCGATGAGCAACGAGAACCCCACGCGTCCGGCGAGGCGGCGCGTCATCGTTTAGGCCTCATGGGTAGGCCTCTGGCGCTAATCGTACGCGCGCGGCCGTCAAATAGCTCAACGTGAACAGGGCGATGATCAGAAGGACCAACGTCGCGGCCGCCGAACCGAGGCCGACATCCTGAAAATCGACCAGCACCTGCCGGGCATAGACCGACATGGTCATGGTGTCGCGATTGTTGCCCGTCAGCACATAGACGAGGTCAAAGATGCGGAGCGCGTCCAGGGCCCGAAAGATGACCGCGACGGCCAGCGTCGGCTTGAGGAGCGGCAGCGTGATGCGGAACAGGACCTTGAGCGGATGAACGCCGTCCAGCCGCGCCGCCTCGTAGCACTCGGCCGGCAGCATCTGCAGGCCGGCCAACAACAGCAGCGCCATGAAGGGCGTGGTCTTCCAGACATCGACGGCGATCAGCGCCGGCAACGCCAGGGCCGGATCGGCGGTCCAGGCGGCTGGCTCGGCGATCAGGCCAAGCCACAGGAACGCCTCGTTCACGACGCCGAAGACGTCGTGGAACATCCAGCCCCACATCTGAGCGGACACGACGGTAGGGATCGCCCACGGTACGAGAATCGCGGCACGCAGCGGCCCTCGCCCGGCGAAGCGGGCATGAAGGGTAAGCGCGATGATCAGGCCGAGCACCGTCTCGATGAACACGGAAACGACTGTGAACACGACCGTGTTCCAGACCGAGCGCCACCAGTCGGGGTCCCCCAGCACATAGCCGAAGTTGTCGAGGCCGACGAAACGGCCGCCGCCGGGGTCCGACAGGGTGGCGTCGGTCAGTCCGAGCAGGATCGTTCGCGCCAGCGGCCAGGCCGCGACCAGCCCAAGAACCAGCAGGGTGGGTGCGAGAAATACCCAGGCCGTGCGGATGCGATGTCGCGCGCGAGGGGAAACCGGCGGGCGCCTCACCAACCATCCTCGCCGCCGAGCCGCTCAAGCCGACGAGCCAGCCGCGCGAGGTTGACCGCCGCGTCGCCATCGCCCGACAGCGTGGCGTGGACGGCGCCGAAGAACTCGGCGCTCACCCGATTGTACTTGGCGCCAGTGACGCGCGAGGGCCGGGCGACGGCGCTGGTGAAGGTCGTTTGCAGTTGGCCCATGAACGGGTTCGCGGCCAGAACCTCGGGATCGTGGTAGAGCGCCACGATGGTCGGGTTGTAGGCGCCGACGATCGCCCGGCGCTTCTGTTCCTCATGCCCGGTCATGTAGAGCACGAGGTCGGCCGCCAGGGCCGGGTGCCGTGAATACTTCGAGACCGCGAGCTGCCAGCCGCCCAACGTACCTGTGTGCTTGCCGCCCTCGGCGCGCGGCAGCACGGTGACACCGATCTTGCCCCGCACTGGACTGCCCTCGGCGTTGCCGAGCGCCCAGGCATAGGGCCAGTTGCGCATGAACACCGCGTTGCCCGATTGGAACACTGCCCGAGCCTCTTCCTCGGCGTAGTTGAGGACGCCGACCGGCGCGATGGCGCCAATCCAGCTGGCCACGGTATCGAGCGCCGCGGCCGCGTTCGGGTTGTCGATTGAGATGTCGCCGCTCGCCTCGACGATCGTTCCGCCGCCGTGCGAGTCGATCCACTCCAGGGCGTTGCACGTCAGGCCCTCGTAGGCCTTGGCCTGAAACACGAAGCCCCACATGCGCTTGGCGCCGGCCTGCCGCTCAGCTGCTTGAATGCGGCGGGCGATCGCGGCGAGTTCAGCCCAGGTGGTGGGGACCGCCGCGCCGTATTTGTCCAACAGATCCGCGCGGTAGTAGAGCAGCCCTGCGTCGGTGAACCAGGGGATGGCTACCAGCCGGCCGGCGACCCGGTTGTTGTCGGCGATAGTCCGGAAATGTTGGGCGAGCAGCCCGTCGTTGACGTAGGCATCGAATGCGATGAGGTGATTGGCCAGAATGCCGGGCCAGATGACATCGATTTGGAAGACGTCGATGTCGGCCGATTCGGCGGCTAGCAGCTGCTGGTACAGGGCGAGGCGCTCGGTGGCCGAATTGGGGGTCGAGACAATGCGGACCTCGTGGCCGCTCCGCTCCGCCCACGCCTCCGCGCCCTCCCGACAGATCTCAAGCTCGCGGCCGACCGCGCCGCAGGAAATTGAGATGCTGGTGGCGTCCGCAGCGTGCGCCGCCACCAGCAAGAACGACAATCCGGCAAGCAGACGGACCAGCATTGCTCTTCGTCGTGGAGGATCACCGCGTTTCGACGTCGACATAACCGCGCCATCATAGCCAAATTTGCCCGGGCCCACGCAAGTCCCGACAGGGCTTTGTCAGAGTAAATCGGCTTGAGGCTCCTGGCGAGGTTCCCTAGCTTCCGGCAATGGGCAGTCCGATGGGCATTGTCAGACAAAAGTGGCAGTCCGCAGAAAACGGAACGGCGGCTGCGGTCAGGCAGCGAGGCTGCGCCATTCAGCTAGAGCGGCTGAACGCTTTTCCTTGTAGACCTTGCGGCTCGTGAGATGGCGCTCGTGGTTGAAATGATTGTGGACGGAGGCGTGAGCGGAGGCGAACTTCTGCAGCGTCGTCGGACTTCGGAACCGCGCCATGGCCCGTTCACGTCGTCGGAACGGCTGGTGTGAGTTCTCTGCCCGGTTGTTAAGCCATCGGCCACACTCCTGGCGATCCGAAACGCCAACGATCTTCATCGCAGCCCGGTACGAGCGGAGACGATCCGTGACGATCGACCGTGGGCGGCCGTAGCGCTTCATCGCGCGCGTCAGAAACTTCAGCGCAGCCCCGCGGTCCCGGCGTTTCGTGGCGAAGACCTCGAGCACCTCGCCTTCGTGATCAACCGCACGCCAGAGGTAACGGGTCTCGCCATTGATCCGCACAAACACCTCGTCAAGATGCCAGCGCCACTGTGAATGTGACCGGCTATCAACACGTCGCTTGCGGATCTCCGCAGCGAACATCGGACCGAACCGGCTCCACCAGAAACCGGACCGTCTCGTGGCAGATATCGATGCCGCGCTCGGACAGAAGGTCCTCGACTTGGCGCAGCGACAGCGGATAGCGGACATACATCATCACCGCCAGGCGGATCACCTCGGGTGAACTGTTGAAGTAGCGAAAGGGATCCGTCATCGGCCGACGCTACGGATCGCCTCTGCCCAGCTCAAGCCGATTTCCTCTGACAGTGCCCGCCCGGGTTCAGTGGCGAAAGTGGCGCATGCTGGTGAAGACCATGGCAAGGCCGGCCTCGTCGGCGGCGGCGATCACCTCGTCGTCGCGTCGCGATCCGCCCGGCTGGATAACGGCGCTGGCGCCGGCCTCCGCCACCACCAACAGGCCATCGGCGAACGGGAAGAAGGCGTCGGACGCCGCCACCGAGCCTTGGGTGAACGGGGTCGCCAGACCCGCCGCGCTCGCCGCCTCACGGGCCTTGGCGCCGGCGATGCGGGCGGCGTCGACCCGGCTCATCTGGCCGGCCCCGATGCCGACGCTGGCGCCATCCTTGGCATAGACGATAGCGTTGGACTTGACGTGTTTGGCCACCGTGAAGGCGAATAGAAGGTCGGCGAGTTCGTCCGCCCGTGGCGCGCGCCGAGTCACCGTCTTGAGGTCCGCGCCGCCGATCACGGCATGGTCGCGCGTCTGCATCAGGTAGCCGCCAGCGATGGTGCGCAGAGTAGTGCCGGGCGCGGCCGCCGACGGTGGCGGCCCGGCGAGCAGCAGCCGGAGGTTTGGTTTCCTGGCCATGCTCGCCCGAGCATCGGCGTCCACCGCCGGCGCGATGACGACCTCGGTGAACAGTTTGGCGATTTCGACGGCGGTGGCTCGGTCGAGGGGGCGGTTGGTTGCGACGATGCCGCCAAAGGCGCTGATGGGATCGCAGGCGAGCGCCCGCCGGTAGGCCTCGACCAATGTGTCCGCGACCGCGACGCCGCACGGGTTGGCATGTTTGATAATTGCTACCGCCGGCCGCTCGGTGAACTCCGCGACCAATTCGTAGGCGGCGTCGGTATCGTTGAGATTGTTGAAGCTCAGCTCTCGGCCCTGGACTTGCGCGGCGTTGGCGACGCCGGCGCGCGGCGCTCCGCCCATATAGAGCGCTGCTCGCTGATGCGGATTCTCGCCATAGCGCAGAACCGCCGCCCGCCGCGCCGAGATCACCAGCCGTGCGGGGAACGGTTGGTCCCCCTGGGGGGCGCCTCTCTCCCGGCCAAACCACGCGGCGATGGCGGCATCATAGGCGGCGGTGTGGCGGAACGCTTCCGTCGCCAGCCATCGCCGGGTCGCCAGGGTGGTCGCGCCGTCGTTGGCCGTCATCTCCGCGCACAACAGCTCATAGTCTGCCGCGCGCGCGATCACCGTGACGAAGGCGTGATTCTTGGCCGCCGCGCGGAGCAACGCCGGGCCGCCGATGTCGATGTTCTCGACGCAGGTCGCGGCGTCGGCGCCGGCCGCCACGGTGTCCTCGAATGGGTAGAGATTGACGACCACGAGGTCGATCGCGGCGATGCCGTGGGCCACCATCGCCGCGTCGTGGGCCGGGTCGTCGCGGACCGCCAGGATGCCGCCGTGGACGCGCGGATGCAGCGTCTTGAGGCGGCCGTCCATCATCTCCGGAAAGCCGGTGTAAGCGCCGATCTCGACGTGGGCGATGTCGGCGTCCGCCAACGCTCGGGCGGTGCCGCCGGTCGATAGAATCTCGACCCCGCGTTCGGCCAGGAAACGGCCGAGATCGACCAGGCCGGATTTGTCCGAGACCGAGATCAAGGCGCGGCCGATTGTCGCGCGGTCCGTTGTCGCGCGATCAGGCATGTCAGGCGGTGGTGGCGGCGCGTCCGGCCGGCGGCGCTGTGCTCGCGCCGCGGTCCGGGGCGGGGGTGTATTCGGGCACGATCCGACCGAGGATCGCCAGCGTCTCGGCGGTGTTGCGGCCGACTGCGGCCGCGATCAGGCGATCTAGTTCGGGCGCTAGCCGGCCATGGTCGATCAGGCGCGGCGCGGCCAGCATGATGCCGGCGCACGTGGTCGGCACTAGCCGCTCGGATGTGTGCAACAGCTCCTCGTCGAGCTTCTCGCCGGGCCTGAGCCCGGTGAAGACAATCGCGATGTCGTCGTCGGGTTGCCGCCCGGCCAGCCGGATCATCTGTCGCGCCAGGTCGTGGATGCGCACCGGCTCGCCCATGTCGAGAACGAACAGCCCGCCGCCCGCGCTCGTCTCTTCGCGCGGCAGCGCCGAGGCCTGGAGGACCAGCGCGACCGCCTCGCGCGTGGTCATGAAGTAGCGCCGAACGTCGGGGTGGGTCACCGTCAGCGGCCCGCCGCCGGCGATCTGGCGGCGGAACAGCGGCACCACCGAGCCGGTCGAGCCCAACACATTGCCGAACCGCACCGTGACATAGCGGGTCGGGTGGTCGCGCCCAGCCTCGGCCACGCCCAAGGCCTGGCACAGCATCTCCGCGACCCGCTTGCTCGCTCCCATGACCGAGGTCGGGTTGACCGCCTTATCGGTGGAGATCAAGACCATGACGCGGACACCGACCGCGCGGCAGGCCTCGGCGACGACGCGAGTCCCGAGCGCGTTGTTCAGCACCGTCTCGTTCGGATTGGCCTCGCCCAAGGGCAAGTGCTTGAAGGCGGCGGCGTGAAACACCAGCTCCGGGCTCTCGTCGGCCACCAACCGGCCGATGCGGACGGCGTCTCGCACGTCGCCGAGAAAGGCCCCGCGCGACACCTGCGGGCAGCGCTCGGCGAGTTCCCGGTCGATCCGGTAGAGGTTGTACTCGCCGTTGTCGAGCAGGGCTATTCGCGCCGGCGCCAGCGCCGCGATCTGGCGTGCGAGCTCCGCGCCAATGGTGCCGCCGGCGCCGGTCACTAGCACCCGCCGACCGGCGATCAGGGCCGCCATCGCCGCGCGGTCGAGTACCTGCTGCGGCCGGCCCAGCAGATCCTCGACCTCGACCGGCCGAGGTTCGGTGCTATCGGCGGGCTCCGCCCCACTCTCGCCCCGGAAATTGGCCTCGCGCCGGAAATCGGTCAATCGCGGCAGCCGCGCGAGCGTCATGCCGCTGCGATCGGCGAGGTTGAACAGCTCCCTCATCGCGGTTCCGTCGATCGCCTCCGAGGCTACGATCAGCCGGCGCGGTCCCCGCCCACGCGCGGTCAAGCGCTCGATGATGGCGGCCGTTTCGGCGAGCGTTCCCAGCACCCGCACGCCACGGATCGCACCGCCGACCCTGCCCGCGCCGTCGTCGACGATCCCGACCACCGCATAGGCGCCCGCGCGCGCCCGCGCCATCTCGCGAACGAATGTCTCGGCTGCGTCACCGGCGCCGATCAGCAACACCGGCACCCGGGGCCCGTCCTCGCGAACGAAGACATGGGCGAGGCCGCGGTCCTTTACCAATCGCCACAAAAGACGCGGCACGCCCAGCATCAGCACCAGAAGCGGCCAGTTGATGAACACCGACGTGCGCGGATAGTCGGCGAGCCGCGTGACCGCGAACAGCACCGGCAGGAAGATCAGAATCGCGATCGTCACCGCCCGGGCGATCGCGGACAGGTCATTGAGCGAGGCGTAGTGCCAGATGCCGCGATAAAGTCCGGTCCACCAGAAAACAACGGCGCTCACGGCGGCGAACAATAGCGTGCCTTCCCACAGGAAGCCGATTGGCTGCACCGCCCCGAAGGTCCAATAGCGCAGCCACACCGCGATCTCGAACGAGGCCGCCGCCATGACTATATCGTGGACGGACACCGCGGCGATGCGCGGGTTGAAGGTCGGGGGAGCTGTTTTCGCGTCAGGCGGCATGATCGGAACGGGGCCGCGTAACCAGTGGTCGGCGGGTGGCAAGATACCACAACAGCGCCAGCGTCATCGCACCGCCGACAATCAGCCAAGTGAGCCGCTGGGCGGAGAGGACGGTGCTCAGAATCGCCAGCGCGATCAGGCCGAGGTTTGCGGTCAGGATCGCCCGCGTGACCAGATCGTGGCGGCCGAACGCCCGCGCCGCGCGCTGGTAATAGTGATCGACGTGGGCGCGCCACACCGGCTCGCCGCACGCCAGCCTGCGCGCCAGCGTCACGGTCGCGTCGGCGAGGTAATAGAGCGGCAACAACAACGCCGCCGCCCACTGCCCCGAGGCGGCCAGCGACAGCAACAGCCACCCGACCCAGAAGCCAAGCGGGACGCTGCCGACGTCGCCGAGGAAGATGCGCGCCGGGTGCCGATTCCACCACAAGAACCCGAGCGCCGCAGCGGCCAGGCACGGCGCGACGTAGGCGAGATCCGGACGGCTCTCGGCGAGGACCAGGACGACGAACGCGCCGAACCCGATCGCCACCGTCTCGAGGCCGGCGATCCCATCAATACCATCCATGAAGTTGTAGAGATTGACGAACCACAGCCACACTAACGCCGCGAGCACGCGATCGAGCGCCGGCCCGAGAAGCCCCTGGAACACCAGGGCCTCGGTTGGCAACGCCCACAGGCCCACGGCGACGGCGGCCGCTTGGGCGGCGAGGCGCGGCAGCACCGGCAGTCCGCGCAGGTCGTCGACGAACGAAACGGCGGCGAGGGCGAGGCCGAGGCCGAGCACGATCAAGATCTCGGGCGCTACTAGCGCGCTCGTGGCGATGCCCCACAGCCACGCGGCCGCGATGGCGACCACGACCGCCAGTCCACCGCCGCGCGGGGTCGGCGCCGCGTGGGACGAGCGCACGTTGGGCGTGTCGACCAGGCCCTTCTCGGCAAGCCACCACAAGGCGAGCCGCGTCAGCCCGAAGGCTAGCACGAGCGCCAGCATCACCCCCGCCGGCCCGGTCCAGCTCATTGACGGCTCCCCTCGATCACATGCGCCGCATGGGTTGGCATCAGCGCACGATAGAGCGCGAGGGTTTCGCCGACGAACCGCTCGACGGTGAATTTACTGGTGGCGATCTCGCGACCGCGCGCCCCGAGCTTCGCGCGCAAGGCGCCATCGGCGATCAGTCGCCCGAGCGCCACGGCGGTCGCGGCGCCGTCGCGGGCCGGGACCAGCAGGCCGTTCTCGCCATCGCGCACGATCTCGCGACAACCGGGCACGTCGGTCGTGACCACCGGCCGGGCGCAGGCGGCGGCCTCGATCAACACTCTCGGCAACCCCTCCATATATGAGGGCATGCAGACGACGTGAGCCTGGGCGAGCACGCTCGCCATGTCCTCGCGAAAGCCCCACCACTCGACATCGCCGGTCGCCTCCCAGCCGCGGATGGTCGGTTCGCCGATGTCGGTCGGGTTCTCAGGATCGGTGCGACCGACCAGTACGAAGCGGGCGGCCACGCCCTGGCGGCGGAGGATGCCGGCCGCCGCGACGAACTCGCGCACGCCCTTGTCGCCGATGACGCGGGCCGGAAACATGACCACGACCGGACCGTCCGGCTCCGGCGTCGCGCGAAAACACGCGGTATCGACGCCACAGCCCTTGATCATCACGGTGATGGCCTGATCGACAAGGCCCTCGCGGAGGAACAGCGCGAGGTCGTCGGGGTTCTGGAACACGGCGCGGGCGCGCCGGTGGCCGAGCGCGAAACGGTAGAGCCGCTTGATGATGGCGCGCTGCATCGCCGTCCTCGCGCCCGGCTTCAGGAACAGGTAACCGAGCCCGGTCACCGCGAGCACCGCCGCCGGTACGCCGAGCAGGCGCGCGACCAATCCGCCGAAGATCACCGGCTTGAGGCTGACCGCGTGCACCAGGTCCGGCCGCAACGCGCCGATCAGCCGCGCCAACGCGACGATCAGGCGCAGCTCGCCGCCGAGCGCGCGATTGCCGCGCCGCAGCGGGATGTCGTGACAGTGGACGCCAAGTGCGCGAATCTCCGCCACCGGCCGATCCTCGAACGGCACCGCCACGTGCACGTCATAGCCGGCCGCGCGCGCCGCGCGGGCAAGGCTGAGCCGGTGGGTGACGAAGAAGGGCGCGTCGGCGACCAGGAACAACAGGCGCCGGCGGCCGTCCGAGGGCGCGCGCGTCATGCCGGGCGGATCATAGTCGCTTGGCCCCGCGCCGCCACCTTGGCGTGACCCCTGTCATTGACAACGGCGCGACCCGCCCATACCAGAGGCACCTGCCAAGGGAGCGAGCTATCATGACAACAGTCACGCCAATCTCCGTCGTCGGACTCGGCTACGTCGGCTTACCGCTGGCGGTCGCGCTGGCGCGCCATCATCGCGTGATCGGCTTCGATATCGACTCCGATCGCGTCGCCGAAATTGGCCGGGGCGAGGACCGGACCGACGAGATCGAGTCGGCCGCCCTCCTCGACTCCAGCCTGCGCGCCACCACCACGCCCGAAGACATGGCCGGCTCCGAGATATTCATCGTCACCGTGCCGACGCCCATCGATGCCGACAAACGACCCAACCTTGGCCCCGTCGAGGCCGCCTGTCGGACCGTCGCCCCGCATTTGCGCGCGGGCGCCATCGTCGTGTTGGAAAGCACCGTCTACCCCGGCGTCACGGAGGATATTTGCGGGCCGATCTTGGCCGCCGGCTCGGGCCTCGAGTGCGGCCGAGATTTCTTCCTCGGCTACTCGCCCGAACGTATCAACCCCGGCGACCGCGAACACACCGTCGATCGCATCACCAAGGTGGTCGCCGGCCAAACCCCTGAAGTCGCCGAGCGGCTCGGCCGCGTCTACGGCGCCATCAACGGCGGCTTGGTGTTCCTGGCCCGTGACATCAAGACCGCCGAGGCCGCCAAGGTGATCGAGAACGCCCAGCGCGACATCAACATCGCCTTCATCAACGAAGTGGCGATGATCTTTCATAGGCTCGACGTGTCGGTATACGACGTTCTGGAGGCGGCCGGCACCAAATGGAACTTCCTGCCCTTCAAGCCGGGCCTGGTCGGCGGCCACTGCATCGGCGTCGATCCCTTCTACCTGGCCCACCGCGCCACCGAGCTTGGCCACGACCCCGAGGTGATCCTGGCCGGTCGGCGCATCAACGACGGCATGGGCGACTTCATTGCCGCCGAGCTCGATCGTCGGATCGACGCGGCCGCGCGGGTGCTGGTACTCGGCCTGACCTTCAAAGAAAATGTCCCCGACCTGCGCAACGCCAAGGTCATCGACCTCATCGATGGGCTGAAAACGCGGGGCCACCGGGTCGATGTCCACGATCCCGTCGCCGACCCGGCCGACGCCGCTCAGTGTGGGATCGAGCTTCTCCCGACGCTCGACGGGCTCACGGGCTACGACTGCCTGATCGGCGCGGTCTCGCACAACGCCTTTCGGGCGCTCGACGTCGACGCCTTCGCGGCGCTGCTGACGTCGCGCGGCCTGCTCGCCGACGTCCAGGGCATGTGGCGCAACCTCGAGCTACCCAACCCCATGCGCCGCTGGCAGCTCTAGATCCGTTCGCCCGCTAATCGCTCTCGAGGTAGCCGATGAAGGGGAGTTCGCGGAAATAGTGCGCATAGTCGAGGCCGTAGCCGACGACGAAGCGGTCGGGGCAGTCGAAGCCGACGAAATCGGCCTCGATATCAGTCTCACGTTTGCCGCGCTTGTCGAGCAGTACGCAAAGCTCGACTCGCGCCGCGCCGCGGGAAAATAGGCGGTCGCGCGAAAGCCACGGTGCGGCCGGATTCAAGAATGTCGTCGATCAGCAGGACAGAGCGCCCCGCGATGCGGTCGGCGAGGTCGCGGGTGACGGCGACGGCGCCCGAACTCGTGGTGCTCGCCCGTTAACTTGCGAGGGTCATGAAGTCGATCTGGGGCCGCATACCGGCGTGGTGGAGGGCGCGGATCAGATCGGCCGCGAACACGAAGCTACCCTTGAGGATAGCGGCGAGCAGCACGTCCTCGCCGATCGCGGCGGCGATCTCGGTGGCGAGCCGGTGAACCTGCGCCTCGATCTCGGCGGCCGAGAACAGGATCTCGATCCGTCGGTCGGTGATGGCCGCCGCTTCGCTCATGCCTGCCCCGTCCGGCCCACGCCCGGCCCACGCCGGGGCCCGAGCATAACATCGCGGGCCGGCGACGATGCTATGCTCGGCCCATGTTGCGGTTGAATGGCATTGTCGGGTTTGCTAGCGATGCGGCGCTCGCCGAGCCGCTGCATGGGCTGGGCCATCGCGGCGCCATCGAGTACTTGCTGCTCGACCGCGATGACACCCTGCGCCACCGCCTGCGCGCGGTCACCGACAAGGGCACCGAATGCGTGATCAGTCTCGCGCGCAGCGAGCGCCTCGGCGAGGGGGCGGTGCTGCTGATCGAGGACGAGCGCGCCATCGTCGTCCGGATGAAGGAAGAGGACTGGCTCGCGCTCCAGCCCGCCCACGCGGCGGCCGCGCTGGAGCTTGGCTACCACGCCGGCAACCTGCACTGGCGGGTGCGCTTCGAGGGCGAGGTGCTGCTGGTCGCGCGCGAGGGGCCCGAACAGGCCTATCTCGATCGCGTCCAGCCGTTCCTCGACGATGGGCGGGTGCGCAAGGTGGAGCGCGATGGCTGACGCAGCCGACCTGCTGGCGGTCCTGCAGCACGGCGATTCGTTCTTCCCGAGCGGCGCGATCTCATTTTCCTGGGGGCTCGAGACACTGCATGCCGACGGCGCGGTCACCACGGCCGAGACGTTGTCGCGGTTCGTGCGCGGGCAGGTCGAACAGCGCTGGGCGTGCTGCGATCACCCGGCGCTGGCGTGGGCCCATCGTGCCGGCGATGACCTCGACGCGGTGGCGGCGGTGGACGGCGAGCTCGAGGCGTTGGCGCTGCCGGCCGAGCTGCGCTCGGGCTCGCGGCGCGCCGGCGCGGCGTTGCTCGGTGTACACGCGCGCCTGGGCGGCGGCCGGGCGGCGGCCTATCGCGAGCGGGTTTTGGACGACCGCGATGTGGCCCAGCTCCGGGCCGTGGGTCACCTCGCCGTGGTCCAGGGGCTGGTGCTGGGCGCCGCTGGCCTCACCGAGGGCGGGGCGGCGGCGGTGTCGGCGCATGCACTGGCGACGGGTCTGGTCGGCGCCGGCTTGAGGCTCGGCATCGTCGGCCACCTGGACGCGCAGCGCATTCTGGCGGGCCTCCGTCCAACGCTGGCCCGGCTCCTCGAAACGCCGCCGCCCGCGCGGCTGTCGTCGTTCAGCCCCCAGGCCGACATCGCGATGATGCGCCACGAGAGACAATCGCCCCGGCTGTTCGCGAACTGAGACGGCGCATCGAGAATCTCCCGCGGCCTGTCAGTAGCAGATGATATGTCCGGGTTAGGTAGCAGACGATCTGTCCGGTTTTTGGAACGATTTGAAACCGGGGAGGTCGGATGCTACCGGAGGTCAGAGTGGCTCGGATTGTCGAGGCGCTTGGTCGGTATGGCAGTGGCCGGTTGAGTTGTTTGGAGGCGGCGGAGGTGTTGGGGATGAGCGAACGTCACTTTCGCCGGCTTCGGGATCGTTACGAGGCTGAGGGGGCGGAGGGCCTGATCGACCGGCGCCGCGGCCGAGCCTCTGGTCGGCGGGCGCCAGTGGACCAGATTGAGTGGCTGCTGGAGCAGTACCGGACGCGCTATTGGGACTTCACGACGAAGCACTTTCACGAGCACCTGGTGTGCGATCATGGCTTCGCCTACGGCTACACCTGGACCAAGCTTCAGCTTCAGCGGGCGGGTCTGGTGAAGCCGGCGAAGCGCCGCGGGGTGCACCGCCGGCGGCGGCCCAGGCGGCCGCTTCCCGGCATGCTGGTGTTCCAGGACGCCTCGCCCTTCCGCTGGCTTGCGGCGTTGGACCGAGAGCTGGACCTGGTGGCGAGCATGGACGATGCCACGAGCGAGGTCTATTCGGCTTTTCTGGTGGAGGAGGAAAGCACGCACTCGAGCTTCCGGGGGCTCCAGGAGACGATCGAGGCGAAGGGTCTGTTCTGCAGCTTCTACACCGACCGGGGGAGCCATTACTTCGTGACGCCGAAGGCCGGCGGTAAGGTCGACAAGGAGCGGCCGACGCAGGTCGGGCGGGCGCTCTCGCAGCTCGGCATCGAGCACATCCCCTCCTATTCGCCACAGGCCCGGGGGCGGGTCGAGCGGCTCTTCGGCACGCTCCAGAACCGTCTGCCGCAAGAGCTCAGACTGGCCGGGATCAGCGACATCGAGGCGGCCAACCGCTACATCCGCGAGGTCTTCCTGCTGGCCTTCAACGCCCAATTCGCCGTGCCGGCAGCCGAGCCAGGCTCCGCCTTCGTCGCCTACCTCGGGCCCGAGCTCACCGACATCCTTTCAATCCAGGAAGCCCGTCAGGTCCAGAACGACAACACCGTGCGCTATCACGGGCTGCTCCTGCAGATCCCCGAACAGTCCCACCGCCGGCACTTCGTCAAGCCAGCGTCCGCGTCCATGAATATCCCGACGGCACGCTCGCTGTCTTCCACGGCCCCAGATGCCTCGGACGCTACGATCAGGAGGGCAACCTCGAAACCGACAAGTCAAGCTTACGGGCCGCCTAAATCCGCTCGGCGACCAAGCCTGTGGGAAAGTGGCAAGCCGCTCCGCGCCTTCCCACTTCCCCACAGGCCCAACAACAGCAGCGGACATTTAATGTGCTACCTAATCCGGACATCTTTACGTGTCATTGACAGAATCTCCC
>CBDDBU010000007.1:0-38182 GCA_965226045.1 Alphaproteobacteria bacterium
ACACCCATTCTCGTGGACCTCAGTCCGACAGGCTGCTAGGACCCAAGCCCGCGACACGCCGTACTCTATCATAATATCCTGGTGTGCGAAGTCTCCACGGGGAGGACCGTGTAAGGGCAAACCCTGGTGCCGCGCATTTGGCCGGCGGGCTTCTGGGCGGCCGCCGCCTCGTGGTAACCTCGGTGGCGCATCCGAATCCCAACGGGACGTACACCCCGCCACAGATAAAGGAGCGAGGACATGACACAGGCCGCGAAGACGACACCGGCCAAGGTGCCCGTCACGAAGGAGAAGATGCTGGCGACGCGGGACCGGCGGTGTGGCGCCAATTCAGTGCTGTTCGCGGTCGCTATCGAGGTCCCCATCCGCTCGATGACTGGTCGCGCGAAGTCATCGGCCGAATCGCCGCTCGCTTCGACGCCCTGGCGCTCTTCCCGTTCGGTGGGGCTCCCCACCATCCCTTCCAGCGCTGGGCCCTGAAGGCCGAATCGGTGCACAGCTCGCCGCTTGGCACGTTGATCTACGGGGACTACGGCTTGTGGCACGCCTACTGCGGCGCGCTTGCCTTCTCGTACTGCGGCGCGCTTGCCTTCTCGCGCGCCATCGATCTGCCTGGCGACTCCGAGCGCTCGAGCCCCTGCGACAGCTGCCGTGATCGACCGTGTCTTACCAACTGCCCCGTATCCGCCTTCACGGCGGGTGGGGAGACCGGCTCGCCGGCCTACGACGTGGGCGCCTGTGTCGGTCACATACAGTCGCCGCGGGGCGCGGAATGCGCGAACCTTGGCTGCCAGGCCCGCCGCGCCTGCCCGATCGGCGGCGACTATCGATACAGCTCGGCGCAAGCGGCGTTTCACATGGCGGCCTTCGTTCGCGCGCGGACCTCCCCCCCCTCGTGACGGTGCGCTGAGTCCTTCGTCGGGATGATCTGGTTCGCCCCTACGATGACTGTAGCGCGCGCCATGGTGATAGCCGTCGCGCTCGTTGTGGGCGTCGCGGGCCCGGCAGGTGCCCAGGATTCGGCGCCGCTCGATGCGGAGCGGCTCGAATCGCTCGTGGAGATGCTCGAAAACGAGCAGGAGCGGGAGACCTTCCTGCGGCAACTACGGACGCTGGGCCAGGCCCAAGCCGAGCAAACGCTCACCCCCGAACCGACCGGAATGGCGGCCGTTCTCGACACCCTGTCGGCGCGGCTCGGGGCCGCCTAAACAGCGCTTGGGGCCGCCATCGCGAATGGCGATGGTCTGAGCGGCTTGGCGACCTGGGCGGCGCGCCAAGTCGGCACGGCCGAGCGGCGCGACTTCTGGCTGGCCTTGCTGGCGAAGGTGGTGGCGGCGGTGGCGGCCGGTCTCGTTGTCCGCTGGCTGGTGCGGGCCGCGCTGACGACGCCGCGGCGCGCGTTCGAGCGGCGGCAGGCGCCGAGCCCGTGGATACGGGTGCCGATTCTGGTCGCCCACGGGCTTCTCGAACTGGTGCCGGTGGCCGCCTTCTATGGCGCCGCCCTCCTCGCTCTTGCGCTGGTCCAGCCGGAGCCGGCGGCGCGCCTCGTCGCCCTCGCCATCGTTCACGCCATCGCGTTCTCGACCGCCGCCCGTGCGGTGGCTCGGCTGATCCTGCGACCGACCCTACCGACCATGCGCATCGTCGCTCTCGCCGACGAGGACGCGGCCTATGCCTTCATCTGGGTCCGCCGCCTTCTCGTGATTCCGATCTATGGCTATTTCCTGGCCGAGGCTTTGGAGGCGCTGGGATTGCCACCGACCGGTCTGGGTGCATTCGTCAAAGTCGCTGGCCTTGCCGAGGCCGGTCTCGTTCTCGTTTTCATCCTGCAAATCCGGCGTTCGGTCGCCGTCGCGATCAGGGGCGACGGCGTGGCCGCCATCCCCGGCGTTCAAGTGGTGCGCGATCGGCTCGCCGACGTCTGGCATATCCTGGCCATCACCTATCTGGTAGCTACATACACGGTGTGGTTATTAGGCGTGGAAGGGGGCTTCGGGTTCATCGCCCGAGCCACCGCACTGTCGGTGGTCATTGTGGTGTTGGCCCGCTTGGCGCTGGTGCTGGTCCGACAGGGAGCCGAGCGCCACTTCGCCATCGGCGATGCGCTCACCGCCCGGTTCCCGCATCTCAAGGCGCGCGCGAACGCCTACATCGCCACGGTGCGCAAGGTGTTCGAGGGCGCGATCTACGTGGTAGCGGCGCTCTTGATCGCCCAGGCGTGGTCGATCGCGATCTTCGACTGGCTCGGCGGCGAGATCGGTCGCGGCCTCCTGGCGAGCGCGCTTCAGATCGCCGTGGTGGTCCTGATCGCCGCCATCGCGTGGGAGTGGTCGAGCGGTTTCATAACCCGCTACCTCGAGAGCCACACTGCGGCTGATGGCACCCGGGTCGAACGCAGCGCCCGGGCCCGAACTCTTCTGCCGTTGGTCAGGAACGCGCTGTTGGTGGTCATCGCCACGGTGGCGACCCTGTCGGTGCTGTCCTCTCTCGGCATCAACATTGCACCACTGCTGGCGGGCGCTGGGGTGATCGGCCTGGCGGTCGGCTTCGGTGCTCAAACGCTGGTCAAGGATGTCATCACCGGGGCCTTCATCCTGTTTGAGGACCAAGTCAAGGTCGGCGATGTCGCGATCATCAACGGCCAGGGTGGCCTTGTGGAAAAACTTACGGTCCGCACCATCGTCATGCGCGATCTCGCCGGCAACGTCCATATCGTGCCGTTCAGCGCCGTCGGCACGCTGACCAACATGACCAAGGAGTACTCGCGCTATGTGCTCGATGTGGGAGTTGCCTACCAAGAGAACACCGACGAGGTCGTCGAGGTGCTGAAAGCCATCGATGCGGAGATGCGCGCCGATCCCGAATACGCCGCGAGGATGATCGCACCGATCGAGATCCTCGGCGTCGATCGGTTCGAGGACTCGGCTGTTATCGTCAAGGCCCGGCTCACCACCACGCCGATCGAGCAATGGTCGGTGGGACGGGAGTTCAACCGCCGCATGAAGATGAAGTTCGACGAACTCGGCATTGAAATACCGTTCCCACACCGGACCGTCTACTTTGGGGTCGACAAACAGGGGATGGCGCCAGCCGCCCGAATCAGCGTGGAACCACGGGAGGCGGATGAAAACCGCTACGGTTGAATTCTGATACTACTGGCGGTATCTAGAATTTGTGGCGGCCGCAGCCAAGCTATTGGCGAGAATGCGGACCAATCCTCGCGGCGACTACACGATGGAGCAGTTCAAGACGATCGCCGAGCGTTTCGGCATCGATTACCGATAACTCGGCACGAGCCACGTCACGCTTCGGCATGGCGGCGGGCACGAGTTCGCGGTTCCGGCACGCCGGCCCATCAAGCCCGTCTATGTCAGGCGGTTCGTCGGCATGATCGACGCCATCGGGGAGGAAGATGAATGAGCGCCGGCGAGCGGATCACCTTGCATGTGGAGTTGGCGGATATCCTGCGGGGACACCCGGCGGGGCTCTCACTATCGGACCTGGCCGATCAGGTGAATAGGAGGCGGCGCTACCGGAAGCGCGACCGCTCTGGCGTGAAGGCCAGTCAGGTGCGCCTGCGTGCGCGGAAGTACGATCATCTGTTCGAGATAGAGGATGGGCGAGTCAAATTGCGTCAGCGGGAGACGCCCCAGCCCGAGTATCCAGTGCGCCTCAGCCCGCTTGCCAAGGCTGAGGGTGGTGGATGGCTCGCCGAAGTGCCGGACCTTCCAGGCTGCATCGCCGATGGGCAAACGCGGGAGGAGGCCATACACAATGTTGAAGATGCGATCTCAGCCTGGATCGCCACCGCGCGGGAGTTCGATGATACGGTGCCGCCTCCGGGTGGCGGCGATCGCTATAGTGGCCGGTGGGTGATGCGGGTTTCGAAGACCTTGCACTGACGTCTGGCTGAACGGGCAGGGGCGGAGGGCGTCAGCCTTAACGCGCTCGCCTCACAACTTCTCGCTGAGGGAATCGCCTTGTGGTCACCGCGACGGCAATAAGAAGCGCTCACTGGTCGATCGCAGTGGCCCGACATGCCTGATGGTGCGGCGTCATCGCGTCGGGGGGATCAACCGTTGATCGCGCCCGCCATCGGCGACCCTGAAACGCATATGCGGGTTCGACGGTTTGGCGCGGTTAATTGGCTCGGCCTCAAAACGCTCTACTTCAAGGAAGTGGAGCGGTTCAGCAAGGTATTCACGCAGACATTGCTGGCGCCGCTGGTCACCTCGTTGCTGTTTCTCTTGGTCTTTAGCGTTGCGTTCGGGGGCACCGGCCGGGGCATCGAGGGGGTGCCATTCCTGGTTTTTCTGGCGCCCGGTCTGATCATGATGGCGATCACGCAGAACGCCTTCGCCAACACCACATCGTCGATCATGATCGCCAAGGTTCAGGGCTGTATCGTCGATGTGTTGATGCCGCCGCTGAGCGCCGCCGAGTTGATGCTAGGCTATGCTGGCGGCGGGATCACGCGCGGTATTCTCGTCGGAGTCACGGTGGGCGGGGCGATGGCCATCGTCATGGCCTTTTTCGAGCCGCTGCCGATCCACTCTCCGCTCGCCATACTATATTTCGCGTTCGGCGCCGCGACGATGATGTCGCTGTTCGGCATTATCGTCGCCATATGGGCCGAAAAATTCGATTTCCTGGCGGCGGTCACTAACTTCGTCGTCATGCCGCTCGTGTTCCTCTCCGGCACGTTCTACTCGGTGGAGCGCCTGCCCAGCATTTTCTACGTGATCAGCCACGTCAACCCGTTCTTCTATCTGATCGACGGCCTGCGTTATGGCTTTATTGGCCGGGCCGATGGCTCGGTCTTGGCCGGCGTTATCGTGATCGCGGGGATCAATATCGCGCTGGCGGTGGTGTGCCATCAGTTCTTTGCCTGCGGCTACAAGCTGAAAACATAGACCGGCGCGGCCGACGTGGCCGATTGACATCGATCCGGGCCCTTCTCATACTCCGCGCCTTTTTCGCTTCACCTGACACTGGTTAACCTGACCGGGCGCTGGCCCGGCCTCAGCGGGAGTATTTGTTGTGATCCCTGCCACGATGCCGACGTATGCGCGCATCGACCTCACCTTCGAGCGAGGCCAGGGCGCCCACCTGTTCGACAGTGACGGAAGGCGCTACCTCGATTTCGGGTCGGGCATCGCGGTCACCGCCTTTGGCCATGGCCATCCCCATATCGTCGCGGCGCTCACGGGCCAGGCGGAGCGCCCGTGGCATGTCTCCAATCTGTATCGCATCGCCGAGCAAGAGCGGTTGGGGGAGCGGCTGGTCGACGCAACGTTCGCCGACACCGTATTCTTCGGCAACTCGGGCGCCGAGGCGCTGGAGTGCGGAATCAAGCTGATCCGCAAATACCATGACGAGACGGGTCAGCCCGGGCGTTTTCGCATCATCACTTTCGAGGGTGCGTTCCATGGCCGCACGCTGGCCACCATCTCGGCGGGCATGCAAGCCAAACACATCGCCGGATTCGGGCCGCTTCTCGACGGCTTCGACCAGGTGCCGTTCGGCGATATCGAGGCGGCGCGGGCCGCTGTCGGCCCGGCAACGGCGGGCATTCTAATCGAGCCCATTCAGGGCGAGACCGGCATCAACGTCGCACCCGACGGCTTTCTCAAGGCCTTGCGCCAACTCGCTGACGAGCATGGCTTGCTGCTGTTCTTCGATGAGGTGCAATGCGGGATGGGCCGCACCGGCCGTTTGTTCGCCCACGAATGGGAGGGCGTCACCCCCGATGTCATGGCGAGCGCCAAGGCCCTGGGCGCGGGCTTCCCGATCGGCGCATGTCTGGCCACCGAGAAAGCGGCGGTCGGCATGGTCGCGGGCACCCATGGCTCGACCTTCGGCGGCAATCCGTTGGCCTGTGCGGTCGGCAACGCGGTTCTCGACCTGATGCTGGCGGATGGATTCCTCAACCAGGTCGAGGCGCGGGCGGCTCAGCTTCGCGAGCGCCTCGAGACGCTGGCGCGGAGCAATACGGGCGTGATCGAGGAGGTGCGCGGGCGCGGCCTGATGCTCGGCCTCAAATGCTCGGTCCCCAACACCGATTTGATCGAGGCGGCGCGGCGCGAGGGGCTGTTGGTGGTGATCGCCGCCGACAACGTCGTGCGCCTGCTGCCACCGCTGAACCTTGAGGAGAGCCACATCGAGGAGGCGATGGACATCCTCCACCGAGTTTGCGCCGAGCTCGCGTGATGGTTGCGCCGCGTCACTTTCTCGACCTTGACGGGCTCGACGAAACGGCATTGCGCGGCATTCTCGATCGTGCGGTGGAGATAAAACAGGCGCGTAGTCGGGGCGGCGCCGCCGGCGGTCCCTATAGCGGGCTGCTCGCCGGTCTCGTCCTGGCGATGATCTTTCAGCGGCCATCGACTCGCACCCGGGTCTCGTTCGACGTGGGCATGCGCGAGTTGGGCGGTGCGACCATCATCCTCAACCAAGAGGATCTCCAACTCGGGCGCGGCGAAACGATCGGCGATACCGCTCGGGTGCTGTCGCGCTATGTCGATGCCATCATGCTCCGGGCCGCTGGCCACGATGCGCTCGCCGAGCTCGCCGAACACGCCGACGTGCCGGTCATCAACGGGCTGACCGACCGCACCCATCCTTGTCAGCTGATGGCCGACGTGATGACGTTCGAGGAGCATCGCGGCCCGATCGCTGGTCGCACGATCGCCTGGTGCGGTGACGGCAACAACATGGCAGCGACTTGGGTGCACGCGGCGGTGCGTTTCGCCTTCGAGCTACGTATCGCTTGTCCCACGGCGCTCTTGCCGCCCGCCAGTTACGTCGATTGGGCGCGGTCGGAAGGTGCGCATATCCTCATCACCGAAGACCCCGACGAGGCCGTGGCGGGGGCCGATTGCGTGGTGACCGACGCCTGGGTGTCGATGAGCAGCACGGGCAGTGAGGGCCAGCACAATCTGCTCGCGCCCTACCGCGTCGACGAACGCCTGATGGCACGGGCCAAGGCAGAGGCCGTTTTCATGCATTGCTTGCCGGCCCACCGCGGCGAGGAAGTCACCGACGCCGTGATCGACGGCCCGCATTCGCTGGTCTGGGACGAAGCCGAAAACCGCCTGCACGCCCAAAAGGGCATTCTGGCGTGGTGTTTGGGCTAAATCGCCGGTTCCCTCAGCGGATCGAGAACTCCGTCGTCGAGGATCATTCAGCTCCCGCAATGATCCAAGAGCCGATCCATGAACACCTCGCAGGCCTTGATCTCGCTGAGTGCGATGAACTCGTTCGGCTTGTGCGCTTGCATGATGCTGCCGGGTCCGCAGATCACCGTCGGGACGCCGGCGTCGCCTTGGATAATGCCCCCCTCGGTCCCGTAGGCGACCGCGTAGGTCTGATTGCTGCGGGTCAGCGCCAACACTAGCGTCTCGGCCGGCGAGTCATCCTCGGGCACCAGCGGCCGCACGTGGGCCATCTCATCGATGGTGATGCCGGCGTCGGCCGAGACCGCCTTCATGCGTGGCAGCACCTCGTTCATGGCGTAGTCGCGGAAGCGGTTGAGGACCTCGTTCTCATCGGTCCCGGGGATGATGCGGTGCTCCCAAAAGAACTCGCAGTCCTTGGCGATGATGTTGACGGCGGTGCCGCCTTGAATCGCGCCGACGTTGAGGGTGGTGTAGGGCGGCTCGAAACGGCTGTTGGGGTCGGCGCGACCCTTTAAGTCCTCGGCGATGCGGTTGAGACAGCCGATCAGCTCGGCGGCGTACATCACGGCGCTGACGCCGATGTGGGTGGCGCTCGAATGCGCCTCGAAGCCGCGCAACCGGGTGGCGATGACGCGGACGCCTTTGTGCGCGTTGACCACCTTCATCTCGGTCGGTTCGCCGACAATGCAGACGGCTGGCTTGGTGGCGGTGGCGGCGAGCCTGGGCACCAGCCCGTGGATCCCGTGGCAACCCACCTCTTCGTCGTAGGAAAGCGCGAAATGGATCGGGATGCTGAGTTTGCGCTCGACCAGTCGGGGCACCATGGCAAGCCCGATAGCGATGAAACTCTTCATGTCGGAGGTGCCACGGCCGTAGAGCCGGTCGTCGGCCGCTCGCACCGTGAAGGGATCGGACTCCCAATCCTGTCCGTCGACCGGGACCACATCGGTGTGGCCCGAGAGTACGACGCCGCCGTCGCGCTCCGGCCCCACCAGGGCGTGAAGATTGGCCTTTTTGCCGGTGTCGTCGTGGATGATTTCCGATGCGACACCGTGGCCGGATAGGTAGTCGGCGACGAAGTGAATCAGGTCCAGATTGGAATCGCGGCTGGTCGTATCGAAGCCGACGAGGCGCTCGATCATCTCGATCGCGCTATAGGTGTGGCCCGGCATGGCGGCCCCTGATGGGTGAAGGTGGCGGCACCTTAGTGAGCCGCGCCAGCCCGGTCCAGACCCCATACGCGCCTCGCTGACCCATACGGGCCTTGACTTCCCGCAACGAGACCGCGCATTGAGTTCAAACGTTTGATTGAACCCCCGGAGTGCTAGGCTGATACCGATGACCGCGACCGAGACGCAAGCGCGAGCGGGCACCGCAGGCGCGGCTGAGCGCTTGTTGGAGGCCGCCACGCACCTGTTTGCCGAGCAAGGCTACAACTCGGTGTCGACGCGCGCACTCACGCGGGCGGCGGGGGTGAATCTGTCGGCCATCACCTACCACTTCGAGGGCAAGAAGGGCCTCTATCGCGCCGTCATAGAGCGCCTGATCTCCGACACCGAACCGCTGCGGCGCGCCCTCATGGGGGAGCTACGGCAGGGCATTGCGGCGGCGGCCGGCGACCGCGGGCGGCTTGGCGCCGTGGCACTGGCTCTGGTGCGCCGTCTGATCGCGATGCAGCTGTCCGACCGGTTTCCGCAGGCGCGCTTCCAACTGATGCTGCGCGAAGTCATGCAGCCCACGTTCGCCTTCGATCGGGTCCTGTCGGGGCATGTCACCCCGTTGCAGGACGCCATTTGCGAGCTTGTCGCCGCGGCGCGGGGCGGCGATCCAGCCGCGGCCGAGGCCAAGATTCTGGCCCATGCCATCATCGGGCAATGTCTGATGTTCGGGATCGGTCGGCCGGTGGTGTTGGCGCGGCTGGGTTGGGCCGAGGTCAGCAACGAGCGCCTGGAAATCGTCACCGACACGGTGGGTCGGGCGGTGCTAGCTGCGCTCGGCCTGCCCCATCCGGTCGGCACGGCGTCGGGAGCCTGAGGCAGGCGCATGCCTAGGCGAGCGCTCCGCATTGTCCTACCCCTGGTGGTGATTGGGGCCGCGATCGCGGTCTTCAGCTGGCTTGAAGCGACGAAACCGAATCTCGCCCGGACCGATCCGGGCGAACGTGTATGGCCGGTGGCGGCGGTCGAGGTCGTGGTCGACGACTGGCAGCCGAGTCTTCAAGTGTTCGGCGAGATCGTCAGCGGGCGCGAGGTCGACCTGCGGGCGCTGGTGGCCGGCCCGATCGTCGAGGTCAGCGAGATGCTGATGGAAGGCGGTATCGTTCGCGCCGGCGATCTGCTCGTAGCGATCGACTCCTTCGACTATCAGGCAACGCTCGATGAGGGTATGGCGCGCCACGCGGAGGCGGAGGCCCGCCTGGACGAGTATCTGGCGAGCCAGGAGATGGAGGTGTGGGCGCTGGACAGCGATCTCGAACAGCAGCGCATGTACGAGCGCGATCTGGCCCGCGCCGAGGCTTTGCGGCCGGCTGGCAACGTCTCCGAAAAAGTCGTTGATAACGCGGCTATCGCTCTCAGCCGCCAGCGCCAGCAGGTGCTCATGCGGCACAAGGCGATCGACACGATGACCGCCAAGCTGGCGCAGCAAAGCGCGGTCATCGATCAGTTCGCGGTCGCCGTTCGGCGCGCGCGGCGCGACCTGGAGCGCACCCGCATGAAGGCGCCGTTCGCCGGCTTCCTGCTAGAGGCGCGGGCGGCGATCGGCCAGCGACTCGGGGTCGGCGAACGGGTGGCGCGGCTGGTCGTCGCCGACGAGCTTGAGGCGCGAATTCACGTATCGGACGCGCAGTTTGGGCGCCTCTTGACGGAAGGGCCGATCGTCGGGCGACCGGCAAGGGTCATATGGCGTGCGGGATCGACGACGATCACCGTGGACGCGGTGCTCAAGCGCAGCGGCGCGCGCATCGACGCGGCGAGCGGCGGCGTCGATCTGTATGCGCGGCTGGTCGACGGCGGGCTCGAGACCGCGCTCCGACCGGGGGCGTTCGTTGAGGTGGAGCTTGCCGATCGCCGCTATCGCCAAGTGGTTCGCTTACCCGAGAGCGCACTTCATGGCGATATCGTCTACGCCATCGTTGACGGACGTCTGCGACCGCGCCAAGTCGAGGTGGCCGCGTATGACGGCGAGGACGTACTGGTGCGCGGCGACGTGCAACCGGGCGAGCGGGTGCTGACCACCCGTCTGACCGAGCTCGCGCCGGGGCTTAAGGTCGAGGTTCCCTGATGTCGCCGACCGGGCTGATCGGACTCTTCGTCCGCCACCGCAACGCGGCGAACCTGCTGGCGGGACTTGCCATCGTGATCGGCTTGTTCTCGATTACGCGTCTGAACACGCAGTTTTTCCCCGATTTCGGCATCGACTTCGTTTCCGTGACACTGGTGTGGCCGGGCGCTAGCGCCGAGGATGTCGAAGCCAACATCGTCGCCGCGGTCGAGCCCGAGGTTCGTTTCCTCGACTCGGTCAAGAAAGTGGTTTCGTTCGCCGTTGAGGGGAGCGGCACCGTGTTGGTCGAGTTCGAGGCCGGCACCAACATGCAATCGGCGTTGTCCGACGTCGAATCGGCGGTGGGTCAGATCACGACCTTCCCCGAAGACGCCGAGCGCCCGATCGTTCGACGCATCGTCCGCTACGACACGATCTCGCGCCTGGTCATATCGGGTCCGATACCCGAGGCGGCGCTCAAGAAGCTGGCTAAACGCCTGCGCGATGACTTGCTGTCGATCGGTGTCGATCAGGTCGAGATGTTCGGCGCTCGCGAAGAGGAAATCTGGGTCGAGATCGCGCCCGAAACCCTGCGCCGGCTGGACCTTACGCTCGCCGATGTTGGCGCCCGCATCGCGGACAGTTCACAAGACCTGCCGCTTGGCACGATGGAGGGTAGCTTCGAGAAACAGATCCGCAGCCTCGGGCTCGCGACGGACGCGGCCGCGGTCGGAGCCATCGAGGTGCGCGCGCTGGAGACCGGCGAGAAGATTTTCCTGCGCGATATCGCGCGCGTGACCGACACCTTCAAGGAGGACGACGAGATCGCAGTTCGCGGCGGCTTGGGCGCCATCGAGCTGCATATCCAGCGCTCCGCCTCCGCCGACGCTCTCGAACAAGCGCGTCTTGTCAACGACTACGTCGAGCGCGTTCGCCCGACGCTGCCGCCTGATCTGCGCTTCGAGCACTACGATGTCCAGGCCGCGCTCATTAGCGACCGCATCAACCTGCTGTTGCGCAACGGCGCCAGCGGTCTGGCGCTGGTGCTGGTGGTTTTGTTCATTTTTTTGAGCGGCCGCCTCGCGTTTTGGGTGGCGGCGGGAATCCCGATCGCGCTGATGGCGACCATGGCGGCGATGCTGGCGAGCGGTCAGTCGATCAACATGGTGAGCTTGTTCGCGCTCATCATGACCCTTGGCATCATTGTTGACGACGCGATCGTGGTCGGCGAGCACAGCGCGACGCTGCGGACGCGGGGTTTGGGTCCGCTGGCCGCGGCCGAGGGGGGCGCGCTCAAGATGCTCGCGCCGGTGACCGCAGCGTCGCTCACCACCATCGCCGCCTTTCTGCCGATTCTCATGATCGGCGACGTGATCGGCCAGATCATCGCCGCGATTCCCTATGTGGTTGTCGCCGTGCTCGTGGCCAGCCTGGCGGAGAGCTTTCTGATCCTGCCGGCACATGTCCGCGACGCGATGCGGCGGGGCGGCGGGCCTGAGTCGCGCTTCCGGCGCTGGTTCGACGATCGCTTCGGGCGGTTCCGCGACGGCGTCTTCGCGGCTGCGGTGGCCGCGGCCCTACGGTGGCGCTACCTGACTCTAAGCCTCGCCGTCGGCTGCCTTGTCGTCAGCGTGGGCTTGGTGGTGGGCGGCCGCCTCGCCTTCAACTTCTTCCCCTCGCCCGAGGCCGATGTCGTTTTCGCGAACATCCTTTATGCGCCCGGCACGCCACGCAGCGAGACCGAACGGATGATCGCCGAGTTGGAGCGCGCCCTCGAGGTCGCCGAAGCGAAGCTGACCGGCGGGGCGGGCGGTCTGGTGGTCATGAGCTTCGGCAAGGTCGGCCGCAGTCAGGCGGAGGCGTTTCAGTCGGTCAAGGGCGATCACCTTGGTGGCGTTCATGTCGAGCTCGTGCCCTCGGACAGCCGCTCAATACGAACGCCCGAGTTCATCGAAGCTTGGCGCGACGAAATCGTGCCGCTCGCCGGAGTCGAACGGATATCGCTGAACGAGCGGCAGGGAGGCCCGCCGGGCCGCGAGATCGATGTTCGGTTGAGCGGCGGCTCGACCGCCGTACTGAAGGAGGCGGCGCTGGCCGTGCGTGATGCCCTGCGCGAGATACCCGGGGTCAGCGATATCGAGGATGATTTGCCCTACGGCAAGCAAGAGGTGGAACTCAGCCTCACCACCAAGGGGCGCGCCTTGGGCTTCACCACCGAGAGCGTCGGGCGCCAAGTGCGCGATGCCTTCGAGGGCCGCATCGCCAAGCGCTTCGCGCGCGGCGACGAGGAGGTGGTGGTGCGGGTTCAATACCCGCGCGGCGCGGTTGGCGCCGGGACGCTGCGCGACCTCTACGTGCGCGGGCCGGGCGGCGCCGAGGTCGCGCTGTCCGAGCTGGTCCAGGTGCGCGAGACACGGGGATTCGCCCGCGTTCGCCGCGAGGATGGCGTCCGCGAGGTGGCGGTTACGGCTGAAGTCGACGAGACGACAACGACCAACAACGAAGTGCTCGCCACCCTGAGCCGCACGGTGGTGCCAGAGATCGCCGCGCGGTTCGGTATCGCGATAGATTTCGCGGGCAAAGCCGAAGAACAGCAGCGCACGCTCGCCGACATGCGGACCGGCGCCATCATCGCATTGGTGTCCATCTACATCATTCTGGCCTGGGTCTTCGCCAGCTACAGCCGGCCGTTCGTCGTCATGGCCATCATCCCGTTTGGCTTCGTCGGCGCGATTCTCGGACACCTCGTGATGGGCTACAACCTGACCATCCTCAGCCTCATCGCTCTCTTGGGCCTGGCCGGGATCCTGGTTAACGACTCGATTATCCTGGTCCGCACGATCGAGGAGCGTATCGACGGCGGCCAGCCCGCGCACGCGGCCATCGTCGGCGGCGCCAGCGATCGCTTGCGGGCGGTTCTGCTGACCTCGCTGACGACCATCGGCGGGCTTCTGCCGCTAATGTTCGAGACCAGCTTGCAGGCGCGGTTCCTCATCCCGATGGCCATCACAATCGTCTTTGGACTGGCGCTGGCCACGCTGCTGGTGCTCGTGCTGATCCCGGCGCTCGTCGGCATTCAGGAGGATGTGAAGCGGCTGATGCGCCGCCGAGCCAGCGCCGCTGTCGCCGCGGCTGAGTGACGCGTGGCGCTCAGCCGCGCCAGAAGGCGGGGGTGAACAGCACCAGCACCGTAAGGAGTTCGAGCCGTCCGAGGAGCATCCCCGCCGCCAGCAACCACTTCGCCGCGTCCGGCAGCGGCGCGAACGTGCCGTTGGGTCCGATCACATCGCCGAGACCCGGCCCGACATTGGCGATCGCCGCGCCGGCGCCCGAGATCGCGGTCAGGAAGTCGAGCCCCATCAGCGTCAGGACCGCCGTCATGACGCCAAAAATGAGGGCGAAGACGAACACGAAGGTCATCACGGCATCCATCACCGAATCGGGAATGGGGCGCCCGTTGTAGCTGGGAACCACGACAGCATGTGGCTGCCAGACACGGTTGACCTGCAGGCGCGCGGTTTGGAACAGCACCTGATAGCGAAACACCTTGATGCCACACGAGGTCGAGCCGGCGCACCCGCCGATGAACATGAAGACCAAGAAGGCCGCGGCCGGGAAGCTGCCCCACAGCCCGTAGTCGGCGGTCGAATACCCCGTGCCCGTGATGATCGAGATCACGTTGAAGGCCGAATAGCGAATCGCGCTCCCAGGGTTGACGCCATCCAGCCATTGCCAGCCGGCGACGGCCACAATCGCCACGATCAGGATAGCGAGGAAGGTGTGCACCTGGCTGTCTCGAACGAGCAGGCCGGGGCGGCGACGAACCGCTTCCAGATACAGTACGAAGGGCAGACTTCCGATAATCATGAACGTCACGATGATCCAGTCGACCGCGGCGTTGTCGAAATGACCGACCGACTGATCGGAGGTCGAGAAGCCGCCGGTGGCGATCGTCGTCATCGCGTGCGCGACGGCGTCGAAGGCGCTCATTCCGGCCACCACGAGAGCGAGAAAGCAGATCGTCGTCAGTCCCAGGTAGACGAGCCCGATGAAGACGGCAAGCTGGGCGGCGCGGGGCAGCGCTTTCTCGGTGCTGTCCGAGGCTTCGGTGCGGAACAGTTGCATACCGCCGACGCGCAGCATTGGCAAGATAGCGATGGCCATGACGATGATGCCAATGCCGCCCAGCCATTGCAGCAATGCACGCCACATCAACAGGCCACGCGGTGCCGTATCCAGCCCGGCAATCACGGTTGAACCGGTGGTCGTGATGCCTGACATGGCTTCGAAGAAAGCGTCGGTGTAACTCAGGTCGAGGTCGGCAAAGTAGAGCGGCAATGCCGCGACGGCGGCCAGCACCACCCAGCTCGCGGTGGTCATAACAAAGGTTTGGCGCGTGTTCAGGCCGGAGATCTTTCCCCGGTTGGCGAGAATCAGGGTGCCGCCGAGGAAGATCGCGAGGGCGCAGGAGCCCACGAACGCCTTCCAGTTTGAGCTTCCCGTGAGGACGTCGACGGCGGCCGGCACCAGCATCGCCACGCCGAGCATCGACACCAGAATGCCGAGAACGAATAGGACGGGCCGAAAATCGATCAAGGTTGGCGGCGCTCCGCCGCCGCAGCGCGGTGCGTCGGAACGGCGCGCCGCTCCCTACATGCTCACGCGACTAACCGGATTACCGATCATCGCTAGGAACTCCCGCCGGGTCGTCGGGTCGTCGCGGAACGCCCCGTGCATGCTGCTGGTGACCATGACCGTGCCCGGCTTGTGCACCCCTCGTGTCGTCATGCAGTGGTGGGTAGCCTCGACCACAACGGCGACGCCTTTCGGCTGCAACACTTCGGCGACGGTGCCAGCGATCTGCGCCGTCAGCTTCTCCTGAATCTGCAGACGCCGCCCATAGGTCTCCACCACACGGGCAAGCTTGCTGATGCCGACGACCTTGTGATCGGGCAGGTAGGCAATATGCACGCGCCCGATGATCGGCGCGATGTGGTGCTCGCAAAAACTCTCAAGCCGAATGTCGCGCAGCACGATCATTTCGTCGTAGCCATCGACCTCCTCGAAGGTCCGCGTCAGGATGTCCACCGGGTCTTCGTGGTAGCCCGAGAAATACTCTCCCCACGCGCGCGCGACTCGCGCCGGGGTCTCCACCAGGCCCTCGCGGTCGGGATCATCGCCAGCCCAGCGCAACAGCGTCCGCACCGCAGCCTCGACCTCGGCGCGCTCGGGCGGGTCGTCCATGCCGGCGCCAGACTTGCTCGTGCTTACGCCATCATCCATCTAGTGCGCCTTGGCATCCATCTACGTAACGCCTTGGCGGCCGGACCGCTGACTCGCCCGCCGCGCGTCGTTTCAATTGATCTTGGCGCCCTCGTGGGGGCTATCGAGCGAGAAGGCCGGAATCGAGACATCGAAGAGATCGCCGTCTTCGGTCTCCATCTCGTACGTCCCCACCATGATGCCCGAGGGCGTCGCCAGGGGAGTTCCGCTGGTGTATTCGAAGGCCTCTCCCGGCTTCAGGACGGGCTGCTCGCCAACGACGCCCTCACCGCGTACCTCCTGCATTCGTCCAAGGCCATCGGTAATCTTCCAGAAGCGGTTACGGAGCTGCACCGTCTCGCCGCCGCAATTCTCGATCCGAACCCAATAGGCCCACACGAAGTGCCCGTCCTGGGGCGCCGACTGGTCTTCGAGAAAGAACGGCTTCACCGTCACCTCAATGCCCTTGGTCGCGGCGTTATACATAGCGACATCTCCACAACGCGGGGCGCTACGCGCTCTCCACCGCCGATCATCTAATATGGCGGTGGCAGCCCCCCAATGTCCAGGAGCGCGCGTCGCAATATCCTCATGCGGCGGCGAGCGCCGCCACGATATCGTCCTTGATGTCGTCGACATCCTCCATCCCGACCGACAGCCGCACCGTGCCCTCCGCGATGCCGAGACGAGCGCATTCCTCGATCCCGAGGCGCTGATGTGTCGTCGTCAGCGGATGGGTGACCAGGCTTTTTGCGTCGCCGAGATTGTTCGAAATATCGACCAGTTTCAGCGTATTGAGGAAACGAAACGCCCGCGCCTTGCCGCCATCGACGTTGAACGTGACGATGGAGCCGCCCGCCGACATCTGACGGCTGACCAGGTCGTGCTGGGGATGGTTCGGTAGATCCGGGTGGATGACAGCATCGATGCCGTCGAGGGTGGATAGGAAGCGAGCCATCTCCTCGGCGTTGCGACAATGGCGCTCGACGCGAAGGTCAAGCGTCTCCAGGCCCTTGAGCAACACCCAAGCATTGAAGGGACTCAAGCTCGGCCCGGTGTGACGCAGATACGGTATCAACACCTCGTCACAGAACTCGGTGTCGGCGAGGATAACGCCGCCAAGGCAGCGCCCTTGCCCGTCAATATGCTTGGTCGCGGAATAGACGACGACATCGGCCCCCAACTCGAGCGGTCGCTGCAGGATCGGGGTGGCGAACACATTGTCGACGATCAACCGGGCCGAGACGCTGTGACAGATTTCGGCTACCGCGGCGATATCGATGATCTCGAGCATGGGATTGGTCGGCGTCTCAAGGAAGGCGCATACCGTGTTCTCTCGCACCGCCGCGCGCCATTGCTCCATATCCGTGCCATCGACCAGGGTCACCTCGACACCAAAGCGCGGCAACACCTCATCAAGGATGTAGCGGCACGAGCCGAACAGGGCGCGAGCGCCAACGACGTGGTCGCCGGCCTTGAGCTGGCACATCATCGCCGCGTTGACCGCCGCCATGCCGCTGGCCGTGGCGCACCCGGCCGCGGCGCCTTCGATCAGCGCCATACGGTCCTGGAACATCTTCACGGTGGGATTGCTGAACCGCGAGTAAACGAAGCCATCGGCGTCGCCGGCGAAACGTGCCGCCGCCTGCTCGGCATTCTCGTAGCAGAAGCCGGAGGTGAGGTAGAGCGCCTCGCTGGTTTCGCCGAAGCCCGAGCGGACGGTGCCGCCACGTACCTGGCGCGTGCGCTGCCGCCAGGCCCGCGTGTCACGATTCCGCGTCTCCGCCATGGCGCCGCTACCCCAAACACACAGAACCCGGCACACGGCCGAGTTTTGACCTCTTTAGCCGTTTATTTAACGTGGCCGCAAGTTGATCAGCCAAATCACCACGCGGGCGGAGTCTTAATCGGACGCCCGATGGGCGTCAAGCGTGTCTCGGGGTCCGCGGTCGGTGGTACGGCCCGATCTCACCCTGCGACACTGCATGAGCCGCCGCCCAAAACACAGAACTTGGCGCAGTGCGGATGATTGAGCCTGACGCGTCTATCGGCGTCCGCAAGATGTTCGCCCAACTCGAACTGCGGGTCATAGGGCAGCAGAGTGCAGGGCAGGACGGTTGGCGCGCTCGCGCCCTTACGTTTGACGATCATCCGCGAGGTCGCGCACATCATGGCGTCGGGGTCGGTGTCGAGAAGACCCCAGCACGCGGTCGTGATCTCCGGGACCTCGACCCGGGCGTCCATCTCGGGGAAAATCACCAGGGCGACCGGATCGAACGCATCGATCGGGATGCCATGTTCGGCGAAGATCGCCGCATAGCCGCGGCGCAGTTGTTCGTCGTTGTCGCCCCACAACGTCCGCCCGGCGACATTGATCGCGAAATCGTTGGCCGCCAACCACCTGAGGCCTTTGAGCGTCGGCGCCCAGGAGTGTGGTCCGCGCTCGGCTTCGTGCAGCGTCGGCGTGTAGTGGTCGAGCGACACGCGCAGAGTCAGCGCACGCCCGTAGCGCTGGCGGAGGGCGAGCAGGGGCTCGGCGAGCTTCATCATCGGTCGCATCGCGTTGGTCAAAACCAGCACCCGCAAGCCACGCCCCAGCGAGTCGGAGATCATCGTGATGATCTCCGGGTTCATGAACGGCTCGCCGCCGGTGAAACCGATTTCCTCGGTCGGCCAGTCGAGCGCCGCGATCTCTTCCAGATAGGTGCGGACCTCGGTCGCGCTCAAATACACGAGGCGATCGTTGCTCGGACTCGATTCGATGTAGCAATGCTCGCAGGTGAGGTTGCACAGGCTGCCGGTGTTGAACCACAGCGTGTGCAGCGCCATGAAATCGACCGCAGCGCGCGGCTCACCGGCCGCCGTGATATCGGGATCGACAAATTTGACCGGATCGAGCGGGACCAACCGCTCTTCCGCTGCGCTGATCGACATGGCTTGACCGTGCGTTGCTGGGGGTGGCCAAAACATCCTGGCCGCCGGGCCAATTGTCAACGGCGGCGCTTGGGGCCTCTCTGACGCGTGATCGCTGTGCAATCGCGTTCCGGCCCTTCGCGGCGGGCACGAGTATGCTAAATAAGGAGGCGGGCGGGCGTAGCTCAATGGTAGAGCAGAAGCTTCCCAAGCTTACGACAGGGGTTCGATTCCCCTCGTCCGCTCCAGTTCGTCGCCGGCCGTGCTGGCAGGGGCGCTTTGGGGGATACATGAGCGCTCTCTATCCCTGGTCGGTCCCATTCCGATGGTGATGCGTCGCACCTGAGTTACGTCTCGAGCCTATTGGGGTTTCAGGAGCCATCGGCACGTCGGGCGGGGGCCTCGCCGAGGCACTGGCCGCGCGCCGCACCCAAGGACCGCACCATGGCCTACCATTTCGACAGCCGCGCGGGAATCACGATCGAACGCGTCGCCACGACCCTCGACTTCGCCGAGGGTGTCGGCTTCGTCATCGACCGCTTGGACAGCGAGAGAGGTGCGTTTTTCTCGTCCGGGGTCGAGTATCCGGACCGTTACTCCCGATGGGCCTTCGGCTTCTTCAATCCGCCGATCGAGATCACTGCCCGTGAGCGCAACCTGCGCGTCACGGCGCTAAACGAGCGCGGCGAGCGACTCATGGACATTCTCCGGCCCGTGTTGGTGGGGTCCGACAGCCGTCTGGTCGCCGACGAACAGCGGTTGCTTGATCTTGAGATCGTCAGGGATGAGCAGGTGTTCGCCGAGGAGGAGCGCAGTCAGCAGCCATCGCTGTTCAGCCCCTTGCGGCGATTGATCCACCTATTCGCGGGGATCGAGGACGAGTGGATGGGCCTATACGGCGCGTTTGGCTACGACCTCATCCACCAGTTCGAGCATATCGACCTTAGGCTCCCTCGGCGCGCGGACGAGGCGGACTTGCGGCTGTTCTTACCGGATTCTCTCTACGTCGTGGATCGACGTAAGGAGGTAGCGCAACGGATCGACTACGAGATCACCTCGGGAACCGTGAGTACCGCCGGCGCCTCGGCCGCGTCATTCGACCCGATGCCGAGGGCCTCAGACGCGGCGTCGGCGGATGCGGCATCATCGGGCGCGTCGCCCGTATCGGCGAAGATCACGACCGATCATGCCGATGAGCGATTCGCCGCGAAGGTCGATGCGGCGCGCGCCCGGATCAAGGTCGGCGACATCTTCGAGATCGTTCTGAGCCGTCAGTTCAGCGTGCCCTACAGCCGCCCGCCATCTCACCTCTTCCGTCACTTTCGCGAGCTCAACCCGAGCCCCTACGAGTTTCTGCTGCAATTCGGCGATGAACAACTGGTCGGCGCCTCGCCGGAAATGTTCGTGAGGGTGGAGGGTGATCGTGTCGAGTCCTGCCCGATCGCCGGCACCGTGCGGCGCGGCGCGAACGCGATGGAAGACGCGGCCCGCATACTTGAGCTCTACAACTCCGAGAAGGACGAGGTCGAGCTCACGATGTGTACCGACGTCGATCGCAACGACAAATCGCGGGTGTGCGTGCCGGGCTCGATTCGTCTGCTCGCACGCCGCACCATCGAGCGTTACGCCGGGCTCTTTCACACCGTCGACCACGTCGAGGGCCGCCTGCGCCCGGGCTTCGACGGGATCGACGCCTTTCTCAGCCACATGTGGGCGGTAACGCTGACCGGGGCGCCGAAGAAAAAGGCGGTGCAGTTGATCGAGGAGATGGAGGCGACGTCGCGGCGCTGGTACGGCGGCGCCATCGGTGGCCTGCTCCTTAACGGCGACGTCAACACCGGTATCACCATTCGCACGGCGCACCTGGCCGACGGTCAGGCGGTCTATCGCGCCGGCGCTACCCTGGTCTGGGATTCCGATGGACTGGCCGAAGCGACCGAGACCCGGACCAAGGCGACGCCCTTCTTCCGCGCGATTGGCGAGCAGGCGGACGCCGAACCGACGATGGCGCCCCGGCCGTCCAGCAGCGGTGTGCGCATCGTCATGATCGACAACGAGGATTCGTTCGTTCACACCCTCGCCGACTATTTCCGTCAACGCGGCGCGGCGGTGCGAACCTTCCGGGCCGGCACCGCACTCGATCGCCTGCTCGACCCGCGCCCGGACCTTGTCGTGCACTCGCCCGGCCCCGGCCGGCCCGAGCACTTCGGGGTAGCGGAGACCGTGCTCGCCTTGGCCGAAGCCGGCGTCGCGCAGTTCGGCGTCTGCCTTGGTTTGCAGGGTATCGCGGAAGCGTTCGGCGGCAATCTCGCCGTCCTTGACGAGCCCCGCCATGGCAAGACCTGGACGGTGAGCCACGATGGCCAAGACGTGTTCGCGGGGCTGCCCAACCCCTGCGAGGTGGGCGCTTATCACTCGTTGGTGGCGGTCCGCGACTCGCTCCCGGCGGAACTCGAGGTCACGGCCTGGACTCCGGAAGGCCTGGTCATGGGCCTACGTCACCATGATCTACCGATTGCGGCCGTGCAGTTTCACCCCGAGTCGATCTTGTCGATGAACGATGACCTCGGGCACCGCATCATCGCCAACGTATTAGCAACGCTCCTCGGCCCTCCGGCGCCCGGCTGACGAGTCCCATTCACTTGTCTCACGGCCTGGGTCCGGTCATAGTTCAGCGACTAATCGCGCGCAGGGGCACGCCACAGTCGTTGAATCGCCGAGGGGGACCAGATGTTTCATCACATCGTGAACTTCAAGTACAAGCGCGGCTACGACAAAGGAATTCACCGCCGCATGAAGAAATTCTGCCGTGACGTGGTGGCCGGCGTACCCGGCGCGGTCAGTTGTTACTACGGCGAGAATTTTTGCGAGAAGTACACCGCACCGCACGTGGGGAAGGGTTGGTCCCAAGGCTTCACCCATGTCTTCGTCTCGGTGTTCGACAACGCCAAGGCCCACGACCGGTATCAGGAATCGGCCATTCACCAGGCGATCGTCGGACCGTTGGGCAAGGTGACCAAGGATTACGTGATCTGCGACTACATCACGCGCGGGTGAGCGGCCAATGTTTCATCACATCGTGCTGATGCGCTTCAAACGGGGGCGCGCCGAGGACGGCGCGCGGATGGTCAAGAGCTTCGCTCGCCGCATGAAACCGATCTCTCCGGGCTGTGTCGGCCTGACATTCGGGCCCAACACCGCCGAAAAGCACTCGGCCGCGTACAACTTCGAGGGTTGTAGCCAGGGCTACACCCATGCGCTCTATTGCAGCTTCAAGACCGCCCGCGATCACGACAATTATCAAAAGAACGAGCTGCACTTGACGCTGAGCAAAGAGATGGCGCCCGCAATCAAGGACGTCTGCGTGCTCGACTACACCACCCGCGGCTAGCCCGACACCTTCCGCTATGCCCGCGCTTGACGCGAGCATTCGGGATGGCTCTGGGCCCTCGGGTCAAGCCCGAGGGTGAGACGCCGGGGGCTAGCCGGCCTCGGTCAGTGGCTTGTCGGGCGCGGGCGCTGTGGGTGCTCGCGGCAGCACGGACAGAACCGACAACGCGTAGCAGCCCGTTGAAAAAGGCGTCATTGACCGGGTTTCACGCCACGGCGAAGCATATCGCGGCGAAGGCGGTTTCGCCATCCTCCGAGACGATGAGGACGATCTGAACGACCAGGACGGCTCCAGCGGGCGTAACAAGCACGAACAAGGCGCCAATTCCGCCCGCCACGGCCTCCTTCGGGGTGCCGGCGCCGATGAGTTGGCGCATCAGCAACGATAGGTTGTGGCCGGCGACGTGAAGCAGGTATCGCTTGTGCACGTTCTCGCGGCCCCGAAGCCAGGTCCGGCGCATACCGCCGCGATCGAGGTTGTGGGCAAAGGAGCGCTCGACGATCTCGGCGCGCAGCTTGAAGGCTTCCCTGGCCACCCCCGATAACAGCCGGGTCCGGTTGTTGGTGACCGCCCGGCGAGCCGCATCATCTCCGTGCCAGCGCGCAAAACCCTTCTGCTTGGGCTCGGAGATCCGGCTCTTCCAGGGGCCGTCGTCGAGCGCCTTCAAGACCAACCGTGAGTGGTAGCCCTTATCGGTCACACATTCGGCCGGATCTTCGGCCGTCGGCGCCACATCCACCGCCTCGAGGTTTGCCTCGGCCGCCGCCAGGGTCTTGGGAAGCGTTGTCGTATCGCCCTCGTCGGCCGGGTGCAGCTCCGCCGCCACCACCGCGCCGGTGTCCAGATCCACCGCGTGCTCGGGCTTGTAGGCCAGGTGCGTGGTGCCGTCCTTCATCTTGGCGATCTTGGCCTCGGGGTCGCTCCTGGAAACCCAGTCCTGGTTCGAGAGCTTCTTGCCCTTGCGCTTGCGGTCCAGACGCGCCAGGTCCTCAGCCGTGGGTGTCTCGATACCGCTCTCCTGGGCCAAGCGCTCCAGCATCCCCCGGTAACCCTCGCCCGTGTCCCTCCGCACGATGTTGCGCAGCGCCGCGTTGGCCTCCATGGTCGAGGCATCCACCCCGATGCGCTCGCCCTTCACCAGACCCGCCTCGGCGATCAGCGCCAGGACCCAGTCAAACACCGCCGTGTGGACTTCATGGGGCAGGCGCGCGCGGGTCCGTGACAGCCAGGAATGGTCCGGCACCCGTTCCCGCATCTCCAACAGCAGGAACTCCCGTAGCGACAGGGAATCCGAGCAGCGCCACTCCAGCCCACGCTCAGAGTCGATACCCTCGAAGTAGCCCACCAGGTGCATACGGAAGTAGCGCCCGGGTGGCACCGAAGGCGCCCCCATCCTGGCCGCGTAATAGGGCTGGCAGACCGCCTCGGCGAAGCCGTCGAAGCCGCCCTCGATCAGTACCAACTGCAGGCGGTCGTAAAATACATGACCTGGCGAGCGCGGCATCTCCGACCAGCTCACCATCAAGTCCCCCTGACGATCCTTCTGCTGTCCCATCGCCATCAGCGAACCCCCCTTCAGGCCAGGACACCAGAGAATCAGACCATGCCGACTTCGTCCAGGGAAGACTTCGTCAACGGGCTGGTAGACCTCGTGGGGTTCGCTCAAACCTGGCAACTCGTGCTTCCCGAGGGACTCCATCCGGCCAGGAAGTCGCGCGGCGAACTCGGCCGACGTCAGAATCGGCCGGCCCACCTGCCGCGACAGGTGCTCGATCCGGTTGACTAGATTGACGGCGGGGCCAGTGATCGTGAAGTCGAGCCGACTAAGGGCGCCGATGTTGCCGTAGATGACATCGCCGATGTGCAGCCCGATGCCAAAGCGCAGGACTGGCAAGTTGTCATGGCGGCGTGTGCGGTTGAATTCGGCCATGCCGGCCATGGCTTCTTCGGCGGCGAGCAGCGCGACTTAGCACACGGCGGCGTCGGTGCGCCCGTCGACCAGGCGGAAGATCGCCAACACGGAATCGCCAACGAACTTGAGCACCTCGCCGCCGTGGGCCGCGAGAGGGATCAACATGCGCTCGTAGTACGCGTTCAACAAGGTGATCAGTTCGTGTCCAGGCAACTCGTCGGAGAGCGTGGAGAACCCCCTCAGGTCGCACGTCCAGATTGCCGCGCGGATGGTTTCGCCGTCACCGCGCCCGATCTGACCGCTGAGGATGCGCTCGCCAGCGTCGTGACCCACATAGATATCCAGCAAATCGCCAGCCAGTCGCCGCACCGCTTGAACCTCAACGATGCGACAAAACAACGGGAACAGCCCGTACATGCGGTCGAGGTCGCCTGGACTGAAGCCTTGAGGAGCATCGGTCGCGACCGAAACGATGTCCATGTGGCCATAGGAAAACTCAACCGGCAGGCACACATAGTCGGTGCCGCCCTGGTCGGGCAGATCTTCGAGCAGCGGGAAATCCAGTTTGACGTTATCGCCCACCAGATGACGCCGCAGCGCTCGCCTGCGCGCGTACACTTCGCGGATGGGGCTTGCTTGGAATTCGTCGGACACCTCGACCTCGCGCGTCGCGTCGAAGACATCAACGCCCCGGCCGCGCACCCATCGGTAGCGCGAGCCCAGCAACTCCGGATGCAGCGTGGTCATGAGATAGATGAGCCGCTACAGGGGAATGCCGCCCCCGCCATCCGTTCCGCCAGCTGCTCGATCAGATCGGCGGTGCGGCGTAGACGCCATGCGTCCTCGATCAGCCACTGGGCGACCGGGTCGTTGCGGCGATCGCCGCCGTCGATCTCGACATAGGTGCGATCCGGCATTCAACCCGGCGCGTGCCGATTCAGACCGCCCTCCGAACAGCGCTGTTCTTTGGGCCCACGCCGTACCTCGGCTACTCGGCGGCCTGCTGCGTGGCCGCCTGGATGGCGGCCCAAATGCGGTTGGCCCGCAAGGGAAGCTCGGTGATCTCGATCCCGAATGGCAGCAGCGCATCGGATATAGCGTTGCTGAGCGCCGCCGGCACCGGTCCGGGCAGCCCCTCCCCGAGTCCACGCGTGCCCATCGGCGTGTGCGGGCATGGCACCCCGGCATGGGTCACCCGGACGGGCGGGACGTCGGCTGCGGTGGCGACCTGGTAGTTCTCGTAGTCGGTCGTCAGCTGCTGGCCGTTCTCGTCGTATACGAACTCCTCGTAGAGGGCATTCGATATCCCTTGAACGACCCCGCCCTGAACCTGCCCCTCGACGATGAGCGGGTTGATCACCGTGCCGGTGTCCTCGGAGGTCACGTAGTTGGTGAACTCGAACTGGCCGGTCGCGATGTCGACCTCGACCATCGCGGCATGGCTGGAGAACGTGATCATCGGCTTGTCGGCCTCGAAGAACGCCGTGTGTTCGAGCCCCGCCTCCTCACGCTCGGGCAGGTTGAGCGGCGCCATGATGATGCGATTCGACATCTCCATGAACGATTTGCGGATGTTGTTGTCCTTCGCGTAGATGATCTCGCCGTCTTGGAAGTCGAAGTCGTCCTCGCCCGCCTCGAGTTCGAGGTCGTGGGCCATGATCCGCCCCATCTTCTTCTTCAGGAAACGGCACGCCTCTGAAACGGCGCTCGCGGTGTAAGAGCCGGCGCGGGCACCGATGGTGCCCGAACCGAACGGCGTCACGCCGGTGTCGCCTGTCGTGACGACCACGTCGTTGGGATGGATACCCAACTCATGCGCCGCGACCTGGGCGAGCGAGGTCTCGTGGCCCTGGCCTTGCGGGGCGTCGCCCTCAAACAGCAGTACCTTGCCGCGCGGATCGATGCGGACGGTGGCGGCGCCGTAGCCCGGCTGGTTCTCCATCGGCACCAGCACCTCCGACGCCACGCCGGAGAGTTCCGCCCCGACGCCGAAACCGATGCCGATGTAGCGCCCTTTCTTTCGGAGGTCTTTCTGGCGCTTGCGGAAAGTCGGCAAATCGACCTCGCGGATCAGGTTGTCCCACGTCATCGGGAAGTCGCCGCTGTCGTAGTGGACGCCGGTGCAGGCGGTGTAGGGAAGCTCCGCGACGAGATTCTGGCGGCGCACGTCGGCCGGATCCTTGCCGAGCATGTGGGCCAGCATGTCGACAGCGCGGTCCATCGCGAAACGGGTGGGGAAGGCGCCGAACGAGCGTGCCGGCGAGGTCGCCGACTTGTTGGTCACCGCGACCTTCAGCTTGATGTCGCACTTCGGCAGATCGTAGGCGTTGGGCAGCAGGGCGGCACCGAGAAACGGCATCAGATAGCCCCAATACACGCCCTCGCAACCGTCGCCGGCATCGCCGATACCACGATTGCGGACAGCCAACATCTTGCCATCCTTGGTGGCCGCGAGCTCGAGGTAGTTGGTCTGGTCGCGCTCTTGGCTCACCGCCATCAGATGCTCTTCGCGGGTCTCGACCCAGCGCACCGGGCGGCCCAGCTTGCGGGCCATGTGGCAGACCAGGTTGGGCTCGCGGTAGAAGGGAGCCTTGACGCCGAACCCGCCGCCTTGGTCACGTGGCGCGATGACCCGGACCTGCTGTGCCGGGATGTCGAGCACGTCGGCCAGCGCCAGGCGGTCGATATGGGGGCGCTGGGTCGTGATGTGGGCGGTCAGGCCGTCCGAGTCGTCCCAAATCGCGAGCGTGCCGCGCGTTTCCATCGGACTGACGCCGCACCGATGAACCTTGAATTTCTCCTTGATAATGATATCGGCCTGCTGGAACAGCGCCTCGACCTCTTCGTCGTTCTGGTTCTGCTCTTCCACGGTCTGGCCGCCCGTGAACGTCATCTCGAACATGAGATTGTCGTCCCAGTCCTCGTGCAGTAGCGGCGCGCCCGGCTTGAGCGCCTGCTCGGCGTCAAGAACCACCGGCAGGGGGTCGTAGTCGATCTCCACCGCCAGCGCGGCGTCTTCGGCCTGATAGGGGTCGAGCGCCACCACGGCGGCGACCGGCTCCCCGTGAAACCGCACCTTCCCGACCGCGAGCGGCCAGAACTTCGGATAGTTGGCCGGCAGCGCCGGGACCACGACCGGCAACGGAAAACCGTTGATCTCGTCCTTGAGCTGATCGCCAGTGATCACGGCGAGCACGCCTGGCATGCCTGCCGCAGCCTTGGTATCGACGCGGGTGAGCCTGGCGTGAGCGTGGCTCGAGCGGACGAACACCAAATGCCCCATCCCCGGCATATGGAGGTCGGCCAAGTAGCGACCCTTGCCGGCGGTCAGACGGCCATCCTCCTTGCGCGGGAAGTTCTTTCCGACCCAATGCGATTGGGGGGCATGCGCCGACGGAACGTCATGGAAAGGGCGGTCTGTCATCTCTTCAATCCTTGTTTTCGACCACGCTCAGCGCATGCGCTCGGAGGCGTCGGAGATAGCCTCGACGATGTGGACGTAACCAGTGCAACGGCACAGATTGCCAATCAGCGAGTGGCGTATCTCTTCCTCGCTCGGGTTCGGGTTCTTCTCCAGGAACTCAGCCGCGTTCATCAAGATTCCCGGCGTACAGAATCCGCACTGAAGGGCGTGGCGCTCATTGAACGCTTCCTGCAGCGGGTGCGGCGTGCCACCGGTCGCCAAGCCCTCGACCGTCGTGACCTCGCATCCCTCGGCTTGCACGGCGAGCATGAGACAGGACTTGATCGCATCGCCATTGACCCGCACGGTGCAGGCGCCGCAGCGGCCCTCGTAGGTGCAGCCGATATGGGTGCCGGTGAGGCCGGCGCGGTCGCGGATGAAGTCGACCAGTAGCATGCGGATGGGCACCGACTCCTGGTAGGCGATGCCATTGAGCTTAATGTTGAGCGTCTTGTTCATGGCATTCCCCTCAGCGCGCGCGTTCGAACGCGGTGGTGACGACCTGCCGGCCGAGATCCTTGATCAGCACCTTGCGGTACCCACCCTCGACCCAGCGATCGCCCTGCGGATCGATGTCATCGGCGGCGGCTTGCAGGGCCGCCCCGATGCCGTCCTTGTCGCCCGCCTTCATGCCGACAAGTCCCTTCTCGCCGGCCGGCGAGCGGCGGGTGACCGGCAAGATGCCGCCGAACGCCAATCGGGCCGAGGTGCACGAACCGCCGCCGTCGGTCTCCAGGTACACGGCGACGCCGATGATGGGGAGGCCATCCGCTTGGGTCGACCATTTTTGGTAGGCGCTGCCAGCGTGCGCCGCTGGTGGCGCCAGGCTGATCTTGGTCAACAGCTCACCGTCGTCGCGGGCCGTATCGAGTGCGCCCGTGAAGAAATCGCTGGCGGCCACCGTACGGGTGCCGCCGCCGGCCTTGGTGAGCTCGAGTTGGGCGTCCATCGCCAGCACCGTCGGCGGCATGCAGGCGGCGAGGTAGTTCCAGCAGATGCTGCCGCCGATGGTGCCGCGGTTGCGGACTTGGCGGTCGGCGACCGTCGTGGCGGCGTCGCAGATCGCCTGATAAGCGCCGTGCAGTTTGGTTTCCTGATTGAGATCGGCGTAGCGCGTCATCGGCCCGATCGTCACCCCGCCCGCGGCCACGCTCACACCCTTGAGCTCGGCGATACCGTTGAGGTCGACGATGCAGGTCGGTTCGACCAAGCGAGCCTTGATCGCCTGCATGACGCTCTGGCCGCCGGCGAAGATCGTGGCGCCTGGGTTCTGGCCGAGCGCCCCGAGCGCCTCGGCCACGCTGGTCGGCGCCAGGTACGCGTCGATGATTGCCGGGTACATTCCGAAACGGCCTCCCCGTCCTGTTTGCGCGGGTGCGGTTAGTGCACCTCGTTGGTCTCCAAACCGAGACTGCCCGGTCGCGGGGACAGCGCTCTTGATCCTATCGCAGAACCTAGCGTAGCGCCAAGAAAACGTAACCGGGGCAAAAGGCCGGGCAGGTGAGGCTCGGGTGCGGTGAGTCTGATCCGCCACATATGGGGCAATTGTTGAGCCGCGCCACAAGATAGCGATATCGTGTGCGTCATTGTTGTGATTCGATCCGGTTATGACCGAATCGCCCCCGGATATCGACGACCTTGATATCACCTCCCTGAAGGCGTTGGTTTTGGAACTTCTTGAAGATCAGGCGGCTTTGCGTGCCGAGAACGCGGTGTTGCGTGAAGAGATCCGCCGCCTTAAAGGCCTTTCCGGGCCGCCGGATATCAAGCCCAGCGGCATGGATGGAGAAGCCCGGTCTCGGGGCAAGGCGGGTCGGGCGGCCAACAAGGCGCGGCGTCGGGCCAAGAAAGGCTGGGTTGCGATCGATGAGAGGCGCGTGGTCGCGGCCGAGGCACCGGCGGGTTCGCGCTTCAAGGGCTACGAGGATTATCTGGTTCAGGATCTGGTCTGCCGGCCGTACAACGTTCTGTTGCGCCGCGAGCGCTGGCTGACCCCGGAGGGTGCTTATGTGGTGGCGCCCTTGCCGGCGGGGACGCGGGGTCATTTCGGCGCCGAGCTTCGCCGCTTCGTGTTGGCCCAATACCACGGGGCCCAAACCAGCGTGGAACGTTTGACGAGACTATTGCGTGATCTCGGCGTCGATATCTCCAAGCGCCAGATCATGCGGCTCTTGAACCAGGGCCAGGAAGATTTCGTCGCCGAGAGCCAGGCGGTCTTGCGCGCCGGCCTGGAAGGCGCACCCTGGATCAGCGTGGACGACACCGGCGCCCGGCATGGCGATCGCAACGGGGTGACGACGCAGATCGGCAATGATGCGTTCGCCTGGTTTGGCACGACCTTTTCCAAGAGCCGTCTGAACTTCCTGGAGCTGCTGCGGGCCGGGCATGGGGACTATGTACTCAACGCGGCGGCCTTTGCCTACATGCATAAGCGCAATCTGGCCGGCCCGGTGATTACCCGCTTGGCCGAAGCGCCCGGCAACGGGTGTAAATCCCGGCGCTTTGCCAGTGAAGGGGCCTGGATGGCCCACCTGGAGCAGCTTGGCATTACCGCCCTGAACGTCCATCCCGAGCCGGTGCGGATCGCCACCGAAGGCGCTTTGTGGGGCGCCATCCAGGCGCACGGACTGCTGGCCGACACCGTGATCCTCAGCGACGACGCCGGTCAGTTCAATGTCGGCCGGCATGCCTTGTGCTGGGTTCACGCCGAGCGGTTGATCCACAAGCTGGATGCCTTCACCGATCACCAGCGGCGGGAAAAGGAACGCATCCAAGCCCGACTCTGGTCGCTCTACGCCGCTCTGAAAGCCTATCGCCGAAAGCCAAGCAAAAGGCTCGGCGGGCAACTGGCGCGCCGCTTCGATGCGCTCTTCACCAGTAAAACCGGCTTCATCACCCTGGATCGGCTGCTGGCGCGTATCCACGCCAACACGCTCGAATTGCTGGTCGTCCTCGACCGCCCAGAGGTGCCGCTCAATACCAACGGTTCGGAAAACGACATCCGCGCCATGGTCACCCGGCGAAAACTCTCCGCCGGCACCCGCTCGCAATCCGGCAAGCAGGCCCGCGACACCTTCATCGGGCTGATGAAGACCTGCCGCAAGCTCGGGATCTCATATTGGCATTATCTCGGCGACCGTCTCCAGGTCCCGAACGCAACACCGGTGCCATCTCTACCCGGCCTCGTCAGACAACGATGCATGGAAATGGCCTAGCCGCCCGGTCTTTTGCCCCGGTTACCAAGAAACCCCGAAAACTTGCCTTGGGGTTACCCTATCGCAGATCGATTGACTGTCAATGACACGTAAAGATGTCCGGATTAGGTAGCACATTAACCGACATTTCCCAGCTAACTGTCAATCGGCGTTGAACATTGACCCCCTATCGGCGTGCAATGTTGACCCCTTTGGGGATGCACGGCGGAGGTCGTACAGGTAGTCCATAGGAGGGGCCCGCGCGCGGGCCGACGCGGCCACCACGCGGCTGGCGGCGGACCGCGTGTGGGAGGTTCCTGTGGGCCCACCTGGGCGACCGGGCCGCAGGTGGATCGGTTGCCTTTAGGACCGATTCTTGAAGCGCCAGGAGTCGTTTCCGGTCTCGATGATCTCGCAGTGGTGCGTCAGACGATCGAGGAGCGCGGTGGTCATCTTGGCGTCGCCGAAGACGGACGGCCATTCGCCGAAGGTCAGGTTGGTGGTGACGATGATCGAGGTGCGCTCGTAGAGCCGGCTGACGAGGTGGAACAGCAGCTGGCCTCCGGTTTGGGCGAAGGGCAGGTAGCCGAGCTCGTCGAGGATGACGAGGTCGCGCCGGGCCAGCTGATCGGCGAGCCGGCCCTGGCGGCCGGCGCGGGCTTCGGCCTCGAGCCGGTTGACCAGGTCGACGACGTTGAAGAAGCGGCCCCGGGCGCCATCGCGGATGCAGGCCCGCGCGATGGCGACGGCGAGATGGCTCTTGCCGGTGCCGGTGCCGCCGATCAGCACGGCGTTGCGCTGGTTGGCCAGGAAGCCGCCGACCGCCAACTCGCGGACCAGCGGCTCGTTGACCGGGGTGTCGGTGAAGTCGAAGTCGGCCAGCTCCTTGGCCAGCGGCAGCTTGGCGCCACTCATCTGGTACTTGATGGATCGCGCCTGCTTGTCGGCGATCTCGGCCTTCAACAGCTCGCCGATGATTCGCTGCATCGGATGCTGGCGCTTGAGGCCGTCGGCGAGCACCTCGTCGAACGCGTCGCGCATGCCGGCGAGCTTGAGTGCGGCCATCATCTCCAGGACCTCATGGCGCTCCATGGCCGACCCCCCTCAAGCGGTCGTAGCGGGTGCAATCGGCCACCGGCTCAAAGCAGACGCAGGTTCGCGGGCGTCGGGATCGGCGCCGTCTCGGACGGCTGGCGCCGACGATTGAGGATGTTGAGCACGACGTCGGCGCTGCACACGCCGCCAGCGAGCGCCTCGGCACAGGCGGCCTCCACCGCCGCCAGCCCATCCGCCAGCACGGCGGTGAGGATCTCGACCATCTGCCTGTCGCCGTCGTCGTGGCCGGCGAGCCGGACGCGCACGCGACCCAGGGCGCCGGGCAGCGCCCAGTCCTTGAACGGCGCGCCGTTACGAAGCGCACCGGGCTTCCTCGCCAGCACGGGCACCTAGTGCCACGGGTCATAGACGGTCTGGTCGCGGCCGAAGCGCCGGGCATGCTCGGCGACGATCTCGCCGTCCTGGCGGAGGACGATGCGATCGGCGTAGGCATGGACCTCGACCGGACGGCCGACGGCGCGCGCCGCCACGCTGTACTTGTTGCTGTCGAAGCGCACCAGGCAGGTCTTCGACACCGACGCCGGGACCGCGTGGAAGCCGTCGAACGGCCCGCGATAGCCGACCAGGGACGGACGCTCGTCCTCGAACACCTGCCAGACAGTCCTGTCCTTGAACACCGGGTGGGGATGACCCCGGGCGTAGGCGACGCACTGGTCCAAGAGCCAGGCGTTGAGCTCGTCGTAGGTCTTGAAGCGCAGCCGCGGGGTGAAGAACCGACCGCGGATGATCCCGACCTGGTTCTCGACCTGCCCCTTCTCCCATCCCGCTCCCGGCGTGCATGCTGTCGGTTCGACCAGGTAGTGGCCACACATCTGCACGAAGCGCCGGTTGAACGCGCGCTCCTTGCCGATGAGGACGGTCTGCACCGCCGTCTTCATGTTGTCGTAGATGCCTCGCCGGCAGGCACCCTGGAACAGCCGGAATGCCCGGTCGTGGGCGTCGAACACCATCTCCTGGCTCTCGCGCGGATAAGCGCGGACGAAGAACATTCGGCTGTGGCACAGCCGGACGTGCGCGACCTTGACCTTGGTCGTCACCCCCGCCAGCACCACGTACTCGTGGCTCCAGTCGAACTGATAGGCCTCGCCCGGCGAGAACACCAACGGCACATAGGTCTGCGCCGTCGATGCCGAACGGCGCCACCGCCACGCCTTGGCGTAGCGCCGCACCGCGTCGTAGCCGCCGCCATAGCCCAGACCCTCGAGGGCTTCGGAGATCCGTAGCAGCGTCAGCCGCTCCCGCTTCGACTTGGTCTCGTTGGCCTCCAGCATCCGCTCCAGCTCGGCCGTCCCACGGCCCCAGCTTCGGCATCGGCTGGACCCGCCGGTCGTAGGTGAACGCCGTCGCCTGCGAACGGATCACCTTGCGCACCGTGTTGCGCGAGACCTTCACGTCCCGCACGATCTCCTTGATCGGCTTCCCCTGTCAGTAGCAGATGATATGTCCGGGTTAGGTAGCAGACGATCTGTCCGGTTTTTGGAACGATTTGAAACCGGGGAGGTCGGATGCTACCGGAGGTCAGAGTGGCTCGGATTGTCGAGGCGCTTGGTCGGTATGGCAGTGGCCGGTTGAGTTGTTTGGAGGCGGCGGAGGTGTTGGGGATGAGCGAACGTCACTTTCGCCGGCTTCGGGATCGTTACGAGGCTGAGGGGGCGGAGGGCCTGATCGACCGGCGCCGCGGCCGAGCCTCTGGTCGGCGGGCGCCAGTGGACCAGATTGAGTGGCTGCTGGAGCAGTACCGGACGCGCTATTGGGACTTCACGACGAAGCACTTTCACGAGCACCTGGTGTGCGATCATGGCTTCGCCTACGGCTACACCTGGACCAAGCTTCAGCTTCAGCGGGCGGGTCTGGTGAAGCCGGCGAAGCGCCGCGGGGTGCACCGCCGGCGGCGGCCCAGGCGGCCGCTTCCCGGCATGCTGGTGTTCCAGGACGCCTCGCCCTTCCGCTGGCTTGCGGCGTTGGACCGAGAGCTGGACCTGGTGGCGAGCATGGACGATGCCACGAGCGAGGTCTATTCGGCTTTTCTGGTGGAGGAGGAAAGCACGCACTCGAGCTTCCGGGGGCTCCAGGAGACGATCGAGGCGAAGGGTCTGTTCTGCAGCTTCTACACCGACCGGGGGAGCCATTACTTCGTGACGCCGAAGGCCGGCGGTAAGGTCGACAAGGAGCGGCCGACGCAGGTCGGGCGGGCGCTCTCGCAGCTCGGCATCGAGCACATCCCCTCCTATTCGCCACAGGCCCGGGGGCGGGTCGAGCGGCTCTTCGGCACGCTCCAGAACCGTCTGCCGCAAGAGCTCAGACTGGCCGGGATCAGCGACATCGAGGCGGCCAACCGCTACATCCGCGAGGTCTTCCTGCTGGCCTTCAACGCCCAATTCGCCGTGCCGGCAGCCGAGCCAGGCTCCGCCTTCATCGCCTACCTCGGGCCCGAGCTCACCGACATCCTTTCAATCCAGGAAGCCCGTCAGGTCCAGAACGACAACACCGTGCGCTATCACGGGCTGCTCCTGCAGATCCCCGAACAGTCCCACCGCCGGCACTTCGTCAAGGCCAGCGTCCGCGTCCATGAATATCCCGACGGCACGCTCGCTGTCTTCCACGGCCCCAGATGCCTCGGACGCTACGATCAGGAGGGCAACCTCGAAACCGACAAGTCAAGCTTACGGGCCGCCTAAATCCGCTCGGCGACCAAGCCTGTGGGGAAGTGGCAAGCCGCTCCGCGCCTTCCCACTTCCCCACAGGCCCAACAACAGCAGCGGACATTTAATGTGCTACCTAATCCGGACATCTTTACGTGTCATTGACACTTGATCGGCTTCCCCTTGACGAAATACTCCCGCCGGATCCGCGCTATCGTCTCCACGACCAACATCCCCCACCACCTCGTCCGCCCAAAAACGAGGTGACTTGGACTAGCCAGGCTCAGGGGGGCAAATTTGGACGCCGATCACCCCTCAACAGGGGTCATCTATGGACGCCTCCGTTGATGCAAGCATTTCTTTGAACGTCTTGGGGCATGTGGTCAGGTGCGGTCATCTGTCCGGCCTCATGATGCGGCTGGTTTGACGCCGCAGGCCCGTATGGAGATGTGCAGACCGGGTCCAAGATCAATTTTGCGGGCTTGAAAGCCCCTTGACCCACCGCTGGTTTTCCCGATCCCGTCTCGATTGACCGTTTGCCCTTACTCGTCCTCCGACCTGCTCACACCCCCGACGTCATTCCGCGAGGCTGCCGCCGTGTCAGGCAGCAGCCGGCGCGAAACCTCGGTAGGTCTCCTTGCGTGTCATGAGCGCCCAGACGATGCGCGCCATCTTGTTGGCCAGCGCCACCGCGACAAGCATTCGTGGCTTGCGCGCCAGCATCCTGGCCAGCCAGGGGTCGTTCGTTTCGCCGCGACGAACCGCCGAGCTGACGACAGCCATGGCGCCGATGATCAAGAGGCGCCTCAGATCGCGTTGGCCCATCTTCGATATCCTGCCCAGCCTTGGCTTGCCGCCGGTCGTGTGCTGTCGCGGCACGAGGCCCAGCCAGGCAGAGAAGTCGCGGCCGCGCCGAAAGCTCTCCATCGGCGGCGCGAAGGCCTGAAGCGCCATCGCGTTGATCGGCCCGATCCCTGGGATGGTCATGAGCCGTGCCGCCTGCTCGTCCTGACGCGCGCAGGCGCGGAGCTCCTTTTCCAATCCGCCGATCTTCGCATCGAGGTCAGCGATCTGACCGAGCAGAACGCCACCCAGCGCGCGGACCGCTCCCGGTAGTCCCGAACCCGGATCCTCGAGTGCCGATGCCAGCCGACCGACATGAGCCACACCCTGCGGCGCGATGACGCCGAACTCTGCCAGGTGGCCACGTAGCGCGTTGATCGTCTGCGTGCGCTGGCGCACCAGAAGATCGCGCGTGTGGAACAGCATCGCTCTTGCCTGTTGCTCTTCCCCCTTCACCGCCACGAAGCGCATGGTCGGGCGCTGCGCCGCCTCGCAGATCGCCTCCGCGTCCGCCGCGTCGTTCTTCTGCCGCTTCACGAACGGCTTCACGTAGATCGGCGGGACCAACCTCACTTCGTGGCCGAGCTTCAAAATCTCCCGGCCCCAGTAGTGGGCGCTCGCACAGGCCTCCATCGCCACCACGCATCGCTGCTGCGCGCCGAGAATGTACAGCAGCCTCTCCCGGCTCACCTTCCTGCGGAACGCGACCGAACCGTCCGCCCGAGCACCGTGAAGTTGAAAGCTGCGCTTCGCCAGATCGATCCCGATGATGTTAACCTGTTCCATGGACGCCTCCTCCTCCGGGGGTTGGTCACGCCACCACCTTGGCACACTGCGATGCCGTCGGGAGGAGGCGTCCACTCCATCAACTTTGCACGCCGTTCCACAACCTGACGGCCAGTTCCCGGGGCGACAGTTGCGTCTCCTCCAGGGCAAGATCGATGATCTGCCCCCGGACATCATCCGGGATCCGGTTCCACACCCGGCCCGGGCTGCTGTTGCGATCCTCAAGACCGGCGTCGCCAAAGGCCAGAAAGCGATCGTACCAGCGATAAAAGGTGGTCTTCGGAATGCCCAGCTTGTCCAAAGTGGACCCGACGCCCAGGTGGGACTGCTCGACCAGGCGGATGATCTCCAGCTTCTCGGATGCGGGATACCTCATTCCTCGCCTCCCCCATGCCCGATCATGTTTTTTTTGAGAAGACGGTTCTCCAGCGAAAGTTCGGCGACCAACGCCTTCAAGTCGCGCATCTCCTGGCCCAGGCCTTTAACCTCGCCCGAGGTCGCTTGGCGCCCGGTGTCGCCGGCGAGCCGCTTCTTGCCCGCTTCCAAAAACTCTTTCGACCCGCTGTAATCCGACATTCCCCAGATGACATCCAAATTCGCGGAAATCGTACCACGGCCCCATCTCCAAGGGGACTCTGTTCCCATTGCAGCCATCCGATGACATGATTTTGGTAATTGGCCAGCGCGTGGAAGGCCATTTGGTCGTTTCTCTTGCCATCCAGACACACCTCTCGTGTCGCAATCTCCTTGCCGTCGATTCCCTCGGCCTACGCCGGAGCGGGTCTTCGTCGTAGATCATCAATCAGGCTCAAGATTTTCTGGAACAAGCTTCTTGGGACTGCAACCTCGGCCAATTGAAATGTGACGTACCGGCCATGGCTGACAACTTTCGCACCGATCTTGACCAGCTTCTCCCTCAGCGTCGTCAGCGACCATTGCTCCACGGCATCGGGCAACGCCAGGGTACGCATGAAGTTGCCGAGGTTATAGGCGAGTGCATGCAGCTGGAGCCGGACGGCATTGTTGCGTAACGAACGGCATGACAGCCGCGTCCACTTGATGGCGTTCTTGCCTTCCTTGATCCATTGCTCGGCAGTGCCGCGCTGATTGTAGAACGCAACAACCCGCTCGGCAGGACGGCTCAGGTTGGTGACGATGAAGCCGACGCGGGGATACAGTTCCCCTGAGTGCCACTCCACCTTGGCGACGACCCGGCGGGGCTCCGTCCAGCTACCGGCCCGATAGCTGAAGTTCGCGTAATACCGACGAACTTCCTTCGGCGGCCGACCGACGGGGCGCTTGAGCAGGTGCGCGATGCTGTCGTGCAGCACCTTGTTGGCCGGAAGCCGGATGGCGTACTTGAAGCCTTCCGCTTCCAGAAACTCATAAACCTCGGGCGAGGCGAAGGCGGCGTCACCACGGAAATAACGCCGGAGTGTCTTGTTCCGGTATCGAGCGACCACCGGGTCCAACACATCGCGCCATTCATGGGCGCTGTGCACGTTGCCCGGACGCAGGGCGCAACGCTCCAGATCGCCGAACTGGTTGAACACGAACAGCGGGTGATAGCACGTGCAGCCGAAGTGACCGTTGTAGGCCGTGCCCTCCTGGTCACCGTAGGTCGGGCTGACGGAGCTGTCCATGTCGAGCACGATAATCTTCGGCGGCTTGCGCTCGTTAACCTGGTCGATCCAGATGCCCAAAAGGTCAGCGAGCGCGGCGAGGTTGTCATTGGTGGCGAGTAACTCCGTCTCGAACCGGCCCATCTGGCTGGTCGATGCGCCGCCGCGCTCGACAGCCCTGCCGCCGACGATCCACCGCATCGCAGGATCGCGCCCCAGCCGGTCGGCGTCGTTCACGTCCTCGTACCCGGCGAGACGACCATAGACGGATTGGCGAAGGAGACCGATGATGCCGTGCCAACCGTTCTTGCCGGTCCGGCTGTCAGCAATAACGTCACCGGCCAGCGTGGTCAGGCCGAGGGCTTCGTCCAGTTCACGATAGGCGAGCAGACCAGCGTCTGACGTGATCCGCGAACCGTGGAACTCGAACTTCAGTCTTCGGTCGAAAAACGCCCGCAGAAGCCCCCGATCCGACTCACCCCCCAGGTTCCGCATTCGACCCACCCTCCGTCTGATCTAATCCACTGATTCTTATACAGGAATCAGACGGAAACCGCATCAGATGGATCGGTCACTTGGGGAATGCGGGGTAATACAGA
>CBDDBU010000008.1:0-56753 GCA_965226045.1 Alphaproteobacteria bacterium
ATGTGGCGGCCGGGTCGGACCTCGGCGCCGAGGATGACTTGGTGGTGGCCGGGCTCAGGCTGCGCTCTCGACTGATTGTCGGCACCGGCAAGTATCGCGACTTCGAACAGACCCGCGATGCGATCGCGGCCTCGGGGCCGAGCTTGTCACCGTCGCGGTCCGACGCGTGAATATCGCCGATCCGACCCAGCCGATGTTGGTCGACTACCTCGATCCCACGAAGTACACGTACCTCCCCAACACCGCCGGCTGTTACACCGCCGACGAGGCGGTTCGCACGCTGCGGCTGGCGCGGGAGGCGGGCGGTTGGAGCTTGGTCAAGCTCGAAGTGCTCGGCGATCGCAAGACTCTGTATCCCAACATGATCGAGACCCTGCGCGCGGCCGAGCTGCTGCTCGCCGAGGGCTTCGAGGTCATGGTTTATTGCAGCGACGACCCGATCCTGGCCAAGCGCCTTGAGGAGCTCGGCTGCTGCGCCATCATGCCGCTGGCGGCCCCGATTGGCTCAGGCCTTGGGGTCCAAAATCCGGTCGGCATCCGCCTCATCGTCGAACAGAGCGCGGTGCCTGTCATCGTCGATGCCGGGGTTGGCACGGCCTCGGATGCCGCGATCGCGATGGAACTGGGCTGTGACGGGGTGTTGATGAACACGGCGATCGCCGAAGCCAAGGACCCCGCGCTGATGGCGCGCGCCATGCGTCACGCGGTGGAGGCGGGGCGTCTCGCCTACCTCGCGGGCCGTATGCAGAAAAAACGCTACGCCGACCCGTCCTCGTCACTGCACGGGTTGATCTAGCGGGAACTGCCTTGCGATGAATGCCTTCTCTCACCTTTGCGACTCTCGCGATGCGCCTACCAACATTCCCGACCATCCGGCACCGGGCGTCTATGCAATATTCGCCAAAAGCTTGAAATGCTTGCCGGGTATCGTTCTGCCGCCAAGCGGCCTCGTTGACGTCGGCCTCTCAAGCGACCTTGAGGAACGGAACCATTTCAAGGCGAAACACAGCGGCTTTCATAGCCCGCGGCGCAGCCTTGGAGCGATCCTTAAGACGAAACTGGGTTTGACCGCGATACCCCGTAGCCGCGGTGATTCAGAAACAAACTACAAGAACTTTCGCTTTGCTGGTGACGGCGAAAAACGTCTAAGGCGATGGATGTTTGCGAACCTCGAATATTCGATTCACGCCTTTGACGGGGATATCCATCATCCATCAGTTGGAGTCGCGGCTGATATACGAAAACGAACCTCCGCTGAACCTGACGAAATGGCCCAACCGTCAGAAACAGAAAATTCAAGTTCTCAGGAATATCTGCAAGGAGTACCGACGGCTTTGAGTTCGTCGAGTACACAGCCCCCGACCCCAGCGAGCTTGCGACGCGGTTCGAGCGGATGGGCTTCCGTGCGGTCGCCCGCCACCGTTCGAAGGCGGTGACGCTCTACCGCCAAGGCGACATCCATTTCATCGTCAACGCGGAACCCGACAGCTTCGCCCAGGCCTTTGCCAAAGTGCACGGGCCGAGCATATGCGCCATCGGCTTTCGCGTGCGCGACGCCGCACAGGCGTGCGCGCGGGCAATCGAACTCGGCGCCGGCTCATTCCGGTCCAGTCGGGCCGATGGAGCTCAACATCCCGGCGATCAAGGGTATCGGCGGCAGCGCGATCTATCTGATCGACCGTTATGGGGATCAAACCATCTACGACGTCGGTTTCATCGCGGTCGGCGACGCCGAGCGCGCGCCCGCCGGCGCCGGCTACGACTATCGACCATCTGACGCACAACGTTCACCAGGGCCGCATGGACGAATGGGCTCGGTTCTACGAGCGCTTGTTCAACTTCCGTGAGATTCGCTACTTCGACATCGAGGGGTCGCAGACCGGGCTGCGCAGCCGCGCGATAACCAGACCGTGCGGCAAGATACGCATCCCGATCAACGAATCCGCCGACCAAGAGTCGCAGATCGAGGAGTATTTGCAGGCCTATCGCGGCGAAGGAATCCAGCATATCGCCCTCGCCACCGCTGACATTTTGGGGGGTCACCCACGTCGCCGGTGGCGGCATCCGATTCATGGATATCCCCGATTCCTACTAGTGTCCCGATTCCGAAGTTCGCATGATTTTCGCCTGCTGTTCAGCGGTTTCGATTGTTCGGAGGCAGAACCGCTGGATGGCGGCGAGGATGTCATCGGCGGATTTGGTCCATTTGAAGGGTTTGGGGTTCTGGTTTGTCGTGTCGATGTAGTCGAGGATGGTGCGCTCCAACTCCTTGGTGGAGCGATGGACGCCGCGCCTGATCTGCTTGTCGGTCAGCAGCCCGAACCAGCGCTCGACCTGGTTCAGCCAGGAGGCGCTGGTGGGTGTGAAATGGGCCTGCCAGCGCGGCCGTTTGGCGAACCAGTCGCGGATCGCCTTGGTCTTGTGGGTCCCGTAGTTGTCCATGACGATGTGGATGTCGAGATCACCAGGGACGTTCGCCTCGACGAGGTCGAGGAATTTGCGGAACTCTCGGGCCCGATGGCGCGGGAAACATTTGCCGATGATCTCTCCCGTGGCGATGTCGAGGGCCGCGAAGAGAGAGGTCGTGCCGTGGCGCTTGTAGTCGTGGCTGCGCCGCTCCGCCTGCCCGGGGCGCATCGGCAAGAGGGGCTGGGAACGGTCCAGGGCCTGGATCTGGCTCTTTTCGTCGACACAGAGAACCAGGGCACGATCCGGCGGCGCCAAATACAGACCGACGATGTCGCGGACCTTCTCCACGAAGAAGGGATTGCTCGACAGCTTGAAGGTCTCCGAGCGATGCGGCTGCAAGCCGAAGGCCCGCCAGATGCGATGAATGGTCGAGGGCGCGTGGCCGCTCGCCCGCGCCATCGAGCGAAGGCTCCAATGGGTCGCGTCCGGCGGCGTCTCTTCCAGCGTCAGCCGGACCGCTTCCGCGATGGCGTCATCGCCGATTTGACGCGGCGCGCCGGGGCGGGGTTCGTCGTACAGACCGTCGAGGCCCTCCGCCGCATAGCGGCGACGCCACTTGCCCACGGTGTCCGCGCTCGCCTCGAGACGAACGGCGATCTCCTTGTTCTCCAACCCTTCCGCCGCCGCCAAGACGATCCGAGCCCGCCGCGCAAGCCCCTGCGACGTCTTGCGACGACGAGACAGCGCCTCCAATTCGGCGCGCTCGTCATCGCTCAAAGAGATCGTCACCGCCACTCTCGCCATCAATCGCGCCTCCTAAAAACAAATAGAGACATAATCATATCCATTTATCGATCAGGACACTAGGATGCGGTCGATGCGCGCTTGCCTGGGCATGGCGAGGACCTCGCCAGTTTGCGCGAACACCGGGTGCTGATTGATGGCGCGCCGGGCGAGGGCCAGGGGCTGCTCCTGCAGATATTCACCGAGACGTTGGTCGGGCCAATCTTCTTCGAGCTGATCCAGCGCAAGTGCGACGAGGGATTCGGCGAGGGCAATTTCAAGGCGCTGTCCGAGGCGATCGAGCGCGACCAGGTCGCGCGCGGCGTCCTCACGCCAGCCGGAGGGGCGAAACAATGAGCGACTGGATATCGTTCCCGCGCGGGGACGGCGTGACCTCGCGCCAGGCCCATGCCGACCTGCCGCGCGGCACTTACGAGCGCGAACTGGGTCGCGACGGTTTCGCGGGGCCGGCCACACACATCTACCATGCCCATCCGCCCACCGGCTGGATCGAGTGGGAAGGGCCGCTCAGGCTGCGCGCCTTCGACGCTGGCAAGCTTGGCGCCGCCGCCGCATCGCCGTGGGCCGCGACCACGCTGCTCTCCAACGGCCATCTGAACTACCGACTCTGGCGCGCCGACGCGGCGTCTTTCCGCTCGATCCCGGGGATCTCGGCGCGCCCCTGCCGCGTGCCTTCCAGTGGGGCGATGGCAGTGCCTACGTCAATCATGTCGAGCTGGTGCACAAGGCGCGCGGCGCCGTGTTGCCCGACTCGTTCTGGACCGACCCGCTGATGTACCAGGGCGGCCCGGACGGATTTCTCGGGCCGCGCAACCGCATCCTCGCCGCCGACGAGGCGGGCGCCCACATCAAGCTCGTCATGCTGGCCAACGATGTGAGCCTGCGCGCGTTGATCGCGGCCGAACTCGCCAAGGGCTTTGGTTTTTTCACAGTAAGCCGGCGAGCGCCTTCTCGCCGGTGGCGGTTACCCCCGATGAACTGGGCTCGTCATGGGACGGCGCCAAGCTTCACCGGCCGCTCCTCAGTCACCTCAACGGCGAGCTGTTTGGCCGGCCCAACGCGGGGGCCGACATGACGTCGATTTTCCGACACTCATCGCCCATGCCGCCAAGACCAGGGCGCTGGGGCCTGGCGCCATCATCGGCTCGGGCACCGTCTCCAATCGCGATCGCGCGCTCGGATCGTCGTGTATCGCGGAGCGGCGCATGATCGAGATGCTAGAGCAGGGCGAGGCGCGCACCCCGTTCCTGCGCTTCGGCGATGTGGTGCGCATCGAAATGCTGGACGCGACTGGCGTGTCGATCTTCGGCGCGATCGAGCAACGCGTGGCCCGCGGCCACCCCGGGCGCTAACATGTGCCTGTGACGCGGACCGAACCCTGGCTGCCCGAGGACACGATCGCCGCCTATCGGCGCGACGGGGTCTGCCGCCTGCGCGGCCTGTTCGACCGGCGGTGGCTCGATACGCTCGCCGCCGGCATCGAGCGCGACCTCGCCGATCCCGGCCCCTACGTCAAGGTCTACACGCCCGAGGGCGGACCCGGCCTCTACTTCGGCGATCTGGTGATGTGGCGGCGCATCGCGGAGTTCGGAGACTTCGCCTTGAACTCGCCGGCGGCCGCGATCGCCGGCCAACTGATGGGCGCCGACCGCGTCACCTTCTATCACGACCACCTCCTGGTGAAGGAGCCGGGAACGCCGGAGCGCACCCCGTGGCACCATGACCTGCCCTATTTCCCGATCGACGGCGATCAGGTGTGCGGCCTATGGCTGACGCTCGACCCGGTCGACCGCGCGACCTGCGTCGAGTTTGTCGCGGGATCGCATCGCTGGGGCCGGCGGTTCGCTCCGCGCTACTTCGCCGATGGCGGCGACTACTACGATGACTCGGGCTTCGACACGGTGCCCGATATCGACGCGAACCGCGCCGATTACCAGGTATTGTCGTGGGATCTCGAGCCGGGCGACTGCATCGCCTTTCATGCCCTCACGCTGCACGGTTCGCCGGGCAATTTTGGTCGGCCCCGGCGGCGCGCCTACGTCACCCGGTGGGTGGGCGACAACGTGGTCTACGCCGAGCGCCCCGGCTTGATATCGCCCGATATTCGCGGCCACGACCTGGCGCCCGGCGATCCCCTCGGCGGCGAGATGTTCCCGCTGGTCTGGACGGTGCCTGGGATCGACGTCTGAGACTTTCGGGGGTCGAGGCATGAAGCTCTATGGGTATTTTCGCTCATCGGCCGCCTACCGCGTTCGCATCGCGCTCAACCTCAAGCAGCTAGATTACGAGGCGGTAGCGGTGCACCTCGTGCGCGGTGGCGGCGAGCAGTTCGACCCCGGCTATCTCCGCCTCAACTCCCAGGGTCAGGTTCCGGCACTCGACGATGGCGCGGCGGTGATCGCCCAATCCATGGCGATCATCGAATATCTCGAGGAGATCCACCCGCTCAACAATCTCCGAGTCACAAACTTCCTGACCAAGGACCTCGGCCACGGCGAGGAGGACAAGCTGCGCTGGTATCGCCACTGGGTGCGCCAGGGCTTGGCTGCCTTCGAGGCCTTGATGCACGATCATCCGATGACCGGGGTGTACTGCCACGGCGATCGCCCGACGCTGGCCGACTTGTATCTCGTGCCGCAGCTCTACAACGCCAGGCGCTTTGAGTGCGATCTCTCCGCCTGTCCCACCATCGAGCGGATCGACATCGCCTGCGGCGAATTGGAGCTATAACCGAATCTTGTGTACGGCGTTGAAATGAAGGCGGCGTATCCTGGTGATTGTTGATGTCACCACTTGAGCTAAGCCAAGGAAGGATAGGCCATGAAAGAGAATACCGTTGTTGCTTTTCAAAACCCATCTGATTTTCAGAAAGATCCGTTGACGGAAGTCCTACAAGCTGGAGCTCGCGAGTTGTTGGCCCAAGCCGTTGAGGCCGAGGTCTCCGTGTTTTTGGGTAGCCATGCGGCGCTTGTTGACGCCGCCGGCCGCCGCCGGGTTGTCCGCAATGGATATCTGCCGGAACGCTTCATCCAGACCGGGATCGGCCCGGTGAGCGTGCGCCAACCCCGTGTGCGGGACCGGGGGGACGGCGCCATCCGCTTCACGTCGGCGATCCTGCCGCGCTATCTGCGCCGCGCCAAGAGCCTGGAAGACCTTTTGCCATGGCTGTATCTGAAGGGCATTTCCACCGGCGACTTCGGGGAAGCCTTGGCGGCGCTCCTGGGGAGCTCCGCGCCGGGGCTTTCGGCCTCCACGATCACCCGGCTGAAAGAGGTCTGGGGGGTTGAGGCGGAGCGCTGGCAACGGCGCGACCTCACGGCCAAGCGCTACGTCTATTTCTGGGTGGACGGCATCTATTTCAGCGCCCGCATGGAGGAAGAGAAGCAGTGCATCCTGGTGATCGTCGGGGCCACGGACAAGGGACAGAAGGAACTGATCGCCATCGCCGACGGCTATCGCGAAAGTGAGCAGTCCTGGCTCGAAGTTCTGCTCGATCTCAAGCGGCGCGGCCTTGAAATGGGTCCGCAACTGGCGCTCGGCGACGGCGCGCTCGGCTTCTGGAAGGCGCTCCGCCAAGTCTACCCAGGCGCCCGCGAGCAACGCTGCTGGGTTCACAAGACGGGCAACGTCTTGAACAAGCTGCCCAAGGGTCTGCAAAAGAAAGCCAAGGGGCGCCTGCAAGACATCTGGATGGCCGAAACCAGGAAGGATGCCGAGAGCGCCTTCGACTTCTTCCTGGAAGCCTACGGGCCGAAGTACGACAAGGCCGCGGCCTGCCTGGCCAGGGACCGCGACGTCCTGCTGACGTTCTACGACTTCCCCGCCGAGCACTGGAAGCATGTACGCACGACCAACCCCATCGAGAGCACGTTCGCCACGGTTCGTCTGCGCACCTACCGGACCAAGGGCTGCCTGTCGCGCAAGACGGCGATGGCCATGGTCTTCAAACTATGCCAGCGCGCTCAGAGAAAATGGAGAAAACTCGATGGATCGAACCATCTCGCCGAGATCATTCGCGGCGTCAAATTCGTAGATGGAGAACGCCAGGATCGCGCCGCCGCATGATCAGCCCATACACAACTTTTGACAATAGCTCGCGAATTGGCGGGGTTCCGCGCCGCGGCGCCCGAGCTCCAACCTGACGCCGATTGAGCCCGACGCCGCTCAGCGCTGCGTCAGCAGGTGGCGCAGCCGGTACGCGCTTCTTCGACAATGGCGGCGAACCGCTCCAGGCTGACCGCGCCTGGCACCATTTGGTCGCCGATGATGAAGGCAGGCGTACCGCCGACGCCGAGTCGCTCCGCCAGACGGTAGTTGGCGTCCAGCGTGGCCGAGATATCCGCCGCGCCCATGCCCGCCTCAACCGCTGCGGGTTCGAAACCGAGCTCGGCCGCGACCGCGAACACCGCCGCCCGATCGAGCCTGCCGGCCACCTTCATCATCCCATTGTGAAGAGCGACGTATTTGTCGGGATCAACTTTGCGCGCCGATAGGGCGAACCGGCTGGCGTAGGTCGATTCGGGCCCGAGAATTGGGAATTCCTTGTAGACCAGCCGCAGATTGGCATCACTGTTCATGAGCGCGCGCACAGTGGAGAAGACCCGCTTGCAGTAGCTGCACCGGTAGTCGAAGAACTCGACCACGGTCACGTCCCCATCGAGGTTGCCTGTGATGTGCGAGCCAGGATCGTCGTAAAGCTCATCGTGGCTGGCGACGATGGAATCGTGCTGCCGCTGCTCTTTCTCCGCGACCCGACGGACCTCCGGTCTGGCCAGCGCCTCCTCGATGAGTTCTGGATTCGCCAGCAGATAGTCCTTGACGACCTGCTCGATGGCCTCGACCTCGGCCGGATCCAACGCCGCCTCCGACCGCCCCTCGGAAGTGATGTAAAAGGCCGCCGCGATGATCGCCCCGCCGATCAGGGCCCACTTGAGTAGCCGCAGCGATCTGAACATTTCCCGCGCCTCGCTAACTGGTCGGACGTATGATGATGCGAACGCCAAGGGCCGGCAAGCCGCTATGGCGCTTCATTCACGCAGGTGTGAACGACGCTCGCCCCGGCCCCATGCATCGTCGAGCGTCGAGACGGCGCCTCACTTCTCGCCATCATGAGTATTGGTTGTGCGCTTCAGACACCCTCGTCGTGAGGGTAGCCGCCAGGGTTGCGCCTCGTAGGATCGGATCGCGCGGTATTCAGCCGACCGCCTAGCGCTCGCGCTTGGCCTCAGCATCGCGGGTGGCGTTAAGGATGTCCTGGCTTCGGAGCCAGGCGGGTGAGTCTCGCGGCAGCAGGTGCTCGGCCCGCTCGGCGCTGCGCCGGGCATCGCCGTGGCGGTCGAGCAAGAAATGCTCCTCCGCGCTTGCGAGCGATGCCATTCCGATGTCGTCCAACCGCCCGTAGCCGATCGCGAGCTGCCGCCAGATATTCGGGTTGGTCACCTCGAACCGGATCGCGTTCTCCAGGTGGGCGATGGCCTCGGCGGTCTGGGCGGCATCGCCGAGCGCGATCTGGAGGCGGGCGAGGCTGAGCAGCAAAAGCGGCGAGTTTGGCTGCAAGGTGACCGCGCGGCGGTACGCGGCGGTGGCGTCCGCCACCCGCTGGTTCTCCGTCAACATGTCGCCGCGCAGTTCGTGGAAATACGGATCGTTAGGAAACTCGGCGATCAGCCCGTCGATCTCGGCGAGCGCCTCGCTGAGCTTGGCGAGGCGGTGATAGGCGATGGCCCGCGCGTAGCGGGCGCCGACGCTGTCGTCGCTGTTCGGATAAAGGCGCAGCGCCCGCGCCGGTCGGAGGTAGCCCATGAGTTTGGCCTTCATCCGCTTATGGGCGATCAAGAACTCCGGGGAATCGCCAACATCCGAGTACGGCGAGCGCTCGAGATGACGCTGTACGGCCGCGATGCGCTCTCTGGTCATCGGGTGCGAACGGACGTAGGGGTCCTGGGATTCGGGCAATAGCGCTTCTTGATCGCCAAGAATATCGAGGAAGTCCGCCAAGCCGCGGGCCGATTGTCGGGTCGCTTCGAGCAGCCTGAGCGCGGCCTGGTCCGCGGCCGATTCCTGAGTTCGGCTGTACTTCAATAGTCCGCGCAGCCCGACCTGCTGTCCGCCCACGATGAGGGCGGTGCCAACGTCGCCCTGGCCCGCGACGATGGCCGCCGCGCCGAGCAGCATGGTGATAATCGACTGACTGCTGGCGGCGCGTAGCGCCTCCTGGGTGCGGGCGAGATGGCCGCCCATGATGTGGCCGGTCTCGTGGGCGATTACGCCGATGATTTGCGCCGGCGCCGTGCTGGCTTGCAACAGGCCGGTGAAGACGAAGATCTGTTGCCCACCGGAGACAAACGCGTTCAGGTCGGGGCTGTTGACGATGTGTACTTTCACGACGCTGGCGTCGAGTCCGGCGGCGGCGAACAGTGGCGTGGTATAGGCCCGAATGGTATCTTCGATTTCCGCGTCCCGGATCAACGAACTCTTACGGGCCGCCGCTGGCGTGACGAGGACGCAGACGACGATAAGGGCGATCACGGCGCCTGCGCGAAGCATGGGGCCAACTCGGGACGGGGCTGTTGAAGGAGCGTCGCTTGCAACCTAGGAGCCGGCTTGTGGCCCGTCAACGCCGCGCCCCGTGGCTGGGCTTGGCGCTCTTGCTGGGGGCCTGCCACGCGCCTCCGCTGCCGGTTGGCGAGCTCGGCCTGGTCGCGGGGTTCGCCGGCGGCGTGGTCGCTGACGAGCCGGTGGCGACGTTAGCTGCCCAGAGCACGCTGCGGAACGGCGGCACGGCGGTGGACGCGGCGGTGGTGCTCTATTTTGCACTGGCGGTGACGTACCCGATGGGTGCGAGCCTGGGTGGCGGTGGTGTCTGCATTGTCCACGATTTCCTGACCGGCGTGGTCGATACGATCGAGTTCTTGCCGCGCCGCGCGGAGGCTGGCGGGCCCATCGCGGTGCCGGGATCGGTACGGGGCATGGCCGCGCTTCACGCCCGCTACGGCCGTCTGCCCTGGGAACTCCTGCTCGATCCCGCCGTGGGTTTGGCGCGCGATGGCTTTCCCGTATCACGCGCGCTGGTGCAGGCGTTGGCGGCCGTCGCGCCCGAGGACTGGGCCGATGCAACGCTGCGCGCCCGGTTCACGGATCGTGACGGCAATCCGCTGAGGGAAGGGAACAAACTTACCCAGATCGAGCTCGGCGCGATCATCAGCCAGATCGCGCACCGTGGCGCGGGCGATTTCTACGTCGGTATCACCGCCCAGAGGGTGCGCGACGACATTGTCGAGGCCGGCGGCCGGGTTAGCTCCGAAGACCTCCGCGCCTATCGCCCGCAGTGGCGGGACGCCGCGAGCCTCCGCCTGGGCGACCTGGTTTTCCACACCGTCCCGTCCCCGCCGATCGGCGGGGTGCTCACCGCCCAAATGTGGGCGATGTTCGTCGACGATGAGCGTTTCCGGTCAACCAATGCGGAGGAGCGGCCCCACCTGACGGCCGAGATTTCAGCCCGCGCGTTCGCCGACCTCGCGGCGCCGATGGACGTCAACAAGCCGTCGGTATTTCGGGCCCACGCCCTTATGAACGACTACGACCCCGACCGGCATCGACCCCCGGCGAGCGCCGGCCAACCGCCACCGGCGGCGGGGACGGCCGCCCCGCACACCGCCAGCTTCGTGGTCGCCGACCGCGCCGGTTCGGTCGTCGGGTGCTCGCTGACGACCAACGGGCCGTTCGCGGCGGCGCGAATGACGCCCTTAACCGGCTTGGTTCTGGCCCCACCGGTTGACCGGACCGGGGCGTCGGATTACTTCGGCCCGCTTGTAGTTGTCGGTGCCGAGCGCGGCGATGTGCGCTACGCGGCGGCGGCCGGTGGCGGCCCTTCGGCGCCGCCTGCGATGGCGCAAACGGGGCAGTTCGCGATGTACGAGAAGGTGTCGCTGGCCGCCGCCTTGGCCGCGCCGCGGCTGTTGCACCCCGGCGCACCGGATCTGGTTCTCCACGAGGCCGATCTGGGCCAAGCCGCCATCCGGGCGCTGACGCGGCGCGGCCATCAGGTTGGTACGAGTGAGCCCCTCGGCCGGGTCAACGCGATCCACTGTCCCGGCGGCCTCGCTCGCGAGTCCGAAAGCTGCGCCTTCCGTGCCGATCCCAGAGGCCATGGCCTCGGCGTCGGCGGACTCCAGTAGGCGTTCTGCCGTAGGCGCCCGGCATGAAGATCTCGACGCGAGGCGCGGTGGCGCCCTTTCATGCCTTGGAGGCCCTAAAAGCCGCCAACGCGGCGGCGGCGAGCGGCCGCGGCGTGCTGCATATGGAAGTGGGCGAGCCGATGACGGGGGCGCCGGCCGCGGTCCGTAGAGCGGCCGCCCGCGCGCTCGACGAGACGCACCTCGGCTATACCGAGGCGTTGGGCCTGCTGGCGCTTCGAGAACGGATCGCGGTTTTCTACCGCGAGCGGTACGATATCGAGGTCGCGGCGGAGCGGGTGGTCGTGACGACCGGGTCCTCGGGCGCTTTCTTGCTCTCGTTTTTGGCTGCTTTCGATGCGGGCGATCGGGTGGTCCTCGCCGCGCCGACCTATCCGGCCTATCGCAACATTCTCACCGCCCTCGATATCGAGCCGGTGATCGTGCCGACCGGTCGCGAATCGCGCTATCAGCTGTCGCCCGCGCATCTCGACAGCATCGAGGGTCGGATCGACGGCCTCCTGGTGGCCAGCCCCGCCAATCCTACGGGCAGCATGCTTGGCCGCGAGGCGTTAAAGGGCCTCATCGCCTATTGCGCCGACCGTCGCGTGCGCTTCATCTCCGACGAGATCTACCACGGCATCACGTACGGACAGAAAGCCGAGACGGCGCTGGCCTTCGCCGATGACGCCATCATCATCAACAGCTTTTCCAAATACTTCTGCATGACCGGCTGGCGGCTCGGCTGGATGATCGTGCCGCAAGACCTCGTTCGTTCAGCCGAGCGACTGGCGCAGAATCTCTTTATCTCGCCGCCCGCGCTGTCGCAGCATGCCGCGCTTCACGCCTTCGACAGCGGCGCGGAATTGGACGAAAACGTGGCCCGCTACGCCCGCAATCGCGCCCATTTGTTGTGCGAGCTGCCGGCCGCCGGATTCACTCGACTGGCGCCGGCCGACGGCGCGTTTTACCTGTTCGCCGATGTTAGCCATCTCACCAACGACAGCGACGAATTCTGTCGTCGCATGCTGGAGCAGACAGGCGTGGCGACCGCGCCGGGCATCGACTTCGACTCAGAAACCGGACACCGCTTCCTGCGCTTTAGTTTCGCCGGCCATACCGAAGACGTGGTCGAGGCTGCGACGCGACTGCGCGGGTGGCTCGCCTAACCGTCGCTCCGCAGCCTCGGGCTATTCGGCCGAGCGCCGCCACCAGCCAAGGCGGCGGGACTTCTTCGCTGTTGGAAGTGGGTCTTCTGGCGCCATCGGCGATGTCGGGTCGCCGTCATCCGCCTCGCCGCCGCTGACGTCGCTTGACGTGGGGCTGACCGCCCCAGGCGATGGCTCTCGATCTTCCTCGTCGGTGATGCCAGTGTCGCCCATCAACGAGGGGGTATCCTCGACGATCGTGGGGCGCGCCGTCGTGGCCGGGGGCCATGCCGGTACGGTGATGGGGCTCGGCGTGCCGACCACCGGCGCCTCGAGCTCGGCCGGCTCGATCATCGCCGGCGCATCCTCCGGATGCGTGGCGGCTTGGGTATCGATGGCGGCCTGGGTATCGATGGCGGCCTGGGTATCGGTGGCAGCATGGGTATCGGTGGCAGCATGGGTATCGGTGGCGGTCTGAACGATGACGTCGTCCGCCGCGCCCTCGCCGGCCTTGCTCCCCGCAGTGGTGTCGGCGGCGGTGCCGACCTCTGTGGCTGACTTGCGACGCCTCGGCCGGCGGCGGCGGCGCGGCTTGCGCTCCGTGCTCTCACCAGAGTCGGCCTCCGCCGCAGGCTGGCCCTCTGTGCCGGACTGGCCGTTCGTGGCTCGGACCTCGATGGGGGGCGTTTCGTCGGCCTCCATCGCATCTGCTTGCCCCGTCGGCGCCGCGCCGTTGCCATCCGCTGCGGCCTCGGTTGTCGGCTGATCGTCTGACTCCGTCCGCGCGCGCCCACGGCCACCGCGCTTGCCGCGCCGCCGCCGTTTTTTGGGCTGTTGGTCCTCGTCGGCGGTGGCCGCGGTCTTCTCCGCGACCGGCGCCTTGACCTCGACTTGGGTCTGGATCGGGGTCTCGATGTCGGGCGCGGCCTCCTCCTCGTCACGCCGTCGTGCGACCCGTTCGAGCCGGTAGGCCGGCGCGATCAGGGAATCGTCTGCGTTTATGACAACGCGGACTCGATAATTGGCTTCGATCGCACCAAGCGCTCTACGCTTCTCGTTCAGGAGATAGACGGCGGGCGCCGTCGCGACCTCCAGTCGTATCTCGCTGCTGCGCCCTTGAGTGGCCTCATCCTCGATCAGCCGGAGCATGTGGAGCGCCGTCGATGCCGTCGAACGCACCACGCCGGCGCCGCCGCAATGAGCGCACGGAATGGTGCTTGTCTCCAGGAAGCTTGGACGCAAGCGCTGGCGCGACATCTCCAACAGGCCGAAAGCACTGATGCGCCCGACCTGAATACGCGCCCGGTCGCTCTTCAGCAGGTCCTTGAGCCGTCGCTCCACGGCGCGGACATGTCGACCCACATCCATGTCGATGAAATCGATCACGATCAGGCCCGCGAGATCGCGCAGCCGCAGTTGACGCGCGACTTCCTCGGCCGCTTCCAGATTGGTCTTGAGCGCGGTTTCCTCGATATTGCGCTCGCGCGTCGCTCGACCCGAGTTCACGTCGACCGCGACCAGCGCCTCAGTAGGACTGATCACGATAGAGGCGCCCGAAGGCAGGTGTACGACCGGGCTGTGCATCAAGTCCAGTTGCTGCTCGACCTTGTAACGTTGAAACAGCGGGATCTTGTCGTCATAGCGCTGCACATTCTTGGCGTGGCTGGGCATGAGCTGGCGCATGAACGTCTTGGCGGTTTTGTAGCCCTCCTCGCCCTCGACCAACACCTCGGTGATGTCGCGCGAATAGAGATCGCGGATCGACCGCTTGATCAGACTGGCCTCCTCATACACCAGCTCCGGCGCGGTCGATTCCATGGTCCGCTCGCGAACCGCGTCCCATAGCCTCAGGAGGTAATCGAAGTCACGCTTGATCTCGGTCTTGCTGCGACTGAGGCCCGCCGTGCGTACGATCAGGCTCATCCCTTCGGGGATCTCCAGACCCTCGACGATCGACTTCAGCCGGCTGCGATCGGAGCCGCTGACGATGCGGCGGCTGATGCCGCCGCCGCGCCACGTATTGGGCATCAGGACGCAATAGCGTCCCGCGAGCGACAAATACGTCGTCAGCGCCGCGCCCTTGTTGCCGCGCTCTTCCTTGACGACTTGGACCAGAATGACTTGGCGCCGCTTGATGACTTCCTGGATCTTGTAGCGCCGCCGCTGCCGGCGTTTTCGCGCCAGCGCCGCGTCCTCGTAGTCGTCGCCGCCGATGTCCTCGACGGTATCATCGACCTCAACCTCGTCGGCCGCCGCCGATACTGTTGGCGGCGGCGCTCCTGGGTCGGGATTGGCCGCCCCGCGCCCATCGCCATCGGACGCGGCACCCGGCGCATCGTCGGAAGCGGGCTCCGCCTCGTCCGATCCGCCATCCGCATCGGACGCGGCACCCGGCGCATCGTCGGAAGCGGGCTCCGCCTCGTCCGATCCGCCATCCGCGCGCGCTTCGTCCTCGATAAGCGCCTGTCGATCCTCGATCGGGATCTGATAGTAGTCGGGATGGATCTCGCTGAAGGCCAGAAAACCGTGGCGATTGCCACCGTATTCCACGAATGCCGCCTGGAGCGACGGCTCCACGCGGGCCACCTTGGCGAGATAAATGTTGCCCTTGAGCTGTTGTCGGGTCGCGGCCTCAAAGTCAAAATCTCCGACCCGATCACCATCGATAACGGCCACCCTGGTCTCTTCGGGGTGGGCCGCGTCGATAAGCATGCGCGCTGCCATTGCAATATCCTGAGACGCGCGAGGCGCTCGGCGAACATCGAGCGTCGCTCGTCGTTGTTTCGGCGAGTCCGGCGGCGCCAGCGCCGATTCAGGTATTGATCCAGAACGGCGGCAGCCTTACCCGCACTTGGGGGCCGGCCTCGCATTTCAAATTTCCCCGCTGGCCACGAACACTACCCCTGACCACACGGCTAACCATGATCTCGGTCCGGGGTGCCGCCCGTATAGCTGCGGACCATTCGCGCCATAACCATAGGCCGTGATGACCCCCGCGACAATATTTTTGTGCGGGACTCGTCCTCTTTGCGGCTGTCACATAGACCACAAATGCGTAACATGTGGTGGCGCGCAGCAGGGGAGAGCACAACATGTGCCGAGTGCCATCGCTACGACGGTTGCTGGCGGTGGCCATGTGGCTGGCCCCGATGTGGGCCATGACGTTGGCTCCTGGCGTGGCCAACGGCGCGGTGATAACCGGCATTAGGGTCGGCGAGCACCCTGACGCGACGCGATTCGTTATCGACCTTACCAGTGCCGTGACCTATCGGGTGTATACCCTCGCTGGTCCCGACCGGGTCGTTATCGACCTGCCGCTGGTCGAATGGCGCGTGCAGCCCCATGCCTCCGCGTTCAAGGGTGGGTTGATCACCGGGATCCGGTCAGGCCGGGTCGGCGAGGACACATGGCGCATTATTCTCGACGTGGCGGCGCCGGTGAGCATCAAGCGAGAGTTCGCCCTACCGCCCCACGGCGACTACCCGCACCGCCTCGTGATCGATCTCGCCGCCCGTGAGGAGGCCTCAGCGCGCCGTGCCGAGCCGGAGCGCGTTAACGGCCGCGACGGGCGGCTTCCCGCGAAGCGGCCGGACACGCCCAGGAGCCGGCCTCAACGCACCGTCGTGCTCGATCCGGGGCATGGCGGCGCCGACCCCGGCACCATCAGCGCCGGGGGCATTTTCGAAAAGGACCTGACGTTGGCCGTCGGTCTCGAGTTGCGCCGTCGCTTGCTGGCGACGGGACGCTACCGCGTCGTCATGACGCGGAAAACCGACGACTTCGTCAAACTGCGCGACCGGGTGGCACGGGCCCGGCACGCCGGCGGCGACCTTTTCCTGTCGCTGCACGCGGACTCGATTGGCAACCCTCGGCTGCGCGGCGCCTCGGTCTATACCCTTTCGGAAACCGCCTCCGACGACGAGGCAGGGGAGCTGGCCCAACGGGAGAACCGCGCCGACATCATCGCCGGCGTCGATCTGTCTGGCGAGAGCGATGTCGTAAGCGGAATCCTGATCGACCTGGCCCAGCGCGAAACCATGAATCTTTCGACGGAGTTCGCGAACCAGCTAATTTCCGAACTCAGCGACGCCTCGATCATGCTCAAGCGATCGCGCCGCTATGCGGGATTCGCCGTCCTCAAGGCGCCCGACATGCCGGCCGTCCTGGTCGAACTCGGCTACCTCTCCAACCCGCGCGATGAACGGATGCTGGCCGCCCCCAAGCAACGCGCCCCGCTGGTCGAGGCCCTGTTGCGCGGCATCGACACGTTCTTTGACCGCGAGTAGCTCCGGCTCGCCACAACTCGGCCACAATCGCCGCCTATGTTAGCTTGGTCGCCGCCCCGCGAGGGCCGAGGCTGGGATCTACTCATGGCGCGCGTGCTGCGATGGCTAGGCGCATTGGTCGCGTTTGCGGTCGTTCTGGCCGTCATCGCCGGCGGCGGCGTTCTCTATGTCTTCTATCGCTATGGCGGCGATCTTCCCGACTACCAGCAATTGGCCGATTATGAGCCGCCGACGGTCACCCGCGTACACGCTGGCGATGGGCGGTTATTGGCCGAGTATGCCGTCGAGAAACGCGTGTTCGTCCCGGTCGAGGCCATGCCCAAGCGGGTCGTTGAGGCCTTTCTGGCGGCCGAGGATCAACACTTCTACAGCCACTTTGGCATCGACCTGCGCGGCGTCGTACGCGCGACCGTCACCAATGCCGCCAACCTGTGGCGGGGCAATCGCCGCCCGGTCGGCGCTTCGACCATCACCCAGCAGGTGGCTAAGAACTTTCTGCTCTCCAACGAGCTGTCGATCGAGCGCAAGATCCGCGAAGCGATTCTGGCGGTGCGGATAGAACGGGCGTTGTCCAAGGATCGCATCCTTGAGCTCTACCTGAACGAGATCTACCTCGGTTACGGCTCCTATGGGGTGGCCGCCGCCGCGCTCAATTATTTCGACAGGTCGCTCGACGAGCTCACACTTGAGGAGACCGCCTACCTCGCGGCCCTGCCCAAGGCGCCGAGCAACTACCATCCGATCTATCGCCACGAAGCGGCCGTGGGGCGTCGCGATTGGGTGATCGGGCGGATGGTGGACGAGCGCTTCATCACGCCCGAGGAGGGGGCGGCGGCGCGCCTGCGACCGCTGCTGGTGCGCCGGCGGGGTGGCTATGATGCGGCGGCGGCCGACTATTTCGCCGAGGATGTGCGGCGCGAACTGGTTAAGCGATTCGGCGAAAAGGGACTGTACGAGGGCGGACTGTCGGTCCGCACCACCCTCGATTCGCGGCTCCAGGATATCGCCCGGCGCGCACTGCGGCAGGGATTGATCGCCTACGACCGCCGTCACGGCTGGCGCGGCCCGCTGGCGCGGTTCGATGATATGGCGGACTGGCGGCAACGCCTCGCCGCCTACCAGCCTCCGCCCGCGATGGGGGAGTGGTTGCCCGCGCTGGTGCTCAGCTTGAGCCAACAGAGCGCTGAGATAGGTTTCGCCGACGGGCGAGGCGGTCTCATCCCGCTGGCCGAGCTGGAATGGGCGCGCGCCTGGCGTGCTGGTCAACGGCTCGGTCCAGAAATTCGCCATCCCTCTGATGTGTTGGCCATAGGCGATCTTGTGGCCGTGGCGGCCGTCGATCCCGTTCGGCCGATCCATGCCCTTCACCAGATTCCCGAGGTCGACGGCGGCATTATCGCCATGGATCCCCACACGGGGCGCGTTTTGGCGATGGTCGGCGGCTATCACTTCGCCGACAGCCAGTACAACCGCGCGACCCAGGCGTTGCGTCAGCCCGGCTCGGCCTTCAAGCCAATCGTCTACGCCGCCGCGCTGGAAAACGGTTTCACGCCCTCCAGTCTCATTCTCGATGCGCCGTTCGTGATCGACCAGGGCCCGGGCCTCGGCAAATGGAAACCCGCCAATTACACCCGCAAATTCTATGGACCGAGCACACTGCGGCTCGGGATCGAAAAATCGCGCAACTTGATGACGGTGCGACTCGCCCAGTTCATCGGCATGGACTCGGTGGTCGATATGGCGCGCAGATTTGGCGTTGTGAATCGGATGCCGGCCCGGCTGTCCATGGCGTTGGGCGCTGGCGAATCGACGCTGATGCGCATGGTGGCGGCGTATGCGATGCTCGTGAACGGCGGCAAGCGCATCGTTCCGTCGCTGATCGACCGGGTTCAGGATCGCCGCGGGCGCACCATCTTCCGCCACGACGACCGACCTTGCGATGGTTGCGTGGCGACCGCATGGCGCGGCCAATCGGCGCCGCTGATTCCCGATGGCCGGCCGACGATCGTCGATTCAACCATCGCCTATCAGCTTGTCTCTATCCTGCAGGGCGTGGTCGAGCGCGGCACCGGGCGCAGGGTGAGCGCTGTCGGCAAGCCGCTGGGCGGCAAGACAGGCACGACCAACGACAGCAAGGACACCTGGTTCATCGGCTTTTCCCCTGACCTCGCCGCTGGTGTGTTCGTCGGCTTTGACCGCCCCCGGAGCCTGGGCCGGCGCGAGACGGGATCGAGCGTGGCCGCGCCGATTTTCCGCGATTTCATGGCCGCGGCCCTGGCTGATCAACCGGCGATTCCGTTCCGCATCCCGAGCGGCGTGCGGCTGGTCAGGGTGAACGCGACCACCGGGCTTTTGGCGCGGGCTGGCGATCCGAATGTCATTTTCGAGGCGTTTCGGCCCGGAACCGAGCCCACCGCGTCCGGGCTGGTGCTCGATGGTTCGGGCGTCGCGCTGGCGATCGGCGAGGCGCCGTTGGAAGGAACCGACGGCTTGTACTAAAACCCAACCACGTCCCAGGCACCGATAGGTCGAACGGAGGCGGAGAGTGCGGGCTGAAATCGAAGCGATCTCGGATCGGATCAGGCAGTCGCTGGCGCGACTAAGGGGGCATCTTTGACTGGGAGAACGCCCTCAAGCGAATAGACGAACTGGACCGGCGCGCCGAAGACCCGAAGTTGTGGGACGATCGGGGCCGGGCGCAGCGCCTGATGCGCGAGCGTACGCGTTTGCGCGCCGCCATCGATGGCTATCGCGGCCTCGAGCAAGAATTGGAGGACGGTATCGGTCTCGTCGACTTGGGCGAGCAAGAGGGTGACAGCGCCGTCATCGCCGAGGCTGAAGCGGCATTGACGGAACTTGGCGACCGGACGGCGAAACAAGAGCTTGAAAGTCTATTGTCGGGCGAGGCCGACGGCAACGACGCCTATGTCGAGGTCCACGCGGGCGCGGGCGGCACCGAATCGCAGGATTGGGCCGAGATGCTGCTGCGCATGTACATCCGTTGGGCGGAAAAACGGGGCTACGAGACCGAGTGGGTCGAGGAGAGTCCGGGCGAGGAAGCCGGGCTCAAATCGGCGACCATCATTATCAAGGGCGCCAATTCGTTCGGCTGGCTCAAGGGCGAATCGGGTGTCCATCGCCTGGTCCGCATCTCGCCGTTCGATTCGAGCTCGCGGCGGCACACCAGTTTCGCCAGCGTCGGGGCTTTTCCTGTGATCGACGACACAATCAACATCGATATTCAGGACAAGGATCTGCGCGTCGACACCTATCGCGCTTCGGGCGCCGGCGGTCAGCACGTCAACCGGACCGACAGCGCGGTCCGCATCACCCATCTGCCGACCTCGATTGTCGTCCAGTGTCAGAGCGGCCGCTCGCAGCACAAGAACCGCGCCGCCGCCATGTCGATGCTGCGTGCGCGGCTCTACGAGGCCGAGCTCAGCAAACGCGAGGCCGAGCGCCAAGCGCTGCACGAAAGCAAAAGCGAGATCGGGTGGGGTCACCAGATCCGCTCCTACGTCCTGCACCCCTACCAGATGGTGAAGGATCTGCGGACGCACGTCGAAAGCTCCGATACCACGGGCGTTCTCGATGGCGATCTTGATCTTTTCATGGGCGCGGCGCTCGCCGCCCGGGTCGGGGTTGGCCTTGAGGAAACGACTCGCTCATGAGGCAACCAAGGAGAAGCGGTGTGGCGAACGACGGATGGACGGTCTACCTCGCGGGTGAGATTCATACCGCTTGGCGCGAGCGCCTGAATCGCGGCGTCGCGGACTCGAAACTGCCGGTGCAATTCGTGTCGCCGGTCACCGACCATGGCAGCAGCGACGATTGCGGCGTCGATATCCTGGGCGCCGAGGACAGCGCGTTTTGGAAGGATCACAAGGGCGCTGGGCTCAACGCGATCCGCACGCGCACGATGATCGATCGCGCCGACATTGTTGTCGTCCGGTTCGGCGAGCAGTATCGCCAGTGGAACGCGGCCTTCGACGCGGGATACGCGACGGCGCTGGGCAAGCCGCTCATCGTTCTGCACGAGCCCGCGCTCGGCCACGCCCTTAAGGAAGTCGATGGGGCCGCGCTCGCGGTCGCCGAGTCGCCCGACCAGGTCGTCCGCATTCTCAGGTACGTGATCGAGGGGCGTTTGTGAGGCGACCCACCACTACATCTCTGAGAAAGAAAAAGCCAACGCGGCGGCCCCCCGTTTCCGGCGGCCGTGCGGCGCGCCATGTGGTGCCCTCGCCACGGTTGACGCTCGTCATCCTTGGCCGACCGAATGTCGGCAAATCGACGTTGTTCAATCGCCTGGTCGGTCGCCACGCCGCGCTGGTCGACAATACGCCGGGCCTCACCCGCGATTGGCGCGAGGGGCAGGGGCGGATCGGCGATATCGATGTGCGCGTGATCGATACCGCCGGCCTTGAGGACGCGAGCGACGACAGCCTCGCCGGCCGCATGCGCCACCACACCGAAGCCGCGCTGCACGGGGCGGACGCAGCGCTGATGGTGATCGACGCGATCGCCGGCGTCACCCCACTCGATCAACATTTCGTCCAGTGGCTCAAGAAGACCGAGATCCCGACGATCCTGATCGCCAACAAGTGCGAGGGCCGCCGTGCCGAGCCCGGTGTGCTGGACGCCTATCGACTTGGCATCGGCGAGCCGGTGGCGATCTCGGCGGAGCATGGCGAGGGTTTGGCCGATCTGTACACAGCGGTTGCCGCATTGGTTCCCGCGCCAGCCCTGGAGTCGGTCGATGAGGCCGCCCGCCCGCTGGCGCTCGCCATCGTCGGCCGACCGAACGCTGGCAAGTCGACGCTCGCCAACCGGCTAGTTGGCTCCGATCGGCTTCTCACCGGGCCGGAGCCCGGCATCACGCGAGATGCCATCGCCGTGGATTGGCGCTTCGAGGGGCGCTGGATACGCCTGGTCGATACGGCCGGGTTGCGACGACGCGCGCGGGTGGTCGACCGGCTCGAGCGGCTGGCGGCGGCGGACGCCTTGCGCGCCGTGAGATTGGCCGAGATCGTGGTTGTGGTGCTGGATGCGGAAACGCCGTTCGAGCGTCAAGATCAAACCATCGCGCGGATGGTCGCCGAGGAGGGCAGGACGCTCGTCATCGCCCTGAACAAGTGCGATTTGTTGAACGATGTGGCCGCGACGGCGGCGGCGGTGGACCGCGAGTTGGCCGCGTCGCTGCCACAGCTCAAGGGCGCCACCGTGGCGCCGATATCCGCGCTCACGGGCGCCGGGATCGATCAGCTCATGACGGCCGTCTTCGCGCTCCATGACCGCTGGACCCGGCGCGTGGCGACCGGTCCGCTTAATCGCTGGCTCGCCGACGCCGTGGCCGCGCATCCCCCGCCCTCGGTTCGCGGCCGGCGGCTGCAGTTGCGATATTTGACCCAAGTCAAGGCGCGCCCGCCCACCTTCGCGCTGTTCGCGAGCCGTCCCGACCACCTTTCCAAGTCCTATTTACGGTACCTCACCAACGCGCTGCGCGAGCATTTCGATCTGGCGGGCATACCGCTGCGTCTTCTCGCGCGCGGCGGCCAGAATCCGTACGTCAAACGCTAGCTCGGAATTCGCGTTACTAGGCCCCCACGATCTCGCCGTTGCGTTCGAGGTCGGGTGCGGCGAGATCGACGAAGACATCGGTGATGGCTTCCGGCGTGGGCAGCGACATCGGGTCCTCGCCCGGCATCGCGCTCGCCCGCATTCCGGTGCGAACGACCCCTGGATCGACGATGTTGACGCGAACCTTGGTATTGGCGACCTCCGCCGCATAGGTTTTCACCAGCATGTCGAGCGCCGCTTTGCTGGTGGCGTAGGGCCCCCAATAGGACAGGGTCATGCGACTGACGCCAGAGGTCACGAACATGGCGCGTCCCGCCGTGGCGGCCCGCAGCAGCGGATCGAACGCACGGATCAAGCGCCAGTTGGCGGTGACGTTGATCGCCAGCACCTCTTCCCACATTTCCGGCGGGCAATGGCCGAGCGGCCCCAGGCGGCCCAGCACGGCCGCGTTGCCGACCAGAACGTCGAGGCGCCCGTGGCGCTCGGCGATCAGGCCGCCAAGCCGGTCGATGCCCGGGCCATCGCGAAGATCAAGGGGGACCAGTGTCGCGCTGCCGCCGACCGCGCGGATGGCGTCGTCCACTTCCTCCAATCCGCCGACGGTCCGCGCCACCGCCACCACGGTGCCGCCCTCGGCGCCGTAGCGTTTGGCGACGGCCGCGCCGATGCCGCGCGAGGCGCCGGTGACGAGCGCGACGCGCCCCTCCAATCGCCCGCCCACGCTAGGCTTGTTCGGCGAGGAGCGAGAGCTGGGCCGGCGGACTGCCAAGCTCGTGATCGGCGAGCGGGATCGGGTAGTCGCCTGAGAAGCAGGCATCGCAATACTGGGGATTCCGCTCGTCGCGCGGGCTGTCTGTCATGGCGCGGTAGAGCCCGTCCATGGAGATGTAGGCGAGCGAGTCGACGCCGATCCTGTTGCGCATCCCCTCAAGATCGAGGTTGGCGGCCAGCAGTTCGTCGCGTCGCGGCGTATCGACGCCGTAGAAACAGGAGTATGCGGTCGGGGGGCTGGCGATTCGCATGTGCACCTCGGTCGCGCCGGCGTCGCGCATCATGTTGACGATCTTGGTCGAGGTCGTGCCGCGCACGATGCTGTCGTCTACCAGTATGACCCTCTTGCCGGTCACCTCGGAGCGGTTGGCGCTGTGCTTGAGGCGGACGCCGAGGTGTCTGATCTGCTCGGTCGGCTCGATAAAGGTTCGCCCGACGTAGTGGTTGCGAATAATCCCAAGTTCGAACGGGATGTGGGATTCGGCGGCATAGCCGATCGCGGCCGGCACGCCTGAGTCGGGCACCGGGATCACCACGTCCGCCGGCACCGGCGCCTCCCGCGCCAGCTCGGCGCCAATGCGCTTGCGCGCGTCGTAAACGCCGACCCCGTTGATGCTGCTATCGGGCCGCGCGAAGTAGATGTACTCGAAGACGCAAAAGCGCGACCGCGCCGGCGCGAACGGGCGCATGCTGTGCACGCCTGATGAGTCGATCACCACCATCTCGCCCGGCTCGATGTCACGCACGAACCGCGCGCCGATGATATCGAGAGCGCAGGTTTCGGAGGCCAGGATATACGCGCCGTCGAGCTCGCCCAGCACCAGCGGTCGTACGCCGCGCGCGTCGCGCACGCCGAACAACGCCGTCGCGGTCATCGCCACCAGGGCGTAGGCGCCTTGGCATTGGTGCAACGCATCGGTCATGCGATCGACCACCGTCGTCTTGGCGCTGGTTGCCACCAGGTGGAGAATAGCCTCGGTGTCCATGGTCGACTGAAAGATGCAGCCGCGCGTGACCAGTTGGTCGCGCAGGGTGTAGCCATTGGTCAGATTGCCGTTGTGGGCGATGGTGAAGCCGCCGAAGACTAGTTCGGCGAACAACGGCTGCACGTTGCGCAAGACGGTTTCACCGGTGGTCGAATACCGCACATGGCCAAGGGCGGACTGACCACGCAGCCGGTCGATCACATCATGGGAACCGAAATTCTCTCCGACCTGGCCGAGGCCGCGGTGGGCATGGAATTGCTGGCCGTCATAGGTGACCATCCCGGTCGCTTCCTGGCCACGGTGCTGCAATGCGTGCAGACCGAGGGCGGTGTGGGCGGCCGAATCCTGGTGGCCGAAGACCCCGAACAAACCGCACTCGTCATGCGGTTTGTCCGCGTGAAGGTCGAGAGGCAAGGGTTGGCGGCGGCTCATTGATTCACCGTGGGCTTATTCATCGCCGCTGTTCCGGATAATCAGCTCAAGCGCCTTCCGCGCGCCGCTCTTATAGCCGAGCTTGTCCTCGCTGTCAGCGCGGCCGGTGATCCCCTCGGCGATCTCTTCAGCGGCGCGCTCCCTGATTCCCTCATTGAGTCGCGTGCCCAGCTCGTCAACCAGCTCAGCGCCCTCGTTTCGCACCACGCCCGGCAGCAAACCTCCGACGATCTGGCTCCCCCGTTCGGCGTAGGGGGCCACGCGCGCCGCCCGCCACCACTCCGGTTGCTCGTCGCGTGGCACCGCCCAGTCGGCGAACATGTAGGCCGCGATCACCAGGACCGCGCCGCGCGCAATGCCGAACAGAAAACCGAGCGAGCGATCGAGGGCGCCGACGCTACTGCCTCTGACGCGACGGCCGATGGCGTGGCTGATGAAGGATAGGGCAACCAGCACCACGACGAAGATCGCTACCCCCGTCAGACCGTCGGCGAGCCCCGCGACATCGATGTATTGGCGCAGGATCGGCGCCGCCGGCCCGAATCCATAGTAGGTAGCGAAACCGGCGCCGATCCACCCCGAGACCGAGAGAACCTCTTGCACGAACCCGCGCACGAACGCGAACAGCGCCGAGATCAGCACAACGGCGATGACCACGAAGTCGACGGGGGTGAGAGCGAGTTCCGCCACCGTCTGCGCCTCAGCGCCCGTCTCTCAGGAACGCGACCAGCTCATCGAGGCGGTCGATGCGTGAGATCTCGATCGAGGCCTCCCGCTGGCGCCCGTCGCCCGATGTGAATGCGCGCTCGAAGCCGAGCTTGGCGGCTTCTTTCAGGCGCGCATCGGTTTGGCTGACCGGGCGCACCTCGCCCGACAGCCCGATCTCGCCGAAAACCACGCTGCTATCTGGCAGTGGTGCATTGGCGAACGAGGAGATTAGGGCCGCGGCCGCCGCGAGGTCCGCCGCCGGTTCAGCTACGCGTAAGCCTCCCGCGATGTTGAGATAGACGTCGTTGCCCGCGAACCGAACATCGCAGCGCGCTTCAAGTACCGCCAACACCATGGCGAGCCGGCTCGAATCCCAACCCACCACGGCCCGGCGCGGGGTCGCGAACGGGGAGGGCGCCACCAGCGCCTGAACTTCCACCAGCATCGGACGCGAGCCTTCCATGCCGGCGAAGACCGCCGAGCCCGCGATGTTATGGGCGCGGTCGCCGATGAACAACGCCGAGGGATTCGCGACCTCCCTCAGGCCGCGATCGGTCATCTCGAACACGCCGATCTCGTCGGTCGGGCCGAACCGATTCTTGACCGCGCGCAGGATGCGGAATTGGTGGCTCCGTTCGCCCTCGAAGTAGAGGACGGTGTCCACCATGTGCTCCAGTACGCGGGGGCCGGAGATCTGGCCATCCTTGGTGACATGGCCTACGAGCGCGGCGATGGAGCCGCTCTCCTTGGCGAACTGGATCAGCGCCTGGGCGCTTGCCCGCACCTGTCCGACCGACCCCGGCGCCGATTCCAGGTTGTCGATGAACATGGTCTGGATCGAGTCGATCACGAACACTGCGGGCGGGTTGGCCCGCAACGTCGTGAGGATGTCGCGCACGCTGGTCGCGGCGGCGATCTCCAGTGTGGCATCGGCGACCGCCAGGCGGCGCGCCCGGCTGCGGATCTGATCCACGGCCTCCTCGCCCGAGACATAGACGCAGCGGTGCCCCTCGCGGCCGAGTCCGGCGAGCGCCTGGAGGAGCAGCGTCGACTTGCCAATGCCCGGATCGCCCCCCACGAGCAGCGCCGAACTGGGAACCAGGCCGCCACCGCACACCCGATCGAGTTCGCCGATGGAGCACCGCAGCCGGGCCGTTGCGCGGCTTTGCCCGCCCAGGCCGACCAACTCGACCAGGTGGCCCTTGGCGCGGCTCAGGCCCTTGGGGAGTGAGGGCGCCACGACCTCTTCGGCGATCGCGTTCCAGGCCCCGCAATCGTCGCAGCGGCCGGCCCATTTGCTCGCCGTGGCGCCGCATTGCTGGCAGACGAATCGTTCGGCGGCGACCGCCACTTATGCGGATACTCCCCGCTGGTGCGGCGCGCGGTTCACGGCGCCAGCACCTCCATCTGAATGGGTCCTTCGGCGAGGCCGTTCACGAACTGATGGACGTGGGCGTTGGTGGTCTCGTCGATCTCGGCGACCTCGCCCTGCCAGATGATGTGACCCTTGTGGATCATCGCGACCCGGTCGGCGATCTTGCGCGCGCTCGCCATGTCGTGGGTGATCGACAGCGCCGTCGCGCCCAGTTCACGCACGCATTTGATGATCAGGTCGTTGATGACATCGCCCATGATCGGATCAAGCCCGGTGGTGGGTTCGTCAAAGAAGATGATCTCCGGATCGGTCGCGATGGCGCGCGCCAGCGCCACGCGCTTTTGCATACCACCCGACAGGGCAGCGGGGTTGAGTTCGCCGACTTCCGCCCCCAGACCGACCTGAGCCAACTTCGCCATGGCGATTTCCTTGGCCTCGGGCCGAGGTAGGTGCCGCGCCTGGATCAGCCCGAAGGCAACGTTCTCCCACACCGTCAGGCTATCGAACAGCGCCGAGCCCTGGAATAGCATGCCGATGCGGCGCATGATCTTCTCGCGCTCGCTCGTGGCCATGCTCACCGTCTCCACGCCCTCGACCTTAACGCTGCCCCGCTCCGGCGCGATCAGCCCCAGGATGCACTTGAGCATCACCGACTTGCCGGTGCCCGACCCGCCGATCACCACCACCGACTCGCCGGTACCGATGTCGAGGTCGATGCCGTCGAGGACGACCTTGTCGCCGAACGACTTATGTACGCCGTGCAGGCTGATCTTGGGCGGAGCGCTGGTGGCGGCGGGCTCGCTCATTTGGCGAAGAAGAGCTCGGTAATGACGTAGTCGAAGGCGAGGATCAGCATCGAGGCCGAGACGACCGCGCTGGTGGTCGCGCGCCCGACGCCTTGCGCGCCGCCACGACTGTGGTAACCGTGATAACACCCCATCAGCGATACGATGAAGCCGAATGCGCAGGCCTTGACGAGACCGGAGACCACGTCGACCGTCTGGAGGAAGTCGAAGGTATTCTTAAGATAGGTGCTGGAGTTGAAGCCGAGCTTGGTGGTGCCGATTAGATAACCGCCGAAGACGCCGATGATGTCGCCGACGAAAACCAGGATCGGCAACATCGTCGCGCCGGCCAGCAATCGCGGCGCTACCAGGTATTTGAACGGGTTGGTCGACAACGTGGTCAGTGCGTCGATTTGCTCGGTCACCCGCATGGTGCCGATCTCGGCGGCCATGGCGGCGCCGACCCGGCCCGCCACCATCAGCCCCGCGAGCACCGGGCCGAGTTCGCGGGTAATACCGATGACGACGATGGTGGCGACCGCGCCCTCGGCGTTGAAGCGCGAGCTGCCGCTGTGGATTTGCAGGGCCAGGACCATGCCGGTGAACAGGGCGGTCAGGCCCACCACCGGCAGCGAGTAATAGCCGATGCTCACCATCTGCCGCGCGATCAGGCCCGGATAGATCGGCGGCTGCACGCAGTGGCGCACGCCGTGGGCGGTGAACAGCGAAAGCCGCCCCGTGGCGGCGACGAAGCCGAGGACGACCCGGCCAATGGCGGCGACGAAGTTCAACCCGTGCTCGCCGGCTCGACAGGCCGGTATATCCGCTCATAGCGGTGTCCCAGCCGGGTCAAGATTTCGTACGCGATGGTCCCGGCCTCGGCGGCGACAACTTCAAGGGGCCGGCGACCGCCGATGACCGTAACCAGACCGCCCCGCTGGCAGGTTTCGCGACCCAGTTCGCCGACATCAATGGCGCTCATGTCCATGGAGACGCGCCCGATCACCGGGACCGTCGTATCGCCGAGTGCCACTTGCCCCCGATTGCTGAGAGATCGCGGGAAACCGTCTGCATAACCCATTGAAATAGTGGCAATTATACGGGGCGGCGAAATACGATACGTGGCACCATAGCCAACGGTCTGAGGCGAGTCAACGTCGCGAACCTGGAGTACCCGCGCCTGGAGGCGCACCACCTCGCGCATCGGATTCGGCCGCCCTGGTGTCGGGTTAGCGCCGTAGAGCGCTACCCCGGGGCGGGCCAGTCGGAAATGATAGTCGGAGCCCAAGAATATGCCCGACGAGTTGGCGAGGCTCGCCGGCGGCGCCGGCAGGTCCGCCAAGCAGCGGCCGAATCGCGCGAGCTGGTCACGATTGAGCGGGTGGTCGGGCTCCTCGGCGCAGGCCAGATGGCTCATGATCGTGCGCACTTCGACGCCGGCCAGGCGTCCGGGTGTGGCAGCCAGCGCATCCACTTCGCTCCCCTCGAGCCCGAGTCGGTTCATGCCAGTGTCGCAGTGGAGGATGGCCGGCTGGCTCGAACCCGAGGTGCGCGCGGAGGCGGCGAACTCATCGATCTCGGCCAGGCTATTGAGGACGGGTAACAAACGATGGTGGCGGCAGTCGTCGGCCGCGCCCGGGGGTAGCCCGTTGAGAACGGCGATCTCGGTCTCGGCGTCGACGATGCCACGCAGCTCCACACCCTCATCGAAGGTGGCGACAAAGATTAATGCCGACAGCCCGAGCGCTCCAGAACCGGGGCGACGTGGGCCACGCCGAGTCCATAGGCGTCCGCCTTGACCACGGCGGCGCACTCGACCTCAGCGAGCTCCGATTGAAGTCGCCGGTAGTTGGCGACGATCGCACCGAGATCGATGGTCAGGATTGCCCCCGCGTGGCGGCTGCTCACGGGTCGCTCAGGGAGGCCGGACCAGCTCCGGAACGATAAGACGGAGCCCGCCGCGGCCGCGCTCGAACCGCGCACAGCGGGCTACGACAGGACAACGTAGCGGCGCCAACGATCATCGACCGCTCTTACAACGGCGAATCGGCGGGCAGGTGGGATGCGGCCGCGTAATTGCTGAATTTGGTGGTTTCGCCGGCGAACTGGAGCTTGATGGCGCCGATCGGTCCATGGCGCTGCTTGCCGATGATGACCTCGGCAAGACCGTGGACGCTCTCCATCCGTTCTTGCCACCGGAGGTGCTCGTCGGTGCCCATCTCCGGCTGCCTACCGACCAGATAATACTCCTCGCGGTAGATGAACATCACGACATCCGCGTCCTGTTCGATAGCCCCGGATTCGCGCAGGTCGGAGAGCAGCGGGCGTTTGTCCTCGCGCTGTTCGACCGCGCGGCTGAGCTGCGAGAGCGCCAGCACCGGCACGTCGAGGTCCTTGGCGAGCGCCTTCAACCCCCGCGTCACCTCGGCGATCTCCAGCACCCGGTTGTCGTAGCGACCCACCGCCCGCATCAGCTGGAGGTAGTCGACGATGATCAGCTCCAAGCCGTGGCGCCGCTTGAGGCGGCGCGCGCGGGTGCGCAACGCCGCGATGGTGAGCGTTGGGGTGTCGTCGATGAAGAACGGGATCTGCTCCAGTCGCTGGGCGGCCGGCACCACTTTGACGAAGTCGTCGTCGGATATCGCGCCGCGTCGCATCGCGTCGGCCGGCACATTGGAGGCCTCGGCGAGGATCCGCGTCGCGATCTGCTCGGCCGCCATCTCGAGCGAAAAGAACCCCACCGCGGCGCCATCGACCACACGCTCCTTGCCGTTCTCGTCTTTCTCCGTCCGATAGGCCAGCGCGGCGTTGAGGGCGATATTGGTGGCGAGCGCGGTTTTCCCCATCGACGGACGACCGGCCAGGATAATGAGATCCGAACGATGCAGACCACCGAGCTTGGCGTCGAGGTCCTTGAACCCGGTTCCGACCCCCACGGTGCGACCGTCGCGGCGGTGCGCCGATTCAGCCATGTCGATCGCCGCGCTGAGGGCGGTGTGAAAGCTCACGAAACCGCCTTCTTGCTGGCCGTGTTCGACCAGATTGAAGAGCCGCTGCTCGCTGCGCTCGATCTGCTCTAGGGCCTGATCATCGACCGTCGAATCATAGGCGGTGTTGACCATCTCCTCGCCGACGCCGATCAGCTCCCGGCGCAACGCCAGATCGTGGATGACGCGGCCGTAATCCTCGGCGTTGATGATGGTCACGGCCGCGCCGGCCAGCCGCGCGAGATACTGGGCGCCGCCTACGTCGGCTAGGGCGTCGTCATTCTCGAAGTATTGCTTCAGGGTGACCGGTGTCGCGACGTGGTTGCGTTCGATCAATTTGGCCGCCGCGTCGTATATGCGCCCGTGCACCGGCTCGAAGAAGTGCTCAACCAACAGGAAGCCGGCGGTGCGGTGAAAGGCCTCGTTGTTGATTAGGATAGCGCCGAGGAGTGCCTGTTCGGCCTCGGTGTTGTGGGGCAGGTTGCGGTAGAGCGTTGTCTCGGCGTCACGGTCGTGTACCAGGCTCGGGGTGGCGCGCGCGGGGTCAACGACCATGGCGGCGAGAGTAACACAGCCACCGCTGGGGCCGCGCACCTGAACTTTCGTGGCGCGCGAGTTGGCGGTGGACAACCGGCCGCCTCATGGCCACGGCCCGTTCCCCGCATTCCGAGGCGCGAACCCTTAGCATGTTGTGGGTCATGGCGCGCCGCGGCGCCACATAGCGTGGGGATAACTTACACTCGTCCGCCTGTGAAGATCGGGGAAAGTTGGCCGGCTCAGGCGGCGCGCGATGCACGGGCGGCGTGGGTGCGCTCCCAATCGACGATGTAGTCGCGGGTCAGCGGCACCGCGTCGAGGCGCTTGGCCAACTGAATCTGGTACACCACGATGCCGCCATGGCGGAAGTTCGCCTCGCACCCGGCCAGGTAGAATTCCCACATGCGGCAGAAGCGCGCGTCGTACAGCGCCTCGATCTGCGCGCGATTGGCGTGGAAGCGCTGACGCCAGTGCCTGATCGTCTCGGCGTAGTGCAACCTGAGCGTCTCGACATCGGTGACATACATGTGGGCCCGCTCGATCACCGGCAGTATCTCCGACAGCGCCGGTGAGTATCCGCCGGGGAAGATGTACTTGCTCAGCCACGGGTTGGTCGCGCCCGGGCCGTCGCAGCGCCCGATCGTGTGGAGCAACATGACCCCGTCCTCGGCCAAGAGATCGTAGGTCTTGGCGAAGAATTCGGCGAAGTGGCCCACCCCCACATGTTCGAACATGCCGACCGAGACAATACGGTCGAAGCGTCCCTCGACCTCACGATAATCGCGCAGTTGAAAGCGCACACGATCGTCGAGCCCGGACTTGATCGCCCGTTCTTGGCTCACTTTGTGCTGCTCAGCCGACAAGGTGACACCGGTTATGTCCGCCCCTGATATATCTGACAGATACATCGCGAGGCCCCCCCAACCCGAGCCGATGTCGAGGACTCTGTTGTCCGCCTCGAGCAGGAGTTTGGCGGCGATATGGCGTTTCTTGTTCTCTTGCGCGACCTCCAGTGACTCCTCGGCATCGGTGTAGTAGGCGCACGAATATTGCCGATCAGCATCGAGGAACAGATCGTAAAGCTCGTCGGAGAGATCGTAGTGATGGGCGACATTGCGCCGGGCGGCGCCGACCGGATTGTATTGGGAGAGCCGCCGCGTCATCGCCCGCCAGCGCGTCGTCAGCGCCTGGAGCCAATGACCCCGGCCCCACCCGAGATTAAGGATTGCGAGGGCGAGCACATCATAGATTTCGCCATCCTCGACCGTCAGCGTTCCGTCCATGAACGCTTCGCCGACTTTGAGATTGGGGTCGAAGAAGAGCTGGTAATGCAGCTTGGGGTCGTGGAGGCGGAGGGTTACCGACGGTCCCGGGCCGCCGCCGCCCGAATAACGTCGCCCCCCGGCATCGATGATGGTCAGGGTGCCGGTGTTGATGACGCTCTTAAGCACATGGTCGAGCAGCATCGGAGATCTCGTTACCCGTCGGTCTCGGTCCGCGCTGGTTGCTCGTCGCTCGCGCGCGAGTCGTCTTCGTCCTCGTCCCCGGTCGAAGTTTGCGCCGCTAGCACTTCCTCGGGGTCGTCGAAGGATGCCTCCGCCGCTTCCGCCGCGACCGTGGGCGCACCGCCCGACGCGGTGGCGAATTGAGACTCAGCCTCGGCCTCCGAGCGCGCGACATTAACAGTGACGCTGACCGAGACCTCGGGATGCAGACGAACGCGAACCCGGTGCAGCCCCAGAATCTTGATCGGATGGCTCAAGATGACCTGCCGCCGGTCGATGGTAAAGCCGGCCTTATGAACTGCTTCGGCGATGTCGCGCGCCGACACCGACCCGTACAGCTGCCCGCCATTGCTGGCCTGACGCAGGATCACGCAACTCTGGCCATCGAGGGTAGTGGAGATGCCCTCGGCCTCCCCGCGGCGTTCTAGATTCTGCGCCTCGAGATGGGTGCGACGATCCTCAAATGAAGCGACGTTGCCCTGGGTCGCTCGCAACGCCTTGCCCTGGGGCAAGAGAAAATTGCGGGCATAGCCATTCTTGACCTGGACAACCTCCCCCATCCGTCCGAGCCGCTCGATCCGTTCGAGCAAGATAACTTCCATAACGCTCCGCCCCTATTCGTTGGTAGCTCACGACGCGAGTCGTGCCCGCACCCCGAACCATTGTTCCGCCACGCCCAACACGATGACCAGCGCGGCGGGCCACCCGGCCAAAATCGTCCCGACATAGAGCACGCCCAGTCCCGCCCGCCGCAGTGGCCAGCCACGGGAAATGGTGTGAATGACGGCCAAGCCTAGAAAAAAATACGGGATCGCCAATATCGCCGCAAGTGTCGTGCCGAGAAAGCCTGGCGTGCCGGGAAACAACGCGACCACGACGGCGATGGCCAAGGGGAACACCAAGGCGCGTGGCAGGGAGATATCGCGGAACGTCGGCGAGGGGCGTCGGTTGCGGCCGAGCCGCACGAGCACCCCTTGAGCCACGACGGCGTTGACGACGATCATGATGCTCCACGACGCGGCGACGATCACCGGCAGCGTGCGCGCCGAGGCCGCGATGAAGGCGCCACCTTCGGCGCCACCCGTGTCCTCGACGACGATCCCCATCGCCGTGCGCAGAACCTCTTCTATCTGGCCGAGAAGACCTCCTTCGCTGCCAATGAAGGTCACGAAGGCCGACACAACGTACGCGCAGGCCAGCGCCGATAGCCACATCAACGCATGGCCGAGCGGGTACCATTCGACGGCCTCGCCCGCAGTTCGCGACCGCAACAGTTGGCGCGCCAAAAGGCCCGACGGCAGTCCGTTGGCCAGCAGGTAGGCGCCCCCGGCGAACAAGCCGTCGACCGCGCCGACCAACAGCAGGCCGACGGCGATCGCCAACGTGGCCGAACTCGGGCCGTGGCCGAGTCCGATGACCAGCAACGGCAGCGACGAGAAATAGGCCAGCACCATCGCCATCAGGCCAAGGTGGCTCAAGCTCAGATACAGGGCCCCGCTCAGCGCGCCGGCGGCCAGGACGTAGACGATACTTTCCCTGGTCATGGGCGCACCGCCGCGGGCACGGAACCGGGCATGGGCGCGGGCGCCCCGTCGCTCTACCTCACGAGGTAGGGCAGCAGCGCGAGCTGGCGCGCTCGTTTGATCGCACGAGCTACTTTGCGCTGTTTCTTGGCGGACACCGCTGTGATGCGGCTCGGAACGATCTTGCCTCGCTCCGAAACGAACCGCTGCAGCAGCCTGACGTCCTTGTAGTCAATGTTGGGCGCACCCGCGCCCGACAACGGGCACGACTTGCGGCGTCTGAAGAAGGGGCGGCGGGCGGCGCCGGCGCTCGCCGATCGGTGCTGACGTGAATCGCTCATTTTTCACCCTTCCCGCCGTCGCCTTCGGCCGCCGTTGTCAAGACTGCTGCCGGCGCGGCCTCTGTCGAGGCTGCCGGTGGCGCGGCCGCTACGGGAGCGGCGGTGGCTGACGCGGCCGTCGCCGCGGCGGCGGCGTCACCCCCTGACGCTTTTGGCGCCTCGGGACCAGCGCCATCGGGACGGCGCTCGCCACGCCCGCCACGATCGCGACGCGGGCGGTCGTCGCGTCCGCCCCGCGACTGCATCACCGCCGATGGTCCGCTTTCGAGTTCGTCTACTCGCACCGTCAAATACCGCACCACGTCTTCGTCGATGCTCATGTTTCTTTGCAACTCGGCCATCGCCGGCGCGGGCGCATCGACGTTCATAAGGACGTAATAGCCCTTGCGATTCTTCTTGATGCGGTACGCAAGAGATCGCAGGCCCCAGTTTTCAGTTTTGGTCACCCGGCCGCCGTGCTCCCCCACGATGGTGGCGAAGCTCTCGGCCATGCCGTCGACGTGTTGACCCGAAACATCGGGTCGCACGATGAAAATGCTCTCGTATAACGGCACTCGGCCGTCCTCCTTATAGCTATTGGATGCCTGGCTGGCGCCGCTGGCGGCGTTCGTCTCAGGCGAAGCCGGCGGCGCGCCGGCAAGGAGTCCTGTCGTGGCCGGACGTTATAGCGGAACGCGCGGCCTAGGCAAGCGCCGGCGGCGAATACTTGACACTCGGATCGTGCCCGCCCTTCTATGCACCAGCGCGCGATCCAGCGCGCCAGGCGACGAAACCACCTGACAGCCATGGCACGCGCGTTCGTTTTTCCCGGTCAAGGTTCCCAACGCGTTGGCATGGGGCGTGAACTGGCACTGGCGATGCCGACCGCGCGCGCGGTTCTTCAAGAGGTCGATGAGGCGCTCAAGCAGCATTTGACCCGCCTCGTGTTCGAGGGTCCCGAGGCTGATCTCACCCTCACCGAAAACGCCCAGCCCGCCCTGATGGCGGTTAGCATGGCGGTGGTTCGGGTGCTCGAGGAAGAGGGCGGAAGCGCGCTCGGCGCCATGGTCAAGTTCGTGGCCGGCCATTCGCTCGGCGAGTACTCCGCGCTGGCCGCAACCGGCGCCCTAACTGTGAGCGACGCGGCGCGGCTGTTGCGCATCCGGGGAGTCGCGATGCAGCGTGCGGTGCCGGTGGGCGAGGGCGCGATGGCGGCTCTTATCGGCATGGATCGTGACGACGCGAGCGAGGTCGCGGCCGAAGCCGCCGGCGACGATGTCTGCGCCCTGGCCAACGACAATGCGCCCGGCCAGATCGTGATTAGCGGCCATCGCGTCGCGGTCGAGCGAGCCGCCGGGTTGGCGACCCAGCGTGGCGCTCGGCGCACGATCATGTTGCCGGTGAGCGCGCCGTTCCATTGTTCGCTGATGGCGCCGGCCGCCGAGGAAATGGAAGAGGCGCTGGAGATGGTGTCGATCGCCCCACCGAGCGTGCCGCTCGTCGCCAATGTCACGGCGGTCGAGGAGAGCGACCCGAACACCATCCGCCACCATCTGGTCGAGCAAGTAACCGCGATGGTGCGCTGGCGCGAAAGCGTCCTTTACATGCGTGATAGCGGGATCGATGCCCTGATCGAGCTCGGCAGCGGGCGCACGCTGACCGGTATCAATCGCCGCATCGACCGCGACCTTAGTGTCTCGTCGGCCGAGACACCGGATGAGGTGGAGGCGGTCCTCAAGCTGCTCTAGACGGCCTTGACGCGCTGACGAGACGGGAACAGACATGTTCGATCTTTCGGGAAAATTCGCGCTGGTCACGGGCGCGTCTGGCGGTATCGGCGGTGGCATCGCGCGGGCGTTGCATGTCAGCGGCGCGACCGTGGCGGTGAGCGGGACGCGCCGCGATGCGCTCGCGCGCTTGGCGAACGAGCTGGGCGAACGGGTACACGTCCTGCCTTGCGACCTGGCGGACGCCGAAGCGACCGCCGCTCTCGCCAAGGACGCGGACGCGGCGATGGGGCGGGTCGACATCCTGGTCAACAACGCGGGGGTCAGCCGCGACCAGCTTGCCCTGCGATTGAGCGATGATGACTGGCAGCGGGTGATCGAGACCGACCTGAGCGCCGCGTTTCGCCTCTCGCGCGCGATCTTGCGCGGGATGACACGGCGGCGCTGGGGTCGGCTGGTGAACATTTCCTCGATCGTCGGTGTGACCGGCAATCCCGGCCAAGCCAACTACGCCGCCGCCAAGGCGGGCATGATCGGCATGTCCAAGTCGATCGCCCAGGAAGTCGCCTCGCGCGGCATCACCGTCAACTGCGTTGCGCCCGGATTCATCGTTTCGCCGATGACCGAGGCCCTCGGCGAGGCGCAGCGCGAACGCTTGCTCAGCGCCATTCCCGCCGGCCGCCTCGGGAGCGCCGCCGACGTCGCCGCCGGCGTGGTCTATCTCGCGAGCGACGAGGCGGCCTACGTGACGGGGCAGACCCTTCACGTCAACGGCGGCATGGCGATGATCTAGGGGTTGCCCATGGATAGGCTATCGGTCGGTGACGTTAGGCTCGCCCGAATCCACGAAATGGTGGACACGAGCTTCACCCCCACCGCGTTCTTCCCGGACTACGACGCCGCGACCTTCGAGTCGCATTTGGACCGGCTTGCCCCCCTGCACTACGACGTGAGCGGGGGGAGCCTCATTCTCAGCGTGCACAGTTGGTTGGTTAGGACCGCGCGGCACACGGTTCTGATCGACACGTGCGTTGGCAACGACAAGGATCGACTCCCGCGAGCGCATTGGCATCGGCTCGATACGCCGTTCTTGGGGCGGCTACGCGAGGCCGGCGCCGAGCCCGAGGACATCGATTATGTCATGTGCACCCACATGCATGCCGACCACGTGGGCTGGAACACGATGCTGTCCGATGGCCGCTGGGTCCCCACCTTCCCTAACGCCCGCTACCTGTTCGGGCGCATCGAATACGAGCATTGGCTCAACCACCCAGCGTCCAGTCCGCTCCGCCGCCACGCCTTCGAGGACAGCGTCTTGCCGATCGTGGCCGCTCATCAGGCCGAAATGATCGAGGACGGCCACCAGCTCGACGATGACTTCACGGTCCAACTCGCGCCGGGGCACACGCCGGGCAATCTGAGCATTTTCTTGACCTCGGCAGGCGCCGAGGCCGTGTTGGTCGGCGATACCATTCACCATCCCGTACAGATCTACGAACCGGCATGGAGCACGTTCGCCTGCACCGATCCAATCGCCGCCGTCGCCAGCCGACGCCGGGTTCTGGAGCATTGTTCGGAGCGTTCGAGCCTGATGCTGCCGGCCCATTTTCGCCCCCCGCACGCCGGCCATGTGCGCCCCAAGGGCGATGGTTTCACCTTCGAATGGCTCTCGTCGTGAGGCTCCGCGACCCGCTCTGAGCTTGTCTGGCCAACGTCAGGAAAGTGTGTTACACCGCCGCAGGCCGGCTGTTTTGCGGCTATTTGTAGACGCAAAAACCAACTCGGCCAATGAATTCATAGGGACGTGCGATGAGCGATAGTGACACCGCCGAGCGAGTTAAGAAGATTGTCGTTGAACACCTTGGTGTTGAGCAAGACAAGGTGACCGAGTCGTCCAGTTTCATCGACGACTTGGGGGCTGACAGCCTCGACACCGTAGAGCTCGTGATGGCGTTTGAGGAAGAGTTCGGGTGCGAGATACCGGACGAGGCGGCGGAGAAGATCGCCACCGTAAAGGACGCCATCACCTATATCGACTCGCATATCAGCCAGTAGGCCAGCCGGTCAGCGCAGAAGCGCCAACGCGCCGCCTTGACCTACTTGTGCTTCCCTGTCGGCCTCCTTCGTTCCATGAGACGCGCGATCTTTACCCAATGAGACGCGTGGTCGTTACGGGTATGGGCCTTATCACGCCCTTGGGCTGTGGCGTCGAAGCCACCTGGCAGCGCTTGATCGCCGGCGAGTCGGGGGCGGGTCCGATCGAGAGCTTCGATGTCACGGACTTGAGCGCTCGGATCGCCTGTCAGGTGCCGCGCGGCGATGGCCCCAACCAATTTCGAGCCGAGGATTATGTCGGCGCCAAGGACCGCAAGAAGATGGATGAATTCATCATCTTCGGTATTGCGGCGGCGGTGCAGGCGGTCGAAGACGCCGGCTGGCAGCCTGACGACCGGGACCAACTCAACCGCACCGGGGTGCTGATCGGTTCGGGCATCGGCGGGTTGCCGTTGATCGAAAAAGGCGCGATTCAGGTCCACGAACATGGCCCTCGGCACCTCAGCCCGTTTCTGATCCCGGCCAGCCTGATCAACCTGATTTCTGGCCATGTATCGATCCGATATGGCTTCCGTGGACCCAATCACGCCGTGGTGACGGCCTGCTCGACCGGCGCCCATGCGATCGGCGATGCCTCGCGAATGATCCAGTTTGGCGATGCCGACGTGATGCTCGCGGGCGGCGCCGAGGCGGCCATCTGCCGACTTGGCGTGGCCGGCTTCGCTGCCGCCCGCGCGTTGTCGACCGATTTCAACGATCAGCCGACGCGCGCCTCACGCCCGTGGGACCGCGACCGTGACGGATTCGTCATGGGGGAGGGCGCGGGCGTGCTCGTCCTCGAGGAATTCGAGCACGCGAAGGCGCGCGGCGCCAAAATCTACGCGGAGATCAAGGGCTATGGGCTGTCGGGCGATGCCCACCACATCACGGCCCCGGATCCGAACGGCGACGGCGCCGCTCGTTCGATGCGCGCGGCCCTCGACAGAGCCGAGCTCGACGTCTCCGACATCGACTACATCAATGCCCACGGCACCTCGACGCCGCGCGGCGATGAGATCGAGCACGGCGCGGTGAAACGTTTGTTCGGCGGCGCGGCCTACAAACTTTGCATGTCATCGACGAAGTCGGCGATCGGGCACCTGCTCGGCGCGGCCGGCAGCGTCGAAGCCATCTTCTCGATTCTGACGATCGAGCGCGGCATCGTGCCGCCCACGCTCAACCTCGACAATCCGTCGGATGATTGCGACCTCGACCTGGTTCCCCACGAGGCGAAGCAGCGCGAGGTGCGGCACGCGCTGTCGAACTCGTTTGGCTTCGGTGGCACCAACGCCAGCCTGGTGTTCTCCCAGGTGTCCTAAGACCTATGGGGCGCGCCGTCGTCCGCTACATGTTTCTGATTGTCGCGTTTCTTGGCGTCCTGGCGCTCGCTGTTATCGGCTGGGCGAGCAACGACCTTCACGCCCCCGGTCCCTCCACCACCGAAACCGCGCTCGTGTTGCCACACGGCAGTTCCGTCGAGGACATCGCGCGCAGGCTCGCCGAGGCCGGCGTCGTCCGCCAACCCCTGGTATTTTCACTGGCGGCTCGGCTCAGCGGCAAAGCGCGCCGACTGCGGGCTGGCGAATATGCCTTCCCAGCGGCCATCAGCGCGTTTGACGCCCTGACTAGGATCGCGCGCGGCGACATTGTCATTCGGCGCCTGACCATCGCCGAAGGTCTGACCAGCGCTCAAGTGACCGCTCTTGTCGCCGACGCCCATGGACTGGTGGGTGGTACCGTCGCCGCCGCCGAAGGCTCACTCCTGCCCGAGACCTACCACTATGTCTACGGCGACGCGCGCCACGACATGGTCACGCGGATGCGGGTCGGGATGGAAGAGCTTCTTGCCGAGTTGTGGGCGGGACGAGCGTCGGACCTACCGCTGGAAACCCTCGAGCAAGCGCTGGTGCTCGCGTCGATCGTCGAAAAGGAGACGGGCCGTGCCGATGAGCGCGCGCGCATCGCCGGGATCTTCATCAATCGGCTGCGCCGTGGCATGCGCTTGCAATCCGATCCCACGGTCGCCTACGCCATCAGCGGCGGGACCGAACCGCTGGGGAGGCCGCTGACGCGGGCCGATCTCGAAGTGGAGAGTCCCTTCAACACCTACCGGACGAGCGGTCTGCCGCCGTCGCCGATCGCCAATCCGGGTCGCGCGGCCATCGCCGCCGTGCTCAATCCGCTCGCCACCGAGGATCTGTATTTCGTCGCCGATGGCGCGGGCGGGCATCTCTTCGCTCGCACTTTGGCCGAGCACAATCGCAACGTCCGCCGCTACCGCCAACGCGACTGAACCGCGGCCGGCGATGGCCGTTCAGCCGGCGTGATCGGCCAATCGTTCAGGGAGGTCGCTGATACCCGCCGCGTTCTCGAGCGCGCCGCGCCATTTGACGGGCAGCGCGCCGGCGCCGAGATAAGCGCCCGATAGAGGGCCCGCCATCGCCCCGGCCGCGTCCTTCCGGCCGCCCTGTAGGACCGCGCACAACAGGCATGCGTCGAAAGAGCTCACGTCGCGCAGAAACGAAAACAACGTCAGTGGCATGGTTTGGTCGACGCTCGGGCCGGCCGCCAAGGCCTCGCTCGCCGCCTCGGGCGTCGCGCTGCTGGCCAAGCCGCAGCGCGGCCAGCCGTCCGACGAGGCGAAGATCAAGGAGCGGGCGCCGCAGTGCGCGAAGCTCCTCGCGATCTTCGACAAGGTGCGGGGCGAGAACAAGTTTCTCGTCGGCGACGCGTGCACCCTCGCCGATTTGTACCCGACCACCGCAGTGTTCTATCTGCCGATGGTGCCGGAGGGCGAGGGATTGCTGAAGAGCTGTCCCAACATCGTGCGGTGGCAAGACGGCATGGCGAAGCGCGAGAGCTTCACGAAAACCATGCCCGTCTTTCCCCAGGCGCAGGCCGCGCAGTAGCCGCCCGACCACGGGAGTTCAACGCGAGGGGGTGCGGCCTGGTCGCGCCCCCTTTTCTTGTTTGACGTTTCCCTGGTCGCAACCGAAAGAATGCTGACTTTTCGCGCACATCCGTGGGCGATGTCCCTATCTCTGTTGAAATTCGTGGGGCAGGCGTCGCTGGTTGATGATGCTGTGCTGCCTTCATGATGGTTTCAATGGCACTGTCGGCCTGAGCCTTTCTCAAGTGTTCCTGGAGAGCATTTCGGAGGATGGGCAGCTGACGATAGGCCTTGAGGCGACGGAAGGTTTTCTGGGCCTCCAGCAGGCCGGCGGCGGTCCATCTGAGCGCCATCTCGGCGTGTCTCCAGCGTTTGACGTTGCGGGTGACCTGGCGCACCGTGCCGAGCGCGTTCTCGACGATGTTGGTGCAGGCGAGCGAGCGCCGGAGTTCGTGCGGCAGGCCGAGGCGGATGACGGTGAGTATCTCGTCCAGCCCCTCCAGGATGCTGCCCGAGACGCCCGGTTCCTCATGCTCCAGACGCCGGGCCAGGTTGCGCAGCAGCCGTTCGGCCTTGTCTGCGTCGTCCTGGTCCCAGGCCTGACGGAGCGCCTTCTTGACGCTCGCATGCAAATGCAGGGGCAGGCGCTCGATGATGTTACGGCCCTTGTGGACCTGGCAGCGCTGGATGGCGGCGGCCACACCGAAGGTGTTGCGGATCGCTTTGCTGAGCGCCTTCGCGCCATCGACGATGAACAGCCGGGGCAGCGTCGGATCGAGCCCCCTGGCGAGGAGATTGTCGAGCAAGGCCTGGACGACGACAGTGTTCTCCGTCGCCCCCTCGACCACGGCCAGGACATGCTTGTCGCCGTTGCCATCGACGCCGATCGCCGCCACCAAGACATGGTCGCCGACATGCAGACCGTCGATCTGGATGACCAGCAGGTCGAGCTCCGAGAGGTCCGAGGCAAGCCAGGCCTTCATCTTCTTGCGCGACAGCGCCACAAAGCGCCGGGAAACGGCCGACTTCGAGGTGCCGTCGCCACGCGCTTTCGCCAGGTCGCCCTCGGGCAGACGGACCGCGCGGTGGTACTTGCGGGTCGACACGTTCAGCACCATCAGGTTGAGCGCCCACTCGAGCAACAGGTTGCCGTCGCGCAGCACCTGCCAGCTCTCCAAACCCACCTCCTTGCCAGCATGGTCGCGAACCCGTGGCCGCTGCACTTTCACGCGGCCGCCGTGGTAGCCGATCTCGCTCTGCGTATGGCCCCAGCGATAACCCCGACGGTTCCCATGGCGACGATGTCGGGCCCCGCACACGGTCGTGGCGTCCTCCTCCATCATCTCGGCCAAGGCCTCGACCCCGGCCAGGAGACAGAACCGATCCACGCTGAGACGGACTGCGTCCATCGCGTCTGCCAGCGGCGGCATAGGAAACGAGGTGGCAAGGGCTTTCGGGCTACTGGAACTACGGATATTCTTTCCCATGGTGTCGTTCTCCCTCTTGGGTTTGCAGCACCCGGAGCCTAACGGCTCCAGGAGAGCGACACCTACCTCAACTTTTCAACATCGACCGGGACATCTCCCATCCGTGACACTCTCCACATATTTCGTCAGTTCATAGCGGTTGGCTGTTGTTTTTGGGCCGGCGCGATAGTACATCCTGACCTGTTGCCCATGCTCAACGGGTGCGGCCGCCGCGTCCCAAAGCGCATGTCGCCTTTCGGTGAGTCCGACGAGAGTGACGATCTGAATGAGTTTTAAGGTCAAGTTCTGGGGCGTTCGTGGCAGCATCGCGTGCCCTTCACCACGCCATATTGCCTTCGGTGGCAACACCAGCTGTATCGAGGTCTCGCTCGGTGGCAATCGGATTATCTTCGACGCCGGCACCGGCATTCGCAATCTCGCTCACTGGATGCTCAAGAAGAACGTGACCAATGCGCAAATTCTGATGTTCCACACCCATTGGGACCATATCAATGGCTTTCCGTTCTTCACGCCGGCCTTCATAAAGGGTCATCGTTTCTCGATCATGGCGGGCCATCTCATCGACACGGGCGGCATTCAGAAGGTACTGGCGGGTCAAATGGCGCAACCGACCTTCCCGGTACCGCTGGAAATGATGGCGGCCACGCTCGAGTACTCCGACTTTCGCGCGGGCGATACGTTCACTCTGTGGCGCGGCGTCAAGATCAGGACCGCGCCGCTCAATCACCCCAACGGGGCCACCGGTTACCGCGTCGAGTTCAGTGGCAAGGCGATGGTCTATGTGACCGACACCGAACACGTGATCGGCAAGCCCGACGAGAATATCCTGGAACTGATCGAAGGCGCCGATCTGGTGATCTACGATTCGACCTATACCGATCAGGAGTTTCCCGCGAAAATAGGGTGGGGTCACTCGACCTGGCAAGAAGGCGTGCGCTGCTGCCGAGCGGCCAACGTCAAGACGCTCGCGATATTTCATCATGATCCCGACCACGAAGACCTATTCATGGAGCGCGTGGAGAGCGAAGCGCGCGCCATGTGGATGGGCGCCTTCGTCGCGCGCGAGCACATGCGTTTCAACCTCGCGTGAGTGGGTCGACTCGAACCCCCGTCAGATCGTGCGGTCGTCCGCGTTCTCACCGGATTGTGTCGCCTGAATGCGGCCCGACGCTTGTTCGGATCGCGAGGATTGTATTAACTGAGCGCCTCGCCGCAGCCCGCCTTCGACGGTACGGATAGGGACTGAGGCAGGAAGCCGAGGACCATCGTCGTGTCAGTTTCGAGTGCAAGCGCGGTGGTCTCTCCCGAGACAGTTCGCGCCCGCGACGAGCTAGAGTCGGTAGTGGTCCGCTTCGCGGGCGATTCCGGCGATGGCATGCAGCTCACCGGCAGCCAGTTCACGCTGACCACCGCGGTCGCGGGCAACGACCTCGTGACATTTCCGGATTTTCCGGCTGAGATCAGGGCGCCGGTCGGCACCACCTTCGGTGTCTCGGCGTTCCAGATCAACTTCGGGTCGCGCCGTATCAAGACGGCTGGCGACGCTCTCGACGCGCTGGTGGCGATGAACCCCGCCGCCCTCGTGGTCGAGGTCGGCAATCTGAAGGCGGGCGGCCTGTTGATCATCGATTCGGGGACGTTCGGACCGCGCAATTTGCGCAAGGCGGGCTATCAGGACAATCCGCTCGAAGACAGCAGCCTGGATGCGTTCCGGGTCATCGCGCTCGATATGTCCAAATCGACGCTGGCCGCGCTCGAGGCTTCGGGGCTGAACAAGAAGGAAGCGCTGCGCTGTAAGAACCTGTGGGCGCTCGGCTTCGTTTACTGGATCTATGGCCGCGATCGTCAGCCAACGGTCGAGTGGTTGAAGCGGAAGTTCGCCGACCACAAGGGCCTAGCGGAAGCCAACATCGCAGCGATGAACGCCGGGTATACGGTGGCCGAGGCTTCGGAGATCGCGGCTGATTTCCCGAGCTATTGGGTGCCGCCGGCGGAGGCGGAGCCCGGGCTCTACCGGACCGTGACCGGTGGCGAGGCGTTGTCGTGGGGACTGGTGGTCGGCAGTCGACTTGCCGGCCTCAAGCTCGTCTTCGGTTCGTATCCCATCACACCGGCGTCGCCGCTTCTTCACATACTCGCGGGCCTCAAGCAGTACGGCGTCGTGACCTTTCAGGCCGAGGACGAGATATCGGCCGCCTGCGCCGCGATCGGCGCATCCTACGCCGGCAGTCTTGGCGTCACGTCGAGTTCGGGTCCGGGGATCGCGCTCAAGATGGAGGCGATCGGTCTGGCGATTAGCGCCGAGCTGCCGCTGATCGTTGTCAACTCGCAGCGGGCCGGCCCTTCGACCGGGCTCCCGACCAAGACCGAGCAATCGGATCTTCATCAGGCGGTATTTGGCCGCAACGCCGACAGCCCGTTGGCCGTGCTCGCCGCCCATTCATCGGCCGATTGCTTTGAGGTCGCTATCGAAGCGGTCCGCATCGCGACGACGTACATGACGCCGGTTATGCTGCTTAGCGACGGCTACATCGCCAATGCTGCAGAACCTTGGCTCATTCCCAACGTGGCGGCATTGGCGCCGTTCCCGGTCGAATTCTGGACCGAGGTCGAGGGCTTCCACCCGTTCTTGCGTGATCCCGAGAGCTTGGCGCGACCGTGGGTCATGCCGGGGACACCTGGCCTCGAACACCGGATCGGCGGACTTGAGAAAGCATACGACAGCGGGCACATCTCCTACGACCCCGACAATCACCACAAGATGACCGAGGTGCGCCGCGCCAAGATCGCCGGCATCGCCAGAGACATCGAGCGCCAGGCCGTCTCACGAGGCCCCGAGCGTGGTCGGCTGGTCGTGGTGGGCTGGGGGTCGACCTTTGGCCCGATCAGTCGCGCGGTCGATAACATGTTAGAGCGGGGCGTCGAGGTGTCTCACGTTCATGTTCGTCACCTGTGGCCGCTGCCGAGCAACCTTGGTCAGGTCTTGAGCAACTTCGAGCACGTGCTGGTGCCCGAGATGAATACGGGTCAACTGCTGACGCTGCTGCGGAGCGAGTATCTGGTGCCTGCCCGCGGCCTCAACAAAGTATCTGGTCAGCCGTTCAAGATCGCCGAGATAGAGGCGGCTATCACGGCGCAGATGGAGGCATGCGGGTCATAGGATGAACGTCGTGACACCGGGGGAGCGCCTGAGCCCAAAGGACTTCGCGACCGACCAAGAGGTGCGGTGGTGCCCTGGATGCGGCGACTACGCGATCCTCAAGGCCATGCAAAAGACTCTGGCCGAGATCGGCGCCAGGCCCGAGAACACGGTGTTCGTATCGGGGATCGGCTGCGCGGCGCGCTTTCCCTACTACATGGCGACATACGGGTTTCATACCATCCACGGCCGCGCGCCTGCGGTCGCGACCGGCGTGAAGCTGGGCAACCCGGCTCTTGATGTGTGGGTGGTGACCGGCGATGGCGATGGCCTGTCGATCGGTGGCAACCACATGCTTCACATTCTGCGCCGCAATGTCGATGTGCAGATTCTGCTGTTCAACAACGAGATTTATGGCCTGACCAAGGGTCAATACTCGCCGACGTCGCGCCTGGGCACGCGCTCGCCCTCGACGCCTGGCGGCTCGTTCGAGAATCCGGTCTCGGCGGCGGCGTTCGCCCTTGGCGCGGGCGCCCGTTTCGTCGCCCGCTCGGTCGATACCCTTCAGCATCATCTGCCGCTGATGTTCAAGCGTGCTCACGAGCACCGCGGCGCGTCGTTCGTCGAGATTTTTCAGAACTGCATTGTCTACAATGACGCTGTGTTCGATAACTTCACCCATCGCGACGTCGCGGCCGACGCGCAGGTGCATGTCGAACACGGCCAACCGTTGCTGTTCGGCAAGGACGCCGATCACGGCCTGAAGCTCAACCTGCAGACCTTGCGCCTTGAGGCGGTGAGGCTGGGCGAGAACGGCGTCGCCGAGGCCGACGTCATGGTTCACGACGAGTCGAACCGGATCTTGGCCACAATGCTGGCGGACATGGAGCCGCCCGAGCTTCCGGTCGCCCTCGGTGTGCTGTATTGCGATCCAGCGCCGTCCTATGAGGATGGGCTCGCCGCCCAAGTCGAGATCGCGGGCGCTGGCGGCGATCTTAACGATCTCTTGCGGCAAGGCCATACATGGTCCGTCGAACCGTGAAGCGTCAGCCCTCGCGCGCCTAGTCGATGCCGATCAGCGTAGCGATTGTCGGCTCCGGTCCGGCCGGTTTCTACGTCGCCGACGCTCTGCTCAAGGCGGGCCGAGATACTGAAATTGACATTCTGGAACGGCTCCCCGCGCCGTTCGGGCTGATTGGATACGGCGTCGCGCCGGACCATCAGACGACCAAGAAAATTGCTCGGACCTTCGGCCAGACGGTGGCGGGCGAGCATGTCCGCTATTTCGGCAACGTCGAGGTCGGCCGTGACATCGGCCTCGCCGAGCTGCGCGACCTTTACGATGCCGTTATCTTAGCGGTGGGCGCGCCCCGCGACCGGGCGTTGCCCATTCCTGGCATCGACAAGCGAGGGGTGATCGGGGCCGCCGCCTTCGTTGGCTGGTACAACGGGCACCCCGACTTCCAGGCTCTCGATCCCGATCTCGACGTGTCGTCGGTGGCCGTGATCGGCAACGGCAATGTCGCTATCGACGTGGCGCGCGTTCTCGTCAAAACGCCGGCCGAGATGGTCGCGTCCGACCTCCCCGCCTATGCCGCGCGGGTGATCCACGGCTCGCCGCTTCGCGATGTCCACATGTTTGGACGGCGGGGGCCGGTGCAAGCCAACTTCACCAACGTCGAATTGCGTGAAATGGGCAACCTCGAAGCCTGCGTGCCGATCGTCGACCCGGCCCAGATTCCCCAAGCCGCACCCGACGGCATGGCCGACCGCGATCGCCGTCTCAAGGAAAAGAACTTGGCGACGCTGCGTGATTTCGTCGGTCGTGACCCGGCGAGCCGAGCCAAGCGCGTGCACTTCCAGTTCTTCGCCGCGCCGCGAGAGGTGCTGGGGAACGGGCGGGTCCGTGGTCTCAGGCTCGAACGTACCCGGCTGGAAGAGGGCCGGGCTGTCGGCAGGGGCGCGTTTTTTGACGTGTGCTGCGGACTTGTGGTCTACGCCATCGGCAATGCCGCGAGCCCTCTCGACGACGCTCCCTTTGATGTCGATCGGGCCATCATCGCCAATGTCGATGGTCGTGTTGGCGACGGCCTCTATGCGGTCGGCTGGGCGATGCGCGATCCGGTTGGGGTGATTTCGACCAATCGCCGGGACGCGGTCATGGTCGCCAAGCACATCGCCGCGGATATCAGCGCCGGGAACAAGCCGGGCCGTCCCGCGATCGAGCAGCTGCTGGCGGCGCGCGGCGTGCGCCGGATCGACTTCGCGGAGTGGAGCAAGATTGGGGCGGCCGAGATCGCCAACGCGGCGCCCGGCGCGCCGCGCCGCAAGTTCCTCAGCCTTCAAGACATGCTCGATGTTCTGTAGGGGCAGGCGCGCTTGCCGCCGATCGAAGCCCGGTGCTAGGGTCCGCCGGGACGGTGGCCAGGGCGACGCGCACTGATAAGGAATAGGGTCGGGGCAATGCTGGCACGTCGTTCTCGGCCTTTTGGCTAGCGGTGCCGGCGCGGCATGGACGGCTACGATCTTGGGTTTTTCACGGTTCTTGTCGTCGGTGCTCTTCTCCCTGAGGGTGGGCAACGTCGTCACGGCGAGCGACGGCGGCCAGGCCATCGACAGGCTGAAACTGATGGACGACAATCCCGTCAAGGCGGGCATGATGTCGGTCGGCGTCATAATGTCGAATTGGATGATGTCGCCGGTCGATGGTCTGACGCTGCTCAAGTGGCTGCGCGAGGACAAGGCCTCGCCCGACCGTTTCATGCCGTTCGTGATGGTGAGCGGCGCCGCCGATGTTGACAAGATCACCACCGCCCGCGCCGCCGGCGTGACCGAGTTCTTGGCCAAGCCATATTCGATCACCGGGTTGATCTCGCGCCTGCTGGCGGTCATCGATAATCCCCGCCAGTTCGCGTCGTGCTCGCGCCGCAGTACTTTGGGCCGGATCGGCGGCGCCAGAGATTGCCCCATTCGGGACCCGAGCGACGTGTCTTTGGCGACGACGACGTGGAGGTGGTCTATGACGAAAACGCCGCCTGACGATCCCAACACACCGACGCGGGACGCAGCGCCCAAGATGCGCTACTTGCGCACGCGCAACCGCCTCAGAGAGAAGGCTGGCGGCGACACGCCGGGCCAGCCTGGCAAGATTCCCGATGAGCTGCTGCGCCTCGCGAGCGCCGAGTTAGACAAAATGGCGGAGCAATATCCCGACTTCGTCGCCGATTCGATCGCGGCCTTGTATGCGGCTCATGGCAAGGCCGCCGCCGCGTCGATCGAGGGCCGCCACGTCCACTTCGCGGAACTGAATGTGCTCGCCCACGAGATAAAGGGGCAGGGAGGCACCTTCGGCTACCCGCTCATCACCACGTTCGGTGGCCTGCTGTTCGACTTCACTTCGGGCGGCGCGGCGCGCACCGACTATCACATCGAGATAGTTAAGGCGATCATCGACGCCATCCGGGCGGTGATCAACAATCGTATCGGCGGCGATGGCGGTCAGATCGGTCGTGACCTCCAAGCGGCGCTCAAGGGACTCATCGCCAAGCACCTGCGGGCGGCGAGCAGCGGCGACAAATGACGATGGTCGAGACCGCGAGCGCGTCTCGCCAATTCGAGGCGGCGCTGGTCGAAGCGTTTCCGGTTCGACCCGTCGCCATTCACATCGGCGATCTACCCACCGGCCTCGTCATCATCGATGAGGTCAACGGGTTCGCGACGACCGGCGCGGGCAATCTGGCGCCACGAGCCGAGAACCCGCAGGTCGAGGAGATGGTGCGCGAGACCGATCGGCTGGCCCGCGCGTTCACCAACCGGGGCCGGCCGATCCTTGCGTTTCTCGACAGCCACGAACCCGGCAAGCCCGAACCGCCCTATCCGCCCCATTGCGAGATCGGCACGGGCGAGGAGGAACTGGTGGCACGCCTGCGCTGGCTCGCGGACGACGCCCACTCGACCCTGATCGACAAAGACTGCATCAACGGATTCATCGGCGCCATCGCCGCCGACGGTCGTAACCGGTTCGTCGATTGGGTGATGGAGCATCAGTTGCGGGCCCTGCTGGTGGTCGGCATCTGCACCGATGTCTGCGTCATGGATTTCGTCCTGACGGCGCTCTCGGCTCGTAACCACGGGCTGATGCCGGGCCTGCGCGATATCGTCGTCCAGGCGCCCGGTTGCGCGACCTACGACCTGCCCCGCGAGGTCGCCGAACAGAGCGGTCTCGGTCCCACGGCCGCCCATCCCCAAGCCGCCACCCATCACCTCGGCCTTTACTTCATGGCCTCACGCGGCGCCCAAATCGTCGATCAGGTCTGTTTCGCCGACTAGCGTCCGGGACGACAGCGAAGTCCACGGGCGCGCCTCTGATCCAAGCTCACCGCAATTCGAGCAAGGTCGTGGCGGTCTTGCCCAACGCCTGCGCGCGCGCCCATGGCACCGTGATCGCCTTGGCGATATCGACGGCCAGACGGAAGGCCGCGATCGCCGCGCCGCGAGCGCCGTCGCGATCGTCAGCGAGCGCGATATCGCACAGGACCCATACCCGGTCGAGCGGGCTGGCTATGGTGTCGACCAGCGCGTCGGCGCGGCGTGTGAACTGTGCCGCCTGAGCGGTCTCGCCGACCCGCACGTACGCCGCGGCGATGCGCGCCAGGGCGTGGGTCCGCAGGCTAGCGCTGGCGATGTTGTCAGCGGCCGCGCTGGCGGCGGTGTAGTCACCGACAATGAGCCATGCCGCCGCGATCCGGCTCCAGGCGTAGCTCACGGCGTAATCGCGCCCCGGTTTGATGGCGCCCGCAGCTGCGACGGCCCTTGCCATGGTGGCCCGCGCCGTCACTGCCCGGCCCGTAAGCGCCGGTTTCGCGCCTCGACCGACGGATCGCGACTAAGAAGTCGCTACCAGTTCGATGGACCTGCGTGGGCGGCCCCGAGGTTGCCGGCGGCGCCGTTGAAGGCCAGCAGGAAGACCTCGCGGATGTAGCGGTTGGCCGCCTCGATGTCGCTGATCCCGGCCAGTCTGAGCTCTTGCGGCAGACGGTTCTGGAGCTGCCGAAGAGCCGCTCGACCCGCCCCCGGGCCTGTGGCGAATAGGAGGGGATGTGCTCGATGCCGAGCTGCGAGAGCGCCCGCCCGACCTGCGTCGGCCGCTCCTTGTCGACCTTACCGCCGGCCTTCGGCGTCACGAAGTAATGGCTCCCCCGGTCGGTGTAGAAGCTGCAGAACAGACCCTTCGCCTCGATCGTCTCCTGGAGCCCCCGGAAGCTCGAGTCGTGCTTTCCTCCTGCGTGCTCGTGGCATCGTCCATGCTCGCCACCAGGTCCAGCTCTCGGTCCAACGCCGCAAGCCAGCCGAGGCGTCCTGAACACCAGCATGCCGAAGCGGCCGCCTGGGCCGCCGCCGGCGGTGCACCCCGCGGCGCTTCGCCGCTTCACCAGCCGACCGCGATGTAGCCGTAGGCGAGCGCTTGCGCTCGTGAAAGTCTTCGCGCCCCGCGCCTGCTGGAATGGCGCCCGCCGACCGAGCGCCAACTGCTCGGCCGCCGCAGTGTCGCCGATCTCGGCCTGCGTGCGGCTGATGTTGCGCAACGCGACCATGACCAGGCGAGGGTCCTCGAGCCGCCGTACAGTCTCGAGCGCGACCTGGCGCTCAAACCGGCCTTGACCTGAATCATGAGGATGCGCCCGAGCACCCAGTCGTGAAAGCGATCCCGATGGATGGCTTTCGCGCTCTCCAGGGCTTCGGCGAGGAGACATGGAACACTCGGCGCGGCGAAGCACGCGCTCGCATCGCGCGTCGGATCGGCCCGCTCCGCGCTGTCGCGCCCGCCCAGGAAGACGCTCGTCGACGGGCTCGCCCGCAGCGCCGCCACGGCGGCTTGGGTCTGTGCCGCCTTGGTTCGGGTGATGCGGGCGTCGAGATTTCGCGCCTGGACGCTGAGCTCGATTCTATCGCGCAGGGCGCGTGATGCAAGGCCATCGACCGCCAGGCCATTGTGGCGCTGATAGGCGCCGATCGCCGCAGCGGTCTCGCCGCTCATGATGCCATCGATGGGACCGACATACAGCCCGATCTCGGCGAGACTCCGCTAAATATCGTGCACGACGGCATCGGCCGCGCGGCCGAACGCTGGCCCTTCTTCGGTCCTTTGAGGATCGACCGCCGCGACCGCCGTGGCCGGCACAACAGCGATCGCCAGGAAGACGCACAGCGCCACGGCCGCCGCCCGGTCGAGGCTTCGCGCCCCTGTCCGCCCGGGTGAGGGCTTTGTTCGTGTCCGCGCGCCTCCGCTCATGCCCCGCCCGAGTGGTATTGGCTAGTCTTGGCAGAGTACTGGATTTAGGCTGGGTGTGCCCTGAGACGGGGGCGCGCGTACGAAAGCCTTGACGTGGCCGACAGCATCCCTCACGAGACGGCCCCCTCGGCTATGAGCATGGCGTCGAGAGCAGCGGCGACGCTTTCGATCGTGATCCCGGCCCACGACGAAGCCGAGAGCTTGCCCGGCCTTTTGGCGGAAATCGCCGCCGCGATGGCGCCCGCCCCTGAGGTGGTGGTTGTCGACGATGCCAGCGACGACGGGACGTGGCCGGCATTGATCGAGGCGGCCGCGATGCACCCGTGGCTCCATCCGGTTCGCCACCGCACGTGCGCGGGCCAGAGCGCCGCGCTGCTGAGCGGGGTGAGGGCGGCGGGCGGCGAGTGGGTCGCGACCCTCGACGGTGACAGCCAGAACGATCCGCGCGACATCGCCGCGCTTGTGGCGGTGCGCGATGGTATGGCCGACTGGCGCCGGCCTCTTTTGATCGCCGGCGAGCGTCGCGACCGCCACGACGGCTGGTCGCGGCGTGTTTCGTCGTCGATCGCCAATCGCGTGCGCGGCCGGCTGTTGGGCGACGCCACGCCCGATACCGGGTGCGGCCTTAAATTGTTTCAACGTGCGGCGTTCCTTGAATTGCCGTGGTTCGATCATGGCCACCGTTTCATGCCCGCGCTGTTCATACGCTCGGGCGGTCGGGTGGTCTCCGTGCCGGTGAGTCATCGCCCTCGTCGTGAAGGGCGCTCACACTATGGGGTGAACAACCGCCTGTGGGTGGGCCTGGTCGATCTCCTCGGCGTGATGTGGCTCAAGCGGCGATGGCGACACCCCGAGGTCTACGATCCGCGCCTGCATCCGGGTGACGAATAGCCTCGGCCGATGGAAGGCTTGGGCGATGAAGAGGCCCGGGCGACGAAAGGAAATGAGTGATGGAAACGCCCCAACTTTGGTACATCGTCGGCTTCGCCGGCCAGGCGCTATTCGCCTCGCGCTTTCTGGTGCAATGGCTGACCAGCGAGCGTGTGGGGCGCAGCACGGTGCCGGTGGTCTTCTGGTATCTCAGCCTGGGCGGTGGGGTCGTTCTGCTGGCCTACGCCCTCTTTCGCGAGGACCCCGTGTTCATCGTCGGCCAGGCGGGCGGTTTGTTCATCTACCTTCGCAATCTGCACTTGATCATGCGCGAGCGCCGTGCGGCGACCGCCGACGGCTAAGGCGACCAGTCATGGAACGCCGGCCGCGAACCGCGACGAACCATCCCCCCCGACTTCGATGACGCGACGCCTCTCGCCTTCGACTACGACCGGGCGCTCAGACTTCGGGCGCACGTGCGATGTGCTCGGCTGGGTCGTGCTATGGCTCGTGTTGATTATCGTGGCGCTGGCGACGCGGCCGCTTTTACCCTTGATCGAGACGCGGTCGCTGGCCGTGGCTTGGGAGATGTGGCGGACGGGCGAATTTCTGGTCCCGCAGCTCAACGGCGAGCCCTACAGCCACAAGCCGCCGCTCTTGTTCTGGCTGATCCACCTCGGCTGGTGGCTGCTCGGCGTCAACGAGTGGTGGCCGCGCGTGGTGGCACCGCTGGCCGCGCTCGGCACGGTCGCGCTGACCTATCGGCTGGGCCGCCGGCTGTGGCCCGAGCACGCCGAAGCGGCGGCCTTGGCCCCGTGGATATTGGCCGGGGGCTGGCTGTGGGCGGTCATGGGCACGATGACGATGTACGACGTGCTGGTCGCGTTTTGCGCGGTCCTCGCCATCAGCGGGTTGTGGAGTGCGAGCCACGGCCGAGCCCTCGGATGGCTCTGGTTCGGTCTCGGTATTGGTCTGGGCGTGCTGGCCAAGGGCCCGGTGATCCTGGTGTTCACGTTGCCGGGTTTGGCGCTGACGCCGTGGTGGTGCGCGGCACGGCCAGCGGGGGGCTGGCGCCGCTGGTCGTTCGGGGCGCTCGGGGGGGTGGCGCTCGGCGCGGGGCTGGCGTTGGCCTGGGCGCTGCCGGCGGCCGATGCCGGGGGCGAGGCCTATGGCGCGGCGCTGCTGTGGGGCCAGACCAGCGGGCGGATCGCATCTTCGTTCGCGCACGAGCGACCGTTTTGGTGGTATGTGGCGCTCTCTCCCTTGTTGTTGTCGCCATGGCTGGCGTGGCCAAGCCTGTGGCGCGCGACGCGCGGCGGCAAGGCGTTGGGGCGTGATCCCGGCCTTCGGCTCGCGCTGGGCTGGCTGGTCGCCGGCGTCGTCATCCTCAGCCTGGTGAGTGGCAAGCAGCCCCACTACCTGATCCCGTTGCTGCCGACCTTCGCGCTGGTCGTGGCGCGGCGCATCGCCGGGCAAGCGACCACCTCCCGCTGGCCTCAGATTGTCCCCGGATCAATCGTCGTTGGGCTCGGAATTGTGCTTGTGGGGGCAATTTTGGGTCCCGACGTAGGGATTGGAACTCCCGACTGGATGGGCGACATACCCGCGTATGTCCCGTTGCTGCTCGCCGGTTTCGGTATTGCGGTGATGGTGGCGCGGGCGCGCCCAGCCGTGGTCGCGCGGGTGTTCGCCGTTCAAGCGGCCGCGGTCGTTGTCGTGATCCATCTGTTCGTCATGCCGGTGGCGGCCCCTCTTTACGACGTGCGGTCGGCCGCCACGCTCATGCATGAGTGGCAGGCGACGGGAGAGCCACTGGCATTCATCAAGACCTATCATGGCCAATTCCACTTTGTCGGGCGTTTGGAACACCCGATCGAGGAGATCGGCACCGATCAGGCGGACGATTGGGTGATGGCCAACCCGACCGGGCGCGTCATCGCACTGCACCGACCCGACGCACTGCCGGAGCCGGGTGTCGCGCCGCTCTACCTCGGCCCGTTTCGCGGAAAGCTGCTTGCCATCTGGGACGCCGAGGCCGTGCGCGCCGACCCCGAAATGTTCAGGTAGGAGGTCCTACGCCTGGCGCCAGCCGAGGGTGTCCTCGGTCCGCATGCTCGGGGTGTATTCGGCGCCGACGTAGCCGGCGTATCCCATCGCGTCGATCGCCGCGAAGACTTGCGCGAAGTTGATCTCGCCGGTGCCCGGCTCGTGCCGGCCGGGGTTGTCGGCGAACTGGATGTGGCCAATGCGGCTCAAGTTGGCCGCCATCGTGCGGATCAGATCGCCCTCCATGATTTGCATGTGATAGAGGTCGTATTGGATGGCGAGGTTGGGGTGTCCGGCCGCATCGATGGCCGCGAGCGCCGCCGCAGTCGAGGTGAGGTGGTAACCGGGCACGTCACGCGAGTTGAGCGCTTCGACCTGGGCGACCGCGCCGACCTCGGCCAGGGTCGCGGCCGCGTGATCGAGGTTGGCCGCGAGCGTCGCCGCGCAGCGCTCCGGCTCGGCAGCGGCGGGCGGTATTCCTGACATGACATGGACGCGTTTCACCTCGAGCGCGGCAACATAGTCGCGCGCTTGGGCGATGCAGGCGCGGAAATCCGCTCCGCGGCCGGGCAGGGCGGCCAGCCCTCGCTCGCCGGCCGCGAAGTCGCCCGGCGGGCTGTTGATCAACAAGACCTCAACGTCCGCTTGCGCCTTGGCCTTAACCCAATCGGCGAGCGGTTGCTCGTAGGGGAACTGTACCTCCACCACGCCGAACCCGGCCGCGCGCGCGGCCGCCGGACGTTCCAGCGCCGGCAGTTCGGCGAACAGCATCGACAGGTTGACGGAAAAACGTGGCATGGGCGGGAACCTTTCCAGAGACCGTGGCGCACCTTGCGCACAAGGACGGCGGCGGCTTTAGTGGCGACGCATAGCGACGGTCGATAGCGATGGTAAGACGGGTGCGCACGATGGCCAAGCCGGTGGTGGTCTTGACGCGAAAATGGACCGCGAACGTGGAGCGCGCGATGGCTGAGCACTTCGAGCTGCGCACCCATCCTCGCGATGAGGCGGCGCCGAGCGAAGACATCCTTGCGCGCTGTCAGGGCGCCGAGGTGCTGTGCCCGGCGGCCGGCCCGGTGAGTGGCGATTTCGTGCGGGCGTTGCCGGCTTCCATCCGGCTGATCGCCAACTTCGGCGCTGGCATCGATCACATGGACCTCGAGGCGGCCAGGGCGCGCGGCATCATGGTCAGCAACACGCCGGAGGTCGTGACCGAGGAGGTGGCCGACCTCGCGTTCGGTCTGATCATCGCCGCCTGCCGCCGCTTTCACGAGAGCAACGAGTTAGTCCGGACCGATGGTTGGCCGCGTGGGGTGATGAACCTCAATCTCGGTCAGCGGGTTTGGGGCCAGTGCCTGGGCATCGTCGGAATGGGGCGAATCGGGGCGGCCATCGCACGCCGGGCGCGGGGATTTCAAATGCCGATCCTGTACCACAACCGCCACCGCGATGCCGCCGCCGAGGCCGCCTACGAGGCGCGCTACTGCCCGACGCTCGAGGCCTTGCTGACACAAGCCGACATCGTCGTTCTAGCGACGCCAGGCGGGGCCGAGACCCACCATATGATCAATGCCACCACGCTTGCCTTGATGAAGTCGAGCGCGGTGCTGGTCAACATCGGGCGCGGCCCGGTGGTAGACGAAGCGGCGCTCGCCGAGGCCTTGGCCAACAACCGGATCGCTGCGGCCGGGCTCGATGTGCACGAATTCGAGCCGGAAGTCTCGGCGGCCATGCGTAAGCTGCCCAACGTGTTTCTGCTGACCCATATGGGCACCGGCACCGCCGCGGCGCGCGATGCCATGGGCTTTCGCGTGATGCGCAATATCGAGGCGTACGTCGCCAATGGCGAGCCAGTCGACTGGGTGGCCTGAGTCGTGGCCT
>CBDDBU010000009.1:0-25581 GCA_965226045.1 Alphaproteobacteria bacterium
TTCCAGCATCCGATCCAGCGCGTCCCGCCACGGACCCAGCTTCGGCATCGGCTGCACCCGCCGCTCGTAGCTGAACGCCGTCGCTCCCGACCGGATCACCTTGCGAACCGTGTTCCGCGACACCTTCACGTCGCGGACGATCTCCTTGATCGGCTTGTTCCTGCCGAAATACTCCCGCCGAATCCGCGCTATCGTCTCCACAACCAGCATCCCCCATCACCTCGTCCGTCCAAAACGAGGTGCCATGGACCAGCATGGTTCAGGGGGTCAAAGTTGGACGCCGATCACCCCGCAACCGGGGTCAACATTGCAGGCCGTTCCACACCGGAGGGTCGTCAAAAGCGCTCACGGCCATCCTCAGGGCTCCTAGGGGCAACAAAATCGCGCAGCGTGATTGCTATTTGATTGCTAGAACTAAAGAGGCAGCCTCGCGACTACCTTTAGGTCCTTGAAAAGATGGAGCGGGCGATGGGACTTGAACCCACGACCCCAACCTTGGCAAGGTTGTGCTCTACCACTGAGCTACGCCCGCGCGCCCGCCGATGATAGATCATGGCCGAGGCCATGCAAAGCCAAGCCAATGCCCCACGCCCCCGCATGGCGTCGCGCGCTCCGGCCGCGCATCATCGGTTTCGGTTCCAACCGGGCCTAGCAGCCTGTCGGACTGAGGTCCGCGAGAATGGGTGTGGACGGATCGCGATGTGGAGAGGTCATGGGATCGAGCGCCTTTCGTGAGGACACGGAGTGCGGTCGCTTGGCCGCGCGTACCGCAGGGTGAGTATACTCTTATGCCCTCTCGTGAGGGCACGAAGTACGTTCGCTTGCTCGCGCGTGCCGCAAGGCGAGCATACTCTTATTCCTTTTCGCGAGGTACGGAGTCCGGCCGCCTGCTCAAGCGTATTGCAAGGTGAACATTCTCTTTATGTTCCAGGCCAGGGTCACCAGGTTCCATTCGCCCGTGACCTTGTCCAGGCCGCGTAGCGAGAACTGGCGGAAGCCCATGGCCGATTTGATGATGCCGAACACCGGTTCCGGCGTTTGCTTGCGCAGGGCGTAGAGTTGCCGGCCCTCGGGCGTCGCCAGTCGATGTGTCATCGCTTCCAGCGGCGTCGGGTTCTCCGGGGGCGGCGGCGCGCCGGCGAAGCGGTCCTTCCAGGAGAGATGATGGCGTTCCCGGCCGGGCGTGATCAACGGCGCGATCTCGGCCTCGGCGCAGGCGTTCACGTTGGCCTCGCTGAAGTAGCCGCTGTCCGCCAGCAGGGTCTCGGGCGCGCCCAGCGCCTCGGGAAGGCGGGCGAGCGCTTCCAGCGCCGGCTCGATTTGCCGCTTGTCGTTGGGGGCCTGGACCACGTCGTTGGTGACCACCAGCAGGCTGTCGGCCGCCACCAGGGCTTGGGCGTTGTAGGCCTGTTCGAAGCCGCCGCCGGCCACCGGCATGATGCGCGAGTCCGCGTCGGTCAGATTGACCTGGTCCTTCGGCCCGGGCCCGGCCACCGGCGGCTCGGGTGGACGGCCGCCCGGCTTGCGGCCCGTCTTCTCGGCCTTCTCCGCGCGCGCCTCGAGCTTCGCCTCGTACTCGGCCCGTTCCCGCTCAAGGCGTTCGCGCGCCCGCGCCTCGATCACCGCCTTAGCCTCGGCGATGCGGGCCAGACGATCCTCGCGCCGGGCCAGTTCCTCGGGCACCGACATCCCGTCGGGCACATCCGCCCCATCGGCCGCCTCCGCCAACGCCATCAACTCCGCCACCTCGGCCTTCAACCGGGCTTCGAGCTCGCAGGCGTGTTTCCACGACAGCGCGCTGTGCCGGCTCGCGTTGGCGTGCACCTTGGTGCCGTCCAGCGCCACCGTGCCGAGCTTCAGCACCCCGGCTTCCCGGGCCAGCAGCAGCACCTCGACGAACAGCCCTTCGATCCGGTCGAGAAAACGCCGCCGGAACGCGGCGATGGTATCGTGGTCGGGATGATCGTTGGCCGCGATGAAGCGGAAAGCGACAGAATCATAGGTCGCGCGCTCCAACTTGCGGCTCGAAAACACCCCCGTGGCGTAGCCGTAGACCAGAAGCCCCAGCAGCATGCTCGGGTGATAGGACGCCGAGCCCGAGCCGCGATAGGCCTTCACGAACGCCGAGAGGTCCAACTGCTCGATCACCTCGACCACGAAGCGCGCCAGATGCCGCTCGGGAAGCCATTCCTCCACCGACGGCGGCAGCAGAAACCCCGTCTCCCGGTCGACCGGTCGGAAATTGCTCATGACGGCCTCCATCACGCGCGGGCAAATCAACTGATACCATCGAATCCTATTTCGACTCCCGGCTCAAGTCCGACAGGCTGCTAGGATAGACTCTGGCCCGATGCGGGCGTTCAGTCGGGCTTGACCGGACCCGCCGTCAATCACATCTAACGATCTGCGAAGGGAACGGCGGAGATGTCCCGGTCGATGTTGAAAAGTTGAGGTAGGTGTCGCTCTCCTGGAGCCGTTAGGCTCCGGGTGCTGCAAACCCAAGAGGGAGAACGACACCATGGGAAAGAATATCCGTAGTTCCAGTAGCCCGAAAGCCCTTGCCACCTCGTTTCCTATGCCGCCGCTGGCAGACGCGATGGACGCAGTCCGTCTCAGCGTGGATCGGTTCTGTCTCCTGGCCGGGGTCGAGGCCTTGGCCGAGATGATGGAGGAGGACGCCACGACCGTGTGCGGGGCCCGACATCGTCGCCATGGGAACCGTCGGGGTTATCGCTGGGGCCATACGCAGAGCGAGATCGGCTACCACGGCGGCCGCGTGAAAGTGCAGCGGCCACGGGTTCGCGACCATGCTGGCAAGGAGGTGGGTTTGGAGAGCTGGCAGGTGCTGCGCGACGGCAACCTGTTGCTCGAGTGGGCGCTCAACCTGATGGTGCTGAACGTGCCGACCCGCAAGTACCACCGCGCGGTCCGTCTGCCCGAGGGCGACCTGGCGAAAGCGCGTGGCGACGGCACCTCGAAGTCGGCCGTTTCCCGGCGCTTTGTGGCGCTGTCGCGCAAGAAGATGAAGGCCTGGCTTGCCTCGGACCTCTCGGAGCTCGACCTGCTGGTCATCCAGATCGACGGTCTGCATGTCGGCGACCATGTCTTGGTGGCGGCGATCGGCGTCGATGGCAACGGCGACAAGCATGTCCTGGCCGTGGTCGAGGGGGCGACGGAGAACACTGTCGTCGTCCAGGCCTTGCTCGACAATCTCCTCGCCAGGGGGCTCGATCCGACGCTGCCCCGGCTGTTCATCGTCGATGGCGCGAAGGCGCTCAGCAAAGCGATCCGCAACACCTTCGGTGTGGCCGCCGCCATCCAGCGCTGCCAGGTCCACAAGGGCCGTAACATCATCGAGCGCCTGCCCCTGCATTTGCATGCGAGCGTCAAGAAGGCGCTCCGTCAGGCCTGGGACCAGGACGACGCAGACAAGGCCGAACGGCTGCTGCGCAACCTGGCCCGGCGTCTGGAGCATGAGGAACCGGGCGTCTCGGGCAGCATCCTGGAGGGGCTGGACGAGATACTCACCGTCATCCGCCTCGGCCTGCCGCACGAACTCCGGCGCTCGCTCGCCTGCACCAACATCGTCGAGAACGCGCTCGGCACGGTGCGCCAGGTCACCCGCAACGTCAAACGCTGGAGACACGCCGAGATGGCGCTCAGATGGACCGCCGCCGGCCTGCTGGAGGCCCAGAAAACCTTCCGTCGCCTCAAGGCCTATCGTCAGCTGCCCATCCTCCGAAATGCTCTCCAGGAACACTTGAGAAAGGCTCAGGCCGACAGTGCCATTGAAACCATCATGAAGGCAGCATAGCATCATCAACCAGCGACGCCTGCCCCACGAATTTCAACAGAGATAGGGACATCGCCGGAACGGCATGGAAACCATCATAGGCCAAGGACCGGGCCAAGGACCGGGCCAAGGTCCGGCGTCGACCGCCGACCTGATCAAGGACAGCGACAGCCGCGGTTTCATGGCCGACGTCATCGAAGCTTCGGACCAGGTGCCGGTGATCGTTGACTTCTGGGCCCCCTGGTGCGGGCCCTGCAAGCAGCTCGGACCGATCCTCGAAAAGGTCGTCAAGGAAGCCAACGGCAAGGTCCGCCTGGTCAAGGTCGATATCGACCAGAGCCCTGATATCGCCCAGCAGCTGAAGGTCCAGTCGATCCCGGCCGTGTTCGCCTTTCACCATCGCCAACCGGTGGACGGCTTCGCCGGCGCTCTGCCTGAGAGCCAGGTGCGCGCATTCGTCGGGCGATTGACCGGCGATTCGGGACCGAGCCCGATCGAGCAGGCGCTCGAACAGGCGCAAGCGGCCTTTGAAAGCGGCGACTTCGGCGGCGCGGCGGCGCTGTATGGCGAGGTCCTGCGCCAATCGGCGGGCGAGCCAGCGGCGCTCGCCGGGCTCAGCCGCTGTTATGTCCAATCCGGCGATCTCGAACGGGCCGCCCAGACGCTGGCGATGGTCGCGCCCGAGCATGCCAACCACGCCGACGTGGTGAGCGCCCGGGCCTCGCTCTCGCTCGCCGAGGACACCGAGGGCAAGGCTGGCGATCTCGAGGCGTTGCAAGCCAAGGTCGATGCCGATCCCACAGACCACCAGGCGCGCTACGACCTGGCGCTGGCGCTGATCGGCGCCAACCGACGAGCCGCGGGCATCGATGCGCTGATCGAGATCGTGCGGCGCGATCGCACATGGAATGAAGAGGCGGCGCGCAAGGAGCTGCTGCGGTTGTTCGAGGCCTTTGGACCCAAGGACGAAAATACGCTATCCGGCCGGCGCCAACTGTCGGCCCTGTTGTTCTCATAGGAGGCGGGGTTGCGCTACCGGCGGATCGACGAACTGCCCGAGGTCATCCCGGTCTTCCCGCTGGCCGGCGCGCTTTTGTTGCCTGAAGGCGAACTGCCGCTCAACATCTTCGAGCCGCGCTACCTGGCGATGTTCGGTGACGCGATGGCCGGCGCCCGCATCATCGGCATCGTGCAACCGACCCACCCGCTCGCCCCGGCACACGAGCCCCCGATCTATCCGATCGGCTGCGCCGGCCGGATCAACGCCTACAAGAAAACCGATGACGGCCGCTTTCTCATCAACCTGGCCGGGGTGTGCCGGTTCAGTATCGTTCATGAACTCGACACCGAGGAGCCTTATCGCCTGGTGACGGCCGCCTACGAGCGATACCGCGCCGACATCGAGGGCGATACCGGGGCCGGAATCGACAGCACCGAGCTTCTTCCCGCGTTGCGCGCCTACCTCGACGCCAAGGACTTGAGCGCCGATTGGGACAGGATCGAACAGCTGCCGGGGGCCGCGCTGGTCACCTCGCTGGCGATGGCGTGCCCCTTCGCGCCGAGCGAGAAACAGGCGCTTCTGGAGGCGCCATCGCTCACCGAGCGCGGGCGGCTGATGGCCGCGCTGATGGAAATGGCGGTGCTGGAGCCCGCCGAGTCCACGCCGCTGCAGTGAAGAGCCCGTGAAGTGACAAACCCCGTGAAGTGACAAACCCCGTGAAGTGACAAACCCCGTGAAGTGACAAACCCCGTGAAGTGACAAACCCCGTGAAGTGACAAACCCCGTGAAGTGACAAACCCCGTGAAGTGACAAACCCCGTGAAGTGACAAACCCCGTGAAGTGACAAACCCATGACTGGCAACCAACCCTCGGTCGATCCCAAACTTCTGGAAATTCTGGTCTGTCCATTGACCAAGGGTCCGCTGCACTATGACCGCGAGGCCCAGGAGCTAATTAGCGAGCAGGCGGGATTGGCCTATCCGATTCGCGACGGCATCCCGATCATGCTGGTCGACGAGGCCCGGCAGATCGACGACACGCCCGGGCCGGGCTAGGCGATCATGGCGGTCGGCCGCCAAGCAATGCCGATCCCGACCGAGATTCGGCTAAAAAAACAGGAAAAAGCGCTCGAGATCGACTTCAGCGACGGCCAGAGCTTCCGCTTTCCGGCTGAGTTCTTGCGCGTCGAAAGCCCATCGGCCGAAGTCCAGGGGCACGGCCCGGAGCAGAAGACGATCCTCGCCGGCCGTCGCCAGGTCGGCATCATGGACCTCGACCCGGTCGGCAATTACGCGATCCGCATCCGCTTCGACGATCTGCACGAGACCGGACTTTATTCGTGGGACTACCTCTACGAACTGGGCCAGAACCAGGAGACGCTGTGGCGCGCCTATCTCGACGCGCTCGAGGCGCGCGGACTTAGCCGCGAGCCTTGAGTATGCGCCCTAGCAGCCTGTCGGACTGAGGTCCGCGAGAATGGGTGTGGACGGATCGCGATGTGGAGAGGTCATGGGATCGAGCGCCTTTCGTGAGGACACGGAGTGCGGTCGCTTGGCCGCGCGTACCGCAGGGTGAGTATACTCTTATGCCCTCTCGTGAGGGCACGAAGTACGTTCGCTTGCTCGCGCGTGCCGCAAGGCGAGCATACTCTTATTCCTTTTCGCGAGGTACGGAGTCCGGCCGCCTGCTCAAGCGTATTGCAAGGTGAACATTCTCTTTATGTTCCAGGCCAGGGTCACCAGGTTCCATTCGCCCGTGACCTTGTCCAGGCCGCGTAGCGAGAACTGGCGGAAGCCCATGGCCGATTTGATGATGCCGAACACCGGTTCCGGCGTTTGCTTGCGCAGGGCGTAGAGTTGCCGGCCCTCGGGCGTCGCCAGTCGATGTGTCATCGCTTCCAGCGGCGTCGGGTTCTCCGGGGGCGGCGGCGCGCCGGCGAAGCGGTCCTTCCAGGAGAGATGATGGCGTTCCCGGCCGGGCGTGATCAACGGCGCGATCTCGGCCTCGGCGCAGGCGTTCACGTTGGCCTCGCTGAAGTAGCCGCTGTCCGCCAGCAGGGTCTCGGGCGCGCCCAGCGCCTCGGGAAGGCGGGCGAGCGCTTCCAGCGCCGGCTCGATTTGCCGCTTGTCGTTGGGGGCCTGGACCACGTCGTTGGTGACCACCAGCAGGCTGTCGGCCGCCACCAGGGCTTGGGCGTTGTAGGCCTGTTCGAAGCCGCCGCCGGCCACCGGCATGATGCGCGAGTCCGCGTCGGTCAGATTGACCTGGTCCTTCGGCCCGGGCCCGGCCACCGGCGGCTCGGGTGGACGGCCGCCCGGCTTGCGGCCCGTCTTCTCGGCCTTCTCCGCGCGCGCCTCGAGCTTCGCCTCGTACTCGGCCCGTTCCCGCTCAAGGCGTTCGCGCGCCCGCGCCTCGATCACCGCCTTAGCCTCGGCGATGCGGGCCAGACGATCCTCGCGCCGGGCCAGTTCCTCGGGCACCGACATCCCGTCGGGCACATCCGCCCCATCGGCCGCCTCCGCCAACGCCATCAACTCCGCCACCTCGGCCTTCAACCGGGCTTCGAGCTCGCAGGCGTGTTTCCACGACAGCGCGCTGTGCCGGCTCGCGTTGGCGTGCACCTTGGTGCCGTCCAGCGCCACCGTGCCGAGCTTCAGCACCCCGGCTTCCCGGGCCAGCAGCAGCACCTCGACGAACAGCCCTTCGATCCGGTCGAGAAAACGCCGCCGGAACGCGGCGATGGTATCGTGGTCGGGATGATCGTTGGCCGCGATGAAGCGGAAAGCGACAGAATCATAGGTCGCGCGCTCCAACTTGCGGCTCGAAAACACCCCCGTGGCGTAGCCGTAGACCAGAAGCCCCAGCAGCATGCTCGGGTGATAGGACGCCGAGCCCGAGCCGCGATAGGCCTTCACGAACGCCGAGAGGTCCAACTGCTCGATCACCTCGACCACGAAGCGCGCCAGATGCCGCTCGGGAAGCCATTCCTCCACCGACGGCGGCAGCAGAAACCCCGTCTCCCGGTCGACCGGTCGGAAATTGCTCATGACGGCCTCCATCACGCGCGGGCAAATCAACTGATACCATCGAATCCTATTTCGACTCCCGGCTCAAGTCCGACAGGCTGCTAGGGGGTGTGACCGGCGAGGAGGCGGGGCAGGGCGCCGACCGTGCCGCGCGCGTGACGCATGAAGAATCGCTTGAGCGGCGGCAGCCGGTCGACCGCCGCCAAGCCGAGATCGCGGGCCAGGGCGGCCGGAGCGCCATCGGCGACAAACAACCGGTTTAGGACATCGGTGACGGCGATCATCGCCAGGTTGTCGAGCCGCCGCCAACGCTGATAGCGCTCGAGCCGGTCGGTTGTCCCAATATCGAGCCCGAGGCGCGCGGTGTCGACGAGCACCTCGGCCAGCGCCGCCACGTCGCGCAGGCCCATGTTCAGGCCCTGTCCCGCGACCGGGTGGACCGTGTGCGCCGAATCGCCGACCAGAACCACCCGATGATCGACATAGCGCTCTGCGTGATGCATGGCGAGCGGATAGCTCCAGCACGGTCCGATGGTGTGGGCGGCGCCGAGAAAGCCACCGAGCCTCCGCCGCATCTCGACATCGAATTCCACACGGTCGAGATCAAGGAAGGTCGGCGCGAGATCGGCCCGCTCGGTCCAGACCAACGAGGCGCGGTCGCCTGTCAGGGGAAGAACCGCAAACGGCCCGCTGGCCAGGAAACGCTCATGGGCAATGCCTCGGTGCGGTCGCTCGTGGGCGATGGTGCAGACGATCGCGCACTGGGGGTATGCCCAGCCGCGCGTCGCGATGCCGGCGGACGCGCGCAGCGACGAGGCGCGCCCATCGCAGGCGACCACGAGCGGCGCCTCGATGACGCCGCCATCGTCGAGAACCGCGCGGGCAAGCCCCGGCCCCCGTTCGAGCGCGACGACGTGGCGTGGCGCGTGCAGGACTAGGTTCGGCCACTTCTGAACCGCCGCGTGAAGGGCGGTCCGGATGTGACGGTTCTCGACCATGTAGCCAAACGGCCGCGCGTCGAGCTCGCGGTGGTCGAAGTGAAGATGGAGGAGGGACTCGCGATCGCTCACCCGTATGTCGAGGATGGGCTGAGCGGCCGGAGCGAGTCCAGGCCAAACGCCGATCGCGCCCAGCATCTGCTGCGAGGCGAAGGCCAGCGCCGAGGCGCGCCCGTCGAAGGCGGCAGCGGTGGCGGTGGCCGGGTCGTCGCGATCAACGACAGCAACCTCGAACCCAACGTGAGCGAGCGCGCAGCCGAGCGTGAGCCCGATCATGCCACCACCGACGATCACGACGTCATGGCGCGGCGCCGCAGGTATCTGGTTCGCGCGGGTCATGCCCGCAGCATCCCGACCGACGGCTCGATTGTCCAGCCTGCGCCGCGCCGCTAGTCTCCGCCGATGAGCAGAGACCCGTCGACGATGAGCAGAGACTGGCACGACATGAGCGCACTCGATCTCGGCAACGGGATCGAGGCCGGCGCGATCGATGCGCTCGCCCTGGCCGAGTATTTCCTCGAGCGCATCGCGCGGCTCGATCCCGACCACGCGATCTACCTGCGCACGACGGCCGAGCGGGCGCGGGCCGAGGCCGAGGCGGCGCGCGCGCGCGCCAGGGCGGGGTTGCGCCGGGGCCCCCTCGATGGCGTCCCTATCTCGTGGAAGGACCTCTACGATACCGCCGGCACCATTACTGCAGGGGGCTCCGCGCTATTGGCCGATCGGGTCCCGGCGCACGATGCACTGGTGCTCGAGCGGGCGAGCCGCGCCGGGACCGTCTGCCTGGGCAAGACCAACCTGACGGAGTTCGCCTATTCGGGCCTCGGCATCAACCCCACGACCGGCACGCCGGCCAACGCTTTCGATGACAAGACGCCGCGCTGTCCAGGCGGCTCCTCGTCGGGCGCGGCGGTCTCGGTCGCGCGCGGACTGGCGCCCGCCGCGATCGGCAGCGATACCGGCGGTTCGGTCCGCGTGCCAGCGGCGTGGAACGGTCTGGTCGGGCTCAAGACCACGATCGGACTGGTGCCGACCGACGGCGTCCTGCCGTTGAGCCAGTCCCTCGATACGGTCGGCCCGTTGACCCGCGATGTGGCCGACGCCAACGCGATTCTCGGCCTCCTCCTCAACCGCCGGCCGGCCGATCTCAGCGGCGCGGACCTGCGCGGCACACGCTTTCTGGTCGCCGCCACCTTCGCGGCCGAGCGCACCGCGCCGGGCGTGCGCAGTTTGTTCGAGGCGGCGCTCGATCGCCTGACCCAGGCCGGCGCGAGCCTGGTCCACGGCGATATTCCGGAGTTCGACCAGCTCGACGACATGATCGGCGGGCCCGGCGACATCCAGGTGTGCGAGGCTTGCGCCAACTGGGTCGACCTGATCGAGACCGACCCCAGCCGCGTCTATCGTCCGATCGCCGAGCGCGTCCTGGCCGGCCGCGAGCACCGCGCCGTCGATATGGTCGCCTTCGCAGCGCGCGGGGCCGAAATTCGAGCACGCTATCTCCAACGTGCGGCGGAGTTCTCGGCGGTGCTGACGCCGACGGTGATGACGCCGCCGCCGCCGATAGCCCCGCTCGAGGCCGGCGGCGCGGACTACCTCGCCGCCAACATGGACGCGCTGGGCTTCACCCGGCTTGGCAATCGGCTCGGCCTGTGCGGCCTTACGCTGCCGTGCGGCCTCGATGAGTTGGGTCTGCCCGTGGGCCTCATGCTGAACGGGCTGCCCGGCGCCGACACAGCGCTATTGCGCCTCGGCAGCGCGATCGAGCACGCGCTGTCGAACTAGACGCCAGCTCTCCTGTGTCACCTTCGGCCATGTCACCCTCCGGCTTGGGGGCCCACATTCGTTCAGCCGCGGCGCGCCGTCGGGCGAACCCCGAGGGGCGGGCGGCCGGGTCCGGCGGCGCGCTCGCGCCACATCGCCTGGTAGGCGGCCTCCAAATCGCGGACGAAGCCCGCCAGATCGAACAACGGGCTGATCGCTCGCTCGCGGGCAACACGGGCCCGAACGGCCGCCCGCGCGGTCGCGTCAGTGGCCAGGTCCATGGCCTTACGTTCATACGTGGCCACGTCCTCGGCGATCAGCTCGGGTATTCCAGCGGCGGACAGCAACGAGGCGCCCACGCGCGCGGCCGACGTCTCCCCCGCCCGTGTGACAACCGGCACGCCGGCCCCGAGCGCATCGAGTGTCGTCACCCCGCCGCCATGGTGGAGCGTATCGAGCACCAGATCGGCGCACGCGATGCGGCCTAGCAGCCTGTCGGACTTGAGCCGGGAGTCGAAATAGGATTCGATGGTATCAGTTGATTTGCCCGCGCGTGATGGAGGCCGTCATGAGCAATTTCCGACCGGTCGACCGGGAGACGGGGTTTCTGCTGCCGCCGTCGGTGGAGGAATGGCTTCCCGAGCGGCATCTGGCGCGCTTCGTGGTCGAGGTGATCGAGCAGTTGGACCTCTCGGCGTTCGTGAAGGCCTATCGCGGCTCGGGCTCGGCGTCCTATCACCCGAGCATGCTGCTGGGGCTTCTGGTCTACGGCTACGCCACGGGGGTGTTTTCGAGCCGCAAGTTGGAGCGCGCGACCTATGATTCTGTCGCTTTCCGCTTCATCGCGGCCAACGATCATCCCGACCACGATACCATCGCCGCGTTCCGGCGGCGTTTTCTCGACCGGATCGAAGGGCTGTTCGTCGAGGTGCTGCTGCTGGCCCGGGAAGCCGGGGTGCTGAAGCTCGGCACGGTGGCGCTGGACGGCACCAAGGTGCACGCCAACGCGAGCCGGCACAGCGCGCTGTCGTGGAAACACGCCTGCGAGCTCGAAGCCCGGTTGAAGGCCGAGGTGGCGGAGTTGATGGCGTTGGCGGAGGCGGCCGATGGGGCGGATGTGCCCGACGGGATGTCGGTGCCCGAGGAACTGGCCCGGCGCGAGGATCGTCTGGCCCGCATCGCCGAGGCTAAGGCGGTGATCGAGGCGCGGGCGCGCGAACGCCTTGAGCGGGAACGGGCCGAGTACGAGGCGAAGCTCGAGGCGCGCGCGGAGAAGGCCGAGAAGACGGGCCGCAAGCCGGGCGGCCGTCCACCCGAGCCGCCGGTGGCCGGGCCCGGGCCGAAGGACCAGGTCAATCTGACCGACGCGGACTCGCGCATCATGCCGGTGGCCGGCGGCGGCTTCGAACAGGCCTACAACGCCCAAGCCCTGGTGGCGGCCGACAGCCTGCTGGTGGTCACCAACGACGTGGTCCAGGCCCCCAACGACAAGCGGCAAATCGAGCCGGCGCTGGAAGCGCTCGCCCGCCTTCCCGAGGCGCTGGGCGCGCCCGAGACCCTGCTGGCGGACAGCGGCTACTTCAGCGAGGCCAACGTGAACGCCTGCGCCGAGGCCGAGATCGCGCCGTTGATCACGCCCGGCCGGGAACGCCATCATCTCTCCTGGAAGGACCGCTTCGCCGGCGCGCCGCCGCCCCCGGAGAACCCGACGCCGCTGGAAGCGATGACACATCGACTGGCGACGCCCGAGGGCCGGCAACTCTACGCCCTGCGCAAGCAAACGCCGGAACCGGTGTTCGGCATCATCAAATCGGCCATGGGCTTCCGCCAGTTCTCGCTACGCGGCCTGGACAAGGTCACGGGCGAATGGAACCTGGTGACCCTGGCCTGGAACATAAAGAGAATGTTCACCTTGCAATACGCTTGAGCAGGCGGCCGGACTCCGTTACCTCGCGAAAAGGAATAAGAGTATGCTCGCCTTGCGGCACGCGCGAGCAAGCGAAAGTACTTCGTGCCCTCACGAGAGGGCATAAGAGTAAACTCACCCTGCGGTACGCGCGGCCAAGCGACCGCACTCCGTGTCCTCACGAAAGGGCGCTCGATCCCAAGACCTCTCCACATCGCGAATCCGTCCACACCCATTCTCGCGGGACCTCAGTCCCGACAGGCTGCTAGCCCTGCCGTTATCCCAGCGCCGCCCGGAACCCAGTCGCCCCAGCGTCACACCCGCGCCGTTTTTGACGAAATCATCAGGAAACTTCGCCCATATACCGAACGCGAACGGCCGCGAAATGCGGCCGCGTGCTTACCCGAGTAAGTAAGCGTATACAATCACTTCTAATAAGCCCTTGAAAAGATGGTGCCCAGGGGCGGATTCGAACCACCGACACGCGGATTTTCAGTCCGCTGCTCTACCAACTGAGCTACCTGGGCCGAGGCGGCCTGGCCGCACCCGCCGCGGCGGCGCCTTCATAGGCGAAAACGTGCCCATCGTCCAGCGCTCAGCCGTCGCTGGCCTGGTCGCTGGGCTCCTCGCTGGCCTCTTCGCCGACGAGGGAATAGCCGCCGGTGAGCCAGCGGCCGAGATCGACGTTGGCGCAGCGCTTGGAGCAAAACGGCCGATAGTGCTCGTCTCGGTCCGCGCCGCAGATCGGGCAGCCGGTTTTCGCGCCGTGCCGCGCCTGCCATCTCACCCGACCCTCGAACTCGAAATGGGTGCGCTCGAAACTCGCCATCGCCTCAATCTCGACCGGGCGGCCGACGCGCCGCGCCAGCAGCTCGACGGCCTCGCCCGCGGTCTCAAGGGCGCGGACCACGTCCGGGGCGGCGCGGACGTGCAGGACGCCGCCGGCGCGCCCGCTGTTCGTCGCCCGTTCGGCGCGCCGCAGCAGGTCACCAACCAGGGTCTCCATGGTGGGGCGGCGGCCGCTGGCGCCACAGCCGGGGCAAGGCTCGGTGACCTGCATCCACAGCGACGGGCGCACCCGCGCCCGGGTGATCTCGACCCACGCCCCGGGCCGGAATGGGGCCCGCTCTGGGCCGGGCGGCATCGGGCGCGAAGGCCTCTTGGAGCGCGCTGGCCAGTCGCAAGCGATCGGGCGCCTCGATGTCGAGGAAGTCGACAACGATCAGGCCGCCGATGCCCCGCACGCGGAGCTGTCGCGCGATCGCGCCGGCCGCCTCGAGGTTGACGCGCAGCGCCGTCTCGCGTGGGCTCGCGGCATCGGTGAGCGCGCCGGAATCGACGTCGATGGCGGTCAGCGCCTCGGTCTCGTCGATGGTGATCGCGCCGCCCGATGGCAGCCGTACCTCGCGCTCCAGCGCGAGCGCGATGTCGGCGTCGATGTCGCCGTGGTCAAACAGCGCGCCGGCGCCGCGAAAGTGCTCCAAGCGCGGGGCGAGGTCGGGCCCGATGGCGTTGGCAGTAGTCGCGGGCGCGGATGAAGGCAGGACCTGAGTCGATGCGGATGCGGTCGGTCGTGCGCAGGTCGCGCAGCGCGCGGATCAGCGGGTCGTGCTCGCTGAACAGACAGGCCGGCGGCCGGGCCTCGGCGCGGGCCGCCGCGAGGTCGCGCCAGGCCGCGCTGAGGCGCTCGATATCGGCGGCGATCGCCGCCGCCCCCGCCCCTGCGGCGGCCGTGCGCACGATGAACCGGCCCGCGTGGGCGTCGGTCTCTTGGCGCGCCGCCTCGACCAGCGCTTTGAGACGGTCACGTTCGGCCTCGTCGGCCAGCCGGCGCGAGACCACGACGCCCGACTGTGTCGGCGCATGGACCAGCAGTTGTCCCGGCAGCGTGATCGCGCCGGTCAGGGCGGCGCCCTTGTCGGCCACGGCGTCGGCGGCGACCTGCACGAGCACGGCCTCGCCCTCGCTGACCAGCTCGTTGATCGGCGGCTCTCGATCGTCGCCTTCCGGGTCGGCGCGGGGGTGCAAGCGCTGGGCCTCCCGCGCGCCGAGGAAAGCGTCGCGGCCGACGCCGATGTCGACGAAGGCGGCGCCGATATTGGCCACCACCCGGACGACGCGGCCGAGGTAGATGTTGCCGACCAGCGAACCGTTGGCCGCCCGTTCGATCGCCAGCTCGGCGAGCCGGCCGTCCTCGGTGCGGGCGATCCGCACCTCGCCGATGCCGACGTTGATCAGGAGTTCTTGGCTCATTCCAGATCGCCGTCCGCCCAGATTGCCTGCCAGCGACGATCGACCGAGAACCCGAGGCCGCCGAGCAGGTTCACCGTCTCGTGGAGCGGCAGGCCGACGACGTTACTGTACGAGCCGTTGATGCGCTTCACCAGTGCCGCCGCCCGGCCCTGGATGGCGTACCCGCCGGCCTTGCCGCGCCATTCCTCGCTCGCCAGGTAGCCCTCGATCTCAGCTTCGGTGAGGCGTTTGAACTCGACCACGGTGGTCACCAACCGCGCCCCTTGGCGGCCCTCCGGGGCGCTCAGCGCGATCGCCGTGTGGACCCGGTGGCGGCGTCCGGACAGGGCCTTCAGACAGCGCCGGGCTTGCGCGGCATCGGCCGGCTTGGGCAGCGCGCGTCGGCCGCGCGCGACGATGGTGTCGGCCGCGAGGACGAAGTCGTCAGCGTGTGTCCGCGCCACCGATTCGGCCTTGGTCCGCGCTAGGCGCCGCGCGCTCTGGGGTGGCGTTTCGCCGGCCAGGGCCGTCTCGTCGACGTCGGCCACGACGACAAGGTTGGGCGTCAGTCCGATCCGCTCAAGAAGGGCGCGCCGGCGCGGTGATGCCGAGGCGAGAACGAGCCGCGCTTCGCTCGCGGCCGCCACGCCAGCACCTATTTGAAACGAAGGATAATCGGAGCCTACTTGAAACGAAAGGTGATCCGGCCCTTGGTCAAATCGTAGGGCGTCATCTCGACCAGGACCTTGTCGCCGGTGAGAACGCGGATCCGATTCTTGCGCATCTTGCCGGAGGTGTGGGCAAGCAGCTCATGTTCATTGTCGAGGACAACTCGAAACATGGCATTGGGTAGTAGTTCCTGAACCGGTGCCAGGAAATTCCAGAAGTTCTTCTTTGGCCATCGGCTCTCCGGTTGTTGATCGCGGACCTTCGCAAGATGCGCGCCCGAGGGTCCAAAATCAAGGCTATTTGCCGGTGATCGCGCACCATCCGGGGTGATCGGGAAGCTGCGGCGGCGCGGCCTCGGCGAACGCTTCGATGATGCGCCGCGCCAGGGTGTCGCGAACCTGGCGAAAGGCTTCGAGGATAGCGTCGCGGTTGCCGTGCACAGCGGTCGCGTCGAAGGTATGCCAGAACCACAGATCGCAGGCCGAGGTGCGGGTCAGCTCGACCGCCTTGTGCTGAGCCTCGGGCGACAGCGATATCACCAGGTCGAACGAGGTGTCCTCGAGCTCCTCGAAAGACTTGGGCTTGTGGCTGTACATGTCGATGCCGATTTCCGCCATCACGGCGACCGCGAAGCCGCTTGGCTCGCCCTTGCGCGCGCCGACCGAATCGATGAAGACGCGATCGCCATACAGTTGCTTCATGATCCCCTCGGCCATCGGCGAGCGGGCGGCGTTGAGGGTACAGGCGAACAGGACGCTGCTGGGCAACCGTGCCGTCGTCATCGCGCCGTCAGCCGCGCCATAGTCAGCTGCGCCACCGTCAGCCGCGAATGTGGAGAACGCAGATCAGGGTGAACAGGCGCCGGGCGGTGCCGAAATCGGTCGTGATCTTGCCGGCCAATCGCTCGCGCAGCAGCTCCGACCCCTCGTCGTGGATGCCGCGCCGCGCCATGTCGAGGGTCTCGATCCGCGACGGCGTCGCCGTCTTGATGGCCTGGAAATAGCTCTCGCAGATCATGAAGTACTCGCGCACGAGGTTGCGAAATGGCGTTAGCGCCAGGGTCACGGTGCTGAGCGGTTGGTCCTGGGCGTCTCGGATGTCGAACAGCAGGCGGTTCTCCTCGAGGCGGAGGTGCAGGCTGTAGGGTCCGGCGTCGATCCCGTCGGGGACGAACTGGTTCTCCTCGATCAGGTCGTAGATCGCGACGCGCCGTTCCTGCTCGACTTCGGGACTGCGCCTGATGACGGTCCGCTCGTCGAGCGTCAATTTAATGATGCGCCCGGTGTCGGGGTCGGTCACGGCGGTTCAGGTCGCGGTGGCGCGCAGGCGGATGCGGACCGACTCGGCGTGCCCGGTCAGCCCCTCCGCCTCGGCCAGGGTGATGGCCGCCGGGCCGATGCGGCGCAGGCTGCGCGCATCGCAGCGCACCAGCGATGTGCGCTTGACGAACTCATGCACCGACAGCCCCGAGGAGAAGCGCGCGCCGCGCGCGGTCGGCAGCACGTGGTTGGTGCCCGCCACATAGTCGCCGATCGCTTCGGGCGTATGGCGGCCGAGGAGGATGGCGCCGGCGTGGTGCACTTGTTCGGCCAGCGCGTCCGCTGCGGCATCATCGAGCGCCAGTTCGAGGTGCTCGGGCGCGAGCCGGTCGATCAGTTCGGGCGCGTCGGCCAACGCCGCGAGGACGATCACCGCGCCATGATCGCGCCAGCTCGCGGCCGCGATGGCGGCGCGCGCGAGGGTGGCGAGGCGCCGCGCGACCGCCGCCTCGACCCGGTCGGCGAAGCCGTCGTCGTCGGTCAACAAGATCGCCTGGGCGGCCTCGTCGTGCTCGGCCTGGGACAGCAGATCGGCGGCGATCCAGTCGGGGTCGTTGCGGCCGTCGGCGACCACCACAATCTCCGAGGGGCCGGCGATCAGATCGATGCCGACGACGCCGAAGACGAGGCGCTTGGCGGCGGCGACGTAGGCGTTGCCGGGGCCGACGATCTTATCCACGGGCGCGATGGTCGCGGTGCCGTAGGCCAGCGCCGCGACGGCCTGGGCGCCGCCGATCCGGTAGATTTCCGTGATTCCGGCCCGCGCGGCGGCGGCGAGAACGAGCGGGTTGGGTCCGCCCGTGCCGCACGGCACCACCATGGCGATGCGGCCGACGCCGGCGACCCGCGCGGGCAGCGCGTTCATCAGGACCGAACTCGGGTAGGCGGCGGTGCCGCCCGGGACATAGAGGCCGACCGCCGCGAGCGGCGTCCAGCGCGAACCAAGCTCGACGCCGAGCGCATCGGTGTAGCGGTCGTCGGTTGGCAGCTGGCGTTGGTGATGGGCGGTGATGCGCTCGGCGGCGAGATCGAGCGCGGCCCGCACGGCGGGTGGCACACGTTCGACTGCAGCCGCGATCTCGGCCGCGCCAATCCTGAATGCCGCCGGCTCGAGCGCCACGCCATCGAAGCGCTCGACATAGTAGCGCACGGCCTCGTCACCGCGCGCGCGCACGGCAGCGAGGATCTGGGCCACCGCGCGCTCGACATCCGGCGCCGCGCTCGCCCGGTCCGCCACGAGGCGGGCGAACGAGGCCGCGAAGCCCGCCTCGCGCGCGTCGAGCCTAAGCGCCACCGACCACCCCCCGGAAGCGGTCGATCCAGCCCCCGAGTTCGACCGATCGCGTCTTGAGCGCGGTCCGATTGGCGATCAAGCGCGCGGTGATGTCGGCGATTCGTTCGACCTCGACCAGGCCGTTGGCGCGCAGCGTCGCGCCGGTGGCGACCAAATCGACGATGCGCCGGCACAGCCCGAGCGCCGGGGCCAGCTCCATCGCGCCGTGCAGCTTGATGCACTCGGCCTGGACGCCACGGGCGGCGAAGTGGCGGCGGGTCACGTTGGGGTACTTGGTCGCCACGCGAATGTGGCTCCAGCGTGACGGATCGTCCTCGGCCAGCATCGCCGCCGACTCGGCGACGGCGAGGTGACAGCGCCCAATACGAAGGTCGAGCGGCGCGTAAATCTCGGGGTAGTCGAATTCCATCAGCACATCGCCCCCCGCGATGCCGAGTTGAGCGCCCCCGAAAGCGACGAACGTCGCCACATCGAAGCTACGCACGCGCACGATGCTGACGTGATCGAGGTTGGTGCGAAAGTGGAGCTTGCGCGAGGTGTCGTCGGCGAAGTCGGGCTCGGGCTCGATGCCGGCGCCGCGAATGAGCGGCAGCGCTTCGCTCAATAGCCGGCCGGCGGGTACCGCGAGCACCAGCGGATCCTCAAATGGCAAGGCGCTCTCCCGGCGTTCGGTTGATCCCTGGGCCCGGCTCCCGACGGGCCGGCTCACGCGTTCTCGTCGTTCTCGTCGGTGGCGTGAGACGGCCAGCTGCGGGTCTCCCACGCGTCGCCGAGGTCGCTAAGGTGGCATTCAATGAACTCCGCCTCAAGCCTGACAGTGGCCCCACCGGCGAACACCAGCTCGATGTGCAGACCGCCGTCGTCCGTCATCGGTTCGGCGCGAATCGTCAGCAGCTCAAGCGCCGGGCCGCCCTGACCCTGCGCGATGCCGCGAACCCGCGCGGCGAGTATGCCCTCGAAGTGAATGCCGCAACGGATGCGCTCGTGGCCGTGGCGCGCGCCGCGGTGTTCGCGCTCCCAGCGAAAGCGGCTGCATACGACGGCGAAGCGGTGCCGCGCGGGCAGGTAGGACATCTCCTCGATCCGTACCACAGCGTCTTGAAGGCAGGCGGCGATAATCGCGAGATCGTCGTGATCCTCGGCCCGCAGTCGCAGCGGCGCGCCAGCGCGCGGTGGGGTCGTTCCTTCGGTCATGTGGTTCAGAGCGGGTTCATGGTTCAGACCGGTTGGCGGCTGATCTCAGCGCCAAGGCCGGCGAGCTTTTCGACCAGGTGCTCGTAGCCGCGGTCGAGATGGTAGACGCGATTGACGACCGTTTCGCCCTCGGCGGCGAGTCCGGCCAGGACCAGCGAGACCGAGGCCCTGAGATCGGTCGCCATCACCGGCGCCCCTTTGAGGCGGCCGACGCCGGTGACGATCGCCGTGGCGCCGCGCAACGCGATGTCGGCGCCCATGCGGCATAGCTCCGGCACGTGCATGAAGCGGTTCTCAAAGATCGCCTCGGTGACGGTCGAGGTCCCGCGCGCCGTACACAGGAGCGCCATCAACTGCGCCTGCATGTCGGTGGGAAAGCCGGGATAGGGCTGGGTCGTGATCGTGATGCCAGCGAGGTCGAGGCCACCGCCGGTGACGCGCAGGCCATCCGCCGTGGTGGCGATGCCGACGCCGATCCGCGACAACGTCTCGACCACTGATTCGAGCACGTCGAGGCGCGTATCCACAAGCTCAATATCGCCGCCACTGATGGCCGCAGCGATGGCGTAGGTGCCGGTCTCGATGCGGTCGGGCAGAACCCGATAGGTCGCGCCGTGCAGTGCGTCCACACCCTGGATGGTCAGGCGCGAGGCGCCAATCCCCGCGATCTCGGCGCCCATCGCGCGCAGGCAATAGGCGAGGTCGGCGACCTCCGGCTCGCGGGCCGCGTTTTCGAGCACGGTCTCGCCACGCGCCAGGGTCGCCGTGGCGAGCAAGTTCTCGGTCGCCCCGACCGACACCGAAGGGAAGGTAATGCGCGCGCCGGTCAGGCCATGCGGGGCGCGGGCGTGGACGTAGCCGTCACGCAATTCGATCTCGGCGCCGAGGCGCTCGAGCCCGTTGAGATGGAGATCGACCGGCCGCGTGCCGATCGCGCACCCACCCGGCAACGAGACGGTGGCCGCGCCGCACCGGGCGAGCAGCGGGCCCAGCACGAGGATCGAGGCGCGCATCTTGCGCACGATATCGTAGGGCGCTTCCGTCCCGGTGATGTCGGCCGCGCGCAGCGCCATCACCCGGCCGGCCGAGGCGCCGAGACCAGCGGCCGCGTCGAAGCTCACCTCGACGCCAAGGTGGCCGAGCAGACTCGCCAGGGTCGCGATATCGCCGAGATGGGGCAGGTTCGACAGCGTCAGCGTCTGGTCGGTCAGCAGGCTCGCGGCCATCAGCGGCAACGCCGCGTTCTTGGCTCCACCGATCCGCACCCGCCCGCGCAGCGGCCGGCCGCCGCTCACCAGGATGCGTTCCATCGACCTCGCCCTCCAGCGCTCGCCAGCGCCCGTTCTCGAAGCATCATATGCGAGGGTCAGCTTTCGTCAGACGGTGACGCGGTGGTGGGGGGCGCGGCGGGGGTGGCCCGCGTCCGCGCCTTGCGCAAGTTGAGGTTGCGCCTCAGCGCGCGGCGCAGGCGCTCGATCCGCTGCCGTTCCTTCGCGGCGGTTCGCCGGGACTTCGCGCCGCTACGATCGTCATTGGCCACGCCCCAAGGTGGCAACCGCCTGGAACCCGGTCAAGTGGTCAGCGACAAGGCTCGCGCCGGCGCCGTTACGTGCGGCTTTCGCGCCGTGGCCCCGGGCCGTTGCGCGCGGCTTCCGCGCCGTGGCAATGTGCCGCCCGGCGCCCACATAGCTCAGCGGTAGAGCACTCCCTTGGTAAGGGAGAGGTCGGTGGTTCGATCCCACCTGTGGGCACCACGCTCTCCCCCAGCATTCTGGGCTTTTGGCCTCATCCTGACCTCGTTCTGCCCGGCAGAATGCGGCAGAACGAGGCAGGAATGTGCCCTTCCATCCGGGCAAAACCCGTGGAGTCTGTTCGCTCCGCGTTCCCATACCCCAAAGCGCACGAGGTGATCTCATGAGTATCCCGCTTCCTGGCGTGGCACGCCGTCTTCGTAAAGAACACGGTGTCGCCATCAGCTATGGCCAAGTCTATCGAGCCGTGCTCGACGGGCGCATCCCGGCAGAGCAGGGCATCAACGGTCGCTACACCGTTCAGGAGAGCGATCTGTCCTTGATTGCCCGGACGTTCGCGCCCAAGACGGTCGCAGAGTCACCCGCGGCCGCCTGAGCCGAGGGCTCGCCGTGGGCAAGATGGTTGCCACGTTTCGCGCCAAGGGCGGGGAGCTGGACGCGCTCGAACCCGTTCGGGGGGCCGCCATGGCGGTTGGCGATCTCCATGATCGCGCACCTGGGCCTCTCACCCCGCAGACGTTCCGTGATCTCTGCTCGGCATACGCCAGTGCCTGCGTGCGTTGGATGAGGCGGTCACCGTAACCGGTCCCTCCGCCGCCGAGATCGCCAACATGCTCGCCGAGAGGGCCGAGAACCTGGCGGTCGAATTGCTGGGCGAGCCGACATCGCGCAACCGCGTTCAGCTGCGGTGGGGACGGCGGGGATCGTTGGCGGTGTGCATCGCCGGTCCGAAGACGGGCCAATTCTTCGACCACGAATCCGACGACGGCGGCGATCTGCTGGACCTCGTGAAACACCAACGTGGCGGCTCGATTGGCGACGCCATGAAGTGGTCGCGCGCCTGGCTCGGGCACCATCCCGAAGATCCGCCGTCGGTGCGACCGCGCGCTCGGTCGCAGCCCGAGCGCGATGACGACGAGGCCGGCCGGATCGCGATGGCACTGGGCTGGTGGCACGAAGCGCGCTCGATCAAGGGCACAATGGGCGAGGGATTTCTTTTGTGGAGTTCAATCTTCAGCTGGTAGTTGTGGCGTTCGCCACGCCTCCTCATCGGTACGGCAGAAAGCTCGGCAGCGATCTTGGGCGTGCGCCCGCGGCTCATCCCTTCGCGGACTTCGTAGTCATCCATCGGCTCCGACTTGAAGTTTCGACGCCTGTAGTACCGTCTGTCCCCGATTGGTGCACCGTAGTGCTGTGGCACCTCGACGACGTAGGCTACTCTGCCGGGATGTCGCTTATCCAGTGCCACCGGATGGATCACGAGCCCATCTATAATCGGTCGAATGTTGCCGGTGATCACGTCCTCAAGCCACTCCTTGGATATGTCTTCGGCATCGCAGCCCTCATCGATCTTCACAGCGGCGACGCGGCGTTTGCCCTCCTCCATGATTCCTTAGATCACGGCCCCGCCGGCAGCGTTCGCAAGGGCGGACACCGATTTGCTGATCGCTGTGATCGCCTTGCCATCTTTCGCGAGCGCCTCGCTCCTTTTGAACTCAAGGTCCAAACGTTCTTGTGTCCGATCTCTGACCAGCCGAGCCAGAGTCTCCTCGAGCGGCGGACCAGAGTCTCCCCGAGCGGCGCGGTTCGTCCGACGTAGGGATCCTGGGCGAGGGCGTCCCGATGATCGCAACAGCCGATCATGAGCCCACGGCCTGGTCGAGCAATTCGCGCGCAATGCAGCGTGACCGCGTCGTCGCCGCGCGCAGTCGGACAATTGTTTGCTTGCGGTGCTCTCCGACATCACTCACTGTTGTCGTCGATACCTACACCGTGAATCGGGGGAATGCCATGCCGGTCACAAAGCTGACAGGTATCTTCGGTTTTTCTCTTTCTGGCGGCTCTCGTCTTGCTGCCGGCCCACGGTATGGCCGCCGACGAAGCGGCACTCGACAGCGGTAATACCGCGTGGGTACTAACTGCCACCGCACTAGTCCTGTTCATGACCATGCCGGGGCTCGCGCTATTTTACGGTGGCCTGGTCAGTTCCAAGAACGTGGTTTCGGTCTTGATGCAGTGTTTCGCGATTTGCAGTGCAGTTTCGGTTCTGTGGCTAGTCTTCGTCTACAGCCTCGCTTTCGGCGACGGTGGCTCCCTCAACCCGGTGATCGGGGGATTTGGCAAGATCTTCATGGGCAGCGTTGGGCTTGGCGCCTGGTACGGCGATATTCCCGAGACTGTCTTTTTCATGTTTCAGATGGGAATTATAAAGACTACTTGAAATCATCGTCCTGAATTCCTATATCTAGATCGTAGAGAGGGAGACAGGAAATGGCCAAGGAAGCACCCGGAAAATCCCACCGCGAGGGCATCACCCTCGTTGAGTTGATGGACATGTTTCCGACCGAAGAGGCGGCCACCAAGTGGTTCGAGGACGTGTTCTGGCGGGGCGGTCGCCATTGTGGAAAGTGCGGCTCTGTCAACACACGGGAAGTCCCTAACGCGAAGCCGATGCCTTACTGGTGCACGGATTGCCGGTCGTATTTCAGCGTCCGCACCGGCACCGCGATTGCGCGGTCCAACGTCCCACTTCGAAAATGGGCCATCGCTATCTACTTGTGCCTTACCAGCCTTAAAAGCGTCGCCAGCATGAAGCTGTCCCGCGATATTGGCGTATCCCAGCCCACAGCTTGGTTCATGCTCCACCGTATCCGTGAAGCGTGGGCGGGCGAGAACGGCGAACCTTTCGACGGCCCGGTCGAGGTAGACGAGCCTTACTTTGGCGGCAAGCGCAAGAACATGAGCAAGGCCAAGCGAAAAGAGATGGCCGACACTGGACGCGGCGCGGCTGGAAAGACCGCAGTAGTGGGAATGAAAGATCGCGACAGCAATAGGGTAACGGCACAGGTTGTTACCTATACGGATGCCGCGACTTTGCAGGGGTTTGTCACGGAGCATGCCGCGCCCGATGCCAAGGTCTACACAGACGATGCAGCGGCCTACAAGGGCATGCCCTTTGAGCACGAGAGCGTCCGTCACAGCGTCGGTGAGTACGTCCGCGACATGGCTCATACCAATGGCGTTGAGTCGTTCTGGTCGATGCTCAAGCGCGCCCACAAAGGAACCTTCCACAAGATCAGCCCGAAGCATCTTAACCGTTACGTCCAGGAGTTCGCTGGTAAGCACAACATCCGCGAGTCAGGAACGCTTGCGCAGATGCGGGACACTGTTGCGCGGCTTGTCGGTCGCAACCTTCTCTACCGCGACCTTATCGCGGACAACGGGCTTGAGAGCGGCGCGCGGTCCTAAGTCGGGCTGCCTCAGTAGAGCGCGGGCCAGCGTTTCTGGCGTTGCGCCCACAAGGTCGCGATCTCTTATGATTGTTGCCTTCATGCCGGTCAAATCCGTCGGCGGATCATGTGGGAGTATCTCGGCGGATCATGTGGGAGTATCCATGACTCTCCATTTGCTTCTCAAGCATCTCCCTTTCCATGAGGGCAGCCCCGAGCTGCCCGATATCCTCCTGAAGATCGTAGCCGTTTAGGGCCTCCAACGCTCGGGCTCGCGCTTGTTCTGCTCGGGATTTCCCAGATGCCTCGACGAAAGCAGAGAAAGTCCGAGAAACATTGGACAATCTTCCTAGAAGGCAGTCGATTGTTCTTTCATTTTTGGCATATCTAACAAGATTGCGATCAGCATCAGAATTGATTTCTTCGTCCGTCATGATTGTCCTTTCCGTTTGTCAAACGTGGCACCAAGAATTCTCGCCCCTTCAATTCTACCGTGTTGGGACAGAGGCATTAATCTAGAAATGAATTCATACCAGACCTCATCGCTGTCGGTTTCTGGATCTGGAGTTGCCAAGCCGTCCTTCGATAATTCAAATCGAAGGATTTCTCGTTGTGCGCGTTTCCACGCTTTTGATCGACTAGAAAGGTTGTCGTATTCGTACGTTCTATCCTGTTCTATAAGATTGAATTCGCGCATTACAACGTCATGTCGCCTCCTGAATTTGCCCGACGGGCTATTTCTTTGTCGTTCGTCTTTCCATCGTTTGTAAACGCCCTTCGCCCAAGAAATGCCTGCCCATGAACAACCAAACGCTAGTATTACCGAACCCACTGCCGCTCCAAGATAGAGCGAATGCAGACTTACGATGGAACCTATCATTTCGACGCAAACATCCCTGTCTGAACGGGTAAACAGTTCCCGCACCCAAACCACGACATTTCCGTAGAAGATGACGGCACCGCCCCATTGGCCCGTCCTCTTGATCGCCTCCCAACCCATCCTTCCATCGTGCCCTCGCGGAGGGGCGGCGTCAAGTAGCGTTTATAATCCCCTTTCAGATGACCTTCGCTATCATCACGCCCGCGCTGATCGTTGGGGCCTATCCCGAGCGCATGAAATTTGGCGCCGTGCTCCTGTTCAGCGTGCTCTGGTCCATCATCGTGTATTCGCCGGTCGCCCATTGGGTGTGGGGCGGTGGCTGGCTGGCCGCCCTCGGCGTGCTGGATTTTGCTGGCGGCCTCGTCGTCCACGTGACCGCCGGCGTGTCCGCTCTGGTGGTCGCTACGATGCTAGGCAGCCGCAGAGGGTATCCAGCAGATGACCGACCCGCCCACAATCCGGGATTGACGATGGCCGGCGCTGCCATGCTGTGGGTCGGATGGTTCGGATTCAATGCAGGCAGCG
>CBDDBU010000010.1:0-9778 GCA_965226045.1 Alphaproteobacteria bacterium
CAGGCCAGCTGCTTCAGCCCGACCCATTCTTTCCCATTCCCCCACGTTCTCGTCCGCAGTGTGGGCAATTATGTGGGGAGTGGCTCTTCGTTTATGTATAATGTATAGCGTTATAAAGAAGTTAAAGAATATATTTGGTGGAGCCGAGGGGAATCGAACCCCTGACCTCGACATTGCGAACGTCGCGCTCTCCCAACTGAGCTACGGCCCCGATCGCACTTGCTGCCGAACGCGGCCGGCGGCAAGCGGGCTAAACATGGGACCAGCCCCGGCCAGCGTCAAGACGGGCACGGCCACGAGTCGGGCACGGCTGGGGTCGCGGCCGCTCTAGCCCAGTCCCGCCAACTGGGTTAATGTGCGCCTGCCGCGTTCGTTCCCGGCGGCGCAGTGACCAACGGTTAGCGAACACCAGATGGATGCTCTTAAGTCGCTGATCTATTCAGTGGTCCAGATCTACATCTATCTCCTTATCGCGTCGGCGGTACTGAGCTGGCTGGCCCACTTCAAGGTCATCAACACCCAGAACCGCCTTATTTTCGTCGTGGGCGATTTTCTCTATCGCATCACCGAACCGGCGCTGGCGCCGATCCGGCGCTTGATCGGGCAGGTGATCCCCGGCGTGCGCGGCATTGATATCTCGCCGATCGTGCTGATCCTCGTTCTCGTGTTCGTGCGCAGTCTGATCCTCGACAATCTGTTCTAGTCGGCCTTGCCAAGGGTGATTCCCGTCACCGTCGCGCACGGCGCCCTGCGCGTGGCGATCAAGCTGAAACCCGGCGGTTCGGCCTCGCGTATCGAGGGTGTCACGCGCGATGCGGCCGGCGATCGCTACCTTGATGTCAAGGTGCGGGCGGCGCCGGAAAAGGGCAAGGCGAATGCCGCGCTGATCGCCCTGCTCGCGCGCGCCTGGCGAGTGCCGCAACGGCGATTGCGGATCTCGGCCGGCGCCACCCATCGGCGCAAGACGGTGCTGATCGAGGGCGCCGATGGCGAACTCCTGGCCCAACTGACGGAATGGACGGCGAGCTATGACGACTGAACTACCGGCGGCCGGCGGCACGGCCCAAATCATCGACGGTAGGGCGTTCGCGGCCAAGCTGAGGGGGCGGATCGGCGCGCAGGTCGCCGCGCTCAAGGCCGAGCACGGCATCGCGCCGGGGCTCGCGGTGGTCCTGGCCGGCGAGGATCCGGCCAGCCAAGTCTACGTTCACAGCAAAGGCAAGCAGACCCGTGAGGCCGGCATGGAGGCGTTCGACTTCCCCTTGCCGGCGAGCGCCGGTCACGACGAGGTCATGGCGCGGGTCACCACGCTCAACGCAGATGACCGGGTCCACGGCATTCTGGTGCAACTGCCGCTGCCGCCGCAGGTCGAGGAGGGCGCCATCATCAACGCCATCGACCCGGCCAAGGACGTCGATGGTTTTCATGTCGTCAACGTCGGACGGCTAGCGACGGGACTGCCTGGCATGGTCCCGTGTACGCCCTTGGGCTGCCTGATGATGCTCAAGGAAACGCTTGGCGACCTTAGCGGCCGCCGGGCGCTGGTGCTGGGGCGCTCGAACATCGTCGGCAAGCCGATGGCCGCCCTGCTGGTGCGCGAAAGCTGCACTGTCACCGTGGCGCACTCGCGGACCCGCGATCTTGCCGGGGAATGTCGGCGCGCGGACATCTTGGTCGCCGCCGTCGGACGCCCCGAAATGGTCCGGGGCGACTGGATTCAACCGGGCGCCACCGTCATCGATGTCGGCATCAACCGGATCGAGCAGGCCGAGGGCAAAGCGCGTCTGGTCGGCGACGTCGCGTTCGCCGAAGCGATCGAGGTGGCCGGCGCGATCACCCCGGTGCCGGGCGGGGTCGGCCCCATGACCATCGCCTGCCTGTTGGCCAACACGCTGACCGCCGCCTGCCGGCTGCACGGCGTCACGGTGCCCGACGCCTAGGTCAGCCGCGGGCGCTTTTGAGAAGCCGAAGGCGTAGTGCGTTGAGCTTGATGAAACCGGCGGCGTCGGCCTGGTCGTAGACCGAGTCCGCCTCGAACGTCACGTGCTCGGCGCTGTAAAGGCTATAGGGCGATGCACGCCCAATCACGTGGACGCCGCCCTTATAGAGCTTGAGCCGCACCGTGCCAGTCACAAACTTCTGCGATTCATCGATCAGCGCCTGAAGCATCTCGCGCTCGGGCGCGAACCAGAACCCGTCGTAGATCAGCTCGGCATAACGCGGCATCAGCTCGTCCTTGAGGTGGGCGGAGCCGCGATCCAGGGTCAGGCTCTCCATGGCCCGGTGGGCCACAATCAAAACGCTGCCGCCGGGGGTCTCGTAGACGCCACGCGACTTCATGCCAACGAATCGATTTTCGACCAGATCGAGCCGGCCGATGCCATTTTGCCCGCCGAGCTCGTTGAGCCGGCCGAACAGGCGGGCGGGCGACAGCGTCTCGCCGTCGATCGAGACCGGATCGCCGGCCTGGAACCCGATCTCGATCACGGTCGGGCGGTCGGGCGCGGCCTCGGGCGCGACGGTGCGCTGATAGACGATGGCCTCGGGTTCAACGGCCGGGTCCTCCAGTATCTTCCCCTCCGACGAGGTGTGCAGCAGGTTCGCGTCGACCGAGAACGGCGCCTCGCCACGGCGATCGCGGGGGATCGGGATCTGATGCTGCTCGGCATAGGCGATCAGGTCGGAGCGCGAGGCGAGGTCCCACGCGCGCCACGGCGCGATGACACGGATATCGGGATTGAGCGCGTAGTAGGCGAGCTCGAAGCGAACCTGATCGTTGCCCTTGCCGGTCGCGCCGTGGGCGACGGCATCGGCTCCGGTCTGCGCGGCGATCTCGATCTGGCGCTTGGCGATCAGCGGCCGCGCGATCGAAGTGCCGAGCAAGTACGCGCCCTCGTAAAGCGCATTGGCGCGGAACATGGGGAAGACGTAGTCGCGGACGAAGGTCTCGCGCAGATCCTCGATGAAGATCTCGCGGACGCCGAGCATCTCGGCCTTAGCGCGGGCGGGCTCGATCTCGTCGTCCTGGCCAAGATCGGCCGTGAAGGTGACGACCTCGCAGTCGTAGGTCTCGCGCAGCCATTTGAGAATGATCGAGGTGTCGAGCCCGCCGGAATACGCGAGCACCACTTTCTTCACGGTATCGGCCATGAGGCGCGCCTTTTGGGAGTGGGTCCGGTCCCAACGGACCGGGCTCGAGTATAGGCGAAACCGCCCTCGCGACAAAAAATCGGCGGCCGCCTGGCCCCGGCCTGTCCGCCGCACCGCTCGCACGTTAGAATGCGCCGGGCGCGGTTCGAGGAACGAGAGCATGGCCGACGACGAAGATGTGAGACAGGCGCGGATCGATCTCGCGGCGGCGTTTCGCCTCGCCGTCCGCTTCGACCTGCATGAGGGTATTTGCAACCACTTCACGTTGCGGGTGCCCGGCACCACCGACCAGTACTTGCTCAACCCGTTCGGCCTGCACTGGTCGCAGGTTCGCGCGAGCGATCTACTGGTCGTCGATGACGACGGCGAGCGGGTGGCCGGCGAGGGCGAGGTCGAGCGGACGGCCGCGGTGCTGCACGGTCGCGTCCATGGCGCTGTTCCCCAGGCCGCCTGCGTGCTGCACACCCACATGCCCTATGCAACCGCGCTGATGTGTACCGAGGACGCGCGGCTCGAACATCTGACCATCGCCGGGCTGCGGTTCGTCGACCGGATCACCTACGACGACGAGTTCGAGGGCGTCGCGCTCGATTGGCAGGAGGGCGACCGGGTCGCCGCCAAGCTCGGCAATCACAGCGTGCTGATGATGGCCAATCACGGCGTCATGGTGACCGGCCCGACCGTCGGCGTCGCCTTCGATGCCCTGTATTTCCTGGAGCGCGCCTGCCAGTCGCAGATTATCGCGATGTCGACCGGCCGGCCGCTAAAGCGGATTCGCGACGACGTGGTGGCCCGTGGGGCGCAGCAGATGAAAGAGCTCGAGTGGCTGGCCGAGGCGCACTTCACGGCGCTGAAACGCGTGCTCGACCACGCGGAGGCCGATTACACCAACTGAGCCCGCCGTCGCGGCACGGGTGGCGCTGGCGGCCGCCTGCCGGCTGACGGTGGGGCTGGCGCCCGGCGCGGCGATCGGCGCGGCCTTGAGCGCGCCGCTGCCGGCGCCCGAAGGTCACATCCTGTTTCCGCCGTGCGATCGCCCGCTTGAGCTCATAAATGCGAGCGCGTTGCTGGTGATCGCCCAAGACGGCCAGGTCATCGCCGACCAGGGCGAGGCAGATCGAGAGGCCGCGGCCCTCCATGCCGCCTTTCATGACGCCGCCGAACGAGGCTGCCTGGCGCACCTGCCGGCCCCGCACGCGAGCGCCCTCATGCTGAGCCCAGAATGGGGCCTCGATCAGCTGACCATCGGCAGCATGCGCTTCGTGGGCGAAATCGCCAAGGAGCGTACCGACGAAATCGCGAGCCTCGATGGGGCGGACGCGGGCCGGCGGCTACGGCGCTCCTCGGTGAGCGGCACATCCTGATGAGCGCCAGCGCCGGCCTGTTCGTGGCCGAGGAGACCATCCGCGGGACGGTGCACCAGCTCTCCAACCTCGAGCGCGCTGCCCACATCCAGGTGCTGGCAATGTCCAGCGGACGATCCGGCAGTTGCGCAATCTGCCGCCCGAGACCGGGCGGCAGATTCGCGACCGAGGCGGATGCCGTCAAAGTCGCCGGCCGTCCCGGCTATCGCCTCCGGGTCGGCGAGTACCGTGTTATCTTCGAACGTCACGGCGACGGCCTCATTATGCTCGACGTCGGCCATCGCAGAGAGGTGTATCGATGACCCCGAAAGACACAGAAGTCATGGGCTTCAAGCGCTCCGGCCCCGAGGCGCCGAGGCGCGATGCTGCCGTGCGGGCGGGCCAGGTGATCCAATACATCCAGGATGCGCGTGGCGAGTCGGCCTACGCGGTGCTGCCGATCGCCGCTTATGAGAGCCTGCGAGAGCGCGCTGGAATGTTCGAGGACGTGGCCGCTTTCGATGCGGCCAAGACCGAAATCGCCGCCGGCGCGCCCGTTCTGCCGGCGGTGCTCGTGGATCGCTTGCTTGGCGGCGAGAACCCGATTCGGATCTGGCGCGAGTACCACGGCCTCACCCAAACGGCGCTCGCCGAGGCCGCTATTGTCCCGATTCCGAAGTTCGCATGATTTTCGCCTGCTGTTCAGCGGTTTCGATTGTTCGGAGGCAGAACCGCTGGATGGCGGCGAGGATGTCATCGGCGGATTTGGTCCATTTGAAGGGTTTGGGGTTCTGGTTTGTCGTGTCGATGTAGTCGAGGATGGTGCGCTCCAACTCCTTGGTGGAGCGATGGACGCCGCGCCTGATCTGCTTGTCGGTCAGCAGCCCGAACCAGCGCTCGACCTGGTTCAGCCAGGAGGCGCTGGTGGGTGTGAAATGGGCCTGCCAGCGCGGCCGTTTGGCGAACCAGTCGCGGATCGCCTTGGTCTTGTGGGTCCCGTAGTTGTCCATGACGATGTGGATGTCGAGATCACCAGGGACGTTCGCCTCGACGAGGTCGAGGAATTTGCGGAACTCTCGGGCCCGATGGCGCGGGAAACATTTGCCGATGATCTCTCCCGTGGCGATGTCGAGGGCCGCGAAGAGAGAGGTCGTGCCGTGGCGCTTGTAGTCGTGGCTGCGCCGCTCCGCCTGCCCGGGGCGCATCGGCAAGAGGGGCTGGGAACGGTCCAGGGCCTGGATCTGGCTCTTTTCGTCGACACAGAGAACCAGGGCACGATCCGGCGGCGCCAAATACAGACCGACGATGTCGCGGACCTTCTCCACGAAGAAGGGATTGCTCGACAGCTTGAAGGTCTCCGAGCGATGCGGCTGCAAGCCGAAGGCCCGCCAGATGCGATGAATGGTCGAGGGCGCGTGGCCGCTCGCCCGCGCCATCGAGCGAAGGCTCCAATGGGTCGCGTCCGGCGGCGTCTCTTCCAGCGTCAGCCGGACCGCTTCCGCGATGGCGTCATCGCCGATTTGACGCGGCGCGCCGGGGCGGGGTTCGTCGTACAGACCGTCGAGGCCCTCCGCCGCATAGCGGCGACGCCACTTGCCCACGGTGTCCGCGCTCGCCTCGAGACGAACGGCGATCTCCTTGTTCTCCAACCCTTCCGCCGCCGCCAAGACGATCCGAGCCCGCCGCGCAAGCCCCTGCGACGTCTTGCGACGACGAGACAGCGCCTCCAATTCGGCGCGCATCGTCATCGCTCAAAGAGATCGTCACCGCCACTCTCGCCATCAATCGCGCCTCCTAAAAACAAATAGAGACATAATCATATCCATTTATCGATCAGGACACTAGCGTCGATCCTTCTTATGTGAGCCAGATCGAGCGCGGCCACCGCGAAGCGACGGTCAAGGTCCTCCGGCGCTTCGCCGAGGCGTTGGACTGCCGCCTCGACGATCTTGCGGCCTGACATTAATGCCGGCCGACACGCCGGCGCCGAATCCTTGTTGACTGTGCGCGCTACGGATGCGATTGCGCCGCGGCGCGGCGGACGTGTTGGGGGATGCGCTCGCTTGCCGATTTGAGCTGGCCGCAGGCGGCCATGATGTCGCGACCGCGTGGGGCGCGCACCGGCGAGGCGTAGCCGGCGCGGTTGACGATCCCAGCGAAGGCGCGGATGGCGCTGGCGCTGGCGCATTCGTACGGCGCGCCGGGCCACGGGTTGAACGGGATCAGGTTGACCTTGGCCGGTATGCCGGCGATCAGGCGCACCAGTTCGCGGGCATCGGCGGGCGAATCGTTGATGTCCTTGAGCATGACGTATTCGAACGTGATGCGACGCGCGTTCGAGCCCGAGGGATAGCGCCGGCACGCGGCCAGCAGCTCGCCCAGCGGGTATTTGCGGTTGAGCGGTACCAATTCGTCACGGAGATCGTCGCGGACGGCATGGAGCGAAACCGCGAGGTTGACGCCGAGCTCGGCCCCGCAGCGCTCCATCATCGGCACCACGCCCGCGGTCGACAGCGTGATGCGGCGGCGCGAGATGGCGATGCCCTCGCCGTCCATGACCAGGTGGAGCGCCTGGGCCACGTTGTCGTAGTTGTAGAGCGGCTCGCCCATGCCCATCATCACCACGTTCGAGATGAGCCGTGGCGCGCCGTCGTGCGGGGTCGGCCACTCGCCGAGCAGGTCGCGCGCATGGACGAGCTGGGCGACGATTTCACCCGGGTCGAGATTGCGTACCAGGCGTTGGGTGCCGGTGTGGCAAAACCGGCAAGCCAGCGTGCAGCCGACCTGCGAGGAGACACACAGGGCGCCGCGATCGGTCTCCGGTATGTGGACGGTCTCCACCAGCGCGCCGGGGTCGAAGCGGATCAGCCATTTGCGGGCGCCATCGGCGGAGCGCTGATCCGTCACCACCTCACCGGCGTCAACCACATAGTGCCGGGTAAGCAACTCGCGCAGACGGCCAGAGATGCTGGTCATGGCCGCAAATTCGCGGCCGCCACGATGATAAAGCCAGTGGAAAAGTTGGCGCGCCCGCATCGGCGCGCTCGCCGCAGGCTCGCCGAGCGCGATTACCGCCTCGGCCAACCCGGTCCGATCCAGACCAAGAAGATTGCGGCGCAGCGCGCTCACGCTGGCCGCCGTTTCGAGGACCGCGGCGGACTCGATCATCCTCGCGGCCCCGGTCAGCTGTCGCAGGCCTTGCGGACCGCCTTGGTCGCGGCGGTGAAACCGCGCAGCGAGTAGGTGTCGATCGTCGTAGTGCCGCGCTGCGAGATGCCCGTCACTCGCATGGTGTTGCCCCGGATCATCGCCCGTACGAGTTTCTTGTCACCGTCCTTGTCACGCGCCCAGGCCGTGTCCTCATAGGTCCACATGCGGAACGACTGCTCGCCGATGGTGACCTCGACATCGCTCTCCGCTTTATAGGGATAGCCGGCGTAGACGCTTACCTCATCGACGATTTGGTGGGCGGGACGGCGGGTCACTAGGATGTAGATATCGCCGCGCGTGACATTCTTGGGCTCGGTCTTCCTGGGTTCACTCGCCATGTAGCAGATGAGCTTGCCGTCCTCGACGAAGGTGAAAGCGTCCCAGTCCTGGTACTTGCCGATCAGCCTGGGTGAATCAGCGGCCCAAGCCGGAGCGGCGGTCAACACGGCGACCAGCGCCAGAGCGGTGAGGATCATTGCTCGCATGGCAGAAGGATAAACAGCCTCGCACACGAATTCCAGACCGCCGAGCGCGGCGGGGCCACATCCGGCGCACCCCGCCGCCGCGCGCCATGGTCAGGCGGGCGCCGAGGGGCTACGGTCGGCCGCCGCCGAAGCGACAGCCGCCTCAGCGCAGACCCATCCACGCAGCCAGGGCCGGAGCCTAGGTATGAGCGATGCCGCACCCCGCCAGGAGGACTTCATTCGCGAGATCGTTCGCGCGAGCGGCGTCGGCAACGGCGTCGTGACGCGGTTTCCGCCGGAGCCCAACGGCCATCTCCACATCGGCCACGCCAAGTCGATGTGCCTGAACTTCGGCGTGGCGCAAGAGTTCGGCGGCTGCTGCCACCTACGCTTCGACGACACCAACCCGACCAAGGAGGAGCTCGAGTTCATCGCCCGCATCCAGGAGGACGTGCGCTGGCTCGGGTTCGACTGGGGCGAGCATCTCTACTTCGCCTCCGACCATTTCGAGCAGCTCTACCAGTGGGCGGAGCACCTGATCGCGGCGGGCAAGGCCTATGTGGATGACCTCTCCCAGCCGGAGATTCGGGACTATCGCGGCACCCTGACCGAGCCGGGCCGCGCCAGCCCCCATCGCGATCGCGCGGTCGACGACAATCTCGATCTGTTTCGCCGAATGCGGGCGGGCCAGTTTGCCGACGGCACCCGCGTCCTGCGCGCCCGGATCGCTATGGCGTCGGGCAACATCAACATGCGCGATCCGGTGCTCTATCGCATCCTTCACGCCCCCCACCCGCGCACCCACGACGCGTGGCGCATCTATCCCACCTACGACTTCGCCCACGGCCAGTCGGACGCGATCGAGGGCGTGACCCACTCGCTGTGCACGCTCGAGTTCGCCGACCACCGCCCGCTGTATGACTGGTTGATCGAGAACCTGCCGGCGCCGAGTCGGCCGCGCCAGTACGAGTTCGCGCGTCTCAATCTCTCGCACACGGTGTTGTCGAAGCGAAAGCTCACCGAACTGGTCCGGCAGGGCCGCGTCGACGGCTGGGACGACCCCCGAATGCCGACGCTCTCGGGCTTGCGCCGCCGCGGGGTGCCAGCGGCCGCGCTCCGTGACTTCGCGGCGCGGATCGGCGTGACCAAGAGCGAAAATCTGGTCGAAATGGCGCTTTTCGACCATTGCGTGCGCGAGTTGCTGAACCAAACCGCGCCTCGCCGGATGGGCGTGTTGCGGCCGCTCAAACTCATCATTGACAACTACCCGGAGAATCAGGCCGAACAGTTCGAGGCAGCCCACAACCCGAACGATCCCGACGCCGGCACGCGCGCGCTTCCGTTTTCACGCGAGATCTACATCGAGCGCGACGATTTCATGGCGACGCCGCCGCCCAAGTTCCGACGACTGGCGCCGGGCCGCGAGGTCCGCTTGCGTCACGCCTATCTCGTGACCTGCCGCGAGGTGATAACGGACGGCGATGGCGCGGTGGTGGCGCTCCACTGCACCTACGATCCGGCGAGCCGGGGCGGCGATGCGCCGGATGGCCGCAAGGTCAAGGGGACGCTGCACTGGGTCTCCGCCGCGCACGCGATCACGGCCGAGGTTCG
>CBDDBU010000011.1:0-14425 GCA_965226045.1 Alphaproteobacteria bacterium
GCTCCCGCGGGCTCGCTTGACCCTAGCCGGTCGTCGGGCCGTTGCCACCAACTTGCCCATGGACAAGCGCGAGCGTGTATGCCCTGATCCTGTGAAAACGTGTGCAGAGCGAAGTCCGTTGGAAGGCATCTCTCTCCAAACAGGATCTGAGCTCGACCCTCGAAATGTTCCGCGCGCATTTGGGTGAATTTGAGAACGACTTCCTGCGTCCTCGGACAACGATCCCGTTTTCACGCCGACCGCCTCGGCCTGGTCGCGGCATCGAGCCGGGGACTTCGCAGTGAAATTGCGGAAGTCCTGGGCGAGGGAAGCCACTGAGGTGGCGGACGCGGCGCCGGGGGTGGCGCTGATCCTGGCCGCCGGCCTGGGTTCGCGGCTTCGACCGCACACCAAGACACCGAAGCCCCTGACCAGGGTGCTCGGTTTGACCCTGGCGGAACGGGTCGTCTGCACATTGCTGGACGCCGGCATCCGGCGATTCCTTGTCACCCTCGGTCATGAGGCCGAAGCGGTCAGGGCGCATTTTTCCGATATCGCCCGACGACGCGGCGTCACGATCGACTTCATCGAAGCCCGTGACTGGGAGCAGGGCAACGGCGCCAGTGCCCTTGCGGCCAAGACGCACACCGGTGATGCACCCTTCTTCCTGGTCATGGTCGATCACCTTTTCGACCCCAGGATCGCGCGGGCGTTGGCCGACGACCCGCCCGCGCCAGGCGAAATGCATCTCGCCGTGGACCGCGACAAAGACGCCATCTTCGATCTCGACGATGTCACCCGGGTCAAGATCGACGACGGACGCATAGAGGAGATCGGGAAGACGCTCGATGATTGGGACGCCAGCGACACCGGGGTCATGCTTTGCACGTCTGGCCTGTTCGAGGGACTCGAGCGCGCGGCGGCAAAGAACAAGCACGGGCTTTCCGACGGGCTCAGGGAACTGGCCGGTGAAGGCCGCGCTCAAACCGTCGATGTGACGGGTCGGCTGTGGCTCGACGTGGATACCCCCGAAGCCCTGAGCGAGGCCGAGCGCCGGCTGATGCGCGACCAGGGCGGCAAGACCCGGGATGGACCGGTGGCGCGCCACCTCAACCGGCCGGTTTCCCGGCGGCTCAGTCGCTATCTGGTGCGCACGGCCGTGACGCCCAACCAGGTTTCCCTGGCCTCCTGGTTGCTGTCGTGCGCTGCCGCAGGATTGATGGCGTTGGGCGGCTATCCGGCCCTGGCCGCCGGTGGCGCGCTGGCGCAACTGGCGTCGATCATCGACGGTTGCGATGGCGAGATCGCCCGTCTGAAACGTTCCGAGAGCGAGTTCGGCGGTTGGTTCGATGCGGTCCTCGACCGCTATGCCGACGCCGCCCTGCTGTTCGGCCTGCTGTGGCACGAATTTGCCGCAACCGGCACCAACCCATCCGTCGTGGTGGGGTTCGCGGCGATCGTGGGCTCCTTCCTGAACAGCTACACGGCGGACAAGTACGATGGCCTGATGGCCCAGAAGCTGCACGGCGCCTCATACCTTCGGCTGGGTCGGGATGTGCGCGTGTTCGTCATCTTCCTCGGCGCCGTCTTGAATCAGCCCCTGGTCACCCTGGGTGTCGTCGCTTTGGTGATGAATGTGGAGGTGGTTCGAAGGGTCGCGGCGATCTACATGCGCGCGGCAAGCTCCTAGTGCACTGACGCAAACACAGGATTTTCATGTCCACGGGCCGACCGCCAGGAGTTCGACGACGGGCTTCAGCTGTCTACCGGCACCGTAAGCCCACCGCCATCACTAGCACGACGGATGACCTGTGGAACGAGCACCTTTAGTCTCAATTGGGTCGAGTTGTAACAAAGGCACAGCGTTTGCACTCGACCTTGGCGACACTACCACCCTGTCCAAACCCTGAGGTTACTTCGAGTATCTGAAAGTCATGAAATCCCAGTAGGCACAGAAAGCGGCGAAGGGTTTTCAGCATCATACCACCTCTCTGCGGCGGGTAAATTTCAGACCCACTCGATCAACCGCCAAGAGCTATAACCGAATCTTGTGTACGGCGTTGAAATGAAGGCGGCGTATCCTGGTGATTGTTGATGTCACCACTTGAGCTAAGCCAAGGAAGGATAGGCCATGAAAGAGAATACCGTTGTTGCTTTTCAAAACCCATCTGATTTTCAGAAAGATCCGTTGACGGAAGTCCTACAAGCTGGAGCTCGCGAGTTGTTGGCCCAAGCCGTTGAGGCCGAGGTCTCCGTGTTTTTGGGTAGCCATGCGGCGCTTGTTGACGCCGCCGGCCGCCGCCGGGTTGTCCGCAATGGATATCTGCCGGAACGCTTCATCCAGACCGGGATCGGCCCGGTGAGCGTGCGCCAACCCCGTGTGCGGGACCGGGGGGACGGCGCCATCCGCTTCACGTCGGCGATCCTGCCGCGCTATCTGCGCCGCGCCAAGAGCCTGGAAGACCTTTTGCCATGGCTGTATCTGAAGGGCATTTCCACCGGCGACTTCGGGGAAGCCTTGGCGGCGCTCCTGGGGAGCTCCGCGCCGGGGCTTTCGGCCTCCACGATCACCCGGCTGAAAGAGGTCTGGGGGGTTGAGGCGGAGCGCTGGCAACGGCGCGACCTCACGGCCAAGCGCTACGTCTATTTCTGGGTGGACGGCATCTATTTCAGCGCCCGCATGGAGGAAGAGAAGCAGTGCATCCTGGTGATCGTCGGGGCCACGGACAAGGGACAGAAGGAACTGATCGCCATCGCCGACGGCTATCGCGAAAGTGAGCAGTCCTGGCTCGAAGTTCTGCTCGATCTCAAGCGGCGCGGCCTTGAAATGGGTCCGCAACTGGCGCTCGGCGACGGCGCGCTCGGCTTCTGGAAGGCGCTCCGCCAAGTCTACCCAGGCGCCCGCGAGCAACGCTGCTGGGTTCACAAGACGGGCAACGTCTTGAACAAGCTGCCCAAGGGTCTGCAAAAGAAAGCCAAGGGGCGCCTGCAAGACATCTGGATGGCCGAAACCAGGAAGGATGCCGAGAGCGCCTTCGACTTCTTCCTGGAAGCCTACGGGCCGAAGTACGACAAGGCCGCGGCCTGCCTGGCCAGGGACCGCGACGTCCTGCTGACGTTCTACGACTTCCCCGCCGAGCACTGGAAGCATGTACGCACGACCAACCCCATCGAGAGCACGTTCGCCACGGTTCGTCTGCGCACCTACCGGACCAAGGGCTGCCTGTCGCGCAAGACGGCGATGGCCATGGTCTTCAAACTATGCCAGTGCGCTCAGAGAAAATGGAGAAAACTCGATGGATCGAACCATCTCGCCGAGATCATTCGCGGCGTCAAATTCGTAGATGGAGAACGCCAGGATCGCGCCGCCGCATGATCAGCCCATACACAACTTTTGACAATAGCTCGGCGGGATCGAGGGCTACCGCGCGGCAGTCGCGCATAGCCTCGGCTTCGACTGGCGTTTTCGCCTAGCACTACGCTTGCTACACCACTTCGGATGGACCCGGCTTCTTACCCACGCACTGGTCAACCGCTTTGAGGTCTTGCTGGCGACGATCGCGGCCCTCAACACGGAAATCCGAGAAGGCTTGCCGAAGGTTATCGAGGTCATTGGCGATGAGGTCAGCGGCCAGCTCAAACAGATCCTGGAAGATCGTCTCGATCAAACCAACCAAGCGTTCGAGACCCTCGAGCGGCAATACCCGGAATACTCGAAGGTCCTTCAGGAATGCCACCTGCAGAGGATTGCGATTCGCCTTGAGGAAACAGATTACAAGGCCATGCACGAGCAGGCGATCATCAGTAAGGAGGTGTTGTCACACCTCGAGGCCGACCTCGACAGACGCGCGCGCGACCTCGAGCAGCTGCCGCAGCTCGACCTCGGCCTCGATCCGGCACAACTGATCGTGCGGGTGCCGTTTTTTGAATATCTCGACAGCAAACGGATCGCGGAAATTGCCAAGCTGCTCAAGCCCCGCCTCGCGGTTCCTGGCGAACAAATCATTCGCAAGGGCGATAGCGGTGATTCGATGTTCTTCATTACTTCGGGCGCAGTCGACGTCGATCTCGAGCCCGAGCCGGTGAGCCTCGGCAGCGGCGACTTCTTCGGCGAGATCGCGCTGATCAACGATCGACCACGAGTTGCCAACGTGACGGCGCAATGTTTTTGCGACCTTCTGGTGCTTCATACCCGAGACTTCGATACCTTGCTCACGGCCAATCCCGAAATGCAGCAGACGATCCGTGCGGTTGCCGCCGAACGATTAAAGTCGACGGACCAGCTTGGTTTTACGTGAGCACCTATGGGACGGATTGAGGTGATTTCGTAACGGAGGATTTCTGGTTCAGCGTTCATGACGGAAGGGAACGAAGATGAGACAGGAATCGATGAGTTCGAGAGCCGGCGCCGAACAGACGGTGCGGAATATTCGGCGCAAGACGCGCAAGCAGTATGCGGCCGAAGAGAAGATCCGGATCGTGCTGTCGGTCATCATGGCCTTGATCTTCCAGCGCTACATCACCCGCCTCAACATCGTCGATCCGGTCACCGTCCGCGACTGAGCGGCCCCGGGGAGGTTAGGCGAGCGCGATCGCCGTGGGCGGCGACAGCCGCCCGAGCGCCGCGTCTATATCGGCGGCCCAGGGCAAGCTCGGCTGCGCGCCCTGCTTCCGGCAGGCGAGACCGCCGGCCACCGAGGCCCGATGCAGCGCCGCTTCGATCGGCTGGGCGGCATCGAGGCCGGCCGCAAGGACACCGACGAAGGCATCGCCCGCCGCTGTCGTATCGACGACATTCACCGCCAGCGCGCCGACCCGCCAGTCGCCCTCGTTGGTCGCGGCGACGGACCCGTCGGCGCCCAGGGTCACGATCGCGGTTACGCCGTGACGCGTGGCCAGCGCACGGGCCAACGTCAACGGTTCGTCGCCGCTCGGGCCGAGGCCACGGCCAAGGCCAAGGTCGCGCGCGACGCTGGCGGCTTCGGGCCGGTTCATCACCAGGACGTCGATGTCGTCCAGGGCGGCCACCGGGACCGTGCCGGCTGGCGCGACGTTGAGGACAATCCGCGCGACCCGCGCGCGAGCCTCTCGGACCGCCCTCCAGTTCTCCTCGTGGGGCACCTCCATCTGTAACAGCAGCGTGTTGTGGCCGATGTCGGACTCTAGAAGTTGCGCCGCTACCGTGTCCCGGTTGGCGCCGCTTGCGACGACGATCTGGTTGTCGCCCGACCTGGCGACGGCGATCATCGCGCACCCGGTCGGCGTCGTGCGTCGCGCCACGTGGGCGAGGTCGACCCCATCGGCGCGCAAGGTGGCGAGCGCGGTGCTCGCGAAGCCGTCGTCGCCGACGCCGCCGATCATGCACACCCGTGCGCCCGCCCGCGCCGCGGCCAACGCCTGGTTGGCGCCCTTGCCGCCGGGAACGACCGTGTAGGACCCGCCGAGCACGGTCTCGCCCGCTTCGGGCAGGCGCTCGACCGCGGTCACGAGATCGACGTTGATCGAGCCGAATACGGTAATCATCGACGCTCAATTTAGGACAAGTGGGGCAGCCCTGTCCTCGGGTCGGGCCGCGTGGCCGTGTCCTGGCGAATATGCGAGGATCGCCCGCCAGCATCGGGGAGGACGAACTTGGATAACCTGCGCGTCGATCTTTACAGTGACACCAACACCCGGCCGACGCCCGCGATGCGCAAGGCGATCGCCGAGGCGGCGGTCGGCAACGAACAGGCCGGCGAGGACCCTACGGTCAACCGCCTGTGTGAGATGGTGGCGGAACTCGTGGGCAAGGAGGCGGCGGTCTACACCCCCTCGGGCTCGATGTGCAACGAGATCGCCTATCGGGTCTGGTGCCGACAGGGCGATGAGGTCATCCTCGACCGCACCGCCCACGCCGTTCATGCCGAGACCGGCGCGCCGGCCGCGCTCTCGGGCCTGATGCTGAAAACCCTTGATGGCCCGCGCGGCATGTTTAGCGCCGAGCAAGTGCGCGCCGCCATCAACCCGCTGAACAACCATCGGCCGCGCTCACGTTTGGTGTCGATCGAGCAAACCAGCAACCACGGCGGCGGCACGATTTGGCCCCTGGCGCAAATTCAGGCCGTCGCCGAGGTGGCGCGCGACAACGGCCTTCACCTTCACATGGACGGGGCGCGTCTGTTGAATGCGGTGGTCGAGAGCGGCATCTCGGCGGCCAACTACGCGGCGCCGTTCGATTCGGTGTGGATCGATTTCTCCAAGGGCTTGGGGGCCCCGGTCGGCGCGGTACTGGCCGGTTCGGCGGACTTCATCGCTGAGGCGTGGCGCTGCAAACAACAGTTCGGCGGCGCCATGCGCCAGGCCGGCATCATCGCCGCAGCCTGCGTCTACGCGCTCGAACACAATGTCGAGCGCCTGGCCGAAGACCACGAGAACGCGCGCCACTTCGCGGCGTGCATCGCCGACATTCCGGGGGTCCGGCTCGAGTTCGACAAGATCGAGACCAATCTCGTCTTCTTCGATGTGTCCGGCACGGGCTTGCGCGGGGCCGAGATCGCCGAGCGCTTGCGCGGGCGCGGCGTGCGCATCGGCGTCTCGGCGCCGCTGCGCATGCGCGCCGTCACCCACCTCGACGCCAGCCGCGCCGACGTCGAGCTCGCCGCGAACGAACTACGCGCGGTGCTCGCCGAGAAATAGCACCGCGGCGCCCTAGGCCGGCGGCGGCGGGGGGGGCTTGCGGCGCTTGCCGAGGTCGGCGTCGGGCACCGCCGCGAGCAAGGTCTGGGTGTATTCGTGCTGGGGGTTGGAGAACACCGCCTCGGCCGTGCCCCACTCGACGATTCGGCCACGATACATCACCGCGACCCGGTCGCTCACATAGCGGATGACACCGAGATTGTGGCTGACGAATATGCAGGTCAGGCCGAGCTCGCGCTTGGTTTGCTTGAACAGGTTGAGGATTTGCGCCTGGACCGATACGTCGAGGGCGGAAGTCGGCTCGTCGGCCAGCAACAGCGAGGGCCGGAGCATGATGGCCCGCGCGATGGCCGCGCGTTGGCGCTGGCCGCCGCTCAGCTGATGGGGGTAGCGACTCACAAAGGCGGCTTCGAGACCGACGAGCTCCAGCGTTTCGGCGACTTGCCGCGCGCGTGCGGCGCGATCGCCGATGCCGTGCACCTCCAGCGGGGCGGCGAGCGCGGCGCCGATGCTCTGGCGTGGATTGAACGAGGCCGTGGGGTCCTGGAACACCGCCTGGACACGGCGGCGCACCGCGCGCAACTCGCGGCTCGGCAACTTGCCGATGTCATGGCCCTCGAACAGCACCGTGCCCGCGGTCGGTCGAACGAGTCTTAGTATGATGCGCAGCAGTGTGGACTTGCCGGAACCCGACTCGCCGACGATGCCGACCGTCTCGCCGGGCAGGACCTCGAGGTCGACGTCGACGACCGCCTGCACCTCCCGACGGCGCCAAAACGGCCCGCTGCCGGCGAAGTTCTTCGAGACCGACCGGACCTCGACCAACGGTGCGCTCATGCGCCCTCCACCAGGGAGCCACCGCCGGGGGAGCCCTCCCGAAGCCAGCAGCGAGCGGCGTGCTCGCTCGCGACGGCGAGCATCCCAGGCTCCGTGGCGCAGCGCTCGAGGCGGTAGCCGCAGCGATCGGCGAAGCGGCAACCTGGGGGCAGGGCGAACGGCGAGGGTATTTGCCCCGGTATCGACACCAGCTCTTCCTGGACCGTGTGCACGGTCGGGGTCGATTTGAGCAGCGCTTCGGTGTAGGGATGGCTGGGGCGGGCGAAGATGCTCTCGACCGACCCCTGCTCCATGATCGCGCCCGCGTAGATGACATAAACCCAATCGCACAGTTCGGCGATCACCCCAAGGTCGTGGGTGATGAACAGCATCGCCGTGCCGTGAGTCTCACGGATTTCGCGCAACAGGTGCAGCACCTGGGCCTGCACGGTGACGTCGAGCGCCGTCGTCGGTTCGTCGGCGATCAGCAATTCGGGCTCCAGCGCCAGCCCCATCGCGATCATGGCGCGCTGTTGCATGCCGCCCGAGAACTGGTGGGGATGCTCGACCGCCCGCTCGGCGGGCGAGGGGATGTGGACGGACCCGAGCAGGTCGACCACGCGGACGCGGGCCGTCGCCCAATCGTCGCCACGATGGATTACATAGGGTTCGCCGACCTGGGTGTCGATGCGCAGCACCGGGTTGAGCGCCCGCATGGCGTCCTGCGGGATGAGCGAGATGCGGGCGCCCCGCACCCGGCGCAACTCGGCCTCCGACATCGCCGTCAGCGATTCGCCGCTGAGGCGGATGTCGCCTTCGACGATGCTGGCCCCGCGCGGCGCCAGGCCGAGCGCCGAGAGCGCGCTGATCGTCTTACCGCTGCCGGATTCGCCGATCAAGCCGACGATTTCGCCGGGCCAGACCTCCAGGCTAACGCGGTCGACCACTCGCGCCACGCCGCGACGGGCATGAAACTCGATCGTGAGGGCGTCGAGCTCCAGCGTTGGCGGCCGATCGTCGCGCCGGTGGGTTCGTCCCGATGCGCTCATAGGCCCGTTGTTGCCCATTGCGGCGGTGCGGGTCAAGGACCCGCCGGCGCGCGGGCACGCCGACCGATACAATGCCCCTCGCGTCGGGTTTCTTTACATTCGGTGGTACTGAACCGTAGAACAGCTACCGGAGGTTCATCGCGATGGTGGTGGAACGTACGGAGGTCGTGATACGGCCGAACCGACGGGGCGGCACGGCCGGGCCGGGATGAGATCGCGCCGCGCTGTATCGCGCCGGTACCGAAAGCGGGTCCGGCGAACCGAGCGACGGGCGCTGGCGATCATGTTGTCAATCATCGCGGCGGCCGGCGTGGCGCTGCTCGTGTTGGTGGATTGACGACGTTCGCCGTCAGGCAAGGCGCGGCCCGGATGCTTCGCCAGATGCGCGTGGTGCTTCACCAAAGGCGCTCGCGCGTGATAAGGTGCCGCCACGCGCGCCCGTGGGCGCCGTAGGGACTGGGGTGCCCGGCCGCTTGGTGAGCCGGCGAAGTCGGCATTCGTCAATGGCTTGGGCGGCACGCGGGCGGCCGAACACGTGAACGAATACGCTAAGCTGGCCGATGCCACCGCCATCGAGAGCGCGGAAGCCGGTATCTATTTCATCGGCGGCGAGTTTGGACCGATCGCCGAGGCCAAGATATCGATCCTCGATTGGGGCTTCCTCCGCAACGACACCTGCTACGATACCGTCACGGCTTGGAAGGGTGCGTTCTTCCGCCTCGACGATCATATCGAACGATTCATGAAATCGGCGGCGGGCCTGCGCATGACGTGCCCCTACTCGCCGGCCGAGGTGCGCGACATCCTGACCGCAGTGGTGCGCCGCTCGGGCATTCGCGATGCCTACGTCCAGGCGATCCTGACCCGCGGCCGCCCCCCCTTGGGCAGCCGCGACCCGCGCCTTGCCGAGCCCCGCTTCCACGCCTACGCCATTCCCTATGTGTGGATCGCGACGCCCGAGGTGCGGCAACGCGGCCTCAATATGGTCATCAGCGACATCCCCCGCATCCCGCCCGAATCGGTGAACCCTAACTTCAAGAACTTCTCCTGGCTCGACATGGACCGCGCCCTGATGGAGGCCTACGACAAGGGTGGCGAAACGGTGGTGCTGGTCGATTTCGATGGCAACATCACCGAAGGGCCGGGCTTCAACATATTTTTCGTCGAGGGCGGCGTCGTGACGACACCGGATCGCGGCGTTCTGGAGGGCATCACCCGGCGCACGGTGTTCGAATTGTGCGCCGAGACCAATGTCGATTGTCGAATGGGCAAGATCGCGGCGGGCGCGGCACCCGAAGCCGACGAAATCTTCATCTCGAGCTCGGCCGGCGGGGTGATGCCGGTGACGATCATCGACGGCAAGCCGGTGGCCGACGGCGCGCCGGGGCCGCTGACGCGCCGACTGACCGTGCGGTACTGGCAAAAGCGCGAAACCGGCTGGTACGCCACCCCAATCGATTACGACTGAAGGCCGTGAGCCGTCCCGCTAGGGGCGGAAGCGGTCGGTCGCGCTCACCAGTTCGTGGATGATGCCGGGTTCGGTGGCGGCGTGGCCGGCGTCGTCGACAACGCGGAAATCAGCCTCGGGCCAGGCCTTGTGGAGGTCCCAGGCCGACATCATCGGCGTGCAGATATCATAGCGGCCCTGGATGATGACGGCGGGAATGTGGCGGATCCGCCCGATGTCGCGCAGCAGCTGTCCATCCGTTTCGAAGAAACCGCCGTTGATGAAGTAGTGGCACTCGATGCGGGCGAAGGCGATGGCGAACTCGTCGCCCTCGAACCGCGCGACCCGGTCCGCGTCCGGCAGGAGCGAGAGCGTGCGGCCCTCCCACCCGGCCCAGGCCCTGGCCGCGGCCATCCGCACGGCCGCGTCGTCGCTGGTGAGATGCTGGTAATAGGCGGCGATCATGTCGCCGCGCTCGTCCTCGGGGATCGCTGCGAGATAATGCTCCCAGGCATCGGGAAAGATCGCGCCCGCCCCTTCTTGGTAGAACCAGTGAAGCTCCTTGCGGCGCAGCATGAATATCCCGCGTAGGACCAGCCCCGTCACGCGCTCGGGGTGGGCTTGGGCGTAGGCCAGCGATAGCGTGCTGCCCCACGAGCCGCCAAGTACCTGCCAGCGGTCGATCGCGAGCTCGGTGCGTAGTCGCTCCATGTCGGCGACCAGGTGCCAGGTCGTGTTGTCATCGAGCGAGGCGTGAGGCCGGCTGCGTCCGCAGCCGCGCTGGTCGAACAGCACGATGCGGTAGACGGCGGGGTCGAAGCCGCGTCGGTTGTAGGGCTGTAACCCGCCGCCGGGGCCGCCGTGGACGAACAGTGCCGGCTTACCGTCAGGGTTACCGCACTGCTCGAAATAGATGTCGTGGCCGCCACCGACGGCGAGCGTACCGCTGGCATAGGGCTCGATCGACGGGTACAGGGCGCGGCGCGTGCTGGGTTCGCTCATGGGTCCACCATAGCGTGGAAGGCGGCGCCAAGGCGATCACCGGTGGGGCTGTTGTCGCAGCCTGAGATTCGGATACAGTCGCGACCGAATATCCGCGGGCTTGGGCCGAGGGGGAGACCGTCATGGCCGCTACCATCGTCATTCGCAAGACCGGCGAGTTCGCCAAGGACGATCCGAATTGCTTCAACCGGCTGCATCACAGCCTGCGCCCGGTCGGTCACGCGAGACCGGGCGATTACATCGTCTTCGAGACCCGCGACGCGCTCGACCACCAGTTCAACTTCGAGACCCAGCACGCGGCGGTCGCGGACGCGGATTTGAGCCGGGTGCACCCGATGACCGGGCCGATCTACATCGAAGGGGTCGAGCGCGGCGACGCGCTGGCGGTAACGATGGTCGATATCGTACCCGACATCTACGGCTGGACGTGCATCCTGCCGGGCTTCGGCTTTCTCCGCGATCAGTTCGAAGAACCGTTCCTCGCCAACTGGCGGCTCGATCGGCTGTATGCGCGCTCGGAGCAGATTCCTGGCGTGCGAATCCCGATGGCGGCATTTCCGGGTTCGATCGGGGTCGTGCCGGGCGAGCCCGAGGTTGAGGCGGCATTGGCCCGCGAGGCCGCGGTCGCCGACGCTGGCGGAATGGCGCTGCCGCCCGATCCCACCAACGCCCTGCCGGCCGATCTATTCGGGCCCGACGGTCCGTACATGGACAAGGCGCTGCGCACCGTGCCGCCGCGCGAGAACGGCGGCAACATGGACATCAAGGAGATGCAGCTCGGCACCACCATCATCTTCCCTTGTTTCGTCGAGGGCGGGGGCTTGTGGACCGGCGATGTGCATTACGCGCAGGGCGATGGCGAGGTCTCGGGCTCGGCGATCGAGATGGACGCGACTGTCACGGTCACCTGCCAGATCATCAAGGGCGGCGGCAAGCACCTCAAGTATCCGAACTTCACCGGCGGCGCCCAGCTCAAACAGACCGAGCCGACGAGCTTCTATGCCGCGACCGGGCTGCCGCTGAAGAAGGCCGGCGAGCTGCCGCCGCATCTCGCGTGGATCGACAGCCCCAAGCTCGCGGCGCTTGAAAACGTGCCTGAGGACTTGACGCTGGCCACGCGCGACGCGCTGCTCAACATCATCGATTACATGGTGCGCGAGCGTGGACTGTCGCGCCAACAGGCCTATTGCGTGGCGTCGGCGGCGGTCGATCTGCGCATCGGCCAGCTGGTCGACGTGCCCAACTTCATGGTCTCGGCGATTCTGCCCCTCAACATCTTCGAGGACTAGGGCGCGCCATGCGTCAGTACGTGTGCAAGACCGACGAGGTGCCCAACAACGGGGTGCTCCAGGTCGAAATCGACGACCGCGAGCCGGTCGCGGTATTCAACCTCGACGGCACCTTCCACGTCACCGACGACACCTGCACCCACGCCGAAGCGTCGCTGTCCGAGGGTGAGATCGAGGACGGCATCATCGAATGCCCGTTTCACGCCGGCTGCTTCAACATCGCGACCGGCCAGGCGGTCGAGCCGCCGGCCACAGTGCCGCTGCGCACCTACCCGGTGACCATCGAAAACGACGCGGTCTACGCCGACATCGAGGATTGAGCCGGGCGCCTAGCAGCCTGTCGGACTTGAGCCGGGAGTCGAAATAGGATTCGATGGTATCAGTTGATTTGCCCGCGCGTGATGGAGGCCGTCATGAGCAATTTCCGACCGGTCGACCGGGAGACGGGGTTTCTGCTGCCGCCGTCGGTGGAGGAATGGCTTCCCGAGCGGCATCTGGCGCGCTTCGTGGTCGAGGTGATCGAGCAGTTGGACCTCTCGGCGTTCGTGAAGGCCTATCGCGGCTCGGGCTCGGCGTCCTATCACCCGAGCATGCTGCTGGGGCTTCTGGTCTACGGCTACGCCACGGGGGTGTTTTCGAGCCGCAAGTTGGAGCGCGCGACCTATGATTCTGTCGCTTTCCGCTTCATCGCGGCCAACGATCATCCCGACCACGATACCATCGCCGCGTTCCGGCGGCGTTTTCTCGACCGGATCGAAGGGCTGTTCGTCGAGGTGCTGCTGCTGGCCCGGGAAGCCGGGGTGCTGAAGCTCGGCACGGTGGCGCTGGACGGCACCAAGGTGCACGCCAACGCGAGCCGGCACAGCGCGCTGTCGTGGAAACACGCCTGCGAGCTCGAAGCCCGGTTGAAGGCCGAGGTGGCGGAGTTGATGGCGTTGGCGGAGGCGGCCGATGGGGCGGATGTGCCCGACGGGATGTCGGTGCCCGAGGAACTGGCCCGGCGCGAGGATCGTCTGGCCCGCATCGCCGAGGCTAAGGCGGTGATCGAGGCGCGGGCGCGCGAACGCCTTGAGCGGGAACGGGCCGAGTACGAGGCGAAGCTCGAGGCGCGCGCGGAGAAGGCCGAGAAGACGGGCCGCAAGCCGGGCGGCCGTCCACCCGAGCCGCCGGTGGCCGGGCCCGGGCCGAAGGACCAGGTCAATCTGACCGACGCGGACTCGCGCATCATGCCGGTGGCCGGCGGCGGCTTCGAACAGGCCTACAACGCCCAAGCCCTGGTGGCGGCCGACAGCCTGCTGGTGGTCACCAACGACGTGGTCCAGGCCCCCAACGACAAGCGGCAAATCGAGCCGGCGCTGGAAGCGCTCGCCCGCCTTCCCGAGGCGCTGGGCGCGCCCGAGACCCTGCTGGCGGACAGCGGCTACTTCAGCGAGGCCAACGTGAACGCCTGCGCCGAGGCCGAGATCGCGCCGTTGATCACGCCCGGCCGGGAACGCCATCATCTCTCCTGGAAGGACCGCTTCGCCGGCGCGCCGCCGCCCCCGGAGAACCCGACGCCGCTGGAAGCGATGACACATCGACTGGCGACGCCCGAGGGCCGGCAACTCTACGCCCTGCGCAAGCAAACGCCGGAACCGGTGTTCGGCATCATCAAATCGGCCATGGGCTTCCGCCAGTTCTCGCTACGCGGCCTGGACAAGGTCACGGGCGAATGGAACCTGGTGACCCTGGCCTGGAACATAAAGAGAATGTTCACCTTGCAATACGCTTGAGCAGGCGGCCGGACTCCGTACCTCGCGAAAAGGAATAAGAGTATGCTCGCCTTGCGGCACGCGCGAGCAAGCGAACGTACTTCGTGCCCTCACGAGAGGGCATAAGAGTAAACTCACCCTGCGGTACGCGCGGCCAAGCGACCGCACTCCGTGTCCTCACGAAAGGCGCTCGATCCCATGACCTCTCCACATCGCGATCCGTCCACACCCATTCTCGCGGACCTCAGTCCGACAGGCTGCTAGGGCCGTGATGACGGGATAGAATCCGGAAGGCGTCAAACCATGTCGAAGAGATGTCACGAAGGGGAGTCAGGGTCTCAGGGAAAGTGAGGCCGTGGTAGCGAATGTTGTGTGGATGTAGCCATCCCCAATAGACATCCTTTCGCCTCTGCCTCA
>CBDDBU010000012.1:0-83708 GCA_965226045.1 Alphaproteobacteria bacterium
CGTTGATCCGAAACGACGATCGCGCCCGGCGCGAGCACCGCATCGAGCGCGGGCGCGAGCCACGCCGCGAGATCGAGTGCCGCCTGCTTGTCGCCGGTCCCGATGTCGCAGTGGGCGAGCGCCGCCAACCCGCCGATCCGCGCCATCGCGTGCGCCAGCGTCGCGTCGATATCGCCGAGTATCATGTACCGCTCATCGGGGATGCACGCCGGATGGGCGGCGATGCGACGATCGAAGACGAAGATCTCGCGGTTCGGCAGACGCTCGCGCAAGTGATCGTAGGTCCGGCCGTTGCCGAGGCCGAGTTCGAGCACCGGGCCGGGCACGTCAGCGATCATCCGCGCCGCCGCGCTGAGGCAGTCGCGCTGGGCCGAAACGCGCCGAATGAAGCTGTCGAGGCGGCTCATGACCGACTCGGCCTCGCCAGGATCAGCCCGCCGCGCCGCTGCGCTCCTCGCGCAACTGGTTGGTCGTGCGCTCCAGCCGGGCCGCCAGCTCGCGCATGATCTCGACGCCCATCTGCGGAAACTCGCTGATCATGCGAAAGAACAGGTCCTTGGTGATCTTGAGGACGGTCACGGTGTCGGTGGCGGTGACCGTCGCCGTCCTCGGCACATCGCACAGGATAGCGATCTCGCCGACGAAGTCGTCCTGACCGACCTTGGCGACCGTCAGCGGCCCTTGCGCCGTATCGATGGTCACATCGCACTGGCCGCCGATGATAACGAACGCCGCGTCGCCCATTTCTCCCTGCACGCACAGGCTCTGACCGGCATGGAACGTCAGCCGCTCGCTGGTGAAGGCCAGCAGCTTAAGCTTCGAGGGTTCGATCTTGCTGAACAGCGGTATCCGTCGCAGCAGGTCGACTTCTTCATTGAGGCTCACATCATCCTCCTTCTCCGAGGCTACTCCGCAGCCAACATGCCGTGGAACTCGGTGCCGTCTCTATTGAGATCGGCATAAGACCCCTGTTCAGCAACCTTTCCGTTACGCATGACCACAATGTGATCAAAATTCTCGGCCAGCGAGGGCCGGTGCAGCGCCCAGACCACGCATCGGCCCTTGAACTCCTCGAGGAGCGCCGGCGGAATGCGTGACTGCGCCGCAGTATCGAGGGCGGCCGTTGACTCCGAGAGAATGAGCACGTCGGGGCGTTTGAGGACCGCGCGCGCGATCGCGAGTTTCTGTCGCTGCGAGCCCGACAGTCGTGAGCCGGCGATGCCGACGTCGTAATCGAGCGCCACCATCCCCACCATGTCCTCCAGCCCGAGCCCCTCGATCACCTCGGCGACCACGCGTCCGACTCGGTCCGCCGCTTGCGCCTCGCCGTAGGCGGCTTTGCCGAACAGGATGTTGTCCTGGAGATTGGCGCTGCTGTTGTAGGCCTCGGCATCGTAGAACTCGACCGCGTCCCTAAGCTCCGCGGGGAGGTTCGCGGCGAACTCCCCGCGGGCTTCCAGCACCTTGGCCTGCATCTCCGCGTCGATCAAGCCGAGGCGATGGCGCGCCGGAATCAGCTTGAACGGAAGCGACATCAGGCGCGCGCGGTCCTCGGACCCGAGGTCGCCCAGCTGATCGCGATCGACCCGGGTCAACAGCGCCTGAAACTCCGGCAGATCCTCGGCGTTGATGAAACCGAATTGCTGGAAGAATTCGTGGTCGGGCCGAAGATCGGCGAACAGCTCCACCATGGTCGCGGCGACCTGATAGCCGATCGACAGCATGGTTTCGCGCAGCCCGACCTGATCGAGCACCGAGAGCACGTAATCGTCGCCGGCGAGGTTGTCCATCGCGAAGTGTTCGCCCACCGGGTTCCCGAACAGCAGGTTCTCGCCGACGGTCGCATTAGTGTTGTAGCGCTCGCGGTCGAAGGTCTCGATCAACGAGGCGATGGTCGGATCCTTGGCCGCGCGCTCGCGAAACGCCCGGCGCGCCGACAGAATGCCCGCGGCCACGTCAGGCCGTGTTTTGGGGTCGATCGTCCCGCGAAGCCCGAGTTGGTATACGTCCTGGCCGAGGTCGACCAATTTGAGGACTCGCAAACCCGCACCGCGGAGGGCGTCGAGATCGGCCACGCCAGCGGCCTTGTAGTCGACCCAGTCGGCCCCGACATCGTAGTCGATGTTGCCCGAGCGCGCCGCCTCGGCCGCCTCGGCCTTGCGGCGCGCTTCGGCGGCGCCGTCATAGTCGGGCGCGACCAGCGGCCGGTGCTTTAGGCCATAGAACAGGTTTTCCCCCAGCGTCGTCGCGAAGATAAAGCCCTGGGGCCCGACATAGGAGATGCGCCGGCCGGTCACCGCTTCCGGCAGACCGGCCAGATCGGCTCCGTTGACGGCGATGGCGCCGTTGCTCGGGTCCAGCAGCCTCGCCAGCAGCAGGGTCAGGTCTTCCTTGCCCGAACCGTGCGGGCCGACCAGCGCCACGTGCTGATCGAGACGAATGCGAAGGGAAACGCCGTCGACCACGCTGTTGTCCTGGTCGTCGGTCAGCGTCAAATTGGCGACGTTGAACTCGCCCGTCAACGGCGCCACGGTTTCCGGCTCGTCGAGCTGGTAGCTCGCGCCCAGGATCCCCGGCGGATCGAACTGACCGACCACCTGGTCGTACTTGATGCGCGCATCCTCCTTCAACTGGTAATAGCGAAGGAGTTCCTTCCACGGCGAGGCGAGGTCTTTGTGGGCGGCGATCGCCGCGATCAAGGTGCCGATCTCGAGCTGACCCGAGATCGTGAGATAGCCGCCAATTGAATAAAAGAAGAACGGCCCCAGCTGCTGGATGAAATTGTTGAGAAACTTGATGAAGAACTTCTGTCGGTAGATCGCGTACCGGACGTCGAAAATCGCGCCGAGCTGATGTGAGAAATTGGCCAGCGCGAGGTTCGAGGTGTCGTGAATATGGATCTCGGGCACGCCCTGGACGGTCTCGCCGATGCGGTCGGAGAGCCGTCGCACCAGGCGCACGCGCTCCTTGCCGAGCAGATTCACCCGGCGTTGCAGCTTGGGGATGACGTAGACCTGAAGCGGATAGAGCGAGACCGCCGCCGCCGCCATGATCGGGTCCTGAATGAACAGGAACGCTAGGATGACGATCAGTGTGCCGCCCTGAAAAGTCGGCAAGGAGAAGGCATCGCCGATGAACCCGCCCAACGGCTCGACCTCGGCGGTAATCATCGGAATAATCTCGCCCTGGGACACCTTGCGGAAGGTCGGAAGGGGAAACCGCAAGACCCGCGCGTACAGGTCGTAGCGCAATCGGCGCAACATCCGCTCGCCGGTCAACCCCCTGAAAACGTTGACGTAATACTTGAACCCCTGGTTGACGACCACGAGCAGTAGGAAGACCCCGCACAGCGCCAACAGGTAGCTAAATTGACTGAACTCGACGCCGAGGACGGTCACCGGAAAGGTCGCGCCGGCCTGGATCGCGTCGTTCACGATCGCCTTCGGCACCTCGTAAAAGGCGTAGAGAAATGGGAACGAGGCCGCCGCCAGCAGCGACAGCAAGATCTGCTGTCGATAACTATGGCGCAAAACGAATTTGAAGATTGTGGGTTCCATCGAACCTGATCGCGACGCCGCCCTCGGGCGGCAAGAAATTCACGGCGGCGAGGCCCTAACTTACGCTTATCCAGCGGTAAACGTCGGTCAAAAAAGCCACTTTTGCCCGGCCGGCCTCCGTGTCATGATCCTTCGATGCTACACGAAGTTGCTCCCGTCGCGAGACGCGGCACGCGCGACCCGCGCATTCTTATCTATAGCCATGATACCTTTGGCCTCGGGCACCTGCGGCGCTGCTTGACGATCGCGCATTCGCTGGTTGAACATAATCAACGCCTCTCGGTCCTGATCTTGTCGGGATCGCCGATCATCGGCAGCTTCGATTTTCGCGCCCGGGTCGACTTCATCCGCATTCCCGGCGTCATCAAGCTGCGCAACGGCGAGTACACCCCGCTCAATCTGCACATGGATGTGGAAGAAACGCTGATGTTGCGTTCGTCCATCATTCGCCACGCCGCCGACATCTTCGATCCGGACATTTTCATCGTCGACAAGGAACCGCTGGGACTGCGCGGCGAGGTCAAGGATACATTGCCGCTGCTGCGCGAACGCGGCACCCGCTTGGTGCTCGGCCTGCGCGATGTCCTCGACGAACCGGCGCTGCTCGCGCCGGAATGGGCGCGCAAGAACGTCCTGCCCAGTCTGCGCGACCTCTACGACGAGATTTGGATCTACGGGCTGCCGCAGATCTGCGACCCGCTCGCCGGAATCGCGCTGCCGGCCTCGGTCAGACGGAAGATCGTCTACACCGGATATCTGCTGCGGCGGATCAGCCAGCCGGTCCTCGCCCATCCGCCGCCGCCGATCACGCGTCGTCCGTATCTGCTGGTGACGACGGGCGGCGGCGGCGATGGCGAGGGGCTGATCGAGTGGGTGCTGCGGGCCTACGAGACCGAAGACCTGCTGCCCTATCCGGCGCTCCTGGTCCTCGGTCCGTTCATGCAGCCGGAGTTGCAGAAGGAGTTCCTGCTCCGCGCGGCCAAGCTGAAACGGGTCGAGGCGATCACCTTCGACGCCCACATGGAGAACCTCGAGGCCAACGCCGTCGGCATCGTGGCGATGGGCGGCTACAACACCTTCTGCGAGATTCTGTCGCTCGACAAACGGGCGATCATCATGCCGCGGACCGAGCCGCGTCTCGAACAGTACATTCGGGCCGCGCGGGCGCAGGAGATAGGCCTGGTCAGCATGATCGAGGATGACGGCCACTATGACCCGGCTCGGATGGCGGCGGCATTGCGTGCGTTGCCGCAACAAAAAAAGCCGTTGGAGGTGATCGTACCGGGCCTGCTCGAGGGCCTCTCGAACGTCAACCGGCTCGCCGCGCCGTGGCTGGCGCGCGACGATGCGACCGCGAGCGACGACGCCGTCCGCCGCCACGCCTGATCAGCGATGAGCCGGCGTGTCGCCTTCGTCCTCAAGGGCTACCCGCGTCTGTCCGAGACCTTCATCTCACAGGAAATCCGCGCGCTTGAGCGGCGCGGGCTGTCGATCGAGATATTCTCGCTGCGGCGACCGACCGACCGCCACGTCCACCCGATCCACGCCGATATCGAAGCCCCGGTGCGCTACCTCCCCGAGTACCTGTACCGCGAGCCCCGGCGGGTCGCACGTGCGTGGCGGGCCTTGCGAGGCTCGCCGGCTTATCGCCGGGCGCGGCGCGTCTGGCTGCGGGATCTGGCGCGCGACCTGACCCCCAACCGGGTGCGGCGTTTCGGCCAGGCGCTGGTCCTCGCCCACGAGCTCGACCCCGGCATCGAGCAACTACACGCGCATTTCCTGCATACCCCGGCCTCGGTGGCACGCTATGCCAGCATCCTGACGGATCGGCCATGGAGTTGCTCGGCCCATGCCAAGGATGTCTGGACAATTCCGCGATGGGAAAAGGCCGAGAAGCTTGCCGCGTGTGCGTGGCTGACGACCTGTAGCGCCGGCACTCGCGACCACCTCGCCCAGCTCGGCCGGCCCGAGCGCGTGCATCTCAACTACCACGGCATCGACGTGGCGCGCTTTTCAGCCAATCCAGAACCGTCGAACGCCCGGACCGGCGGCGCGCCCGACGACCCGGTTATCATCCTGTCAGTGGGCCGCGCGGTCACCAAGAAAGGCCATGAAGTGCTGCTTGAAGCACTGGCCGGTTTACCCGAGGACACGCACTGGCGGCTGGTCCATGTTGGCGGCGGGCCGCTGCAGCGCCGGCTCGCGGCGCGCGCCGGCGCGCTCGGCGTGGCGGGGCGGGTTACCTGGCGGGGCATGCGGCCCCACGACGATGTCGTGGACGCATATCGCGGCGCCGATCTGTTCGCGCTGGCCAGCCGCATCGCCGCCGACGGCGACCGCGACGGGCTTCCCAACGTCCTGGTCGAGGCGCAGAGCCAGGGCCTCCCGTGCGTCGCCACCACGGCGGCGGCGATTCCCGAACTGATCGAGGATGGCGTCAACGGCCTGCTGGTGGCGCCCGACGATGTCACGGCGCTGCGCGACGCGCTCGCCCGCCTGATCGCCGACCCCCAACAGCGCCAGCGACTAGGCGACGCCGGCAACCGGATCGTACGCGAGCGGTTTCCGCTTGAGCGCGGAATCGCCGGGCTGGCCCGGCTGTTCGGTCTCCCGGATGAACGAGCATTGGCCGACGAGCGCGCGGCCGCCGCTGGCGCCGCGCGCTAGCATGCGCATCGCCTTCTACGCACCGCTCAAGCCGCCCCGCCACGAGATTCCCTCGGGTGATCGTCTGATGGCGCGGCTGTTGATGCGGGCCTTGGCGACGGCGGGCCACGAGGTCGAGGTAGCCTCCGAGTTCAGGAGTTATGACCGCACCCCGGACGGCACGGCGCAGGAAGACATCCGCGCCCGCGCCGAGGTGATCGCCGACGACCTGGCGGCGACATATCAAGACGCCGGGCCGCAGGTGCGCCCCGATGCGTGGTTCACCTACCATGTCTACTACCGCGCCCCCGATTGGCTGGGGCCGCGCATCAGCGACCGCCTCGGCATTCCCTATCTGATCGCCGAGCCGTCGTTCGCCCCGAAGCGCGCCACCGGGCCGTGGCATCTCGGCCACGAGGCGGCCGGTGCCGCCATCGCCACGGCCGATACGGTTTTCTGCCTCACCCGCCACGACCTCGCCTGCGTCCAACCCCTGGTCACGACGCCCGAACGCCTGCATTTTCTGCCACCGTTCCTCGATGCCGAGCCCTTTGCCGCCGCGCTCCGGCACCGCGATCCGGCGCGGCGCGCCCTGGCGCACGAACTGGGCCTGTCGCCCGGGCATCCGTGGTTGCTCGCGGTCGCCATGCTGCGGCCGGGTGACAAGCTGGCCTCATACCGTGCCCTCGCCGCCGCGCTTGAGCGGCTCCCCGATCTAGAGTGGCAGCTCGTGATCGTCGGCGAGGGCGAAGCGCGCGAGGCCGTAGGGGCGGCGTTCGCGGCCCTCCCCGCCGGGCGCGTTCACTTCGCCGGCGCACGCGCGGCGGAGGCGTTGGCTCAGATCTACGCGGCCTGCGACTTATACGTGTGGCCAGCCGTCAACGAAGCCTATGGCATGGCGTTCCTGGAGGCCCAGGCCGCCGGCCTGCCGGTGGTCGCGTGCGGCGTTCGCGGCGTGCCGGATGTGGTGCGCGGTGGCGAGACCGGCCTGCTCGCGCCCGCAGGCGATGCGGCGGCCTTCGCGGCGCTCATCAGGCGCCTGCTGGACGCGCCGGCCGCACGCCAGCACATGGGCGAAAGCGCTTCCCGCTTCGTCGCCGGCTCACGCACACTCGGCGATGCCGCCCGCACTCTCGATCGCGTGCTGCGCGAGGTCGCCGGCTCAACCCATCGGCGCGCCTCGTGACCACCCTCGCGCTCCTCCGCCACGGCCCGACCGCCTGGAACATCGAGGGCCGGTTGCAAGGCCGCGCCGACATCCCGCTCGGCGCGGCCGCGCACCGCGAGCTCTCGGGCTTGCGGCTGCCGACGTGCCTCGCTGACGCGCGATGGGTGACGAGCCCGCTCCGCCGGGCCGTCGAGACCGCGCGCTGCCTCGGCGCATCGTTGCCTGAGACCGACCAGCGCCTCATCGAGATGGACTGGGGCGCGTGGGAGGGGCGTACACTCGGCGAACTCCGCGACCAACCCGGCCTGTTTTTCGCGGCCGCCGAGGCGCGCGGCCTCGACCTCACGCTACCGGACGGCGAGAGCCCACGCGATGTCCAGGACCGCTTGCGTCCGTGGCTGAGGGAGATCGCGATCGACGGCGACGCAACAGTTGCGGTGACCCACAAGGGCGTCATCCGCGCCGTGCTCGGCCTGGCCTGCGACTGGAATTTCCTCGGGGCCCCGCCCGCCAAGCTCGAGTGGCCGGCGGTTCATGTGTTCGAACTCGACGCGCACGGCCATCCGCACGTCGCTACGCTCAACCTGCGCTTGTCCCCGATCGGGCGGCCGGCGTCATCGGCCCGGAGCACCTGAGTGGGCCGGCGGGTTCTCTTCTATGTCCAGCATCTGCTCGGCATCGGCCATCTGCGGCGCGCCGCGACCCTGACGCGCGCCATGAGCGCGGCCGGACTCGACGTTGCCCTGGTCTCGGGCGGCCACAAGATCCCCGGCCTCAACATCGGTGGCGGACGCCTCGTCCAACTCGCGCCCACCCGGGCGCCTGACCTCTATTTCAAGGTCCTGGTCGATGAGAACGACCAGCCGATCGATGACGCGTGGCGCGCGGCGCGCCGCCGCCAACTGATGGCCACATGGCGCGAATTCCGACCCCACGTCCTGATGTTCGAGCTGTTCCCATTCGGGCGCCGGCAGATGCGTTTCGAGTTGTTACCGCTCCTCGATGCGTCGCTAGCCGCGCCGCGTCGCCCGGTCATCGTCTCGTCGGTCCGCGACATTCTCGTTGGCCAGCACAGGGCCGCGCGTAACGACGAAATGCTCGGGCTGATCGAGACCTATTTCGACCATGTCATGGTCCACGGCGATCCCCAACTGGTCTCGTTCGAGGAGACCTTCGCGCACGCCGGCCGGATCGCCGACAAACTGGTGTACACCGGCTACGCCGTCGATCGCGGCGGCCAGTCCGGCGCGGTGGGTAGGCCGGGCCATGGACCAAGTCGGGGCCCAAGTCATAACGAGGTGATCGTCTCGGCCGGCGGCGGTGCGGTCGGTCTCGAATTACTGCGAACCGCGATCGCCGCCCGCCCGGCGACGCGGCTCAACCACCATCGGTGGCGCGTGCTGGTCGGCATCAAGGTTTCCGACTCGGAGCATGAGGCGCTCGTTCGGGCAGCGGCGCCGGGGATCGTCGTCGAGCGCGCCCGCCCCGACTTCACGACCTTGATCCGCAACTGCGTGCTGTCGATCAGCCAGGGCGGCTACAACACCGTGTTCGAGGTGTTGGACGCCGGCGTGCGCGGGGTCATCGTGCCCTACGCCGGCGGCATCGAGACCGAGCAAACCTTGCGCGCCGCGCGCCTCGCCGAGCGCGGCCTGGTCCACGTCCTGGCCGAGTCCGCGCTGACACCTCAGGCCCTGGCCGCCACCATCGAGGCGGCCATGGACGCACCCCCGACCAGCACCGCAGGCATCGATACCGGCGGCAACGAAAAGAGCGCCGCCCTGATCGGCGGCTGGGCCGACGGGGCCGGCTGGTGAGCTGGGCCCGTCTCACGGCCGAGCTCGACCAGTGGCGACACATCGGACGCCAGCCGAGCCTGTGGTGGCGCGATGACGATGCGCGCGCGCCAACCCTCGCGCTCGCGCGCCTGCTCAACCTCGCCGCCGAGCACGATCTTTCGGTGTGCCTTGCCGCGAGTCCGGCCACCGCCGATCCCGAGCTGCCCGCGTACCTGGGGAGCTATCCTGGGACCACGGTGGCGATCCATGGCTATGCGCACCACAACCACGCGCCCGCAGACGCCCGCAAGGCGGAGTTGGGGCCGCACCGGCCGTTGCCAGCGATGCTCGGCGAGATCGAGGTCGCGCGGGCGCGGATCGAGGAGATGTTCGGGCCGCGCGCCCTGCCGGTACTGGTGCCGCCATGGAATCGCATCGATGTGGGCCTTGTCGCTCATCTCGTCGAGGTCGGCGTGCGCGGTCTCTCGACTCTCGGGCCGCGCGCGACCGCCGACGCCGCACCCGGACTGCGCCAGGCGAACGTGCACGTCGATGTCATCGACTGGCGGGGCGGCCGGCGCTTTCGTGGCGTCGAGGCCTGCCTTGACGACTTGATCGGCCACCTGCGCGCGCGGCGCGAGGGCGAGGCGGACGCCGAGGAACCGACCGGACTGCTCACCCATCACCTCGTCCTCGACGAGCCGGCCTGGCGCTTCCTCGCCGAGCTGCTTGGTACCCTCAAGGCGAGGGTCGGCCCCATCTGTCCATCGCCCCGCAAAATCTTTAACCTCACGGCATGAGCGGACACCGCTATGCCGTGAGTTCTCTGATTTTCGATTACCTGCGCGCCGGCGTCGGATTGGCGATGACCGGGGGGCCGTTGTTGTTCGCCGATCCGTCGGCCACGGCGGCGTACGTTCTGGCCGCGCTGGCCCTTTTGTTCGCGATCTACGGCGGGCGCACGGTGGCGCGGCAAATGACTACCATCGAGCACACCGCCAGCGGTCTCCAGCGGCAGGGAGCTGGGCGCGCGGACCTCGCCTGGTCCGATCTCGCCGGGGTCAGCCTGCGCTACTATTCGACCCGGCGCGACCGCCGGAAAGGCTGGATGCAGCTGCGGTTGCGGGGCGCCGGAAACCAGCGCGTCCACATCGATTCCACGCTCGGCGGCTTCGAGGAGATCGCTGTGGCCGCGGCGCGCGCGGCGCGGGCCCGAGGGATCGAGCTGGACGAAGCGACACGGGGCAATCTCGGCGCGCTCGGCGCGACCACCGCGAGCGGCGCCGGGGTCGAGGAATTAGGCTGATGCCCAACGTCCTCCTGGTTCGCAATCTCAAGATTCATTTCGATCTTCCCGAGGGTATTCTTCGGGCGGTCGACGGTGTTTCCTTTCGCGTCCCGCGCGGCAAGACGGTGGCGCTGGTGGGCGAATCGGGCTCGGGCAAGTCGGTCGTGTCTCAGGCGATCATGAGCATCCTGCCCAAGGTGGCGCGCGTCGCCGAAGGTGAGATCCTGTTTCTCGATCCCGACAAGCCGGGCGCCCTCGTCGATATCGCCAAGCTGCCGCCCAACGGCCGGTCGATGCAGGCGCTGCGCGGCGGGCGCATCTCGATCATCTTTCAAGAGCCGATGACATCGCTGTCGCCGCTCCACACGGTCGGCAACCAAATTGGCGAGGCCTATCACCTGCACTGTCGGGCGGGCCGGGCGGAGGGACTCGCGGTGACCGAGGAAATGCTGCGCCTGGTCGGCTTTCCCGATCCCAAGCAGGCGCTGCACACCTATCCGTTCGAGCTGTCGGGCGGCCTGCGTCAGCGCGCGATGATCGCGATGGCGCTGATCTGCCGCCCCGCCATCCTGATCGCCGACGAACCGACCACTGCCCTCGACGTCACCATCCAGGCGCAGATCCTCAAGCTCATGCGCGAGCTGCAGAGCGACCTGCACATGGCGATCCTGTTGATCACCCACGACCTCGGGGTCGTCGCCAACATGGCGGACGAGGTGGTCGTCATGTACCACGGCAAGGTCATGGAGCACGGCAGGCTTAAGGATATCTTCCGCGACGCGCGGCACCCTTACCTCAGCGCATTGCTGCGCGCGGTCCCGCGCTTCAACATGGAGCCCGGCGAGCGATTGGTCCCCATCCGCGAGATCAAGAGCGAGGGTGGGCGCCTGATGGAACGGCGCACGCCGTGGACCGACGAGGAGGTCGCCGCTGGCCCTTTGTTGCAGGTTCGCAACCTCAACAAGCGGTTCGGCACACACAAGCGTTCGCTGTTCGGCGGCCAGCCGGGCGGCGGGACGATCGCCGTCGACAACGTCAGTTTCGATGTGCCGCGCGGCGGCTGCCTGGGGCTGGTCGGCGAATCGGGTTGTGGCAAGACGACCACGAGCAAGATACTGATGCGCGCCGTGGCGGCGGATTCGGGCGAGGTTCTGTTCAACGATCACGGCAACATCATCGATGTCCTCAAGCTGCGCGGTCAGGCGTTGTGGAAATTTCGCAACAAGGTGCAGTACATCTTTCAAGACCCCTTCAGTTCGCTCAATCCGCGCATGACGGTGCACGACATTCTTAGCGAACCGCTGCTTATCCACCGCGTCGGCGACGAGGACGAGCGTGCGGAACGGGTCGCCGAACTGATGAACTTGGTCGGCCTCGATGTCCGGCATCTGCGGCGCTACCCGCACAGCTTCTCCGGAGGCCAGCGCCAACGCATCGGAATCGCGCGGGCGCTGGCGCTCCAGCCCGAGCTGTTGATCTGCGACGAACCGGTCTCGGCGCTCGATGTCTCGGTCCAGGCCCAGGTGCTCAACTTGTTGAAAGACCTGCAATCGCGACTTTCGCTGACCTACCTGTTCATCTCGCACAACCTGGCCGTGGTCGATTACGTCGCTGATCGGATCGCCGTCATGTGCGCGGGCCGGCTGGTCGAGCTCGCCCCGCGCGAAATCTTGTTTCGCGATCCCGTTCATCCCTACACGCGCGCGCTGCTGACGGCCGTCCCCAAACCCGATCCGACCGACCGCCTCGACTTGAGCAGCCTGATGTCGGAGAAAGCCTCCAACCCAGCCGACTGGCCGGCGCCCTACACCATCGATGGCGTCACCCCGCCCAGCATGATCGACCTCGGCGAGGGGCACTTCGTGCGCGCGGCGGCGGACGCCGGACCGCTCAAGGCCCGCGCGTCATGATCGGCGTGCGGGGTCCGCGCGCGGCGACGCTGTGGTTGCTAGTCTCGTTTTGTCTTGCCTCATTGTTTTTGGCGGCAACGCCGAGCGCGGCGCTCGAGTTGGTCGAAACGCCGATGTTCGCCGAGCGGGTGGCGGCCGGCGAACTACCGCCGGTGGCCGAGCGCGTCCCGACCACACCGCGGGTGATTGAGCTCAGCGCCGAGGGCCTGCTGCCGGGGCGCCATGGCGGCGACCTTCGCACGCTCGGCGTGCGCTCCAAGGATGTCCGGCTCCTCGTCGTGTACGGCTACGCCCGTCTTGTCGGCTACCACACCGACTTCGGGATGGTAGCCGACATCGCCCAATCGGTCACCGTGGACGAAGGCCGAGTCTTCACCATCAAGCTACGTCCGGGGCACAAGTGGTCCGACGGCCAGCCCTTCACCAGCGAGGATTTCCGTTACTTCTGGGAGGACGTCGCCACCAACGAGGAGCTGCGACCCTCTGGTCCCCCCCGGGAGATGATCGTCGACGGCGAGCCGGCGCGGGTCGAGATCCTCGATCAGACGACGATCCGTTACAGCTGGTCGCAGCCCAATCCGTTCTTCCTGCCAGCGCTCGCCCGCGCGGCGCCGTTGTTCATCTACCGCCCCTCTCACTACATGAAGGCGTTCCACCTCAAGTACGCCGACCCCGCCGAGCTGGCCGAGCGGGCGGCCGCCGAGGGCAAACGCAACTGGGCGGCGCTGCACAACCGCATGGACAACCTCTACAAGTTCAATAATCCCGATCTGCCGACGCTGCAGCCGTGGCGCAACACGACGGTGGGCCAGTCGATACGCTTCATTGGAGAGCGCAACCCCTACTACCACCGGATCGATGAGAACGGCCGTCAGCTCCCCTATATCGACCGCTTCATCCTCACCATCGCCGACAGCAAGATCATTCCGGGCAAGGCCGGGGCCGGCGAGACCGACCTCCAATCGCGCAGCCTGTTCTTCAACAACTACACGTTCCTCAAAGCGGGCGAGAAGCGCAACGACTACACGACGTTGTTGTGGCGGACCGCGCGGGGGGCGCACCTCGCGCTTTATCCCAACCTCAATATCAACGACGAGGGGTGGCGCGCCGCGTTCCGCGACGTTCGGGTGCGGCGCGCGCTGTCGATGGCGATCGACCGCGGCCTGATCAACCAGGTGCTCTATTTTGGCCTCGCCATCGAGGGCAACAACACGGTCCTGCCAGGGAGCCCGTTGTTCAAGTCCGACTACCAGTCCGCCTGGACCGACTACGATCCGGACGCCGCGAACGCGCTTCTCGACGAGGCCGGATTGAGCGCACGCGACGACTCCGGCGTGAGGCTTCTGCCCGACGGCCGGCCGATGGAGGTGATCGTCGAGACGGCGGGCGAGGACACCGAGCAGACCGACGTCCTGGAGCTGGTGCGCGATAGCTGGGCCGAGATCGGCATCAAGCTCTATACTCGCCCCTCGCAGCGCGAGGTTTTTCGCAATCGCATCTACGCCGGCGAGACTCAGATCTCGATCTGGTCGGGATTGGAGAACGGTTTGCCGACCCCGGACATGAGTCCAGAGGAACTGGCCCCGACCCGACAGAATGGCCTGCAGTGGCCGAAGTGGGGGCAATATCATGAATCCAACGGCAACGCCGGCGAGGCCCCGGACATGCCGGCGGCACGGGAACTGATGGACCTGTACCAATCCTGGCTGCGGTCCGCCACCCGTGAGGAGCGGGAGGAGATCTGGCATCGGATGCTCGAAATCCACCGCGAACAGACCTTCTCGATCGGCATCGTCTCGGGCGTCATGCAGCCGATCGTCGTCAACAACCGCCTCCGCAACGTGCCGCGCGACGCCGTCTACAACTGGGACCCAGGCGCCCAGTTCGGAATCTACCGGCCCGATACCTTCTGGTACGACGAGGCGAACTAGCCTCTGTTGAGGTGACCGGGCATGTTCACTTACCTCGCCCGCCGGGCGCTGATCATGATCCCGACGGTGCTCGTGGTCAGCTTCATCACCTTCCTGATTATCCAGGCGCCACCCGGCGACTACCTCTCCAATCAGATCGTCGAACTCCGCGCTCAGGGCGACACCGCCGCGCTCGATCGGATCGAGTTCCTGCGCCATGAGTACGCGCTCGACCGCCCGTTCCTGGCGCAATACGGCATCTGGATCGGCGTTCTCGAAGGTCCCAACGGCTTCGCTGGCCTGTTGCAGGGCAGCCTCGGCCATTCCTTCGAGTTCGACCGTCCGGTCACCGAGGTGGTGAGCGGCAATGTCGCCTTCACCGTCCTGCTCAATTTCTCGGTGGTAATCTTCACTTGGTTCATGGCCTTCCCAATCGGGGTGTATTCCGCGACCCACCAGTACAGTTGGGGTGACCACACACTCAGCTTCATCGGCTTCCTCGGGCTGGCGACCCCGAATTTCCTACTCGCCCTGATCATCATGTATTTCGCGAACGTCCACTTCGGCACCTCCATCGGCGGGCTGATGGAGGCGGAGTACATCGACAAGCCGTGGTCGTGGGGCAAAATCGCCTCGGTGTTGGAGCACCTGTGGATACCGGTCGTCATCATCGGCACCTCGGGCACCGCCGGCATGATCCGCAGGCTGCGCGCCAACCTGCTCGACGAACTGCAAAAGCAGTACGTCGTCACGGGCCGCGCCAAGGGCCTGCCGGCGACCCGCCTGCTCATCAAATATCCGCTGCGTGTATCTCTCAACCCGTTCGTTGCCGACATCGGCAACCTGTTGCCGACGCTGATCTCGGGCTCGGCACTGATCGCGATGATTCTCTCGCTGCCGACGCTCGGCCCGCTGCTTGTCCAAGCCTTGCGTTCCCAGGATCAGTACCTGGCCGGCGCGTTGATCTTCCTCCTCACGCTCTTGACCGTGATCGGCATGTTCTTGTCCGACATCGCGCTCAGCGCGCTTGATCCCCGTATTCGGCTCGGCGGCACGCGCCTGCGATGAGCGATCTTCCCCCCGACCGGAGCGACCCGCCGCTTGCGCATTTCATCAGCACCGAGCCGTTCGACCCGTACGCCACCGAGACCATGACCGCCGAGCAAGAGCGGTTCTTCATGGCCTCGCAGTGGAAGATCATGTGGTGGAAGTTTCGCCGTCATCGTCTGGCAGTGATTTCGGCCGTCGTGCTCATCATCATGTACGGCTCGATTCTGGTGAGCGAGATTCTCGCGCCCTACAACCTCCACACCCGGGACCGGACCCACATCTACGCGCCGCCCCAGAGCCTGCATCTCTTCCATGAGGGCGAGTTCATCGGGCCGTTCGTCTATGGCTTCGACACCGTGCTCGACATGGAGACCATGCGGCGGATGTACACGGCCAACGACAAGAAAATCCACCGGCTGCGATTCTTGTGCCTTGGCGACGCCTATGAGTTCTGGAGCGCGATTGAGGGGCGCTTCCACCTCTTTTGCCCGGCCGAGCGCGGCACGCTCTATCTGTTCGGCACCGACCGCCTGGGCCGCGACCAGTTATCGCGCATCATCTACGGCACGCGGATATCGCTGACCGTGGGCCTGCTCGGCGTCACCATCAGCTTCGTTTTCGGAATCGTCCTGGGCGGTCTGGCGGGATACTACGGCGGCTGGGTCGACGCCGCGGTGCAGCGCTCGATCGAGGTCATCCGCTCATTTCCCGAATTGCCGCTGTGGATGGCATTGTCGGCGGCTCTGCCGGTGACCTGGAGCCCGGTATTGATTTATCTCGGCATCACCGTGATCCTTGGCCTGATCGAATGGCCAGGCTTGGCCCGCGCCGTGCGCTCAAAGCTCTTGTCGCTGCGCGAGGAGGACTTCGCCACCGCTGCGGTGCTGATGGGCGCGAGTCCGCGGCGGGTGATCGGGCGTCATCTCTTGCCGAGCTTCGCCTCGCACCTGATCGCCTCCGTGACGCTGTCGATACCGGGCATGATCTTGGGCGAGACGGTGCTGTCATATCTCGGCCTCGGGCTCCGGCCGCCGATCACGAGCTGGGGCGTGCTCCTCAACGAGGCGCAGAACTTCGACATCGTCGCCATCTACCCGTGGCTAATGCTGCCGGTGTTACCGGTCGTGATCGTGGTGCTGGCGCTGAGCTTCTTCGGCGACGGCCTGCGCGACGCCGCCGATCCCTACACATAGGGACGCTTGCGCAGCCACAAGCTGGTGTCGAAGGCGCCCGGTAGGCGCGGCAGGCGGGCGACCACCGAGGCGGCCAGCCGGACGGCCATCGTCGTCGTCACGTAGTGGCTCGCGAACACCACCTCGTAAGCACGGGCGTCGCCGATCAGAGCGGCGATCGCGGTCTGCTCGTTGTAGCCGCGCCAGGTCCAGGCCGCGGGGTAGGGATCGGGCAGCAAGATATCGTGGACATGCACCATCACGCCCGGCGCCAGCATCGGCAAGACCCGGTTGAGGAGCCAATCGACATCGCTGCCCGGCATCAGGATGTGGCTTGAATCGACGAACACGATATCGCCGGCTTCGAGCGACCCGAAGGCCGCCGTGCCCGCCTCTTGCAACGTCGAACGCACCAGAGTGAGCGGCAGACCCGCGATGTCGGCGCGCGGCGCGGGGTCGATGGCCGTGACCATCGCCACTACTCCAGCATCTGCGAGCGCCTGGGCGAGGAACCGCGTGGAGTGGCCCGAGCCGACCTCGACGATGCGGCGCGGCGGATGTCGGCGCACCAAGGCGTAGGCGACGGCGGCATCGAGCGGCGGGAACCAGCCCTGATCGAAGCGCGGCGCGGGTGGCGGCTGGCCACCGATCGCCTCGAGCGCCGGCGCCAGCGCGTCGATCCCGTCGAGTACCTCGGCGAAAGCGGCCTCGCGGTCGCAAAACAGGGCGGCCTGGGCTGGATAGCGGGCGCCCGGTCCATCGACTTGCGCGGCATAGCGGTAGGGGATGAAGAAGCCGCGGCGGCTCAACCCCGACACCGTGAGCAGCCCCATCCACAGGGCCCGCGCATTGCGCCGCCATCGCGCGTTCACGACCGGGGGCGTGCCTTTAGGGCCGGAGGACCATGCCCTCGCTCGCGACCACGGTGCCTGGCCTCAGCTCGGCGGCCTCGCGCGCGATCTGGTCGAGCAAGTCATCATCGTGTTCCGGGTCGTGGTGGAAGATCACGAACTGCTTGGCCCCGGCCTGCTCGCACAACCGCATCCCCTCGGTCCACGTCGAGTGACCCCAGCCTGCGCGGCCCGTGAATTCGGTATCGGTGAACATGGAATCGTAGATGACGATGCCGGCCCCCTCGATCAGCTTGAGGATGTTTTCGTCGGGTTGCTCGATGATGTGCTCGGTATCGGTCAGATAACAGATCGATCGGCCGCCGTATTCGATGCGGTAGCCGGTCGCGCCGTTGGGGTGATTGAGCGGCGCGGTGCGCACCATAACGCCCTCGCGCGGCGTCAGTGTTTCACCGGCGTAGAAGTCGTGGAACGTGACCTGCGCCTGGAATATTTGCAGCGGCACCGGAAACAGCGGTGCCATCATCATATCCTGGAGTACGCGGCGGACCGTTGTGTCGGGCAACAGATGGCCGGCGAAAATGCGGAAGCGGTTGGTCGGCAGAAACGCCGGCTTGAAGAACGGCAGGCCGCAAACATGGTCGAAATGGGTGTGCGTGAGAAAGAGATCGGCGTCGAGGTTCGGCTGGGCCATCAGCGAGTTGCCGAGATAGCGAAAGCCGGTGCCGGCATCGAACATCATCAGCCGCTCGCCACAACGGACTTCGAGGCACGAGGTGTTGCCGCCATAACGGCTAATACCCGAATCACAGCAGGCGATGCTGCCGCGAACGCCCCAGAATCGAACGAAGAAGTCGCCGCTATCCGCCACGCGATACCCGTTGTCGGCCCCCTGTTCGATCATATATGGTTCATACGGCCCCACCTCGCAAGCTGGGCGCACCACACGCCGTGCGCCGGACGCCCACCGGGCACAGACGGCGGTCCATGTCGAGGCGCTTGCCGAGGACGCCGAGCGCTTGGTCGATGCGGTCGAGGCGGGTGGCGTGACCGAGGTCGAGCAGGCGGTCGACGGCGCAACGGTTCACGCCCAGACGGCGCGCGAGCTCGGCCTTGTGGACGCGGGCCTCGCGCATGGCGCGATAGGCCGCCACCTTGGCCGCGGCCTGACTGCCGAGGGTGACTGTCGGCGTCCCCTTGGCGATGCGCTTGGGCGGCGGCGGCACCTCCGCGCCTACCGACATCGCCGTCGCGACCGCGACCCCCAGGGCCTCGACCGCATGGCCCAGCGCCTCGTCACGATCGACGCCATGGGTCACGCGGCATATCGGGAAAGGTTACGATGACGGTGCCGTCGTCGTCGGTCTCGAGGGTCACGGGATAGGTCATCATCAGGTCTAATATATAAGCGCCCGTTTAGGCGTCGTCGAGGCCGAGCTGCTTCTTGACGCCCGCCATCACGCCCTTGCTGAGTTGCTTGCGGCCACCATGCATCGGCGTGACCGTGCGCCGGTCCCCGCGCACCACGCCGATGGGGCCACCCTTGTCCTTGACCAACTTGAAGGTGCAGCCGCGCTTCGCCATCCAGCGTTGGAACTTCAGGCCCGGCGTCGGCTGGCGAGATAGAGGCCGATGAAGATCACGATCATGCCGACCAGATGATAGATCTCAAAGCTCTCGCCGAGGATGACGACCGCGAGCACCGCCGCGAACAGCGGCACCAGATAGCCGAACTGGCCGGCCCTGTTGGCGCCGATCGCCTTGACGCCGGCATTGAAGAAAAAATACGCGATCACGGAGGGGAACAGGGCGACGTAGGCGACCACGGCGAGGTTGCCCCAGGTCGGCGTGAAAGCGACTCGGGCCGGCGCGATCAAGAGAATCGCGAGGTTCAGCACCACGCCAGGTATGACCAGCCCGATCAGGAATGACATCGGGTGCAGATCGCGCGGCCGATAGCGCAGGAGCACCGAGTAGAGCGCCCAGGTCAGCACCGCGCCGAGCGCGATGATATCGCCGAGGTTGAATTCCAATCGCGACAGCACGCCGATGTCGCCGCGGGCGATGATGGCGATCACGCCAGCGACCGCGACAACCATCCCGACCAACGCCCGCCACGAAATGGTCTCGCGGAACAGGAGCCATGAAAGACCGACGATGACGGCGGGAATCGTCGCGGCCACCAGGGTGATGTTGATCGCCGTGCTGAGGCTGAGCGCGTAGTAGAAGATGGGCGTGAAAGCGCTCACGGCGAGGGCGCCGAAGGCGGTCAGTACCCGCCAATGCTTGAAGACCAGGGCGCGTTCGGCGATCAGGTGGGGCAGGGCGAAGGGGATGAGAAACAACAAGGCGCCGACCCAGCGCCAGAACGTCAGCCCGAGCGGATCGATGCCGCCGGTCGTGGCCAGACGCCCGGCGATGCCGTTGCCCGACCAAAACAGGCTCGTCAGAATCAGCAGCGTGTAGGGCAGATAGGGCGCGGTCCGGCGCTCGGCTGTATCCATGGTCAAGAAGGCGAGGCCACCCGCGCTCACCGCTCCGGGTCGTCCGCCAGCGCCTTCAGGGCATAGACGAGTTCGAGCGCGCCGCGCGGGGTGAGGTCATCGGCGTGGACCTCGTCAAGCGCGCGATCGAGGCGCGAGCGCGGCGGCGGCGCGGGCGCGCGATGGATTGACGAGAACAGCGGCAGCGCGTCGACCAACCGCCCTGCGGCCGCCGCCTGCTCGCTCTGTTCGAGCATCTCCAACACCTCTTCGGCCCGTCCCACCACCGAATCGGGCAGACCCGCCAGCCGCGCCACCTGGATCCCATAGGAGCGATCGGCGGTCCCCGACACAACCTCGTAGAGGAACACGACCTCTCCCTCCCATTCGCGGACTCGCATGGTATAGGGCGTGACGGCGGCGAGGCGCTCGGCGAGCGCCGTCAGCTCATGGTAGTGGGTCGCGAACAGGGCCCGACAGCGGTTCTTCTCATGCAGGTGCTCGACCGAAGCCCAGGCGATCGACAGGCCATCGTATGTCGCCGTGCCGCGGCCGATCTCGTCGAGGATGACGAACGCCCGCGGCCCGGCGAGGTTGAGGATCGCGGCGGTCTCGACCATCTCGACCATGAAGGTCGAGCGCCCGCGCGCCAGATCGTCGGCCGCGCCCACGCGGCTGAACAGGCGGTCGACCACGCCGATGTGCGCCGCCGTGGCGGGCACGAACGAGCCCATCTGCGCGAGCACCGCGATCAGCGCGTTCTGGCGCATGAACGTGCTCTTGCCGGCCATGTTGGGGCCCGTCACGAGCCACAGGCGGCGCGCCTCGGCGAGGTCGCAGTCGTTGCCGACGAAGCTGCCGCCCCCCGCCCGGGCCATCGCCCGCTCGACCACCGGATGTCGACCGCCCTCGATGCGAAAGGCCAGCGATTCATCGACCCGAGGGCGGACGAAGCGACTCTCGGCGGCCAGCTCGGCGAGCGCCGCCGCGACATCGAGGGCGGCGAACGCGGCGGCGGCGCGGCCGATATCGGCGGCCTGCGCGCTGACATCGTTGACTAGGTCGGAGAACAACGCCAGCTCAAGCGCAAGGACCCGATCGGCGGCCCGACTGACCTTGATCTCGATGTCGCCCAGCTCGACCGTGCGAAAGCGGACCGCGCTCGCCATCGTCTGGCGGTGGATGAAAGTCTCGTTCAACGGCGCCTGGGCGAGCGTATCGGCGTGACCGGCCGACACCTCGACGAAATAGCCGAGAACGTTATTGTGGCGCACCTTGAGTCCCCGGACTTCGGTCAAGTCCGCATACTGGCGTTGCAACTCGGCGATCAGGCGCTTGCTCTGGTCGCGCAGCATGCGCTGCTCGTCGACCTCGGGACGGTAGTCCTGGGCGATGAAACCACCGTCGCGGGCCAGCAGCGGCGGTTCCGGGGCGAGCGCGCGCGTGAGCCGGTCGACCAGCGGGCCGTGGTGTCCCAGGTCCCCGGCCATCCCCACCAGCCCCGTCGGTGGCGGGTTCAGCGGCCGCCCCGCCAGGGCCGCGCGAATATCAGCCGTCTTGGCCAGCGCGTCGCGAATCGCCGCCAGATCGCGCGGCCCGCCGCGTCCGAGCGTCAGCCGCGACAGCGCCCGCTCGATATCGGGGCAATGCCGCAACGTGGCCCGGATGGTCGCCCGCGTGTCGGCCTCGTCGACGAAATACCCGATCACGTCCAGGCGCTCGTTGATGGCGATGGGGTCGGTCAAAGGCGCGGTGAGCCGGCTCGCGAGCAGGCGCGCGCCGGCCCCGGTGACCGTCCGATCGATGGTCGCCAACAGGCTGCCGCTCCGCTCACCGGCGAGATTGCGCGTAAGCTCCAAGTTGCGCCGCGTTGCCGCGTCGATCGCCATGAGAGCGCTGCTCTCATTCCGACTCGGCGGCTTGAGCCGGGGCAGGCGCCCCTTCTGTGTCAGTTCAAGATAATCGACCAGCGCCCCGCAGGCCGCGAGCTCGGGGCGGCCAAAACCGCCGAAGCCATCGAGCGCCGCGACCCCATAGAGCGCCTTCAACCGTCGCTCCCCGGCGCGACTTTCGAACCGCGCCGGCGGCAGGGTGGTTAGCACCGTCTTCCACTCATCGAAGGTCTCGAACAGCTCGGGCGTGGCAATCAGGCGTTCCGAGACGAGAATCTCGCGGGGGCTCAAGCGAGCCAGTTCGGCCTCCATGCCCGAGGCCTCGACCGGCATGACGTTGAAATCGCCGGTCGACATGTCGAGCCAGGCCAGCGCCAGCTCGCCGTCGGCGCGGCCGAGCGCGGCGAGATAGTTGTTCTCGCGCGCCTCTAGCAAGGTGTCCTCGGTGAGGGTGCCGGGCGTCACCAGGCGAGTCACTTCGCGCCGCACCAGCGCTTTGTTGCCGCGCCGCCGCGCCTCGGCCGGGTCCTCGACCTGCTCGCAGATCGCGACCTTAAAGCCCTGGCGGATCAGACGTTCGAGATAGCTGTCGGACGCGTGAACCGGCACCCCGCACATCGGAATGTCTTCACCGTGATGCTTGCCGCGATGGGTGAGCGTGATATCGAGCGCCGCCGCCGCTGTCACCGCGTCGTCGAAGAACAGCTCAAAAAAGTCGCCCATCCGATAGAACAGGAGGCAATCGGGATGGGCATCCTTGATGGCGTGATACTGCTCCATCATCGGGCTGATCGGCGCCGATGATGCCGGCGTGCCGGCCGCGCCAGCAGCGCTATCGCGCTCGAAGCGTCGGGCTTTCGATCGCGCGCTGGTAGATGGCTCGCCCCGGCTGGTGGCCGCCTCCAGATCGGCGGCCGGGCGGCTCAACCGCTCGCGCTGCCCCAACCGCCCCCGTCGCCCTTGCCGCGGGGCCCGCGCGGCAGGCGAGGCTCGCCCGACAGCGGACGGCGCCGCACCAGCGGCAGCACCTTGCCCAGCAGTTGCTTGCGCCGCGTGCCCGCGACGGCGGGCAGGAATTCTTCCTCACGTTCGAAGTGAGTGTGATAGCGCTCCGCCACCCGCTCCGTCGGCAAAATCATGAAGACATCGGTGGTCGCGAACTGATAGTCGATGACCGCCCCGTCGCCCACATAGGCGCCAACCCTGAGGTAGGCCTTAACGAGCGGCGGCATCGCCCGCAACGCCTCGCGCGGCGAGATAGCGTCTTTATTCATCAGGTTGATCGGCTGGTACAGGTGGGGAAGCGCCCGCACGCGGGTTTCGGGCGGCGCCATGTGGTGGTGGTGGAGATACGACAGCGGCGCAGCGTGGAGCGCCGGGTCGGTACCGGGAAAGCTCGCGCAGCCGATCACCAGGGTAATGTTGTGGGTCAGCATGTAGTTCGCGATGCCGCGCCACAGGAGCTGGATGGTGGCGGTGTTGCGATACTCGGCGGCGACGCAGCTCCGGCCCATCTCCATGAGCTGGCCGTTGGTCGCCTGTCCGCGTAGCAACTTCGAGATGTCGAACTCGCCAGCGCTGTAAAAGCCGCCGTGCTGCACCGCCACCTCTTGACGCAGGATACGGTAGGTGCCGATCACCTTGTCGCCCGGCAGGCGCTGGTGGTCGAGAACCAAGACGTGATCGCAAATCCGATCATAGCGATCGAAGTCGCGGCGCTTGGCCCTCATCCGTGGCGTCGGGGTGGCGCCCATCTCATCGTAGAAGACGCGATAGCGCAGCGCCTGGGCGGCCATGATGTCGAGCCGCTTGCGGGTCAAGCGCACCTCAAGCAGTCCATCCTGCGCGAACAGGCGCCTCGGCGAGGGCCGCCGCGGGGCAGGTCTGAGATTCTTGAGCGCCGCTAATCGCGTCATGCCCTGGTGAATTACTCTTAGTGGCCGGGCGCTTTGCGAGAGGTTTCATGGACCTCAACCCGGCCGAGGCCGGAAGTCTAGCGGAGCCCGGACGGAAGGGTCAAATGTTCCAACACGACACTATATGTAGTGATCCGGCTGCGTCAGGCACCAATATCCGCGAGGGCTCGAGGCCACATCTCGACCACGGCCGCGCCAAATTTGGCCCAGATCACGCCCACCACGCGCTAAACTGGCCCGCCCCACCATGCCCCACACCGCCGCCCTCGACTGCCAGGTCTGCGGCGCCACCGCGCGCCGTCGGTTCATTCGCCATGACGACATGGAGCTGTTTGAGTGCGCCGCCTGCGGGTTGGTCTACCTCGATCCGATGCCCCAGCCCGACGCCACCGAGCGCCTCTACAACGATGCCTACGATGGCGCGAGCGCAGGCTATTTTCGCAAGGTCCCCCAGAAGATGCGCCGCGCCCGCCGCCGGCTCGCCCAGATCACGACGCTGGTGCCCAGTGGGCGCTTCCTCGACGTCGGCTGCAACGGCGGCTTCATGGTCGAGGCCGCGCGACGCCGAGGCTTCGAGGCCCATGGCATCGACCTCGATCCGGTGTCAATCGCTTGGGCGCGGGCGCACTACCCGGGCGGCCACTTCGTCGCCGGCCGGATCGAGGACCACGACCAGCTCGGGCCGTTCGATGCCGTCTATTGCTCCGAGGTCATCGAGCACGTCGCCGACGCCAACGGCTTCCTCGCCGCCATCGCCGAACGGATGCGCCCCCGCGCGCTCCTCTATCTGACCACGCCCGACATCAGCCATTGGCGACGCCCGCGCGACGTGCGCCGCTGGGACGCCTTCTGCCCACCGGCCCACTGCCTCTACTTCAACCCGCGCAACCTCACCAAGCTACTGGCCCGACACGGCCTGCAAGCGTTTCGCCGCCGCCTCGCGCTGAAGCCCGGCATCAAGCTGTTGGCGTGGCGGATGTGAGGCTCACCGCCCCTAAGGGCAACGCTAGAAACAGCGCCAAGGCGTCGGAATCAGGTCTTGCCCCGGCTCGCCTAGAGCCAGCCCATGCGGCGCAGCAGCCACACCTCGAAAGCCATGACGGCGACGACTATCAAGCAGACGATGAGGAACGCCCCACCGTCACCGCCCCCGGGGATGCCACCGACATTGACGCCAAGCACGGCCGCCAGCAGGCTCGGCGGCAACAGCAGAGCGGCAACGGTCGTGAGGCGGTGCGAGGTCCTGCTAATTCGTTCTGACACCAGCGCTGAAAGCTCCTCGTGTAAAATCGTCGCGCGATCGCGAATGGCAGGTCGAAATGGCTGCCCTCCTTGAGGACATCGGCCGGCGCCAAGGTCACTGTAATACGCTGGGGCGGTAAGGCGAGGCCGATGGCGGTGAGCGCACCGCGCACCCGCTCGCGCGATTCGGTCGCCGCCTTGTCGGGCAGTCCGGCGATGGTGAAGGCCGGCATCCCGGCGCTGGTCTGCACCTGGACATCGACGTCGAGAACGTCGATCTCCTGAAACGCGACGGTGCCGATACCGGCGACCATGGACGACGCGGCCGGGCGGTCTCAGCCCCAGGCCGACCCGATGTTGCCAACGATCGACGTGATCAGGCCGAGCGCCAGATTGAGCGCGACGATGCGGCGGACCTGACCAAGCTGGGCGGCGGCGCTGGCGTTGTCGGCGGTGTCAACCGCCGCCCGCAAGCGGCGATAGGGCGCGAAATAGAGGTGCAGGAACAGCGCCATCATGACCAGCCCCAACACCAGCATGATATGCACGTGAACGCCGACCACGGCGAAGCCGCCCGCGATCACGACCATCCACAATCCGCTCGCCACCAGCACCACGATCGCCACCCAAACCCAGCGAAAGAAGTTGGCCAGCGTCCGTGACCACAGCCCAAGGCGCACGCCCGGCTCCAGGGCGCCGACGGCTGGCCGCAAGACGACGTACGCGAAGAACATGCCACCGACCCACACAATCGCCGCCAGCATGTGCAGCAGGTTGGCGATGGCGTGGGCGGCGAGCACGGCGACTCACACCGATCGGGTGGGGCGGCTTTCGCGGCGCCGGCTTTCGATCGCGTCCCAGATGTCGGCCTCAAGGTGAACCTCGTCGAATCGGTTGACCTCCTGAAGTCCCGTCGGCGAGGTCACGTTGATCTCGGTGAGATGGCCGCCGATCACGTCGATGCCGACGAAGATCATGCCGTGTTCGCTCAAGATCGGTCCGATCGCCTCGCAAATCTCGCGGTCGCGCCGGCTCAGCTCGGCCTTTCGCGGCGTCGCCCCGACGTGCAGGTTCGCGCGCACGTCGCCGGGCGGCGGGATGCGGTCGACCGCGCCGACCGCGCGTCCGTCGACCAGGATGATGCGGCGATCGCCATCGCGAACCTCGGGCAGATAGCGCTGGACCATGATCGGCTCGCGCGAGCGCTCGGTAAACATCTCCAATAGCGCGTTGAGGTTGTCGTCGTCGGGTGCGATGTGGAAGACCCCGGCGCCGCCGTTGCCGAACAGCGGCTTGATGATGATGTCACGGTGTTCGCGGCGAAACTCTCGCACCTCGTCGCGGTTCGCCGTAATCAGGGTCGGCGGCATGAGTTCGGGGAAATGGGTGACGAACAGCTTCTCGGGCGCATTGCGCACGCGGACCGGATCGTTAACCACCAGGGTCTCGGGATGGATATGCTCGAGCAGGTGCGTGGCGGTAATATAGGCCATGTCGAAGGGCGGGTTCTGTCGCATCAGGATGACATCCATCGTCGCCAGGTCGATGTTTTGCGGGGCGCCAAGACGAGCGTGGGCGCCGGCCCGCCGCCGCACCTCGAGCGGGCGGGCCCGGGCGAACACGCGGCCGGCCCCCAAGCTGAGGTCGCTCGGCAGGTAGTGGTAGAGGCCGTGGCCCCGAGCCTGGGCCTCGAGCGCCAACACAAAGGTGCTGTCGGCCTTGATATCGATGGCCTCGATCGGATCCATCTGAAAGGCAACGGCAAGGCTCATCGCGCCGCGCCGCGCCCCTCTTGCGCCGCGCCTCCAAGATGGTGATCCATGCCCGGCCCGTGCATCTAGGTGCGCCTGGGATCGTCCTTGAGAACCGCGTAGCTCACCACTTTCTTCACGCCTGGGATATTGCGCGCGTGGTTGACGACGCGATCGAGCTCGGATTGGTCCTGGGCGATTCCCATTAGATAGACGACGGCGTTCTGGGTTTCGATCGTGTAGTTGATGTCCTTGATGTCGCCATCGCGTAGCAGCTCAAAGCGCAAGCGGCCGGTAATTCCCACATCCTTGAAGTAGTCGATAAAGCCACTGTGGTCGTTGATGCTGATCTCGTTGATCACTTCCTTGACGCCCGGCGCGAGCCAGGCCAGGCGCACCGAGGTCACGCGATCCTCCGGCGTCGGCACATTGCCGGTCAGCAGAACCCGGCCCTCGACCACCGCAAGGCTTACGCCCGCGAACAAGATGTCGCTTTCGTCGAACAGGCGGCGGTTGATATCGAAGCGAATGGTCGTGTCGTCGATCGCCGCGCCGACCGAGCGCTCCTGCGCCACGGCCACGCCGGTCGTCGCCGCGCCGCCGACAATCAAACTGGTGCACCCCGCCAGCGCCACGGCGCCCGTGCACAGAACCAAGGCCATGACGACGCCACGTCGCGGATCGCTCATGTCACGCACTCTCCCCCAACTCGTTCGTTCCGCCATCGTCCCCACCTGGGTCATGTGGCTCCATCAGACCCGCGGGCGCCAAGCGCCGCGGATGTGAATCGGCAATCGCCATGGTATCACGACCATCAGATCGAAGCGTACCGGCAACGTCACGAGCGCCGGGTGGCGGGCGAGATAGAGTTGGGCCGCCCGGGCGATCCGGCCGCGCCGTCGTTGCCTCAAGCGCGGCGCTGGCCTCGCGGCGGGCCTTGACCTCGACGATGGCGAGCACCGCGCGACGACGCGCCACGATGCCGATCTCGCCGAGCGGCCCGCGCGCCCGGCGATCGAGCACGCGATAGCCCTTGCAACGTAGCGCCCAGGCGCACAGGAACTCGGCGGAGCGGCCACGGCGCTCGGCGGCGCGACGTTCGCTCATGCCCCCTTCCTGATCTCGAGGGCGCGGGCGTACAAGCCACGACGCGGCAGGCCGGTGGCGGCAGCCACCAGGGTCGCGGCGCGCGACGGCGGTTCATTTTCCAGGGCCTCGCGCAGCAACAAATCCGCGCTGGCCTCGGACTCGGCGCTCATTTCGTCGCGCGCGCCCTTTTCCGGCGGGCCGATAACCACGACGATCTCGCCGCGCGGCGGCCCGGCGTCGCCATAGTGGGTCGCCAATTCGGCCAACGTGCCCCGACGCAGCTCCTCGAAGCGCTTGGTGATCTCGCGGGCGATCACCGTCGGGCGCGGGCCGAGCCCGTGGGCGAGATCGTCGAGGGTGGGGGCGATCCGTCGCGCCGCTTCGAACAGCACCAGGGTGGCGCGGATGTCGGCGAGATCGGCGATGGCGCGCCGGCGTTCACCCTGCCGTCCGGGCAGAAAGCCCACGAACAGGAATCGGTCGGTGGGCAGACCGGAGACTGAAAGCGCCGCGGTAACGGCCGAGGGACCCGGCACGGGCACGATCGGAATCTCGACCTCGCGGGCGGCGTTGATCAGTCGATAGCCCGGATCGGAGATCAACGGTGTGCCGGCGTCCGAGACCAGCGCGACGCTCGCCCCCTCGACCAACCGCTGGATGAGGCGGGGTCCGGCGCGGGCCGCGTTGTGCTCGTGATAGGGGGTCAGGGGCGTGGTGATCCCATGGCGATCGAGAAGGCGCCGGGTAATGCGCGTGTCTTCGCAGGCAATCAGGTCGGCCGCTCGCAAACTCGCCACGGCGCGCAGCGTGATATCGGCGAGGTTGCCGATCGGGGTCGCGACGACGTAGAGCCCCGCCGACAGAGTTTGTGGCGTCAACCTAGCCGAGCCGAGTTTACGCGCCACCGAGCCGTCGCTAGGCTCACTCTCCTCGCAGCCGTCTTCGGGGGCGAACTCTGGCTCTTCGAGACCACCTTTGTAGGCGAACTCTGGCGCCTGGTCCCCCTGCGCCTGGCTGGACGCTGGCACACCGCCGTGGCGCGGCGGCGTGGGTGGTCGGCCTCGTTTTCGCCCTCGCGGCATGCGGGAGCGTAACACTGGGCGGAGGCGACGCCGAGCCGGCGCTGGAAGCCCCACAAGAAATCGTCACCGCGCCCAAGCACACTTCGCGGATCGAGCCGACGCCGACGCCGAGCAAGCCGGCGCGCCCAGAGCCTCCCCCCGCCGACTCCGAACCGGCCGCGGAAGCGCCCGCGCCACCGCTGCTGGAGCCGCCCACCGCCACTATCGGCGCGGGCACGACGCCGGTCGCCCTGTTGCTGCCGTTGAGCGGCCCGAATGCCGAGTTGGGTCAGCTGCTCCTCGACGCAGCCCAGCTTGCCTTGTTCGATGTGGCTGGCGAGGACCTCGAAATCAGGCCCTACGACACCGCCAGCGACCCTGAACGAGCCGCCGAGGCGGCGCGCGCCGCGACCGCGCAGGGGGCGGTTTTGGTCCTCGGTCCGGTGTTCAGCCGCACCACGACGGCCGCCGCCGCCGCCGCCCGCGAGCGCGGCATCGAGCTCGTCTCCTACTCCAACGACCGTGGCGTCGCCGGCGGTGGCGTCTACCTCATGGGCTTGCTGCCGCGCCAGCAGATCGAGCGGGTCGTCACGTTCGCCAATACCCAAGGCATCCGCCGATTCGCGGCGCTGATTCCGGATTCGACCTACGGCGCGGCGGTGCTGGCCGACCTCAAGACGTCGTTGGCCAGGACCGGCGGCGACCTCGTGGCGGTGGAGACCTATCGCGCCGACCTCGCCGACCTCGACGAGCCGGTGCGCAACGTCGCGCGCGTCGGCACCCGCAACTACGACGCCCTTCTGGTGCCCGAGGGCGGCGACCGCCTGCGCGCGTTCGCGGCTCTTCTGCCCTACTACAATATCCACCCCGAACTGGTGCGCTACGTCGGCACTGCCTTGTGGTCCGATCCGACCCTCGGCCGCGAGCCAGCCCTGGTCGGCGGTTGGTTCGCCGGCCCCTCGCCCGAGCTCGCGCGAGTCTTCAAACAACGGTTCGCCGCCACCTATGGCCGCCAGCCGCCGCGGATCGCGAGCCTGGTCTACGACTCGGTCGCGCTGGCGGCGGCGCTCGCGCGCCAAGGCGATTTCAGCGCGACGGCGATCTCGGCGGCCAGCGGCTTCGCCGGGATCGACGGCATCTTCCGGTTCGGCGCGAGCGGCGCCGCCGAGCGCGGCCTCGCGGTGATCGAGGTGACGGCCGACGGCTTTCGCGTCGTGTCCGAAGCGCCCACCACGTTCCAGGCCCTTGCGTTCTAAGCTGGCCGGTGCGCCCCTTAGACGAGGAGCGCACCCACAACCCCGTCGAGCACCGCCCGCCCCCGGATCGTGGCGCGCAGCCGCCCGTCCTCGCGCGTCAACAAGGCGGCGGTCTCAAGCGCCGCGAGCTGGGGCGCGGAGACGAAGGCGTTGAGGTCGCCGCCCGTCACGGCGCGAAAGTCGGCGAGCGATATCCCCTCGCTCAGGCGCAAGCCCATCATCAGCATTTCCGTGGCCTGGTCGGCCGCCGACAGCGCCTCGCGCCGGCCCCGCCCGTGGCCGGCGGTTTCAACCGCGCTCAGCCACGCGGCGGGCGCGCGCACCTGTTCCTCGGCCCAGCGCTTGCCGTCCTCGACCAGCCGGCCATGGGCGCCGGGACCGATGCCGAGGTACTCCTGGTAGCGCCAATAGCGAAGATTGTGCTGGCTCTCATGACCAGAGGCCGCGTGGTTGGACACCTCATAGCCACGCAGACCGGCCGCGCCGCACACCTCTTGCGCGACCTCGTACAGGCCCGCGGCGTCATCGGCTTCGGGCATCACGAGCCGGCCGCGGGCCTGGGCGCGACCGAACGCCGTCCCGGCCTCGATGGTGAGCTGATAGAGCGAGATGTGGCCGGCGGCGAGTTCGACCGCCTGCCCGAGTTCGGCGCGCCAGGCCGCCGCGGTCTGGCCGGGCCGCGCGTAAATCAAGTCGAAGCCCACGCGCGGAAACAACGCTCGTGCCGTTGCCAGCGCGCGCCGCGCCTCGGCGGCGGTGTGGTCGCGCCCCAACCACTTCAGTGCGGCGTCGTCCAACGCCTGCACCCCGAGCGAAAGCCGGGTGACGCCGGCCGCTCGCAGCGCGGCGAACGCCCGCGCCTCGGCGGAGTTGGGATTAGCCTCCAGCGTGATCTCGGGCTCGTCGTCGAAACCGAAGCGGTCCGCCACCCGGTCGACGACGGCGGCCACGGTGGGCGCGGGCATGAGCGATGGCGTGCCGCCGCCGAAAAACAGGCTGGCGACGCGCCGACCGGGAGTGCGCGCGGCGGCATCGTCGATCGCCGCGAGCAGCGCGCGACGCCAGCGCGCCTGATCGACATCGCGGGCCCGCTCGACGTTGAAATCGCAGTACGGACAGATCGCGCGGCAGAACGGCCAATGAACGTAGAGGCCCAACGCCCCCAAGGTCGGCGACTCAGCGCGCCGTGAAGCAGGCATCGAGGAGTTGCGCGAAAGCGTCGGCGCGATGGCTCATGGCAAGCTTGCGGGTCGCCTCCATCTCGCCAAACGTGACGTCGTGGCCGTCGGGCTGGAATATCGGATCATAGCCGAAACCCTTGGCGCCTCGGGGCGGCCAGACGAGCCGACCGTCGACCCGGCCCTCGAAAACCTCGCGGTGATCGTCGGGCCAGCACAGCGCGAGGGCGGCCACAAAGTGGGCCCGGCGCCGCGCCGGCGCCGTCGCGCCACGTTGCCCCAGCTCGCGCTCGACCCGGCGCATGGCGGCGGCGAAATCGCCGTCCGCACCGGCCCAGCGCGCCGAGTAGATGCCCGGCGCGCCGTCAAGGGCCTCGACTACCAGCCCCGAATCATCGGCCAGCGCCGGCTCGCCGGCCGCGCTCATGGCCGCCCGGGCCTTGAGTTCGGCATTGGCGGCAAAGGTCTCCCCGGTCTCCTCCGGCGCGCTAAGGCCGAGTTCGGCGGCGCTCACCGCGGCGATGCCGAGGGGCGCGAGCAGCTCGGCGATCTCGCGCACTTTGCCAGGGTTGTGACTCGCAACGATCAAGCGCGGCGCGTCGAACCGCCGTGCCACCGGCGTTAGGTGCTGGACTCGACCGCGCGCCGCTGCAGCGCCGCGAGCTCTTCGACCGCGCCCGTGGCCAGCTCCAGCAACCGGCCGAATTGCGCCTGGCTGAACGGCTCGGTCTCGGCGGTGCCCTGGATCTCGATGATTTGCCCGCCCCCGGTCAACACGAAGTTCGCGTCGGCCTGGGCGGCGCTGTCCTCGGCGTAGTCGAGGTCAACGACCTCCACGCCTTCGTAGATTCCGCACGATACCGCCACGACCTGGTCGGCGAGGGGGTCGGTCTCGATCCGCCCCGCCGCCACCGCGCGCGCTAGCGCGAGCCGTAGCGCCACCCACGAGCCGTTGATCGCGGCGGTGCGGGTGCCCCCGTCGGCCTGCACCACGTCGCAATCGATCCGCACCTGGCGTTCGCCGAGCGCGCCCAGATCGGTGACCGCGCGCAGCGAGCGCCCGATCAGGCGCTGAATCTCCTGAGTCCGGCCCGACGGCCGGCCGCGCGTCACCTCGCGCGCCATGCGCGTGTCGGTTGAGCGCGGGAGCATCCCATACTCGGCCGTCACCCAACCCCGACCCGTGTTGCGCAGGAAGGGCGGCACCCGCTCCTCGACCGTCGCGGTGCACAGGACGTGGGTATCGCCACAGCGCACGAAACACGAACCCTCGGCGTACTTGTTCCAGTCAAGCTCCAGGGTCACGGCGCGGAGCTCGTCGAGCGCGCGCCCCGACGGGCGCTTGAGCGGTGTCGTCGCCATGAGTGGGCCAGCCAGCAGGAGACGGGGCATCTATGTAACGCCGCCGCGCCGCCCGGTCCAGCCAAGCTGGGCCGTCCGCTATTACCAGCCGCGCCCGCGTTGACGCCCACCAACCCCCTCACTACATTCACATCATGGCATGGAAGGGCGGTTTCGCGCCCATGATCGCCGTTGTTCGCCATGATAAATGAACTGAACGAGCGCTCGCGCGCGATTTTTCAACAGATCGTCGACGCCTACGTCGAGACCGGCGAGCCGATCGGGTCGCGCACCCTCGCCCGCCGGCTCGATATGCGACTCTCGGCGGCCTCGATCCGCAACGTGATGGCAGACCTCGAGGTCGCGGGCCTGCTGTACGCGCCGCACACCTCGGCGGGCCGCCTTCCGACGCCGGCCGGCCTGCGTTTCTTTGTCGATGGATTGCTCGAGGTCGGCGCCCTCGACGACGAGGAGCGGAGTAGCATCGAGGCTCGCTGCAGCGCCGCCAACCGCAGCGTCGACGAGCTCTTGACCGAGGCCACGACGACCCTTTCGGGTCTGTCGCACTGCGCCGGTCTGGTGGTGGTGCCAAAGAGCGACGCCCCCCTCAAGCACGTTGAGTTCGTGCGGTTGTCATCGACCCGGATCCTGGTCGTGCTGGTCACCGAATCGGGCGTGGTCGAGAACCGCATCGTCGAGATGGGCGTCGACGTGCCCTCGTCGACGCTGACCCAGGCCGCCAACTATCTCAACGCGCGGCTCGCCGGACAGACCCTGGCCAACGCGCTGGTCGAGGTCAGGCGGGAACTCGACGACCATCGCGCCGAGCTCGACGAACTGACGGCGAGAGTGGTGGAGACCGGGCTCGCGACCTGGGGCGGCGAGGACGAGCAACGCACCTTGATCGTGCGCGGGCAGGCAAATTTGCTTGAAGACGTGACGGCGCTTGAGGACCTCGAACGCATTCGCACGCTGTTCGACGCCCTCGAAACCAAGGGCGAACTCGCGCGCCTGATCGACAGCGCCGCCCGCGCCGAAGATGTCCGCATCTATATCGGCGCCGAGGACGAGCTGTTCTCGGTGACCGGCTGCTCGCTGATCGTCGCGCCCTATCGCGATGGGCGCGAAAAGGTCATCGGGGCGATCGGCGTGATCGGCCCGACCCGGCTCAACTACGCGCGCATCGTGCCGATGGTCGACTACACCGCCAAGGTCATCGGCCGACTGGTTGGTTGACGATACCCGAGGACCCCATGGACGAAACGGAAAAGCCCCCCCACGAGGCGCCGGCGAGTGCGGACGCGCCGCCAGAGTCGGACGCGCAGAGTCGGACGCGCCAGAGTCGGACGCGCCAGAGTCGGACGCGCCAGAGTCGGACGCGCCAGAGTCGGACGCGCCAGAGTCGGACGCGCCAGAGTCGGACGCGCCGCGGTGGGATGCGCCAGAGCCCTCGGCCGCCGCGCCCGAGCCCTCGGCCGCCGCGCCCGAGAACGGCGAGGCCGAAGCTGGCCAAGACGAACCCGACGATGCGACCGAGGGCCAGCCCGAGGCCGCCGAACCAGCCGAACTCAGCCCGGACGAACAAATCGCCGCGCTCAAGGACCGTCTGCTGCGCGCCATGGCCGAGGCGGAGAACGCGCGCAAACGCGCGGCCCGCGACCGCGACGATGCGGCAACGTACGCCATCACCGATTTCGCCCGCGACGTCCTGGGCGTCGCCGACAACCTCCGCCGCGCCATCGGCAGCGTGCCCGACGAGGCGCGCGGCGGCGGCGAGGCGCTCGACAACTTGTTAACCGGGGTGGATTTGACGGAACGCGAGCTGGAGGCCGTCCTCGATCGCCACGGCATCAAGCCGATCAACCCGGGCGGCGAGAAATTCGACCCCAACCGCCACCAGGCCATGTTCGAGACGCCGTCCGCCGACGCGGCGCCGGGAACTATCGTCCAGGTGCTTCAGATTGGCTATATGATTGCCGATCGATTGCTGCGACCGGCGGCGGTGGGTGTCGCGGCCGCGCCGCCACCTGCCGAGCAGGTCGCCCACCCAGAAGGCGATGGTGGGAGCGAGGACTCGCCGGACCCCACCCCGACCTCACATGACAGCCCGACCACATTTGACACCAAAGTCTGACCGATGAGGCACGTCGGCGGCGGTTGCGAACGCTTTTGCCGCGCCTATATAACCCGAAGCCCCTCAAGCGCCCTCGCAAGCGTAAGAGCCATGGGGCGAGGCCCAGAATAACGGGGACCGGAACGGTGCATTTGTTGGCCGCTCGGGTTCGCCACTAGAAAGAGAGAAGTCATGGCTAAGGCAATCGGTATTGACCTCGGCACCACCAACTCGTGTGTGGCCGTGATGGAGGGTGACGCGCCGCGCGTCATCGAGAATGCGGAGGGTGCGCGGACCACGCCCTCGATGGTCGCCTTCACCGAAGGCGGCGAGCGCCTGGTAGGCCAACCCGCCAAGCGCCAGGGCGTGACCAATCCCGAAAACACCCTGTTCGCGATCAAGCGGTTGATCGGCCGACGCTTCGATGATCCAACGACAAAAAAGGATCAGGGCATGGTGCCCTACCGTATCATCGAGGCCGACGGCGGCGATGCTTGGGTCAAGGCTCGCGACAAGGAGTACTCGCCGAGCCAGATCAGCGCGTTCGTTCTGCAAAAGATGAAGGAGACCGCGGAGAGCTATCTCGGCGAGACGGTTGCCGACGCCGTGGTCACCGTGCCCGCCTACTTCAACGACGCTCAGCGCCAGGCCACCAAGGACGCCGGCGCCATCGCCGGTCTCAACGTGCTGCGCATCATCAACGAGCCGACCGCCGCCTCGCTGGCCTACGGCCTCGACAAGGGGGCGAGCGGAATCATCGCCGTCTACGATCTCGGCGGCGGCACTTTCGATGTTTCGATCCTCGAGATCGGCGAGGGCGTCTTCGAGGTCAAATCGACCAACGGCGACACTTTCCTCGGCGGCGAGGACTTCGATCTGCGGCTGATGGACTATCTTGCCGACGAGTTCAGGAAAGAGAACGGCATCGACCTGCGCGGCGATCGGCTGGCGTTGCAACGCCTCAAGGAAGCGGCGGAGAAGGCCAAGATCGAGCTCTCCAGCGCCGTGCAGACCGAGATCAACCTGCCCTTCATCACCGCCGACGCCGCCGGCCCGAAGCACCTGACCATGAAGCTCACCCGCGCCAAGCTCGAGGCGCTGGTCGAGGACCTGATCAAACGCACGGTCGGTCCCTGCAAGGCCGCGCTCAAGGACGCTGGCCTAACCGCCGGCGAGATCGGCGAGGTGGTGATGGTCGGCGGCATGACCCGCATGCCCAAGGTCGGCGAGACGGTGAAGAAGTTCTTCGGCTGTGAGCCGCACAAGGGGGTCAACCCCGACGAGGTGGTGGCCATGGGCGCGGCGATTCAGGCCGGCGTGTTGCAGGGCGACGTAAAGGACGTCTTGCTGCTTGACGTGACCCCGCTGTCGCTCGGCATCGAGACCCTGGGCGGCGTGTTCACCCGCCTCATCGATCGCAACACCACCATCCCGACCAAGAAATCCCAGACCTTCTCGACCGCCGAGGACGGTCAATCGGCGGTCACCATCCGGGTCTCCCAAGGCGAGCGCGAAATGTCGGCCGATAATAAGCTGTTGGGCCAATTCGACCTGGTCGGGATCCCCACGGCGCCGCGTGGCGTCCCCCAAATCGAGGTCACTTTCGACATCGACGCCAACGGCATCGTCAGCGTCTCGGCCAAGGATCGCGGCACCGGTCGCGAGCAGCAGATTCGCATCCAAGCCTCGGGCGGCCTCGCCGACGAAGAAATCGATCGGATGGTGCGGGACGCCGAAGAGCATGCCGAAGAGGACAAGGAGCGACGCGATTTCGTCGAAGCCCGAAACCACGGTGAGGCGCTGCTGAACACGGCGGAGAAAAACGTCAAGGAGTACGGCGATAAGGTCGATGACGACACGCGGGGTCAGATTCAGACCGATATCGAGGCCCTGCGCGGGGCCCTTGAAGGCGATGACAAGGAAGCCATCCGGGCCAAGATGGAGGCGCTCGGCCAGTCGTCGATGAAGCTCGGCGAGGCCATGTACAAGGAGCAGCAGGCCGCGGCCGGCGGCGAGGACGGCGACGCGGGGGGCGATGGCGAGGGCGCGCCCGAGGCGTCAGGCGCGCCCGACGAGGATGTCGTCGATGTCGACTTCGAGGAAGTGGACGAGGACAAGGACAAGGACAAGGACAAGAAGAACACGTCGTCCTAGAGGTCAGCCAAGGCCGAGGGAGATGAGTGTGGCAATGCTGTGGCGCCCCGCGTGTACGCGCCCCACGTCTAGGCGCCACAACCGGGACGTGGCCCCAGTGCACCAGGTCCGCGCATGAGCAAACGCGATTACTATGATGTCCTCGGGGTCGAGCGCTCCACCGGTGAGTCGGAGCTCAAGAAGGCTTACCGCAAACTCGCCATGCAGCATCACCCCGACCACAATCCCGACGATGCCGGGGCCGAGCGGAAATTCAAGGAAATCAACGAGGCCTACGACATCCTCAGCGATGCCGAGAAGCGCGCGGCCTACGACCAATTCGGCCATGCCGCGTTCGACGGGGCCGGTCAGGGCGGCGCGCGTGCCGGCGGGGTCGATTTCGCCTCGACGTTCGCCGATGTCTTCGACGATCTGTTCGGCGATTTCTCGGGCCAGGGTGGGGGCGGTCGCCGCGGCTCGGCACGCAGTCGCGGCGCCGATTTACGTTTCAATCTCGAAATCTCCCTCGACGATGCTTATGGCGGCAAGAAGGCGCAGATTCGCGTGCCGACCGCGGTGACGTGCGACTCGTGCAAGGGCAGCGGCGCCGAGGGCAACAGCGCGCCGAGCGCCTGCCCGGCCTGCGCCGGCCGGGGCAAAGTGCGAGCCCAACAGGGCTTCTTCACCATCGAGCGCACCTGTCCCACCTGCCAGGGCGCCGGGCGCATCATCGAGAACCCGTGCCACACCTGCGAGGGCGCGGGCCGTGTCAGGCGCGAAAAGACTCTCTCGGTCAACATCCCCCGCGGCGTCGAGGATGGGACCCGCATTCGCTTGGCCGGCGAGGGCGAAGCCGGCGCGCGCGGCGGCACGCCGGGCGATCTCTACATCTTTCTTTCGCTCGCGCCCCATCGCATCTTCCAGCGCGATGGCACCCACATTTATTGCCGTGTCCCCATTCCCATGACGACCGCGACCCTCGGCGGCAACATCGAGGTGCCGACCGTGGACGGCGGTCGCGCCCGGGTGACGATCCCGGGCGGCACCCAGAACGGCAAGCAGTTCCGCCTCAACGGCAAGGGCATGCCGCAGCTGCGCGGCAATACCCGAGGCGACATGTACATCGAGGCGATCGTCGAAACGCCGGTCAACCTCAGCAAGCGCCAAAAGGACCTCCTCAAGGAATTCACGAGCGAAGGCGGCGGCCGCCAGACCAGCCCGCAATCGGAAGGTTTTTTCACCAAGGTGAAGGAGCTATGGGAAGACCTTCGCGAATAGTCGTGGCACGCGGTGCTTATCATGGATGATCTCGGCATCGGCATCATCGGCTGTGCCGGGCGCATGGGCCAGGCGCTGGCCCGGCAAATCGTCGCGACCGCCGGCTGTCGCCTCACCGGTGGCATTGAGCAGGCCGATCACTCCGCGCTCGGCCACGATATTGGCGAAGCCGCCGGACTCGGCGCCATGGGGCTCGCCATTGGCGACGACGCGTCGGCACTGTTCGCCAGCGCCGACGCGGTGCTCGAATTCAGCGCGCCGGAGGCCAGCGCGGCGCACGCGCGCCTGGCCGGGGCGGCGCGGACCATTCACATCATCGGCACCACCGCGCTCGAGCCCGAGCACGACCGCGCGATCGCCGAGGCGGCCAAGAACACGGTCATCGTGCAAGCCGCCAACATGAGCCTCGGCGTCAATCTGCTGCTCGCGCTCACCCGCCAGGTCGCGGCCGCGCTCAATCCCGATTTCGACATCGAGATCGTCGAGATGCACCACCGCCACAAGGCCGACGCCCCGTCGGGCACCGCCCTGGCGCTGGGCCGCGCGGCGGCCCGTGGACGCGGCGTCGCGCATGACGCGGTGGCGGTACGCGGCCGCGATGGCATCACTGGCGCGCGGCGGCGCGGTGACATCGGCTATGCGGTGCTGCGGGGGGGCAATGTCGTCGGCCAGCACAGCGTCGTCTTCGCGGCCGACAACGAGCACATCGAGATCATCCACCGGGCCGGCGACCGCGCCATTTTCGCGCGCGGCGCCGTGACAGCCGCGCTGTGGGCGCGCGGCCAGCCGCCCGGTCTCTACGGCATGGCCGACGTTCTGAGTCTATAGGCCTCGGGCGGCGCTCTGTGGGGCGGCGTCGCCGCGTGCGGCGCCCCCATGAACGGGACCCTCGCGGGCCAGCGCGGCGCGCAGCGCGCGCGCGACCTCGAGCCGTTCGGCGGGGCTCAGGAACGCGCCGATCACCAGCCGCCGCCCGTGCGAGGTCAGCGCGAGCTCGCTGCGATCGCCAGGCGGGTCGTCCATCTCCACGCGCAGCCAATAGGGCTGAAACGACCACGACAGCATTTTCCCGCTCGGCAAGTGGCGCTGGATCGAGAGCTCGGCGCGACTCATCCGTACGGTCTCGCGGGTCCGCCCGGCCCGGTAGTTCATGCGAAACGCGACATAGATCAACAACACGTCGAGCCCGAAGAAGCCCATCACCGGCCACGCCCCCATCAGCAGGAAAGCGAGCCCGGCCGCGAAACTCACCGACGCAACCAAGATCATCAGAATCGCGAACCCGCGCGGTGGCAATGAGCGGTGGGGGTACAGGACCGCGTCGAACAGGAGAGACTCGCTCCCGCCCGCCTCGATGGAACCCGAGACGTCGATCGAGGGTGGCTCGTGGGTGCCGGACATGAGTGATGGTATCGCGCGCGGTCGAGGCGGGGCAACTTGGCCCGATTACGGAGTTCGACCCCCAATGCCGAGTCCGAAATGCGCTTTTCCGCCCCGTCGGGCGTCGCTAGTCTCGCCGTCATGAAAAAGGACAACGTCGAGGAATTCTTTCGCCGACTCAGCGCGGCGCGCCCCGATCCGCGCGGCGAGCTGGAATATCTCAATCCGTTCACGCTGTTGGTGGCGGTCGTCCTGTCCGCCCAGGCGACCGATGCCGGCGTCAACAAGGCGACCCCGGCGCTGTTCGCCGCCGCCGATACGCCGGCCAAGATGGTCGCCCTGGGCGAGGCGCAGGTGCGAGATTTCATCAAGACCATCGGTCTTTTCAACACCAAGGCGAAGAACGTCATCGGCCTTAGCCACGCGCTGATCGAGCGCTACGGCGGCGCGGTGCCGCGCGATCGAGCGGCGCTCGAAGAGCTTCCTGGGGTCGGCCGCAAGACCGCCAACGTGGTCCTCAACATGGCTTTCGGCGAGCCGACCATGGCCGTGGACACCCACGTCCTCCGGGTCGCCAACCGCACCGGGCTGGGACCGGGCAAAACGCCCCTCGAGGTCGAAAAGAAGCTGCTGCGGGCGGTGCCGGCGGACTATGGGCAGCACGCCCACCACTGGCTCATCCTGCACGGCCGCTATGTCTGCAAGGCGCGCAAGCCCGCCTGCCCGACCTGCACCGTCGCCGACCTCTGCGCCTTCAAGGGCAAAACGACGGCCGCCTGAGGGGCAGCGGCGGCGTTATAGCCGAGCTGCTTCGTCGCGGTGGAGGAGCGTCTCGAAACACGGTTCGGGTGGCGATCCGGCGGTGTCGGGGCCGCCGATCTCGTAGTGGCTGACGCGCCGCTCGGGCGGCGATCCCGCCTCGTAGAGGAAGACGTGCAGGACGCAACCCCGCGTCGCGTACTGCCACACCTCCGAACGCGGCTCCTTGCGCCGCAGGTTGGGCGGCCCGAGCCACACCGCCACCTCGTCGCGGGTCATTCCGAGCAGCAGCCGAGGTTCGCTGGCGATGCCGGCGGGCGGCCGCAGATCCGGCGTCGAGGCGATATATGCCGCCTCGAACGGGGGGGGCTCCGGGTCAGGTTCAGGTGGCTCAAGTGGCGCCGGCGGGGCCGGCACGGCCGCGCGCTCTTCGACCGCCGCCACTGGCGGTGCTTCGGCACGGCGCGGCTCCACGGGACGCCCAGAGCAGGCGGCGAGGGCAGCGCAGAGCGCCATGACCGCCGCCGTCCGGGCGATCACACGATCGGTCCCCGCCCGCTCGACCCGTGGGGCTCACTCGCGCTGGGCGGCGGCGAGGTCCTCGTCGGTGGCGGCCTCGCCGCCACCGACGAGATCGTCCAACGCCGGATCGTCCAACGGATGAATCGAGCCGGCGATCCGCCCGCCGCGCTCGATTTCGAGCTCGCCGTAGCGAATATCCCCGACAACCGCGCCCGAAGATTGAATGACCAGGGTGTTGCGGACCGTGAGGGTCCCCTCGAAGATGCCGTTGATCCGCGCACCGTCGACGACGGCGGTGCCCTTGAAGTAGCCACCAGCGGCGATCTCGATCTGTCGGCAGTCGCTGAGGGCCGCCTCGACCCGACCCTCCACCACCAACTTGTCGCAGGCCGCGATCTCGCCGCTCAGGTCGATCTCGCGCCCGACGATAAGCGTCTTGGCATCCGTTCCGTAGAGCTGGGTGCCGCTGACCGGGGGCCCTGGCAGATCGCGGCGCCGATGAATCTCGGGCCGAAACGCGGTCGTCATGCTGTTCCTATCCGACATCGCCCAATCCTATCCGTCGATCCTACTTGCCCTGTCTCGTATCGCGCCGTCACGCCGGCCGCGCCGAGACTCGCTTGAACACATGCACCATGGCCGCCGCCGCGATTAGCGGCGTCAACAAGTTAACAACGGGAATCGTGAACAGAAAGGCGATCACGACGCCCGCCAGGACGATTCGGCGCGAGTGCCGCCGACGCATCGCCCCCGCCGCCTCGTCGTCGAGATGGCGCAACGCGACCAGCTCGAAATACTCCCGGCCAAGAAGATAGCCGTTCAGAACATAGAACATTATGAAGCTGAGGATCGGAAAGAACATCAGCGGCACGTAGAGCAGCAGCCCGACCACATTCACGAGCACCAGCGCCAGCGTGAAGTTGACCGTGACCAGCAGCGAGCGCCCGATCGGAACGTCCTGGCCGGGCGGATCGTTCGGATAGTGCTTGCGCTCGACCGCGCTCGCTACCCCCTCGAGAAAAAACGCGACAAAGGTCGAGACGATGGCCGGAAACAGGAACCACGTCAGGGTGGCGAACACGACCCATCCCACCGCCTTAAACACATAGTTGAGCGGCCACGGCCAGTCGAGTAGGCCGGCGTTGCCCATCAGCCACCACGCGACCACGGCAAGCACGACGAACGTCACTAGGCTCAGCCCCAAACTGATCCCGAGGGCGCGCCGGAACTCACGCTCGGGTAGCTGGGCGATGGCTTTGGTGAAAGCGGAGATCATCCTGCCTCGGGGGGTTCGGCGGCGCCGCGCGGATCGATTGGCACCATGGCGGCGAAGCCGTGCGCGGCCTCAAAGGCGGCGGCGGCGGCCAATACTTCGGCATCGCCGCCCGGCGGCCCGACCAACTGAAGCCCGACCGGAAGACCGGCCTGGGTGAAGCCGCAGGGCACCGATAGGGCGGGGCACGAGGTCACGGTGATGGCGAACGACAGGGCGAGCCAGCTCACATAGTTGTCAAAGGTACGGCCACCGACCTCAGTGACGTAACGCAGCGCGCCGTCATAGGGGGCGATGACCACGGCCGGACTGACCAATAGATCGTGATCGGCGAAGAAACTTACAACCCGCTGGTAAAGCGCGCCGCGCCGGCGTTCGGCGTCGCCCATCTCCTCGGCCCCGAGCGCCAGACCTTTTTCGATGTTCCACACGATTTCGGGCTTCAAGAGGTCGCGATGCTCGCGCAATAGCGACGCTTTTTCCGCGGCGAATTGCGCCGCCCGCAAGGTCTGAAAGATGAACTCGGCGTCGTCCAAATCGGGGCAGGCTTGCGTCACCCGCGCGCCCAAGCCCGCGAACGTGCGGGCCGCCTCGGCGCAGATTGCCGCCACCTCGGGATCGACCGGAACCACACCAAGATCGGCGCTGTAAGCGACCCGCGCAGGCACCTCTGGCGCCGCCACCGCCGCGCTAAAGCTGGTCGGAGGCCTCGGCAACGACAGCGGATCGCGTGGGTGACCGCCGCACTGGGCGTCCAGCATCAGCGCCACATCGCCGACGTTGCGCGCCATCGGCCCGTGCACCGACAGGTGGTTGTACGGCAACTGGCGCGGCCCCGCCGCGACCCGACCCGGCGTCGGCCGCAAGCCCACCACACCGCAATAGCTCGCCGGAATCCGCAACGAGCCGCCGAGATCGCTGCCCGTGCCGAGCCAGATCTGGCCGGTCGCCAGGGCCACGGCGGTGCCCCCCGACGAGCCGCCCGGCGTCATCCGGGTGTCCCAGGGGTTGCGGGTACGGCCGAAGACCTCGTTGAAGGTATTGGCCCCCGCCCCAAACTCCGGCGTCGCCGATTTGGCGAGCACGATGGCGCCGTTGGCCTCCAGCGTCTCGACCATGATGTCGGACCGCTCGGGCACGTGATCGGCGTAGATCGGCGAGCCGTACGTGGTCCGAACGCCGGCCACATCGGAGAGGTCCTTGACGACGATCGGCAAGCCGTGGAGATACCAGGGCGGCGGGTCGGCGGGCGGTGCGGCGCTCAGGCGGGCGGCATGGGCGCGGGCACGATCGGCGCATCGGGTGGGAATCGCGTTGACGGCCGGCTCGGTTTCGGCGATTCGTTCGAGGGCGGCGTCGATCAGCTCGAGCGGGCTCACCTCCGCCCACCGCAGTCGCGCGACCGCCTCGCGCGCCGTCAGCCGCACCAGTTCGTTCATGACCACCCTTAGAATCCCCAGGGTTCGCGCGCGGGCGCGGTCTGTTCGCGGGCGCGCCAGTCTGGAAGCAGGGTCTGGTTTTGTACAGCCTTAGCTCGGCCCAGCATCTATACTCCCGCGCCAAGCCGACCCCGGAGAACACCATGGCCAACGGACCACTAGATGTCGTCGGCATCGGCAACGCGATTGTCGATGTTCTGTCGCATGCCGACGATGACTTCCTCGTTGGCCAGGATATCGTCAAGGGCGCGATGACCCTGATCGACGCCGCGCAGGCCGATCGCATCTACGACGCGATGGGGCCGGGCGTCGAGATCTCCGGCGGCTCAGCCGCCAACACCATCGTCGGCGTGGCCTCGTTCGGCGGTCGCGGCGCATACATCGGCAAGGTCCGCGCCGATCAGCTCGGGCAGGTTTTCGCCCGTGATCTGAAGGCCGTCGGCGTCGATTTCGACACCCCGATGGCGATCGACGGGCCGCCGACCGCGCGCTGCCTGATCAACGTCACCCCCGACGCGCAGCGCACCATGACCACCCATCTCGGGGCCTGCATCGGGCTCGGGCCCGAGGATGTCGACGCCGCCACCATCGCGGCCGCCAAGGTGACCTATCTCGAAGGCTATCTGTGGGATCCGCCGGGCGCCAAGGAGGCCTTTCGCAAGGCCATGCGGATCGCGCACGAGGCCGAGCGCAAGGTCTCGCTCAGCCTCTCCGACGCCTTTTGTGTCGACCGCTACCGCGCCGAGTTCCTTGAACTCACGCGCGAGCATGTTGATATCCTGTTCGCCAACGAGAGCGAGATCTTGTCGCTCTATCAGGTCGAGCGGTTCGACGACGCCCTCCAGATGGTCGCCGGCCACTGCAAGATCGCGGCGCTGACCCGCAGCGAAAAGGGCTCTATCGTGGTCGCCAACGGCGAGGTTCACGTCATCGACGCCGAGCCGGTCGAGCGCGTCGTCGACACCACCGGCGCAGGCGATCTCTATGCCGCCGGGTTCCTCTACGGCTATACCTGCGGCCTGAATCTCCCGGAATGCGGCCGCCTGGCCGGCCGCGCCGCGGGCGAGATCATCAGCCATTTCGGCGCCCGTCCCGAGCGCGACCTCGCCGCGCTAGCCGAAGAGAAACCCAACTGACCGACGCCAGCCCAGACCGACCCGCACGCGCCCATGCCAACGCCAGCGGCACGGCCAAAGCCCGGCCGTCCGCCGCCGGCGGCGCGCGCGGGTTGGATTGGATCGCCCGCGCCAGACTGACGAGCGGTGTGGTGCTCCTCGTTTACGTCGCCACCCATCTCCTCAACCACGCGCTGGGGTTGATCTCGCTCAACGCGATGGAGTGGGGCCGGAACTACTTCCTGGTGTTTGGCGCAATCCGGTCGGAACCCTCGTGCTGTATGGCGCGCTGAGCGTCCACCTCGGGTTGGTGCTCTACGCCCTGTTCCGCCGCCGCTCATTGCGAATGCCGATGCGCTAGGTCCTGCAGTTCATCGCCGGGTTCGCGATCTCGCCGCTGCTGGCGTTGCACGTGATCGGCAATCGCGGCTCTACGAGTTGCACGACCTGAACGATCTCTATGCGTGGGTGCTGATCGCCGTCTGGGTCAGCGATCCGATCGAGGGTATTCGGCTCGTCGCGGCCCTACTGCTGGCGTGGTTTCACGGCTGCGTCGGCCTGCACTTCTGGCTCAAGTTGAAGCCCTGGTACGCGGCCGGCTGGGCGCCGTGGCTGTTCACCGTGGCGCTGTTGTGGCCTGCCTTTTTTCTGGCCGGGGTCGCCGCCGGCTTGCGCGAGGTCGCGATCCTGCTCGAACAACTGGCGTGGGCCGAGGCGGTGGCGGCCGAGATCAACTATCCCAGCGCCGAGGGCCTGGCCTGGGCGCTGGACACGGTCCGCGCATCGTATTGGGGCATGGCCGCAATACTGGTGGCGGTCGTCGTCGCGCGGCTGGCGCGCCACGTGCTCGCGCAGCGCGCGATCACGGTCACCATCACCTACCCCGACGCCCGCACGGTCACCGTCACGCCCGGCCTCAGCGTCCTCGAAGCCAGCCGTATTTCTGGCATCCCCCACGCCTCGGGGTGCGGCGGGCGCGGGCGCTGTTCCACCTGTCGGGTGCGGATCGCTCACGGCCTGGAGCACCTGCCGCCGCCGCGCGAGGAAGAGGCCCGCGTCCTCAAGCGGATCGGCGCTCCCGACAACGTCCGTCTCGCGTGCCAGATTTGCCCCGACCACGATATCTCGGTCACGCCCCTGTTGGCGGCGACGGCGCAGCCGGCGGATGGCCACCGGCGGTCCACCTACCTTCAGGGATCGGAGCGCGAGATCGCGATTCTGTTCGCCCACATGCGCTCGTTTACCCAGTTTCCCGAAAAGAAGCTGCCCTATGACGTGGTGTTCGTGCTCAACCAGTACTTCCGAGCCATGGGGGCGCCGATCGAGCGCGCCGGCGGCCAGCTCGACAAGTTCATCGGCGATGGCGTGATGGCGCTGTTCGGGGTGCGCGGCGGGGTCAAGAGAGGATGCCGCGAGGCGCTGGGCGGGGCGCGCGAAATGCCGCTATCGCTAGCCGAGGTCGATCTTTCCGCCTTCCCGCGCCGCCAACTCACGGTTCGCGGCCGTGACGAGCCGATGGACGTGTTCGTGATCGAGGACGCCCGCCAGCTGCCAGTACTGGAGCCCGCCAAAGGCTCCCGGCGGGTCGAGGCGGCCGCCGACTGATCGGCTCTTCGCCGCGCGGACGCGGTCCGTGGGCGGCGCGGGCGCGGTCCGCTAGCGACGCGCGAGCATCGCGCCAAGGTTGCGCCCGGCGAAGATGTGAACGTGGAAGTGCGGCACCTCTTGGTTGGCGTCGGCGCCGTGGTTGGCGAGCAGGCGGTAGCCGTCCTTCTCGGCACCAAGCTCGCGGGCGACCCGGCCAACGGCGGCGAAAAACCCGGCCACCATGTCGGTCGGCGCGGTGGCGCTGAAATCGTCCATCGAGACATAATCGCCCTTGGAAATCACCAGCACATGGACCGGGGCCTGCGGTTCGATGTCGTGAAACGCGAGCGCGTAGTCGTCCTCGTAGACCTTGTTACATGGCAGCTCACCGCGCAGAATTTTCGCGAACACGTTCTCCGGATCGTAGGTCATTTCACCTCCGGCTTCCTTGATGGGCCTGATGGGCCTGATGGGCGTGATCGGCCGGCCTTTTCGTCATGACCCGAGACGCCCTCGCGGCGCGCCAGCTCGACGCCGATATCGGCCGGTGTGAGACCACGCCGCGCCCACAACACCATGAGATGATACAGAAGATCGGCGCTCTCCCGCGCCACCGCCTCGTGCTCAGGGCCCAGCGCGGCGATCACCGTCTCGACCGCTTCCTCGCCGATCTTCTGGGCGATGCGCGCCTCGGGCCCCGCCAATAGCTCGGCCGTGTAGGACCGGCTCGGATCGCCGTCCCGGCGGCTTTCGATCACCGCGAACAGCCGCTCGATGACCACGCCGAGCGTGTCGTCGGCCATCGTCGCCCTCACGCCGGCGCGATCGGGCGCATCGGGACGCCAGCGGCAGCCATCGCCGCCTTGGCGGCGGCGATCGTGATCTCGCCGAAATGAAAAATCGAGGCGACCAGGACGGCGGTGGCGTGGCCCTCGCGGACGGCCGCCGCCAGGTGCTCGACAGCGCCAGCGCCGCCCGAAGCGATGACCGGCACCGGCACCGCGTCGGCCACGGCGCGGGTGAGCGCCAGATCAAAACCCTGTTTGGTGCCGTCGCGGTCCATCGAGGTCAGCAGGATTTCGCCCGCGCCGCACCCGACCACACGGCGAGCGAAATCGACCGCGTCGATCCCGGTGGCGCGCCGGCCGCCATGAGTGAATATCTCCCAGCGCGCCGGTGCCACCTGCTTGGCGTCGATCGCGCCGACGATGCACTGGGAGCCGAACTTGGCGGCCGCCGCGGCGACAAAATCGGGATCAGCGACGGCAGCGGTGTTGACGGAGACTTTGTCGGCCCCAGCCAGCAGGAGCTTGCGGACGTGCTCGATGGTCGCCACCCCGCCGCCGACGGTGAGCGGCATGAAGCAGGCCTCGGCGGTGCGCCCGACCACGTCGTAGATGGTCTCGCGGTTCTCGTGGCTCGCCGTGATGTCGAGAAAGCAGAGCTCATCGGCCCCTTCCGCGTCGTAGAGCTTGGCCTGGGCGACCGGCTCGCCGGCGTCAACCAGATTGACGAAATTGACGCCCTTGACCACGCGGCCGTTCTTCACGTCGAGACAGGGAATGATGCGGGCCTTAAGCATTCCCCACCTCTAGCGCTTCAACCTCCAACCCGAGGGCCGCTGTGGGATCGATCGCCCCGGTATAGAACGCCTTGCCAACGATCGCGCCGGCGATGCGCTCGGCCGCTAGCTCGCGCAGGTCATCGAGGCTGGAAACGCCGCCCGAGGCGATCACCGGCACCGACACGGCGGCGGCCAGCGCCCGGGTCGCCGCGACATTGGGGCCGCCCAACGCCCCGTCGCGCGCAATATCGGTATAGACGATGGCGGCCAACCCATCGCTCTCGAAGCGCTGGGCGAAGGCGATCGCCTCGATCTCCGACTGTTCGGCCCAGCCGGCGACCGCGAGGCGCCCCGCGCGGGCGTCGAGGCCAAGCACGATGCGGCCGGGAAAGGCGCGACACGCCTCAACCACCAGGCTGGGCTCGCGCACCGCCGCCGTGCCCAGGACGACGCGCGCGACGCCCCGCGCCAACCAGCCCTCGATCGCCGCCATATCGCGGATGCCGCCGCCGAGTTGGACCGGCATCGACACGGCCGCCAGGATCGCCGCGACGGCCTCGCCATTGACGGCTCGCCCGGCCACCGCCCCATCGAGATCGACGAGATGTAGCCAGCGGAAGCCGAACTCCTGAAAACGGCGCGCCTGATCGGCCGGATTAAGGTTGTGGACGGTGGCCGTCGCCATGTCGCCGCGCAGCAGGCGCACGCAGGCCCCGCCCTTAAGATCAATCGCGGGGTAAATCAGCATTTTCGCTACGAACCGGCCGGATTGGGCTTGGCCCGAGCCGGCTTGGCCCGAGCCGGCTTGGCCCGAGCCGGCTTGGAGCCGGCTTGGCCCGAGCCGGCTTGGCCCGAGCCGGCGGCCCGAGCAGTTTGGGCATGAGCAGTTTGGGCATTTGGGCGCGCGCACCCTTGCCACGGCGCGCGCCCTCCAGATCCTTGATGTAGTAGTAGCCGGCGATGTACCCGCGCCCGACCCGGGCATATTTCGGCTTGACCCCCCAGCGCACGTAGCCGGCCGATTCATAGAGCCGGATCGCCGCCTCCTGGGTCGCCCGCACGACCAGGCTGATCTGCTTGATACCCGGCTTGGGCGCGGCATTCTCGACTTCGGTCAGGAGCCGGCGGGCCAGGCCGTGGCCGCGCGCCCAGGGGCGAATGAAGAACCCGGTCAGCGTGACATCGAAAGCGCCGGCCTCGTTGGAGCGCGTCGGTAGGATCAATTGGGCGGTGCCGACGATAGTGCCGTCCAGCCGGGCCACGAACAGCCGTCGCTCCGGCACCAGCAAAACCCCGCTCCAATATCGTTCGAGCGCGGCGCGGCCCGGCGATTTCAACCATTCAAAGCCGAGGCCGTCGATAATCGCCTCAACGGTGGCCTGACACAGATCCTCGAGGTCGGCATCCTCGAACGCGGTGATCTGCTCGACGCTCGACTGCTGCGTCATGGCCGCCAACGCAGAAAGTTCGCGATCAGGCGGAGCCCGGTCGCTTGGCTTTTTTCGGGGTGAAACTGGGTGCCCACCAAGTTGTCGCGCCCGATCGCGGCGGTGATCGCGCCGCCATACTCGGCATGAGCCAGAACATGCCCGGGATCGGCGCAGCGAAAGCCAAAGGAATGGACGAAATAGGCGTGGTCGCCGCCTGCTATACCCGCCAGAACCGGGTGCAAGGGCTGGTCGAGCACCAGTTGGTTCCAGCCCATGTGGGGCAGCCGGCCGCCGAGCGCCCGGCACGCGGCGCTCTCCTCTTTGTCCTCAATGCCGGTGGCCTCGCCGAGGCGGGCGGCGGTCGACCACAGCCGGTCCACCTCGCCATCGATCCAGCCAAAGCCCCGATGACGCCCGTTCTCAAGGCCGGTGCTCGCCATCAGCTGCATGCCCACGCAAATGCCCAGAAACGGCCGACCCCGCCCTGCCACGACCTCTTCCAGCGCCGCCGCCATGCCGGGGATCGCATCGATGCCGGCGCGGCAATCGGCGAACGCGCCCACCCCCGGCAGCACCACGTGATCGGCACTGGCGACAACCTCAGGCTCGGCCGTCACCGCGACCCTGCGCGCCTGGCCACTCTCATGAACGACGCGTTCGAAGGCTTTGGCCGCCGAACGCAGGTTGCCCGAGCCGTAGTCGACAATGGCGATACTCATGTCTCACGTCGGTGTGGTCGGGGCACGGCGGGCCGCGAAGGCACTGAATCTCCTCCGTCAGGAGTCCCAACGTCAAGCCCGGCGGCTAAGGATACCCGATGACCGGCTCATAGGCTGGCTCCTGATGGCGGGCGACCGGCGCCGCCGTCAAGAACCGCGCCTCGGCGGCGGGCACATTCTCGGCCGCCACCGAGGCGACGCGGCGAAAATCGCGGCGCGCCAGGATCAACCGGCGCAGGTCGTTGGCGTGGCAGCCGAACAACAGTTGTAGCGCGACCACGACCGATGCCGTGACGGCCCCGCCCAAGTTCAGCACGCTCGCCGCCAGCCAGAGCAGCGCGGAAACCACCACCACCAGGGCCAGAACGGCCCAGAGTCCATGGTGGATCGCCCACACCGGCGACGCCAGGAAGGCGCCCCAAGCGAAGCCCTCCTTAACGAAGATGAGTTCGTCGCCCTCGGGCCCGAGGCGTGGACGCTCGTGAACAGTGTATATGCGCATCACGGCCGCCTCGAATCAGCCGCGGCGGAGCACGCCCTTGGTCGAGGGCACGGCGCCCGCGCGGCGGGGGTCGATCTCCACCGCCTGGCGCAGCGCCCGCGCCAAGCCCTTGAAGCACGATTCGACGATGTGGTGGCTGTTCTCGCCATACAAGTTCTCGACGTGCAGGGTAAGGCCCGCCGACTGGGCGAAGGCCTGGAACCATTCCTTGAACAGCTCGGTGTCCATTTCACCTAGCTTGGCCGCTCCCAAATTCACCTTCCACACCAGATAGGGCCGGTTGGACGCATCGAGGGTGACCCGGGTCAGCGCCTCGTCCATGGGCGCCAGGGCGGCGCCATACCGGTTGATTCCGGCGCGGTCGCCCAAGGCATCGCTAACCGCCGAACCCACCGCTAGTCCCACGTCCTCGTTGGTGTGGTGAAAATCGATGTGCAGGTCGCCCTCCGCCCGCACCTCAAGATCGATCAGGCTGTGGCGCGAAAGCTGCTCCAACATGTGGTCAAGAAAGCCGATGCCGGTGGCGATCTGGTGGCTGCCGGTGCCGTCGAGATCGACCGACACCACGACCGCAGTCTCGGTGGTCGTGCGCTCGATGCGCGCGCCACGCCCAGTCGCGAGCTTCACCGCCTTGTTCGGGGTCGCCGCCATTCCGCCTTGTAGCAGAAACTGGCGGTCTCTCAAAGGTCGTCGGCCGGAGGCGGTTCAACGGCGGATCGATGGTCGTTTTGGTTTTGGTCCAGCCACGTCTTGAGGCGGAACAGGTGGGTGTTCAGGCGCTCCACGTCGTCGGTGTCCCAATCGGCGAACATACGCTCGATCTCGGGCGCGAGCCGTGCGCCGGCGGCGCGGAAGGCAGCACGGCCCGCTGGGGTGGTGGTCAGCCGCTTAACCCGCCGGTCGGTCGCGCCGGGTTGGACATGCAGATACCCCCGCTCGACCAGCTGGCGAGCGCGCTTGGTGATCTTGGGCTGATTGGCGCGCAGCGCGCGGGCAATGCGGGTCAGGGTGCGGGGACGGCCGGGCGCCTGGGTAAAGTGGCTCAGCAGCACGAACTGCGGAAACGTCAAACCCGCCGCCCGCAGGGTGCGGTCGATGCGCCGGGTGGCGAGTTCGTCGACCAGCCCGAGCCAATCCAACGTCTGCCATAGCTGCTCGACCCCCGGCCGCCGCCCAGTCCCCGGCCGCGGCCCAGTCCCCGATCGCCCTGCAGCCTCCGGCCCCATCCGAGACCCATCGTCGCCCGCACCGCCGCTCACCGCCATTTCTCGCTGCCCCATTCCACGGAATTGACGCAAACTGTCGCTCGGCTGGCCGCGCCCCGAAGTGTGCGGTCTTGACCGATGCCGGAAAATCACCACATCGTGGGGGTCAACCCGAGCGCCAGCGCCCGCGCCGAGGACCGCGCGGGCGCGTTCATCACCCAACGGCGGCATCCATGACGGCATCGGACATCCCCGTGTGGCATGGCACGACCATTCTCGCGGTCCGCAAGGGCGCAACGGTGGTGGTCGCGGGCGATGGCCAGGTCTCGCTCGGCGCCACCATCATCAAGTCGAACGCGCGCAAGGTGCGGCGGCTGGCCGACGGCGCGGTGATCGCGGGCTTCGCCGGGGCGACGGCCGATGCCTTCACGCTGTTTGAGCGGTTGGAGAGCAAACTGGAGCAACATGCCGGACAGCTCACGCGCGCGGCGGTCGAACTGGCCAAGGACTGGCGTACCGATCGCTATCTGCGGCGGCTGGAAGCGATGATGGCGGTGGCCGACCGCGACACCAGCCTGGTGCTGAGCGGCACCGGTGACGTGCTAGAGCCCGAGGACGGCTTGATCGGCATCGGTTCGGGTGGCAATTATGCCCTCGCCGCCGCGCGGGCGCTGATCGAGCGCGACGACCTCGACGCCGAGGCGGTGGCGCGGCGGGCGATGGCGATCGCCGCCGGCATCTGCGTCTACACCAACGAGACCGTCGTCGTGGAGAGCCTGAGCACCCGATGACCGCCTTCAGCCCGCGCGAGATCGTGTCCGAGCTCGACCGCTTCATCATCGGCCAAGGTGACGCCAAACGCGCCGTCGCCATCGCCCTGCGCAACCGCTGGCGGCGCCAGCAGCTGCCTGAAGAGCTGCGCGACGAGGTCCTGCCCAAGAACATCCTGATGATCGGGCCCACCGGCGTCGGCAAGACCGAGATATCCCGGCGGCTGGCGCGGCTCGCGCAAGCCCCCTTCCTCAAAGTCGAGGCGACCAAGTTCACCGAGGTCGGCTACGTCGGGCGCGACGTCGAGCAGATCATCCGCGACCTCATCGAACTCGCTATTAGCATGGTCAAGGAGCGCAGCCGCGCCGAGGTCAACGCCAAGGCGGAGGTCGCGGCCGAGGCGCGGGTGCTGGATGCACTGGTCGGCGAGCAGTCGAGCAGCGAGACCCGGGCCAAGTTCCGCAAGATGCTGCGCGAGGGCGAGCTCGACGACAAGGAGATCGAGGTCGACGTGCAGGAGAGCGCCGCCGCCGGCATGCCGACCATGGATATCCCCGGGATGCCAGGCGGCCAGGTGGGGATGATCAACCTCAACGAAATGCTCGGCAAAGCGTTCGGGCAGCGCAGCAAGCCGCGCCGCCTGTCGGTCTCCGAGTCCTACGAGGTGCTGCTCGCCGAAGAGAGCGACCGTCTGCTCGACCCCGACAAAACAGTGCGCACGGCGATCGAGATGGTGGAGCAGGACGGAATCGTCTTCCTCGACGAGATCGACAAGATCACGGCGCGCTCGGAACGGGTCGGCGCCGATGTCAGCCGCGAGGGCGTTCAGCGCGACCTTTTGCCGCTAATCGAGGGCACCACGGTCGCGACCAAGCACGGCGCGGTCAAGACCGACCATATCCTGTTCATCGCCTCGGGCGCCTTTCACCTCGCCAAACCCTCGGACCTGTTGCCCGAGTTGCAGGGACGGCTGCCGATTCGCGTCGAGCTCAAGGCGTTGGACCGCGACGACTTCAAGCGCATCCTGACCGAGCCCGAGGCGAACCTGATTATCCAATACACGGCGCTAATGGCGACCGAGGGGGTCACGCTCAAATTCACCGACGACGCGATCGAGCAGATCGCCGATCTCGCCGCCGAGGTCAACAAAAGCGTCGAGAACATCGGCGCGCGCCGCCTGCACACGATCATGGAGCGCTTGTTAGAGAAAATCAGCTTCAGCGCCTCCGATCAGGCCGGCGCCCGCATCAAGATCGACGCGCCCTACGTCCGCGAGCGCGTCGCCGACCTCGCCAAGGACACCGACCTCTCCCGCTTCATCCTGTAGGGCGCTCTATTCCGACCAACTCATGCTTCGAGACGGCGCGCCTCTTCGTCGTTTCCCTCATCCTGAGGAGCGGCCCGAAGGGCTGCGTCTCGAAGGATCGGACACCGCGCGCGGGAGCGATCTCCTATCCCCGCTCAGGGAGGCGGTAGGCGGCGGTGCGGCCGGCGCGGCCGCGCAGCTCGTGCTCGCCCAGGGCCACCAGGCCGTGGTCGGGGAGTTCGCGCGCCGCCGCCTCGCTCACCAACACGATCACGTTTTCGTCTTGATGTAGCGATTTGGCGACGTGTTCCAGGCGCTCGGCGGTATTCACCGTATCGCCGATCAACGTGTAGTTGATCCGGCTCGCCGAGCCGATGTTGCCAACGATTGCTGGGCCTGAGTTGATGCCGATGCGAACCTTGAGCGGCGCCAGGCCCGCGCCCTCGCGACGGCGGTTATCGGCGGCGACCGCGCGTTGAATAGCCTCGGCGGCGCGGAGCGCGCGGAGCGCGTGGTCGGGCTGATCCTCGGGCGCGCCCCAAAACGCCATCACCGAATCTCCGATGAACTTGTCCACCGTGCCGCCCTCGGCCTCGATACAGCGCGACAAGAGTGAGAAGTGCTGGTTCAACAGATCGGCCACCTCGGTCGCGCTCAAGGTCTGCGCCAGCGGCGTGAAACCGCGAATGTCGGTGAACATCACGCTCACCTGGCGCTCTTGGGAGGTGACGATGCCGCCGCTCTGCATGAGGCGCAGGACCAGCGACTTGGGCACATACATCTCGAACCAGCGCATCGCGGTCAACATCGCGTTGAAGGCGCGCCCGGCGTCGTCGAGCTCGCGGAGCCAGCTCTTGGGCACGTCCAGCGCCTCGGCGAACTCCAGCGTCCGCAGGCGCTCGGCGGCGGCGACGAGGTGGCAAATCTGGCGGACAATGCGGCGGCCGACGAAAAAGGCGACCGCGACGGAAACGAGGAGGATGACGACACCGACGAAAATCGAGCCGAACAGCCGCTTGAGCACCCGATCGATATCCTCGATGCGGTATTGCTGGCCGATCACCCACGGTTGCGCGCCGTAGCCGTCGACGCGGCGTCCGAGCAACAAGATCTCGGGCCGGCGGCCTTCTTCCGGAAGCGCCACGGTGTGCGGCAAATCGCCGCCCGCCAATACCGCCTCCATGTGCTCGAGCCTCAGCAATGTGAGGACCGGATCACCTGATCAAGCTCGTCGAGCCATACGGGGTCCGACCACAGCGGCTCCCTGGCGCCGGCCACCATTTTGAGATGGGCCCGCATCAGCGGATCATCAGAGTAGTCCTGGAGCGTCGCCTCGCCGTCGCGCCCGGTCCAGTAGCCGATCGCCACCGCTCGGCCGGAACGCGTCGCATAACCGATGCCGGTCAGCTGCGGCAGCGCACCGAGGACGCCGCGCAAGGTGGCGCGGAACTGCGCGGAATCCTCGGCATCGAGGCTGCCGGCGGCGATCCGGGCGGCAAGGCCCCGGCCCAGGCACTCGACCGGGTCGAGCTGGTCGCGGATGTGGGTCTCGATCGTGTCAAGCCGCAACGTCCCCGACTGGTGAAGGAGCGTGAAGGTGTTCTGGACGTTGCTCAAGGCACCGACAAACAGAACGCTCGCCACCGCCAGCGCGACCAAGCCGCCGAAGCCAACGATCAGCACCCAAGCGATCGGCAGCCGCAGGCGGTGATCGCGCCGCTGCGTGCTGTCCGCCGCCGCTCGCGTCGGGGCGGCCGGCGGCAACAGGGCCGCCTGCGCCGAACCTGTCTGTGCTGCGCTGGTCATGTCATACCGCCGGTGTCTCAAGTGAGAGCGCCGGCCCCGCCTTTCAATGCCGTACCTGACAATGGCCGTGCCCGTCAGTGCTCGCGCGGCGGCGCGGCCGCTTCCAGCAGGCCGAGCAGTCCCTCGAGCTCGCACTCTGAGAGCTCGCCGATGCCCGCCGCCAGACGGTTGGCGAGCTCGGTGGCGCGCGGCGAAAGACCGGCGGTGCGGACCACGACGCGGGGATGCGAGATCGCCGCCAGGCGCTCAAGATCGTCGGCCTCGTCCCATATAATATTGAAATAGCTGCAAATTTGGATCACCAGCGCGGCCGAGGGTCGGCCCCGATGGCCGTGTTCGAGGGCCGAGAGATAGGCCGGCGACAGCTGGAGATCGCTCGCCATGCGTTTGAGCGAAAGGCGGCGAGCGGCGCGCAACCGGCGAATGGCCGCGCCGAACGGCGTCACGAGCCGGTCTCCGCCGCCCCCTTCGCGCGCTGGCGTCGCAACAGCAGGTAGAGCGCGCCGCCGCCGCCGTCGCGGGCCTGGGCGGGATAAAAAGCGATGATGCGCGCCCGGTTCGCCGGCTCCTCCAGCCAGCGCGGCACCGCCTCGCGCAGGACGCCGCTCGACACCGTCCACGGCGACTCGGCTTCCTCGTGTCGCAACGCCGAGCCCTTGCCCGTGACCACCAGCACGCACCGCATTCCGGCGGCGACGGCCGCGTCGAGGAAGGTGTGGAGCGCACGATGGGCCCGGAGTTGGGTGTGGCCGTGCAGGTCGAGACGCGCCTCGATCGGCAGCTTGCCGCGCTTGAGCCGTTGGGCGGTGCGCTTGTCGAGCCCGGCGTCGATGTTGGAATACGGCGCGGCGCGCGCGCGCGCTCCCGAAGAAAACGTTGGCGACAACGGCGACGGCAGAGGGAGCGGCAGGGGTGGCAAACCCACGCCCTCGTCAACGACCAGCGCCCGAGGCGTTGGAAACTCCGCGCCCTCCGGGACGGGCGTCCCCGGCGCACCGCCGCGCAGCGGGCGGACATCGCGCATGGCGCGGCTGAACAGGGCGCGATCCGCCGCGCCCGACGTGGTCGCCGTGGGCCGCAGCCGGTTAGGTCGGCGCGGCGCCATCGTCGGCCTCGAAACCTCTGTCCACAATCACGATATGCAACCGCCGAGGGCCATGTGCGCCCAGCTCGATCTTAAGCGCGATGTCGCCGGTGCGCGAGGGCCCCGTGATGAGATTGACGGCGCGCGGCAGCGCCGTTCCGTCCTGTGCCCCGTGCGCCGCGCGGAGGCGCGCGAACGCCTCCTCGTAGCCGCCGACGATAGCGGCGGCATCGACGACCACGATGTGATTCTCAGGCAGGAAATTGAGGCTGGTCGGCGCGCCGGGGCCGGAGGCCAGCATCAACGTTCCGGTCTCGGCGATCCCGGCTAGCGCCCGATTGAGACTGACGGCGTCGGCCTCCATCGGCGCGCCGCGGCGGATCGACAACAGCGGCTGGGCGGCCGCCCACGGCGCGCGATCAAGCGCCGGGTCGGCGGCCATGACCAGCGCCGCCGCCAGGTTGTGGCCACCAAGCCACTCGGCCACCGCTGCCGGCAACGCCGCCGCGTTCTCGATGCGGGCCAGGGTACACTGTGCGACCTCGGCCATTTCGATGAAGCGCTCGATGCGCTCGGCGGCGGGTGGCCGGCCCCGCCGCGGAATCAGGTTGGCGGTCGGCGTAGCCAGGCGGCGCTCGACTTCGGCGTAAGCGGCCGTGTCTGTCTCACGGCCAAGGCCGCGCCGCAGCCGCCCCAGAATCGCCTCCCTCGCGACCAACCGGCTAGCTCCAGCGCCTGGATCGACGCTGGGTTCGCCACTGACTGTGAAAGGTCCGGCCCTCGGGCGCCGGCAAATCGCGCCCCGCTGTCCAGCCGCCGGCCAGCGGCAGCGCCCGCAGCCGACCCTCGCGCCCGCCGAGACGCGCGAGCAATCGCGCCGCGATGGCGCACACGGCGCGGTACAGGCGCGGCCGGCGGGCGACGAAAACCCACAGGCCCAGGGCCATGCGCTCTCGCGCTGGCGTAATGCGCGCGGCGAACGCCTTTTCGCGCCAATGGCGCATCATCTTGGGGAGCGGGATCTGCATCGGGCACACCTCCTCGCAGCGCCCGCAGAAGCTCGACGCGCTGGGGAGGTGGTGGGCCTTGTCGAGCCCGATCAGGGCCGGCGTCAGGACAGCACGGATCGGGCCCGAGTAGACCCAGCCATAGGCCTGGCCGCCGATCGCGCCGAATACCGGACAGTGGTTGAGGCAGGCGCCGCATCGGATACAGCGCAGCACGTCTTGAAATTCGGTGCCGATCAGATCGGCGCGGCCGTTATCGAGCAGGACCACGTGGAAGGACTCAGGACCATCGAGATCGCCCGGCCGGCGCGGCCCGGTGGCGATCGTGGTGTACGCCGAGAACTCCTGGCCGGTGGCCGAGCGCGCCAGCACCCGCAGGATGGTAGCCGTGTCCTCCAGGGTCGGCACGACCTTTGCGATGCCGGCCGTGACGATGTGCATACGCGGCAGCGTCATGGTCAGATCGCCGTTGCCCTCGTTGGTGACGATGACAGTCGAGCCGGTCTCGGCGACCAGAAAGTTGGCGCCGGTGATGCCGGCGTCCGCCGCGAGGTACCGTTGGCGCAGCACCGCGCGGCCCTCGGCGACGATATCGGCCGGATCTTCGAGCGAGCGGTCGGGATCGAGGTCGCGATGGTGTTCGTGGAACAGTTCCGCGACCTGAGCCTTGGTTTTATGCACGGCGGGAGCGACTATGTGTCCCGGTGTTTCTCCCGCTAGTTGTATGATGTACTCGCCGAGATCGGTTTCGACCGGCTCGATGCCGTTGGCGATGAGGAAATCGTTGAGGCCGATCTCCTCGGCCACCATCGACTTGCCCTTGGTGACGGTGCGGGCGCCAACACTTTGGCACAAATCAAGAACAGTTTGGCATGCCTCCTCGGGCGTGGCGCACCAATTGAACGACGCCGCCCGACTCTTTCACCTTGGCCTCGAAATGTTCGAGATAGATATCGAGGTGGCGCGATGACGTGGTCCTTGATCGCCCGCGCCTCGTCGCGCAGCGCGTCGAACTCGGGCAGGCGGGCGATCGCGCGCGCGCGGTTACGCCCAAAGTTGGTCTCGATCATCCCCAACGCCTCGCGCAGATGGGGGTCGGCAAGCGCGGCCGTGGCGTTGTCCTTGAAGCGCTCGCTCGTGATCTCCATCTAGCGGCGTCCGCCGATGGGCGGCGTATCGGTCATGCCGGCCAACACTTCGGCGACGTGACGGGCTTCGACGGGAGCGCCCTCGCGGCTCAAGCGCCCGCCGATGTTGAGGAGGCAGCCGAGATCGCCGGCTAGCACCGTCCCAGCGCCGGTGGCGGCGATGGCGGCGGTCTTGCGCGCCACCATGTCGATCGAGATTTCGGGGTATTTGACACAGAACGTGCCGCCAAAGCCGCAACACTGTTCCGCGCCGTCAAGCTCGCGGAGTTCGAGTCCCTCGATCCCGACCAGGAGGTCGCGCGCTTCGTCGCGGATGCCGATCTCGCGCAGCGAAGAGCACGAGTGGTGATAGGTCACCGCCCCCTCGAAGCGGCCCTCCATGCGCTTGATGCCGAGCTCTCCGGTCATGAAGGCGATCAGTTCGTGGGTGCGGGCGGCAAGCTCGCGAGGCCTTGGGCTCCATCACTGTCAATCGGCGTTGAACATTGACCCCCTATGGGCGTGCAATGTTGACCCCTTTGGGGATGCACGGCGGAGGTCGTACAGGTAGTCCATAGGAGGGGCCCGCGCGCGGGCCGACGCGCCCACCACGCGGCTGGCGGCGGACCGCGTGTGGGAGGTTCCTGTGGGCCCACCTGGGCGACCGGGCCGCAGGTGGATCGGTTGCCTTTAGGACCGATTCTTGAAGCGCCAGGAGTCGTTTCCGGTCTCGATGATCTCGCAGTGGTGCGTCAGACGATCGAGGAGCGCGGTGGTCATCTTGGCGTCGCCGAAGACGGACGGCCATTCGCCGAAGGTCAGGTTGGTGGTGACGATGATCGAGGTGCGCTCGTAGAGCCGGCTGACGAGGTGGAACAGCAGCTGGCCTCCGGTTTGGGCGAAGGGCAGGTAGCCGAGCTCGTCGAGGATGACGAGGTCGCGCCGGGCCAGCTGATCGGCGAGCCGGCCCTGGCGGCCGGCGCGGGCTTCGGCCTCGAGCCGGTTGACCAGGTCGACGACGTTGAAGAAGCGGCCCCGGGCGCCATCGCGGATGCAGGCCCGCGCGATGGCGACGGCGAGATGGCTCTTGCCGGTGCCGGTGCCGCCGATCAGCACGGCGTTGCGCTGGTTGGCCAGGAAGCCGCCGACCGCCAACTCGCGGACCAGCGGCTCGTTGACCGGGGTGTCGGTGAAGTCGAAGTCGGCCAGCTCCTTGGCCAGCGGCAGCTTGGCGCCACTCATCTGGTACTTGATGGATCGCGCCTGCTTGTCGGCGATCTCGGCCTTCAACAGCTCGCCGATGATTCGCTGCATCGGATGCTGGCGCTTGAGGCCGTCGGCGAGCACCTCGTCGAACGCGTCGCGCATGCCGGCGAGCTTGAGTGCGGCCATCATCTCCAGGACCTCATGGCGCTCCATGGCCGACCCCCCTCAAGCGGTCGTAGCGGGTGCAATCGGCCACCGGCTCAAAGCGAAGACGCAGGTTCGCGGGCGTCGGGATCGGCGCCGTCTCGGACGGCTGGCGCCGACGATTGAGGATGTTGAGCACGACGTCGGCGCTGCACACGCCGCCAGCGAGCGCCTCGGCACAGGCGGCCTCCACCGCCGCCAGCCCATCCGCCAGCACGGCGGTGAGGATCTCGACCATCTGCCTGTCGCCGTCGTCGTGGCCGGCGAGCCGGACGCGCACGCGACCCAGGGCGCCGGGCAGCGCCCAGTCCTTGAACGGCGCGCCGTTACGAAGCGCACCGGGCTTCCTCGCCAGCACGGGCACCTAGTGCCACGGGTCATAGACGGTCTGGTCGCGGCCGAAGCGCCGGGCATGCTCGGCGACGATCTCGCCGTCCTGGCGGATGACGATGCGATCGGCGTAGGCATGGACCTCGACCGGACGGCCGACGGCGCGCGCCGCCACGCTGTACTTGTTGCTGTCGAAGCGCACCAGGCAGGTCTTCGACACCGACGCCGGGACCGCGTGGAAGCCGTCGAACGGCCCGCGATAGCCGACCAGGGACGGACGCTCGTCCTCGAACACCTGCCAGACAGTCCTGTCCTTGAACACCGGGTGGGGATGACCCCGGGCGTAGGCGACGCACTGGTCCAAGAGCCAGGCGTTGAGCTCGTCGTAGGTCTTGAAGCGCAGCCGCGGGGTGAAGAACCGACCGCGGATGATCCCGACCTGGTTCTCGACCTGCCCCTTCTCCCATCCCGCTCCCGGCGTGCATGCTGTCGGTTCGACCAGGTAGTGGCCACACATCTGCACGAAGCGCCGGTTGAACGCGCGCTCCTTGCCGATGAGGACGGTCTGCACCGCCGTCTTCATGTTGTCGTAGATGCCTCGCCGGCAGGCACCCTGGAACAGCCGGAATGCCCGGTCGTGGGCGTCGAACACCATCTCCTGGCTCTCGCGCGGATAAGCGCGGACGAAGAACATTCGGCTGTGGCACAGCCGGACGTGCGCGACCTTGACCTTGGTCGTCACCCCCGCCAGCACCACGTACTCGTGGCTCCAGTCGAACTGATAGGCCTCGCCCGGCGAGAACACCAACGGCACATAGGTCTGCGCCGTCGATGCCGAACGGCGCCACCGCCACGCCTTGGCGTAGCGCCGCACCGCGTCGTAGCCGCCGCCATAGCCCAGACCCTCGAGGGCTTCGGAGATCCGTAGCAGCGTCAGCCGCTCCCGCTTCGACTTGGTCTCGTTGGCCTCCAGCATCCGCTCCAGCTCGGCCGTCCACGGCCCCAGCTTCGGCATCGGCTGGACCCGCCGGTCGTAGGTGAACGCCGTCGCCTGCGAACGGATCACCTTGCGCACCGTGTTGCGCGAGACCTTCACGTCCCGCACGATCTCCTTGATCGGCTTCCCCTTGACGAAATACTCCCGCCGGATCCGCGCTATCGTCTCCACGACCAACATCCCCCACCACCTCGTCCGCCCAAAAACGAGGTGACTTGGACTAGCCAGGCTCAGGGGGGCAAATTTGGACGCCGATCACCCCTCAACAGGGGTCATCTGTGGACGCCTCCGTTGATGCAAGCATTTCTTTGAACGTCTTGGGGCATGTGGTCAGGTGCGGTCATCTGTCCGGCCTCATGATGCGGCTGGTTTGACGCCGCAGGCCCGTATGGAGATGTGCAGACCGGGTCCAAGATCAATTTTGCGGGCTTGAAAGCCCCTTGACCCACCGCTGGTTTTCCCGATCCCGTCTCGATTGACCGTTTGCCCTTACTCGTCCTCCGACCTGCTCACACCCCCGACGTCATTCCGCGAGGCTGCCGCCGTGTCAGGCAGCAGCCGGCGCGAAACCTCGGTAGGTCTCCTTGCGTGTCATGAGCGCCCAGACGATGCGCGCCATCTTGTTGGCCAGCGCCACCGCGACAAGCATTCGTGGCTTGCGCGCCAGCATCCTGGCCAGCCAGGGGTCGTTCGTTTCGCCGCGACGAACCGCCGAGCTGACGACAGCCATGGCGCCGATGATCAAGAGGCGCCTCAGATCGCGTTGGCCCATCTTCGATATCCTGCCCAGCCTTGGCTTGCCGCCGGTCGTGTGCTGTCGCGGCACGAGGCCCAGCCAGGCAGAGAAGTCGCGGCCGCGCCGAAAGCTCTCCATCGGCGGCGCGAAGGCCTGAAGCGCCATCGCGTTGATCGGCCCGATCCCTGGGATGGTCATGAGCCGTGCCGCCTGCTCGTCCTGACGCGCGCAGGCGCGGAGCTCCTTTTCCAATCCGCCGATCTTCGCATCGAGGTCAGCGATCTGACCGAGCAGAACGCCACCCAGCGCGCGGACCGCTCCCGGTAGTCCCGAACCCGGATCCTCGAGTGCCGATGCCAGCCGACCGACATGAGCCACACCCTGCGGCGCGATGACGCCGAACTCTGCCAGGTGGCCACGTAGCGCGTTGATCGTCTGCGTGCGCTGGCGCACCAGAAGATCGCGCGTGTGGAACAGCATCGCTCTTGCCTGTTGCTCTTCCCCCTTCACCGCCACGAAGCGCATGGTCGGGCGCTGCGCCGCCTCGCAGATCGCCTCCGCGTCCGCCGCGTCGTTCTTCTGCCGCTTCACGAACGGCTTCACGTAGATCGGCGGGACCAACCTCACTTCGTGGCCGAGCTTCAAAATCTCCCGGCCCCAGTAGTGGGCGCTCGCACAGGCCTCCATCGCCACCACGCATCGCTGCTGCGCGCCGAGAATGTACAGCAGCCTCTCCCGGCTCACCTTCCTGCGGAACGCGACCGAACCGTCCGCCCGAGCACCGTGAAGTTGAAAGCTGCGCTTCGCCAGATCGATCCCGATGATGTTAACCTGTTCCATGGACGCCTCCTCCTCCGGGGGTTGGTCACGCCACCACCTTGGCACACTGCGATGCCGTCGGGAGGAGGCGTCCACTCCATCAACTTTGCACGCCGTTCCACAACCTGACGGCCAGTTCCCGGGGCGACAGTTGCGTCTCCTCCAGGGCAAGATCGATGATCTGCCCCCGGACATCATCCGGGATCCGGTTCCACACCCGGCCCGGGCTGCTGTTGCGATCCTCAAGACCGGCGTCGCCAAAGGCCAGAAAGCGATCGTACCAGCGATAAAAGGTGGTCTTCGGAATGCCCAGCTTGTCCAAAGTGGACCCGACGCCCAGGTGGGACTGCTCGACCAGGCGGATGATCTCCAGCTTCTCGGATGCGGGATACCTCATTCCTCGCCTCCCCCATGCCCGATCATGTTTTTTTTGAGAAGACGGTTCTCCAGCGAAAGTTCGGCGACCAACGCCTTCAAGTCGCGCATCTCCTGGCCCAGGCCTTTAACCTCGCCCGAGGTCGCTTGGCGCCCGGTGTCGCCGGCGAGCCGCTTCTTGCCCGCTTCCAAAAACTCTTTCGACCCGCTGTAATACAGACCCTCGGCGATGCCTCGCGGCGGCACCAGGCGGCGATGCTCTCCTCGCCGCGCAGGCCCGACACCACGATCCGGATCTTCTCCTCAGCCGTATACTGCTTGCGTGTCTTGCGCCGAATATCCCGAACCGTTCTCTCCGCCGGGTCGTTCTTGCTCATTGATTTCTGTCTCATCTTCGTTGCCTTCGGTCACTACGATGAGCCAGAAATCCTCCGTTATGCAATTACCTCAATTCGTCCCAAAGGCGCTGACGTCAGACACGCGATACTGCCCCAGCTGCTTTGGCCTCGTGGTGCATTCATCGCATTCCTCCATGAGGTCTCGGCCGAGTCTCCAAAGGTCGCGCGACGGAACGATCCGTGCCCTCTTGTCTCTGACAGGCCTTGCATCACGCCATAACCGCCGGGTTGCGGCGTCCAGGTCTGACAGACCCGCATCGGGCCTCATGGCGCGGGCTACGGAGCGAAGGCTGGTCATGTAATTGCGCGCTGTGCAGGGGGCAACGTGAGTCTCGAGCAGGTGCAGGAAACCGCTCAGGCATTCCTTGCTCAGGTGGTCCACGGCCGACCCTATGACTTAAGCCGACATTTCCCAGCTAACCTTCAAATCCATGGCAATCGTATCTACATTGCACCGCCACGGGAACTCCATTCCCTTCGCAGCCCTCCGATGACCCGACTTTGGCGGGCTGACCACGTTCGGAAGGCCATTTGGCAAAGATTTCCACCATCCAGACACACCTCTCCTGTCTTTATCTACCTTGCCGTCAATTTCCTCGGCCTACGCCGGAACGGGGCTTCGGCGTAGATCATCAATCGTCAACTACCCAGGTCTGATTGGCCCCGAGCGTTTGTATGTGAGGGATCGTGGGGGTCCGGGCTGGTAGCGGTGCCGGTGTTCTCAGAGGCGCAGTTGGGGGATTAGTTGCATCGGATCGGGATGCACCAGGGTCTGGAGGACGTTCCAGCCTTGCTTTCGGGCGGTGGCGATGACGGCACGCGTTCTGGCGAAGTTGTAGGCACCCCTCTCGGAGCGGAAGCCACCGGAGATTTTCTGGCGCAGCTTGGCCATTCGGAGGTCACGTTCGGCCTCATTGTTCGTAAACGGCGTGCGCGGGTCGGTGAGGAATCGCAGGCATCCCTCCTTGTGCTTGCGGAGGCGGAGCGCGAGGTTATGACCGATGCGGTGTTTCTTTCGTCCGCGCTTGCCGGTCCGGAGCGGCGGCTGCGCCTCGTGGAAGGCGATGGCGTGGTCGAGGATGCGGGCCCAGGCCCGCGAGATCCGGGCCACCAGGGAGGCGGGCACGTCGCGGCCGTTCTCACGGGCGAAGCGGGTAGCCCTGTGTGCGCGCTCAAGGAGGCGGTGCATGCTCCTTTGCCCAGTCTTCCTTCTCGATGTCGATCAGGGCCTGGAGTTCGCGCAGGTGATGGGCGTTGCAGGCGCCGTGGCGCACGCCCTTGAGGGTGAAGTAGGCGGCGTAATCGTCATGGATGAGGATGCCTTCGAGGTCCTTTTCGACATCGCCGCGTCCCGCGCCGATGCGCAGGACGGTCAGGAATGGGGTGCACAGCACGTGGAGCCAGCGGGTACGGGCGGCGATCCGCAGGCCGGTTTCGTCGGAGGTGCTTGGACCGGGACCGCTGTGCGGATCACGTCTGCGACATGGGCGAGGAAGGGCTCGAAGCGCCTGGCGGTTCGCCAGCCCATGGCGGTGATCGTGGCTGTGGAGATGGACACTGCGAAGAGGTCGCTCATGAGTTCGGCCAAGCGCTTCTCGGGAACGAACTGGGCGTACAGCAGGTAGCTCACCCAGGCGGTGATGCGTGGCCCGTACTGGACCGGGGCGGTCACGCCGTCCGGGAAGACGGCTCCTGTCACGGTGGCGCAGGCGCCGCAGAGGCAGCGATGGGCGCGGTGTTCGGTGACCTCCAGGGGGCGTGGCTCGGGCACATCGAAGACCTGTCGACAGACGGGCGCGCGGTGACGGTCGGCGTCCGACAGCGGTGCGCCGCAGCCCGAACAGGCGGAGGGGTCATGATCCACAACATGGTCCGGGCTCTCGGTCCGCGCCAGCGTCGTTCCCTTGTGGCCCGGCTGGCCGCCGCTTGGCCTGCCGGACTTGCCGCGCTGGGCTTCGGGTGCGCCTCTGGGTTCCGCTCTTCTTGCGCAGGCCGTCGCTGGCGGGCGGCTTGCTGCTGGTGGTGCTGTCAAGCGCCGCGCTCCGCTCGAGCTCGGCGATGCGGTCCCGCAGGGTCGCGTTCTCCCGCTCGAGCGCGGCATTCTCCCGGACGAGCGCCGTGGCCAGGCGCAACAGCCCCTGGCCCCATTCCCGGAAGGCCTTGACGACTGTGGTTGCGAAGGATGAGGGGTCAAGAAGATCTTGCAGGCACGCGAAGGCCTCGTCATGGGCCGGCGAGGTCCTCGTGCCAGCGCGACAGCGTCACGGGTCCTCGGCATCGACGGCCATCATGGCGGCCAGCACCGCGAGGCGTTCGCCCGCCGGCAAGGCCTTGTAACGCCGGCCCCAGTTGGCCGCCTTACGCTTGATGCGCTGGCGGTCGGTGAAGTTCCGGCCTGCGTAGCTCGCCCAATGCACCCGGTCGGGCGCGAAGTTGAACCACACGACCTCGGTCCGCACCTGGGCCTGGGTCGTCACCTGCAGCGCCAGACTGCGCCAGCCCGCCAGCATCTCGTCATAGAGCGCCGAGGGATGGCCCGAGACCATCACCTGGCAGGGCAGATCCTTGAGCAGGTCCAGGAGCGCGACATGGTCGACCTCCTCGTAGTCGAAGCGATAGCGCCGTGCCGAACGGCGGGTCGCGTGCAGATAGGGGGGATCGCTGTAGACCCAGCTCCGGGCCCAGAAACGGGAACGAGGCCAAAAAGGCATGGGCACAGCCATGCACCAACTCGACCGGGTAGTCACAGGCAAAGGCCTCGAGCGCCTGCGCATCGCGGTCGATTGCCGATCGAGCGCACGCCCGTTGGCTTGCGCTTCATCAGCGCACCGCCCCCCAGGTGGCTCTCGATGTAAACGCTGTGCGGCGGCATCAGCGCAATCAGCGCCTGGCACAGACCGCTCGTCGCCTTCGACCCGAAATATCCCACGCGCCGCTCCCGTCACACGAGAGCGCAACCCATAGACGCCCGATTCTATGGAGTCAAGAGACGATCAACGACGCGGCGGCGGAAACCCGGCCCCGGCGACCACCTACATCATCCTCTCGCGGTCAGGAGCGGGGTACCTGGGTAGTTACCATCAATCAAGGCCAAGATTTTCTGGAACAAGATTTTCGACACGGCGACCTCGGCCAGTTGGAACGTGACATAACGGCCATGGCGGGACAACTTTGGCCCCGATCTTCACCAGCTTTTTCCCGTAGCGTGGTCAGCGACCAGTGTTCCACCTCCTTCGGCAATGCAAGCGTCCGCATGAAGTTGCCCAGATTGTAAGCCAGGGCGTGAAAACTGGAGCCGAACCTCGTTGTTGCGGAACTTGCTGCATGACAGCCGGGTCCACTTGATGGCGTATTTGCCTTCCTTGATGTATTGCTCCGCTGTCCCACGGTGATTATAAAAACGCCACCACCCGTTCGGCGGGCCGCGACAGGTTGGTGACAATAAAGCCGACGCGGGGGCACAACTCGCCGGGGTGCCATTCCACCTTGGCCACCACGCGCCGCTTCCTGTCCCAACTTCCAGCCTGATACCTGAAGCTGGCGTAATAGCGCCGCACATGGTTCGGCGGGACGACCGACGGGGCGGGTCAGCAGGTGGGCAATGCTTTCCTGAAGAATTTGGTTCTTCGGCAACCGGATCGCGTAGAGAAAACCCTCACTTTCCAGGAACTCGTAGATGTCCGGTGCGGCAAAGGCGGCGTCCCCTCGGAAGTAGCGGCGCAGGTTCCGTTCCCGATAACGCTCAACGACCGGTTCCAGAACCTCACGCCAACCGTCGCACTGTGGACATTGCCGGGGCGAAGGGAACACCGCTCCAGATCGCCGAACTGGTTGAATAGGAATAGTGGATGGTAGCAGGTGCAGCCGAAGTGACCATTGTACGCCGTTCCCTCTTGTTCGCCATGGGTCGGGCTGACGCTTGAGTCGTCGGGCTGACGCTTGAGTCCATGTCGAGGATGATCATCTTCGGTGGGCGGCGGTCATGAACCTTGTCGATCCACGCCCCGTTCATCCCAGCCAGGACTTCGATGTTCGCATCGGTCGCCAGAAGCTCCGTCTCGAACCGCCCCATCTGGCTGGTGGACGCAGCCTGTCTTTCGACGGCCTTGCCACCAACAATCCACCGCATGGCAGGATCACGTCCGAGACGGTCGGCGTCGTTTACGTCCTCATAACCACCAAGGCGACCAAACACCGACTGACGGAACTGCCCCGTCATGCCGTGCCATCCGTTCTTGCCGGTACGGCTGTCCTGGAAAATAGTCCCGGCAACCTCGGTCAGGCCAAGGGCATCATCAAGCTCCCGATAGGCCAGCAACCCGCCGTCAGAGGTGATCTTGGACCCGTGAAATTCCAGCTTCAGGCGGCGGTCGAAATCGACCCGAAGTCCGTCCCGTTTCGATTCACCCATCGGATGTGCCATTTATTGTGCCCCCTATCGCCATTATCCATTTGATTATTATACGTAACTACCCAGGTCTGATTGGCCCGAGCGTTTGTATGTGAGGGATCGTGGGGGTCCGGGCTGGTAGCGGTGCCGGTGTTCTCAGAGGCGCAGTTGGGGGATTAGTTGCATCGGATCGGGATGCACCAGGGTCTGGAGGACGTTCCAGCCTTGCTTTCGGGCGGTGGCGATGACGGCACGCGTTCTGGCGAAGTTGTAGGCACCCCTCTCGGAGCGGAAGCCACCGGAGATTTTCTGGCGCAGCTTGGCCATTCGGAGGTCACGTTCGGCCTCATTGTTCGTAAACGGCGTGCGCGGGTCGGTGAGGAATCGCAGGCATCCCTCCTTGTGCTTGCGGAGGCGGAGCGCGAGGTTATGACCGATGCGGTGTTTCTTTCGTCCGCGCTTGCCGGTCCGGAGCGGCGGCTGCGCCTCGTGGAAGGCGATGGCGTGGTCGAGGATGCGGGCCCAGGCCCGCGAGATCCGGGCCACCAGGGAGGCGGGCACGTCGCGGCCGTTCTCACGGGCGAAGCGGGTAGCCCTGTGTGCGCGCTCAAGGAGGCGGTGCATGCTCTTTGCCCAGTCTTCCTTCTCGATGTCGATCAGGGCCTGGAGTTCGCGCAGGTGATGGGCGTTGCAGGCGCCGTGGCGCACGCCCTTGAGGGTGAAGTAGGCGGCGTAATCGTCATGGATGAGGATGCCTTCGAGGTCCTTTTCGACATCGCCGCGTCCCGCGCCGATGCGCAGGACGGTCAGGAATGGGGTGCACAGCACGTGGAGCCAGCGGGTACGGGCGGCGATCCGCAGGCCGGTTTCGTCGAGGTGCTTGACCGGGACCGCTGTGCGGATCACGTCTGCGACATGGGCGAGGAAGGGCTCGAAGCGCCTGGCGGTTCGCCAGCCCATGGCGGTGATCGTGGCTGTGGAGATGGACACTGCGAAGAGGTCGCTCATGAGTTCGGCCAAGCGCTTCTCGGGAACGAACTGGGCGTACAGCAGGTAGCTCACCCAGGCGGTGATGCGTGGCCCGTACTGGACCGGGGCGGTCACGCCGTCCGGGAAGACGGCTCCTGTCACGGTGGCGCAGGCGCCGCAGAGGCAGCGATGGGCGCGGTGTTCGGTGACCTCCAGGGGCGTGGCTCGGGCACATCGAAGACCTGTCGACAGACGGGCGCGCGGTGACGGTCGGCGTCCGACAGCGGTGCGCCGCAGCCCGAACAGGCGGAGGGGTCATGATCCACAACATGGTCCGGGCTCTCGGTCCGCGCCAGCGTCGTTCCCTTGTGGCCCGGCTGGCCGCCGCTTGGCCTGCCGGACTTGCCGCGCTGGCTTCGGGTGCGCCTCTGGGTTCCGCTCTTCTTGCGCAGGCCGTCGCTGGCGGGCGGCTTGCTGCTGGTGGTGCTGTCAAGCGCCGCGCTCCGCTCGAGCTCGGCGATGCGGTCCCGCAGGGTCGCGTTCTCCCGCTCGAGCGCGGCATTCTCCCGGACGAGCGCCGTGGCCAGGCGCAACAGCCCCTGGCCCCATTCCCGGAAGGCCTTGACGACTGTGGTTGCGAAGGATGAGGGGTCAAGAAGATCTTGCAGGCACGCGAAGGCCTCGTCATGGGCGGCGAGGTCCTCGTGCCAGCGCGACAGCGTCACGGGTCCTCGGCATCGACGGCCATCATGGCGGCCAGCACCGCGAGGCGTTCGCCCGCCGGCAAGGCCTTGTAACGCCGGCCCCAGTTGGCCGCCTTACGCTTGATGCGCTGGCGGTCGGTGAAGTTCCGGCCTGCGTAGCTCGCCCAATGCACCCGGTCGGGCGCGAAGTTGAACCACACGACCTCGGTCCGCACCTGGGCCTGGGTCGTCACCTGCAGCGCCAGGACTGCGCCAGCCCGCCAGCATCTCGTCATAGAGCGCCGAGGGATGGCCCGAGACCATCACCTGGCAGGGCAGATCCTTGAGCAGGTCCAGGAGCGCGACATGGTCGACCTCCTCGTAGTCGAAGCGATAGCGCCGTGCCGAACGGCGGGTCGCGTGCAGATAGGGGGGATCGCTGTAGACCAGCTCCGGGCCCAGAAACGGGAACGAGGCCAAAAAGGCATGGGCACAGCCATGCACCAACTCGACCGGGTAGTCACAGGCAAAGGCCTCGAGCGCCTGCGCATCGCGGTCGATGCCGATCGAGCGCACGCCCGTTGGCTTGCGCTTCATCAGCGCACCGCCCCCCAGGTGGCTCTCGATGTAAACGCTGTGCGGCGGCATCAGCGCAATCAGCGCCTGGCACAGACCGCTCGTCGCCTTCGACCCGAAATATCCCACGCGCCGCTCCCGTCCACACGAGAGCGCAACCCATAGACGCCCGATTCTTATGGAGTCAAGAGACGATCAACGACGCGGCGGCGGAAACCCGGCCCCGGCGACCACCTACATCATCCTCTCGCGGTCAGGAGCGGGGTACCTGGGTAGTTACTATTATACTTGAATCGGCGTTGAGACCGTCAGAAATCATCGTCTATCTGGGAAATGCGGGTTAAAGGCCTGGGCCAGGAGATGCGCGACTTGAAGGCGTTGGTCGCCGAACTTTCGCTGGAGAACCGTCTTCTCAAAAAAAACATGCCCGGGCATGGGGGGAGGCGAGGAATGAGGTATCCCGCATCCGAGAAGCTGGAGATCATCCGCCTGGTCGAGCAGTCCCACCTGGGCGTCGGGTCCACTTTGGACAAGCTGGGCATTCCGAAGACCACCTTTTATCGCTGGTACGATCGCTTTCTGGCCTTTGGCGACGCCGGTCTTGAGGATCGCAACAGCAGCCCGGGCCGGGTGTGGAACCGGATCCCGGATGATGTCCCGGGGGCAGATCATCGATCTTGCCCTGGAGGAGACGCAACTGTCGCCCCCGGGAACTGGCCGTCAGGTTTACGGACACCAGGGGCTACTTTGTCTCGGAAGCCTCGGTTTACCGGCTTCTCAAGGCCCACGACCTGATCACCAGCCCCGCTTTCGTGGTCATCAAGGCAGCCGATGAGTTCCGCGACAAGACCACGGCGCCGAACCAGCTGTGGCAGACCGACTTCACCTATCTCAAGGTCATCGGCTGGGGCTGGTTTTACCTGTCGACCATCCTGGACGACTATTCCCGCTACATCATTGCTTGGAAGCTCTGCACCAACATGACGGCGGACGATGTGACGGCAACACTGAAGTTGGCGCTAGAAGCCTCAGGCTGCAATCGCGCCACTGTCGTCCACAAGCCGAGGCTGCTCAGCGACAACGGCTCGTCCTATATCTCCGGCGATCTGGCTGAATGGCTCGAGGACCACGGTATGGATCACGTTCGGGGCGCACCGTATCACCCGCAAACCCAGGGCAAGATCGAGCGCTGGCATCAAACGCTGAAGAACCGGATCCTGCTTGAAAATTATTATCTACCCGGCGATCTCGAAAACCAGATCAGCGCCTTCGTCGATCACTACAACAACCAACGCTACCACGAGAGCATCGGCAACGTAACTCCAGCCGACGCCTACTTTGGACGCCACACCGCCATCATCGAAAAGAGAAAAAGGATCAAAACTGACCACCCAAAACCGCCGCTTGAACCATCAACGCCAAGCGGCTTAACATCAAACAAAGATGAGCCAGATCCTCCCTTATGAAACACGCTCAACAGTCCCATTTGTTTTGATGACGGACAGTGATGCGGTCGAGCCGCGCGCCGGTGAGGCGCTCGCTGGCGAACACCGTCGTCCCATTCCTGGGAAGGGCAGGTTTGAGGTCACGATGGTGGCGCCGTTCTCGTAGCGCCGGCTGAAGACGTCGAACAGCAGCTCGCTTCCGGTCTGCGACAGGGGCACGTAGCCGAGCTCGTCGACGATCAGGAGATTGACCCTGGCGAGCTGGGCCTGGCGGCGGAGCAGCCTCTTCTCGTCGCGCGCCTCGATCAGCTCGTGGACCAGATGGGGGGCGGTGGCGAAGCGCACGCCGAGGCCCTTCTGGCAGGCGGCGAGGCCGAGGGCGAGAGCGACATGGGTCTTTCCGACGCCGCTCGGGCCGAGCAGGATTACGTTCTCGCGGCGCGCGATGTACTCGCCGCGGGCGAGATCCAGCACCAGCATCTCGTTGAGCGCCGGGATCGCCTTGAAGTCGAAGCTCTCGAGCTGTTTGACGACAGGGAACCCGGCCTGCTCGATACGCCGTTCGACGAGGCGGCGCGCGCGGTCGATCAGCTCCAGCTCCACCAGCCGGGCCAGGAACTGCACATGATCCAGGCCCTCGGCCGCGCACTGGCGCGCCAGTTTCTCGTATTCCCGCAGGAAGGTCGGCAGCTTCAGCCTCTTCAGGTGATGTTCGAGCAGGATGCGGGGGGCCTCAGCCCTGGCCGGCCCCTCCGGCCAGCAGGGTGGCGTAGTCGGCGCTCCGCGTGGCGGCGACGAAGGGCTGGGGCAGGTGCGGATAGCGCGACAGGTCGAGATGCACGGGCCGCCTCTCGATGCGCGCCAGCAGGAGATGCTTGACCGCATCGAAGCCGATCAGGCGCCGCTTCACCGCGTCGCGCACCGCGGCCGCCACCTGGCGTTCCGGGAAGTCTTCGTGCAGGCGCAGCACCTGGATGTAGTCGCGCTTGCCGCGCGGCCCGAAGCGGGCTTCGAGGCGGCGGCGCAACGTGTCGAAGGCCGGATCGAGCTTCCACCCTCTCAGCGGCGCCGCCTGGTCCAGGGCGGCCGGCTTCTTCTCCAGCAGCGACAGATAGTGCAGCGGGTCGTAGACGACGTCGCCGCGGACATAGCTGCGCCGATGGCGGGCGACGAGCTCGGCGCCGAGCGCGATCTCGACCCGGTTCGACATAGCCCTTGACCGTCACCTTCTTGTGGGCGTGCACCGCCGGCGCCGAGTAGTCCGCCAGCCGGTAGCGCACCAGGGCCGTCGACGACACCTGGCCCGGCACATGCTCACAGGCCTCGAAGGGCACGGCCGGCAGATCGCGCAGGGCGTCGAGATCGGCCAGCAGCGCCGCCGCCGGCTCCCCCTGCCTCCAGCGCGTCGAGCCGCTCCAGGCAGCGCGCCAGCAGCCGCTCGTTCAGGACCGACAGGTCATGCACCTTCGGGATCGGCACCATGAACCGGCGCCGTGCCGTCTTCACCAGGGCCTCGACCTTGCCCTTGTCGGTTGCCCTTGCCGGGCCGGCCGAAGCGGTCGCGGAACAGGTAGTGCGATTGCAGATGCGTGAACGCCTGCGTGCGCCGACGCGTGCCGTCGCCCAGGATCCTCGCCACCGCAAGCGTCGTGTTGTCATAGAGGATCGATCGCGGCACACCGCCGAGGAAGGCGAAGGCGCTGACATGGCCGTCCAGGAAGGCCTCCGTCGTCTCCCTCGGATAGGCCTTGACGAACCAGACGTTGGAATGGGGCAGGATCAGGCAGAAGAAGGCAACCTTCTCCCGCCTGCCCCCGACCTCCCCCACCGCCTCGCCGAAGTCGACCTGGGCCATGGCCCGGCGGGCGATGCAGCGGCACAAAAGCCTCGCGCGTCGACTGCCGCCGAGCCCGGACATAGTCCTTCACGATGGTATAGCCGCCGGTGAACCCGTGCTCGTCCCGTAGCCGCTCGAATATCCGGTGCGCCGTGTGGCGCTGCTTGCGCGGCACGTCCGGATCCGTGTCCGCCTCCAGGATCGCGTCGACGATGCCGGTGAACCCGTCCAGCTTGGGCCGCCGGACCGGCTTCGTCCGGCGGTAGCCCGGTGGCGCCGAGTAGGTCAGCATCTTCTTCACCGTGCGACGGTCGATGCCGAACCGCCGGCCCGCCTCGTGATGACTCAGACCCTCGTCGACAACCGCCAGTCGAACCGCCGCATAGAGCTCCACGCCGTACATCTCCTGCCCCTCGGCGCAACCGACAAGGGACCATGAGTGGCACAATTTTACGCCGCCGCGACCGGACCGCCCGGCCGCCTCGCGTGGGAGCATTATTCCTCCGCCGTTAACACAATTCTGCTATCTGTGCTTGACGCCTTGGCTGATCGGAAGGTTGACGTCCTTGATGCTGTCAAAAGGAGAATCCCCACCGGCGTGAGCGACTATACCTTGCCGGGTGATCAATCCGGGCCAGCGCGTCAGCGTGCGCTGAACGATATCATTGAAGATATCTCCCAGATAATCATTTCGCGGAGCAGGGGGTAGTTTCTGTGAAGTAGACACGGCCAGAACCCTTCGCGTATGATTACAATGCGCATTGAACAGTGCCGCCTGGCAAGTGAGCCATTGCGGTAGTTATTCGGGAGGGGCGCCAGTCAAGAAGTGATATTACCCCCGCACTCGTCTCCACGGGATGCGGCCATGTTTTGAGCGACAAACAGGGTGATGGGGTATGCCGTGGTGAACGCGGCCGGTGAGTGGGCAACTAAAGGCCGAATCTTCAACCGGCGTTGACAACCACGTCCGTGACATAACGGCGGAAATCCACACTATCTTTGCCAAGTGCAGTCCGCGATCATGACGACCCAATTGTCCGCCAGGTAGTCCACGTCGTAGGTGCAGCTTCCGCTCACCCCTTCGTAGGCGCCGGTCCCGCCCAGAATTTCCATGATGCCCGGGCCGCCACTGCCCGCCTCGACGTCGCCTTCGCGCCTTTTCGAGAGCGTGTACCAGCGGTCGCCCGACGGGGCGGTCGTCTCGCAGGGCACCTCCAGGTCGAAGCCCGCCTCTGCGCGCTTGATGTAGACCACGCAGGTCGCGCGGTCGTGCGTTCCTTCGACGAACGGCCCGCCGCTGCTCTCAAGGATGGTGACCGCTCCCTCCAGGGTGCCGCCGGTGACGTGCGCGTCGGCATGGTCGATGGTGGTGTAGTCCTGAATATAGGTTCGGATGAGGCGGACGCTGCCGCTCTCCTCGGCCATGGCGGTGTTCGCGGCGCACAGAATTCCAGCTCCGGCGGCCAGCGCCGCGGCGATTTTGCTTACTGAAAACATGTCGTCCCTTTCGAGAACCTCATCCACTTGAGTTTCACCCGGTCACGTCCATCAAGTCCTTCCCCGTCCCGTCCACGACCCGGCCGCCGCGATGCTCGCCAAACTCTGTACAGACGCCCGGAGGCGCGAACTACCCACGGGGCGTCTTGGCCATACCCTGGTCGAGATCACCGAACCGGGCCGGACAGTTACACTTCGCCGCATCCAAGCCGCACACAAACACCCGCTACGGCGTGCCCAGCTTCCTGTAAAGGTACGGAAACAGGCCCATGTGCTCAAAGACCCTTCCGCAATTCCAACAGCCCAGAGGAGACGCCCATTAGCTCAAACCTCTCTCGGAATATTTCTTGAAAGATGAGCAGGGTGCACACTCTAAACCGGGATTTCCCATGTGGCACCCTTCAGCCAAGTTGAGCGTGGCTCGAAATCGCTCAAAGGGCAAGTCCGATGGGTTGTGCCACCAAGATGCATGCCCGACAACACGAAATTGAGAGTGAATGGGACATGGTGGCATTCGATATTGCCGGTCGGGCCGTGTCTCGGACACACCGGTCCTGTCGTCTTCAGGCATGAGGGACGATCGTGTCGTCATGTTGGGAGGGGCGTCGTTCTGAGCCGATCGATTCGGCGGAGGATGTCGGCGAACAGGTCACGAGGGATAGCGACCTCGGCCATCTGGAAGACGATGTAGCGACCGTGGCGGACGATCTTCGCGCCGATCTTGACGAGCTTTTCGCGCAGCGTGGTCAGTGACCACTGCTCCACTGCATCGGGCAACACGAGTGTCCGCATGAAGTTGCCGAGATTGCAGGCGAGCGCGTGGAGTTGGAGCCGGACGGCGTTGTGACGGAACTTGCGGCACGACAGGCGTGTCCACTTGATGGCGGTTTTGCCTTCCTTGATCCATTGCTCGGCCGTGCCGCGCTGATTGTAGAATGCGACGACCCGCTCGGTGGGTCGGCTCAGGTTGGTTACAATGAACCCGACGCGCGGGTACAGCTCACCAGGATGCCACTCGACCTTGGCGACGACGCGGCGGGGTTTGTCCCAGGTCGCGGCCTGATAGCTGAAGCCGGCATGATACCGGCGAACATCATTGGGCGGCCTGCCGACGGGGCGTTTCAGCAGATGGGCGATGCTGCCTTGCAGCACCTTGTTTGCGGGGAGCCGGATGGCGTAGCTGAAGTCCTCGGCTTCGAGAAACTCGTAGACTTCGGGTGACGCGAAGGCGGCGTCGCCACGGAAGTAACGCCGGAGTGTCGGTAACGAGCGACCACCGGTTCCAACACATCGCGCCACTCGTGGGCGCTGTGCACGTTGCCGGGACGAAGGCCGCACCGCTCCAGATCGCCGAACTGATTGAACACGAAAAGCGGGTGATAGCAGGTGCAGCCGAAATGGCCGTTATAGGCCGTACCTTCCTGATCACCATGGGTCGGGCTGACGGAGCTGTCCATGTCGAGCACGATCATTCTCGGCAGCTTCCGCGCATGAACCCGATCGATCCAAACACCCGACAAGTCTGCGAGGGCGGCAAGGTTCTCGTCGTTCGCTAACAGCCCTGTCTCGGGAGCCCGGTAGCTCTCCTTCTTCGTCATCAGCGCCCAGACGATGCGCGCCATCTTGTTGGCCAGCGCCACCGCGACCAGCTTGCGCGGCTTGCGCGCCAGCATCCGGGCCAGCCAGGGGTCCCTCGTCTCGCCACGCCGAACCGCCCAGCTGACGACAGCCATGGCGCCCGTGACCAAGAGGCACCTGAGATCGCGCTGGCCCATCTTCGATATCCTGCCAAGCCTGGGCTTGCCACCGGTCGTGTGCTGCCGTGGCACGAGGCCGAGACAGGCGGAGAAGTCGCGCCCGCGCCGGAGGCTCTCCATCGGCGGCGTGAAGGCCTGGAGCGCCATCGCGCTTATCAGCCCAATTCCCGGTATCGTCATCAATCGCGCCGCGTCTTCGTCCTGGCGCGTGCAGGCACGGAGTTCCCTCTCCAAGCCGCCAATCTTCGTATCGAGGTCTGCGATCACAACCACACCTCATCGAGGCGTAGACAACGCTGGTTGCGTGCCCCCGCAACCATCGTTATTTGCACCCCTGCTTGAGCGGAGCGGGGGAGTTTTTGCGCCAATGCGATCAGCGATGCGAGTTGGCCAAAGAGTTCGATTCTCAGCGTTTGACCGTCGGGACTTAGCCGAATCTCTTCGATCAGGTCGCGAAGGACATTGGACGCCTCTTCGCGAATAGAATCATCGTTCAGGCATTCCACGAGCCGGTCGATCTTGTCCTTGTATAGGTGGGCGAGATTGGGATGTAGCCGCGGCCGTGGCGCCGGTAAGGTTTGGATCGACTGTTCAATAGTTTCTTTCTGGCGTTCGAGTGCGAGCAGTTCGTCCTTCAGACTTAACGCAGGGATGCCCTCCTTAATGGCTTTGACTATTCGCTGGATCTCCTGGCCGACCCTTATTCTATCCCTGCCGAGCGACGCCCGCGATCGATCCTCGTCGGCGGAGAGCCTGTTGATTTCGCGGTGGAATTCATCCGCAAACTCTTTCACCCTCTCCGGCCGCATGAGTTGGCCCTTCAGGCCATCAAGCACTCTCGCCTCCAGTTCATCCCGGCGAATGGTCCTGCGGTTGTCGCAGGTTCCTTTGTTTCTTGCCGTTGAGCATCCGTAGTGGTGGGTGCTGATCTTGCTGAACCCGCCACCGCATGGGCCGCATTTGAGAAGCCCCGATAACAGATACCGCGGCCGCCGCGCATTCTCCGATTGCAACCGGCCACCAACGCCCACGATATTTTGTCGCGTTATCTGCTGGCGGTCCTTTACCCGTTGCCAAAGGTCGTCATCGACGATGCGGAGAGCTGGCACGTCTTCTATGACCCATTCGGCTTTCGGGTTCGGTCTGGCAACTCGTCTTCCGGTGGCGGGGTCTTTTGTGTAACGCTGGCGGTTCCAGACAAGTCGTCCGATGTAGAGTTCGTTGTTCAATATTCCCGTACCGCGGCGCCAATTCCCGTAAATGGTCGATGGTCCCCAGGAATTGCCCCGTGGACCGGTGATCTCTTCTTGGTTCAATTGACGCACGATCACCTGCGGCGAACGGCCGGAAGCCTATTCGCGGAAAATACGATTGACGATAGCGGCTTCTGCCTTGTTGATTTCTCGCTCGCCGTTGACCGACGCTCCATCCGGACCGGCCTGCGGTGCGACGTTGTATCCATAGCAGAGCCCGCCGCCCGGACTTTCCCTCGCGCACCCGTCCCTCCAGGCCGCGCCACGTCTTCTGCGCAAGATCCTTGAGATAGAGAGCGTTCATGGTCCCCTTCAAGCCAACATGCAGTTCGGTGATTTCGCCTTCTGCCAAGGTAACCAGCTTGATGCCGGCAAAGCTGAACTGTTTGAAGATGGCGGCCACATGCTCCAGGTCTCTTGAGAACCGAACAAGGGATTCGGCAACGGCAACATCGAAGACGCCGTCCCGGGCGTCCTGGAGGAGATCTTGATAGGCCGGTCGCAATGTCGATGCACCGCTCAAGGCACGATCCGTATACGCGTGCAGGTAGACCCAGCCTTCTTGAACGATCTGCGTTCGACACAGCCGCACCTGATCCTCAATGGAGGCTTCACGTTGGTTGTGACTGGAATAACGGGCGTAAATGACGGCGCGCATGTCTCAGTCCTCCGCTTCTACTCGATCAAGGCAGCGATGGTAATCCTCCGCGGCTTCCACAGATCGGGCGAGATTATAGTGACGCTCCTGGGTCTCGTAGCAACGGTGTCCGAGGATGGCGGGTATGATCCTCACATGTTCGGGATCGCGAATGGCGACTGACGTTGCGGCGCAGTAACGGAAGAGGTGCAGATTTACGCGACGACCGAAGGCCATCCGCGTGTGCTCGCCGACCTGGAGGTTCATCGTATGGCCCGATAATGCCTTCCCGGTCCGTGACGAGATCCACAAAGGCCCCGCCCGGCAATAATCGTCGCTGATGCGGCCGCAATGGCGGAGCAGAGCCGGGCGATGCACCTCGAGATATCGCTCGAGATGATCGACAAGATTGTCGGGAAAGGGAAGCTCAAGGGCGGATCGGGTCTTTGTTTCTTCAGCGGGGATAAGGATCCGCCAGCGTGAGCCAATCTGGCGGACATGCTGGCCGAGCAGCAGACCGGCAATGTTGCGCCGACGCAGGGGGCGGGCGGCGAGAAGCGAGATGATCAGACCGTCGCGATAGCGAACAGGGCGCAATATTGGCCGCATGAAGTCATGCTTGGGATCCTCCGCCGCGTCCATCATGCGGATGCCAAGCTCGAACAAGTCGTAGCTGTCCACCACGCGGCGCCGCTTCTGGGCGAATCCTGCATTCGGGTCATGCACACGACAAATGAGTCGGCGGAGGAGCGTTCGATCCACCGCCGGCGCCATCGCATGGATGGCGCGATCCAGAGAAACAAGGCGGTTCTCGACTGTGGCAGTAGCGAGATTGATTCGGAGGTGGCGGAGATAGGATGCGAGATGGGACGGCGTAATGCGGGCACCGGGCGGCGAGGTTGGATCCAGACATCCGCTGCGTTTGAGCCAGCTAAGCCAATAGCCGTACCCCTCCACAACAAATCGCCGGGTCGCAGGCCGCCATGCCGCGGCGAGACCATCCGGCTCCATTAAGCCGGCAACAGTCAGTGCACCGTTCCACGCCTCTCGATCGAGCAGTGGCCATTCACAGACCCGTATGGATTTCCTCGATGTGGCCACGGCTAGCCGCTCCCGCTGTGATGGACGGGGTGGGCGGATCATTTAGCATCCCTAGGATCGTCCGATCGTAATGACGGGCCGCTTCGATCGCCTCCATACCCGCGTAGAATTCAATTGTCGTCTGGATGCTCCGGTGGCTTCGGAGCAACTGCCGAACGACCTCGTATCCACCCGGGTTTTCCCTTAGATACAAGAATCGGCAACGTGGCGAAACTGGTGGGCTGTAACGCGGACACCGAGGCGGCGTTCGGTCAGTTTCCGGATTTGGGTGCTTAGCAGACTGGCGCCCTTGTGACCGCTTTCTTCACCAGGAAACAACCAGTCATTGGGTGCCCTGATCAGATGAGGTCGAACCGTCTCCACGTACCTGGCCAGCAGCGCAACGAGATGGTCCGGTAGAGGGATTTCCACCTCAACGTTGTTCTTGACGTCCTCCGCTGGAACGAACAGGTGAGTGCGCTTGCCGGCCTTGATCAGGCTGCGGTCAAGATCGATTGCGGCGAGGTTCTTTGCCCGTATGGGCGCTGCCGTGAGCAGCCCGACAGCCAACGCGATCTGGCATTCAACCGCATCACGTTGCTTGAACGGCAGCCGACAACCAACCTCCTTGAATACCCGACCGGGCAGCTTGAGAAGATCGACTGCGAGAGCCTTATCCTCAAAGTGGCGCAGCGTCGCGCGATTCTTGCGCGTCATCCCCGTCCGTTCCGGCGCGAGCTTTTGCTTGAGTGTCGACAGCCGCTTCAGGCAATCCTCATCAGCGCCTGCCCAGTGCTTGGCCAACGTCCAGAGGAGTTTGGCGTTCTCGTGCATGCCGCGTGTCAATTGGTTCCCGGAGCGGGCGAGAAAATATCGAAACGCGGTGTCGACGACATCGGGGGATATGAGATCGGAGATGCGCTGAATCCGGTCGGGGGCGGTGCCATTGAGAACGGCTGCAGAGGCCGTCCTTCGGATCATCGACCGACGATGTCGGGCAGTGGTGGCGTTGATCTCGGGAAGCGCGGTCTCAACCAGCAGATCGGGCTGCTGGGCTTTCGCCAACATGGCCTCAACGTCACTCTTGAAGCCCGGAGGAAACGTCGACCAGGGGAGGCAATACCACTGGCGGTAATCGGGAACCGCGACGGCCAGTGCCGGCCAACCTGTGGCGGTCTTGGCTGCCATGTTCCAGCACCGGCAGGCCTCCCGGTGAACCGTGCGAGGATCCGTGAGGAGGCCTTCACGCTCCAGGGCGTCACGGAAACGTTCGAAGGTCTCCGGTTCACATCCCTGCGCGCCACGCCGGCGTCGGAACAAAAATGAGCAAGCCGCGACAGCCCGATCTTCAGCGTCCGGGTCGGGAGCTTCGCCATATGCTCCGACCAGTCCGCCGACAATGGGTTGAGGTGGCGGCCTGGCATCACGGCAATCCCTGAGATCTTCAACGCCTTTCGCAGCAGCGAGCGCACGTTGTTCCCGCGGCCCTTTGTCAACCCGATGGATGCAGGTGCAATGGCGTCGAGACGGCCCCGTAGAACCGGGGGACTGGCTAGGATCTCCGATAACAGCCCGTTGACGAAGTCTTCCCTGGACGAAGTCGGCATGGTCTGATTCTCTGGTGTCCTGGCCTGAAGGGGGGTTCGCTGATGGCGATGGGACAGCAGAAGGATCGTCAGGGGGACTTGATGGTGAGCTGGTCGGAGATGCCGCGCTCGCCAGGTCATGTAATTTTACGACCGCCTGCAGTTGGTACTGATCGAGGGCGGCTTCGACGGCTTCGCCGAGGCGGTCTGCCAGCCCTATTACGCGGCCAGGATGGGGGCGCCTTCGGTGCCACCCGGGCGCTACTTCCGTATGCACCTGGTGGGCTACTTCGAGGGTATCGACTCTGAGCGTGGGCTGGAGTGGCGCTGCTCGGATTCCCTGTCGCTACGGGAGTTCCTGCTGTTTGGAGATGCGGGAACGGGTGCCGGACCATTCCTGGCTGTCACGGACCCGCGCGCGCCTGCCCCATGAAGTCCACACGGCGGTGTTTGACTGGGTCCTGGCGCTGATCGCCGAGGCGGGTCTGGTGAAGGGCGAGCGCATCGGGGTGGATGCCTCGACCATGGAGGCCAACGCGGCGCTGCGCAACATCGTGCGGAGGGACACGGGCGAGGGTTACCGGGGGATGCTGGAGCGCTTGGCCCAGGAGAGCGGTATCGAGACACCCACGGCTGAGGACCTGGCGCGTCTGGACCGCAAGCGCAAGGGCAAGAAGCTCTCGAACCAGGACTGGGTTTCCAGGAGCGACCCCGAGGCCAAGATCGCCAAGATGAAGGACGGCACCACGCACCTGGCCTACAAGCCCGAGCACGCGGTGGATCTGGACACCGGCGCGGTGGTGGCGGCGGGAGCTGCACCCGGCCGACGAGGGCGATACGACAACGCTTCCCAAGACCCTGGCGGCGGCCGAGGCAAACCTCGAGGCGGTGGATGTGGCGCCGACGGCCGAAGATCCGGCCGAATGTGTGACCGATAAGGGCTACCACTCACGGTTGGTCTTGAAGGCGCTCGACGACGGCCCCTGGAAGAGCCGGATCTCCGAGCCCAAGCAGAAGGGTTTTGCGCGCTGGCACGGAGATGATGCGGCTCGCCGGGCGGTCACCAACAACCGGACCCGGCTGTTATCGGGGGTGGCCAGGGAAGCCTTCAAGCTGCGCGCCGAGATCGTCGAGCGCTCCTTTGCCCACAACCTCGATCGCGGCGGTATGCGCCGGACCTGGCTTCGGGGCCGCGAGAACGTGCACAAGCGATACCTGCTTCACGTCGCCGGCCACAACCTATCGTTGCTGATGCGCCAACTCATCGGCGCCGGCACCCCGAAGGAGGCCGTGGCGGGCGGAATTGGCGCCTTGTTCGTGCTTGTTACGCCCCGCTGGAGCCGTCCTGGTCGTTTCAGATCGTCCTCATCGTCTCGGAGGATGGCGAAACCGCCTTCGCCGCGATATGCTTCGCCGTGGCGTGAACCCGGTCAATGACGCCTTTTTCAACGGGCTGATAAGGGTCGACCGAGGATCCGGCCAACGGTACTGACGGCGGATCGCAGGTCCATACGCTGGCGTCCGCTGAGGCCCTCGATGTGCTGCAGCTGCTTCAGAACATCGGCCAGGCTTGCCGCTCCCGCAGGGGTGACCATGCCAGTTGGTGCGTCTCGTGAAGGGGAAATATATGTCATGTTGTGTCTCGTTATGACTGAAGATGACAATAGTACAGAATAGTTAATACTTCAACATCATAATCGCGTGGAATGTATTTACATAGTAATAACGAGTATTATACTATTCAATACATTCAATCACTTAAGCACTTCAGCTTCGACATTTGGCGAGAAGCTCCTGGAAGTCCGTTTCGCTGATCCTGACCGATCGGCCAAACCGATGAACAGGGAGACCGCCGGCCATGATGAAGCGTTGAACTGTTCGCGTTGACACGTTGAGCCGCTCGGCGATCTCAGCGACCGTCAGGAATTGCTGCTCGAGTTTGGATTGTTGTTCGTCAGTCATCAGGGAGGGCTTTCGATTGCGTTTTCTTCTTGGGATGCCTGACGCGCCACCGCAATGAATTCCCGCGCGGCCACGCGGCGCCAGTAGCCGCGCGAGAGCCTCCAGCCCTCGGTCCTGGTGACTGAGACGGGAATCAACTCTGTTCTTGGAACGCGCCGATGGCATGGGCCCTAATCTGGGGGCCGGCACTCGTCGTAAATAGTCGACGCAGCGTTAGTCGTGCGGTGATTCGATTATTTTTTCTTTGTTACGAGCAGCTTATCAGGAATTTTGACTTCTTGTCTTCCGACGCGGCGCACCAGCTTTCTTCCA
>CBDDBU010000013.1:0-8802 GCA_965226045.1 Alphaproteobacteria bacterium
ATCTGCATGTGCCAAGGTGGTGTTGTAGTTCGACCCCCTGAAGGAGGAGGCATCCGTGGAACAGGTTACCATCGTCGGGATTGATTTGGCGAAGCGCAGCTTTCAGCTTCATGGTGCTGGGGCGGACGGCTCTGTCGCGTTCCGCAGGAAGCTGAGCCGGGAGAGATTGCTTGACTTTCTCGCTTCTCAGCCGCGCTGCGTGGTCGCGATGGAGGCTTGCGCGGGCGCTCATCAATGGGGCCGCGAGATCGGACAGCTCGGCCACGAGGTGAGGTTGCTCCCGCCGATCTACGTCAAGCCGTTCGTGAAGCGGCATAAGAACGACATGGCGGACGCAGAGGCGATCTGCGAGGCGGCGCAGCGCCCGACGATGCGCTTCGTGGCGGTGAAGACGGAAGAACAGCAGCCCGGCTGTGGAACGGCGTGCAAAGTTGACCCCTGTTGAGGGGTGATCGGCGTCCAAATTTGCCCCCCTGAGCCTGGCTAGTCCAAGTCACCTCGTTTTTGGGCGGACGAGGTGGTGGGGGATGTTGGTCGTGGAGACGATAGCGCGGATCCGGCGGGAGTATTTCGTCAAGGGGAAGCCGATCAAGGAGATCGTGCGGGACGTGAAGGTCTCGCGCAACACGGTGCGCAAGGTGATCCGTTCGCAGGCGACGGCGTTCACCTACGACCGGCGGGTCCAGCCGATGCCGAAGCTGGGGCCGTGGACGGCCGAGCTGGAGCGGATGCTGGAGGCCAACGAGACCAAGTCGAAGCGGGAGCGGCTGACGCTGCTACGGATCTCCGAAGCCCTCGAGGGTCTGGGCTATGGCGGCGGCTACGACGCGGTGCGGCGCTACGCCAAGGCGTGGCGGTGGCGCCGTTGGGCATCGACGGCGCAGACCTATGTGCCGTTGGTGTTCTCGCCGGGCGAGGCCTATCAGTTCGACTGGAGCCACGAGTACGTGGTGCTGGCGGGGGTGACGACCAAGGTCAAGGTCGCGCACGTCCGGCTGTGCCACAGCCGAATGTTCTTCGTCCGCGCTTATCCGCGCGAGAGCCAGGAGATGGTGTTCGACGCCCACGACCGGGCATTCCGGCTGTTCCAGGGTGCCTGCCGGCGAGGCATCTACGACAACATGAAGACGGCGGTGCAGACCGTCCTCATCGGCAAGGAGCGCGCGTTCAACCGGCGCTTCGTGCAGATGTGTGGCCACTACCTGGTCGAACCGACAGCATGCACGCCGGGAGCGGGATGGGAGAAGGGGCAGGTCGAGAACCAGGTCGGGATCATCCGCGGTCGGTTCTTCACCCCGCGGCTGCGCTTCAAGACCTACGACGAGCTCAACGCCTGGCTCTTGGACCAGTGCGTCGCCTACGCCCGGGGTCATCCCCACCCGGTGTTCAAGGACAGGACTGTCTGGCAGGTGTTCGAGGACGAGCGTCCGTCCCTGGTCGGCTATCGCGGGCCGTTCGACGGCTTCCACGCAGTCCCGGCGTCGGTGTCGAAGACCTGCCTGGTGCGCTTCGACAGCAACAAGTACAGCGTGGCGGCGCGCGCCGTCGGCCGTCCGGTCGAGGTCCATGCCTACGCCGATCGCATCGTCATCCGCCAGGACGGCGAGATCGTCGCCGAGCATGCCCGGCGCTTCGGCCGCGACCAGACCGTCTATGACCCGTGGCACTAGGTGCCCGTGCTGGCGAGGAAGCCCGGTGCGCTTCGTAACGGCGCGCCGTTCAAGGACTGGGCGCTGCCCGGCGCCCTGGGTCGCGTGCGCGTCCGGCTCGCCGGCCACGACGACGGCGACAGGCAGATGGTCGAGATCCTCACCGCCGTGCTGGCGGATGGGCTGGCGGCGGTGGAGGCCGCCTGTGCCGAGGCGCTCGCTGGCGGCGTGTGCAGCGCCGACGTCGTGCTCAACATCCTCAATCGTCGGCGCCAGCCGTCCGAGACGGCGCCGATCCCGACGCCCGCGAACCTGCGTCTTCGCTTTGAGCCGGTGGCCGATTGCACCCGCTACGACCGCTTGAGGGGGGTCGGCCATGGAGCGCCATGAGGTCCTGGAGATGATGGCCGCACTCAAGCTCGCCGGCATGCGCGACGCGTTCGACGAGGTGCTCGCCGACGGCCTCAAGCGCCAGCATCCGATGCAGCGAATCATCGGCGAGCTGTTGAAGGCCGAGATCGCCGACAAGCAGGCGCGATCCATCAAGTACCAGATGAGTGGCGCCAAGCTGCCGCTGGCCAAGGAGCTGGCCGACTTCGACTTCACCGACACCCCGGTCAACGAGCCGCTGGTCCGCGAGTTGGCGGTCGGCGGCTTCCTGGCCAACCAGCGCAACGCCGTGCTGATCGGCGGCACCGGCACCGGCAAGAGCCATCTCGCCGTCGCCATCGCGCGGGCCTGCATCCGCGATGGCGCCCGGGGCCGCTTCTTCAACGTCGCCGACCTGGTCAACCGGCTCGAGGCCGAAGCCCGCGCCGGCCGCCAGGGCCGGCTCGCCGATCAGCTGGCCCGGCGCGACCTCGTCATCCTCGACGAGCTCGGCTACCTGCCCTTCGCCCAAACCGGAGGCCAGCTGCTGTTCCACCTCGTCAGCCGGCTCTACGAGCGCACCTCGATCATCGTCACCACCAACCTGACCTTCGGCGAATGGCCGTCCGTCTTCGGCGACGCCAAGATGACCACCGCGCTCCTCGATCGTCTGACGCACCACTGCGAGATCATCGAGACCGGAAACGACTCCTGGCGCTTCAAGAATCGGTCCTAAAGGCAACCGATCCACCTGCGGCCCGGTCGCCCAGGTGGGCCCACAGGAACCTCCCACACGCGGTCCGCCGCCAGCCGCGTGGTGGGCGCGTCGGCCCGCGCGCGGGCCCCTCCTATGGACTACCTGTACGACCTCCGCCGTGCATCCCCAAAGGGGTCAACATTGCACGCCGATAGGGGGTCAATGTTCAACGCCGATTGACACCCCCAGCCAGGAGCAGAAGTGTCGGCGGCGGAGAGGTAGTCCTCGATATGTATCCGTGTCGAAACTTGCCGTCGTAACCGATCTTGCGCGAGATGCGCCCCCGTACGGCGATCACGCGTCCGGTGGGGACTTGGGTGTTAGACCAACGGTCATTGATCAGAACCCATGCGCCCATTTGCGCATGCCGAGGGACATGATCTTCCATGGTTGGTCGATGAGGTTGTTCCAGGCTTGGCAGCACAGCGCGACGATGTCTTCGTAGGATTTGAAGATCCGGTTCGACAACCAGTTGTCGCGCATGAATTGCCAGACATTCTCCACCGGGTTCAACTCGGGCGATCGTGGCGGCAGCGCCAGGACGGTGATGTTGTCGGGGATCGCCAGCTTGGGCGTCAAGTGCCAACCGGCCTGATCGACGATCAGCACCGCATGGGCGCCGGGATCGACGGCGGCACTGATCTCGATGAGGTGCGCCGCCATGGCGTCGGTGTCGCACCAGGGCATGACCAGCCCGGCGCCTTTCCCCTTCGCGGGACAGATCGCGCCGAAGATATAGGCCCATTCGGTGCGCTGGTCGCGGGGCGCCCGCGGGCGCGTGCCACGTCTGGCCCATCGGCGTGTGAGCTTATTCTTCTGGCCGATGCGGGCTTCATCTTGCCACCACAGCTCTATCTCGACGCCTTTCGGGAGCCTCGCCCGGATCTTCGCCAGTTCGGCGGGGAAGTTTTTTTTTAAAAGCCTCGACGGCCAGCTCGTTTTGCGCGTAGTGGCGCGGCCGCGCCGAGATCTTGGCGAAGCCGAGCGCCTTCAACTCTCGCCCGACCGTGGTCTCGTCGAGCGAGATGGCGAACGTCTCCAAGAGCCACCGCGCCAGGTCCTTGCGCCGCCAGCGCACGACGCCGTCGACCGCCGGGACCGGGCCGGCCTCAACAACCTCCGCCAGTGCGCGGCGGTGATCGGCGTTGAGCTTCGAGGGTGCGCCCGGTGACTTCCCATCGACCAGCCCGTCCGGTCCGCGGGCGTTGAAGCGCAGCACCCAGTCGCGAATGATCTGCAGACCGACGCCGCCGATCCGCGACGCATCCGTCCTGCTGCCACCATCGTAGACCTCGGCCAACGCCAGCAGACGACGGCTCTGGGTCGCGTCCCTGGTCCTCTTCGCGAGGCGCCGCAGTGAGACGCTGTCAAAATCGTTCCGTAAGTCGATAGGCGCTGCCATGGCGAACCTCATTGGTTCACCACATTGAGTCAGAGATCGGACCGCTTGGGAAGCCCCAACGTGAGTCAGGCATTCCGCTCGGTGGTATTAGCACGCTGACCTTGGTGTCGAACCGATCGGCGCGATTAAATTCGGTCTCGGCGATGGTGATAATGCGCGACCGATTGGGCAGGCCGGTGAGCAGATCGGTGGTCGCGGCGCTTTCGAGATCGACCATCAGTTGGAAGGTCCGCTTGACCGCCTGTTCGCGCAAATAGCTCAGCAGGATGACCGAAGAGAATCCGCTCGCGGAAACCACGGTGGCGGCGGCGAAATCCGGCGGTATGCCGCCTAGCAACGGATAGATCGCGAACGGGAGGACGAACAGCGCGAGAACCGACACCGCGACGGTGCGATGATTCAACACGATAATGGCGATGAATATCCCGATCACCAGCTCTCCGGACACCAACACAAATCCCGCATGGGCCGGAAGCGGCGCGGTGATCGCGGTGCACACGACGGCGAGAAACACCGTGATAATGATGAACAGCGCGTCGGGATAGCGGCGGAGGGTGGGTATGTAGGTCGACGCCCCAAACAACAGGACGACGATCGATATCATCCCCCGGTGCGGCAAATTCCGCGCGGCGACTTGGGGGTCGATCAGCAGGTCGAGGGCGAAATTGGCAAAAAACAGCACCGCGCCGAACAACAAGCCCAGCCGCATCATCGCGATCACGCGCTTGTCGCGCCAATCGCGATAGGCCGGCATGTCCAGCTCGCTCAGCGAAACCGGGCGAAACATGTCGACGATCGAATTTTGCTCCGGGGCGACCACGGGTGTCCATGTCACGATAAGGGATTTTCCGACTTAAACCATAGATAGTGTGCGCCCATACCGTGACCACCCAGCAACAAAAATTTACATTTGGGTTTAGGCCAAGATTCGGCAACCTCTTGTTGTCACATCCAGAATCTTTATCGCGTCAGAAGAACAGCCGAAGCCCGGCGACGAAGGCCAGCGAATCGACGTCGTGACCCGCGCCACGGGCGATATCGGCGGTCCGGAACAGGTGGCGCTCGTAGGCAATGCCGATATAAGGCGCGATTTCGCGGACGATTTCGTAGCGCAAGCGCAGGCCGAGTTCGATCCCGGTCAGACCGGCGCCGATGTCGCGTTCGTCGATGTCCTGGGCCGCCAATTCGAGCTCGAACAACGGCTGAAGGATCAGCCGCTGGGTGATCAGCAGATCGTATTCGGCCTCGAAGCGCGCCGTCACATCGGCGTGGTCGCTGACGAACAGCGCGGCATCGACCTCGAACCATTGCGGCGCCAGACCCTGCAGACCGAGGACCGCGTGCGCCCGCGACGGATGCGGCCCGAAGTCATAACGCACCCCCGCCTGGACATCGAAAAAGTCGGAGACCAGCCGGCTGTACAACAGCTGGACTTCCGCCGTCTCGATCCCACCGCCGAATTCGAGCTCGCCCTTGGTCTTGAGATACGCCTTGTCGAAATCGGTGCCGATCCAGCCCTGCGCCTCCCACGCGTAGCCGTCATGATCGCCGAGGCGCACCTCGTTCTGATCCATCTGAAAAAAAGTAACCACCTGATCGTCGCCTTCTCCGGCTAGCGCCGGGGGCATCAATACGAGGATGAGGACCACGATCCACTTGATGGTCTGTAGGGACATGTCCGGTGTCCTTAGTCGAGCGCGGCGGTTTGCGGGCCGCCTTCGACGAGGACCTCGCGGAACATGCCGCTGGCCATGTGGTACATCAGATGGCAGTGGAACGCCCAGCGGCCCGGCGCGTCGGCCTCGACCTCGGCGTAGACGGTGGTGCCGGGCGAGACGCTGATGGTGTGCTTGGCCGGATTCCACTTACCCGCGCCGACGTCGAGGATCGACCACATGCCGTGCAGATGCATCGGATGGGTCATCATCGTCTCGTTGACGAACTTGAAGCGCACCCGCTCGCCGAGCGCGAGACGGATCGGCTGGGCCTGGGAAAACTTCAGATCGTTGATCGACCACATGTAGCGTTCCATGTTGCCGGTCAGGCGGATCTCGATCTCGCGATCGGGTTCGCGGTCGGGATATTTTGGTTTCTGCGCCCGGAGATCGGTGTAGGAGAGGAACCGCCCGCCATCGGCGGCACTGGGCAGCAGCCCGCTGCCGGGGGCATAAAAGGGATCGGCGGCGGCCATGGCGCTGTGATCCATGCCAGCCATATCGCCGTGATCCATTTCGGCCATATCGCCGTGATCCATTTCCGCCGTATCGCCGTGATCCATGCCGGCCATGTCGCCGTGATCCATGCCGGCATGAGCGTGGCCCATATCGGCCATGCTGAGGAGCGGCGGCTGGCGTCCGGGCGGGACCGCCGCCGTCATACTGGGATCGGAGGTCAGGGTGGCGCGCGCGTGACCGGTGCGTGCCATCGACTCGGCGAAGATGGTGAAGGCGCCGGCTTCCTTGGGGCGGACGATCACATCGTAGGTCTCGGCGACCGCGATGCGGAACTCGTCGACCTTCACGGGCTGGACATTGTTGCCGTCGGCCTGGACCACGGTCATCGGCAATTCGGGAATGCGCACGTCGAAAAAGGTCATCGCCGCGGCATTGATGAATCGTAGCCGGACGCGCTCACCGGGCTCGAACAGAGCGGTCCAGTTTTGCGCCGGTGATTTGCCGTTGATGAGGAAGGTGTAACCGCTGACATCGGCGATGTCGGTCGGCGTCATCCGCATCTCGCCCCAATCGAAGCGGTCGGCGAGAGTCTTGGCGAATCCATTCTCCTCGACGTCGTCGAAGAACGTCATCAGGGTGCGTTGCTGAAAATTGTAGTAGTCGGACTGTTTTTTCAAATTGGCGAGAATCTGCTCCGGCCGGCTGTCGTGCCAATCGGAAAGCACGACGACATACTCGCGGTCAAAGCGGAACGGCTCGCGGCCTTTGGGATCGATGATGATCGCGCCGTACATACCGGCCTGCTCCTGTAAGCCGGAGTGGCTGTGATACCAATAGGTGCCCGGTTGCTGGGCCGGGAACCGATAGGTGTGCGTGGTGCCGGGCTTGATACCCGCGAAGCTGAGGCCGGGCACGCCGTCCTCGGTGAACGGAAGAATCACGCCGTGCCAGTGGATCGAGCTGTCGACATCGAGGGTGTTGGTGACGTTGATGATCAGATCCTCGCCCTCGGCGAAGCGGAGCGTCGGTGCCGGGATCGAGCCGTTGATCGCGAGCCCGGGACGCAGAGTCCCGGAGGCATCGAGCATGATCGATCCAATGGTGAGATCGTAGGTGCCGGCGGAGACCGGCGCCGTTGCGATCGCCGCTAGCGCGGCGGCCACAATACGAATCTTGAGCCACTGCTGTCCGGTTATACCAACGGTCATTGATCAGAACCCATGCGCCCATTTGCGCATGCCGAGGGACATGATCTTCCATGGTTGGTCGATGAGGTTGTTCCAGGCTTGGCAGCACAGCGCGACGATGTCTTCGTAGGATTTGAAGATCCGGTTCGACAACCAGTTGTCGCGCATGAATTGCCAGACATTCTCCACCGGGTTCAACTCGGGCGATCGTGGCGGCAGCGCCAGGACGGTGATGTTGTCGGGGATCGCCAGCTTGGGCGTCAAGTGCCAACCGGCCTGATCGACGATCAGCACCGCATGGGCGCCGGGATCGACGGCGGCACTGATCTCGATGAGGTGCGCCGCCATGGCGTCGGTGTCGCACCAGGGCATGACCAGCCCGGCGCCTTTCCCCTTCGCGGGACAGATCGCGCCGAAGATATAGGCCCATTCGGTGCGCTGGTCGCGGGGCGCCCGCGGGCGCGTGCCACGTCTGGCCCATCGGCGTGTGAGCTTATTCTTCTGGCCGATGCGGGCTTCATCTTGCCACCACAGCTCTATCTCGACGCCTTTCGGGAGCCTCGCCCGGATCTTCGCCAGTTCGGCGGGGAAGTTTTTTTTTAAAAGCCTCGACGGCCAGCTCGTTTTGCGCGTAGTGGCGCGGCCGCGCCGAGATCTTGGCGAAGCCGAGCGCCTTCAACTCGCGCCCGACCGTGGTCTCGTCGAGCGAGATGGCGAACGTCTCCAAGAGCCACCGCGCCAGGTCCTTGCGCCGCCAGCGCACGACGCCGTCGACCGCCGGGACCGGGCCGGCCTCAACAACCTCCGCCAGTGCGCGGCGGTGATCGGCGTTGAGCTTCGAGGGTGCGCCCGGTGACTTCCCATCGACCAGCCCGTCCGGTCCGCGGGCGTTGAAGCGCAGCACCCAGTCGCGAATGATCTGCAGACCGACGCCGCCGATCCGCGACGCATCCGTCCTGCTGCCACCATCGTAGACCTCGGCCAACGCCAGCAGACGACGGCTCTGGGTCGCGTCCCTGGTCCTCTTCGCGAGGCGCCGCAGTGAGACGCTGTCAAAATCGTTCCGTAAGTCGATAGGCGCTGCCATGGCGAACCTCATTGGTTCACCACATTGAGTCAGAGATCGGACCGCTTGGGAAGCCCCAACGTGAGTCAGGCATTCCGCTCGGTGGTATTAGCGGCGATCTCGTCACGCGCGCCGAAGGCTTCGGGGTGGCGGCGCGGCGGGTCTGTGGCCACAACTTCTTCGCGGTGCACGAGGCGG
>CBDDBU010000014.1:0-84821 GCA_965226045.1 Alphaproteobacteria bacterium
ATTCGGATTGTGTGCTCGGTCGCGACGCGCATGCTTGCGGGGTCCGCGTGGCGGTGTTACGGGCTGAGACTGTTTATAACGGAACTCACTCGTTAATACTGGAACTCAGGTGGCTAGTAGCGTTCGGGGGCAAGTGGAATCGGGGGCAAGGACCGGGGGCCCCATGATCGTTCTCGGCATCGAGACCAGCTGCGATGAGACGGCGGCGGCCGTGGTCACCGCCGAGCGCGCAATTCTCGCCAACCGGGTTCTCTCTCAGGCGGAGGCGCACCGGCCCTACGGTGGCGTTGTACCGGAGATCGCGGCGCGCGCCCATGTCGAGCACCTGGATTCTCTGATTCGTGATGCCCTCGACCAGGCCCGTGTCGGCATCGGCGGCCTCGACGCCATCGCCGCCACCGCTGGCCCTGGCCTGCTCGGCGGGGTGATGGTTGGTCTGGTGACCGGCAAGGCAATCGCCGCGGTGGCTGGCGTGCCATTCCTCGCGGTCAACCACCTCGAAGGCCACGCGCTGAGCATCCGCCTGGTCGAGGATATCGCCTTCCCGTACCTCCTCCTTATGGTCAGCGGCGGACACTGCCAGTTGCTGATCGTCAAGGACGTGGGCAGCTATCGCCGCCTCGGCACCACCATCGATGACGCGGTCGGTGAGGCCTTCGACAAGACCGCCAAGATGCTCGGGCTCGGCTACCCCGGCGGACCGGCGGTCGAGGCCGCCGCGCGCCGTGGCCGGGCCGACCGTTTCGACTTGCCGCGTCCGCTGAGGGGGCGACTGGGCTGTCATTTTTCCTTTTCCGGTCTCAAGACCGCAGTCTGGCGAGTCGTCGAATCGCTGGCGCGACCGCTCGGCCAGCAAGACATCGCCGATGTCGCGGCGGCCTTTCAGGTGGCGGTTGGCGACGTGCTGGTCGATCGCACCGGGCGGGCGGCCGAGCGCTTCCGTTCCGAGCATGAAGACGCGGAGCAGCTGGTCGTCGCCGGGGGCGTCGCGGCTAACGGCTACCTGCGCGATCGCCTGGCGCGATTGGCCGACGATGTCGGCTTCACCTTGCATGCGCCACCAGCTGCACTCTGTACCGACAACGGCGCCATGATCGCCTGGGCTGGACTCGAGCGTCTGGGGCGCGGCATGGTCGATTCCCTCGATGCGCCGCCCCGCGCGCGCTGGCCGCTCGACCCCGACGCGGCGCCGGCGCCGGGCGCCGGCGCCAAGGCCTGATCACCATGGGCATGGCGATGGACCGAGAGAAGCGGCGGTGGCGACGGTGAGTTCGACGACGGCGCTGGTGTCGGTCATCATCCCGGCGTTCGAGGCCGAGGCGACCATCGCGCGCGCGATTCACAGCCTGGCCGCCCAGACCTATCCGCACTGGCAGGCGATCGTGGTCGCCGACGACCGCCGCGATTACGGCGCGGTCCTGGCGGCGGCGGGCATCGACGACCGCCGTCTCCGCCACGCGACTACCGGCCGTATCGCCGCCGGCCCGTCGATCGCCCGCAACGTCGGGTTGGCGCTCGCCGCCGGGGCGCTGATCGCGCCGCTCGATGCCGATGACACCTACCTGCCCGAACGGCTCGCCACGCTGGCGCCGCTCGCGATCGCCCACGGGGCGGCCACCGACAATGTCAGGGTGATCGACGCGGCGAGCGGCCGCGAGCTGTCGACCGCATTCGATCGCGGCGCGGGGGTCTTGCGCCTGGATGCTTCGCGTTTCCTCGCCACCTCGGTGCCGCTGATGCCGGTGGTGCGCGCCGAGCTCGCGGGACGCTGGGATGAGGATATCGACTTCGCCGAGGACGTGCTCTTCAACGCCCGTCTGTACGATCGCGTGGCCTGGATGCCGGCTACGCAGGCGCCTCTGCGCGATTATTTCGTGCGCGTCGGCTCGGCCGCCCATGGCGTCGAGTCAGGGGGCCGTGCCGCAGCGGCCTATCGCCGGGTGCTGGCTCGTCTCGACGACGACGGGCTCGGCCTTCGGCGCGCCTCGCTGCGGCGCCGCCTGTTCGGCGCGGTGAAACGTAAGATAGTGCTGAACGCCGCCTACGAGCGCGCCTATCGCGCCGGCGCCTGCGCCAACTTCCAAGCCTTTATCGCCAGCGACCCGGCGCGCGCCGTCGCGGCGGCGAACTAGGGGGGTGCGCCCTGGCCCGTGACCAGAGCGCCGGGGTCGACATCCGGGCCGCCTTCGCGACCCCCATCGTGACCGCCGAATTGCCGACGGCCAAGCGGCTCAATGGCGCGCTGCGGCCGCTCATCGTCGAGCGCGCCGCGGCCCAGCCGAGCACCCAGCACAGCAACCTCGGCGGCTGGCAGTCGACATGGGACCTGGCCGACTGGGGCGGCCCGGCGGCGCTCGATCTGGTGCGGGCTATCGAGGCGCTCGCGAACCGCCTGACCGCCGATCGCCAGGGGCGGCCGGTCACGCCGCCGTGGCGAGCGAACGCTTGGGCCAACGTTAACCGCCGCGGCCAGGGCAACGAGTTCCACACCCACCCCGGTTCGTTCTGGTCGGCCACCTACTACATCGATGATGGCGGCAGCGCGCGCGACCCCGCGCTGGGCGGCGAGTTCGAGTTCCAGGACCCGCGTGGGGTCGCGCCGGCGATGTACGCGCCGAACCTATGTTTCGCCGTGCCTGGTGGCGAGGCGATGGGTGCGAGCGAGACATTGCGCCCACGCGCCGGCCTCGTGGTCCTGTTTCCCTCCTGGCTCAGCCACGCGGTCAGGCCCTACCGGGGCGACGGCCACCGCATCTCGATCGCTGTCAACTTGAGCCTTTAGGCGCGGCGGGGGTTTACACGAGCCGGCTGGGTGGTCTTCAATTCACGCCACCAAGGGGGGAGTGCGCATGCTCTATGTCATCATGGGTCTCGACAAGCCGGGGCGGGGCAAGATACGCGACGACTGCCGCGAGGATCACCTCGAGTACCTCGACAAAGCTGGCGTGCACGTCAAGATGGCCGGGCCGCTGGTCAGCGACGACAACGCGAGCCCGATCGGCAGCATGATCGTTTTTGAGGGCGCGACGCTGGAGGAAGCCGAGGCCTTCGCGACCGGCGACCCCTATCGCGTGGCGCGGCTGTTCGACACGGTGATCATCAAGCCCTGGCAGTGGCGTCGCGGCAACCCGGAGGCATGAGAGGTGGCCTACTGGCTACTCAAGACCGAGCCCGGCGCCTGGTCGTGGGACGACCAGGTGCGCGAGAAGCGCGCGCACTGGGACGGCGTCCGCAGTTTCCAGGCCTCCGCCAATATGAAGGCGATGAAAAACGGCGATCTGTGCTTCTTCTACCACTCGGTCAAGGCCCGCGAGATCGTCGGCATCGTCAAAGTGGTGCGGGAATACTACCCCGACCACACCGATTCCTCGGGGCGCTTTGGCATGGTCGATGTCGAGGCGGTCACGCCCGTCGGGCGGCCGGTCAATCTGACCGAGATCAAAGCCGATCCGGCCTTCGCCGATTTCAAGCTGGTGCGCCAGTCGCGGCTCTCGGTGGTGCCGGTCTCGGCCACCGACTGGAAGCGCCTGTGCAAGATGAGCGAGACGAGCATCTGAGTCGGCCCGATTGGCTGCCGCCGGTCGGCCACGTTCTGTGCCGCGCCGATCGGATCGGCGACGGAGAGGCCGAGATCTTCGAATTCAGGCGCGATTGGCAGCGCTACGAGATCTTCGTCCTGCGGCACGGCGAGGCCTTCGTCGCTTACCACAACGATTGTCCGCACACCGGCGGGCCGCTAGACTGGATGGGCCGGTTCCTGACCCGTGACAAGACGCTGATCCGCTGTGCGGGGCATGGCGCCAAGTTCCACATTGAGGATGGCTTGTGCATCAAGGGACCATGCGCTGGCACGAGCCTTGCCGCCGTGCCGGTCGCCGTTGTCGCGGGCGACATCGTTCTCGCCGACGGCTGACGGCGAGGTGAGAACCCGGCGCGATTGATGTGGTGAACGAAAGCGCACGGTCGGCTAGAGTGGGCGTACGCGATAACAGTCATTTGGGGAGGTAGCTCCATGAGAAAGCTCGCATTAACAATGCTGGCGGCGGGAACGATGCTGGCGGCTGGCGCGGCGCCGCTCGCGACGTCGGCGGGGGCCGAGGATTTCCTGCCGGCGGTCGTCTACGACATGGGCGGGAAATTCGATAAGTCGTTCAATCAGGCGGCCTTCGACGGCGCCGAGCGGTTCAAGGCCGAGACCGGGATCGAATATCGCGAGTTCGAGGTCACCAATCCCTCGCAGCGCGAGCAGGCGATTCGCAACATGGCGCGGCGCGGGGCGACCATCGTCATCGGCATCGGCTTCGCGCAGGCCGCGGCGGTCGAAAAGGTGGCTATGGAGTTCCCCAACGTCAAATTCACACTGATCGACGGCGTCGTCGACCTGCCCAACGTCCAGTCGGTAGTGTTCAAGGAGCACGAGGGCTCGTTTCTGGTTGGCATGGCCGCCGCCATGGCCTCGAAGACCGGCAAGGTTGGCTTCATCGGGGGCATGGACATTCCGCTCATTCGCAAGTTCGCCCTCGGTTACGAAGAGGGCGCGAAGTACGTCGATGCCGACGTTCGGGTCTACCAGAACATGACCGGCACGACGCCGTCGGCGTGGAACGATCCGACCAAGGGCGGCGAACTGGCGCGCAGCCAATTCGATCGCGGCGTCGATGTCATATACGCGGCAGCTGGCGGCACTGGCGTTGGGGTCTACCAGGCGGCCAAGGACAGCGGCAAGCTGGCGATCGGCGTCGACAGCAACCAGAACTACATTCATCCGGGGACCATGCTGACCTCGATGATCAAGCGCGTCGACGTCGCCATCTACGATGCCTGGAAGACCGCCATGGCGGGCACGTGGCAGCCTGGCTTCAAGGTGCTCGGCTTGGCCGAGGAGGGCGTCGGTTACGCTGTCGACGAGCACAACGAGCACTTGCTGACGGCGGATATGCGCCGGCGCCTCGACCAGGCGCGCGACGACATCATCTCGGGCAAGCTGAAGGTGACCGACTACATGGAAGCCAACCAGTAGGCAGAACTTCCTCCCGTTCCGCACGGGCCGTGACCGTCCGCCGGACTGGTCGCGGCCCGGCGGCGCCATGACGGATTCGCATACGAACGCTTCGGCGGCCGCGTCGGCCACGTCGGCAAGCCCCGGCGCGGAGTTGGCGCTAGAGGTGCGCCACATCGACAAGCGCTTCGGCGCGGTGCACGCCAACGACGACGTATCGCTCGCCGTCGCCAAGGGCACTATTCACGGCATCGTCGGCGAGAACGGCGCTGGCAAGTCGACGCTGATGAGCATCGTCTACGGCTATTACCAGGCCGATGGCGGCGAAATTCTCATCGATGGTCGGCCGGCGCGGATCGGTGGCCCCGAGGACGCTATCGCTCGTGGCATTGGCATGGTCCACCAGCATTTCATGTTGGTGGACACCTTCACGGTGCTTGAGAACGTGGTGCTGGGAGTCGAAGGCGGCGCGCTGCTGGCCGCCAGCTTCAAGAGCGCCAAGGCCGAGCTCGAGCGGCTGGAGCGCGACTACAGTATCGAGGTTGATCCGGAAGCATTGGTCGGCGAGCTGCCAGTCGGCCTCCAGCAACGGGTTGAGATCCTCAAGGCGCTCTATCGCGGCGCCGACATCCTGATCCTCGACGAGCCGACCAGCGTGCTGACGCCCCAGGAGGCCGACCACCTGTTTCGTATCCTGCGCGCGCTCAAGGATCAGGGGAAGACGGTCGTCCTGATCACCCACAAGCTGCGCGAGATCATGGCGCTGACCGATCACGTTACCGTCATGCGCCAGGGCCGTGTCGTCGCCAACGTGGAGACCGCCGCGACCAGCCGCGAGGAATTGGCGCAAATGATGGTCGGGCGCAGGGTGTTGCTGCGGGTCGAGAAGCAGCCGGCCGAGACCGGGCCGGTCCTGCTCGAGGTCGAGCACCTGAGCGTTGTCGACCACAGCGGAGTCCAGCGCGTCCGCGACGTGAGCTTCCATGTCCGCGCGGGCGAGATCGTCGGTATCGCCGGAGTCGCTGGCAACGGGCAGTCCGAGCTGTTGGAGGCGCTGGCCGGCATTCAGCCGATCGCGTCGGGTCGGATCCTGGTCAAGGGCGAGGACACGGCCACGGCCCGGACCGCGCGCTCGGCCAAGCTGATGCGTAAGCTCGGCCTGGGTCATGTGCCCGAGGAACGTCACCGGATGGGCTTGGTGATCCCCTTCCTGGCCTATGAGAGCGCGATTCTCGGTCATCACGACCATCCCCTCTACAGCGGTCGGGTGCTGATGCGCCGACGGGCCATCATGGCCGACGTGGCCCGCCAGATGCATGATTTCGACGTCCGTCCGGCCGATCCGCAGTTGCTCACCTCATCGTTCTCCGGCGGCAATCAGCAGAAGATCGTGCTTGCCAGGGAGATGGAGCGCGACCCCGAGATTCTGTTGGTCGGTCAGCCGACGCGTGGCGTCGACATCGGCGCCATCGAGTTCATCCACCGCCGGTTGATCGCCATGCGTGATGCTGGCAAGGCGATCCTTTTGGTGTCGGTCGAGCTCGACGAAATCATGTCGCTTGCCGACCGCATTCTCGTCATGTTCAACGGCGGCATCGCCGAGGTCGCCCAGGGCGAGACCACCGAACAAATGCTCGGTCTGATGATGGCCGGCGAACGGGTAGCCTCGGCCGCCGCCGGGAGCGTCCAGGCGCCGTCATGAGCCGAGCCGCCGCCGGGGGGGCGGCGCCAATCTGGCTCACCCACGCCCTGCTGCCGGCGGTCAACCTGGTCGTCGCCTTCGTGATTTCGGGGCTCATCATCGCCCTCATCGGCGAGGACCCATTCGAGGCCCTCGGGCTGTTGGTGGTGGGCGCTTTCGGCTATCCGGGCGCGGCCGGCTTCACCCTGTATTACGCGACCAACTTCATCTTCACCGGCCTTGCCGTCGCCGTCGCGTTTCACTGCGGTCTGTTCAACATCGGCGGCGAAGGTCAGGCCTATGTCGGCGGCCTCGGCGTTGGTCTCGTCGGCCTGGCGCTCACCGGCTGGCCGTTTCCGATCGTGCTGGTCGTGGCGATCGCCGCGGCCGCGCTGTTTGGCGCTGCCTGGGCGTTCATCCCCGCCTACCTTCAGGCCAAGCGCGGCAGCCACATCGTCATCACGACGATCATGTTCAACTTCATCGCCGCCGCGCTGATGGCCTATCTATTGGTCGACGTCCTGATCAAACCCGGCCAGCAGGCCCCGGAGAGCCGCGAGTTCGCCGCCAACACCTGGCTTCCCTTCATCCACGAGATTCTGGCGGCGGTCGGCATCGAGATCGGTGCCTCGCCGCTGAACCTCGCCTTCGTCATGGCCCTGGTGTGTGCGGTCCTGGTGTGGGGGTTCGTTTGGCACACCCGCTGGGGCTATGAGATCCGCACGGTCGGACAGAACCAGGCGGCGGCGGTCTATGCCGGCATCTCACCGTCGCGCAACATCATTCTGGCGATGGCCATCTCTGGCGGGCTCGCCGGTCTGTTGGGCATCAACGAGATTCTCGGCGTCCACCATCGGCTGCTGTTGGACTTCACCGCTGGCTATGGCTTCGTCGGCATCGCCGTCGCCCTGATGGGCCGCAACCACCCGGTCGGGATATTACTGGCCGCGCTGCTGTTCGGGGTGCTCTATCAGGGCGGCTCGGAGATCGCCTTCGAGATGCCCACCGTCACCCGCGACATGGTGGTGGTCATTCAGGGGCTTGTCATCCTGTTCTCGGGCGCGCTGGAGCACTTGTTCCGCGCGCCCTTGCTAGCCCTGTTTACGGGCCGGGGCCGGGCGCGGAGCGCCGAGGAATAGCTCGTGCTCGAATTCCTGACCTTATTCATGCTGGTGATCGACGCGACGTTTCGGGTCGCGACGCCGCTGGTGTTCGCGGCTTTGGCCGGGCTGTTCGCCGAGCGCTCGGGTGTCGTCGATATCGGCCTTGAGGGCAAGATGCTGGGCGCCGCGTTCGCCGCCGCCGCCGCCGCCGCCGTGAGCGGCTCGGCCTGGGTAGGCCTGGGCGCGGGCGTCGCCACCTCCGTCGCGCTGGCCATGATCCACGCCTTCGCCAGCGTCACCCACAACGGCAACCAGGTGGTCACGGGCATGGCGCTCAACATTCTGGTCGCCGGACTCGGGCCGACACTGGCGCTGGCGTGGTTTCGGATGGGCGGGCAGACACCGCTGCTCGCCGACGACGCGCGCTTCGCCGCGATCACCCTGCCGTTCGTCGAGACGCTCGCGGAGGTGCCGGCGCTCGGGTTCGTCTACACCGAGGTCATTAGCGGTCACCGCCTGTTGGTGTACGTCGCTGCCGCCATGGTGCCGCTCACCTATTGGGTGATCTACCGGACTCGCTTCGGCCTGCGCCTGCGCGCGGTCGGCGAGAACCCGGAGGCGGTGGATACGGCGGGTATCTCGGTCGCCGGGATGCGGTACCGCGCGCTCGTCATCACAGGCGTCCTGTGTGGGTTCGCCGGCGCTTACCTGTCGACGGCGCAGAACGCGAGCTTCATTCGCGACATGACGGCGGGCCAGGGCTACCTGGCGCTGGCCGCCCTGATCTTCGGCAAGTGGCGGCCCCTGCCGACCCTGCTGGCCTGCCTGTTGTTCGCCTTCGCCGATGCCGTGCAGGCGCGCCTCCAGGGCGTCGATGTGCCGCTCATCGGCGTCATGCCGGTGGTGTTCATCCAGGCCCTGCCCTATGTCCTGACGGTGTTGTTGCTGGCTGGCTTCGTTGGCCGCGCGATCGCGCCAAGAGCGAGCGGCATGCCCTACATCAAGGAGCGCTAGTCATGGGCACCCTCGATGACATGATCGCGCTGGCCCGCGCGGCACAAGGGCGGGCGTATGCGCCCTATTCCAATTTTCGCGTCGGCGTTTGCCTGCGCACCGCGTCCGGTGAACTGTACGCCGGCTGTAACGTCGAGAACGCCGCCTACCCCCAAGGCCAGTGCGCCGAGGCGAGCGCGATCGGCAATATGGTCAGCGCGGGCGGGGGCCGGATTGTCGAGGTGGTGGTGATCGGCGATGGCGAAGCGCTGTGCATGCCGTGCGGCGGCTGTCGCCAGCGCCTCAACGAGTTCGCCGACGCCGCGACACCGATCCATATCTGCGGGTCCCAAGGCGTGCGCAAGTCCGTCACGCTTGGCGAGCTCTTGCCCTACGCCTTCGGGCCCGAGAACCTCACCGAGCCGGCGTCGTGAGCGTGCCGCACGAGGCTGCCCGGGCGATCCGCGACCGTGCGGGGGAGGTTGCCCCGCGCGTCGGGCTGATCCTTGGCTCGGGCAGCAGCGACATAGCGGCGCTGATCGGCGGGCCGGTCGCCATCGATTACGCCGATCTGCCCGGCTTCCCGCGGCCCAGTGTCGAGGGCCACGCCGGCCGGCTCCTCCTCGGCACCCTCGGCGGCGCCCCGGTCGCCTGTCTCCAGGGTCGGGCCCATGCCTACGAGGGCGTGGGCATCGATGTCATGGCGGTAGCGGTGCGCACGCTCAAGCTGCTCGGCTGCGCAGTGCTCGTGCTCACCAACGCCGCCGGCAGCCTGCGCGCCGAGGCCGGCCCCGGCAACCTGATGCTGATCGCCGATCACATCAACATGCTGCCCGGCAACCCGCTCGCTGGTCCCAACGACGCGCGCTTTGGGCCCCGCTTTCCCGACATGAGCGCGGTCTACGACGAAGATTTGCGCGCGCGCCTCCGGGCTGCGGCAGTGATGATCGGCGTCGAACTCCACGAGGGCGTCTATCTCGCCACGCTCGGCCCGAATTTCGAAACGCCGGCCGAAATTCGGGCCTTCCGCGCCCTCGGCGCCGATGCGGTCGGCATGTCGACGGTGCCCGAGGCCATCGTCGCGCGCCACTGCGACCTTCGGGTGGCAGCGCTTTCGATCCTCACCAACCTTGCCGCTGGCATGGACGATGCGCCGCTGAGCCACGAGCAAACCCTCGAGGTCGCCAGCCGCGCCGGCCACGATCTTGGCCGCCTGATCGCGGCGTTTCTCGAGGGCTACGCGAGGTCGGCGCCATGACTAAGACTGCGGATTTTCTGCCCCAGGAGGTGATCCGCCGCAAGCGCGATGGCGCGGCGCTTGGCGCGGCGGAAATTGACTTTTTCGTGCGTGGCATTACCGATGGCGCTATCGCCGAGAGCCAGGTCGCCGCCTTCGCGATGGCCGTGTTCTTCCAGGGCATGACGATGGCCGAGCGGGTCGCGCTCACCCGCGCCATGACCGCGTCGGGCGCCACTATCGACTGGTCGGCCCGCGATCTCGCGGGTCCCGTTCTCGACAAGCATTCGACCGGTGGCGTCGGCGACAAGGTGAGCTTGGTCCTCGCGCCCATCCTGGCGGCGGCGGGCGCGTTCGTGCCAATGATCTCCGGCCGGGGCCTTGGTCACACCGGCGGCACGCTCGACAAGCTCGACAGCATTCCGGGCTACGACACGACCCCCGATCTTAGCCGCTTGGGCGATGTGGTGAGCCGCGAGGGGCTGGCCATCGTCGGCCAGTCCGCCGATCTGGCTCCCGCCGACGGACGGCTCTACGCCATCCGAGACGTGACCGCGACGGTCGAATCGGTGGCGTTGATCACCGCCTCGATCCTGTCCAAGAAGCTCGCCGCTGGCCTCGACCGCCTGGTGATGGACGTGAAGGTCGGCTCGGGCGCTTTCGCGGCGAGCATCGAGACGGCGCGCGAGCTGGCCGCGAGCATCGCGCGCGTCGCGACCGGCGCTGGGTTGCCCTGCACCGCCCTTATCACCGACATGAACCAAGTCCTGGGCCGCACCGCCGGCAATGCGCTCGAGGTGCGCGAGGCGCTCGATTGGTTGACCGGCGTGGGCGTCGACGACCGCCTGGCCGAGGTGACCACGGCGTTATGCGCGGAGTTGCTGCGACTCGGTGGGCTCGCCGCCGATCACGCGGCGGCGGTCGCGATCATCGAGCGGGTGTTGAACACGGGCGCGGCGGCGGAGCGCTTCGCTCGCATGGTCGCGGCGTTGGGGGGGCCGGGCGATCTACTCGAACGCCCGGAGCGTCATTTGCCGGCCGCGCCCATCGTTCGGCCCGTGGTCGCGAAGCGCGCCGGGGTGTTGGCGAGGATGGACGCACGTGCTGTCGGGGTCGTGGTCGTGGAACTCGGCGGCGGGCGACGGCGCGGCGACGACACGATCGATCACGCGGTCGGCCTCGGCGCGATGCGCGCGCTCGGCGAGGCGGTCGCGGTCGGCGATGCCTTGTGCCTGGTTCACGCCCGCACCGAGGCCACGGCGGAGGCGGCCATCGCGGCGCTCGGCGGCGTTCTTGCCCTCGCCGATGCCGCGCCCCCGCCGCATTCCGTCATCGTCGAGCGGATCGACGGGATGTGAGCCGATGCGGGTCAAGATCTGCTGTATCGCCAGCGTCGCCGAGGTCGAACTCGCCATTGCCCAAGGCGTGCACGCGCTCGGGCTCGTCGCGCACATGCCGAGCGGACCGGGCGTCATCGCCGAGGGTGAGATCGCGACGATCGCCCGACGGATTCCACCCGGCGCGACCGGCGTACTTCTAACCAGCCGGCGCGGTGTCGCCGGCATCATCGCCCAGCAACGCCGTTGCGGCGTCACCGCGATCCAGCTCTGCGATTCGCTCGATGTCGGCGCCCACGCCGCGTTGGCGAGGCGCTGCCGGGTATCGCCTTGATACAGGCCGTCCACGTGACCGGCCCAGAAGCCGTGACCGAGGCGCGGCGGGCGGCCGCCAACGCCGATGCCATACTCCTCGATTCCGGCCGACCGGGTCTCGCGGTTAAGGAGCTCGGCGGCACCGGGCGGGTGCACGATTGGACCATCAGCCGCGAGATCGTCGAGGCCGTCGAGGCGCCGGTATTTCTCGCCGGCGGCCTCGACGCCGACAACGTCGCCGCCGCGATCCGCGCCGTGCGCCCCTACGCGGTCGATGTGTGTACGGGGGTGCGAACCGACGGACGGCTCGACGTGGCCAAGCTCGCGCGTTTCGCCACTCGCGGCGGCCACTTAAGCGCGGTGAATACCACGGTAGGCTGGACTAAACGGCGAATAAATGCCGTGCGCTCAAGAATACGCGCCTGATCTTATCCGGCAATGGAAGGAACTAGGCGCGATGGCCAAGCAGCAGAAGCTTAAGTCGGGGGCGCCTTCGGCGGCTGCCAAGGCGACTGGGAGAGCGCGAAGCTCGGCGATCTGGTCGCGGTACTCGGCGCGATCGGCGCCTCTCAGGCGATGACCGAGTTCGAGACCGACGGCACCATCATCACCGCCAACGAGAACTTCCTGGCGGCGCTCGGCTACGAGCTTGGCGAGGTCGTGGGCCAGCACCACGGCATGTTCGTCGATCCCGCCTACAAGGCGAGCCCCGCGTACAGCCAGTTCTGGGAGGTCCTGCGGTCGGGCACGTTCCAGGTCGGCGAGTTCAAGCGCATCCACAAGCTAATGGCGATGAGGTGTGGATTCAGGCCTCCTACAACCCGGTCCGCAGCGCTGACGGCAAGGCCGTCAGGGTGGTCAAGATCGCCGTCGACATCACGGCGACGAAAGTTCGACAGAACCAGATGGCCAACAACGTGGGTGAGGTAGTACACGCGGTTTCGGCGGCGGCCGCCGAGATGCAGTCCAGCGCCCAGTCGATGACCGCGACCGCCGAGGAAGCGAGCCGTCGGTCGCAGACTGTCGCCAGCGCCGCAGAGCAGGCTACCGGCAATGTCCAGACCGTCGCGGCCGCGGCCGAGGAGATGGCCAAGTCGATCGAGGAGATCAGCCGGCAGGTGACGCACTCGGCGGCCATCGCCGCTCGCGCGGTGGGCGAAGCCGAGTCGACCAACCTGACGATCGAGGGCTTGGCCGAAGCCGCCCAGAAGATTGGCGAAGTGGTGTCGCTCATCAGCGATATCGCAAATCAGACCAATCTTCTCGCCCTCAACGCGACGATTGAGGCGGCCCGCGCGGGCGACGCCGGCAAGGGCTGCGCGGTCGTGGCCTCGGAGATCAACAGCCTGGCCAATCAGACGGCTAAGGCGACCGAGGACATCGCCACCCAGATCTCGAGCATGCAAGACGCGACGACGGGTACCGTGGGCGCCATCAAGGGCATCTCGGCGACCATCTCCGAGCTCAGCGACACCGCCGCGGCTATCGCCGCAGCCGTCGAGGAGCAGGGCGCGGCGACGCAGGAGATCGCGCGCAATGTCCAGGAGGCGGCGCAGGGCACGCAGGAAGTCTCGTCCAACATCACCGGCGTGAATCAGGCCGCCCAGGACACCGGTAAGGCGGTCTCCGAGGTGCTTGAGGCCGCGGGCGAACTCGCCCAGCACGGTGAGACGCTGAACAGCGAGATCGCCAGCTTCCTTGGCGAGGACAAGGCGGCCTAACTCCCCGGAGGGCGCCGCCCCGCCAGCGCGCGCGTAGTCGTTTGTTCCAGCGCGCGAGTATTCGTTTGTTAATGAGTGTCTGCGAACCTCTAACCGTGGTTACCGCGAAAGGATGCAGTGTCTGCGAACGGCTCATGTCGGACCCTACACGAGGCGCGACTCTAGGCGCGGCTGAGCTCAAGCCGACGGCGGCGCCCGCGCCGCCCAAACGACGTCTTTCTGACAAACTAATGGACTACCTTCAGCAAGCGGCCCGCCAGGGGCGCAGCGACATCGCCGAGAGGTTGAGGCTGTGCCATCAGTCGCTGCGCGATGAAGAGGCGCACTACGACAGCCCGCGTCGTTCGGGCGGGCGCGGCGCTCACTAAGTCCCGCCTCGGACCGGCCCAGCCGGGGTTTGCTTGGCCTCGGCCAATGGCGGACAAAGCGGGCCTTTGAATCGACACCGAATCACACTATATCTAATCCTAGTCTGAGCGGTTGCCGCCTGTTTAGGTGCGCCATGCGGGGCGTTAGCGGCGGCACACTGGCGAGCGCCATGGGCTTCGCTGCTGCTCGCACGCGCTTCACCGTGGCGTTTCGATGGGCCACACCCCGCCGCGGTGCGTATGACTGTATGGTGTTGCAAGGAGGTTCCGCCGTGGCGGGACCGGGAAACGATGAACGGCAAGATCAGCAGATACCGTAGACACCACAGCAAGCCGATCGCCGACATGCCGGCCGATCGCCGCGATCGGCCGTGCCTGATGTGTCGGAAACCGTTCATGAGCGAGTGGATCGGCGAGCGAATCTGTCGGGCCTGCAAAGGCTCGTCACGCTGGCGGGAGGGCGACCGCCTGGTTCATCGCGGCGAACTCTGAGCGTCGGCGTTCGCCCCGTCCGCCGAGGGCGGCGGCTACTCTTCGGGGGCCTTCACCATGAGCGCGGTGAGGGCAAGGACGTCGGCGCTCATGGTGGCCCTCGCCTTGGTCTCCATGGCGCGATAGCGGCTCAGCACCTCGTGACCCATGTCGGTGACAGCGGCGCCACCGCCGCCACGGCCGCCCGAACCGGCCTGGACCAATGGTTCACGAAAGCACCGGTTCATCGTGTCGACCAGCGTCCAGGCACGGCGGTAGGACATGTTCATCGAGCGCGCCGCCGCCGAGATCGATCCCGTGCGCTCGATCGCTTCCAACAGCATGGCCTTGCCCGGGCCGATCGCCACCATCGACACCAGCAGTAGCCGTAGCTGCGGCGAGCCGTCGTCTCCGGCCATGCTCCCTCCCCTCACGCCTGGGGGAGCTCGGCCAAAATCGCCTGTCCATGTTCGAGGTCGGGCGGGTCGTTGACGTTGAAGAAGGGGTCAATCGGTTCGGTCGCGAAGCTCACGTCGCGCATGCGATAGCGCGCGGTCCAGATATCGATCTTGCGCAACCCTTCCTCGGTGAGCGCGCGGCGCAGGCCGTCGGCGAGGCGCACCGGCCACAGGCCGAATACGGGATGGGCGCGCCCGGCCGAGGCGGCGCGGGCGAGATCGGCGTCGCCGCCGTCTAGGCTGGCGAGAAAACGGGAGACCAGATCGCGCGGGAAGAATGGTGCATCGGTCGCGAAGGTCGCGATCCATTGGGCGCTTGGCCGGGCGCGCAGAGCCCACTCCATGCCCGTCAGCACGCCGGCCAGCGGTCCCGCGAAACCGGACACCGCATCGGTCACCACCGGCAGGTCAAAATCGGCGAAACGGTCGGGGTCGCCGTTCGCGTTCAGGACGAGATCGGCGACCTGGGGCCGGGCACGGTCGATGGCGCGGCCGAGCAGAGTCGTCTCGCCGAAGCCGGAGAGGCATTTGTCGCCGCCCCCCATGCGCCGCGACAAACCGCCCGCCAACAGCACACCGACGACCTCGGTCGCTGCCTCAGCCGACATCTTCCGCGATGCTCGCCTTGCGCTGAACTCGTGAGCTTTCCTCGGGCACCGCCCGCGGATCGGCGTCATGGACGACGCGCTCGGCGCCGGCAACGATGACGAAGCGGTTGCCCCTGGCGCGCCCGATCAGCGTCAGTCCGGTCTGGCCGGCGAGCTCGACGCCGGAGGCTGTGAACCCTGACCGAGAGATCAGGATCGGAATGCGCATCTGAACGCATTTGATCACCATCTCGCTGGTCAGCCGCCCGGTGGTATAGAACATCTTGCCTTGCGGTGGCACGCGCTCGAGAAACATGTAGCCGGCGATCTTGTCGACCGCGTTGTGGCGCCCGACGTCCTCCATATAGACCAGGGGGCTGTCTTCGTGACACAGCACGCAGCCGTGGATAGCGCCCGCTTCGAGATAGATGCTGGGCTGAGCGTTGATCTTTCGACTGAGCGCATAGAGCCATGATGTGCGTACGATCGCGTCGCGGTCGAGCTCGACGCCCTCGAGCTTTTCCATCATGTCGCCGAACACAGTGCCCTGGGCGCAGCCGGAGGTCAGGGTCTTCTTGCGCAGCTTGGCCTCGTAGTTGGTGCGGCGTTTGGTGCGCACGACCACGGTGTCGATGTCCTCCTCGTAGTCGATAGCGCGGATCGCGTCGTCGGCCAATAGCATGTTCTGATTCAACAGATAGCCGACCGCGAGGTAGTCGGGAAAATCGCCGATGGTCATCATCGTCACGATTTCCTGACCGTTGAGGAACAGCGTTAGGGGACGCTCCATCGGCACCGATATCTCGGTCATCGCGCCGGTGTGGTCGATGCCGCTCACCCGCCGCACCAGGCGAGGGTCGGTCGGGTCGGGCATGATGGAGAATTCGTCCATGGGACCGCCTGGCTCGCCCCGGGGCGCTGATGGCGCTGGATTCGCCGCCGCCGAAGGGCTATATACCATCATATATAACGCTTGCCTGCCGCGCACACCACGTCCACCCTCACCATAGAGCCATGATAGATCCCTTCGGCCGCCATATCAGCTACCTTCGGGTGTCGGTGACCGACCGCTGCGACTTCCGCTGCGTCTATTGCATGTCGGAGAACATGACGTTCTTGCCCAAGCAGGAACTGTTGACGCTGGAGGAACTTGACCGCCTGTGTCGCGCGTTCATCCGCAAGGGCGTGCGCAAGCTGAGGCTCACCGGCGGCGAGCCGCTGGTGCGGCGTGGCATCATGGGCTTGGTCCGGGACCTCGGACGACTGTTGGATGGCGGTGGACTCGACGAGCTGACGCTCACCACTAACGGCAGCCAGCTCGCGCGCCACGCGGCCGAGCTGGTTGAGTGTGGCGTCCGCCGTGTCAACGTCTCGCTCGACACTCTTGATTCCGAGAAGTTTCGCGCCATCACCCGCTGGGGCCGCTTCGAGGACGTGATGGCTGGGCTCGCTGCGGCCAAGGCGGCCGGCCTGGACATCAAGATCAATACCGTTGCGTTGAAGGGCGTCAACGCCGATGAGTTCGACCGCCTGATTGCGTGGTGCGGCGAGGAGGGCTTCGACCTCACGCTGATCGAGACCATGCCGCTCGGCGAGGTGGACGAGGACCGCACCGACCAGTACCTGCCGCTCTCGGTGGTCCGTGGCCAGCTCGCCCGGCGCTGGACCCTGGAAGACAGCGACCATCAATCGGGCGGGCCGGCTCGCTACGTGACGGTCCGCGAAACCGGCCAGCGGCTTGGCTTCATCACGCCGCTCACCCACAACTTCTGCGAAAGCTGCAATCGGGTGCGGCTGACCTGCACCGGCACGCTCTATATGTGCCTGGGCCAGGAGGACGCCGCCGACCTGCGGGCGCCGCTGCGCGGCGGCGAAAGCGACGCACCCCTCGACGCGGCGATCGACGAGGCGATCGGCCGCAAGCCCAAGGGGCACGACTTCGTGATCGACCGCCGCCACAGCCAACCCGCACTCGCCCGGCATATGAGCGTCACCGGCGGCTGACGTCGGCCCCGGCGCCCTGAACGATGGTGGCGCGGGGGCCGCCTCGCTCTACTGCCGACCCCTTCGCTGACCCCTTCGCGAGTCGCACTCCCATGTCCGACCTCAAGGTCGCTTTTGTCGCGTCGCGTGCGCCGGCCGCCCAAAAGGGACTGGCGAGACTCAGCGAAAGATACGGCGGCGTGTCGCCGCGCCGGGCCGATGTGATCGTCGCCTTGGGTGGTGATGGGTTCGTTCTCGAGACCCTGCATCGCTACAAAGATACCGATACGCCGGTCTACGGGATGAATCGCGGCACCGTCGGCTTTCTCATGAACGAGTATCGCGAGCGCGGCCTCCTCAAACGACTGATGGTGGCCGAACGTGTCGTCCTCTATCCGCTGCGCATGAAGGCCACGCAGTCCTCGGGCCGGGTGCGTGAGGCGCACGCGATCAACGAGGTCTCGCTGCTGCGTCAGACCCGCCAGGCCGCCAAAGTCCGCATCTCCATCGACGGCGTGGTACGCATCAAGGAATTAATCTGCGATGGCGTGATCGTCGCCACGCCGGCCGGCAGCACCGCCTACAACCTGTCCGCGCACGGGCCGATCGTGCCCATGGGCGCGGACGTGCTGGCGCTGACTCCGATCAGCGCCTTTCGGCCGCGACGCTGGCGCGGCGCGCTGTTGCCGCGCCGCAGCAGCATCCGGTTCGACATCCAGGACGGCGCGAAGCGGCCTGTCAGCGCGGTCGCCGACCATGAAGAGGTGCGCGACGTGGTCCGGGTCGAGGTGCATGAGGATCTCGATCACCGATTCTGTCTTCTCTACGACCCCGAGCACAACTTCGAGGAGCGCATACTCAACGAACAGTTCACGCCGTGACCGGGTCGCTCGCCGGGCCGGCGACCGACGTACCTGCGATTGACGTGCCGACGCTCGAGTTGGCGCCCGTCGACATCACGCCCTGGCGCCACGGCAACACCGATATCGACTACGTCATGACATTCGACAGCGGCCGGCCGGGCCCGCACCTGATGATCAACGCGCTTACCCACGGCAACGAAATCAGCGGCGCCCATGCGCTCAAGTTCTTGTTCGAGGCCGAGGCGCGGCCGGTCCACGGCAAGCTCACGTTGAGCTTCGCCAACGTCGCGGCCTACGAAGCCTTCGATGCCGCCGCGCCCCAAGCGTCGCGCTATCTCGATGAGGACTTCAATCGACTTTGGGGTCCGGATTTCGGCGACGGCGCCACGGACCGCTCTCGCGAGCGGGCGCGGGCGCTCGCCATGCTACCGGTGGTGCGCGAGGTGGATCACCTGCTCGATCTCCACTCGATGGGGATTGACGGCCCGCCTCTGCTCGTGGCTGGCCCGCTGACCAAGAGCCGCGCGCTCGCCGAGGCGCTCGCCTATCCCGGCATCATTGTTGTTGATGACGGACATCCGAGCGGCGTCCGGCTGCGTGATTTCGGCGCTTGGGCCGATCCCGATCGCGTACGCACGGCGGCTTTGGTCGAGTGCGGCCAGCACTGGCGGCGATCGAGCGTGGCCGTCGCGATCCAAACGTGTGTCCGCTTCCTCGCGCATTTCGCCGCCGTCCCGGCGGATTTCGTGGCCGAACATCTCGTGCCGGGGACGCTGGCGCCGCAGCGCGTCGTCGAGGTCAGCGAACTGGTGTGGGTGCGCCACCCCGCGTTCCGCTTCGTACGCGACTTCGCGGGTCTCGAGGTCATCGCGCGCCGAGGAACGCTGATCGCCTACGACGGCGACGAGCCGGTGCGGACGCCCCACGATGACTGCGTCCTTGTCATGCCCTCGGTGGACCTCACGCCGGGCGTGACGGCGGTGCGCCTCGGCCGCTTTGTCGCCTGAGCGATGCGGCGATGAAGGCGCCGGAAGCACGGCCGGCTACATCGCTGACGGCGCCGCAACCCTTCGATGGGCGCGCGGTGGCGCAAGGCCTTGCCCTCGGCGCCGGCGGCGGGGTTCTGTTCAACCTCCTTAACATGCCGCTGTCTTGGATGCTCGGCGCGATGTGCCTGACGACGGCCGCCTCGCTGGCCGGTGTCAAGGTACAAGTGCCGGGCGGCGTGCGTACCGCCATGATCGCGGTCCTGGGCGTGATGCTGGGCAGCGTCTTCTCGCCCGAGGTGTTCGACAATCTCGCGCGTTGGGCCCATGGACTCATCGCGCTAATTACCTACGTCGCGATCGTCGCCGCCTTCGGCGTCCTCTACTTCATGAAGGTGGCGGGATTAGACCGTGTCACGGCCTATTTCTCGGCGATGCCGGGGGGCCTGAGCGAGATGGTCCTGGTGGGCGACGCGCTGGGTGGCGATGGGCGCACGATCTCACTCATCCATACCGTGCGCATTCTCATTTTGGTGCTGGTGATTCCGGTCTATTTCCGCTTCGTCCAAGGCCTCGATGTGCCGGCCACCGCCCAGACCGGCGGCATCGCCGGCCTCGACATGGGGGATGCGGCTATCCTGATCGCCTGCGGCCTCGCCGGCTTTTGGCTGGCGCGGCGGCTCAAGGTGCCGGCGGCGGGACTAGTGGGTCCGATGGTGCTGTCGGCGGCGATCCATCTCGCGGGACTGACTCAGTCGCATCCGCCGGCCGAGATCATCGCCATCGCTCAGGTCGGGGTTGGCGCCGCTATTGGTTGCCGCTTCGCCGGCGTCTCGATCCGCCGCGTCGCGCACATTCTTCGTCTCGGCGCTGGCAGCGCCGTCTTGATGCTGGCGCTGACTGCGGCGCTGGCGTGGGGGGTCGAGAGCCTGGGCGGGACCAGTTTTTTCGTCATGGTACTGGCGCTGGCGCCGGGCGGGCTGGCCGAAATGAGCCTGATCGCGCTTGCCCTCGGCGCTGACACCGTGTTTGTGTCGACGATGCACATCGTTCGCATCGCGATCATCATCACGCTGGCTCCTTTTGCGTACCGCCTCCTGCCCACGCGCTGATCAACAAAAGGTTGGCCCGTTCGCCGCACCTCCGTACAATCGCCCCGCCCTCGGCCCCAGCCGGCACGGCGCGAAAGAAACCAGGGAGATTCGGAACCAGATGCGATACCAAGCCCCGGGCACAATCGACGAAGCCGTGGCCGCCTTGGCGGCCGCCAACGGCGGGGCCCAAGTACTGGCCGGCGGCACCGACCTCCTGGTGCAGCTGCGCGCCGGCATGATCGGACCAGAGGTGATCGTTGACATCAAGCAGATCCCCGAATTGCGCGCGATCGCCGCCGAGAACGGCGGATTTCGTATCGGCGCCGCCGTCGCGGGCGCCGAGATGGGCGAGCACGCGGCGCTCAAGGCGAGCTGGCCCGGCGTGGTCGAGGCGATGGAGCTGATCGGCTCGACTCAGATCCAGGGCCGAGCGACCCCGGGCGGCAACCTCTGCAACGCCTCGCCGGCCGCCGATTGTGTGCCGGCGATGGTGGCTGCGAGCGGCGTGTGCACCATCGCCGGCCCCACTGGTCGCCGCGATCTTTCCGTCGGAGATGTCGCCACCGGGCCTGGCCAGACCGCGCTCGGCAAGGGCGAGTTCGTGGTTGATTTCCGGCTGCCGGAGCGCCCGCCGCGGTCGGGCGATGCGTACCTCCGTTTCATTCCCCGGACCGAGATGGATATCGCCGTGGTCGGCGCCGGCGTCAATGTGACGCTCGATAACGACGGTGTGTGCACCGCCGCCCGGGTCGTGCTCGGCGCGATCGCGCCGCGGATACTGCTGGTGCCCGAGGCGGCGGCGGCGCTGGTCGGCGCGCGCCTCGATGACGACTCTCTCGGGCGGCTCGATGCGGCCTGTCGCGCGGCCTGCCGGCCGATCGACGACAAACGCGGCACGATCGTATATCGGACCAAGGTATCCGGTGTGCTCGCCCGCCGTGCGGCGGCGATCGCATTCGAGCGCGCGAGGACGAGCTGATGGCGAAGACGCACGTAACGATGACCGTGAACGGCGAAGCAGCCGAGCTCTTGTGCGACACGCGGGCCACGCTGCTCGATGTGCTGCGCGATGAGCTTGATCTGACCGGCAGCAAGGAAGGCTGCTCGTCAGGCGACTGTGGCGCCTGTAGCGTCATGCTGGACGGCCGGCTGGTCTGTTCTTGCTTGGTGTTGGGCGCGGAAGCAGAGGGGCGCGCGATCGAGACGATCGAGGGCATGGCCGACGATGACCGCCTCCATCCATTGCAGCAGACGTTTCTGGAGGAAGCGGCGCTGCAATGCGGAATCTGCACGCCGGGCTTCCTGGTCGCCTCCAAGGCGCTGTTGGACCGCCACCCCGACCCGACCGAGACCGAAGTGCGCTACTGGCTGGCTGGCAACCTGTGTCGCTGCACCGGCTATGACAAGATCGTTCGCGCGGTAATGCTTACCGCTGCTGATATGAGAGGAGAGCCACGATGACGACCAACGGCAACGGGTCGACCGAGGGCAACGGACGGAGCGAGGGGAACGGAGTGGCCCAAGGCAACGGATTGAAGTGGGTTGGCAAGCGGACCATCCGCCCCGATGGAGTCGACAAGGTCACCGGGCGCGCGCAATTCGGCGCCGACTTCACGTTGCCGGGCATGATCGTCGGCCAGGTTCTAAGAAGCCCCCACGCCCACGCCAACATCCGCTCGATCAAGACCGACAAGGCGGAAGCCCTGCCCGGCGTGAAGGCGGTCGTCACCTCGGCGGACTTCCCCGAGCTGCCGTCCACGTTCGAGGCGGCTGGCGAGGTGATGCTCAATTTCCGCGATATGTCGTGCAACGTGTTGGCGCGCAAGAAGGTCCTCTACCATGGCCATGCGGTTGCCGCCGTCGCCGCCACCTCGGTGGCGGTCGCCGACCAGGCTCTGGCCCTGATCGAGGTCGACTACGAGGTCCTGCCCCACGTTATCGACGTGGTCGAGGCCATGGCGCCCGATGCGCCGCTTTTGCACGACGACATGTTCACCATCGGCGTCGAACCGACCCCCGATAAGCCGTCCAACATCGCCAAGCGGGTCGAGTACGGCCTTGGCGACATCGAGGCCGGCTTCAAGGCCGCCGATGTGATCGTCGAGCGCGAGTTTACGACCAAGGCGGTCCACCAAGCCTATATCGAGCCCCACGCGGCTGTCGCCACCGCGTCGGAGGACGGGCAATGCCACATCTGGTGCTCGACCCAGGGCCAATTCGTGGTCCGCGCCCATGTGTCGAAATTGCTCGGACTCGAAATCTCGCAGCTGCGCGTGACCCCCTCGGAGATTGGTGGCGGTTTCGGCGGCAAGACCGTGGTCTATCTCGAGCCCCTGGCGCTGGCGCTCTCGCTGAAATGTCATCGCCCGGTCAAGATGGTGATGAGCCGTGAAGAGGTGTTCCAGGCCAGTGGACCGACCTCTGGCGCCCACGTGTGGGTCAAGGTTGGCGCCACCAAGGACGGGCGTATCACCGCCGCCGAGGCGGTGCTGAAGTATCAGGCCGGCGCCGTTCAGGGCTCGCCGATCATGCCCGGCTGCATGTGCGCCTTCGCCCCCTATGATCTCGAGAACGTCAAGGTGGTCGGGTTCGATGTCGTGAGCAACCGTCCCAAGGTGGCCGCCTACCGGGCGCCGGGGGCGCCAATCTCGGAGTTCGGCGTCGAGTGCGTGATCGACGAGGTGGCCAACAAGATCGGCATGGACGCGATCGCGTTGCGGGAGAAGAACGCGGCGCGCGAGGGTACCCACGCCGCCTACGGACCGCGTTTCGGCCCCATCGGCTACACCGAGACGCTGCGGGTCGCCAAGGAGCATCCCCACTACCAAGCGCCGCTTGGGCCCAACCAGGGTCGTGGCGTCGCCTCGGGCTTTTGGTTCAACATTGGCGGCGATTCGAGTGCCGCGATGCACATCAACGAGGACGGAACCGCGACGGTCATCTCGGGTTGTCCCGATATTGGCGGCTCGCGCGCCTCGCTCGTCATCATGGCGGCGGAGATCCTGGGCATCGACGTAGACCAGGTGCGGCCGATCATCGCCGACACCAGCTCGATCGGGTACTCCTTCCTCACCGGCGGCAGCCGCGTCACCTTCGCGACGGGCATGGCCGTGATCCAGGCCGCCGAAGACGTGGTTCGGCAACTGCGCGAGCGGGCCGCCATGATATGGGAGATCGATGTCGAGGCGGTGGTGTGGGAGAACGGCGAGGCGCGGCCCTCGGGCAGCAACGCCGGCGAGTTCGAGCCGCTGTCGCTCGGCGATATCGCCGCCAAGGCCGGTAAGACGGGCGGGCCGATCAACGGCCATGCGTCGCTGAACGCACAGGGCGCGGGTCCGGCTTTTGGCACTCATATCTGTGATGTCGAGGTCGACAAGGAGACCGGCCGGGTCACTGTCTTGCGCTACACCGCGGTCCAGGATGCGGGCAAGGCCATCCATCCATCCTATGTCGAGGGACAGATCCAGGGCGGCGCGGTTCAGGGCATCGGCTGGGCGCTTAACGAGGAGTACATTTACGACGAGAAGGGCCGGCTTGAGAACGCGGGCTTCCTCGACTATCGCATTCCGGTCGCCTCGGACATGCCGATGATCGACGCGGTCATCGTCGAGGTGCCAAATCCGAAACATCCCTTCGGCGTGCGTGGGGTTGGCGAGGTGCCGCTGTGCCCGCCGATGGCCGCGGTCGCCAACGCGGTTGCCGCCGCGACAGGGTTGCGCATGGCCGATCTGCCGATCTCGCCGCCGAAGCTACTCGAAGCGATCGATAACGGTCGGTAACGGTGGCCAAGGTCGTGCTCACCAGTGGAGTAAGCCAACAGTTCACTGGGGGACGGAGCGAGATCGAGGTGCGCGCCGCGACCGTCCGCCAGCTTCTGAGGGAACTTGATGATCTGTATCCGGGGCTTGGCGGTGAACTGGGTACCGACACCGCTATCGCAATTGACGGCGAGATCTTTCAGGACCCCTACCTCGAGGCGATCGGCGCCGACAGCGAGATCTACTTCCTGCCGCGCATCGGCGGCGGCTGACACCCCGGACCTAGGTCTGACCCGGGGAGCGGGCTGATGCCAGGCTTCGGCATTGGGCACGCGGCGCGCCGGCGCGAGGATGACCGGTTCCTCACCGGCGCCGGCCGTTACCTCGACGACATCCGCTTGCCCGGCGAGGCTCACGCCTGGATGCTGCGCTCGCCGCATGCCCACGCCGTGGTGCGCGGTCTCGATACCGCGCGCGCGGCGAGCGCGCCTGGCGTGCTCGTCATTCTCACCGGCGCCGACTACCGCGCCGCCGGGCTCGGCCCCCTCAAAAGCCCGGTGCCGGTCGAGAACAAGGATGGCACGCCGCGCGCCGATCCCTCGCGCTGGCCGCTCGCCATCGATCGCGTGCGCCACGTCGGCGACGGCGTGGCCATGGTCGTCGCCGAGACCCTGGCCGCCGCACGCGAGGCGATCGAACTGATCGAGGTCGACTACGAGCCTCTGCCGGTGGTCGCCGATCCGGCGAGAGCGCCCGAGCCTGGCCAGCCACTGATCTGGGAAGAGGCGCCGGGCAACCTCTGCTTCGACTGGGAGACTGGCGATCGGGCCAGCACCGATGCCGCCTTCGACGCGGCCGCTCACATCGTCGCCATCGATCTCGTCAACAACCGGGTTTCCACCAACTCGATGGAGATGCGCGGTGCGATTGGCGATTTCGCGGACGGCCGCTACACACTCTATGTCTCGACCCAGGGCGCCCACATGACCCGGGCGGATTTGTGCGAGGTCTTACACATCCCCGAGGCGGACATGCGGGTGGTGGTTCCCGACGTCGGTGGCGGGTTTGGGATGAAGGTGTTCCCTTATCCCGAATACCCGCTTGTGCTGTGGGCGGCCCGCCAGCTCGAGCGCCCTGTACGTTGGGTGCCGGACCGCTCCGATTCGCTGATCAGCGATTGCCACGGGCGCGACCACCACACCCACGCCGAACTCGCCGTGGACGCCGACGGCGTGGTCGTCGGCATGCGGGTGGACACCATCGCCAATCTCGGCGCCTATCTCTCGCGCTTCGCGCCCTTTCTGCCGACCCGGGTCGGGCCGCCGCTGCTGACCGGCTCCTATACGATCCCGACCATCCACGTCGAGGTCCGGGGCGTCTTCACCAACACCGTGCCGATCGACGCCTATCGGGGCGCGGGCCGGCCGGAGGCGAACTACGTCATCGAACGGCTGATGGACACGGCGGCCGATCAGCTCGGCCTCGATCCCCTCGCGGTGCGGCGCAAAAATTACATTTCGCCTGACGCGATGCCCTACAAGACGCCGCTCGTCTACACCTACGACGGCGGCGACTTCGCCCAGAACCTTGGCGATGCGCTAGACCTCGCCGATAGGGACGGCTTTGCCGAGCGCCGCGCGGCGGCGGCACGGCGCGGCCGGCGGCGCGGCTTCGGCATCTCGACCTACGTCGAATCGAGTGGAGCCTTTCCGGGCGAGAAGGCCGAGGCGAGCGTGCGGCTCGGCGGCGATGGGCAGGTCACGCTCCTGTCCGGCACCCAGAGCATCGGCCAGGGCCAGGAGACAGTATTCGTCCAAATGATCGAGGAGCGGCTTGGGATTGCGCTGGGTGGGGTCAGCTTCGTTCAGGGCGATACTGACCTCATCGCCCGCGGTACCAGCACCGGCGGCTCGCGCGGCTTGATTTACGGCGGCCATGCGGTCCTCAGCGCCACCGAGTCGCTGATCGAGAACGCCACGGCTCGCGCCGCCGACATGCTCGAGGCGGCGGCGGTCGACATCGAGTACGGCGCGGGCGCCTTCCGCGTGGTCGGCACCGATCGCCGCGTTGGCCTGACCGAGGTTGCCGCCCACGCTGAGGTCAACGATGAGATCCTCGAGGGCGACGGTAGCTTCGAGCCGGAGATGGGGCGCTCCTTCCCCAACGGCTGCCACATCTGCGAGGTCGAGATCGATGAGGAGACCGGCGTCGTCGAGGTGGTGCGCTATTCCGTCGTCGATGACTTCGGCACCATCGTCAACCCGCTATTGGTTCGCGGCCAGGTGCGCGGCGGCACCGTGCAGGGCATTGGCCAAGCCCTGATGGAGCAATGCGTCTATGATGGGGACGGTCAGCTGCTCACAGGCTCTTTCATGGACTATTGCATGCCGCGCGCCGCGGACGTTCCGATGCTCGCGGTCGAATTCAACGAGGTCGTCTGCGCCAACAACCCGATCGGTGCCAAGGGCTGCGGCGAAGCCGGCTGTACCGGCTCGATGCCGGCGGTCATCAACGCGCTGGTCGATGGGTTGAGCGATCTCGGCATTCGCCACATCGACATGCCGGCGACGCCCGAGCGGGTATGGCGGGCGATGCGGGCGGCGACGGCGCATTAGGAGGGGCGAGGTGGCGAAGTTCGGGATCGGCCAGTCGGTTCGACGCGGTGAGGACGATCGGTTTCTCACCGGCCAGGGACAGTACATCGGCGATCTCGTGCTGCCTGGCCAGGCCCATGCCCACGTCCTTCGATCGCCCCACGCTCACGCCCGCGTCGAGCGCATCGAAACCAGCGCGGCAGCGGCGCTGCCTGGGGTGGTTGCCGTGCTGACCGGCGCCGACTATCGCGCCGCCGGCCACAAACCCGTGCCGTGCGCGGCCAAGGTCGACAACATCGACGGCAGCCCGTGCGCCGATCCGCCACGTTGGCCGCTCGCCATCGACGCGGTACGCCACGTCGGCGATGGGGTGGCGCTGATCGTGGCCGAGACGATCGAGCTGGCTCGTGATGCCGCCGAGCTGGTGGAAATCGATTATGCGGCGCTGCCGGCGGTTATCGGGACGGCCGCCGCCGTCGAGGCCGGTGCGCCCCTGGTCTGGCCCGATGTGCCCGGCAACGTCGCCTTCCACTGGGCGTTGGGTGATATGGCCGCGACCGATCGCGCCTTCGCCGCGGCCGCCCACCAAGTCGCTCTCGATGTGGTCAACAATCGGCTCGTCGTCAACCCGATCGAAACGCGCGGGGCGGTGGGCGTGTTCGCCGACGGCCGCTACACGCTGCACGTCTCCGGCCAGGGCGTCCATATGATGCGCGACATGCTCTGCGATGACATCCTCGGCATCCCGTGCGAAGGCCTGCGCGTTGTCACGCCCGATGTCGGCGGCGGCTTTGGCATGAAGTATTTCGTCTATCCCGAGTACCCCCTTCTGTTGTGGGCCGCGCGCACGATCGAGCGTCCGGTCAAATGGATCGCTGAGCGGGCGGAGGGTTTCACGAGTGACGTGCAGGCCCGCGACCACGCGACTCGCCTCGATCTCGCGCTCGATGCCGACGCGCGTTTCATCGGGCTGCGGGTGCGCAAGATCGCCAACATGGGCGCCTATCTCTCCAACTACGCGCCGTTTATTCCGACCGAGGCGGGCGCGCCGATCCTCTCTAGCGTCTATGCGATTCCAGCGATTCACGTCGATGTTCGGGGCGTGTTCACCAACACCGTCCCGGTCGATGCCTATCGCGGCGCCGGCCAGCCCGAGGCGATCTATGCGCTCGAGCGCCTGGTCGGGGCGGCGGCCCGCCAGCTCGGCCTGTCGGCGGCCGAAATCCGCCGCCGCAACTACATTCCGCCGGAAGCGATGCCCTATCGCACGGCGCTCAACTTGACCTACGATTCGGGCGAGTTCGCGTCCAACATGGATCAGGCCCTGGACGCGGCCGGGGCGGCCGACTTCGAGAGCCGGCGCACCGCGGCGGGCGCTGACGGCGTGCTGCTCGGCCTGGGCATCGCGCCCTACGTCGAGGCCACCGAGGGCGTCCCCGACGGCGAGGCGGCGATCTCGATCTCGGGCGATCGGCGGGTGACTATCCTCAGCGGCTGGCAGTCGAGCGGCCAGGGACACGAGACGGTGTTCGCTCAGGTCGTCGCCGAGCGGCTTGGGGTGCCGTTCGAGGCGATCGAGGTGGTCCAGGGCGATTCTGACCGTATCGCGCGCGGTCGCGGCACCGGCGGTTCGCGTTCCCTGGTGTTCGCGACCTCCGCCCTCGCCGATGCCTCGGCCAAGGTCATCGAACAGGGCAAGGCCATCGCCGCGGACCTGCTTGAAGTCGCGGCGGTGGACCTCGACTTCGAGGCGGGCGCGTTTCGCGTCGTCGGCACCGACCGGCGTGTCGATCTGTTCACCGTGGCGGCCGAGGCTGGTCGCCGCGACGGCGACGGGTTGGGCGCCGAGGGGATCTATGTCCCGGACAAATCGGGAGCCTTTCCCAACGCGGGCGCCTCGTTTCCGAACGGCTGCCATGTTTGTGAAGTCGCGATCGAGGCCGAGACGGGGCGCGTCGAAGTTCGCCGCTATATCGCGGTTAACGACTTCGGCGTCATCATGAACCCGATGCTGGTGGCCGGACAGGTCCACGGCGGCGCCGCCCAGGGTATTGGCCAGGCGTTGTGTGAGGACACCATCTACGACGGTGACGGTCAGCTACTCGCGGGCTCCTTCATGGACTATTGCCTGCCGCGCGCCGACGATCTGCCGTCGTTTTCGCTGATCCTCAGCGAGGTGCCTTCGCCGGCCCATCCGCTCGGCATCAAGGGCTGCGGCGAGTCGGGCGCCATCGTCGGGCCGGTGGCCGTCATGAACGCGGCGCTCGATGCCCTGTTGGCGATCGGCGTCACAGATATCGACATGCCGCTCACGCCCGAGCGGGTCTGGCGGGCCATGCGGTCCGCTGCGGCGGGATAGAAAGGCCTGGGTCCATGGCGGCGCTCAACGTTAATGGTCTTGACCACGTGGTGCTGCGGGTCGGCGACATCACCCGGTCGATCGCCTGGTACAAGAGCGTGCTCGGCTGCACCGAGGAGCGACGCCTACGCAACCTCGGCCTATACCAAATGCGGCTGGGCGCGGCGCTCATCGACCTCGTGCCGGTGCAGGGCAAGCTTGGCAAGCCCGGCGGCGCAGCGCCAGGCAAGACCCGGCGCAACGTGGATCACATCGCGGTTCAGCTCGCAGCCTTCGACGAGCGGAAGATCCGCGCGCATCTCCGGCGTCGCGGCGTCGAGCCGGGCGAGGTGGCGCGACGCTACGGCGCGCTCGGCCACGGGCCCTCGATGTACATCACCGATCCCGACGGCAACACCGTGGAGCTGAAAGGACCGCCCGATCCCGACCAGACTGAGCTGGTTGGCGGGGCCGAGTACCCCTCGCGCAGTCGCAAGCGCTGAGTCCGAACTTCGCGCCGCAGGCGATTCGACGATGAAACGGGCGGGGCGAACGGAGCGACTTCGATGACGGACCAAACTATCATCACCGGCTATCACGCCCACATCTACTATGACGAGGCCACACGGGCGACCGCCACGCGCGTCCGCGAGGAAATCGACGCCCGTTTCGAGGTGCGGCTCGGCCGCTGGCGCGAGGAGCCGGTCGGCCCGCACCCGCGTCCGATGTACCAGGTTGCGTTCGAAGCCGAACATTTCCACGAGATCGTGCCGTGGTTGATGCTCAATCACGCGGAGCTGATCGTTTTGGTCCACCCCGAGACCGGCGATGATCTCGCCGATCACGCCGACCACGCGCTGTGGCTCGGCGAAAAACTCGATCTCAAGCTCGACATGTTTCGCACGGCTTGAGGCATCGGGCGCCTCCCGTGAGCGAAACCACCGTGCTGATCGGTTGGGATGCCGAGCCGGCGATGCGAACGGCGATGGGGGAAGCCCTCGCGGGAGCGGCCATACCGGTTTATCTCCCCGACCTCGCGCCGGACCAGAGGGGTGGGGCTATCGAGGCTGCCGAGGCCGTGATCTCGTGGCGGCCACGCAAGGAATTCTCCGAGGCTGAGCTGGCGCGACTCGTCAGCGTCAAGCTCCTGCAGACACTGTCGGCCGGCGTCAACCAACTACCGTTCGATCAAATGCCGCCGGGCTTGCGCATCGCCTGTAACGCCGGCGCCTATGCAGAGCCGATGGCCGAGCATGCGATGGCGATGGCGCTCGCCGCCGCCAAGGCGTTGATCGACCGCCACCAGAAGCTGCGGCGCATGGAGTGGGACCAGTTTACGCCGACCAAACAACTGCGCGGCGGGGTGTGCGCGATTCTCGGACTTGGCGGCATCGGCCGGCACATCGTCGGCCTGGCTCGGGCGTTCAGCATGCGTGTCCACGCCATCAACCGCTCGGGCCAAACCGATGCGCCGGTCGATTTCATCGGCACCCTGGATGACTTGGAGTCGGTGTTGCGCGCGGCCGACGTGATCATGGTGACCATCGGGCTCAATCGCGCGACCCTGGGGCTCCTCGATGCCCGGCGACTGGCCTGGACCAAGGACGATGCCATCCTGGTCAACGTCGCGCGCGGCGATATCATCGATGAGCACGCGCTCTATGCTCACCTCAAGGACCATCCGCGCTTCATCGCCTGTCTCGATGCGTGGTGGATCGAGCCCATTCACCACGACGAGTTCCGCCTCGAGACACCGCTCCTGGAACTTGCCAACCTGATCGGCTCACCACACAACTCGGCTCAGGCGCCGGGGGCGCTGATCGAGGGAGCGCGCCGGGCCGCCGTCAACGTGCGCCGGCTGCTGGACGGTGGCGACCCGCTCTACGTGGTCACGGCGGCCGACCGGCCATAGTTCAACGGGCCGTTGCCAAGCGGTGTCGGTTGGCGCCGGTCGTGGTGCGCATCAGCACGCCGCGATGTCTTTCAGGGTGTTTTGACGCTCATCGCCGCGTCACTTCTAGCCAAATGTGGCGATTTCGGTTTCGATGCCGAGTTTCTTAAAGGCAGCGACAATGAAATCGATGTCCTCTTGGCTCGAATGGGCGCCGCTGACGCCGATGCCGCCCACCACCTCGCCGTCGATGATGATCGGATAGCCGCCGCCGAGGAACGTGAAGTCGTCGAGCGCGGCGACGCCCAGTAGCCCTTGTTGGTCGTCCTTGAGCGTTTGGTAGTAGCCGTGGGTCGGCGATTGGAAGCCGGCCGCGCTGCGGGCCTTGGTGATGGCCAGCCCGACGCTGCGCACATGCGAATTATCGGCGCGCCGAAACGCCTTCAAGATCCCGCTTTCATCGCAGACGGCGATCACCGTGTTGCGCCCGAGCTTGGCTGATTCGGCCCAGGCCCGGCGAATCAGCTCCTCGGCGAAGGCGATCGAGATGGTCTTCTTGGCGACCGCGCGTCCGGCGGCGTCCGTTTTGGCGGTGCCCCGCCTGGTCGTCTTGCGTGCCATGCCCTCTCCTCCTTGAACGGCGCGGCGCCATGGTGCCGACTGCCAGCATCCGGCGCAAGACGGCTTTCGTGGTCTTCGTGGACGGGTTAGACTTGCGTCATGGCGGAGAGCGGCGAGAGCCGGCCCACGGCACGGCCGACCGTGCAGGTCGACAACGAGCGCACTCGCGTGGCCGAGTGGCGATTCCCGCCCGGCGGGTCCACCGGGTGGCACCGTCACGAGTACGATTACGTCGTCGTGCCGATGACTACCGGCACGCTACATATGCAGAGCGCCGATGGCGACGCCGAGGCCAAACTGGTCACGGGCCAAGCTTACGCCCGCCAGGCCGGGGTCGAGCACGACGTGATCAACAACAACGACTTCGAGTTCGTTTTCGTCGAAATCGAGCTTAAGGCGCACGGGCTCGATTAACCGCCCTTGATGGGCCGGGTGCCGCATGCCGGGCTGCCACCACCCGGGCGTACTTGAGGCGGCGGCGGCGAGGACGTAGTATAAGCTAACCGAAAGAAGCGGCGTCGGAGGAGGCGAGGGTATGGCGAACAAGCTCTTCACCAACGTGATGATCTTCGATGGCGCCGGCAAGAAGCCGTATGCCGGCGAGGCCCTGATCCAAGGCAATCGCATCAAGACCGTGGCCCACGGCCGCGGCAAGATCGCGCGCGACGGCGCCGAGGTGGTTGATGGCGAGGGCGCGATGCTGATGCCCGGCATGGTCAATTGCCATAGCCACATCGGTTATCCCGATTCCAAAGGTCTTTGGGACATCGGCGACCTGCCGCCCGAAGAGCATATGCTGAACGCGCGCCTCAACGCGCGTACTGTGTTCGACCACGGTTTCACGGCGGTGGTCAGCGCGGCCTGCGCCAAGCCTCGGCTCGATATTGTCCTGCGTGACGAGATCAACGCCGGGCGCTCGCCGGGCCCGCGTATGCGCGCCTCGAGCCCGCAGCTGATTGGCACCGGCGGCAATGGCGACGCGCGCCAGATGCACATGTATCACCAGTCCTTCGAGATGATCTGCGATGGCCCCGTGGAGATGCGGCGCACTGTGCGCGAGATGATCCGCGAAGGCGTCGATATGATTAAGATATCGAACTCGGGCGATACCATCGGCATGTGGCCGAGCGGCCGCAGCGGCTATGTGACGATGGCCGAGGACGAGGTCGCGGCCGCCGCCGAGGTCGCGCATTCGCGCGGTAAATGGATGGCGGCCCATGCTCGGGCGACGGGCTCGATCGAGCTGTGCCTGAGGTACGGCATACAGATCATTCACCACGCGACCTACGCCACGACCAAGCTGCTTGACCAGCTTGAGAGGAAGAAAGCCAAGCACTGGGTCTGCCCCGCCGTCGGAATTCTCTACGTCTGCGCCTACGAGGCGGAGGAGTGGGGTTTGCTCGGCAACGACCCCATGATGACGCGGCACGTCCAATCCGAACTCGAAACCGCGCACACCACGATGCAGGCGATGCTTAAGCGCGGCATCCGGGTGCTGCCGTTCGGCGACTACGGCTTCGCCTTCAACCCGCACGGGGCCGACGCCCGCGAGCTCGAGCACATGGTGAATCTCCTAGGCTTCAAGCCGATTGAGGCATTGGTCGCGGCGACCAAATGGGGTGGTGAGGCGTTCGCCATGGGCGGCCCGGTTGAACTTGGCGAGGTCAAGGCGGGCTATCTCGCCGACTTGTTGCTGATCGATGGCGATGCGACCAAGGATGTGACGCTCCTACAGGACAGGGACAACATCCTGATGGTCATGAAGGACGGCCAATATCACATCGCGCCGAGCGGCCGCCGGTCGGCCGGACGGCGCGCCACCGCAGCGGAGTAGAGCGGCACAGAATCGCGCCGGAGGCGGACCACGCCTTCGCCGCGACAAATGGGAGGAACCCGATGGCCAACCAACTGTTCACCGACGTTTCGGTTTTCGATGGCACGGGCAAGAAGCCCTTTTCGGGCGAGGTGTTGGTTCAGGGCAACCGCATCAAGAAGGTCGCCCGCGGCAAGAGCAAGATAGAACGCCGTGGCGTCGACGTGATTGATGGCGAGGGCGCCTTCCTGATGCCGGGACTCGTCAACTGCCACAGTCACACCACTTATCTCGACACTTCTAGCCTTGCGGAAGTTGGCGACATTCCGCCGGAAGAGGCAACGCTGAAGGCGGCGCATAATGCCCGAATCCAACTTGACAACGGCATGACTGCGGTGGTTAGCGCTGCGGCTGCTAAACCGCGAATGGACATTGTCCTTCGTAATGAAATTAATTCTGGAAGGATTCCTGGTCCGCGTATGAAGGCATGCACACCTCAATTGATCTCCACTGGAGGTCCGTGGGATGCGCGACAGATGCATATGCACCATGAATCTTTCGAAATTACGTGTGATGGGCCGATTGAGTTTCGCCGCGCCACGCGTGAGATGATCCGTGAAGGTGTTGATATCGTCAAGTTGGCGATCTCAGGTGATAATAGTACTCACCCTCATGCGGCTGAAGATATGACAACGTGGGCCGAGGATGAGATAGCAGCAGTGATGGAGGTTGCTCAGTCGCGTGGGGTATGGGCTTGCTCCCATGCGCGGGGCGATGATTCGATTCGTTTGTCGATCAAGTATGGCATTCAGATAATTCACCACGCCACTTATCCGAGCGAAAAGACTCTTGATTCCTTGGAGAAGCGAAAACATAAGCATTATGTATGTCCCGCATTTGGCGCTATTTACACGGCGTTACATGAAGCGTCAGATTGGGGTGTGACTCCTGAGTTTGCTGAGACTGCAGGCTATGCTCGTGAACTTGAGGTTGGTTGCAAGACTATGATGAAAATGCACAAGCGGGGCATTAAGGTTCTGCCCTATGGCGATTACGGCGTTGCCTGGAATCCGCACGGGACCGACAACCGCGACCTCGAGCACTTCGTCAACCTGGTTGGCTTCAGCTCGGCTGAAACCTTGATGATGGCAACCATGTGGGGCGGTGAGGCTTTTGCTTTCGGTGGCACGCCGGAAATGGGCCAAGTCAAGGAAGGATTCCTCGCCGACCTCCTGTTGGTCGATGGCGATCCGCTCGCCGACATCACTATCATGCAGGACAAGGACAATTTCCTGATGATCATGAAGGACGGCGAGTACCACAAGGCGCCGCAGCGGCGGCGCACGGCGCGGCGGCGCGTGGCGGCGGCCGAGTAGGCCCGGCCCGGCCCGACCGGCGGCAGGCGATCGCTTCGGTCGGGCGAGGGAGACGGACAGATGGCGAACCAGCTCTTCACCAACGTGTCGATCTTCGACGGCAGCGGCAAGAAGCCGTATTCCGGCGAGGTCCTGGTCCAGGGTAACCGCATCAAGGAAGTCGCCCGCGGCGGGAAGAAGATTCGGCGCGACGGCGTCAAGGTCGTCGACGGCGAGGGCGCGACCCTGATGCCGGGGCTCGTCGATTGCCACAGCCACCTGGCCTACACCGATATGCCGACATTGACCGCGATGGGTGACGTGCCGCCCGAGGAGAATATGCTGATCGCGATGCGCAACGCGAAGGCGGTGCTCGATCATGGCATCACGGCGGCGGTGAGCGCGGCATCGAGCAAGCCCCGCACTGACATCGTGCTGCGCAATGAGATCAACTCAGGCCGCGTCCCGGGGCCACGTTTCCGGGCCGCCACGCCGCAGTTCGTCTCGACGGGCGGTCCGTGGGATCCGCGGCAAATGCACATGCACCATAATGCCTTCGAGATTGTCGCGGACGGGCCGATCGAATTCCGCCAAAAAGTGCGTGAGATGATCCGCGAGGGCGTCGATATCGTGAAGCTCGCCATTTCCGGCGATGGCTTCGCTGATCACGCGCCCGAGGACACGACAACGATCGCCGAGGACGAGATCGCGGCGGCGGCCGAGGTCGCTCACTCCCGCAGCATACGTCTCGCCGCCCACGCCCGGAGTGATGCCTCGATCCAGGCCAGCATCAAGCACGGGATCACCTTCGTCCATCATGCGACCCATGCGTCCGAGAAGACGCTGGACATGCTGGAGAAGGCCAAGGACAAACACTATGTGTGCCCGGCGGTCGGCATTATTTACGCGACCCTCAATGAGGCTAGTGACTGGGGCGTCGATCGTGAGTGGGCGTTGGCGCACCGACTCGACCGCGAACTCGAGATCGGCTGCGAGACGATGATGAAGATGTTCAAGCGCGGTATCAAAGTCATGCCCTACGGCGATTACGGAGTGGCATGGAACCCGCACGGCACCGACAACCGCGACCTCGAGCACTTCGTCAGCCTGATCGGTTTTACCCCCGCTCAGACATTAATGATGGCAACCAAGTGGGGTGGCGAGGCCTGGGCCGGCGACGACCCGATCGAGTTCGGCGAGGTCAAGGAAGGCTATCTCGCCGACCTCTTGCTGATGGACGGCGATCCGCTCGCCGACATCACGTTGTTCCAGGATCAGGACAACTTCTTGATGATCATGAAGAACGGCGAGTACCACAAGGCGCCCAGGCGTCGTCGCGTGTTGCGGCGGCGTGTGGCCGCCGCCGAATAGACGGGGCGCGGGCGAAAGGCGCTTAAACCGACAGCAGCGGGGCCGTCCGCCCCGTCAACGGAAGGAGACAGAACGATGGCCAATCAACTTTTCACGAATGTTTCGATCTTCGACGGCAGCGGCAAGAAGGCATATAGCGGCGAGGTCCTGGTCCAGGGCAACCGCATCAAGAAAATCGCGCGGGGGGGCAAGAAGATCCCGCGTAATGGCGCCAAGGTCATCGATGGCGACGGCGCTACCCTGATGCCAGGGCTCGTTAACTGCCACGCCCACCTCGCGTACTGCGATACGGCCACGCTTTTTGCCCTCGGCGATATTCCGCCTGAGGAGAACCAGCTGATCGCGATGCACAATGCGAAGACGGTTTTTGATCACGGCATAATCGCTTGTGTCAGCGCCGCCTCGAGCAAGCCACGTACCGACATCGTTCTGCGCAACGAAATCGACTCGGGTCGTATTCCGGGTCCGCGTCTGCGCGCCGCCACGCCTCAGTTCGTAACCACGGGTGGGCCGTGGGATGCCAATCAGATGCACATGAAGCACGGGTCTTTCGAGATCGTCGCTGATGGACCGATCGAATTTCGCAAGAAAGTGCGCGAAATGATCCGCGAGGGTGTTGATATCGTGAAGCTCGCCATTTCTGGTGACGCATTCATCGAGCACACGCCGGAGCATTCGCATACCTACTCCGAGGACGAGATCGCGGCGGCGGTCGAAGTCGCTCATTCCCGCGGCAAGCGCCTCGCGGCACACGCGCGCGCCGACGCGACAATTCAGGCCTGCATCAGGCATGGGATCACCTTTATCCATCATGCGGAGCATGCGTCCACCAAGACGTTGGACATGCTGGAGAAGGCCAAGGACAAACACTACGTGTGTCCGGCGATCGGTATCATCTACGCGACTCTGCATGAGGGTAGCGATTGGGGCGTCGATCACGATTATGCGGTTGCCCACCGCTTCGATAAGACGCTTGAGCTTGCTGCTGCAACCACAATGAAGATGTTCAAGCGCGGCATCAAAGTCATGCCCTATGGCGATTATGGGTTCGCGTGGAATCCCCAGGGTACGGACAACCGCGACCTCGAACACTTCGTCAATCTGATCGGCTTCACGCCGGCACAGACCCTGATGATGGCGACCAAGTGGGGTGGCGAAGCGTGGGCCGGTGACGATCCGGTCGAGATGGGCGAGGTCAAGGAAGGCTATCTCGCCGACCTGCTGTTGATGGACGGCGATCCGCTCGCCGACATCACGCTGTTCCAGGATACGGACAACTTCCTGATGATCATGAAGAACGGCGAATACCACAAGGCGCCGCAACGGCGTCGCGCTGCTGGCCGTCAGGTCACCGCCGCCGAGTAACACATCGGCGTGTTTATCTGGGGCGCCTCCGCAACCGCGGAGGCGCCTTTCTCTTATTATACTTCGGGGGACGGCGAGAGGAGCGTTATATGGCGATGGTGGTGGTGACGGCGGACATCGACCTGTCGGCGCGCACGGTCTGGGACATGGTCGGTGATTTTGCTGCGATCGCCAAATGGCACCCGCTCGTCGAAAGCTGCTCGATCTCGTTCAAGGACGCGACTCAACGCCATCTCATCATGGTCGATGGCGCGACGTTCATCGAACAATTCGAGGGCGCCGATTATGGCGCGCGCGCCCACCACTACTCGATTGTCGAGGGGCCACTACCGGTGGAGGGCTATCGCGGCAGTATGCGCGTGCTAGATCGCCAACGCGGCAAGGCCGCGCGGGTCGAGTGGTCGAGCAAATTCACGGTCAGCGCCGACGAAGAGGCCGTCGTTGAGCGCATCGCGGCTTTCTACGAGAGTGGCCTCGAGGGCTTGAGATCGCGGCTCGCCGCGGCCGATCGCGCGACGAAACGAAAGGCCGACAGAAGGGCGGCGCGTGCCGCGAAGGCGAAAAAGCCGGCGGCCAAGTCCGCTCGCACCGGAGAGGCCCCGCCCAAGAAACAGGCCGCGAGCGGCTACGGGAAGGCCTAGTGCCTTCTTCAGCCTCGTCGGCTCCTGCGACGAGTGGGCGCGGCGAAAGAGCAGGATCAGCGATCAGAATGGCGGGGCGCGCGCGGTTGACAAGCGAGTCGGGCTTCGGCTTCGTTAGGTCGAGGCAGTCCTGACCAAGCACGACAGACCGGAGGCACCATGAGCATGCGCGCGAACGAGCGGGTGGTTTACCTCAACGGCGAGATCGTCCCCGAGAGCCAGGCTTCGATCTCGTTTCGCGACCGGAGCTTCCGGTACGGCGACGGCGCCTTCGATACGACGCGCACCTTTGGGCACCGTATTTTCAAGCTTGAGCCGCACGTCGAGCGCTTCTTCAAGACCCTCAAGTACCTTGACCTCGATCCGGGCCTGGGCCCCAACGAGTTCATCGCCATCACCGAGGACGTCCTCGCCCGCAACCTCCATCTCCTCGATCGCGAAGACGACTACTGGGTCACCCAGCGGGTCTCGCGTGGTGTCGAGACACCGGGCGGCGATGTTCATGAATCGGGAGGTCCGGTGGTGATCGTCGAGTGCACGCCGCTGCCCTTGAAGGCGCGCGCGCATTATTTCCGCGACGGCATCGAGGTGATGGTGCCGTCCGTGCGCCGCGCCGCGCCCGACGCCATCAATCCGCGCGCCAAGACCCACAACTATCTCAACCTGCTGCTTGGCCACCAGGAGGTGCGGCGCTACAACCCCGAGGCTTGGGCGATCCTGCTCGATCATCACGGCAATCTGTCGGAGGGCGTCGGCTCCAACCTATTCATCGTCGAGGATGGCGTGATCGCCACGCCGCAGGACCTTTACGTCCTGTGTGGAATCAGCCGCGAGACGGTAATCGATCTCGCCGGCGAGATCGGTATCACGGTCGTCAAAAAGGACATCGACCTTTACGACGCCTATAATGCCGACGAGGCTTTCATCACCTCAACCAGCTTCTGTGCTTGCCCGGTCGCAAGCGTGAATGGCATGAAGGCAGGTGATGGCCGTGTGCCGGGTCCGGTCACCCAGCGCATCATGGATGCCTACCGCCAGCTCGTCGACTACGACTTCGTGGCGCAATATTTGAGACACCTGGACTAAGAGGGACGTCCACCGATGACGACCACTGCGGCCTTGCACAACATCTCCATCGAATCGGCGCTGGCCGAGGCCGAGCAGGACTACATCGCCGCCAATCCCCTCAGCGCCGCCCAATGGCGGACCGCCTGCGAGGCACTGCCCGGCGGTAACACCCGCAGCGTTCTCTTCTTCACGCCGTTTCCGCTGGTGATGGCGCGGGCCGAGGGGGCGCATCTGTGGGACCTCGACGGCCATTGCTACACCGACTTCCTCGGCGACTTCACCGCCGGTCTTTATGGCCATTCCAACCCGCTGATCCAAGAGGCCGTCCGCACGGCGCTTGCCGACGGCATCTCGCTCGGGGCGGCCAACGTCTACGAAGAGGAGCTCGCTCGTGCGGTGTGCGCGCGCTTCCCCTCGATCGACTTGGTGCGGTTTACCAACTCGGGCACCGAGGCGAGCCTGATGGCGGTGCTGGCCGCCCGCGCTCTTACCGGCCGCGACAAGGTGATGGTCTTCGAGCGCGCGTATCACGGCGGTGTGTTCGTGTTCAAGGACGGCGGCTCGCCGATCAACCTGCCGGTCGAGTGGGTGATGGCGCGCTACAACGAGATCGAGAGCACCGTCGCGCTCATCGACCGCCACGCCGCCGATCTCGCCGCCATCGTGGTCGAACCGATGATGGGGGCGGGCGGCTGTATTCCGGCCGAAACCGCTTTTCTCGAGGCGCTGCGCGAGCGGGCGAGCCGTCACGGCGTGATTCTGATCTTCGATGAGGTGATGACCTCGCGCCTCGCGCCAGGCGGCTTGCAAGAGGCGCTCGGCGTCACCCCCGACATGACCACCCTCGGCAAATACCTCGGCGGCGGCATGACCATCGGCGCGTTCGGCGGCCGCGCCGACATCATGAAGAAATTTGATCTGCGTCAGCCCGACGCGCTGTTCCACTCCGGCACCTACAACAACAACGTGCTGTCGATGGCGGCCGGCACCGTCGGCCTGACGAAGGTGTTTACGCCCGAGGCCGCGACCGAGCTGAACGCGCGCGGCGATCGGCTGCGCGAGCGCCTGAACGCCTTGGCGGCCGCGAGCCCTGTGCCGATGCAGGTGACGGGACGCGGTTCGATGATGAATGTGCACTTCCACACCACGCCGATCCGCCGGCCCGAGGATGTCGACACGGCCGACCAGGTCGCGATCAACCTGTTCCACCTCGACATGCTCGGCCGCGAGAAGTATCTGCCACGCCGCGGCTTCATGAGCCTATCGCTGCCGCTCACCGACGCCGACGTGGATGCCTTCGCGGCGACCGTCCAGGAATTCCTTGAGACCCGCGCCCCCGTGCTGGGCGTCTGACCGATGGCCGCGATCGCTGTCGTTACCGGCGCCAGTCGCGGGATCGGCGCCGCCACGGCTGTCGCGGCGGCCCGGGCCGGCTATGACGTTTGCGTCAACTACCTGAACAATGCCGAGCGGGCGGCCAGTGTGGTCGCCGAGGTGGAGCAGCTTGGCCGTCGCGCCCTCGCGGTCCAGGCGGACACGGCCGAGGAGGCCGATGTGGTGCGGCTGTTCGCGACCGTGGATGCCGAGCTCGGGCGGCTCGATGCGTTGGTCAACAACGCGGGCATCGTCGGCCCCGGCTGTCTGATCGAGGATATAGTGGCGGCCGACCTCGCCCGCGTGCTGATGACCAATCTCGCCGGCCCGTTCATCTGTGCTCGTGAGGCGGTGCGGCGGATGGCGCTGAGGCACGGTGGCGCGGGCGGCGCTATCGTCAACATGTCGTCGGCCGCCGCCAAGCTCGGCAGCCCGTTCGAATTCATCCACTACGCCGCCTCCAAGGGGGGGCTAGAGAGCTTCACCACAGGCCTTGCCAAGGAAGTCGCCGCCGAGGGCATTCGCGTCAACGCCGTACGACCTGGCATGATCGACACCGAGATTCACGCGAGCGCTGGCATGCCCGATCGCTGCGAGCGGATCGGTCCCACGGTGCCGATGAAGCGGGTCGGCACCGCGGCGGAGGTGGCCGAGGCCGTGATCTACCTCCTGTCCGAGCGCGCGTCCTATGTGACGGGCGCGGTCATCGATGTCTCGGGTGGGCGCTAGGCCGTGGACGTGACGATTCGCGCGGCGCGGCCGGCCGACGCCGAGACGGTGGTCGAGATGATCCACGCCCACGCCGGCGAGGACGATCATGGCGGCTGCTGTCGCATCACGGCCGAGGATATCCGCACCCACGGCTTCGGCGAGCGCCCGACCATCGAGGCCCTGGTCGCCGAGCGCGCCGGCGAGGCAGTCGGGTTTCTGCTCTTCTTCACCAATTTCTCGAGCTGGGAGGGCAAGCCGGGCCTGTTCGTCGAGGATCTCTACGTCCGCGAGGACCTGCGCGGTCAGGGTATCGGCCGCCGTCTGATGCGCGTGCTCGCCCAGCTCGCGGTCCAGCGCGGCCACGTCCGCATCGACTGGGCGGTGCTGGAGCGATCGCGCGCACGTCGCTTTTACGAGGGGCTGGGCGCGGTGTGGATTGACAAGTGGCTCACCTACCGGCTGACCGGCGACGCGCTCGCCGCGTTTGGCGGCGAAGAGGCGGCGTGAGTACGGTCGTCATCACCTTCGATGCCCGGCCCGAATCGCGCGAGGCCATCGCCGCCACTTTGGGCGGGGTCGCCGAGGTGCGCTATCTCGGCGAACTGAGCGAAGGGGAGCGGGCCAGCGCGCTGAAGTCCGCCGACGCGTTGATTTGCCTCAACCCGGCCAGCGACCTGGCCGAGGGCGAACTTGATCTGATCGCCAACGCCAAACTGGTCCAGTTGATCGCCGCGGGCGTCGACTTCATCCCCTTTGAGCGCTTGCCGCCCGGCCTGCCGGTCGCCTCCAACGCGGGCGGCTGGGCGGAACCGATCGCCGAGCACGTGGTAGCCATGGCGCTCGCGGCCGCCAAACGCTTGGCGCCGCGCCAAGCCGCGCTGGCGCGAGGCGACTTCAACCAGACTGGCCTCAACCTCACCCTCCGGGACAGGGTGTTCGGCGTTCTTGGCTACGGCGGTATTGGCCGGGCTACCGCCCGCCTGATGCGTGGTCTAGGGATGCGCGTCCATGCGGTCAACCGCTCGGGCCGCACCGACGATCCGGTTGAGTTTGTCGGCGCCGCCGACGCGCTTGGCCGAGTGCTCGCAGCGGCCGACGTACTGCTGGTCGCGACGCCGCTGACCGCCACCACGGTGGGGCTGATCGGCGCGGCGGAGCTCGCCTTGATGAAAGAAACCGCGATAGTGGTCAACGTCGCCCGTGGCGAGATCATCGATGAGGCGGCGCTCTACGCGCACCTGAAAGCGCATCCCGACTTCACCGCCTGCATCGACGCCTGGTGGGTTGAACCGATCCGTCACGGCGAGTTCCGCATGGACCACCCGTTCCTCGATCTGCCCAACGTCATCGGCTCGCCGCACAACTCGTTCTCGATCCCCGGCGCCTTCGCGGGCGCCATTGGCCAAGCGGCGGCGAACGTCAAACGAGTGCTCGCGGGGGAGCCGCCCGAGAATCTGGTGCGGGCCGTGGACATGCCCGCAGGCCGCCGACTCAACCGGAGATAACCCAACTGACCAAATATGCGACTATGATTGATTGCTTCTTGTGTGTGGGGTCGTTTCAATTCGGCCCACATCGTTACGACGGTCGTCGGGTTCGTGCTTGGGACATCATGGTGTGCAATATACCTGCTACAACCGCAACTGGGATGGAATAGCGCCGGATACCTACCCGCATCTCGTCTCGCGCATCGAATCGCTCGGAATCGACGTCAGCTACAACGCCAAGGGTTTGATCGAATGGCCTAAGTAACTAGCAGCCTGTCGGACTGAGGTCCGCGAGAATGGGTGTGGACGGATCGCGATGTGGAGAGGTCATGGGATCGAGCGCCTTTCGTGAGGACACGGAGTGCGGTCGCTTGGCCGCGCGTACCGCAGGGTGAGTATACTCTTATGCCCTCTCGTGAGGGCACGAAGTACGTTCGCTTGCTCGCGCGTGCCGCAAGGCGAGCATACTCTTATTCCTTTTCGCGAGGTACGGAGTCCGGCCGCCTGCTCAAGCGTATTGCAAGGTGAACATTCTCTTTATGTTCCAGGCCAGGGTCACCAGGTTCCATTCGCCCGTGACCTTGTCCAGGCCGCGTAGCGAGAACTGGCGGAAGCCCATGGCCGATTTGATGATGCCGAACACCGGTTCCGGCGTTTGCTTGCGCAGGGCGTAGAGTTGCCGGCCCTCGGGCGTCGCCAGTCGATGTGTCATCGCTTCCAGCGGCGTCGGGTTCTCCGGGGGCGGCGGCGCGCCGGCGAAGCGGTCCTTCCAGGAGAGATGATGGCGTTCCCGGCCGGGCGTGATCAACGGCGCGATCTCGGCCTCGGCGCAGGCGTTCACGTTGGCCTCGCTGAAGTAGCCGCTGTCCGCCAGCAGGGTCTCGGGCGCGCCCAGCGCCTCGGGAAGGCGGGCGAGCGCTTCCAGCGCCGGCTCGATTTGCCGCTTGTCGTTGGGGGCCTGGACCACGTCGTTGGTGACCACCAGCAGGCTGTCGGCCGCCACCAGGGCTTGGGCGTTGTAGGCCTGTTCGAAGCCGCCGCCGGCCACCGGCATGATGCGCGAGTCCGCGTCGGTCAGATTGACCTGGTCCTTCGGCCCGGGCCCGGCCACCGGCGGCTCGGGTGGACGGCCGCGGCTTGCGGCCCGCTCGGCCTTCTCCGCGCGGCGAGCCGCCTCTTCTCGGCCGTTCCCGCTCAAGGCGTTCGCGCGCCCGCGCCTCGATCACCGCCTTAGCCTCGGCGATGCGGGCCAGACGATCCTCGCGCCGGGCCAGTTCCTCGGGCACCGACATCCCGTCGGGCACATCCGCCCCATCGGCCGCCTCCGCCAACGCCATCAACTCCGCCACCTCGGCCTTCAACCGGGCTTCGAGCTCGCAGGCGTGTTTCCACGACAGCGCGCTGTGCCGGCTCGCGTTGGCGTGCACCTTGGTGCCGTCCAGCGCCACCGTGCCGAGCTTTAGCACCCCGGCTTCCCGGGCCAGCAGCAGCACCTCGACGAACAGCCCTTCGATCCGGTCGAGAAAACGCCGCCGGAACGCGGCGATGGTATCGTGGTCGGGATGATCGTTGGCCGCGATGAAGCGGAAAGCGACAGAATCATAGGTCGCGCGCTCCAACTTGCGGCTCGAAAACACCCCCGTGGCGTAGCCGTAGACCAGAAGCCCCAGCAGCATGCTCGGGTGATAGGACGCCGAGCCCGAGCCGCGATAGGCCTTCACGAACGCCGAGAGGTCCAACTGCTCGATCACCTCGACCACGAAGCGCGCCAGATGCCGCTCGGGAAGCCATTCCTCCACCGACGGCGGCAGCAGAAACCCCGTCTCCCGGTCGACCGGTCGGAAATTGCTCATGACGGCCTCCATCACGCGCGGGCAAATCAACTGATACCATCGAATCCTATTTCGACTCCCGGCTCAAGTCCGACAGGCTGCTAGGGCTCGGATAGGCGTCAGGCCGCTCACCCGTTTGACACCACGGGGCGGCGGCACTAGCCTCGCGTCCCTGTTCGTCTCACACCGTCGGTGACGTCATGAAAGTCCTGAACTCGCTCAAATCCGCGAAGCGCCGCCACCGCGACAACCGCGTTGTGCGTCGTCGGGGCCGCACCTTTGTCATCAACAAGACCCGGCGCCGCTTCAAGGCTCGCCAGGGCTAGGCGAACTCCGGCTGCTTGACGCGCGCCAGCGCCGCGTCGGAAAACCCAACCTTTCAGGCCATCCGCGCTAGCTAGTCTCCTTCGGAGATGCGTCGGTCGGTCGCCGTTCTGCTCGCACCATCGAGCGTGGGCGCAAGGCGATCGCGCTGGTACGGCGATGGATCTTCTTGACGCGGCGGGCGAGAGCGTGCAGCCGCAGTTCATTTCGGTCGATCCGGCGCGTGACAGCAGTCCGGTGCTGAATGACTACATCGCCCACTTCCATCCCCGTCTCGTGGGTTTGACCGGGTCCGAGGCCCAGGTGCGGGCGGCGGCCAAGGCCTACAAGGTGCACCGCGCAAGGTAGTGCCGGCGGGCGAGGCCGCGGCGGACTACCTGGTCGATCACTCGACGCTGACCTATCTGATGGCGCCGGACGGCCGCTTCGTGACCCTATTTTTCCACGGCACCGAGCCTGAACCCATGGCCGCAGCGATTCGCAACTACCTCACGGAGTGAGCTTCAGCCCGACTACCGGTTGACGGCTTAGTTGGCCCACGGGTCCTCGACGCGGGGCCAGTAAGGCTTGGCCAGCTTGGTGTAGGGAATGGCGGCGAAGTCGGGCCGAATGGCGCCAGGCGCGCCGACGTAGAGAATATCCTTGGCGATCGGTGCGAAGCCGGCGTGGAAGTGCTGGGTCGACTTGACGATCACGATCTTGCGCGCGCCGAGGTTGAGCCCGAGGCCGGTGAACGCGTCGGGGTGAAACACCTGGGTGCGCACGCTGTTCAGCACCAGGTCGAGACCGTTGGCGGCGACCCAGACGGCATCGCCGATGCGGTTTTGGGAATCGCCGAAGGTCTGGTTGGCGCCGCGAGCGATGCGTTTGACGGTGACATTGAGGTCGATGGGATCTCCGGAATCGGGACCGCACTTGCCGCCGATGCGGAGGTCGAACGTGGCGCCCGCACCGGCCTCTATGCACAGGCGCACCGCCACCGGGTCCCAGTAAAGCCCGCTCGCGACGCTCTCGATCTCGCGCTCGACCAAACGCTTGAGAATGAAGGTCGAATCGCTGGGCGCGCCGCCCCCGGCGTTGTCGGAGACATCGGCGAGCACAATCGGTCCGCCGGCGGCGGCGAGCGCGCGATCGAGAGCCTCATCGATGCCCAGGGTGGTAGGCCTCGCTTGTTCGCGCATCGCCCAGATGCGCTCACCGAGCTTGGTGGCAAGGGCCTTGGCCTTGCCGGCGTCGCCATCGGCGATCACCAAGGTTTTAGCGCCAACCTCGGCGACATCGCCCCAGGGAAAGCCGTGGCCGAAGGAGACCGCGAGAATGCCGTCCTTACCCTCAAGCGCCTTGAGGTCGGCGACCAGTGTGCGGGTCGGCTCGAAGGTGGTGCGCCACATGCTGATCATGCGGCAATCGTGGACCGCCATCACAGGTTTGGTGCGGCCCTCCGCCGCGTCGAGACAGAGATCGAAAAGCTCAGCCGCGCGCTCGCCGGTGTCGATATGCGGATACTCCTTGTAGGTATGGAGTACGGTCGCCGACTCCAGCATCAGCGGCGTGATGTGGCAGTGGAGATCAAGCTCGCCACCGAGCACCGCCTTCGGGCCGATGACTTCGCGCAGGCTCGCCAAGAGATCGCCTTCACAGTCGTCATAGCCCTCGGCCACCATCGCTCCGTGCATGTTGACCAGCACCACGTCGAGCGGCAGGGCGGCCTTGGCCTGGGCGAGAATTTGGTCGCGATAACCCTCGTAGAGGCGGCGAATGGTGCGCCCGGCCGGCTGGGCGAAGGCCGACAAACCCTCCATCACGGTATGATTTTTGGCCTCGGCCATTTCGCGCCAGACGCACAGCGGCCGCGAGAACAGCGAGGGCGGGTGCCGGGTCGCATCGTTTTCGAACAACATGGTCTCGGCGAAGGTCTCGGCGCCGGTCGGCAGCGAGGAAAACGTGTTGGTCTCGGTCCCGAGACAGGCGATGAAGATTCTCATGATGCTGGCTACCCCGTGAGGTCATGCGGCGTTCGCGCTGCTACGCCTTAACGTGGCGCGTCACTTTGATGTCGGCCTCGTGCTCGCGCGCGCGGGCGAGATCGAACGCCGCCTGGAGGCGCAACCAAGCATCGGCGGTGCTCCCGAACGCCTTCTCGAGCCGGATGGCCATTTCGGGCGAGACACCCGCGCGGCCGTTGAGCACGTTCGACAGGGTCGGCCGCGCCACGTCGAGCACGCCCGCCGCCTCGGTTGCCGTCAGTCCCAGCGGTTCAAGGCACCCGTCGCGGTTGATTTGTCCTGGATGAGGCGGGTTCTTCATCGGCATGGCGTAGCCTCAGTTGTCGGAAGCTCCTGAACATCCAAGCATGTGTCGCGTAACGATACACACGTCAAGCTGGGCCTCACGCGCGCATTTGCTTGTTCTTCGGATCATACAGGGGCGTCAGGCTGGCGGAGGCCGGATAACGCTTCCAGGCGATCTCGATCTCGTATGAACCGGAGGCGATGAACGCGGCATCGACGCCTTCGGGGTTGTTGACATAGCCGAGGCCGACGGCGCGGCCCAGGGTATGGCCGTAGGCGCCGGAGGTGATGTAGCCGACCATGGCGCCGTCGCGATAGATCGGCTCGTTGTGGTAGAGGAGCGGCTCGGCGTCTTGGAGCGCGAACTGTGCAAGCCGCTTGGGCACACCGGCGTCCCGTTGGCGCACGAGCGCGTCGCGGCCGATGAACGAGGGCTGCTTGTCGAAGGCGCAGGCAAAGCCCAAGCCCGCTTCGATCGGCGTGTCCTCGGATGTGATGTCGTGGCCCCAGTGGCGATAGGCCTTCTCCATGCGCAAGCAATCGAGGGCGTGCATGCCGCACGGCCGCAGGCCCACCGCCTCCCCGTGGGAGAGAATGGCGTCAAGCAACCCGCGGGCGAACTCGGTCGGGACGTACAGCTCCCAGCCGAGCGCGCCCACGTAGCTGAGGCGGGTCGCGCGCACCGGCGCCCCGCCGGCGACGATCTCCCGCGAGTGCCCGAACGGGAACGCACCGTTGGAGAGATCGGCCTGGGTGAGGCGTGAGAGCAGCGCGCGGCTCTCAGGCCCCATCAGCCCGATGACAGCATACGCCGAGGTCCAGTCCTCCACGGTTACGTCGTCGTCGGTGGTATGGCGGGTGAGCCAGGCCCAGTCGCGCACGGAGGTGGCGGCGCTGGTGACGACGAGGAACCTGTCCTCCGCCATGCGAGTGACGGTGAGGTCCGCCTCGATGCCGCCCTTGTTGTTGAGCCACTGGGTGTAGATCGCGCCGCCGGGCGCCACAGCCACATCGTTGGCGCATATGCGTTGGAGTGCCGCCTCAGCATCGCGGCCCCGGACCAAGAACTTGGCGAACGAGCTCAAGTCGAACAGGCCGCAGGCTTCGCGCACCGCTTGGCATTCGGCGGCGCAATGGGCGAACCAATTCTGGCGCCCGAACGAGTAGTCGTATTTGGGCTCGGTTCCGGCCGGCGCGTACCAGTTTGGCCGCTCCCAGCCCGCGACCTCGCCGAAACAAGCGCCGAGCCCGGCCAACCGCTCGTGCAGAGGCGAGGTGCGCACCCCGCGCGCGGTCTGGAACTGGCGGTAGGGCCAGTGCATCGCGTACATCAGCCCGAGCGCCTCGGAGACGCGGCTGAACAGATAGGATTTGTCGCCCTGGTGGGGCATGACGCGGCGCACATCCACGTCCCACAGATCGAACCGAGGCTCGCCTTCGACGATCCATTCGGCCAGCGCCTTGCCGGCGCCGCCGGCCGATTGGATGCCGATCGAGTTGAAGCCGCAGGCGACGAAGAAGTTGTCGAGCTCGGGCGCCCGGCCGAGGTTGTACCGCTGATCGGGGGTGAAGCTCTCGGGCCCGTTGAAAAAGGTGCGGATGCCGACCTCGCGCAACGCCGGCACCCGATGCAGGGCGCCCTCGAGGATGGGCGCGAAATGGTCCCAGTCCGCGGGCAGCTGGTCGAAGCAGAAATCGGCCGGCACCCCATTCATGCCCCAGGGCTTGGCCTGGAGCTCGAAGCCGCCGACCAGGAGCTTGCCCGCGTCCTCCTTGTAGTAGGCGCCAGCGTCCATGTCGCGCAAGCTGGGTAAGTCGGAGGCGACATTAGCCATCGGCTCGGTGACAACGTAGAAGTGCTCGGCTGCGTGGAGGGGAACGTTGACGCCGGCCATGCGGCCCACGTCGCGGCCCCACAGGCCGGCACAGTTGACCACCACCTCCGCGGCGATCTCGCCCCGCTCGGTTTCGACGGCGATAGCCCTCCGTCCCTCGACGCGGATGCCGGTAACCGACGTTTCCTTGAAGATGCGCACATCTTGCATGCGCGCGCCCCGGGCCAGCGCGGCGCAGGTGTCGGAAGGGTTGGTCTGGCCGTCTTGGGGGTACCAGAGGGCGCCGACCACGTCGCTGGTGTTAAGCAGCGGCCAGCGCTGGCCGGCTTGGGCCGGGCTCAGGACCTCGACCTCGACGCCGAACGCCTCCGCCATCGACGCGCCGCGCAAGATCTCCTCCCAGCGTTCCGGGTTGGTGGCGATCGAGATCGAGCCGGTGCGCTTATAGCCCGTCGCCTGCCCGGTCTCGGCCTCGAGGTTGAGGTAGAGCTCGGCCGTGTACTGGGCGAGCTTGGTGAGGTTGACCGTGTAGAGCATGGCGCGCACCAGTCCGGCGGCGTGCCACGTGGTCCCGCAGGAGAGCTGCTTGCGTTCCAGCAGCACGATGTCGCGCCAGCCGAGCTTGGCGAGGTGGTAGGCGACCGAGCAGCCGATGATGCCGCCGCCGATGATGACCACGCGGGCCGACGTGGGGAGGTTCTCGCTCACAGCACGGCCTTGAGGCCGGTGATCAGCCGGTCGACGTCGGCGACCGTGTTGTAGTGAACCATGCTGGCCCGCACCACGCCGTCTTCCGTGTCGATGCCCAGCGCTTGGAGGCAGCGCCAGGCATAGAAGTTGCCGGCGCGCACGGCGACCTTGTGGGCCGCCAGCGCGCTGGCGATCTCGCGGGAGGGACGGTCGGCAACCGTGAACGAGATGGTTGGCGCCCGGCGCGCCCGCGCGCCGTCGAGATTGCCAATAATGCGCACGCTGGGGACGGCGCGCAGGTAGTCGAGAAGCCATGTCGAAAGCTGCTCTTCGTGGCTCGCGAACAAGTTGAACACGCGGGCAACTCGCACATGGCGGCTCGGTTCCACCTCAGTGAAATGGTGCGCGTCGACGGCGTCATAGTACTCGGTGATGCCCGACAGGCAGGCCACCTGCTCGTGCGGCACGCCGGCCGGGTCGAGCCGCTGGCGGAGATCGTCGGCGATCTGCTCGTGGCTCTGGTGGGCGAGCCTCTCGAGATGCGCGCGCTTGGTGTAGAGCACGCCGAGGTGGGGCCCATAGGTCTTGTACAGGCTGAAGCCGTAGAAGTCAGCATCGAGCGCCTTGACGTCGACACAGTGATGCGGCGCGCAGCTCACGCCATCGATCATCACCAGCGCACCAGCATCGTGGGCCAAGCGGGTGATGGCCGCGGCATCGTTGATTGTGCCGACGATGTTCGAACAATGGGGAAAGCACACGAGCCGCGTCCGCGCGTTCAGCAGCGGCGCCAGCGCGGCCGGGTCAAGCTCGCCGCTGACCGGATCGATCCGCCATTCGCGCACCGTCACCCCGGTCTCGGCGAGCCGTCTCCAGGCGCCGCCGTTGGCCTCGTGATCCTGGTTGGTCACGATGATCTCATCGCCCGCTTCGAACCACGGCCGGATCGCGTGCGCCAGCACGTAGACGTTCAGCGTCGTCGAGGCGCCGATCGTCACCTCATCGTCATGGGCGTTGATCATCTCGGCCATACAGACATGCGCGCGGTCGATCTCGTCGCCGGCGTCGGCGGAGATCTCGTAGGGGCCGTAGGGCTGAACCCTGGTCTCCACGAGGAAACGCCGCAAACGATCGATCACGGTTCGCGGCATGTAGCTCCCGCCCGCGTTCTCTAGGAAGGCCCAATCGCGCGTGCGCGGATGGGTGAAGGCGGGGAATTGGCTACGCACGAAGTCGAGGTCGAGGCGGACGTAAGCGCTCATATGCGCCATGCTCCTGTGTCGACGCGTCGCGAGACCGCGTCCGGCGACCGCGCTCCGTGACCGAGGTCAGCCAAGCTATCGGCGCTCGCCAAACGCTGTCAAATCATACGCTCTGCCCGGCGTCATTGCCGGTTATCCTCGTCAACGCGCCGCCTTGCCAGGCCGCGGCGAATTGATCTAGAAGATGGCAAGGCTGCCGAAGCGCTCGGGTCGTAATCACACATCAGGAGGACGACATGACGATCAAGGTTGGCGACAGGGTGCCCGAGGGCACGCTTATGGAGATGACGGATTCAGGGCCAGCGCCCGTTACGACGGCCGATCTGTTCGGCGGCAAGCGGGTCGCCCTCTTTTCGGTGCCCGGCGCCTTCACGCCGACCTGTTCGAATCAGCATCTGCCGGGTTTCGTCGCCAACGCGGCCGCGATCAAGGCGAAAGGCATTGACACCATCGCGTGCATGGCGGTCAACGACGCGTTCGTGATGGGGGCCTGGGGCCGTGCGCAAAACGTCGGCGATAACGTGCGGATGCTGGCCGATGGCAACGCCACCTGGACTCAGGCGCTGGGGCTCGAGCTCGACGCGACCGGGTTTGGGATGGGTGTTCGCGGCAAGCGTTTTTCGGTTATCGTCGATGACGGGACCGTCACCAACATCAACGTCGACGAATCGGGAGGGCTCGACGTGAGCAGCGCCGAGACCCTGCTCGCTCAAGCCTGAACGAGATAGGGGGCCATGCCATCGCGGGCGAGCTGGTCGGCGCGCTCGTTCTCGGGGTGACCGGCATGGCCCTTGACCCAGCGCCACTCGATGTCGTGGGGCTGGAGCGCGGCATCCAGCGCTTCCCATAGATCGACGTTCTTAACCGGTTTGCGCTGGGCGGTGCGCCAGCCATTGCGCTTCCAGCCGTGAATCCATTGGGTAATTCCGTCACGCACGTAGACGCTGTCGGTATGAAGCCTGACGCGGCTCGGCCGCTTGAGCGCCGAGATTGCCTCGATGGCGGCTCGCAACTCCATGCGGTTGTTGGTGGTGGCGGGCTCGCCGCCGCACACCTCCTTTTCGGTGCGGCGATGGACAAAGAGCGCGCCCCATCCGCCCGGCCCAGGATTTCCCGAGCAGGCGCCGTCGGTGTAGATGTCGACGATGTCAGGCGCGCTGCTCAAGTCGGGGGCTGGGTGGATCGTCGAGAACCCGCGGCAACTTGAAACGGACATCCTCGCGTCGGGCGGCGACCAATTCGAGGTTGATGCGGAAACGCTCGCGAAAGGCGGCGATCACTTCTTCCACCAGCAGCTCCGGCGCCGAGGCGCCGGCGCTGATGCCGATGGTGCCGGCCCCGGCGAGCGCCGGCCAGTCGATGTCGGCGGCGCGCTCCACCAAGCTCGTACGCTGGCAGCCGAGCGCCGCCGCGACCTCGACCAAGCGCAGCGAGTTGGAGGAATTGGGAGCGCCGATGACGATGAACGCATCGCAGCGCGCGGCCAGCGCCTTCACCGCGTCCTGACGGTTGGTGGTGGCGTAGCAAATATCGTCCTTGTGCGGCTCGCGGATGCTGGGGAAGCGCCGCTTGAGAATGGTGACGATTTTCGCCGTCTCGTCGACCGAGAGGGTGGTTTGGGTGATGTAGGCGAGATTATCGGGGTCAACGGGGGCGATGGCCTCGGCGTCGGCGACCGTCTCGATCAGGGTCGTGGCCCCGTCCGCGAGCTGGCCCATCGTGCCGATGACCTCGGGATGCCCGGCGTGGCCAATCAGGACGACGTGGCGACCGGCGGCGAAATGGCGCTCGGCGTCGCGATGCACCTTGCTTACCAGCGGGCATGTCGCGTCGACGTAGAACAGCTGCCGGCGTTCGGCTTCCTCTGGCACCGACTTGGGCACGCCGTGGGCCGAGAAGATGACTGGGGCATCGGGCGGCACCTCATCGAGCTCGTCGACGAAGATCGCGCCACGGCGCTCGAGACTTTCGACGACGTAGCGGTTGTGGACGATCTCGTGACGCACATAGACCGGCGCGCCGCGACGCTCGAGCGCCCGCTCGACGATCTGGATCGCCCGGTCCACGCCGGCGCAAAAGCCGCGCGGGCTGGCGAGCAGGATCGTCAGCGGTTGCTTCTCGCCGTTGGCGGGGTTGGGTGCGTCCATGGGACATTCTAGCTGCGCGCGGTCGTCGGGAAAAGGCGATGGCTGACATGGTTGGTTCGTGCGGCGCCGGTCGCTCTGATACACTCCGCGCCCACGACACTGCGGCCAGGGAAAATCAAACATGAACGACGCGAGCGAGGCCGTCATCGCCCAAAAGGGACCCTTCGAGGTCGAATTGGCGGCCGGCAAGACCTACTGGTGGTGCGCCTGTGGGCGGTCGCAAAACCAGCCGTTCTGCGACGGATCGCACAAGAAGACGGGGTTCAACCCGGTCGAATTCACCAGCGAGAAGAGTGAGACGGCCTACTTCTGCGGTTGCAAACGGACGGGAAACCGGCCGCTTTGCGACGGGACCCACGGCAAGCTCTGATCGCTGCCAGTTCCCTACGGTCACCGAGAATGCCCCGACATCTTGCCGCGGTCGCCATCGTGTTGGCGGCGCTCACGGGGTGTGATGTCCTGTCACCGCCGCCCGGGCGCCCTTGCCCCCCGGTCTCGGTCATCGATGAAACCGCCAGTCTGGTTCAATTCAAGGACGGTGGCGGCCGCGACATCACGGACGTGAGCTACGGCGCCGAGTTTCAGGATGTGTGGTGGTCGTGCGATTACGGTGAGACGGCGCTTGTCGTCGAGCTCGAACTTTTGATCGGGGCGGGTCGCGGGTCCACATTTGCTACCAGCGCCGCGACCCTGCGCTACTTCGTCGCGCTGGCCGATCGTCAAGAACGCATCATCGCCAAACGCGTGTTCGACGTAGCTGTCGCGTTCGAGGGTGATGCAAGGGTCTATGTCGTCGAGGAGATCGTTCAGCGTATTGGTCTGAGGCCAGGCCAGGTCGGAACCGATTTCGTGATTCTGGTGGGCTTCCAGCTCGATCGCGACCAGCTCGAATACAACCGCGATCGACTGCGCTAGACCGCGCGACAGACTCCGTTGGACGCTCGATCGAGTGGCTAGACGGTGAGCACGATCTTGCCGATGTGCTCGCCTGATTCCATACGTTCGTGCGCCTTGGCGGCATCAGCGAGCGCCACCGTCGAGTCGATGACCGGTCGCACCCGACCGCTTTCGAGCAGCGGCCATACCCGTGCGCGCAGCGCATCGGCAATCGCCGCCTTGTCCTCAATCGCGCGGGCGCGCAGCGTCGCACCGGTCAGGGTGAGCCGCTTGAGCATCAGCGGCATGAGGTTGAGCTCGACATTGGCTCCGGCAAGGAAGGCTATTTGCACCAGTCGCCCCTCGGTGGCCAGCGCGGCGATGTTGCGCTGAATGTAGTCTCCGCCCACCATATCGAGGATCAGGTCGAGACCGACGCCGCCGGTCAGCGCCTTCGCGACCTCGACAAAGTTCTCGTCGCGATAGTTGATGGCCCGTTCGGCGCCGAGGCGCTCGCATGCGGCGCACTTCTCGGCCGAGCCGGCGGTGGCGAAGACCCGTGCCTCGAACGCACGCGCGAGCTGGATGGCGACGGTGCCGATGCCGCTTGACCCGCCATGGACGAGGAAACGCTCGCCGGGCTGGAGGCGACCGCGATCGAAGACGTTGCTCCAGACCGTGAAGAAGGTTTCGGGCAACGCCGCCGCCTCGATCATGTCCAGACCGGCCGGAACCGGCAGCACTTGGGCGGCTGGCGCCGGACAGTACTCGGCGTAACCGCCACCAGTGACCAACGCGCACACGCGATCGCCGATCGAGAGGGTCGACACTCCGGCGCCGCGCGCGACGATCGTTCCGGCGACCTCGAGCCCGGGGATGTCCGAAGCGCCGGGTGGCGGCGGATAGCCACCCTGCCGCTGCAGGACATCGGGTCGATTGACGCCGGCCGCCGCAACCTCGATCAGGACCTCGCCGTGCCCGGGTTCGGGGGTCGCGCGAATGGCTGCGCACAGAACCTCCGGTCCGCCGGATTCGGCGATCTCGGTGACCTTCATGGTGGCGGGTATGATGGCTGGCATGTCGGGCAAAAGGACGGCGCAGAAGACAGTTGCAGGTCTAGTATGTTCTCTTCACACTGACAAGCCGAGGGCGCGGGCAATCGTGACGGACCCGTGGAGGGGGCATGGACCTTGACGATATTGTTGTTCCGCCGGCACCGCAAAAGCCGAAGTTCGAGGACATGTCGGTGGATGAACTCACTGCCCTCATCGCCGAGCTTGAAGGCGAGATCGTCCAAGCCCGCGAGATGATGGCAGCGAAGCAAACCGTGCGTGGCGCTGCCGATCAGCTGTTCGACTAGACCCCTGTCCGGCGCTGTCGCCGGATTTACCGTAGGGACTCGCTGGCCGGTGCTCGGGCCGGCCGTTTCATGGACGATGGAGCGTTTGCAATGAAGTTATTGCGTTACGGCCCCGCTGGCGGCGAAAGGCCCGGACTATTGGACGCCGGAGGGACGATCCGCGATCTATCCGGGGAAATCGAGGACCTGACGGCTGCAAACCTCGCGCCAGCGGCACTCGATCGTTTGCGGCGGCTCGACCACGCGGCGCTTCCCGCAGTGGTGGGTGATCCGCGCGTGGGCGTCCCGGTGGCCGGAATTGGCAAGATCGTAGCGGTCGGCCTCAACTACGCCGATCACGCCAAGGAGGCTGGCCTGCCGATCCCCGAGGAGCCAGTGCTGTTCACTAAGACAACGTCGGCCATCTCCGGACCTAACGATCCGGTCAAGATCCCGCGCGGTTCAATAAAGACCGACTGGGAGGTCGAAATCGCGTTCGTAATCGGCGCCACCGCGCGCTACGTCTCGGACGCCGATGCGGCGAGCCATATCGCCGGCTACTGCGTTCTCAACGACGTCTCCGAACGCGAGTTCCAGATCGAGCGCGGCGGCCAGTGGATGAAGGGCAAGTGCGCCGACACGTTCGCACCGATCGGGCCGTGGCTCGTCACCCCCGACGAGGTGGGCGATCCCCAGGCGCTCGGTATGTGGCTCGACGTCAATGGCACACGTCGCCAGGACGGCAGCACCTCGACCATGATCTTCAGCTGCGTCCATTGCCTGAGCTACATCAGCCACTTCATGACGCTCGAGCCGGGCGATGTCGTGACCACGGGCACTCCGCCGGGCGTCGGCCTAGGCCAGAAACCGCCTGTCTTCCTGAAGCCGGGCGATGTGATGACGCTGGGCATCGATCGGCTCGGCGCGCAACGACAGGAACTGATCGCCGCATGACGGTCGAGCGTGGGGCGGCCGGGGCGATCGGGCTCCCGGTACGGCCTGAAATCGCCGATCTTCCGTTCTCGCAGATCCGCGCGATTTCGCGCGAGGGGATGCTGCAAGAGGGGGTGATCCCGCTGTGGTTCGGCGAGGGTGACGATCCGACGCCCAAGTTCATTACCGATGCCGCCGCGCACGCGCTGGCCGAGGGCAAGACGTTCTACACCTTGAACCGGGGCATCGCCGAGCTGCGGGAGGCGATCGCTGGGTACATGAGCGGGCTATACGGTCCCTCCATCGGGGCCGATCGCGTGACGGTCACCGCGTCTGGCATGAGCGGGATCATGATCGCCGTCCAGTGTGTGGCGGGGGCGGGCGACAACGTCGCGATCGTGACCCCGTTGTGGCCGAACTTCGTTGGTTGCGTTCGCATCATGGGCGCCGAGCCACGCTTCGTCGGACTGGACAAGATCGACGGCGGCTGGAAGCTCGACCTCGACAAGCTCTTCGCGGCTTGCGATGAGCGCACGCGGGCCGTGGTCGTCAACTCGCCGAGCAATCCCACCGGCTGGATGATGCAAGGCGAACAGCAGACGGTGCTCCTGTCCTTCTGTCGCGAGCGCGGCATTTGGTTGATCGCCGACGAGGTGTATGCGCGCATCGTCTACGACCGCGCGTTCGCGCCGTCGTTTCTCGATGTCGCCGAAGCTGACGACCTGTTGCTGGTTGTCAACAGCTTCTCGAAATCGTGGTCGATGACCGGCTGGCGGATGGGCTGGCTGACCACGCCGGCCGCGCTGGGCCCGACCCTCGAGATGATGAACGAGTATAACGTCGCTGGGGCGGCGACGTTCGCCCAGCACGCCGGTGTCGTCGCCATCACCGAGGGTGATGACTACGTCGCGTCGCTGGTGGAACGCTACCGCCAGGCCCGGGATCTCGTTTTCCAGCGCTTGCAGGGGATGTCGCGCGTTGGCATGAGCCGGCCGGAGGCCGCCTTCTATGCGTTTTTTAGCGTTGAGGGCATGACCGACAGCGTGGCGTTCGTGAGACGGGTTCTGCGCGAAACGAGTGTCGGATTGGCGCCCGGTTCGGCGTTCGGTGAGGCCGGCGAGGGTCACTTGCGCCTGTGTTATGCGAGTTCGACGGCGCTTCTCTCAGACGCCATGGACCGACTGGAGCCGATGCTGTCCTGATTGCGATCGCGTCCCCGGTGTAGAGTCGTTCCTTGACGCCCAGTTTGGCCAAGGTTGCCGCGAACGCCGTCACCAGGGAGGACCATCGTGCTCGAAAACCGATCGGCCATCGTCACCGGCTCAAGCCTGAGACTCGGGATCGGCTACGCGATCGCCGAGGCGCTGGCCGCCCAGGGCTGTAACGTGATGCTGAGCGGCCGCCGTTCCGCCGCCGCGGCGGAGCCGGCGATCCAGGGTCTGTCGCGGTACGGGGTCAAGGTCGAGTATCAGCGGACCCACCTCGGCAAGCCTGGCGACATTAAGTCGTTGATCGATTGTGCCATGGAGGCTTTCGGGGCGGTCGACATCCTCGTCAACAATGCCGGGACCAACCACCCCAACCTGATCGAGGACCTGTCACCGGCCGACTGGGATGACATCATCGCCGTCAATTTGTCGGCCGCCTATCACGCGATCCGCCACGTCCTGCCGCGCATGAAGGAGCGCGACTGGGGCCGCATCATCAATATCGCGTCGACCCTGGGGCTGGTTGGCTACCCGACCGTCTCGGCCTATACGGCCTCCAAGCATGGCCTGGTCGGGCTGACCAAGGCGGTGGCGCTGGAGACCGCCGAGACGAGCATCACCTGCAACGCCATTTGTCCCGGCTATACCAAGACAGAATTGCTGATGAGGGTGATCGCCGAGACCGCCGACATCGAAGGGGTTTCGGCGGACGAGATGACGAATACCATGATCGCGGCGGATCAGCCGTCGAAGGTGATGGTGCCGGTGGAGCATTTCGGGCCGCTGGCCGTGTTTTTGTGCAGCGAGGCCGGCGCCCAACTTCGTGGCGCGGCGCTGCCGATGGATGGCGGCTGGACGGCCAAGTGAGCCGGCACCGTGCTGCAATGGTTGTGCGAAAACTTCGTTGGCCGTTAACCACTGCTTAACGGTCTCGGGTCTATTCTTGCGCGTGGATGGCGCACGAGCCGCGCTTCCACTTCTCAAGACGCCTCCCGGTAGACTCGGGCCGCCTTCGGGCGGCCCTTCTTTCTGCGGTTGGCTTGCCAGTTGCGGACGCTGGCCAATAGTCTGACCACGGAGGCCGATGATGTCCGACCGACCGTCCCGTATAGGCGGCCCCCCCAAGACCCCGGGTTTCGATACCCTTAGTTTGCATGCCGGGCAGCAGCCCGACCCGACCACCGGCGCGCGGGCGGTGCCGATCTACCAAACGACGTCATATGTCTTCCCCGATACCGAGCATGCCGCTTCTCTGTTCAACCTGGAGAGGGTGGGGCACATCTACTCGCGTATCTCCAACCCCACCACCGCCGTTCTCGAGGAGCGACTGGCGGCGCTGGAAGGCGGCGTTGGCGCCATCTGCACCGCGAGCGGACAGGCCGCGCTGCACCTCGCCGTCGTGACGCTGATGGGCGCGGGCCACCATATCGTCTCGTCGGCATCGATCTACGGCGGTAGCCACAACTTGTTCACCCATACGCTGCCGCGCTTCGGCATCGAGACGACGTTCGTCAATCCGCGCGATCCCGACGCCTTCGCCGCGGCGATTCGCGGTAACACTCGTCTCCTGTTTGCCGAGACGCTCGGCAATCCCGGGCTCGAGGTCCTTGACATTCCGGCGGTGGCGGTCGTCGCCCACGGCGCCGGCATTCCGCTACTGGTCGATTCGACGTTCGCGACGCCGTGGCTGTGCCGGCCCGCCGACCACGGCGCCGACATCATCATGCACTCGGCGACCAAGTTTCTCGGCGGACACGGTATCGCCATCGGTGGTGCACTGATCGATGGGGGCCGTTTCGACTGGGAGGCCTCGGGCCTCTTCCCAACGCTGACCGAGCCCTATGAGGGTTACCACGGGATCCGCTTCGCCGAGGCGTTCGGACCTCAAGCCTTCGTGATGCGCGCCCGCGCCGAGGGTCTACGCGATTTTGGCGCCTGTATGAGCCCGACCACCGCCTTCCATATTCTACAAGGGGTCGAGACGCTGCCGTTACGGATGGCGCGTCATATCGACAACACCCGTCGCATCGTCGCTTTCCTTGGCGAACACCAGTCGGTCGCCTGGGTCATCTACCCGGAGCGCGACGATCACCCCGACCACGCGCTCGCCGGACGGCTACTGCCGCGCGGTTGCGGCGCGGTCTTTAGCTTCGGTGTCGTGGGCGGGTACGACGCAGCCGTGCGCCTGATTGAATCTCTGAAACTGTTCTCCCATCTCGCCAACGTTGGCGATGCCAAGTCGCTGGTCATCCATCCCGCCAGCACCACCCATCAGCAGATGGGTCACGCTGCCCTGGCGGCGGTTGGAATTGGCGACGATATGGTCCGCCTGTCGGTCGGCCTCGAGGACAGCGACGACCTGATCGCCGATCTCGATCAAGCGCTGGCGCGCGCGCGGAAGTCCTAAACCGTGGACGTCGTGGCCAACGGGCGGCGGCTGTTCGCCGCCAACGGGGGGCACGCCGCGCGGCAGGACGAACCGGCGCTCGTCTTCTTGCACGGGGCCGGCGCGGATCACAGCGTGTGGACGCCGCAGGCCCGCTATTTCGCGCACCACGGATTCGCCGTTGTCGCGGTCGATCTGCCGGGCCACGGCCGCTCGCCCGGCCCGCCGTGCGCGACTATCGAGGACATGGCCGATACGGTGATTGCCGCCATCGATGCGCTCGACCGTGAGGAGGTCACGCTGGTCGGCCACAGCATGGGGGCTCTCGTCGCCCTGGAGGCCGCCGCGTGCGCGCCCCATCGAGTGTCGCGATTGGCTCTCCTCGGCGGCGGCGTGCCGATGCGGGTCAGCCCGGCTCTGCTGGCGGCAGCGGCGCAAGATGTGCGCGCGGCGGCGGCGATGATGGTCGGCTGGGGTTATGGGGCCTCCGCGCGGATCGGCGGGCATCCGTCCCCGGGCCTGTGGATGACGGGGGGCGGCGCTCGACTTATCGAGCGGGCGCCGGCGGGTACCCTGCAGGCCGATCTGCTCGGCTGCGATCGATATCAAAGCGGTCCGGCGTCGGCCGCCGGTCTCGACTGCCCTATATTGCTGCTGCGCGGCGCTGAGGACCGTATGATCGACTGCGGCGCGGCGGCGGCGCTCGCCGAGGCGCTGCCGGGCGCAACGATCATGAGCCTCGATTGCGGCCACTTCATGATGAGTGAGCAGCCAGACGCCGTTTTGGACGCGCTGCGCGAGTTCCTGATGGCCTACGCCGGCTAGCGTTGGCCGCGCAGTTGGACGATTTGTTAAGGCCCCGTCGCCGACACTAGCGCCGTCGCGCCCAGCGAGGCTGTAGGTATGGCGGAAATTATCGGGCGCTCAGGTGATGGGTTCTCGGGTACGGCGTTCTTCACCAAAACTTACGACGAGGCCGTGGAGTTGGTCGTCGAGGCGCGCAACTATTTCGCCACCGCGGCGGCGGAAGCGAGCGGGCTGACGATGGCGCAACAACTGGGCTACTGCCGCGAGTCACTTCGCCTGACAAGCCGATTGATGCAGATCATGGGGTGGCTGCTGGTGCAGCGGGCGGTGGAGAACCGGGAACTCACGGCCGAGGACGCGCGCTCCGATGAAATGCGGATGCCCCGCGCCCGCGTCTATCTCGATGACGAAGTAGTGGCGACTGGCGGTCTGCCGCCGGCCGTCGCCGACCTTACCGCGCGCAGCCGCCGCCTCTTTGTGCGCATTGTCCGGCTGGACGATATGTTGGTGCGCGAGGCCGTGCGGGAGACGGATTCGCCACCGGCGGCGGCCCCTACTTCAGACCAAATTCCTTGAAGCGCTTGTTGAACTTGGCCACCTGGCCGCCGGAATCCACGAGTCGGTGCCCGCCGCCGGTCCATGCCGGGTGGGATTTGGGATCGACGTCGAGCGTCAGGGTATCGCCCTCGCTGCCCCAGGTCGAACGGGTCTTGAAGGGCGTGCCGTCGGTCATGACGACGTTGATCTCGTGGTAGTCGGGGTGGGTCTCTCGTTTCATGGTGCCTCTCGCGATCGCGAACGCCAGTGCGAAGAGGGGCCTGTATAGAGGAAAGGCGCGGTCGCAATCAAGGACCCCACCGCGGCGGGGTCAAGCGCGGCCGGTTGCGGCGTTCGAAACCGTCGGGTAACGATAAGCCCCGCGATGCGAAACGATCGCCTCTCCACCGACGAGCGACCGCCGGGCCGCAGGATCTCGTGCCTGCGGCCGATGCTCGGCTTTGTGAGGCCGTATCATTGGGTCGTCGCCGCTACGTTGGTCGCATTGGTCACTGCCGCCGGCGCCACGCTCGCGATCGGCCAGGCGCTTCGTCGGGTGGTCGATCTCGGATTCTCGGGCGCCGAGGAGACCTATCTAGATCAATACTTCCTCGCGCTCCTCGGCGTCGTCGCGCTGCTCGCCGCGGCATCGTTCGCCCGCTCGTATCTGGTCGCTTGGCTGGGCGAGCGCATCATCGCCGATGTTCGCAAGGCGGTCTACAGTCATATCCTCCGTCTGAGTCCGGCCTTCTTCGAGTTAACGCGCACCGGGGAGGTGCTGTCGCGGCTGTCCATCGACACCACGCTTATTCAGATGGTGGTCGGCTCGAGCGCTTCGGTCGCCCTGCGCAACCTCTTGTTGCTCGCCGGCGGCCTCGCCCTTCTGATCATCACCAGCCCCAAGCTCGCTGGCCTGACGCTGGTGATCGTGCCGGTGGTGGTCGTGCCGATCGTGCTCTTCGGCCGCCGTGTGCGCCGATTCTCGCGTGCGAGTCAGGACCGTATCGCCGATGTCAGCGCCCACGCCGAGGAGAGCCTCAACGCGATCCGCACGGTCCAAGCCTTCGTACACGAGGATGCGGACCGGGCCGGATATGGCCAACGGGTCGAGGCGGCGTTCGCGACGGCGGTGCAACGCGCGCGGGCGCGCGCCTACCTGGTCGGGGTCGTGATCCTGCTCATCTTCGGTGCCGTCGACGGGGTACTGTGGATCGGCGCCAAGGACGTGGTCATCGGGGCGATGAGCGGCGGCGAGCTAGCGGCCTTTATCTTCTACGCGATTGTCGTCGCGGGATCGATGGGTTCCTTGAGCGAGGTCTATGGCGACGTCCAACGCGCGGCCGGCGGGGCGGAGCGGCTGTTCGAGCTGCTCGACACGCCACCGGCCATAACCGCGCCGATACAGCCCGCGTCCCTGCCCTCGCCACCGCGCGGTGGGGTTCGGTTCTCGACGGTGACGTTCCAATACCCGGCACGCCCCGAGCATTCCGCGCTGTCAGGATTCGATCTCGAAGTGGCGGCGAGCGAGCACGTGGCCCTGGTCGGCCCCTCGGGGGCCGGCAAGACGACAGTGTTCCAGCTGCTCATGCGTTTCTATGACTGCCAATCGGGCATGGTGTCGTTCGACGGCGTCGATGTCCGCACCGTCGATCCCGCCGAGTTGCGCGCACGCATCGCCGTGGTCCCGCAGGAGCCGGTGATCTTCGCTGCCAATGCCATGGAGAACATCCGCTATGGCCGTCCGGCGGCCAGCGACGCCGAGGTGCGGTCCGCCGCTGCGGCCGCCCAGGCGCTGGAGTTTGTCGAGCGTTTGCCCGAGGGTTTCCGTACCCACCTTGGCGAGCGCGGTCTGCAGCTCTCGGGCGGCCAGCGCCAGCGCATCGCCATTGCCCGCGCATTGCTACGCGACCCCGTGCTGCTGCTGCTGGACGAGGCGACCAGTGCGCTCGACGCCGAAAGCGAGCAACTGGTCCAGGCGGCGCTGGAACCGCTGATGAAGGGCCGCACGACCCTCGTCATCGCGCATCGCTTGGCGACGGTCTTGAACGCCGACCGCATCGTCGTCATGGAACAGGGCCAAGTGGTGGCGGCCGGGAGCCACGGCGACTTGATGGCCCAGGACGGGCTCTACGCACGTCTCGCGGCGCTGCAATTCAACGCCGATACCGCAGGCGCCGGGGGGGACTCGCGCCTCAGCGTTCAGTCAGCTTGATCTCGATCCGTCGATTGCGGCCGTAGGCCGCCTCGTTGCTGCCGGGATCGATCGGCTGATATTCCGCAAAGGCGGTCGCCGCCAGTCGGCGCGGCGGAATGCCCTCCTCGATCAGGAACTTGACGACTGAGGTCGCGCGCGCGCTTGCCAGCTCCCAGTTGGACGGAAACGCGCCCGTCGCGATGGGAATGCGATCGGTGTGACCATCGACTCGCAGTATCCATGGTAGGTCCTCTGGGATTCGAGCGCTGATCTCCAACAGCGTCGCGGCCAGCTGCGCCAGGCTTTGCTGCCCCTCTTCGCCCAAGCCGGCTGAAGCCGACTCAAACAACACCTCGGATTGGAACACAAACCGATCACCGACAATGCGAATGTCGGGTCGATCGCCGAGCGCCTCGCGCAGACGGCCAAAGAACTCGGAGCGGTAGCGCGACAGCTCCTCGACCTTCTGGGCCAAGGCCAGGTTGAGCCTGCGTCCGAGGTTGGCGATCACGGTATTCTGCTCGCTGTCTTTGGCTTCGGCGGCGTCCAGCGCCTGGGATATGCGGGCGAGCTGAGTGCGCAAAGCCTCGATCTGCCGATTGAGGAGCGCCACCTGGGCCTGGGCTGCGGCGGACACCGTTTTCTCGGCATCGAGCGCCTCGCCGGTTTTGAGATGTAGCGCCTGCAGCTCGGCGAGCCGGATCTCGCGTGTCTCGAGTTCACGTTGCGCGAGCGCGGTCGTCGCTTCGGCCGCCTGGCGTTTTTCTTCTTCGGTCGCGAGGCGGGCGAGAAGCTCTTGCGTGCGGTCGCGCAGGACCGTGGTCAGCGCATTGTTCTCCTTGAGCCGTGCGGCGAGGTCCTCGGTCTCGGCCTCGGCGCGCGTCAGCGCGGCCGCGAGGCGTTCACGCTCGTTCTCAACTGTTGAGGCGCGGTCGGTCAGTTCCGTGGCTTCGGCCTTAATGGTTTCCAAGGCAGCCAGCAGCCGCCCGACTTCGATCTCCAAATCGTCGCGAACCTGGTGCAGGGCGACGACATCGCGGCGCAATACCTCGATCGTGGCCAGCTGCATCGTAATGGTTTCGCGATCCGCCTCGGCGATCTGTCGTGCGTCGGTGAGCGCCCCCTCGGCCGCGACCGCCCGCTCGGCCTCCGCGTCGAGGCGCAGCACGAGTTCGTCCCGCTCCTCGGTCGATGTCTGCAGCGAGGCCGAAAATTGCGCCACGTTGAGGCGTAGGTCGGCGTTCGCTTGACGCTGGAGCGCCAACAGCTCACTCAGTTCGCTAACCTGTTGATTGAGTCGAGCGAGCGCCTGGTCGCGCCCCGACAGCGCCTCGCTGAGGAAGAACTGCGCGAGCACGAAAACGACCAGCAGGAAGATGATGACCAAGAGCATCGCCGACAGTGCATCGACGAACCCGGGCCATATTTCGGAACCGTGGCTGCGCGGTCGTCGCGAGACGGCCATCTGGTGTCAGGGCCTCAGCGCTTGGATTCCATCGCCGCCATCGTCCGCGCCAACAGCTTGATCTCGCCGCGAATGTCCTGCACCAGATCGGCGCGGCCTTGACTGGCCTCCTCGATGAATCGGCGCACCGAGACATCGAGGTTGCGCAAATGGGTCCTGCTTGCTTGGTCGAAGCCGCGCTCATTGCGATCGCCCGAGTCGGCGAGGCGCTGGAGGACGGGCCGGATCTCCATCTGCGTTTCCACCAGCTTGACCATCAGGTCTTGCTCGGTCCGCATCTGGTCGGCGAGGGTTGCCAGTCGGTCGGCGAACTCGAGCGTACTGGCGTTCTGCTGATTGCGATTCTCCTCGGTGCGCACCAGCGTGCGCTGCAGATCACCAAGACTGTCGGCGGTGCGCTCGAGCAGTGCATTGACGTAGGCGGGCACTGATTGCTCGCCGTCGCCAAGGCCTCTGCCACTCGTCAGCCGGGTCAAACTAGACAGCCATTCCTCAAGGTCGTTGTAGAAGCTTCGCTGCGCTTGCGCGGCTTGAAGGTCGAGGAAACCAAGAACCAGCGAGCCGGCGAGGCCGAACAGCGACGAGGAAAACGCGGTGCCCATGCCCTTGAGCGGCGCCTCCAGCCCCTTTTTTAGGGAATCGAACTGGGAGATGAAGTCGCTGCCCTGGAGAGTCAGGCTGCCGATCACGCCGCCGACCGATGAGATGGTTTCGAGCAGGCCCCAGAAGGTGCCGAGTAGCCCGAGAAAAATCAGCAGCCCGATCAGGTAACGCGAAATCTCGCGCGATTCGTCGAGCCGCGAGGAGATGCTGTCGAGCATATAGCGCATCGACATCGCGGACAGCGAGACGCGCCCCTGGCTCTCCTGCAACATGGTCGCGATCGGGCCCAGCAGGACCGGCGCGCGCTGGATCGACAGCCCGGGCTCACCGCGCCTGTAGGTTTCGATCCACGAGACCTCGGGATAAAGGATCACGACATGGCGGAACATGTAGACGATGCCGAGGATCAGCACGCCGACGATCAGTCCGTTGAGCGCGGGGTTGGCCATGAACGCGCTCACCACGGGCTCGAAGAGGGCGCCGATGACGATCGCGACGATCACGATGAAGGCGATCATCCGTGTGAGGTAGCGTTGTGGCCGCGACATGGCTCAGGACCCCTCACGGCCCACTGGGTTGCCGCGCGGGCTTGCCATCGCGCTGATCGATGGTCGGTCTGTCACTTGGCGATGTACAGAACGTCGACCCGTTCCGAGGGGCCGTCATCGTTGGCGCCGCCGAGAGCACGCACGTCGATGCGTGTGCTGCGCACACCTTGTTCGATCAAGAATGAGCGTACAGCTAGGGCCCTTGACAGAGACGTCCGTCGCGCCCCGCTCGCCGTATCCGCGCTGCCGCCGGCGAACGCCTTGAGTTGAAGCCGCCCGTCGCTCTCCTTGGCCGCCGCCGCGACCGCGCGCAGCGATTCCTGCGCGGGCGGCGGAATACGTGTGCTGGCCTCGCGGAACTCGATGCGGAGCACCTGGCCGCCGCCGGCGGGCAGGCGGATCGCCGGCGGCAAGGACGCCGTTTCCATCGGCTCGGGTTCGGCGATAGCCGGCTTGATGGGGGCCTCCTCGACCATCGGCGGCACCGGCAGGTCGGCCGGCGGTGGGCCAAGCTCCTCGGGCAGAAGTGGCTCTTCGGTCAGCGGCTCGAGCTCCAACGTGCGGGTGACCGAGGCGGTCCGGCGCTCCTCAACCGGTTTTGGGCGCGGAGCGCCACGAGCGATCTCCGACGATGGCAGCGCCAACTCGATGATCGCTTCCACTTTTGGGCGGCCGGGCATCAACAGCGTGCGGGACGGTCGGCGCGTGCTTCCGAGATCGTCCAGCGCTTCGAGATTGACTTCGACTTCGGGCAAACCGGAGCCGACCGTCACCGTTTCCTGCGCGTGTGAGTTCGCGGGCACGATCATCGCCATCGCGGCGATCAATCCCCCAGACAGCGCCCATGACAACGCGCCGCGCCGTGCCGCCCACCACGGCCGCACACAAAAAGAAAGCCGGCGGTGCCGGCCAGAGGGGTCGCGCGTCCTCACCAACCCAAATTACTCCTCGCCGAGCGCTCGGCTAGGACCAGAGCGCTCGGTTGGGCCTGCCACCTTGGCGCCGACAATAACGGAGGGGGTATGGCAGGACAACCGGTTTGGCCCGCTCGCCGGGCCAGTCGACGGCGGTCGGGCCTTGGTTCAGGCGGTCCTCATCGCCTCAACCAAGCTCGCGTGCAGGTGTGGGTTGGCGGCGATCATGTCGCCCTTCGACCATCCGTCGTCGGCGCCGTCAAAAGCGGTCGTGAAACCACCGGCCTCGCGGACCAACGAGACGCCGGCCGCCAATGTCACCGGATCGTCGTCAAACGCGAGGCAACCGTCGTAGCGGCCGGCGGCGACGTAGGCGAGGTCTAGCGCAATGCTGCCAGACTGGCGCAAGCTCGCGCCGTGACGGGATATCTCGTGCAACCGCTCATGGCGGCTGGCAACGCCGAGCGCCGGGCGGCCAGCGATCCCGAGCAGCGCGTTACCAAGCGCGTCGCGGGCCGACACTCTCAGCCGGTGGTGGTTGAGATACGCGGCGCTACCGTGCTCGGCCCAAAACGTCTCGTCGCGCAAGGGGTCGTAGACCACGCCCGCGACCAGCCCGACCTCGCTCAACACCGCGATGGACACGCAGAAGTGTGGAACGCCATGGGCAAAGTTGTTGGCGCCGGAGAGCGGATTGACGAGCCAGCAGGATGTCTGGGCAGGGTTCGCCGACCCTGGCCCTCGGGCATGCCCAGGCGCCACTGCGAAACCGTATCCGGGGCGGCCGCGCGCGAGGTCGCGGCGCAGCGCCTGCTCGCAGCGGGCCGTGGCGGCGGCGGCGAATTTGGCCGGCGTATGCTTCGAGACCTGTAGCTGCTGAAGTTCGCCGAAATCCCGCAACAGCGGTCGCGCCGCCTGGCGGGCGGCGTCGGCCATGACGTTAATTAGAGAGGATCGAGGGGCCATGTCGGGCCGGTCCGGACGAGGAACTAACCCTCGGCGCGTTTCGAGTAGCTGCCGTCGATGGTGTTGACGAGGATACGATCACCGATCGATATGAACGGTGGCACCATCAAGCGCACGCCGTTGTCGAGGACCGCCGGCTTGTACGACGCTGCGGCGGTCTGGCCTCTGATAACCGGCTCGGTTTCGGTGACCTCGAAGGCCGCTGTATCGGGAAGCGTGACGCGCAGGGGTTCGTCCTCATGGCTCTCGATCGTCACTATCATCCCCTCCTGAAGAAAGGGCTCGGCCTCGCCGACCAGCAGCGCGGGGATTTCCGTCTGCTCGTAGGTCTCGTCGTTCATAAAGGTCAACAACTCATTGGCGGCGTAAAGATACTGGCACTGTTGCTGGTCCAACCTGACCCGTTCGACGTTCTCCGAGGAGCGGAAGCGCTCGTTGAGCTTGGTCCCATCCCGCAGGTTACGCAGCTCGACCTGGAGATAGGCGCCCCCCTTTCCCGGCTGCGTGTGCTGGATACGCACTGCGGCCCAGAGTTTCCCCTGGTGTTCGATCACCATGCCAGGACGAATGGCGTTGCCGCTGATTCTCATGTCATTGCAATGGTAGCGGAAGCCGGCGCCGCACCGGGCGCGGAACCTAACAGCTTGATTTCGGTGAAGCAAATCGCGCGAGCGCGATGGCATCGTGAAGAGCTGCGACGCCGGCCGCTGGGCCGCCCTGGTGCGACCACACCGAATGGACCACGGCCAGGAAGTCGGCGCCGGCGCGAACGAGCGGGGCGCAGTTCTCCTCAGTGATGCCACCGATCGCGACGCACGGGACCTCCATGAGGTCGCCCCACCATTTGAGTATGTCGATATCGGCGGTCGATTTAGGTTGCTTGGTTGCGGTCGGGAAAAAGGCTCCGAAGGCGACATAGTCGGCGCCGGCTTCCGCCGCCACCATTGCCAAATGACGAGAATCGTGGCACGTGACACCGATGATACGATCGGCACCCACAGTGCGCCGGGCGCGGGCGTAGTCGCCATCGTCCTGGCCGATGTGGACGCCATCGGCGCCCATCTCGGCGGCGAGATCGGGCCGGTCGTTGATCAGGAAGGCGACATCGTGGGCGACGCAGATTGGCATCAGCGCCTCGGCCGCCCGTCTCACGTCGTCGTCCCCGCCTCCCTTGAGGCGAAGCTGCACGCAGGCCACGGGGCCGCCCGTGAGGGCGGCGTCGAGCCGGGGCGCGAAGTCAACCGGGTCGAGGCTCGGCGGCGTGATCAGGTAAAGCTGGCAAGTCACGGTGCGGGGAATGGTGGCTCACGGTCGGCGAGCCACTCGCGGCAAGCCGACTCGGTGTTGGCGCAGGTCCGTGGATCAAGGGCCGGAATGCGGCGATCGAGAAAAACGACGCGGTGCCGCGCCGCCACGGCCCGTACCCGCTCTCGTAGCGAGAGGCGTCCGGTGAACAGGATGCCAGCCCAACCGGTGCGTATCGCGTTCAGCGCGGCGGCGCCATTGTCGCCGCAATCCAGCATCGCGGCGGCCGGCGTGTCCTCGCATTCGCTTCGGGCGATGTCGAAAATCTTCTTCAGGTAGGCAGCGCCGGCGTAGCCGACCGCATCGGGCGCAGTCCTGAGTGTGACCGGGACGCCCAGGGCCGCACCCACCTTAAGGGCGGCCCGCGCGTCGGCCAGCGAGTGATAGATCACGTGGCGGCCGCCCCGCGCGCGACCGCTGCCCGCGCCAGTTCGACGAGTTGGCGAGTGTGCCCCGTTCACCCCAGGCTGCCGACAGCGACTGCGGTATCGATCATTCGATTGGCGAAGCCCCATTCGTTGTCGTACCAGGATACAACGCGGCACAGCCGACCCTCGACCACTTGCGTTTGGGTCAGATCGAAGGTCGAGCTGGCTGGGTCGTGGTTGAAATCGCTAGAAACCAGGGGCTCGTCGGTGGTGACTAGGATGCCCTTGAGGCGGTTGCATTTGGCGGCGCGAATGGCCGCGGCGTTGAGTTCCTCGGCATTGGTCTTGCGCCGGGCGACGAACGACAGGTCGACCAACGACACATTGGCTGTCGGCACACGAATAGCGGTGCCGTCAAGTTTGCCGGCGAGTTGTGGCAACACCAGACCGACGGCGCGCGCGGCGCCAGTCGATGTCGGGATCATCGACAGCGCGGCCGCCCGGGCCCGCCGCACGTCGGTGTGCAGTGTGTCGAGCACCGGCTGATCGCCCGTGTAGGAGTGGATGGTGGTCATGAACCCTTGCGCAATGCCCACGGCGTCGTTCATGACCATCGCCACCGGCGCCAGGCAATTGGTGGTGCAAGAGGCGTTGGATACAACCGTATGGTTTTTGCGCAGCGTGCGGTGATTGACGCCGTAGACAATCGTCGCGTCAGCTCCCGCCGCTGGCGCCGAGACCAGGACGCGCGTGGCGCCGGCCTCCAGATGGAGCGCCGCCGCCTCGCGTTTGAAGAAGAGACCCGTGCACTCGAGGGCCACGTCGATCTTCAGCTCGCGCCACGGCAGCTTCGCCGGATCGCGCACGGCGCAGACGCGAATGCTCCCACGCCCGATGTCGATTGTGTTGCCGCGGGTCTTGACGACGCCAGGAAACTGGCCATGAACGCTGTCGCGGCGCAGCAGATGGGCGTTGGTTTCCACCGGCCCCAGGTCGTTGATAGCGATCACCTGGATGTCGCGCCGGTCGGCCTCATGGATCGCGCGTAGGACGAGGCGCCCGATCCGCCCAAAGCCGTTGATCGCCACCCTAACCGTCATCCGTGACCTCGCCTTTAAGTTGGGACAGCGCCGCCGCGACGACCGCGTCGGCGGTAATGCCAAAATGCTCGAATAGGTCGCGCGCCGGCGCCGAGGCCCCGAAGCCGGGCATACCGATCACGCTACCGCTGGGACCCGTGTAGCGCTCCCAGCCGTGAGTTGTTGCGGCTTCGATGGCGACCCGCGCCGACGCCTCGCCTAACACCGCCTCACGGTAGCTCGGTTCCTGTTGATCGAACAGCTCCCAGCACGGGAGTGATACCACACGGGTCGCGATGCCCCGGGCTTGCAAAAGTTCACGGGCGTTGGCCGCCAACGCCACTTCCGAGCCCGTGGCGATCAGGCTGACCTTGGCCGCGCCAACGGCCGCCAGAAGTTCGTAGCCGCCACGGGCGCACAGGTTGTCGGCGGTGTGCTCCGCACGCAGAGTCGGAAGACCCTGTCGCGTCAGAGCGATCACCGAGGGCCCGTCCCGGCGGCCGAGCGCGAGCGCCCAGCACTCGGTCGTCTCCACCGCGTCGGCCGGCCGGTATACATGAAGGCCAGGAATCGTGCGCAGCGCCGCCAGGTGCTCGACCGGTTGATGGGTCGGTCCATCCTCGCCGAGCCCGATGGAATCGTGGGTCATCACGTAGATGACGCGTTGCTCCATTAACGCCGACAGCCGCAGGGCCGGCCGAAGATAATCCGTGAACACGAGAAAGGTGCCGCCGTAGGGGATAGTGCCGCCGTGCAGCGCGAGACCGTTCATCGCCGCCGCCATGGCGTGCTCGCGAACGCCGTAGTGAATATAGCGACCCTCGTAATTATCTCGGGTCAGGAGCCCGAGATCGTCGGTCAGCGTGTTGTTGGAGCCGGTGAGATCGGCCGAGCCGCCGATCGTGGTCGTCACCACCGAGTTGATGACCTCGAGCACCTGCTGCGAGCTTGCCCGTGTGGCCCGGGTCGGGCGCTCGTTCGACAGCATCTTCTTGTGGGCGGTGAGCGCGCCTTCAAGCTGGGGCGGCAGCTCGCCCGACATCGTCTGATCGAACGCGGCGCGCTTGGCGGCGCTCAGCCCTTGGCGGCGCTCGCGCCACGCCCGCGATGCGGCCTGGCCGCGCGCGCCGGCTTCGCGCCACGCCGCGAGGATCTCGGCGGGGATCGTGAACGGCGCGTGAGGCCAGCCCAGCCGCTCGCGCGCCGCCGCCACTTCAGCGTCGCCAAGTGGCGCGCCATGGGTGGCTGCGGTCCCCTCCTTGTTCGGCGCGCCGTAGCCAATGGTCGTGCGACAGGCGATGAATGACGGCCTTGCGCTCGTGTGCGCGGCGGCTATCGCCTGTTCGATCGCCCGCGGGTCGTGTCCGTCGACACGCTGCGTATCCCAACCCTGTGCCGCGAAACGCGCGACATGGTCGTCGCTCGTGGTGAGCGAAGTCGGGCCGTCGATCGAGATCCCGTTGTCGTCGAACATGACGATCAGGCGATCGAGCGCCAAGTGCCCCGCCAACGAGGCCGCCTCGTGGCTGATGCCCTCCATCAGGCAGCCATCCCCGGCCACGACGTAGGTACGGTGGTTGACCAACTCGGCGCCGAAACGCGCGGCCAGATGGCGCTCGGCGATGGCCATGCCGACGGCGTTCGCCAATCCCTGACCGAGCGGCCCCGTCGTGGTCTCGACACCGCTCGCGGCACCGTACTCCGGGTGTCCGGGAGCGCGGCTGCCGAGCTGTCGAAAGCGGCGGATTTCGTCGATGGTCATGTTGCGGTAGCCGGTGAGATAGAGCAGGCTGTATAGCAGCATCGAGCCGTGCCCCGCCGACAGCACGAACCGGTCGCGATCGGGCCAGTCGGGCCAGTCGGGGTCGAACTTAAGCGACTTGATAAACAGAACGGTCGCCACATCGGCCATGCCCATCGGCATGCCGGGGTGGCCAGACTTGGCTTGTTCCACCGCGTCCATGGAGAGCGCGCGGATGGCGTTGGCGAGATCGCGATGGCTCACCGAAGGTGGCGCATCCTGAGGGTCGATAAGCGTCATGCTGTGTCCGGATTGTTGGGGCCTCAATGCCCCGCGTCGCGCTCGAAAACATGACCGGCCGCACAATACCCGTCAACCGGCTTGTTGGCGCGCGCAATGCGTTCACCGCCAGTCTCCCGAGTGTTGACCCCACCCCGCGGCCACGCGTATGCTCTGCCCGCGATCATGTTCGTAACCCATTTGAAATGAACAATAATTCCGATACAGACGTGGCGGTGACCAAGCGTATGGAGGCGACCCACGAGCGCCTCAAGCGCGCTGTGGGCCGCCTTGAGAGTGCGATGGGATCGGCGTCCGCCGGAGGCGTTGGTGGTGGTGAGCCGGAATGGCGGGCCGAGCGCGGCCGGCTGCGGGCGGAGCTGAAGGAACAGCAGCAGCGCTACGAGGCGTTGCGGCGCGAATACGACCCGCTGGTGGCGGCGACCGACACCGTGTCTCGGCGCCTTGATTCCACTATCGATCAAATCCGCAACGTATTGGACAGTTGAGATGGCGGTGGTCGAAGTCACGGTGAACGGGCGCGACTACCAACTGGCCTGTGACGATGGCGAAGAAGAGCACTTGGCGAATCTTGCAGCGTACTTCGACCGCCGCGTCGCCGAACTGACGGGAAGCATCGGCCAAGTTGGCGAGACCCGCCTGATGCTGATGGCGGGACTGCTGGTCGCCGATGACCTGTCCAACGCGATGGACCAACTGGACGAGGTCGAGGGCGCGAGCGTGGAGAACGGTGCGGGACCGGCCGAGGGCAGGGCGGGGATCGAACGCGCCTGCACCGATATCGACGAGCTGGCGACCCAAGTCGAGAGCCTTGCCGCGCGCTTGGAGACCACCTAACCTGATCGCGGGCGGGCTCTGCCCGACTCGTGCGGCGAGGCGTTCACCGGGCTCAAAGCACTCTCTTGGGAGCTGTCCCTACCGGGATCGTGGTCTCGGCATACGGCGCCCACCTGCACGCAGCAGGCCAAGGGAATCGATCTCTTCGCACGGTCATGGCGGTCCCGCCCACTCGGCAACCCGACCCGGTCCAGCCCACAACCTCGTAATGAGCGTCACCGAACCCAGCGATCTGGCCGACGCCAAACACCGGCTAAGGGCCGTCGCTCTTGCGCGCAGGGCGACGCTCGCCGCGGTGGGCGCCGGGGCGGCCGTGGCCCGGCGATTCATGGCCGAGGCGCCGCTGGCCGCGGGTGCGGCGATTGGTAGCTACTGGCCAATGCGCGACGAGCTCGATGCACGGCCGTTGTTGCGGCGATTGCATGCGGGCGGTTATCTGTGTGGGCTGTGCGTCATGGACGGAACCCGCCGCCCGCTTCTGTTCCGCCGCTGGCAACCGGGCGATGTGCTGCGGTCGGACGTGTTCGGAACCAGCGTGCCGCCGGAGAGCGCCAGCGAACTCGTGCCCAAGGTGCTGTTGGTTCCCCTGTTGGCGTTCGACGAGGACGGATATCGGCTCGGCTATGGCGGCGGCTTTTATGATCGCACGCTCGCCGCGTTGCGCGCTCGCGCCGTGGGGACGGTGGCGGTCGGTTTGGCCTACGAGGGCCAGGCGGTGACGTCTGTGCCGCGCGATGGGTCGGACGAGCGCCTCGACTGGATCATCACCGAGGCGCGCACCCGCCGCATGCCGGGCCCGGGCGTATGAGAATCCTTTTCTTCGGCGATGTGATGGGTCGGGTCGGCCGCGAGTTGCTGTTGGCGCGGTTGCCCGACTTGCGCCGCCAGCTCGACGCCGACTTCGTCGTCGCCAACGGCGAGAATGCGGCCGGCGGCTTCGGCATCACGGCCAAGATCTGTGCCCAGTTCTACGAAGCCGGGGTCGATGTCATCACCACTGGCAACCATGTCTGGGATCAGCGCGAGATCATTTCCTACATTGATTCCGACCGCCGTCTTCTGCGCCCCCTCAATTATCCGGTTGGCACGCCTGGCCGCGGCGTCGGCTATTACGAGATCGCCAGCGGTCGGTCGGTGATGGTCGCGCAGGTCATGGGCAGGCTGTTCATGGACGCGCTCGACGATCCGTTCGCCGCCGTCGACGCCGAACTCGCCAAGGTGGAACTCGGTCAAACCGTCGATGCCATCATCGTCGACCTGCACTGCGATGCGACCAGCGAGAGTATGGCGCTCGGTCACTTCGTGGACGGACGGGCCACGTTGGCGGTCGGAACGCACACCCATATCCCTACCGCCGACGCCCAGGTGCTGCCCGGCGGCACCGCATATCAGACCGACGCCGGCATGTGCGGCGCCTACGATTCGGTCATCGGCATGCAAAAGGACGCGCCCATCGCGCGGTTCACGCGGAAGATGCCGACCGAACGGATGGCCCCCGCGACCGGCGAGGCCACGCTGTGCGCCGTCTTCGTCGAGACCGACGACCGCACCGGATTGGCCCGAACGATCGCACCGCTGCGCACCGGAGGCCGCTTGGCGCCGGCCTGGCCCCTGTGAAGCGCGCCGCGCCATATTGCCGCCATATTGGCTTGATATGTCCTACGGGTGCGTTGCAACACAATATTTGGTATGAATCGGGTAGTTAGCCGCAACATCGGGACGCGGCGCGACGGGGGACTGGTCTTAGGGCGATGGCGGGCCATTCGCAATTCAAGAACATCATGCACCGCAAGGGTGCGCAGGACAAAAAGCGCGCCAAGGTGTTCGGCAAGCTCATCCGTGAGCTGACCGTGGCGGCGCGAGCCGGGCTTCCCGATCCTGACAGCAATCCACGGCTGCGGACCGCCTTCGTGGCCGCCCGCGCCGCCAATATGCCGAAGGAGACGATGGAACGTGCGATCAAGCGCGGCGCTGGTGATGGCGGCGGTGAGGCCTATGCGGAAGTGCGCTATGAGGGATACGGACCCGGCGGTGTCGCCATCATCGTCGAAGCCCTGACCAACAACCGCAATCGTACAGCAGGGGAAGTGCGCTCGGCGTTCGCCAAGCTCGGGGGCACGCTCGGCGAGACCGGGAGCGTCGCTTTTCAGTTCAACCGGGTCGGTCTGATTTGCTACCCGGCCGAGGCGGGCGATGCTGCGGCGCTGTTCGAGGCGGCCCTTGACGCGGGCGCGGATGATTGCGCGAGCCTCGATGACGGCCACGAGATCACCACCGCCCCTGAGGCGTTGCACGAGGTGCGCGACGGGCTGGAGCAACGAATCGGGATGCCGCAGAGCGCCGAGTTGACGTGGCGAGCGCTGGCCAGTGTCGAGGTTGGCGAGGACGACGCGGCGAATCTCATCAGACTTCTTGAGGTGCTTGACGACAACGAGGACGTTCAGTCGGTCGCGGCGAACTACGACATGTCCGAGGACGTGCTCACCCAATTGACGGCGTGAGCTCGGTGGCGCCGCGGTGAAACTGATAGGCATCGATCCGGGGCTCACGGCCACCGGCTGGGGCGTCGTCGTCGCCACGGACAATCGGTTGAGACACGTCGGCGACGGGGTGGTGCGGTCCGACCCCTCACATACCCTGAGCGAGCGGCTGCACGAACTGTACACGGGTCTCGCCGCCGTGATCGAGGATCACCGTCCGGATGTGGCCGCGGTCGAGGAGACGTTCGTCAATCGCAATCCAGCGTCCGCTCTTAAGCTTGGTCAGGCTCGGGGGGCTCTCTTGCTTACCGCCGCGCTGTTCGGTCTGCCTGTGCATGAGTACGCCGCCAATGCCATCAAGAAGGCCGTGGTCGGGGTTGGTCATGCCGACAAGCAACAGGTGCGCGTCATGGTTGGCATGCTGTTGCCGGGCTCGGAGAGGGCCTCGAGCGACGCGGCGGACGCGCTGGCTGTCGCCATTTGCCATGCCCACCGGGCGGCCACGATCGAGCGCTGGCAAAGTGGCGCTAGGGTGGCGGGGGAGCACGCGAGGTGATCGCCAAACTCAGCGGTAGCCTTGATGCGGCCGGCGACGGCTGGGTCGTGGTCGATGTCGGTGGCGTCGGCTACATGGTCTATTGCTCGGCGCGGACGCTGCGCGCGTTGCCCGGCCGCGGCGAGCCTGTGAGCCTGGCGATCGAAACCCACGTTAGGGAGGACCACATCCACCTCTATGGCTTCGCCGACGGCAAGGAACGGGATTGGTTTGGGCTCTTGCAGTCCGTGCAGGGCGTCGGCGCCCGCGTCGCGTTGGGGATTTTATCAGTTCTGTCGCCGGCGGCGCTGACACAGGCGGTGGCGCTTCAGGAAGCGAGCACGCTGACCCAGGCGAGCGGTGTCGGCCCCAAGCTTGGCAAACGCATCGTTAGCGAGCTCAAGGATCACGTGCCGGCGCTGGCGGTTGTCGAGGGCGCGTGTGGCGGCGGCGCGGCGAGACTCGGCGATACGAACGAAGGCAATACGAGCGAGGGCCCGGCTGACGACGCCGTTTCGGCGCTGGTCAACCTCGGCTACCGACGCTTGGAGGCGCAGGCGGCCGTGGCGGGCGTGACCCTAAACCTCGGGTCGGGAACGTCGGTCGAAGAGCTGATTCGCCACGGCTTGCAGGAGTTGGGCCGTTGAAGGATCGCGGGCGATGAGCGACGAAAGGATCGTCGAAGCCGATTTCAGCGGCGAGGACGCTGCCGAGATCGGTCTGCGACCGCAGCGCCTCGACGACTTCATTGGCCAGGAACAGGTGCGCGCGAATCTGCGAGTCTTCATCACGGCCGCGCGGGCCCGCAACGAGGCGCTCGATCACGTGCTGTTCGCCGGCCCGCCGGGGCTCGGCAAGACGACCCTCGCGCAAATCGTCGCGCGCGAGCTCGGCGTTGGCTTTCGGGCGACGGCGGGCCCCGTCATCGTCAAATCCGGCGACCTAGCAGCGCTCCTCACCAACTTGCAGGAACGCGATGTTCTGTTTATTGACGAAATCCACCGGCTGAGCCCCGCGGTCGAGGAAATTCTCTACCCGGCGATGGAGGATTTCCAACTCGACCTCATCATCGGCGAGGGACCGGCGGCGCGATCCGTGCGCATCGATCTGCAGCCGTTCACGCTGGTCGGCGCGACGACGCGGTCCGGCCTGATCACCAACCCGCTGCGCGAGCGATTCGGCATTCCGGCGCGGCTGGATTTTTACAAGACGGCCGAACTCGAAGAGATCGTGCGCCGGGGCGCCCGTCTGCTCAACGTCCCGCTCGACCCCGGGGGGGCACGCGAAATCGCGCAGCGGTCGCGGGGGACGCCGCGCATCGCGGGCCGGTTGCTGCGCCGGGTACGCGACTTCGCGTCGGTGGGGGGACTGGATCGCATCGACGCCGCAGCCGCGGATGCGGCGCTGGCCCGTCTCGAGGTCGACAAGCTCGGACTCGACGCCATGGATCGCCGCTACCTTTCTCGGATCGCGCTCTTTTACGGCGGCGGCCCGGTCGGTATCGAAACGATCGCCGCAGCCCTGTCCGAGCCACGCGACGCGCTCGAGGATATCGTCGAGCCCTACCTGATCCAGTGCGGCCTCGTGCAACGAACGCCGCGGGGGCGGGCGCTGACGCGGGCCGCCTTCGATCATCTCGGCCTAGAGGCGCCGCGCGGGAGCGATCCTCAACTTCACCTGATGGCCGGTGGGCAGCACGATGACTGAGCCGGCCACCCAGGCGGCGGACCGCTTGGTCGACGGCATCCGCGTGCTGCCGATACGGGTCTACTACGAAGACACCGACGCGAGCGGGGTCGTCTACCACGCGAACTACCTCAAGTTCATTGAGCGCGGCCGGACCGATCTCCTCCGTCGCCTCGGCGTTACGCACCGTGCGCTCGCCGACTCCGATGCCGTGTACTTCACGCTGCGCCGCTGCGAACTCGACTACCTGGCGCCCGGTCGGCTCGACGACCGACTTGAGGTACACACGAGCGTGCTTGCGCTCGGCGGGGCCACCTTAGAGATACGGCAGGTTGTGCGGCGCGACGGCATCGACCTATTTCGCGGCAAGCTCAGACTGGCCTGCGTTGATGGCGAAGGGCGACCGCGCCGGCTGCCCGCATCGGTCCGCTCGGCCCTAGCCGATCTGCCGCGCCAGGACATTCCCGCCCAGCAAAGTCCCTCGACCTTCGCGGAGGCGAGCCGCTAGCCCATGGAAGATGACGTGGTAGACCAGGCGGTCGAGGCCACGCTGCTCGCCGGATCGGTGGCCGATGCCGATCTTTCGATCATCAGCCTGATGCTGCGCGCCGACATCATCGTCAAGATCGTTGTCGTTATCCTGATCCTGGCCTCGGTGTGGTGCTGGGCGATCATTGTCGAGAAATTTGCTCGATTTCGCCGACTGGCCGCGCAGTTGGATCTGTTTGAGGAGGCTTTCTGGTCGGGTGGCTCGCTCGATGATCTCTACGATCGCGTCGGCAGTCATCCGGACAATCCGTTGGCGATGTTGTTTACCGCCGCTATGCGAGAGTGGCGCCGCACCACGGCGCGCGGCCTGGGTGGCGAGGGCTCTCTGCACGCCGGGCTTCAGGACCGCATCGGCCAGATCATGCAGTTGACTATGAATCGGGAGATGCAGGCGCTCGAGCGCTACCTTGGGTTTCTCGCGACGGTCGGCTCGACGGCACCGTTCGTCGGCTTGTTCGGCACCGTCTGGGGCATCATGAACAGTTTCCAGTCGATCGCGTCGACCAAGAGCACAAGCATTGCGGTGGTCGCCCCGGGCATCGCCGAGGCGTTGTTTGCGACGGCGCTCGGCCTGGTCGCGGCGATCCCCGCCGTGGTCGCCTACAACAAGTTCTCTGGCGACCTCGAGCGCTACGCCAATCGATTGGAGAGCTTTGCCGGCGAGTTTTCCGCCATTCTCTCGCGTCAGCTCGAGGAAGGCACCACCTGATGGCAATGGGGGTCCGCGGTTCGCGGCCCCGGCTCTATGGCGGCCGCGGCTACAAGCCGATGAGCCAGATCAACGTGACGCCGTTCGTCGATGTCATGTTAGTGCTTCTGGTGGTGTTCATGGTGACGGCCCCGCTCCTGACGGTCGGCGTCGAGGTCGATCTGCCGAAGGGTGAAGCGCCGGTTCTCGAAGGCCAGGATGAGCCGCTGGAGATCACCGTCGATTCGGCCGGTCAAGTCTTCGTTCAGGAAACCGTCGTCGCCCTCGATGAGCTGGCGCCGAGGTTAGTCGCCATCACCAACCGCAAGGCCGACACCCGCATCTTCGTGCGCGGCGACCGCACGATCGACTATGGGCGGGTCATGGCGGTGATGGCAACGGTCAACGCGGCCGGATTCAGCCGCGTCGCCCTGGTCATGGAAATCCCGCCGCCGGCTGGAGCCAAGTAAACGTGAGAACCGCAGCGATGATATCGGCGACGGGCCACGGCGCGCTCATCACGCTCGCGTATGTCGGGTTGCCGGTATTGTTCGAGCCCGCACCGGTCGCCAACATTCCGATTACCGTCGAGATTGTGACCATCGCCGAGGAGACTGCGGCGCCGCGACCCGAACCGAAGCCCGAGCCAGAGGCGCCGAAGACGGAGCCCGAGCCAACGCCCGAGCCCGAGCCGGTCGTGGCCGAGGCGCCGCCCGAGCCGGAGCCGCCACCACCACCACCCGAGCAGCGTCCAGAGCCGCCGGTCGCACTGGCTGCGCTCGATCCCGAGCCAGAACCCGATCCCGCGCCGCCGCCGGAACGCAAGCCCGCGCCTGAGCCCGCCGCGAACAAAGCGCCGCCCAAGCCGAGGATCAAGCCCAAGAAAAAGCCACGACTGGCCTTCGACGCCGATCGAATCGCGGCACTGCTCGACAAGGAAGAAGAGGAGCCGCCGCCTCCGAAGCCTCTGGTGGAGGCAGAGCCCCCGCCCGACGAGCGACCGACGGCGCGCATCAGCAACATCTCCGACCGGCTCACCCTGAGTGAGCTCGACGCCATCAGGGCGCAGATTCAGCGCTGCTGGAGCGTGCCGGGCGGGGCGCGTGATGGACACGAGCTGATTGTCACGATACGAATCTATCTCAACCCCGACGGCTCCCTCAGCCGGCCGCCGGAGATTGGCGACGCCTCGAGGATGGCCGATCCGTACTATCTCACCATGGCGGAGAGTGCCGTGCGCGCCGTGCGCAAATGCGAGCCCTTGCGCGTACCCTCGACCAAGTACGAGGATTGGCGCGAAATCGAATTGACGTTCAATCCACGGGAAATGTTGGGCGGATGAAGGACGTGAGAGAGAATTATGTGCGCGCCGCGCGTCTGTTTCGCGGCGCGCGCCTACTGACAGCGCTAGCCCTGGCGTGCGCGGCGTTTCTGCCGGTTCCGGCCTGGGCGGTGCTGCGCATTGACATCACCCAAGGCAATGTCGATCCGCTACCAATCGCCATTCCGGCGTTCGTCGATACGAGCGGAGAGGGGATCGGGGGCGCCATCGGGGGGGTGATCACCAGCAACCTCGAGCGCTCCGGGTTGTTCGCGGCCATCGATCCGGCCTTCTTTATCCAAAAGCCCGAGGACATGCGGGTCCAGCCGCGCTTCGCCGACTGGCGACTGATCGACGCTCAGGCGCTGATCAGCGGCAGCGTCGAGCGTCGCGACGACGACCGTCTCAAGATCGAGTTCCGTTTGTGGGACGTCTTCTCCGAGCAACAGATGACCGGCCTTGTCTATTCGACGGCGACCGACAATTGGCGGCGGGTCGCTCACCTGATCTCGGACGCCGTCTACGCGCGCCTGACCGGCGAGTCCGGCTATTTCGACACCCGCATCGTGTACGTCGCCGAGAGCGGGCCGGCCCAGAACCGGGTCAAACGCCTCGCCATCATGGATCAGGATGGCGAGAACAGCATCTTCCTCACCGACGGTAGCCACCTGGTGCTGACTCCTCGCTTCTCGCCGACGGCCCAGGAGATCACCTATCTCTCATATTTCCTCGGCCGGCCGCGGGTCTACATCTACAACATCGACACCGGCCAGCAGGAGGTGCTGGGAGATTTCCCAGGGATGACGTTCGCGCCGCGCTTCTCGCCTGACGGCAACCGGGTGATCATGAGCTTGGCGATCGACGGCAACTCCGATGTTTATGTTATGGACCTGCGGACCCGCCTGACCGAGCGGCTGACACGCCACCCGGCGATCGATACCTCGGCGTCGTATTCACCCGATGGCGAATCGGTGGTCTTCAACTCCGACCGCGGCGGCACACAACAGCTCTATGTCATGGCCGCCGACGGCGGGCGGCCCAAACGAATCAGCTTCGGCAAGGGCCGCTATGCGACCCCTGTGTGGTCGCCACGGGGCGATCTGGTGGCCTTTACCAAACTGCTGCGCGGCCGGTTTTTCATTGGCGTCATGCGCCCCGATGGTACTGGCGAACGGTCGTTGACAGAGAGCTATTTGGACGAGGGACCGACGTGGGCGCCTAACGGGCGCGTGATCATGTTTTTTCGCCAACGTCCGCGCAATGCCGACGGCAGCGGCGGCGAGACGCGGCTTTGGTCCATCGACCTTACCGGCTATAACGAGCGACGGATCGTGACGCCTATGGACGCGTCCGATCCAGCCTGGTCGCCCTTGCTCCAATAAACGCTGGACATTGTCCCACGCTCACGTTTGAATGCGGCGCGGGAGCAAGGGTTAGGCTACGCCTGCCATACGTCATGTCGCTGTAATTTCGCCGCCATCCTGAACTCCGGGATATTTTTTTTGGAAGGGGGCCGAGCATGCACCTGAGGCTTGTCAGTATCTTCGCGGCCGTTCTGCTTGTTGCCGCCTGCGAGACCACTCCTGAGGATTCGGGCGGGTCGGCCGGAACCGGCGCCTCGAGCGACGACGCCTCCTCGTCGTCGTCCTCGGTGGATAGCGGCATGACTGAGAAAAAGGAGATGATGGAGGAAGCCGATCTCGGTCCGACCCAAGAAGGGCTGATCGCGTTCGCCGGGGATCGCGTGTTTTTCGACTTCGACAAGTACAACGTGAAGGCTGAGGGACAGCGCGCTCTTGAGCGGCAGGCAGAGTGGTTGGCGCGGTATCCGAACGTTTCGTTCACCATCGAGGGCCATTGCGACGAGCGCGGTACTCGCGAGTACAACTTGGCGCTGGGCGAACGGCGGGCTCAGGCCAGCAAGTCGTACCTGGTGGCGCTTGGCGTCGACCCAGATAGGATCACGACGGTCAGTTACGGCAAGGAGCGACCCGAGGCCGTCGGCTCAAACGATGCGGCCTGGTCGCAGAACCGCCGAGCGGTCTCGATCGTTAACTAGGACGCCTTTGCGGAGGTTGGCGCCCGCGGCTGGGGATGCACTCCCTGGCCGAGGGCGCAGCTTCTTGCGGGCCTTATTTTTGCCATGCTCCCGTGCTGGCATGAGAACTGATTGGTAGTTTAGAGACGACGGGGCTGACTGAGTTGGGCGCAGCGCGGCAAGATGTGGCCATGCCGATCCGGCGCCGGGCGGGGGCGGTCATCGGGTGGCGCCTGAGTATCGTCGTCGCGATGGCCGTCGCTCTGGGCATTGTTGGGTCGGTGCCGGCCGCCGCGCAGAACAGCGATTTCGGCACCGTCATGGACGAGTTGACTCGTCTGCGCGGCGACGTGATCGATCTCCAACGGCAAATCTATCGCGAGGGTGTCACGCCGGCCCCGACCCGGTCGGACAGTGGCGCGGGGCGGGCCGAGACCGAGCTTCGCCTCGCCGCGCTCGACGATGAGTTGCGTCGAGTGACCGGCCTTATCGAAGAGCTGGAGCACCGTATCGACGGCATCGGCGGTCGCCTCGACAAGCTGGTCGCCGACGTCGATTTCCGACTCGTCGTGCTTGAGGAAGCCGCGGCGTCGCGGCCGCTGGCTATTGGCGAAGCGACCGCGTCGGGGCAAGGCGGAGCGGAGGTGGCCGCCCTCGCGCCCGATGAGCAAGATGACGCGACGCCGGCCCGGGCGCTGCCAGAAGGCACGCCGACCGAGCGCTATGACTACGCCATCGGCCTCCTGCGCGCCGAGGACTACGAACAGGCCGAGCACGCGTTTGCATCGTTCATTGCCGCCCATCCCGACAATCGGCTCGCTGGAAACGCGCAGTACTGGCTCGGCGAGACCCACTACGTGCGCGAACAATACGAGCGCGCCGCGACGGCGTTTCTCGATGGGCACCAGCGTTATCCCGATAGCCGGAAGGCGCCCGACAACCTGCTGAAACTCGGCATGGCCCTGGGCAGCCTGGGGCAGCGCGTGGAGGCCTGCGCGACCCTCGATGAACTGGCGACCAAGTTCCCGAACGCCGCCCAGCCGATTGAGGACGGGGCGAGTCGCGCGCGGCGGACCCTCGACTGCCCCTGAACACTGGGCGCTCGCGGGCACCCGATGGCGGGAGCGTACCCCGGGCCTCAATCGACGAAGAGCCGCTGTCGGCACGGGAGTTCGCCGCGCTCATGGCGCCCCTCGGACCGTTCGAGCGAGCGCCCATTGTCGCGGTTGGGACCTCGGGCGGCGCGGATAGCCTGGCGCTCTGTCTTCTTGCCCACCGCTGGGCGCGCGCGCGGCGGGGGAAGATCGTCGCGCTGGTGGTAGATCACCGCCTGCGCCCGGATTCCACCGCCGAGGCGAATGGCGTCAAGCGTCGCCTAGAACAGGACCCGGGCATCGCCACGCGTGTGCTGCGCCGGTCCGGTGCGGCCGCTGGCGTCAACCTGCAGGCGATGGCGCGGGAGGCGCGGTTCCGATTGATGCGCGACTGGTGCCACCGCCACGGCGTGCTGCATCTCCTCCTCGCGCATCATCTGGAGGATCAGGCCGAAACCTTTCTGCTGCGCCTTGCCCGAGGCAGCGGGGCCGACGGGCTTGCCGCCATGGCGCCGCTGAGCGAATTCGTCGGCATCCGCGTCCTGCGGCCGCTGTTGGCGGTTCCGAGGGGCCGGCTGCGGGCCAGCCTTCGCGCCCCGCGTCGGAATTGGATCGAAGATCCCAGCAACGCCGATCAACGGTTTTCCAGGGTGCGGGTGCGGTCGCGCGCCGCGTGGCTTGCCGACGAAGGTTTGAGCCCGGCGCGGGTGGCCAGGACGGCCGCTCATCTGGCACGGGCGCGGGTCGCGCTCGAGGACGCGGAGGCCGACCTCCTTGGCCGCGCGCTCGCTCTTGATCCCGCGGGGTTCGCACGCCTCGATCCGGAACCATTCAGGCGGGTGCCGACGGAGACATCCATGCGGGCACTAGCGCGGGTGTTGGTGTGTATCGCGGGAGCCGACTATCCACCGCGGTTTTCACGGCTCGAGCGCTTGCACGGCGCGATGTTGGCCGGGATGCAGCGTCCCCGCACCCTGCACGGCTGCCGGCTCGTCCCCGATGGCGGCGCCCTGTTCGTGTGTCGCGAGCCTGCCGCCGCGCGCGAGATTCTGCCCTTGGT
>CBDDBU010000015.1:0-75003 GCA_965226045.1 Alphaproteobacteria bacterium
GTTTTGTTTAATGACGTCTTAGTGCCGCCAGCGTCACTCCTTCAAGGTCGTATTTCGATCGCTCGCCGGCATGGCCGGCCACGTTTCTTTCCGACATAGTGGGCGTTTCGTTAGACGGGTTTTCGCCATTGGCGGGCCGCGTCGGTAATGCATGCATTGTGCGTGCGCGCCCGCTGTCCCGCTTATGGGGCGGCACGGCTATTGATCAAGAAAGAAATGAAAACAACATGACTGAATTTTCGGGCCTCAACTTGGCCCAGCCCATCCTTCGTGCCTTGAAAGACGAAGGCTATACGACCCCGACTCCCATCCAGATCAAATCCATCCCACCCCTCCTTCTGGGGCGCGATCTTCTGGGGAGTCGCCCAGACCGGGACCGGCAAGACGGCCGCCTTCGCGCTGCCCCTGCTGCAACGTCTGGCCGAGAATCCCGCCAGGCCCAATCGCTGCCAGCCGCGCGCCCTGATCTTGGCCCCGACCCGCGAGCTTGCGGGCCAGATCGCCGCCAGCTTCCGGACCTATGGCCGCCATCTGCGGCTGCGTACGGCGGTGGTCTTCGGCGGCACTTCCATCCGCCCTCAGATCCAGGCCCTGACCCAAGGCGTCCACGTCTTGGTCGCCACCCCGGGACGGCTGATGGACCTGATGAAACAAGGTCACGTCCGGCTCGACCAGGTCGAGGTCTTTATCCTCGACGAAGCGGACCGCATGCTCGATATGGGCTTTATTCCCGACGTGCGAAAATCTCCGCCGCCCTGCCCAGACGCCGCCAGACGGCCATGTTTTCGGCAACCATGCCCCCGGTGGTCAAGACCCTGGCCGACGGCCTGCTGACGGATCCGGTGCACGTCGAAGCGACACCAACCGCAACCACCGTCGAGAAAGTGGAGCAGCGCGTGCTGTTCTTGCCCAAAGACAAAAAGCGCGCCCTGCTTGGCGAGTTGCTGAATGACAAGGACATCAAGCGGGTCTTGATTTTCACCCGCACCAAGCATGGCGCCGACCGGGTCGCCAAGCATCTGGTTCACCGCGGCATCCGGTGCGACGCCATCCACGGCAACAAGGCCCAGAACGCCCGCGAAAGGGCGCTCGCGGGTTTTCGCTCCGGCAACATCCGCGCCCTGGTGGCGACCGACATCGCGGCGCGCGGCATCGACGTCGAGGGCGTGACCCACGTCATCAACTTCGAACTGCCCAACATCCCGGAGAGCTATGTGCATCGCATCGGGCGCACGGCGCGGGCCGGTGCCGGTGGCATCGCGATCTCGTTCTGTGATCATGACGAGCGCGCCTACCTGCGCGACATCGAAAAGATGATCCGCCAAAGCGTGCCGGTGTTCGCCGACCACCCCTACCACTCGGCCGAGATCGCGAACGATCCCGGACCGGCCGTGAAAAGCCGCGGTAGAAGCGCCAGAAATGGCCAGGCCCGGCATGGAGCGCCTCAAAACAAGCGCCCGAACCATTATCGCGGGACCGCCCCGCGATCGAGGCGCCCGGCGGCATAAGCGGCGACCACGCCAAACAAGAGAACCCCGGTTCCAAAAGGAGCCGGGGTTTTTAATTGCGAAGCGCACCGTCCCCCGCCGCGTCACTCGTCGGCCGCCTGCTCCAGGCGATAGGGGTGGGCGGGGTAGACGCCAAGATCGTGACTTCGCGGCGAGAAGAACTCCAATTTCCTCCAAGGCCAGCGCCAAGTTGGGGTGTTTGGGGTGTCCCTCGACCTCGGCGTAGAACTGGGCGGCGAGGAAGCGTCCCCCGACCAGATAGCTCTCCAGCTTGGTCATGTTGACGCCGTTGGTGGCAAAGCCGCCCATGGCCTTGTAAAGCGACGCCGGAACGTTGCGCACGCGAAAGACGAAACTGGTGATCACGGGCCCCGAGCCGGGGTCGGGAACGGCCGCGTCGCGGGCCATGACCAAGAAGCGCGTCGTGTTGTGCTCGTCGTCTTCGATATTCGCCTTCAGCGATTCGAGGCCGTAGGTCTGGCCGGCAAGCTCGGAAGCGATGGCGCCCTGGGTCCGGGTCGCCGCCCTGGGCCACGTCGGCGGCGGCCCCGGCGGTGTCGGCGTGCACCACCGGCTCCACCGCCAGTTCGCGGATCAGCTCGCGGCATTGATTGAGGGCGTGGACATGGCTGTGTACGTGGGTTAGCTCGCCGATCGACGTTCCCTTCACCGCAAGCAGGTGAAGATCGACCCGCTGGTAATGCTCGGCGATGATGTGCAAGCCCGACGCGGGCAGCAAATGGTGGATGTCGGCGACCCGTCCGGCGACCGAGTTCTCGATCGGGATCATGGCCAGCGCGGCGGCACCCTCGCGCGCCGCGGCAAAGGCGGCGTCGAAGGTGTGGCACGGCAGGGTCGTCATCTCGGGATGGACGTGGCGGCAGGCGAGGTCCGAGTAAGCGCCCGGCATGCCTTGGAAGGCAATGGTCTGTTGCGGATCGGACATCGGCCTCGCCCAATGGGGTGGGGGTCGGGGCGGCGAGAGGCCGTCAGGGGGCCAACATGCGCCGCGCCCGTTCCAGGTCGGCGGGAGTATCGACACCCAGCGGAACGGTGTCAACGAGGCGGCGTCGATGCGCATGCCGTCCTCCAGGCGCGCAGCTGCTCAAGGCGCTCGCGCCGTTCCAATACGCCGGGGGGAGGGCGACGAAACGCTCCAGCGCCTGGCGCCGATAGGCGTAAATACCGATGTGGTGATAGAGCGGCCCGTCCCCGGCCGGCACCGCGTGGCGACTGAAGTAAAGCGCCCGGCCGACCGTGGCGCCGTCGCCGAACGATACCGCCGCCTTGACCACGTCCGGATTCCCTGGCCTCTCCCGGATCGCCGATGGCGGCGACCAAGGTGGCGATGTCGACGGCGGGATCGTCAAGGGGCGCAGGACGGCGCGGATCGCGGCCGGGTCGATGGTGGGCAGATCGCCTTTCACATTGATCACGGCGTCGTGGCGTTCCTTGGCATCGATGACGCCCAGGGCCTCATACACCCGGTCGGAGCCCGATGGGTGGTCCGGCGCGGGTCATGACGGCGCGCCCGCCGGCCGCCTCGACGGCGGCGGCGATCTCGGCCTCGGCACAGGCCACCACCACCGGTCCCAGGTCGGCGTCACGGGCCCGGCGCCACACGTGGACGATCATCGCCTGGCCATGGATATCGGCCAGCGGCTTGCCCGCCAAGCGCGTCGACGCCATGCGGGCGGGATGACGATGATGGGATTGCCGGGCCTGCTCATGGAAACCTTTCCGAAGAACGCCCGTGCACCATAGATCGGGGCGCGGGTGGGCGGAACCCGCCTTCGCCGGCACCCCTGTTGAATGCGGCGCCGAGCAAGGCTAAATTGCCGCACCCGCTCGACGCCCGGGCATGGCAAACAAGGAATTGGACCCATGAAATTTTCGTTTTGGCAGTTGCTCGGCGGTGCCCTCGTCATCACCCTATGGCTGCTCTGGGTCGGCAACCTCATCGGCAACGCCCTGTGCATGTCGACGAGTCGAGGTGGCGGCGGTGACAGCCTCGCCGAAGGCCGCGGCGAAAGCGGCCCGCCAAGGCCATCCCGGCACCGGCTGATTTCGCCGTCCTGCTGGCCTCGGCCAGCGCCGAGGCGGGCGGCAAGCAGTTCAAGAAGTGCAAGGCCTGCCACACCACGAAAAAGGGGGGGAAGAACGGTGTCGGCCCCAATCTGTGGGACGTGGTCGGCCGGGCCAAGGGAACCCTGCCCGGTTACCGGTTCTCGAACGCGCTGAAGGACAAGGGCGGCGCGTGGACCTATGACGACCTCGAACGCTTCCTGGCCAAGCCCAAGGACTTCGCGCCGGGGACCAAGATGACCTTTGCCGGACTCAAGAAGCCCGCCGAGCGGGCCAACGTCGTCATCTTCCTGCGCTCGCTCAGCGAGTCCCCAAAACCGCTTCCATGACCGGGGGCGGCGCCTTCGTCGACCTCGCTGGCAGGCTGGCCGACGCGGCGGCGCCCATCCACCGGCGCTACTTCCGCGCCACCACCGCCGTCGAGACGAAGGCGGACGGAAGCCCCGTCACGGCGGCCGACCGCGAGGCCGAGACGGCCATGCGCGCCATCTTGGCGGCCGAGGCGCCGGACCACGGCATCCTGGGCGAGGAATTCGGCGCCCAGCGCATCGACGCCGAATACGTCTGGGTCCTCGACCCCCTGGACGGCACCCAGTCCTTCGTGACCGGGAAACCGACGTTCGGCACCCTGATCGGCCTGACGCGCCACGGCTCGCCCGTGCTCGGCGTCATGGACCAGCGATCACGGGCGAACGGTGGATCGGCGTCGAGGGCCGGGCGACCACCTTCAACGGCGTCCCGGCCGCCACCCGGCGGTGCGGCGCGTTGGAGCGGGCGTGGCTCTCCGCCACCTCGCCCCAGATGTTTCACAAACCGAGTTCGCCGGCTTCGAGCGCCTGCGCCACCAGGTCTGGCGCACGGTCTATGGCGCCGAGTGCATGGCCTATGGCCTGTTGGCCCTGGGCTTCGTTGATCTGGTCGTCGAGGCCGACCTCAAGCCCTATGATTTCTGCGCCCTGGTCCCCGTGGTCGAGGGGGCCGGCGGCGCCATGACGGACTGGCGGGGGCAGCCGTTGACTCTGAAGTCGGACGGCCGCGTCGTCGCCGCCGGAGACGCCGGGCTCCTCGGTCCGGCCCTAACGGCGCTGGCCGGTTAACCACGCGGTCCTTGATCTTGGGGGCCGGGGTCCGCCACTATCGCCGGGCGGATCGGCGGCGTTAAGGAATGAACCTCGATGGGTTGGAACGTCCTCAAGCTTGCGGTGCTCGGCATCCTCGCCGTGACGATGGGCGCGCCGGCGGCCGAGGCCCAACAAAAGGTGACCGTCGCCCACGCCATGGCCATGCACGGTCAGCCCAAGTACGGCGCCGACTTCAAGCACTTCGACTACGTCAATCCGAACGCGCCCAAGGAGGGCACGGTGCGTCTCGGCGTACGCGGCACCTTCGACAATTTCAACGGCTTCATTCCCAAGGGGTGGCGGGGGCCGGCGACGCCACCGAGACCCTGCTGACGTCGAGCGCCGACGAGCCGTTCACCAAGTACGGGCTGATTGCCGAGACCGTCGAATGGCCCGAGGACCGATCCTGGGCCGCCTTCACGCTCCGGCCCGAGGCACGTTGGCACGACGGCAAGCCGATCACCACCGACGACGTCATCTTCTCGTTGAACATCCTGAAGACCCAGGGCCACCCCTTCTACCGCTTCTACTACGGCAGCATCGACAAGGCCGAGACCGTGGGACCGCGCAAGGTGAAGTTCACCTTTACCGAGGCCGGCAACCGCGAGCTGCCCCTGATCGCCGGTGAGATTCCTATTCTGCCCCAGCACTACTGGAAGGACCGCGATTTCACCAAGACGACCCTGGAGCCGCCCCTCGGCAGCGGTCCTTACAAGATCGCCGACTTCGAGCCCGGACGCCGCATCGATGTCGAGAGGGTCAAGGACTACTGGGGCGCCGATCTGCCGGTAAGGCGGGGCCAGAACAACTTCGACCGCCTTCGCTATGAGTACTACTTCGACGAAACGGTGCTGCGCCAGGCGCTCAAGGCGGGCAAGCTCGACTTTCGCGAGGAGAACCAGGCCAAGGCCTGGGCCCTGGATTACGATACCCCGGCGGTGCGCGACGGCCGGCTGAAGCTCGAAGAGATCGCGCACCACAACCCGACCGGCATGCAGGCGTTCGTCATGAACACCCGGCGCCAGGTGTTCAAGGACCTTAAACTGCGCCGGGCCCTGGCCTACGCCTTCGACTTCGAGTGGAGCAACCGCAACCTCTTTTTCAGCCAATACACCGGGACCGAGAGCTACTTTTCCAACTCGGAACTGGCCTCGACGGGCCTGCCCAAGGGCGAGGAACTGAAGATATTGGAGCGCTACCGAGGCCGCATTCCGGACGAGGTCTTCACCCAGGTCTACCGTGCCCCCAAGACCGACGGTTCGGGCTGGCCGCGCGACAACCTGCGCCGCGCCTTCGCGCTCTTGGCCGAGGCCGGGTGGGTGGTGCGCGACATGAAGATGGTCAACGCCGAGACGGGACAGCGCCTGAAGTTCGAGATACTTCTTTACTCGACTACTTTCGAGCGCATCGTGCTGCCCTTCAAGCGCAACCTGACGCGCCTTGGCATCGACGCCCGCGTACGCCTCGTCGATACGTCCCAATACATCAACCGATTGCGCGAGTTCGACTTCGACATGGTCGTCGGCAATTGGGGCCAGTCCGGAATCGCCGGGTAACGAGCAGCGCAACTTCTGGAGTTCCGCCGCCGCCGCGTCACCGGCAGCGCGCAACTTTGCCGGCATCAAGGACCCGGTGGTGGACGAGTTGATCGAACTGGTTATCTCGGCACCCAGCCGTCAAAGTTTGGTGACCCGCACCCGGGCCCTGGACCGGGTACTGTTGTGGGGCCACTACGTGATTCCCAACTGGCACGTGCGCGTCGACCGCATTGCGTCATGGAACAAGTTCAGCCGCCCGGCAGTGGTGCCGCGCCGCGGTACCAGCCTCGACTACTGGTGGTTCGATGCCGCCAAGGACGCGGCATTGAAGAATCGCCAAGTCGTCCAGTCCAAGGACGAGGAAGTAGCAGGCGGCGCCACGCCGGGTATCGGGACCGCCATTGCGGTCTTCCTTGGTCTGATGGTGGTGGGCTTCGTCGTCGTCCGCCAAGCCCTTGGCCGCCGGCCGGGATAGGAGCGCTTATCATGTTCGCCTATATCATCCGCCGCCTGGCGCTCATCGTGCCGACGCTCTTGGGCATCGTGCTGATCAACTTTGTCATCGTTCAGTTGGCGCCCGGCGGTCCGGTCGAGCAGGCGATCGCCCAGATCACCGGCGAAGGCGCGCCGATTACGGACCGCATCACCCGTAGCGGCAGCGGCGAGACCCTTGGGGCCGGCCGGCAAGGAGACCTCGCCGGCGCCGCCTCGCAGCAGAGTAAGTACCGGGGCGCCCAGGGACTGGACCCGGCGTTCATCGAAGAGCTGGAACGCCAGTACGGATTCGACAAGCCGCTTCACGAACGCTTCATCAAGACCATCAAGGACTATGCCGTATTCGATTTCGGCGAGAGCTTTTTCCGCGACCGCAAGGTGATCGATCTGGTCATCGACAAGATGCCGGTCTCCATATCGCTCGGCCTGTGGACGACCATCTTGGTCTATCTCATCTGCATTCCGCTTGGCGTCGTCAAGGCGGTGCGCGACGGCAGCCGCTTCGACACCGTGACCAGCGGCATCATCATTGTCGGCTACGCCATCCCCAGCTTCCTTCTCGCCGTCCTGCTGGTCGTCCTGTTCGCCGGCGGCAGCTATCTGGAGTGGTTTCCCCTGCGCGGTCTGGTGTCGGAAAACTGGGACCAGCTTTCCTGGCCCGACCGCATCCTCGATTACTTTTGGCACATGGCGCTGCCCATCACGGCCATGGTCGTCGGCGGCTTCGCCACGCTAACCATGCTGACCAAGAATTCGTTCCTCGACCAGGTATCTCAGCAGTACGTCGTCACGGCGCGCTCCAAGGGCCTGACCGAGAACCGGGTGCTCTATGGCCATGTCTTCCGCAACGCCATTTGATCGTCATCGCCGGCTTTCCCGGAGCCTTCATCGGCATCTTGTTCACCGGCTCGGTGTTCATCGAGACCATCTTTTCTCTCGACGGGCTCGGCCGCCTCGGCTTCGAGGCCGCCTTCGCCCGCGATTATCCGGTCATGTTCGGAACGCTCTATGTCTTCTCCCTACTGGGTCTGGTCGTAAGCCTGATCAGTGATCTGGCCTATCACGTCGTCGATCCGCGCATCACCTTCGAAGCCCAGGAGGGCTGAGCGATGGAACGCCAGCGCTTCCTGGGCATGCAAATCGGCCCCCTGACGGCGCGCCGGCTGGCCAACTTCCGAGCCAACCGGCGCGGCTTTTGGTCGCTGTGGATATTCTTGGCGCTCTTTGTCGCCAGCCTGTTAGCCGAATTCATCGCCAACGACCGGCCCATCGTCGTCTTTTATGACGGCCAATGGTACGCCCCCGTTTTCGCCGCCTATCCCGAGACCGCCTTCGGCGGCGAGTTCGCGACGGAGGCCGATTACCGGGACCCGTTCGTTGTCGGACTGATTAACGAAAAGGGATGGATGATCCAGCCCCTGGTTCCCTACAACCATCGGACCGTGGCCTGGGACCTGGCCGTGCCGGCGCCCTCACCGCCCGACGCCGGGCACTGGCTGGGCACCGACGACCAGGCGCGCGACGTGGTGGCGCGGCTGATCTACGGCTTTCGCATTTCTGTCCTTTTTGGCTTTTCCTTGACTCTCATCAGCGCCGTGCTCGGTATCGCCGCCGGCGCCGTCCAGGGCTATTTCGGCGGCTGGATCGACCTCCTCTTCCAGCGCTTCATCGAGGTCTGGTCGGGCATGCCGACCCTTTACATGCTGATCATCATGGCCAGCATCGTCGAGCCCAACTTCTGGTGGCTGTTGGGCATCATGCTTTTGTTCTCGTGGATGGGCCTGGTCGGCGTCGTCAGGGCCGAGTTCCTCAAGGTGCGCAACTTCGATTACGTGCGCGCCGCCCGGGCGCTGGGCGTCGGCGACGCCATGATCATGTACCGCCACATCCTGCCCAACGCCATGGTGGCGGCGCTGACGTACCTGCCCTTCATCCTTTCGGGTTCGGTGACCGTGCTCACCGGCCTCGACTTCCTCGGCATCGGCCTGCCGCCCGGCTCGGCTTCGCTGGGCGAGCTCCTGGCCCAGGGCAAGGCTAATTTGCAGGCGCCGTGGCTGGGGCTGACCGGCTTTTTCGCCATCGCCGTCCTGTTGAGTCTCCTGATCTTTATTGGCGAGGCGGTGCGCGACGCCTTCGATCCGCGCAAGGACTTCGACGGACCGCCGGTGGCCGAGGACAGCCTCGCCGTCCAGTCGGCCGCCAACGCGGCGGGGGTGCCCTGATGGCCGGTCAATCCTTGCTCTCGTTGCGCAACCTCTCGGTCTCCTTCGGCCGCGGCGCCCGCGAGGTCGAGGCGGTGCGCGAGGTCTCGTTCGACATCGCCAAGGGCGAGACCGTGGGGCTGGTCGGCGAGTCGGGTTCGGGCAAGTCGGTGACCGCGCTGTCGGTGTTGCAGCTCCTGCCCTATCCGACGGCCTGGCACCCGGGGGGCAGCATCCGCTATGGCGGCGAGGAACTGGTGGGGGCCGGCGAGGACCGCTTGCGCGACCTGCGCGGCAACCAGATCGCCATGATATTCCAAGAGGCCCTGACCTCGCTCAACCCCCTGCACTCGATCGAGCGCCAGATCGCCGAAGTGCTCTTCGTCCACAAGCACATGGACCAGCGCCAGGCCCGCGACCGGGTCGTCGAGCTTCTGCACCTGGTCGGCCTGCCCGAGGCCGAGGGCCGCCTCCATTCCCTGCCCCATGAGTTCTCCGGCGGCCAGCAACAGCGCGTCATGATCGCCATGGCGCTGGCCAACGAGCCCGACCTGTTGATCGCCGACGAGCCGACAACGGCCCTCGACGTCACCATCCAGGCGCAAATCCTGAAGCTGCTGGCCGATCTGCAGGCGCGGCTCGGCATGGCGCTGTTGTTGATCACCCACGACCTTGGCATCGTGCGCCACATGGCCGAAAGGGTCTGCGTCATGAGCCAAGGCCGCATCGTCGAACACGGCACCGCCGCCGACGTCTTCGAGCGCCCGCGCGACGCCTACACCAAGGCCCTCTTGGCGGCCGAGCCCAAGGGACGGCCCGAGCCGGGGCCCGCCGACGCGCCCGAGATCATGGCGGCCGACGGGCTCAAGGTCTGGTTCCCGATCAAGCGCGGCCTCATCCGGCGGACCGTCGACCATGTGAAGGCGGTCGACGGGATCACGCTTCATGTCCGCCAAGGGCATACGCTGGGCGTTGTCGGTGAAAGCGGCTCGGGCAAGAGCACGCTCGGCCGCGCGTTGTTGCGCCTGGAGGGCAGCCAGGGCGACGTGCGCTTCGACGGCCGCTCCATCCGGAGCCTCCGGTGGAAGGAACTGCGGCCGCTGAGGCGCCAGATGCAGATCGTCTTCCAAGACCCCATCGGCAGCCTCAACCCGCGCCTCTCGGTCGGACGCATTGTCGAAGAAGGCCTGATCGTCCACGGGCTCGGCGGCGACGACGACGAACGCCGGGCGCTGATCGGCGAGGCGCTGGAGGAAGTGGGCCTGGAGTCCGGCATGCAGGAACGCTATCCCCACGAGTTTTCGGGTGGCCAGCGCCAGCGCATCTCGATCGCCCGGGCCTTGGTGTTGAAGCCCAAGTTCATCGTCCTCGATGAACCGACCAGCGCCCTCGACATGTCGGTGCAGGCGCAGATCGTCGAGCTGTTGCGCGACCTCCAACTACGCCACAACCTGGCCTACCTGTTCATCAGCCACGACCTCAAGGTGGTCCGCGCCTTGGCCCATGACGTGATTGTCATGCGTCGTGGCAAGGTGGTAGAACAAGGCCCATCGGAGGCGCTCTTCGCCGACCCCAAGGAAGCCTACACCCGGGCCCTGATGGCGGCGGCCTTCGAGATGAAGGCCGACGAGACGGGCGCCGTCGGCACCTAACGGCGGGGCCAACCGCCGAACCGGGGAAGAGGAAACGGACGGAAGGCAACAGCATGGCAATCCTGTTCAGCTACGCTGGCGGCGACGCCGATTTCTGGCGCCGCCAGATGAAAGAACGCGTACCGGATCAGGAGTTCCGCGTCTTTCCCGATACGGGCGACCCCGCCGACATCGAATTCGCCATGGTCTGGCTGCACCCCGAGGGCGACCTCGGAAATTATCCCAACCTCAAGGCCATCCTGTCGATTGGGGCGGGCGTCGAGCACGTTCTGCGCGACACCGACCTGCCCGAAGGCGTGCCCATCGTGCGCCTGGTCGACGACATGATGAGCCAAGACATGTCGCTCCACGTCGTCCATTGGGTAATCCACTTTCACCGCAGCTATCACGTCTATGCCAAGGACCAGGGCGATAAGCACTGGCAGCGGCTGCGCTTTCCCGACACCGGAGAGCGCCGGGTCGGCATCCTGGGCATGGGTGAGTTGGGAGGGGAGGCGGCACGCCGGGTGCGCGATCTGGGTTTCGCCGTCGCCGGTTGGAGCCACACGCCAAAGACCATCGAAGGCGTCGAGAGCTTCCATGGCGACGACGGCCTCATGCCCTTCCTAGGGCGCACCGATATCCTGGCCTCCCTGCTGCCGCTCACCCCGGCGACCGAGAACCTGCTGGACGGGGAAAAGATCGCCGCCATGCCCGAGGGCGCGTATATCATCAACCTCAGCCGCGGCGCCATCTTGGTCGACAAAGACCTGTTGGCGGCCCTCGATTCAGGGCACATCGCGGGCGCCGCGTTGGACGTTTTCCGCACCGAGCCACTGCCGCCGGAAGATCCCTATTGGAGCCACCCCAAGGTCTCGGTGACACCTCACGCCGCCGGTCCGACCAACGACCGCTCGGCGGCCCGCAAGATGGCCGAGAACATCAACCGGGTACTGGCCGGCGAGGCGCCGCACCCGGTGCTCGATATGAAACGGCGATACTGAGATCATGGCAATCGAAGTCCAACCCCTCAGCCAGGCCCTTGGCGCCGAGATCCAGGGCGTCGATATTTCGAAGCCCATCGACGACGCGACTTTTGGGCAAATCAACGCCGCCTGGCTGGAGCACTTGATCTTGTTGTTCCGGGACGTCGAATGGACGCCGGACGAGCATATCGCCTTCACGCGGCGCTTCGGCAAGACCCACATCATGGACCCGATGTCCGCCAACTTGCCCGGTTACCCGGAAATCTACGTTGTTTCGAACGTCGAACGCGACGGCAAGCCGCTCGGGGTCAAGCGCGCCGGATGGGGCTGGCACTCGGACGGCGAGGAAAAGGAGATCCCCAACAAGGGCTCCTTGATCCACGCCTTGAAGATCCCACCGGCCGACGGCGATACGCTGTTCGCCAACATGTATCTGGCGTGGGACCGCCTGGCCGACGAGACCAAGGCGAAAATCAAGGACCGCCGGGCCTTGCGTAGCCGTTTGCGGCTCCACCACATTCACTATCCGCACATGCCACTGAGCGACGAATTCATGGCGCGGCGCCCCGACGTTCTTCATCCAATCGCGCGCACCCATCCCGAGACCGGGCGCACGTCGTTGTTCGTCGGGCGCTGGGCCTGCGAGATCGAGGGCTTGGGCGATGAAGAGGGCACGGCCCTACTGGCGGAGCTGAACGAATGGGCGGTGCGGACCGAATTCGTTTATCGCCACCAATGGCGCGTCGGCGACGCCGTCTTATGGGATAACCGCTGCACCCAGCACTGCGCGACGCCGTTCGATGACGAACGCCATGAGCGCCACATGCACCGCACGACCATCGATGGCGTGCGCCCGACGTGAGGCGACGCCGCGGACTATCGAGGAAAGGTGTCTACACATGATCATCGCTTTCATCGACCAAAAAGGCGACCCGGCGCCGTGGCGCGACGTGCTGACCGGCGAGGTGCCGGGGCTGGACTTCCGGGTCTGGCCCGACGAGGTCGACGATCCCGCCGCGATCGATATCGCCGTGGTCGCCCTGCCGCCGCCCGGCCTCTTGAAGACCTTCCCCAATCTCAAGGCCATCTTGTCCATGTGGGCCGGGGTGGAAGCACTGCTCCGCGACCCCGACCTGCCCCGCGACGTCCCCATCGGGCGCCTGGTCGACCGGGCGATGACCCGCGACATGACGCACCACGTGGTGCACTGGGTGCTGCACTACCACCGCGACGCCAACCGCTACGCCGAACAGCAACGCGCCGGCAAGTGGCAGTCCCACCCCTATCCCGAGGCGGCGGAGCGCCGGGTCGGGATCATGGGCCTGGGGGCGCTGGGCAGCGATGCGGCGCGCGCCCTGACGACCCTCGGCTTCACCGTCGCCGGGTGGGCCACCAAGCCCAAGTCGATCGACGGCGTCGAGTCTTTTCACGGCACCGAAGGCTTGAAACCCTTTCTTGAGCGCACCAACATCTTGGTCAGCCTGCTGCCGTCGACGCCGACGACCGAGGGTCTCCTCAACCGCGCGACCCTGGCCCAATTGCCCGCCAGCGCCTACTTCATCAACGCCGGGCGCGGCGGCGCCGTGGTCGACGACGATTTGATCGCGGCCCTCGATTCAGGAGCCATCGCGGGGGCTTCGCTCGATGTCTTCCGCACCGAGCCGCTGCCCGCCGACAGCCCCTTCTGGAACCATCCGAAAGTGGACTTGACGCCCCACGTCGCCAGCCACACGACGCCGCGCACGGCGGGGCGCGAGGTCGCCGAGGACATCCGCCGCGTCGCCGCCGGCGGTCTTCCCGTACTCTGGTCGATCTCGATCGGGGCTACTGAGAACACAGTGTCCTGGATCAGAAGTTCGTGGCCTATACGACGGCCTTCCGAGTTCATCCGGCTAGGCGCGCGGTGCGCGGTGATGCTGGAGCATCACAAGCGCCGCGCAACGACGGCGGGGGGCTCGGAAGGCCGCCCTCCGGCTTCGCTTTTCCCGTCCCCTCGGTGCGTCAGGAAGGCTAGCCGATGCAAAGGCATCGCCGGCGCCTCCCTTCCTGCCGAGCGAACGGGAAAAGCGATCGTATAGGCCACGACCTTCTGATCCAGGACACTAGCAGCCTGTCGGACTTGAGCCGAGAGTCGAAATAGGATTCGATGGTATCAGTTGATTTGCCCGCGCGTGATGGAGGCCGTCATGAGCAATTTCCGACCGGTCGACCGGGAGACGGGGTTTCTGCTGCCGCCGTCGGTGGAGGAATGGCTTCCCGAGCGGCATCTGGCGCGCTTCGTGGTCGAGGTGATCGAGCAGTTGGACCTCTCGGCGTTCGTGAAGGCCTATCGCGGCTCGGGCTCGGCGTCCCTATCACCCGAGCATGCTGCTGGGGCTTCTGGTCTACGGCTACGCCACGGGGGTGTTTTCGAGCCGCAAGTTGGAGCGCGCGACCTATGATTCTGTCGCTTTCCGCTTCATCGCGGCCAACGATCATCCCGACCACGATACCATCGCCGCGTTCCGGCGGCGTTTTCTCGACCGGGATCGAAGGGCTGTTCGTCGAGGTGCTGCTGCTGGCCCGGGAAGCCGGGGTGCTGAAGCTCGGCACGGTGGCGCTGGACGGCACCAAGGTGCACGCCAACGCGAGCCGGCACAGCGCGCTGTCGTGGAAACACGCCTGCGAGCTCGAAGCCCGGTTGAAGGCCGAGGTGGCGGAGTTGATGGCGTTGGCGGAGGCGGCCGATGGGGCGGATGTGCCCGACGGGATGTCGGTGCCCGAGGAACTGGCCCGGCGCGAGGATCGTCTGGCCCGCATCGCCGAGGCCAAGGCGGTGATCGAGGCGCGGGCGCGCGAACGCCTTGAGCGGGAACGGGCCGAGTACGAGGCGAAGCTCGAGGCGCGCGCGGAGAAGGCCGAGAAGACGGGCCGCAAGCCGGGCGGCCGTCCACCCGAGCCGCCGGTGGCCGGGCCCGGGCCGAAGGACCAGGTCAATCTGACCGACGCGGACTCGCGCATCATGCCGGTGGCCGGCGGCGGCTTCGAACAGGCCTACAACGCCCAAGCCCTGGTGGCGGCCGACAGCCTGCTGGTGGTCACCAACGACGTGGTCCAGGCCCCCAACGACAAGCGACAAATCGAGCCGGCGCTGGAAGCGCTCGCCCGCCTTCCCGAGGCGCTGGGCGCGCCCGAGACCCTGCTGGCGGACAGCGGCTACTTCAGCGAGGCCAACGTGAACGCCTGCGCCGAGGCCGAGATCGCGCCGTTGATCACGCCCGGCCGGGAACGCCATCATCTCTCCTGGAGGACCGCTTCGCCGGCGCGCCGCCGCCCCCGGAAACCCGACGCCGCTGGAAGCGATGACACATCGACTGGCGACGCCCGAGGGCCGGCAACTCTACGCCCTGCGCAAGCAAACGCCGGAACCGGTGTTCGGCATCATCAAATCGGCCATGGGCTTCCGCCAGTTCTCGCTACGCGGCCTGGACAAGGTCACGGGCGAATGGAACCTGGTGACCCTGGCCTGGAACATAAAGAGAATGTTCACCTTGCAATACGCTTGAGCAGGCGGCCGGACACTGGCTCTTGGAGATACCCGACATGCCCATGGCCTGTACCAGCTCATCGACCGAGCGGGTCGAGACGCCCTGGATGTAGGCCTCCTGGATCACCGCCGTCAGCGCCTTCTCGGCCATCCGGCGGGGCTCCAGGAAGCCGGGGAAATAGGAGCCCTTCCTCAGCTTGGGGATCTTCAGCTCGACGGTCCCGGCGCGGGTCTCCCAAGCCCGGCCGCGATAGCCGTTGCGCTGGTTGATGCGCTCCAGCGAGCGTTCGCCGTGGCTGGCGCCGGTCAGGCCTTCGACTTCCAGGGCCATCAAGCGCTGGGCGGTGAAGCCGATCATCTCGCGCAGCAGATCGGCATCAGAACTCTTTTCCAAAAGGCCGCGCAGGGCCATCATGTCATCGGTCATCGTGGTCTCCTCCTTAGGTCAGGTTTTTCTTGCGATAACCCAACCCGATACCGGAAACCGCGATGGCCGCCCGCTGTGGATAACTGGCTTGGCTAGGCCAGACTCTCGGCGGTCGCTACGCCAAGCCAGTTACCCACAGCTCCTACACCACGCTGCGGGACACGACCAGAAATTGAGGCCGGCCTGCCCGAAGTTCTCGCCATGATGGAAGACTTTCAGCGAGAGAGGGGTGGCTTTCCTTGACGTCTCGAGAAACGCCACCAGATACGCCCGAATATGACGTGTCTGTATGTTAACGGCCCTCCAGAAAATCGATCTAAACAATGCCATGCGGACTGCTTACGAACAAAATCTGATCGCAGTTTACCTCTCGAATGCCGTCTCGAGCCTTACCTGTTGATCGGCGTGGAATATTGGGCATTGTCAGACTAACTGGGTCGGACCTGTAAAACCAACAATCGAGCTCGCTCAGGCTGCAAGTTGACACACTCGGCCAGGGCGGCGGCCCGGGCTTGTTTGAAAATGTCGCGGCGGTTGAGATGGCGTTCGTGGTTGAAGTGGTTATAGATCGAGGCATGGACGGAGGAGAATTTCTGCAGGGTCTTGATGTCTCTGAACCGCGCCATCGCCCCTTCCCGCCTTCGAAACGGCTGGTGCGAGTTCTCGGCCCGGTTGTTGAGCCAACGACCGCAGGTCTGGGCGGCCGCATTACCGATCACATTCATCGCAGCACGGTATGACTGAAGCCTGTCCGTGACGACAGACTGCGGCCGACCATAATGCTTCATCGCGCGTTTCAGAAAGGGGAAAGGCGCCGGGCTGGTCATGCCCTGGTGCGACACCGACGCCATGGCGGCGCACCTCATCGAGATCAGTGCCGCCGTCGATCCCGGCGCCCATGCGGTGCTGATCGTCGATCAGGCCGGTTGGCACTTGACGCCCAAGCTGGCGATCCCCGACAACATCACCGTCCTGGCGCTGCCGCCACGATCGCCCGAGTTGAACCCGGTGGAGAATGTCTGGCAATTCATGCGCGACAACTGGTTGTCGAACCGGATCTTCAAATCCTACGAAGACATCGTCGCGCTGTGCTGCCAAGCCTGGAACAACCTCATCGACCAACCATGGAAGATCATGTCCCTCGGCATGCGCAAATGGGCGCATGGGTTCTGATCAATGACCGTTGGTATGAGTGCCGAAAAACAAGGAACGCCACAGCAGCTGTGGGCCATATCCGCACCGGCGCGATGGTCGTTAATAGGGTCAACGAGATAGCGGCGCATATAAGCGCCGCCTCCACGAGCACAATGGCGATGAATTTACGCATCCCGTGATCATGGCAGCCTCACCCGTCGGGCGCCATCGTTTTGGGTAATCATGTATATAAATCCCAAAAGTTTGGGTCGCTATTGCGTCACCAACGAACGAATCCTCTGCAAAATGTCGGTGTCGGCGTCCACAGGATGGGCGGTGCGAACCAGTTCTCCCTGCCGTTCCGTTGCTACCAACGAACGAATCCTCTGCAAAATGTCGGTGTCGGCGTCCACAGGATGGGCGGTGCGAACCAGCATTATGCGGCGTGAAGAGGGGCAAACCCGCGTTTTTGAATGCAGCCTTAAAGACTTCGCGGACCCGTGCCGCGCTGGACCAGAACTCCCGGCAGACACCGGCGGCAAAGAAGCATTCATTGTCATCAAGGCCGACAGAAGTTTTGGGGAAAAGCGGGTCATCGTCGCTGAATAGGAGAACTTCGCGGAGGTGTCGCTGCCATTCGAGAACAATTTGCTCGCAGGTCGTGCTTACTGGAAAAAAATAGGTGTCGATCCGTTTGCTAGCCTTCGTCGATACCTCATTTGGATGCTGTACAACCAGTCGTCGGATAGAATCGACGTGTTTTACCCTCAGGGAGATCAACGCACCGTCCCTGACGCCAGTAATGGCCGTGAAAGCGACCAGGGCACGATCTCGACGCTCAACGTCCGTGGACACCGGCATATGAGCAATCGCATACTCAACCTGTTTGATCGTGGGGTATGCACGGTCGGCAGGTGCCTTCGCTGCGCGCACGTCCTTATCGCTGAGGCTGAGATAGTCGATGTCCGTCAACGTGATCCTGGACCTGTACCCTGGTTGGTGGGCTAACCACCCGAAGAACCGCTTCAACGCCGTGACGTTTGAAAGCATGGTGGCCTTCGCCAGGTCACGCTCAACCAAGTGTTGCTTGAATGCTTTGGCCACCCGTTGATCAAAGCTGCGAAAGTCCGCGGAGTGAGTAAACTCCTCGTAACGCTGGATGCCCTTCTCAACCTGCCGGATCGTTACCTCGGCTCGGCCGTCCGCATGTTTTAGAAAATCGCCGTACTGACGCTTTATTCGCTCATTCTTGGGGTTGCGATTGCTCATGCGGTGGGCTCCTCAACGAAGTCACGTTTCACGATGGGTTCAATGGACACTACTAGGCGTGTCTGCCCTATCGGGTAGACGCCGAAGTCACGCCTCGCATCGTCAATTCTGGCAATCGAGCCGCCGCGATTTATTCCGCTTCCACAGATCTCGCATCGGCCTCTAATCATCGTGGTCTTCTCGTTCCTCGGTAGGATGGTGATGGAGCCCGGATGTGGCTTTCTAGGCGCTCGGCAACCAAAGCAGGAAATTTCATCGGGCTGGCATTTATGCCGGCGACGCGTCTGGCGTTCCTTGAGCCAGGCTTTGAGTTCGTCGCCCGGGATTAGGAAGGGCCTGCCATCCTTTAAACACGGCAGACCATGCCTAAGCCAGGAACGGACCGTGCCGATCGCCACGCCTAGCAGGTCGGCAACTTCTAGCGCCGTGTAGCAGGCGCTCGCCCGGATGCGGCGGAGATCCGGCTTTCGCGTTCGCCTCGCCATGACCCCGGACCTTAGCCGCGCTCCAACCGGTACTCAGATGTTGACTGATGCTTGTTTGACGTAATCCAAGCGTCGAGGTCCAAAATGTCATAGACGACAACGGCGTTAAGCTTGCTGTAGGCAGGCCCGCCCCCAGTCAATCGCAACTTGTCCAAGGTGGACTTACCAAGGCCGCAATAGGCAGCGGCGTCAGCTGTACGCAATCGACGGTTTGTGTTCGCTTCAAAATCCATGATGAACTCCAGTATTTTTAGTGGCAACTGGAGGAGAAAGTGGAAACAACCCTGCGTCATGACTGGTGATTTGACTGCGGCTGTTACGATTCATCCCGCCTCCGGCGCACATTCTCCGGACAACGCCGGCACCGGGACGAACGATGACGCAACATAAAAGCTTAGAAATCCGGAAAGGCCAGAAACCTATCCTCCCGACACCCCAGGAAGTTTTTGGCCTAGACCTAAAGCCCTGAAAACTTTTGAAGTACGCGTTTTGACGCTGCTTTCAGCCGGCTGCTTTCCCCAGGTGTTCTCACACCATTGCAGCAGTTGCTCGACGAGCGCTGCCTGAGATTCCGGAAGCCCATCCGGAGAATTGGCGATCCGTATGATTTCGATGGTAAGGGCATCCCAGTCATATTCCCGCGGTCGGCCACCTTTTGATTTAATCGTTTGGTGATCCACAACGGCGGGAGGTTCGCTTCCCGCTGCATCAGGCATCAGGGTGTCGAAAAGGAACGCGGGGCGTTGTCCTTTGGCGCTCGCGAAAGCCATTAGATCGTCACGGGTGACCAAGGAGTTCGAATAATCTCCCAACGAAGTCAAAAGATTTTTGGAAGAGTCGGCCACGAGTCGACCCGATTGAATAGCGGACGAAATAAGCTGGGTAATCGGGACAAGCCGACTCACCTCCGAAATTGTTCTCGCGTATTGATTTTTGGATGCGTCGACGCCTGCCCAAAGGCAAGCAGCTTGCTTTACCGTCAGAGCGTCAACCAGCCCCCAATGAGAAAGGTCTGGTTCTCCTGGTGAGGGGAATGCCATAGACGCCATTTAGGCTCGTATTTAGTTCGAAATAAAGGTTACTGTGGTCATGTGCTTAGCGGAGCCCCGTTCGTAAGAGGCCGTTTCGAAAGGGACTTATAAAGCTCACTTGACATCTTCTAATCCTCCCCGCCTTCCTTCTTTTGACCCGGAACGAGGTAGACCGTGGCCGGATTCTTCGTTCCTGCGCCATACTCAGCTTGAGACACCGTTTTGATCTCTGTCACATCGCCACTTGTGACATTCCTTTTGTTCCTAAACATCCAGCGCAGGGCGTGTAGGATCGTCTTGCCGTGGGCAGACACCTTGACCACGAGCCAGAGCGTCGTAAGCGTTCCGCCAACGCCAGCGGCCAACCAAAACCAGTGGGGATTCATGTTGCCGGTCCACTTGCGCCACTTGACGGCATCTTCCTCCATGCCGGGAAGGCTCCACGCAAGCAATATGAGGCAGAAAAGACCAACCCACGGGCTGTTGACGATTTTCTTCCAATCCATCCGACGAACCTGTCACCGGCGCGCGGGGCTATCAAGTAGCCTTTGTAAGCCCCTTTAACGTAGATACCGCGCCTGCTTGCCGTCCCGGTCGAAATCGACCTCGGTGGCGACGCGAGAAACCGGCTGCGACATATATCCGCGCGGGTTCGCTTCAGGCGGGCGGCGGCGCGAGCCGCGAGAGCAGGGCCGTGGCGCGGTCGCGCTTGGCCGCGTCGGCATCGCGCTGAATGATCCGGAGCAATGTCGCCCGCGCGGTTGGATCGCCGCGCTCGGCGAGATCGAGCGCCATCGCGTCGCGCTCATCGTAGTATTTGCTGTCGAAGGCAACGACGCGCCGCTTGAGCGCCCGCCAATAATACTGCTGCGCGGCCGAGTCCCAGCCGGCGTAGATGTCCGGCCACGTCCCCATGCCCGCGTAGGGTTCCAGGCTCGCCGCCACGATCGGTTGGCTGGCCCGCTGATAGCGCCCGTCGACCGACTGGCGAATCCGTGTCGAGTGGTTGGGCAGCCCCTTGTGCACGGTCATGCTGTGAAAAATGAGGACATCGCCGGCCGCGAAATCGCTCCCCCGCCAGCGCCCAGCCAAGGGGTCCACGACCTCCATCCCACCCGGGCTGTTGGACATCCTAAACTCGCGCACCCCGTCGCGGTGCGAGCCCTCCGCCACCGTCAGGCCGCCCATCTCCATCGGACAATTGCTAAGCGCGGTCCACAGGCCAAAGGTCTCGATGGCGCCCTGGATGTGGGGAAAGTCCTGGTGCGGCGGGGCATTGAAATTCGCATGGCCGGGAAAGACGCTGCGCAGAATGGCCCGCGGATGGACCAAAACCGGCTCGCCAAACATGCGCTCGAACAACTCGATGAACTCGTGGCGCAACTGCAATGCGTGCACCTCCTCGAGCCCGTACATTCTCTTGTAGACATCGATGAACGCCGGCTCGGGATCGACGCACGCCGCGCTCGGCTCGGCCACCGCGTCCATCAGCTCGGTCGCGCCCTTGAGCCATCCGGCCTCGCGACAAATCTCGAGGCATCGGCGCCGCACCGGCGATACCACCCCAGGTGGGAGAAGCCCGCGCAGGAACAAATAGCCATCGGTCGCGATGCGCGCCGACAGCGCCTCGCCATCGTCCACCAGGTCCGTCGAATCACGAAACGGCTTCATTGTCGTGCCTCCGTCTCATTCGCCGCGTGGCCCCATTCGCCGTCGGCTAGGATCGTGTCCCGGCGCGTGGTGTAAGCCGACATTCCCCAGATGACATCCAAATTCGCGGAAATCGTACCACGGCCCCATCTCCAAGGGGACTCTGTTCCCATTGCAGCCATCCGATGACATGATTTTGGTAATTGGCCAGCGCGTGGAAGGCCATTTGGTCGTTTCTCTTGCCATCCAGACACACCTCTCGTGTCGCAATCTCCTTGCCGTCGATTCCCTCGGCCTACGCCGGAGCGGGTCTTCGTCGTAGATCATCAATCAGGCTCAAGATTTTCTGGAACAAGCTTCTTGGGACTGCAACCTCGGCCAATTGAAATGTGACGTACCGGCCATGGCTGACAACTTTCGCACCGATCTTGACCAGCTTCTCCCTCAGCGTCGTCAGCGACCATTGCTCCACGGCATCGGGCAACGCCAGGGTACGCATGAAGTTGCCGAGGTTATAGGCGAGTGCATGCAGCTGGAGCCGGACGGCATTGTTGCGTAACGAACGGCATGACAGCCGCGTCCACTTGATGGCGTTCTTGCCTTCCTTGATCCATTGCTCGGCAGTGCCGCGCTGATTGTAGAACGCAACAACCCGCTCGGCAGGACGGCTCAGGTTGGTGACGCTTGAGCGGTGAAACCGATCAAGGCCGACGCGGGGATACAGTTCCCCTGAGTGCCACTCCACCTTGGCGACGACCCGGCGGGGCTCCGTCCAGCTACCGGCCCGATAGCTGAAGTTCGCGTAATACCGACGAACTTCCTTCGGCGGCCGACCGACGGGGCGCTTGAGCAGGTGCGCGATGCTGTCGTGCAGCACCTTGTTGGCCGGAAGCCGGATGGCGTACTTGAAGCCTTCCGCTTCCAGAAACTCATAAACCTCGGGCGAGGCGAAGGCGGCGTCACCACGGAAATAACGCCGGAGTGTCTTGTTCCGGTATCGAGCGACCACCGGGTCCAACACATCGCGCCATTCATGGGCGCTGTGCACGTTGCCCGGACGCAGGGCGCAACGCTCCAGATCGCCGAACTGGTTGAACACGAACAGCGGGTGATAGCACGTGCAGCCGAAGTGACCGTTGTAGGCCGTGCCCTCCTGGTCACCGTAGGTCGGGCTGACGGAGCTGTCCATGTCGAGCACGATAATCTTCGGCGGCTTGCGCTCGTTAACCTGGTCGATCCAGATGCCCAAAAGGTCAGCGAGCGCGGCGAGGTTGTCATTGGTGGCGAGTAACTCCGTCTCGAACCGGCCCATCTGGCTGGTCGATGCGCCGCCGCGCTCGACAGCCCTGCCGCCGACGATCCACCGCATCGCAGGATCGCGCCCCAGCCGGTCGGCGTCGTTCACGTCCTCGTACCCGGCGAGACGACCATAGACGGATTGGCGAAGGAGACCGATGATGCCGTGCCAACCGTTCTTGCCGGTCCGGCTGTCAGCAATAACGTCACCGGCCAGCGTGGTCAGGCCGAGGGCTTCGTCCAGTTCACGATAGGCGAGCAGACCAGCGTCTGACGTGATCCGCGAACCGTGGAACTCGAACTTCAGTCTTCGGTCGAAAAACGCCCGCAGAAGCCCCCGATCCGACTCACCCCCCAGGTTCCGCATTCGACCCACCCTCCGTCTGATCTAATCCACTGATTCTTATACAGGAATCAGACGGAAACCGCATCAGATGGATCGGTCACTTGGGGAATGCGGGTTAAATGGGAAGCCAAGCGGATCACCGTGCTAGAAACCAAGGGCGATCAGCTCGACAATCTCGACACAGCCTACAAGCGCGAGGTTCTCGCCTTTCTATCCGACAGCTTCGCATGGGATGACTACACCCCTACCGGCCAGTTGGAGTTGGTCCAAAACAACGGCGGAACCGTCCAGTGTACGCTCATTCTCATGAGCGAATGGAGGGTGAAACTGCCAGAATACCTGATGGCAGATGAGCCTTCCTGAAGCGGGGAAATCAGCGCGCGTGCTTGCTACGTGATTGCTAATGCAGTTCTAGCGCATTGAACTGGCCAAATAACCCCTTGAAAAGATTGGCGCACCCGACAGGAGTCGAACCTGTGACCTCTGCCTTCGGAGGGCAGCGCTCTATCCAGCTGAGCTACGGGTGCGTGGGGCGAGGATAGCAAACGCCCCGACGCTTGAGCAATTCGCTGGCGCTAGTCGGCGGCGGCGGCGTTCGGGGCGCCGGCGTCGCGCGCGGTTAGGGCAAGGAAGATGTCCTCGAGGTCGGATTGCTCGGTCGTCACGTCGAGGATGGTGAGGCCAGCCGCCTGGACGGCGGCGAGAATCTCGGCGACCTGGGTTTGACTGCGCTGATAGCGGATGCTGAGCGCGCCATAGGGCTCGATCTCGACCTCGTAGGGCCGCAGCGTCGCGGGCACCGCTTGCGGCGTCTCGACGAGGGTCAGCGTTAGTTTCTTGTGATCGAGCCGGCGCACCAGATTGGCGGTGGTGTCGGAGGCCACCACCCGACCGCGATGAAGAATGGCGATCAGATCGCACAGCTGCTCGGCCTCCTCAAGGTAGTGGGTGGTGAGCACAATGGTCGTGCCGGCCTGGTTCAAGGCGCGCAGCCGGGTCCAAAGCTGGCGGCGCAACTCGATGTCGACGCCGGCGGTGGGCTCGTCCAGCACCAGCACCGGCGGGGCGTGAACCATCGCCTTGGCGACCAAGAGGCGGCGGCGCATGCCGCCCGACAGGCTGCGCGCGCTGGCCTCGGCGACGTCGCTCAGGCCGACCGCCGCGAGGATATCGTCGGTCCGACGCGCGGCCTTGGGCACCCCGTAGAGACCAGCTTGCAGCTCGAGCGCCTCGCGCGGCGTGAAGAACGGATCGATCGAGAGCTCCTGCGGCACCACCCCGATCGACGCGCGCGCCGCGCGGCGTTCGCGGTCGAGGTCGTGGCCCCAGATCGTGACCCGGCCCGCGCTTTTCACGGCGAGCCCGGCTAGAACGTTGATAAAGGTCGACTTTCCGGCGCCGTTGGGGCCCAGCAAGCCGAAGAACGAGCCGCGCGGAACAGCGAGATCGAGGTTGTCGAGCGCCAGCACTGGCGGGCGCCGGCCGGCCCCGCGATAGGTCTTGCTCAGGCCGGTGGCCTCGATCGCGGCCACTGGGTAGGCAGAGGGTGACGCCGGGTAGGTGGAGACGGTGCGGCCGCTATTCAATGCTCTTCCTTCCCGGCCCAAAGAGGTTCCTTGCCGGCGCGCGCGGGCCGGTTCAAGGCGCGCGGGCGAAGGACCCGTTGTATGCGAGGGCGTGAGGTGTAGTCGTGAGGTGTAGTCATGTGACGAAACGGCGCGGTTGCTCGCGCGCGGCCAATGGGTATCATTCGCCGCGCCGCGCGGTCAACGGCACCGACGCGGCGCATCGGCGCCACCGCCAACGAGAGCCCGCTCATGGATTCGACCGAGGTCATCAACGTCGATCGCGATGTCGTTGACTGCGACGGCGGCGAGGGCCCTTTGGGCCACCCCGTCGTTTACCTCAACCTCGGCGACGATGGCCGCATCGACTGCCCTTATTGTGGCCGTCGTTTCGTGCTGGCGCGCCAACCGGGCGCCGAGAGCCGAGCGAGCTAGCGCCCCCACCTCCCGTGCCGCCTTGCCCGAATCGGGCGGCGGGACTAAGTATCGGCCATGACCGAGCGGCTTAATATCGCGCTGGCCCAGCTCAATCCAACCGTGGGCGACCTCGCCGCCAACGCCGATGGTTTGCGGCGCGCGCGCGCGCGCGCGGCGGCGGTCGGCGCCGATCTGGTCGTCGCGACGGAGCTCGCCATCACCGGCTACCCGCCCGAGGACCTGATCCTCAAACCGGCCCTGCAAGAGGCCGCGCAGGCCGAGGTGAGAGGGCTTGCCGCCGACACCGGCGATGGCGGTCCGGCGCTGTTGATGGGGACGCCGTGGCGCGAGGACGGCAAGCTCTTCAACGCCGCCGCGCTGCTCGCCGAGGGCGAGGTTGCCGCTCTGCGCTTCAAGCACGACCTGCCCAACTACTCGGTGTTCGACGAAAAGCGCATCTTCGCCCAGGGGCCGTTACCGGGCCCGGTGTCGCTCCGGGGGGTTCGGCTGGGCGTGATGATCTGCGAGGACATGTGGGGAAGCGAGGTCACCGAGTGTCTCGACGAGACCGGAGCCGAGATACTAGTGATCATCAACGGCTCGCCATTCGAGGTCGACAAGCGCGACCTTCGGCTCTCGGGCGCGATCACCCGCGTCGTCGAGACCGGCCTGCCGCTCATCTACGTCAACCAGGTCGGCGGCCAGGACGAACTCGTGTTCGAGGGCGGAAGTTTCGTGCTCAACGCCGACCGCACTCTCGCCTGGCAGCTTGCGGAGTGGCGCGAGGAGGTGACGCTAACCGAGTGGCGGCGAAGCGAGACGGGCGTTTGGGTGTGCGCGCCGGGCGAGGTGGCCGCAGCGCCCTCGCGTCTCGAATCGATTTACTGGGCGATGGTCGTCGGGCTGCGCGACTACGTCGAGAAAAACGGGTTCCCGAGCGTCATCCTCGGCCTTTCGGGTGGCATCGATTCAGCCCTGAGCGCGGTCGTCGCGGTCGATGCGCTGGGCGCGGACCGGGTCGGGGCGGTGATGATGCCGTCGCGCTATACCGCCGCGACAAGCAAGATCGACGCCGCCGCCTGCGCCGACGCGCTTGGCATCCACCTCGACGAGGTCGCCATCGGGCCGGCGGTCGAGGCCTTCGCCGCCATGCTGGCGCCGAGCTTCGCCGAGCGCCCGGCCGACGCGACCGAGGAAAACATCCAGGCGCGGGCGCGCGCTCTGGTGCTGATGGCACTGTCGAACAAGTTCGGCCACATGCTGCTGACCACCGGCAACAAATCCGAGATGTCGGTCGGCTACGCGACGCTCTACGGCGACATGTGCGGAGGTTATTCAGTGCTCAAGGACATCTACAAGACCACCGTCTTTGAGCTTGCGGCGTGGCGCAACCAGCAGAGCGCGGAGGGCTTCCAGGGGCCGCCGGGGCGGGTGATCCCCGAGCGCGTCCTGACCAAGGCGCCGAGCGCCGAGCTGCGTCCCGATCAGACCGATCAGGACAGTCTGCCGCCCTACGAGGTGCTCGATGGAATCTTGTGCGAACTGGTCGAGGCCGAAACGCCGATCGCCGAAATGCCGGCCAAGGGCTTCGAGCGGGCGACGGTCGAGCGCATCGCGCGAATGTTGTATGCCGCCGAATACAAGCGGCGCCAGGCCCCGCCCGGAGTCAAGATCACCGACAAAGCCTTCGGCCGCGACCGCCGCTACCCGATCACCAACGCCTTTAGGGAAATGTGATGGCCGGCGATGCCGAGGTGAGAGGCGAGGTGGTCACGCGGTTCGCGCCAAGCCCGACGGGCCACCTTCACGTCGGCAACGCGCGCACGGCCGTATTCAACTGGCTGTTCGCTCGGCGCGCTGGCGGCCGCTTTGTCCTGCGCCTCGACGACACCGACACCGAGCGCTCGGAGGAGGCGTTCGTCGCCGCTATCAAGACGGACTTACGCTGGCTCGGCCTCGACTGGGACGAACGTCTGCGCCAATCGGAGCGCCTTTCCCTGTATCGCGACGCTTTCGCCATCCTGCACGGCGGCGGCCGGCTCTATCCCTGCTACGAAACGGCGGAGGAGCTGTCGCTGATGCGCCGGCGCCTGCGCACCGCCGGTAAACCGCCCGTGTACGACCGCGCCGCTCTCACTTTGAGCGCCGCCGCGCGCGACAAGCTGGCCGTGGAGGGTCACGAGCCGCATTGGCGGTTTCGCTTGGGCGATGAGGCGATCGCCTGGACTGATGGCGTGCGCGGGCCGGTCCATTTTCTGCCCGGCAGCTTCAGCGACCCGGTGTTGTGGCGGGCCGATGGTCAACCGCTCTACACGCTGACCTCGGTAATCGACGACGCCGATCTCGGCATCAGCCACGTGATCCGGGGCGAGGACCATGTCGCCAACACCGCCGTCCAGATCGAGCTGTTCGCCGCCATCGGCGCACGGAGGCCTGAGTTCGCGCACCATGCGCTGCTGACCGGAAGCCAGGGCGAGGCATTGTCCAAGCGCCTCGGCAGCGCCGGGCTCGGCTCCTTGCGCGATCAGGGGATCGAGCCGCTCGCGCTCACCAGCCTGCTCGCCACCCTCGGCAGTTCCGATGCCGTGGCTGTGGCGCCAAGCCTCGCCGATCTCGCCGCCGACTTCGCGCTCGACCGTCTGGGACGCGCGCCGGTCAAGTTCGACACCGCCGAGCTCGAACGCCTCAACGCGCGGCTCATCCATGGGATGTCGTTTGTGGAAGCCAGCCCGCGCCTCGCCACACTCGGCCTGGCCGAGGCGGACGGGGCGTTCTGGCTGGCGGTGCGCGGTAACATCACGACCATCGCCGAGGCCGCGAGCTGGTGGCAGGTGTGCCACGGGGCAATCACCCCGGCGATCGAGGAGCCGACCTGGGCATCCGCCGCCGCCGCGCTGTTGCCCGAGGGCGAGTGGGATGAGAGCACTTGGGGGACCTGGACCGAAGCGGTCAAGGCGAGCACCGGACGCAAGGGAAAGGCCCTGTTCCGGCCACTGCGCCTGGCGCTCACCGGCCGCGACCACGGACCCGAGATGAAGAGCCTGCTGCCGCTGCTGGGACGCGAGCGCGCCCATGCACGCCTGAGCGGTCAGACCGCCTGAGACGCACCGCCATGGCGCTCACCCTGTACAACACCGCCGCGCGCGAAAAGCAAATCTTCGTGCCGCTTAGGCCGGGGCGCGTCGGTATGTACGTGTGCGGGCCGACCGTCTACGACTACGCCCACATCGGCAATGCCCGGCCGGTCGTGGTGTTCGACGTGCTCTACCGGCTGCTCAAGCGCGAGTACGCCTCGGTCACCTATGTCCGCAACATCACCGACGTGGACGACAAGATCAACGCCGCGGCCAAGGATGCGGGCGAGCCGATCGGCGCCATCACCGCGCGCACCACCCAGGCCTTCCACGAGGACATGGCGGCGCTCAACACGCTGCCGCCCGATCACGAGCCGCGCGCGACCGAGCACGTCCCCGGCATGATCGAGATGATCCAAAGCCTGATCGAAGGGGAGCACTCCTACGAGGTAGAGGGGCATGTCCTATTCCACGTGCCCTCGATGCCGGACTACGGTCGCCTGTCGGGCCGGAGCGTGCGCGAGATGATCGCTGGCGCCCGGGTTGAGGTAGCGCCGTTCAAGCGCGATCCGGCCGACTTCGTCCTGTGGAAGCCGTCCACCCCCGATCTCCCCGGCTGGCCGAGCCCGTGGGGGCGCGGTCGGCCGGGCTGGCATATCGAGTGCTCGGTCATGAGCACGAAGATTCTTGGACCCAGCTTCGACATCCATGGCGGCGGGCGCGACCTGATCTTTCCCCACCACGAAAACGAGGTCGCCCAGAGCCGCTGCGCCGACCCCGACGAGGAGTTCGCCAACTTCTGGGTGCACAACGGCTTCGTCACGGTCGAGGGCGAGAAGATGTCGAAGAGCGGCGGCAACATCGTCACCGTGCGCGAGTTGTTAGCCGAGTTCCCCGGAGAGGCGATCCGGCTGGCGCTGCTGAGCGCGCACTATCGCCAGCCTCTCGACTTCACCCGCCAAGGCCTGCGCGAGGCCAAGCACACGCTTGATCGCTGGTACCGTGCCGCCGACGACGTCGCGGCCAACGTCGAGGTGCCGGAGGGGGTGATGGCGGCCTTGGACGACGACTTGAACACACCACGAGCCATCGCTGCCTTGCATGGCATGACCGGCGACCCGCGAGAGCTACGCGCCGGGGCCGAGATTCTCGGGTTGCTGCAGCAAGACACGGGAGCCTGGCTGAAGGGAAGGGCCATCTCGGATGCTGAGGTGACTGACGGAGTGACCATCACCCCGTTGCCAGCCACTGCGGGGGCCGCCGCAGGGGGCGCTGGAGTTCTGATTCAAACATCTGAGGCACGTGTCGAAGAACTCGTTGGCAAGCGCGTTATCGCCCGCGCGGCCAAGGATTTTGGCACATCGGACCGAATCCGCGATGAACTCGCCGCGCAAGGCATCGTGCTCGAGGACAAGCCCGACGGCACCACCGAATGGCGCCGCGCCTGACCGCGCGGCCGGCTCGCCCTTCGCGACGGGCCTCCGGCCCTCCTCAGGGTGAGGTCGAGGGCGTGGCCCCCTGTCATCGCCGGCAATGACCATGGCCGGCACTAATCGCACACGAGGGGCGGTGAGCGGCGGGCCAGCGGTGGTGCTGGTCGAGCCGCAGCTCGGCGAGAACATCGGCTTCGCGGTGCGGGCGATGCGGAACTTCGGTCTGGGCGACCTGCGCCTGGTGCGGCCGCGCGACGGCTGGCCGAACGCCAAGGCGATCGCCGCCGCCTCGGGCGCCGATCTGGTGCTCGACGCCGCCCGGGTGTTTGAGACGACGGCCGCGGCTATCGCCGACCTCCACCGCCTCTACGCCGCGACCACGCGAGCACGCGACATGGAAAAGCCCTCGGTGAGTGCCGAGGAGGCGGGCCACGAGATGCGCGCGCTCGGTGACGGCGCCCACGTCGGCGTGCTGTTCGGGCCCGAGCGCGCCGGCCTCCACAACGACGACGTGGTCCTCGCGGACAGCATCCTCACGGTGCCGCTCAACCCGGCCTTCGCCTCGCTCAGCCTGCCCCAGGCGGTGCTGCTGGTCGGCTACGAATGGTTTCGCGCCGGCCCCCCGCCCCCCACCGAGCCCGCGCCGGCCGGCGCGCGACCGGCGACCAAGGCGCAGCTGATGAACCTGTTTGAACACCTGGAGGCGAACCTGGACGCCGCCGGCTTCCTGCGCCATGCCGAGATGCGGCCGTCGATGGTCAGGAACCTGCGCAACATGCTGGCGCGCGCCGGGCTGACCGAGAAGGAGGTGAGCACGCTGCGCGGCGTCATCCACGCGCTCGCCGGGAAATGACGGCCGGGTAACGCCCGACAAGGCGCGTTTGACAGGGCGCGGGGCCGTGCCTATAAGGCCGAGCGTCGCGGACCCGCGCCGAAAGGCCGGAGGCATGTCTGCGAATACACGCCACACGGCAGCGGATACACGCCATATGACGAAGCGGATCAAGTCGAAGTACAAGCTCAACCGGCGCCTCGGCGAGAACCTGTGGGGCCGGCCCAAGAGCCCGGTCAATCGGCGCGAGTACGGGCCCGGTCAGCATGGCCCCTCACGGGCGCGCCGCCGCCGGCCCTCTGACTTCGGCATCCAACTCGCGGCCAAGCAGAAGTTGCGCGGCTATTACGGCAACATCACCGAAAAGCAGTTCCGCAACCTCTATCATGAGGCGGTGCAGCTTCGGGGCGATACCAGCGAGACCCTGATCGGGCTCCTTGAGCGGCGGCTGGACGCGGTGATCTATCGCATGAAGTTCGTGCCGACGGTGTTCGCCGCGCGCCAGTTCGTCAACCACGGCCACGTCAAGGTCAATGGCCGTCGGGTCAACATCCCGAGCTATCGGGTCAAGCCCGGTGATACGATTGAGATCAAGGAGAAGTCGCGCGAAATCGGCATCGTGCTGGAAGCCGCCGAGTCGGCCGAGCGCGACGTGCCCGACTACATCGATGTCGACCACCAGAAGATGAGCGGCACCTTCGTCCGCCAGCCGACGCTGGCCGACGTGCCCTATCCGGTGGTGATGGAGCCCAACCTGGTCATCGAGTTCTACTCGCGCTAGGGCTGCCGCGCCTCCGCGCTGATTCTTCGGGACGCGGCCGCTTGGGCCGCTCCTCAGGGCAAGGCCGCTTCACACCCCGTAGACGGCCTCATGCTGAGCAGGCGAGAAGCGCCGTCTCGAAGCACGTCCCATCTCGGCGTATGCCAGCGGCGGGGTCGGCGTGGCTATCCGCTCGCATGCTCGGTCATGATTTGCTGGCGGGCGAGCTCCAGGCGCTCGGCCATCTCGCGGCGAACCCGGTGTTCGGAGATGTCGAGACCCTTGCCCGTGAGGTCGCCCATGACCTTGCGGTAGACGTCCTCATGACCGGGTTCCTCGAAATCGGCCTTCACCACTTCCTTGGCATACGCCTCGGCCGCTCCATCGCTCAGACCCATCAACTCGGCGGCCCATTGCCCGAGCAGCTTGTTGCGCCGGGCGTTGATCTTGAACGTGGTTTCATGATCGTGCGCCCATTTTGCTTCTTGGGCTTTCTCGCGGTCGTCGAACGTCGGCATTCACAATATCCTTCGCTGGCGTGGCTGGCTGAGGCGGCGGCCCCACGCATAGCCACATAGGCGGTCGGAATCAACATCTAACGCCTTGCGCTCCGCCGTCAAGTGCGACCCGCCTCGGCGTGCGACTGGCTGTGCCCGGCAACGCGTGCGGCTGATTGTTTCGCCTCGGCGAATCCGGTAGGGTCCGTACTCTCCACGGGGTACTCCGCGCGACCCGCGCGGTCCGCGCGTTTCGGACCCGACCCCACCCATTGGACACTGACATGGCCCGTCGCAGACAGCTCTATGAAGGCAAGGCGAAGGTTCTGTTCGAGGGGCCCGAGCCGGGCACCTTGGTGCAGTATTTCAAGGACGACGCGACCGCGTTCAACGCCAAGAAAAAGGGCATCATCATTGGCAAGGGCGTGCTCAACAACCGCATCTCCGAATATTTGATGACGTGCCTGCAAGGGGTTGGCATTCCGACCCACTTGGTCCGGCGCCTCAACATGCGCGAGCAGTTGATCAAGGAGGTCGAGATCATCCCGATCGAGGTGGTGGTGCGCAACATCGCCGCCGGCTCGCTGGCCAAGCGCCTGGGCATCGACGAGGGCACGGCTCTGCCGCGCTCGATCGTCGAGTACTACTATAAGTCCGACCCGCTCGATGACCCGATGATCACCGAGGAGCACATCACCTGCTTCGGTTGGGCGGCCCCCCACGAACTCGACGAGATGTTCTCGATGGCGCTCCGGATCAACGACTTCCTGTCGGGAATCTTCGCCGGCATCGGCATTCGCCTGGTCGACTTCAAGATCGAATTCGGGCGCTACTATCACAACGATGAGATGAGAATCATCCTCGCCGACGAGATCAGCCCCGACAGCTGCCGCCTGTGGGACATCGACACCAACGAGAAGATGGACAAGGACCGCTTCCGGCGCGATCTCGGCAAGGTCGAGGAGGGCTACCAAGAGGTGGCGCGCCGCCTCGGCGTCTGGCACTCAACGCCGACCCCGATCGAGACGGGGCGCAAAAAGGCGATCCACTGAGCGTCGCGATCGGGTGAGAGTTCGGGTCCACATCACGCTTAAGGAAGGCGTCCTGGACCCGCAGGGCAAGGCCATCGAGAGCGCGCTCGATGGCCTTGGCTTTGGCGGCGTGAGCGGGGTGCGGCAGGGCAAGCTGATCGAGTTTGATCTCGCCGAGACCGACGCTGCGCCCGCGCGGGCGGCCGTGGAGGCGATGTGCACCCGGCTGCTCGCCAACACGGTCATCGAGGACTACGCAATCGAGCTGGACGGCTGACGCCGGTGCGCATGAACGCGGCGGTGATCGTCTTTCCCGGCTCCAACTGCGAACGCGACGTGCGGGTGGCGTTGCGGCGCGGCATGGATCGCGAGCCGCTAATGATCTGGCACGGCGAGAGCGAGCTGCCGGCGCTCGACCTGATCGTCGTGCCGGGCGGCTTTTCCTATGGCGATTACCTGCGCAGCGGGGCCATGGCCGCGCACTCGCCGATCATGCGCGAGGTGGTGACGCGAGCCCGCGCCGGCACCCCGACGCTCGGTATCTGCAACGGCTTCCAGATACTGACAGAAGCGCGGCTACTGCCCGGCGTTCTCATGCGCAACGCCAGCCTCAAGTTCGTGTGCCGCACCGTTTGCCTGCGGGTCGAGAACGGCTTTTCCGCCTTCACTCATCACTATGACGACGATGAGGTGATCCGCGTCCCTATCGCTCACCACGATGGCAACTATCACGTCGATGACGACACCCTGGCCGAGCTTTGCGACAACGACCTGGTGGCCTTTCGCTATTGCGACGCCGCCGGCGCGTCGACCGACGCCGCCAACCCCAACGGCTCGCGCGACAACATCGCTGGCGTCTTCAATCGCGAGCGCAACGTACTTGGCCTGATGCCACATCCCGAGCGGCTCGCCGACGCGGCGCTCGGCGGCACTGACGGCGCGCGGTTGTTCGACGGCCTGGTTGCCGCGCTGGCGGCATGACGGCGCCCGCCGTCACCCCGGAGCTGATTGCCGAGCATGGCCTCGACGCCGACGAGGCGGCGCTCATGGTCGAGATTCTCGGCCGTGCCCCCAACCTCACCGAACTCGGCATCTTCTCGGTGATGTGGAGCGAGCACTGCTCGTACAAATCCTCGAAGAAATGGCTGAGGACCTTGCCGACCGAGGCGCCATGGGTGATCCGCGGCCCGGGCGAGAACGCGGGCATCGTCGACATTGGCGATCGCCAGGCGGCCGTCTTCAAGATGGAGAGCCACAACCACCCCTCCTTCATCGAGCCCTACCAAGGCGCCGCTACCGGCGTTGGCGGCATCCTGCGCGATGTTTTCACCATGGGCGCGCGCCCGATCGCCAACCTCAACGCGCTCCGTTTCGGCTCGCCGGCGCATGCCAAGACCCGCCACCTGGTGGCTGGCGTTGTCGCGGGTATCGGCGGCTACGGCAACTGTGTCGGGGTCCCGACCGTGGGCGGCGAGTGCGGCTTTCACGCTAGCTACGACGGCAACATCGTGGTCAATGCGATGACCGTCGGGGTGGTCGATCGCGACCGCATCCACTACGCCCGCGCCAGCGGCCCGGGCAACGTCGTGATTTACCTCGGCGCCAAGACTGGCCGCGACGGCATCCACGGCGCGACCATGGCCTCGGCCGAGTTCGGCGATGAGGTCGAGGCTAAGCGGCCGACGGTTCAGGTCGGCGACCCGTTCACCGAAAAGCTCCTGCTGGAGGCCTGTCTCGAGCTGATGGCGACCGACGCGGTGGTCGCCATCCAGGACATGGGCGCGGCCGGGCTCACCTCGTCAGCCTTCGAAATGGCCTCGCGCGGCGGGCTCGGCATCGAGATCGACCTCGACCAGGTGCCGGTGCGCGAAACCGCCATGAGTGCCTACGAAATCATGCTGTCGGAGAGCCAGGAGCGCATGCTGATGGTGCTGCGCCCCGACCGCGAGGCGACGGCGCGCGCGATCTTCGCCAGGTGGGCGCTCGACTTCGCTGTCATCGGCCGCGTCACCGACTCGGGCCGCATGGCCGTGCGCAAGGACGGGATGCTGGCCGCCGACCTGCCGATCGCCCCGCTCGCCGCCACGGCGCCCGAATACGATCGCCCCTGGACGCCGACCGCGCCGCCGCCGCCCGCCCCCGACGTTCCGCCACCGGCCCACATCGGGGCAGCGCTCGCGCGCCTGATGGCGAGCCCGGAGCTCAGCGCCAAGCGCTGGGTGTGGGAACAGTACGACCACATGGTGATGGCCGACACCGTCCAGGCGCCGGGCGGCGACGCGGCGGTGGTGCGCGTGCACGGCACCAACAAGGGGCTCGCGCTCACCACCGACTGCACGCCCCGCTACTGCGCCGCCGATCCGCTTCAGGGCGGCCGCCAGGCGGTGGCGGAGGCCTGGCGCAACCTAACGGCGGTCGGCGCGCGACCGCTCGCCATCACCGACTGCCTCAATTTCGGCAGCCCCGAGCGGCCCGAGATCATGGGTCAGTTCGTCGGCGCCATCGAGGGCATGGCCGAGGCCTGCCGGGCGCTCGACTTCCCGGTGGTGTCCGGCAATGTCTCGTTCTACAACGAGACCAGCGGCCGCGCGGTGCAGCCAACCCCGACGATAGGCGGTGTCGGCCTGATCGAGGAGCTCGGCTGGATGACGCGGTTGGCCCTCGATGAAGAGGGTCTTGAGCTGATCCTGATCGGCGCTGCGCGGGGCCATCTCGGCGCCTCGCTCTATCTGCGCGAGTTGCACGGCATCGAGGCGGGCCCGCCACCGCCGGTGGACCTCGGCGAGGAACGCCGTCACGGCGATCTGGCGCGCGATTTGATCCGCCACGGCCGGGTGCGTGCCTGTCACGATGTCAGCGATGGTGGTCTGCTGGTAGCCGTCGCCGAGATGGCGCTGGCCGGCGGGATCGGCGTGACGCTCGCCGCGCCGGCGATCGAGGCCGCCCCGCACGCGATCTGGTTCGGCGAGGACCAGGGCCGCTATGTGCTGGCGATCGAGGCGAGCGAGGTGGCGGCGGTACTGGCCGCGTGCCGCGAGGCCGGCGTCACCGCGTGTCGCCTCGGCACGAGTGGCGGAAACCATTTGACACTGGACGGCCACGATACAATATCGTGGATAGATCTGCGCCAAGCCCATGAGGGCTGGTTGCCCGCCTACATGGCGACCGCTGGTAGGGGTGCGGCCCGGAATTAGACAGAGCGGAGGACCGAGCGGCGATGCCGATGGACGCGACCGAGATCGAACGCCTGATAAAGCAGGACATCCCCGATGCCAACGTGACCATCGAGGACCTGCGGGGTGATGGCGATCACTACGCGGCGCGCGTCGTCTCGCCCGCCTTTCGCGGCAAGAGCCGGGTTCAGCAGCACCAGATGGTATATACTGCACTGAAAGGTCGGATGGGCGCGGCGCTCCATGCGCTCGCGCTGCAGACGTCCGCGCCCGAGGACTGATTGGCGACACCCCTGATCGATTGGAGACACCGATGAGCGAAAATCCGGTCCACGACCGCATCCAGCAGGAAATCGATGAAGCCCCCGTCGTCCTCTACATGAAGGGCACGCCGGTCTTTCCACAGTGTGGCTTCTCGGCGACCTGCGTCCAGATTCTCACCCACCTCGGCATCAAGTTCCGGGGCGTCGACGTTTTGCAAGACCCCGGCTTGCGTGACGGCATCAAGAGCTTCAGCGACTGGCCCACCGTCCCCCAGCTCTACGTCAAGAGCGAGTTCGTGGGCGGCTGCGACATCCTGCGCGAGATGTTCGAGACCGGCGAGCTCCAGACGCTGTTCGCGAGCAAAGGCATCGAGCCCGTCGCCGCCGAGTAAGCCCCCCCAACCCGACCCTCCCCCACAAAAAGGGAGGGAAAGACGGCGCTGCCCGGTTAGTCGCCAGGGCCGAACACCTGGGGGCCGAACACCCGGGCGAAGATCGTGTCGACCTGGCTCAGCTGGTCGGCTGGGTCGAATAGGGCGGCCAGGGCGGTGGAGTCAAGCGCGGCGGTCACCGTGGGATCGGCGGCGAGCCGGGCTTGGAAATCATCGCCCGCGCGCCACGCCGCCATGGCGTGAGTTTGCACCAGCGCATAGGCGTCTTCGCGGCCGAGCCCGGCGTCGGTGAGCGCGAGCAACACCGCTTGCGAGTGAACCAGGCCGCCGAGCAAATCGAGATTGCGGCGCATCGCCTCCGGATAAACGACCAACTCGTCGATCACGCGGGCCAGCCGCGCGAGCGCGAAGTCGAGCGTCGCCGTGGCGTCGGGCCCTATCATCCGCTCGACCGAGGAGTGCGAGATGTCGCGCTCGTGCCACAGCGCGATGTTCTCGAGCGCCGGTACCACCGCCGAGCGCACCATCCGCGCCAGCCCCGTCAGGTTCTCCGAGAGCACCGGATTGCGCTTGTGCGGCATCGCCGACGACCCCTTCTGGCCGTCGCCGAAGCGCTCCTCGGCCTCGCCGACCTCGGTGCGTTGGAGGTGGCGAATCTCGATCGCCAACCTCTCCATCGAGCCGGCGATAACGCCGAGGGTCGCGAAGAACATCGCGTGACGGTCGCGCGGAATGATCTGGGTCGAAATCGGCTCCGGCGTGAGCCCGAGCGCGGCGGCGACGTGGGCCTCGATGCGCGGATCGATATGGGCGAAGGTGCCGACCGCCCCCGAAATCTGGCAAGTCGCGACCTCGGCCCGAGCGGCGACCAGGCGGGTGCGCGCGCGGGCGAACTCGGCGTGGGCCTGGGCGAGCTTAAGCCCGAAGGTGGTCGGCTCGGCGTGGATGCCGTGGCTGCGCCCGACGCAAAGCGTGTGCTTGTGCTCGAGGGCGCGGCGTTTGAGCGCCGCCAACAGCCGGTCGAGATCGCCGAGCAGGAGGTCGGCGGCGCGGCTGAGCTGGACGGCGAGGCAGGTATCGAGCACGTCCGAGGAGGTCATGCCGCGATGGACGAAACGCGCCTCCGATCCGACGTTCTCGGCCAGGTTGGTGAGGAAGGCGATGACGTCGTGACGGGTCTCGCGCTCGATCTCGTCGATGCGGCCCGGATCGACGGCGCCGCGCGCGCGCACCGCCCGGGCCGCCTCGGTCGGCACGACGCCGAGTTCGGCCATCGCCTCGATCGCGAGGGTCTCGATCTCGAGCCAGATCTGGTAGCGGCTTTCGGGCGCCCAGATCGTGGCCATCTCCGGGCGGGAATATCGCGGGATCACGGCTCCTTATAGCAGACTTGCCCCGCTATCGCAGTCTTGCCCGGTCGTTGCAGACTGGCCCCAGCGATCGTTGAAGCATCCGCCGCGCTCAGGTATGGGAGGGGGCATGGCCCGCCACGACGATATCCTCGCCTTCTGGTTCGGTGCACCCGAAGCGCCCGACTGCTGCCAGCCGCGCGAGGCCTGGTTCACGAAGAACGATGCCTTCGACGCCGACATTCGCGAGCGCTTCCTGGCCGACTACAACGCCGCGCGCGACGGGCGCGTGCGCGATTGGGCGGGGACGGCGCCCGGCTGCCTGGCGCTGATCCTCCTATTGGACCAGTTTCCTCGTAACCTGTTCCGGGGCTCGGGCCCAGCCTACGCGACCGATCAGGCGGCCCTGGCGCTCGCCGCCCATGGCGTGCGCCAGGGCTTCGATCAGGCGCTGCCGCCGGTCATGCGCAGCTTTGTGTACATGCCCTACATGCACAGCGAAGACGCCGCCGATCAGCGCTACTGCCTGGCCCAGATGGAGAGCTTGCCCGAGGGCCTCTTTTTCGACGCCAACCGCCGCTCGGCGCGCCAGCACCTCGCCATCATCGAGCGCTTCGGCCGCTTCCCACACCGCAACGCGGCGCTGGAACGCGAATCCTCGGCCGAGGAGCTTGCCTTCCTCGAACAACCCGGCTCCTCGTTCTAGGACTCGCCCTGCTACGATTCCCGTAGTATGATTTTGCCGTGATCAGGTCTTGGCGCAATGCAGCCAGCCACAAGATTTGGAAAGGCGAACGACCAAATCGTTTCCGTGGGTTGGACGCCGAGGCTGCGGTGGGCCTGCTTTTGGCGCTGAACGTGGCAACATCGTTGCGCGATATCAGTCCGCTGGCGAGCGTTGGGTTGCACAAGCTAAGGGGTGATCGCGAAGGGCGGTGGGCGATGACAGTCAACGGACCTTGGAGGATATGCTTTGAGTTCCGGGGTGACGATGCCCACAATGTCGAGGTCGTCGATTATCACAGAGGATGAGCACAACCACCCCCATCGCCCACCCAGGCCGGCTGCTGCGACGTGAGTTGGAGGCCCGAGAGCTGAGCGCCAACCGTTTGGCTCTTGACCTCGGCGTTCCTTCCGGTCGCGTCACCGACATCCTCAACGCGCGGCGTGGCATCACCGCCGACACCGCCGTGCGGCTTGGGCGCTATTTCGGCAACGGCGCCCAGTTCTGGCTCGACCTGCAGGGCCAATACGAGATCGCCGTGGTAGAGCGAGACCGGGGCGCGGAGATCGCCAAGCGAGTCCAGCCGATCGACTCAGCCGCCTAGCGTTTGGCCACCCCCAACGCCGCTGCCCGCGCTTCGGCCTCGGCGATTTGGGGTGTCGATAGCTCGGCGGCGAGAGCGGCGCGGCCGGCGATGCCGCTCGGCTCGGCTTGGGCGGCAGCCAGCAGGAACCACATCAGCGCGCTCACCTTGTCAGCCACACCGCCCTCACCTTTGGCCAGAAGCGCGCCGAGATTAGCTTGGGCGAAGGCATCGCCCCGGGCCGCAGCCTTGGCGTACCAAGCTCGCGCTAGCGCGTGATCGCGCGCGACTCCGTGGCCGAAGTAGTACATGCGCCCGAGGTTGCCCTCGGCGTTGGCGTTGTGGGCGGCGGCCGCCTGGCGGTACCAGCGCAGTGCCGCCGCGTAGTCCGGTGGGGCGCCGTGGCCGAGATAGGCCATGTTGCCGAGGCTCGACTGGGCGTCCACGTTGCCGGCCGCGGCCGCGCGTTCGTACCACACCCGCGCCAGGGTGAAATCGCGTGTCACCGCCTGGCCGAGATAGTACATGTTGGCGAGGTTGTTCTGGGCCGCGACGTTGCCGCCATCGGCCGCCAGCCGATACCAGCGCAACGCCTTGGCGAGGTCGCGGGTCACGCCATCGCCGGTGAAGAACATGTTGCCGAGATTGGCGCGAGCATCGATATGGCCCAATTCGGCGGCGATGCGAAACAGCCGCGCCGCCTCGCCCGCGTCGCGCGCCACCCCCTCGCCCTTGAGGTAGAGGACCCCGAGGTTGAACTGAGAATCCGTATGTCTACGCGCGGCGGCGAGGCGATAGAGCCGGGCGGCTATCGCATCGTCACGCCGAACCGCGATGCCGCGATGGTGAAAGTTGGCGAGGTTGAAGAGCGCAGCCGGCAGGCCCTGTTTGGCGGCAAGGCGATACCAGCGCGCGGCGGCGGCGTCATCGCGCGCCACGCCACGGCCCTGCTGGAGCAGATTGCCGAGGTTGAGCTGGGCGGGCGCGACGCCGGCTTCGGCCGCGAGCCGATAGTAGCGGACGGCCGCCGCCGCGTCGGGTGCGACGCCGAGGCCGTCTTGATACATGTCACCGAGCGAGTTAGAGGCGGGCGCCCACCCCTGATCGGCCGAGGCGGTGAACAGCCCTAAGGCGGCGGCATGGTCAGTGGCCACGCCCAGCCCGGCCATATACATCAGGCCGAGGTTGTACTGCGCCTCGCGATCTCCGGCCTCGGCAAGCGGCGCAAGGTGGGCGAGCGCGGTCGGGAAGTCGCCCGCCCGCGCCGCCGCGATCCCGTCGAGAAGTTGGCTCCGCTCTTCAGCCGCCGCCGGGCCGAGGCCCAGCAACAAGAGGAGCAGCGCGACGGCGACAAGACGCATGCGCGGCGGCGGCTTGGCTGGGGCGCGCGGCCCCTAGATCACCGGCGCGCCGATCGGCCCATCGCCCCAGGTGTCGGGCAGGGTAAAGCCCTCGGGGAACGGATCGCTCGGGTCGTGACCGAACTGGAACAGGCCCGCAATCCACGCCCGGCCCGAGACCCGAGGCACCACCGCGTCATAACGTCCGACCTTGGTCTTGCGCACGACATCAGCGATAAAATTGGTGCCGGTGATCGAGTCGTGGAAGAGCTTTTCGCCGACCTTGAGCTGGCCTCGAGCGGTGAGCTGGGCGAGCTTGGCCATGGTCCCGGTGCCGCACGGCGAGCGGTCGAGCCGACCCGGTTCGATCACCACGGTGCTGCGCCGGCGCTTCGTGGCGCCGCGCGGCGGACCGCCGAAATGGGTGAAGGCGACGCGGTTGATCTTCGGGTTGCGCGGGTGTTTGACCGTGAGCTGGGCATCGGCCGCGGCGGTGATCTTGCGGCCGACGGCGACGATGTCGCGGGCCTCGCTCGGCTCGATCTTGAAACCGAGCTTGGCCGCGTCGACCATGGCGAACACGGCGCCGCCGTAGGCAACATCGACCGTCACGGTGCCCAGGCCCTCGACCTCCAGCGTCGCGTCGAGGTGGGTGACGAACGCGGGGACACTTTCGAGCGAGACCCGCTCGCACTTGCCATCGCGGCAGGTCGCGGTGGCGGTGACCAGACCAGCCGGGGTGTCGAGCACGACCTTGGTGGTCGGTTCCTTCATCGGCAGAATGCCGGTCTCCAGGAGCACGGTGGTGACGCACATCGCGTTCGAGCCCGACATCGGCGGGTAGTCGGTCGATTCCATGACGATGAAGCCGGCATCGGCCTTGGGGGTGGTCGGCGCGAGCAAGAGGTTGACCGACATCGCGGCCGAACCGCGCGGCTCGAACAGGATCATGCGGCGCAGGCTATCGCCGTGCTTCTCGAGCCAGCTTTTCTTGTCGAACATCGTCTTGCCCGGCACGTCAAGGACGCCGCCCGTAATAACGCGGCCGACCTCGCCTTCGGCGTGGGCGTGGACCACCGTGATGACTTTCTGCCAACGCATCGCACTCCCCCTCGTTGATAGCGGCAGATGGTAGCAGGCGGACTGGCGCGAGCACAGTGTGCTAGCCTGGGCCTGCGCCCGCCGCGTTGGACGGCGGCGCCCACGGGAGGATACGAATATGAGCAATCTCGCCGACAGAAAAGCCCTGACCCATGACGGTACCATCGCCATCGCCACCGCGGCCGTGGCCGAGGCCAAGCGCAACGGTTGGAACGTGACGATCGCGATCGTCGACGCGGGCGGCCACCCGCTTCACCTCCAGCGCCTCGACGGGGCCGGCCCCGGCACCGCCGCCGCGGCCGTCAGCAAGGCGCGGACCTCAGCGTTGTATGGCTTCGAGACCAAGGGCTTCGAGGGCATGGTCAAGGATGGCCGCACCGGCATCCTCAACCTGCCTGATTCGCTGCCGCTTGAGGGCGGGCTGCCGATCACCGTCGATGGCGTGGTCGTGGGCGGGGTCGGTGTCTCGGGCGTCGCCTCGAGCGATGATGCGAAGGTGGCCAAGGCCGGGATCGACGCGCTCCTCTAGGGGCGGCTGTGTCGCCTACCGCGCGAGATGGGGGCTCAGAGAAACTGCATGACGCCAGCGATGACGACGTAGAGGGCGACGACCACCAGGAAAATATTGGCGATCATGTCCATTTCCCGTCCCAGACCGCGTAGCCGGCGGGCGAACAGGAGCTTGAGGACAAACCCGCCGACAAACATCACCGCGATGAATTTGAGGATCATCGACCGGCCGACGTCGTCATCGCCGGCTCGAATGTCGCCGTCGAACGTCCTATATCAGAAGTCCCAGCCCACATCAGAAATCCTAGCATGGGCGGGCACGGCGCGGTGGCGATGGCGTCACACCGCCGAAACGAGGCGTTTGCCCACCCGAGGCGTTTTGCGTTGCGCGCGGGCAGCCGCCCGGTATCTTCGGGCGAACGGAGCGGCGACGACGGAACGGCGGCGGCCAGGTAGCGGGCTAGCGGCATGGCCTAGGGGAGTTGCCGATCTCGAACATGAACCAAACGGCGCAAAGACGGAGAGAACGATCGTGGAGCGAGCGGCTGGAGCGGCTGTGGCGGTATCGCCTGCTGATCCCGCTCAAGCGCAATCCGCATCCGCCGGAGTATTCCGCATACGGCATCATGGTTGGTGTCGGCGTCGCGCTGACGCCGACGGTCGGGGTGCAGATGGGGATCGTCGTCCTGATCTGGTTGATCGCCCGCCATGTCTTCGGCTGGCATTTCAGTGTCGTCTTGGGCTGCGCCTGGACCTGGATTACCAACTATCTGACGGCGCCACCGATCTACTATGTCCTCTACGTGACCGGACATCTCATGCTCGGGCGCTGGAATGCCCTCGCCGGCTACGACGCGTTCGCCGAGGTCTCGCGGAGTTTCTTTTCGCCCCCCGATCTCGGCCCCATAGAACTCGCCGAGTTCTACATCACCACGGTGTTCGTGGGCTGGGGCGTGCCGATGCTGGTCGGGTGCGTTCCATTCGTCATCATCGGCGGTGCACTGGCCTATTGGTGGGGCCTGCGCTTCGTGATCCGTTATCGCAGAGCGCGCCAGCAACGTCGCATCCGGCGTGCTGAACGCGCCCGCCTACGCGCCGCCCAAGCCGTCGAGCCGAGCGCGACCGGCGCCGCCACGACCGAAGGCTAGGCCAGCGGCCGATCAAGCCTGCAAATCAAGCGGGCGCGGCGGACCGCGATTCGCGCAACGACCACAGCGCCAGCCCAGCAATCGCCCCCAGCACCACCGCGCCGCCCACGCCGGTGTAGACGTCGGGTACCTCGTTGAGTAGGAGCCACACCCAGATCGGGCCAATGATGACCTCGATCAGGCCGAGCAGCGAGAGTTCCGCCGCCGGCACGTAGCGCGAGCCCATGGTGTAGAGCATGAAGCCGAGGCCGACCTGAAAGGCGCCGGCCACCGCGCACCAGAACAGATCGTTGTTGCTGACCCCGACATCGCCGCCAACGATGACGAACGCGATCACCGCGCCAATCAACCCGGCCACGCACACCGTCGGCACCATGTCGGTGGAGAGCCCGAAACGGACCGAGCCGTAGCGGATTGAAATGATGTAGAACGACGTCGCCAGAGCGCAGAGGATTCCCGCCACATTGCCAAGCCAGCGCCCCGCGTTGAGGCCCTGGCCGACCATGATGGCGACCCCCACCAGCGCGACCGCGATGGCGATCGAGGTCGGTGCGCGGACGCGCTCCTTCAGCACCAGCCACGCCAGGATTGCGACAAAGAACGGCACCAGCGCGATCAGGAACAGGGTGTTGGCGACCGAGGTGGTGGTGATCGAGAATATGTAGCCAAAGAAGGCAAGGCCAAGGAAAAGCCCACCGCTCAGACCGGGCCAGCCGATCCCGCGCAGGGTGGCGCCGATCGCCATGCGATCGCGGGCGAGCAAGATCAGAAAGATAAACGCGGCCTGGATGAGCGAGCGCCAGAACACGATCTGGAAGCCGGACGCTTCCTCGATTTGGCGGACGATAGGGCCGCCGGTCGAGAGCACGAGGCCCGCGCAAACCATGATCAGAACGCCGCGCATGAGCATGGGGTTGCGGTCGTGGGAGATGCTGCTCATGGTTTCAAGGGCTTTCGTGACCGGTGGGCGGGAGCGCTATCTTCGCGGTTTGGCCCCAACTTGCAAGAGCGGTACGGGCAGGCGCGAGCTCCGTTGACGCGGCGGCGACGAGGGCTAGAGTGGGCGCCCAATCGCGGCAAAAGTCGGCGCGGCGCGCGTGGCGCCGATCAGGGGAGTAGCCATGAAATTCGCGGGACCCGTTCTCGTCACCGGCGCCGCCGGCTGCATCGGCGCACAGATCGTGAGCAACCTGACACGCGACGGGATCGAACCGATCGTCTTCGACAAAAGCGAGGATCGCCGCCGCCTCAAGCTCTCCATGGAGGACCCCGAGCGGGCCGCTGATGTGACATGGGTGCCCGGCGACCTTCGTGATCGCGCGGCGGTCGAGGCGGTGATGGCCGACCACCGCGTTGACGCCGTAATCCATCTCGCCGCGCTTCAAGTCCCGTTCTGTAATGCCGACCCGGTCTTGGGGGCGGAGGTCGACGTGGTCGGCCATGTCAACGTGTTCGAGGCGGCGCGCAAACTCGGCGTGCGCAAGCTGGTCTACGCCAGCTCCGTGGCGGCGCTGCCGCCCGAGGGCGGGATCCGGCCGGCGACCCTGTACGGCGTGTACAAACTCGCCGACGAGGGCATCGCCGACGTCTACTGGAACACGTGGCAGGTGCCCTCGATCGGCATCCGGCCACACTCGGTCTACGGGCCGGGGCGCGATCAGGGCGTAACGGCGGCACCCTCCAAGGCGATGCTGGCGGCGGCGGCGGGGCGGCGCTTCACCCTCCCCTACGGCGGCACCCTGATGATGCAGCACGTGAGCGAGGTCGCCGACGCCTTCATCCGTTCGGCCGGCACCGAGGTTCAGGGCGCGCCTGTCTTCGACCTCGCCGGCGAGGACACGACGATGACCGAGGTGGTGGCGGCCATCAAACGCTTCGTGCCCGACGCCGACATCAAAATCGGCGATGTCGAGATCCCCTTCGTCGCCGGCCTCGATGATGCGGGACTGCGCGCGCTGGTCGGCGAGTGGCCGCGCGTCGGCCTCGATGCGGGCGTCGAGAAAACGGTCACCGCCTTCCGGATCCTAATCCAGCGCGGCTTCGTTCGTGCTGAGGACGCCTACCTCACCGTCCTCGGCGAGGGCCACGACCCGATCTACGACAGCTAGCGCACCGCCAAGCGCCAGCGCCCTTTAGAGGGCGCGCAGCTTGGACATCAGGACGGCGTGGAGCTTGGGGCCAGCGGCTATCAAGCCGGCGTGGCGGATTGATTCGCGGTTGTAGCTGAATGGCGCGCCCTCGGGTGTCGTGACCCGGCCACCTGCCTCGGTGACCAGAAGATCGGCCGCCGCGATGTCCCAATCGTTCTTGCCGGCGAGCGAGACACAGGCGTCATGGCGACCCAGCGCGACCAGCGCTAAGCGATAGGCAATCGAGCCCAGCTTGGCGATGCGAATCAGCGCGCCGTCCGGCTCAGGCAGGTGACGGGCGACGGTGGTCTGGTTGGAGCTGATGTGCGCGCCATCAAGGTCGGCGCGATTGCTAACGACCATGTCCGCGCCGTTGCACCGCGCGCCGCCGCCGCCGACCGCGTCGAAAAACTCGTCGGTGGCCGGATTGAAGACGGCAGCGAGCCGGGGCCGACCGTCAATTGCCAGACCGGCGCACACGGTGTATTCGGCTAGCCCGCGCAGGAACGGACGGGTGCCATCGATCGGATCGACGATCCACACTCGGCGCTTAGCCAACCGCACAGGGTCGTCGGCCGACTCTTCCGAGAGCCAACCGTCATCCGGATGCCGCGTGCACAGCCGCTCGCGCAGGAGCTCGTTCACGGCGAGGTCGGCCTCGCTCACCGGATCGCCGGGGTTCTTTTCCCAGACCTTGGGGTCGTGGCGGAAATAGCGCAGCGAGAGCGCGCCAGCCTCGCGCACCGCCTCGCACAGAAACGCGTGGTCGGCGGCGAGTTCGCTCTCGGCGGGGTCGGCCACCGGGGGGGCAGCCATCAGGCGCCAGCCACCGTCATGCCATCAATCCGTACCGTCGGCGCATCGACGCCATAGCGGAACGCGAGGTCGTTGGCCGGGGTCAGCGCCCGGAACATGTCCCTGAGATTGCCGGCGATGGTGAGCTCGTGGACCGGGTGGGTGATCTCGCCGTTCTCGATCCAGAAGCCCGAGGCGCCACGACTGTAATCGCCAGTCACGGGATTGACGCCGAAGCCGATCAGCCCGGTCACGAACAGGCCGCTCTTGATGTCGGCGATCAGCGCCTCAGGGCTCATCGGGCCGGGCTGGAGATAGAGGTTGGAGGCCGAGGGCGAGGGCGGCGCGCCGGTGCCACGGCTGGCGTGTCCCGTCGAACGCAGGCCGAGCTGGTTGGCCGTGCGGGTATCCAAGAGCCAGCTTTGCAACACCCCGTCCTCGACCACCGCCAGGGTGTGGGTGCGCACCCCCTCGCCATCGCAGGGGCGGGAGGCAAGACCGCGCGCGCGGCGCGGATCGTCGACGATGGTGGTTCCGGGCGCGAACACCGGTTTGCCGCGCTGGTCCTTGAGAAAACTGGTGCCGCGTGCGATGGCGGCGCCGCCGATCGCCGCGGCGAGGTGGCGCAGCAGGCCGCCCGCGACGCGCCACTCGTAGACCACCGGAACCTGGGCGGTGGCGACCTTGCGGGCATCGAGCCGGCGCACCGTACGTTCGCCAGCGTTGTGGCCGACGACGGCCGCATCCTCGAGGTCAGCTTGGTGGCGGGCCGAGGAAAAGTCGTAGTCGGTCTGCATCGCGGTGCCAACGCCCGCCAACACCGAGGCGCTGACGCCGAATCGCGAAGTGGTGTAGGAGCCGGCGAATCCGGCGCTGGTCACCAAAGCGGCGGTGCCCCGGCCCCAACTAGCGCTGGCGCCCTCTGAGTTGGTGACGCCCGCCACGGCGCGGGCCGCGTCCTCGGCCACGGCAGCGGTTTCGAACAGCGCATTCGCGGACGGCTCGCCCGGATCGAAGAGGTCGAGATTGGGGAGTTCCGGCGCCAGCGACGCGTCATCGGCAAGCCCGCAGTCGGGGTCCTCAAGGGCATTTCGGGCCATCGAGATCGCGCGCTCCACCAACTGGTCGAAGGCGCTCGGACTGGCGTCGGTGGAGGCGACGATCGCCTGGCGCTTGCCAATCAGCACGCGCAAACCGATATCGTCGGACTCGGAGCGTTCCAGGTCCTCGCGCTCGCCAAGACGCTGAGTGGCCGAGAGCGAGGCGCCGCGAAACATCACCGCGTCGGCGGCATCGGCCCCGGCGGCTCGGGCGCGCGCGACCAGGTCCGAGATGCGTTCCAGCGCCCCGGCCTCGGCGCCAGCAGGCGCGAACGGTTCGGTTTCCAATCGGGGTGCGGTCATGGTCATGGGACCGCGCTTATATGGACGCTCGCGCCGCGAATTGCCAGCCACGAGGTGCTGGTCGGTGGCCTCGCACTTCCCGCTCGGCCCCGGATGTGGCATCGTTCGCGCGCCCCGATGCCCGCCTGCCCAGCCCGCACCCACCGCTATACCCGGACCGACCAGCCGGACCCTCCCCCCGAGGGCGCGCCGAGGAGGGGATGATATGACGTCGCGCGAACCGACCGCCGCAGCGAACCAAGACTCGGCCTACAAGAGATCGGGTGTCGATATGGAAGGGGCTGACCGCGCCCTCCATCGGATGCTGCCGCACGTGCGCGCGACCTGGGACGACAAGGTGGCGCTCCAAGATCTCAACCATTTCGCCAACGTCGTCGATATCGGCGGCGTCGGCATCGCCATCGCCACCGACGGCGTGGGCTCCAAGGCGCTGGTCGCGCAGCTGGTCGGCCGTTATGACACCATCGGCATCGATTGCGTCGCCATGAACGTGAACGACCTTGTCTGTGTCGGCGCCCGCCCGGTCTCGATGGTCGACTACATCGCGCTTGAGCGGACCGACGCGGCGGTCTTGGAGGCCCTGGCAGTCGGGCTCGCCGAGGGCGCACGACGGGCCGGAATTTCGCTGGTCGGCGGTGAGACCGCGCAGCTCCCCGACATCATCAAGGGCGTGCGGCCGGGGCTCGGCTTCGATCTCGCCGGCACCGCCATCGGCCAGGTCGCGCTCGATCAGATCCTCACCGGTGCGGATATAGCCGACGGCGATGTGGTGATCGGCCTCGCCAGCAGCGGTATCCATAGCAACGGCCTGAGCCTGGCGCGACGCGCTCTCCTCGACCGAGGCGGCTTCGGCATCGACCAACGGTTCGACGAACTCGGATGCTCGCTCGACAACGAGCTGTTGCGGCCGACGGAAATCTACGTCGGCGATGCGCTGGCCCTGATCGACGGCGTGGCGGCGCTGAGATCGCTCTTCCACATCACGGGTGATGGTTTCCTCAACCTCAATCGGCTGGGAACCGGAGTGGGCTACGTACTCGACCGCCTGCCCGCCGCGCCGCCGATCTTCGGATTGATCCAGACACACGGCGCGGTCCCCGCCGCCGAGATGTACAGCGTCTTCAACATGGGGATCGGGTTCTGCGCGGTGGTCGGTCCCGACGATGCCGAGCGCGCCTTGTCGATCCTGAAGGCGCGGGGCCGCGCCGCGCAGGTCATCGGCCACGTGGAGGCGGATGCCGAAGAACGGGTACATCTGCCTGTTCAGGGACTGGTCGGGCAGGGCAAGGCCTTCGCGGCAACCGAATAGCTTAGACGGGCGCCTCGCGCGCTAAGGCCCAGATACGTATCACGCCGTCGCGCCCACGCAGGGCCTGCTCCTGAGTATTCATGCCGTCGTGCAGCTCATCTGCGCCGCCTTCCGCGCGGACCCGGGCGATCAGGCCATCGCTCGCGATCAAGGTGACGCCGAGGTCGCGGGTCAGGTTCTCCAAGCGACTGGCGATGTTGACGGTATCGCCGATGACTGCGAACTCAAGCCGGTGCTCATCGCCGATGTCGCCCATCACCACCGGCCCGAAGTGCACGCCGATGCCGATCAGGACCGGTGTCTCACCGGCGGCGGCCCGTTCGCCGTTCCAATCCGCTATCGCTCCAACCATGTCTCGGGCGCAGGCGAGCGCGCGCGAGGCGTCGTCGGCGCGAGCGTGCGGGGTGCCGAAAGTCGCCATCAGCCCGTCGCCGAGGAACTTGTCGAGCGTGCCCTCGTGGGCGAACACGGCTTCGGCCATGTGGCCGTGAAACCCCCGCAGGAGGCCGATGACCTGCTCCAGGGGCCGGCCGGCTCTGACCTGGGTGAAGCCGACGATGTCGACGAACAGCACCGCAATTTCCTGGCGCCGCTCGCCGTCCAGTGGCTTGTCGGCGCGGGCCAGCTCTTCCACCATGTTGGGCGAGAAATGTCGTGCGAGATTGATGCGCTCACGCTCGGCCTCGGCCTGGCGGCAGACGAGGCGCCGGGTGCGATGGACCGCGGCGGCGAGAATTCCGGCGACGATGATGAACAGGATGTCCTGCTGGATCACGTCGGGAACGTGAACCCGCGCCGGATCGATGGCGAACGCGACGCGCTTGTCCAAGCTCCAGGTCTCCCAGGCCACCGGATTACCGAAGGTGGCGTAGACGCCCGGCTGGTCGAGTATCCACAGGACGCCGACGGTCCAGGCGAGCGCGGCCGCGATGCCCTACCACATGACGAGCCGGGGCGCGTAGCTGAAGACGCTCAGGCCGATGATCAGGAAATAGTAGAGGTCGTTGGGGAAATCGAGGGTCATCGCCGCCGGCATGCCGGCGCACAGATCGCACAACGGGTTGAGCGGCACGACGGCGACCGTCAAGAGCGTGAGGTCGAGCGCCACGAACAGGTAACGCTGCCACGGCGCATGGAGTCCCGCGTGCCGCAGCCACAGCGGGACGAAGCTGAGGAGAGCAAAGACGAGGGCAGTGCCCTCGTAGTACAGCGCGGTCCAATCCTGTAGGGACACCGGGACCCACAGGGCGATCAACACCGCGGCGATCAGCCGCGCCCGCACCAGCCGCCGTTGGATGTCGGTCTCCTCCGCCGCGAAGGCGCCACGCAGGCGCTCGGCCACGGGGCCCATCAGCGCCGGCGCGAGATCCGTCATGGCATGCCCCTGGTTACTCCGCCCGCGCCCCTAAACGTGGCCCGATTTTGATTTGCTAAGGGGTGGGCCGCTCCCCTCGCCTGGTGGCAGCCTCCCACCCTGACCCTCCTCAGGGTCGGAGGGGGGGTCCGCCTGCGCGACAGCGCCACAAAGGGGGGGCGATCGAAACTCCGAAACTGGACCCAAGGCGGCGGGGGGCCGGGTTGACGCGCCATGGCCCCTCCTATTTCCAGATCGGCTTGCCCGAGCCCGGAAGGCCGAGGCGCGGCCACTTCTCGGTGACGGTGGCGATCACCTCATCCGACATGCGTACGGGCCGGCCCCAAGTCCGCGAGGTCTCGGGCGGCATCTTGGTGGTGGCGTCGAGGCCGATCTTGCTCCCTAAGCCCTCCTCGGGCGAGGCGAAGTCGAGGTAGTCGATCGGGGTTCGCTCGATCAACGTGATGTCGCGGGCCGGGTCCATGCGGGTAGAGATCGCCCACATCACCTCGGCCCAGTCGCGCGCATCGATGTCGTCATCCACGACGATCACCCACTTGGTGTACATGAACTGGCGCAGATACGACCACACGCCCATCATCACTCGCTTGGCGTGGCCGGGATAATCCTTGCGTATCGACACCACCGCGATGCGGTACGAACAGCCCTCGGGCGGCAGCCAGAAATCGACGATCTCCGGGAACTGCTGGATCAGCAACGGCACGAACACCTCGTTCAGCGCCTCGCCGAGGATCGAGGGCTCATCGGGCGGCCGCGCCGAGAAGGTCGAGAGATAGATGGGCTGGCGGCGCATGGTGATGGCGCTAACCCGAAACACCGGAAAGCGCTCGACCGCGTTGTAGTAGCCGGTGTGGTCGGCGAACGGTCCCTCATCGCCGTGCTCGTCGAGCGAGACATGGCCTTCGATCACGATCTCGGCGTGGGCCGGCACCTTGAGCGGCACGGTCTTGCAGTCCGCGAGCTCGACCTTGGCGCCGCGCAACAGGCCAGCGAATTGATACTCCGACATCGTGTCCGGGACCGGCGCGACGGCGGCGATGATGGTGCCGGGATCAGCGCCGATGACCGCCGCCGCCGGCAGCGGCTCGCGCCGCTCAGCGCTCCAGCGCCGATGATGCTGGGCGCCGCCGCGATGGCGCAGCCAACGCATGTAAGTGCTGTCGCGGCTGGTCACCTGCATCCGGTAGATGCCGAGGTTGGGGCTGTCTTCCGGCCGCCCGCCCGGGCCTTGGGTGACCACCAGCGGCCAGGTGATGAGCGGCGCCGGCTCGCCCGGAAAGCAGGTCTGGATCGGCAATCGCGCGAGGTCGATGTCGGCGCCGGTCAGCACCACCTCCTGGCACGGCGCGACGGACGCCATACGCGGCTTCATCGCCATCACGGTCTTCAGAAGCGGCAGCATCTCGACCGCCTCGCGCCAGCCGCCCGGCGGCTCGGGCTGGCGCAGAAACGCGAGCGTTTCGCCAAGCGCGCGCAACTCATCGGGCTCGCGCTCCATCCCCCAGGCGACCCGCTCGACGGTGCCGAACAGGTTGACCAGTACCGGCATGTCGTAGCGCTCACCGGCCGGTCCACGCGGGTTCTCAAACAGCACCGCCGGTCCCCCCTCGGCCAGCAGCCGGGTTTGGATCTCGGTCATCTCGAGGGCGGTCGAGACCGGCTCGGCCACCCGCACCAGGCGGCCCGACTTCTCCAGCCGGTCGAGGAACTCGCGCAGGGAGGCGTAGGCCATGGCCGCGCATCATAAGGGCAAAGCCGCGCCCGGTCCGCTAGGGTGCCCTGCAATGATCGACCCGCTCGATCTCGCCAAGACCTACCCCTACGCCCGCCCGGCGCACGCCTACCTCTATGTCGACGGTCAGGCCCTGGAGCTGGTCAGAATCGGCCCCGATCCGGTGCGCGACGGCGAGGTACGCATGGACGGCCGCACGATGCCGGTGGCCGATGCCCTGGCGGGGCTTGGCGTGGCCGCGCCGACGCCGCACGCCGAGCGGGTGGCGATGCTGGCCTATGGCTCGAACGCCGCGCCGGCCCAGCTCGCGCGCAAGTTCGCCGACCTCCCCGGCACCGTCATTCCGGTGCTGCGCGCCGAGCTCGCCGATCACGATGTGGTCTATTCGGCCCACTTCTCACGCTACGGCGCGATTCCGGCGACCCTCGCGGTCTCGCCCGGTACGATGCTGGCGACCGCCGTGGCGTATCTCACGGTGGCCCAGCTTGCCCGCCTGCACGAGACCGAACTTGGCCCCGCGGCGACCCAATCAGGCGACTATGTCCAAGGCACGCTCCGCGCGGCGGTGAAGGTCGAGGGCGGGGCGGCGCTCGACGCGGTCGGCGCCTATGCGTCGCGTTATGGCGCGCTCGGGTTGACTGGCGCGCCGCTGGCGCTGGCCCAGGTCGCGGCGCGAGGGCGATGCTTCGCGGCCCGCGACAAGCTCGCCGTCCTCGAACTCGCGCGCGCGGCGCTGGCGCCCGGCCAGGGCCTCGACGACTTCCTCGAACGCCTGATCGCCGATGCTGGCCTGCGGCAGGCCCATAGCGAGCGGATGCGGGCCGGGGCGATCGACGTCACGCCCCGACTTGACCCGCGATAATGGCGAGGAAGACGATCCAGCCCAACCACTTATTGGCGCGGAAGACGCCGAGACAGCTTGCCGGATCGTCGAAATCGACCCGCCAGACCTGCCGCCCCACGTGCAGCGTGGCCACCCCGAGCCCGACATAGAACGGCCACGCGCCGCCCGCCAGTGCGTTGCTGAGCGCCAGGAGCCCGAGGGTCGCCGCGTAAAAGCCGGCGATCCACGGTCGCGAGGCGGCGCCGAGCTTGAGCGCGCTCGACTTCACGCCGATCAGCGCATCGTCCTCCTTGTCCTGGTGGGCGTAGATGGTGTCGTAGCCGAGGGTCCAGAACACCCCGGCGGCATAGAGCGCCACCGGCGCCGCGCTCAGGCCCCCGGTCGCCGCCGCCCAGCCCAGCAGCGCCCCCCAGTTGAAGGCGAGCCCGAGGAAGACCTGGGGCCAGTAGGTGACGCGCTTCATGAACGGGTAGATCGCGATCAGACCGAGCGAGGCCACGCCCAGGCCTACGGCGAAGGTATTGAAGCTCAGCAGAATGGCCGCGCCGATCAGGCTCAACAGCACCATGAACGCGAGCGCTTGCACGAGCGTGACCTGGCCACTCGGCAGCGGGCGGTTGCGGGTACGTGCGACCTGGGCGTCGTGGTCGCGATCGACAATGTCGTTGTAGGTGCAGCCGGCGCCGCGCATGACCACCGCGCCGAGCGCGAACAATGCCAACAGCAATGGATCGGGTAGCCCGAGCCAGGCCCACCCGCTCCCCGGCGCCGAGGCGGCCAGCGCGAGCGCCCACCAGCCCGGCCACAGCAAAAGCCAGGCGCCGATCGGCCGCTCGATGCGTGCGAGGCGCAAATAGGGGCGTAGCCAGGCCGGCGCGTAGCGCACCGTCCAGTGGTTGGGCAGCGGTTCGGCGTCGGCCACCGCGTGCGGATCATTGATGGGTTCGTCGCGCGCCATTGCGCTTCGATGTAGCGGCCATCGCCTGTATCTACAAGATCGTGGCGGGATCAGAACTTGCCGCTGGCCGCGCAAACCTGTTAGTCAGCGCGCTCGGCGTCCCCGAGGCCGGGGCCGCGCATGGAGGCCCGATGTTGACAGTCCTGAGCGAGGCGGACGCGCCGCTCACCACCAAGGCCGAACTGGTCGCGTATCTGGAGACCGGCAGCCGTCCCCAGGCGGAGTGGCGTATCGGTACCGAACACGAGAAGTTCGGCTTCACCAAGGCGGACCTCAGGCCGCTGCCCTACGAAGGGCCGCACGGCATCCGCGCCATGCTCGAAGGGCTTCAGCGCTTCGGTTGGGCGCCGGTGCGCGAGGGCGGGAAAGTGATCGCCCTACGCCAGGACGGCCAATCTGTGACCCTCGAGCCGGGCGGCCAGCTCGAGCTTTCGGGCGCGGCCGTCGAGACGCTGCATCAAACCTGCGATGAAGTTCACGACCACCTCAATCAGGTGCGCACGGTCGCCGACGAGATCGACGTCGCGTTCATGGGGGTCGGCTTTCAGCCCAAGTGGCGGCGCGAAGACATGCCTGTGATGCCCAAGGGCCGCTACAGCATCATGCGCGAGTACATGCCCAAACGCGGCAACCTTGGCCTCGACATGATGTTCCGTACCTGCACCGTCCAGGTGAATCTCGACTTCGCCTCCGAGGCTGACATGGTGCGCAAGTTTCGCGTCGGGCTGGCGCTCCAGCCGATCGCGACGGCGCTGTTCGCCAACTCGCCGTTCATCGAGGGCCAGCCCAACGGCTTCTTGAGCTATCGCAGCCATATCTGGACCGACACCGACCCCGATCGCACCGGCATCCTGCCGTTCGTGTTCGAGGATGGGATGGGCTTCGAGCGCTACGCCGACTACGCGCTCGACGTACCGATGTATTTCGTCTACCGCGATGGCGCCTACATCGACGCGTCGGGCCAGTCGTTCCGCGATTTCCTGGCCGGCAAGCTCGCGGCCCTGCCGGGCGAACGGCCGCGCCTGCGCGACTGGGAGGATCACCTGACGACCCCGTTCCCGGAGGTCCGGCTCAAGCGCTTCCTGGAGATGCGCGGCGCCGATGGTGGCCCGTGGCGGCGACTGTGCGCGCTGCCGGCGCTGTGGGTCGGCCTGCTCTACGACCAGGGCGCGCTCGATGCGGCCTGGGATCTGGTCAAGGGCTGGACCCCCGAGGAGCACCAGGCGCTGCGCGCCGAGGTGCCGCGCCACGCATTCAAGACGGTGTTCCGCGACCGTACCGTTGGCGATCTCGCCCGCGAGGTGCTGGCGATCGCCCGCGCCGGGTTGAAGGCGCGGTCGCAGACCGACCGCTTTGGCGAGGACGAGGCGCATTTCCTCGACGCCCTGTTCACCATCGTGGAAAGCGGCCGCACCCCCGCCGAGGAGCACCTGGAGGCCTTCCACGGCCGCTGGGCCGGCTCGGTCGATCCGTTGTTCACCGAAAAGGCGTACTAAGCCTCAAGGCCGACGAGGGCGCGGGCGAAGGGGCGGGCCTCGAAGGGCTGTAGGTCGTCGATGCCCTCGCCGACTCCGATCGCGTGCACCGGTAGGCCGAAGCGCTCGGCGATGGCGATCAAGACCCCGCCCCGGGCGGTGCCGTCGAGCTTGGTCATCACCAACCCGGTGACCGCGCACACTTGGCGAAACACCTCGACCTGCTGGATCGCGTTCTGGCCGGTGGTCGCGTCGAGCACTAACAGGACGGCATGCGGCGCGCTGGCATCGCGCTTGGCCACGACGCGGACCATTTTCTCGAGTTCGGCCATCAGGTCGGCCTTGTTGTGCAGCCGGCCGGCGGTGTCGATCAGCAACAAGTCGGCACCAGCGGCCTCGGCCCGCGCATGGGCATCGAAGGCGAGCGCGGCGGCGTCCGCGCCCGGCGCGCCCGCCACCACCTCGACGCCGGCGCGCCCGCCCCACAGCTTGAGCTGATCGATGGCGGCGGCGCGGAAGGTATCGCCGGCCGCCAGGATGACGTGGCGACCGGCGAGGCGGTGGAGGTGGGCGAGCTTGCCGATGGTGGTGGTCTTGCCGGTGCCGTTGACGCCGACGACCAGCACGACGTACGGCTTGCGGTCCGGGTCGGGCGTGAGCGGGCGGGCGACCGGATCAAGCACGGCCGCGATTTCATCGGCAAGTGCCGCGCGAACCTCGTCGGGCGAGATCGACTTGTCATGGCGCGAGGCGGCGAGGCGGGCGGTGATCGCGGCGGCGGCCGCGACCCCGAAGTCGGCGCCGATCAGCAGTTCCTCGAGTTCCTCGATGGTCGCGGCATCCAGCTTGCGCTGGCTGAAGATGCCGGCAATGCCTTCGCCGAGCTGGTTCGACGACCGGGCCAGCCCCGCCTTGAGCCGGGAGAGGAAGCCGGTCCTCGCGCTCATGCCCGTGGCTGGCCGATCAGGGCGCCCGACTCGCGACCGACGATATCCACGGCGATGATATCGCCCGGTGTGGCGCCGCCCCCGCATGGCAGGCGCACCGGGGCATGTTGTTCGCTGCGGCCGAGCCCCTCGCGCTCGACCAGGACCCTGGCCGGGGTCCCGACGCGAGAGGCGAAATACCGATCGAGTGCGCGGGCGCCCTCCTCGCGCAGCGCCCGGGCGCGGGCGCGCCGCAGCGCGACCGGCACCGCCGGCATCCGCGCGGCCGGGGTGCCGGGACGCTCGGAATAGGGGAAAACGTGAAGATAGGTGAGGCCGCACTCGTCGATGATCGCCAGCGTGTTCGCGAACATCGCCTCGGTCTCGGTGGGAAAGCCGGCGATGAGATCGGCCCCGAACGCGATGTCGGGACGCACGCGCCGCAGGCGCGCGCACAGCTCGACGGCGTCGGCGCGGAGGTGACGGCGGCGCATCCGCTTGAGGACGAGATCGTCGCCGGCCTGGAGGCTCAGGTGGAGGTGCGGCATCAGGCGCGGCTGCTCGGCGAACAAGCGCCACAGATCGTCGTCGACCTCGACCGGATCGATCGACGAGAGCCTGAGCCGGGGTAGTTCCGGCACCGCCTCGAGCAGCGCCGCGACCATGGCGCCCAGCCCCAGCCCGAGTTCGGCGGCGAGGTCGCGGCCGTAGTCGCCAATGTCGACCCCGGTCAGCACCAGCTCGTTGTAACCAGCCGCCACCAGCGCCCGCGCCTCGGCCACGATCGCCGGCAGCGGGACGCTACGGCTCGGGCCCCGGGCGAACGGAATGATGCAGAAGGTACAACGGTGATCGCAGCCGTTCTGGACTTGGAGAAAGGCGCGGGCGCGGCCCGCGAAGCCCTCGATCAGGTGCCCCGCCGTCTCGCGCACCGCCATGATGTCGTCGATCCGCACGCGCGGGGCGTCCGGGGCGTAAGATTTGGCCAGCAGCTTCTCGCGATTGCCGATGACCCGATCGACCTCGGGCATGGCGGCGAAGCGCGCGCCATCGATCTGCGCCGCGCAGCCGGTGACGATGATGCACGCGGTCGGGTCGGCACGGCGGGCGCGACGGATCGCCTGACGCGCTTGCCGTTCGGCCTCGGCGGTGACCGCACAGGTGTTGATGATGACCGCGTTCTCGAGGCCGGCCTCGGCGGCGGTGCGCCGGATGACCTCCGATTCATAAGTGTTGAGGCGGCAGCCGAAGGTTAGCACCTCGGGGGCACGGCTCACCGCGAATCTCCGAGAAGAGCACCGGGATCGATCTCGCCCGCGAAGGCGACGGCCACCGGTCCGCGCATCATTACATGACCATCCTCGCGCCAATCGATCCGCAGCGCGCCGCCGTCGAGCCGCACCTCGCCGCCGCGTCCGGTGAGGCCACGCCGCGCGGCGGCGACCATTGCCGCGCACGCAGCGGTGCCGCAGGCCGCGGTGATGCCGACGCCACGCTCCCACACCCGCACCCGCAGCACCTCGACGCTCACCACCTGCACGATCGACACATTGACGCGCTCGGGAAACAGCGCCGCGGTTTCAAGCGCCGCGCCGTGCCGGGCGACGTCGATCGCCTCGGCGTCGGCGACGAAGAAGACGATGTGCGGATTGCCAATGTTGACGGCCACCGGATCGGCCAGATCGGGGGTCTCGGCGGAACCGACATGGAGGTCGAGGTGGAGGGTGTCGGCCGCCTCGGCCAGCGGGATTTCGCGCCAGTCGTGGCGAGCCTCGCCCATGTCGACACTCACGTCCGCGCCGCTCGCGCGCGCTTCGAGCAGCCCGGCCAAGGTCTCGATCACGACCTGGTCGCGCCCGTCTTCGGCCATCAGGCGGGCGGCGACACAACGCGTCGCGTTGCCGCATGCCTCGACCTCGCCGCCATCGGCGTTGTGGACGCGCATGAAGGCATCGGCGCGGGCCGAGGGCTCGATGGTGATGATCTGATCGCAGCCGATCCCGGTGCGCCGCGAGGCCATCGCGTGGCGCTCGGCGCGGGTCAGGCGGATCGGCGCGGTACGCGCGTCGAACACGACGAAGTCGTTGCCAAGACCGTGCATCTTGATGAAGGGAAGCGCGCCCATGGCCGCCTTATAGGCCGCCGCCGCCAGGCCTCCAAGCCCTTCGCCCAGGAGATCAGCGGTTGGCCAGGGGTCGGCGTGCATTGCGCGCGACCCGGCCGATGGGCGATGCTCGGCGCCGTCGGTCAGACCGAGCCCAGTAACGGAGAAAGCCCATGGACGCCGAGCAACTGCGGGCGCTACAGGCGCCGCTCAAGGACACCTACCGCGAGACGCCAGAGGCGGCGCTGATGACACTCGCGGCGGACGGCGCGCTCGGCGAGGGCGTGACCTGTTCGGTCGAGACCGGCAAGGCGCTGGTCGCGGCGGGTCTGCACCCGGCGACCGGCGGCGATGGGTTGTCGGCGTGCTCGGGCGATATGCTGTTGCAAGCGTTGGTGGCGTGCGCCGGCGTCACCTTGAACGCGGTCGCGACCGCGCTCGATATTCCGGTCCGGGCCGGCGCCGTGCGGGCCGAGGGCGATCTCGACTTTCGCGGCACCCTCGGGGTCGAGCGCGCCGCGCCGGTCGGCTTCCGCGACATCCGGCTGAGCTTCGACCTCGACACCGACGCCACCGAGGAGCAACTGGCGACGCTCCTGAAACTCACCGAACGCTATTGCGTGGTCTACCAGACGCTGCGCCAGAGTCCGCCCATCGACGTCGAGATCGGCGCCATCGAGATCGGCGCCGGCCAGTCTTAACAGCCCGTTGAAAAAGGCGTCATTGACCTCACGCCACGGCGAAGCATATCGCGGCGAAGGCGGTTTCGCCACGAGACGATGAGGACGATCTGAACGACCAGGACGGCTCCAGCGGGCGTAACAAGCACGAACAAGGCGCCAATTCCGCCCGCCACGGCCTCCTTCGGGGTGCCGGCGCCGATGAGTTGGCGCATCAGCAACGATAGGTTGTGGCCGGCGACGTGAAGCAGGTATCGCTACGTTCTCGCGGCCCCGAAGCCAGGTCCGGCGCATACCGCCGCGATCGAGGTTGTGGGCAAAGGAGCGCTCGACGACGCTGCGCCAGAGTCCGCCCATCGACGTCGAGATCGGCGCCATCGAGATCGGCGCCGGCCAGTCTTAGGGGCGCGGCATACGGCGGAAGGCGCGAACGAGCAAGTCGAGCGTCCGCTCATAACGCGCGAGAGTCTCGCCAAGCGGCGTGATTGCCACCCTCATGTCGCCGGCGTTGGCATGAATCAGGCGCTCGGCATCGAGGACGATCGCACAGTGGCCGCGCCAGAACACCAGATCGCCACGCCGAAGTGCGCTTGGATCGCCGTCCGGCACCGGCGCGCCCAGGCATTCCTGCATGTCGGAATCGCGCGGCGCGCGGTGGCCGGCGCGCTGGAGCGCGATCTGCACCAGGCCCGAGCAATCGATGCCAAGCGCGCTCCGGCCGCCCCAGAGATAGGGTGCGTCCAGCAAGCGCTCGGCGGTCGCTGCGTGGTCTGGCTCCACCGCATCGCCCGCTCAACGGGCTGTTAGGGGCGCGGCATACGGCGGAAGGCGCGAACGAGCAAGTCGGGTGGCGACGAAGCCGCCATGCGAGGTGCCGGGTGGCGACGAAGCCGCCGCCCGCCAGCCGCGCGTGGTCGCCCTCGATCGCGGCGATGGCGAGGCGCGCGCCCATCGGGAGCGTGGCGAGCGGCGCGGCCTGGACGCGCGGCTCGGACCGCAGGAAGGCAAGCGGATCAGTGACCAGATGAGTCGGCGCGAGCGGTTCGGCCAGGTGCGCGGCCTCAAGGTAGCCGACATAGCCATCGGCCGCCGCCTGCCCCCAGGCCCACCCGTCTTTTTCGTCGTAGACGGTGAAGACCTCACCGAACAGGAGCTCGCTGGCCTGCTCGGCCTCGGCGGCAGGAGCCCCCCGCAGCGGCGCGATACCCGCGCTCACCTGACGCGCCGTGCCCGCCACGAAACGCCGCGCCTCGACCCGGCCGCGCAAAGGCGCCGCCGCGAGGTCGTCGCGATAGGCATGTATGCGCGGATCGAGAGGCGTGGACATCGGCGGCCTAGGTCACATCGGCGGCCCAAGTCTAGGCCGCCCGGCCGCGACCGACCAGCAGCCCCAGTGGGTTTGCGCATTCGGGGTTGATTGGCGAGGGGGGGTGCGCGTAGTCTCCGCCGCACAGTCAGTACGGGTCTTTGAAGCTTGGGCTCCCGTCAGTCCGCGAGGTTTCGCGCGCTGGCGGCGCTGTCGTTTGAGACGGGAAATTTGGCGCACGCCATGTTCGACACGCTGAGCGAGCGTTTAGGCGAGGTCTTCGACAAGCTGCGCGGGCGCGGCGCGCTGGCTGAGAGCGATGTCGTCGCCGCCCTGCGTGAGGTCCGCGTGGCGCTGCTGGAGGCCGATGTCGCGCTGCCGGTCGTCAAGTCGTTCGTCGACAGCGTGCGCGAAAAGGCGACCGGGACCGAGGTGCTGCGCAGCGTCACCCCGGGCCAAATGGTGGTCAAGCTCGTCCACGACCAGCTGGTCGAGATGCTCGGGGCCGAGAGCGCCGAACTGCGGATCGCCGCGGCGCCGCCGGCGAGCGTGCTGATCGTCGGATTGCAGGGCTCGGGCAAGACCACGACGACCGCCAAGATCGCCCTCCGGCTCAAGACTCAGGCCAAGAAGAAAGTGCTGATGGCCTCGCTGGACACGCGCCGGCCGGCCGCGCAGGAACAGCTCAAGGTGCTTGGGCAGCAGGCCGAGATCGCGACGCTGCCGATCATCCCCGACCAGATACCGGTCGATATCGCGAGGCGCGCGATGCAGGCCGGCAAGCTCCAGGGCTACGACGTGGTTCTGTTGGACACCGCCGGGCGAATGCATGTCGACGAGGGCTTGATGGCCGAGGCGCGCGCGGTGCGCGACGCGGTCGAACCGGCCGAGATTCTGTTGGTTGCCGACGCGCTGACCGGCCAAGACGCGGTCAACCTCGCGACCCGATTCAAGGAACGGCTCGACATCACCGGGGTGGTGCTGACGCGCATCGACGGCGATGCCCGGGGCGGCGCCGCGCTGAGCATCCGGGCGGTCACCGGCTGTCCGATCAAGCTGCTCGGCACCGGCGAGAAGCTCGATGAGCTGGAGGGCTTCCACGCCGATCGCATCGCCTCGCGCATTCTGGGCATGGGCGATGTCGTTGGCCTGGTCGAGAAGGCCCAGGAGACGATCGACGAGGCGGATGCGACCGCCCTTGAGGCCAAGCTGATGGCCGGCCGCTTCGACCTCGCCGACATGGCCGCACAACTTCGCCAGATGCGCAAGATGGGCGGCATGGACGGGGTCCTGGGCATGCTTCCGGGCGTCGGCAAGGTCAAGAAGCAGCTTGCCACCGCCGGGGTCGACGACGGCATGCTGGTGCGCCAGGAAGCCATTATCCAGTCGATGACGCACACCGAACGCCACAACGCCCGGCTGCTCAACGGCTCGCGCAAGCGCCGCATCGCGGCCGGCTCGGGCACGTCTGTCCAGGACGTGAACCGCGTGTTGAAGCAATACAAGCAGATGGCCGGGATGGTGAAAAAGGTCGGCAAGCTCGGCAAAAAGGGCCTCCTACGCCACGGCATACCGAACTTGTCGGCGCTTCAGGGCCTGCAGGGCGGCCGGCATCAAACCCGCTAAGCGCTCAAACCGAGGGAGCAGTTAAGAGCATGTCATTGAAGATACGGTTGGCCAGGGGCGGCGCGAAGAAACGCCCCTTCTATCGGATCGTGCTCGCGGATTCGCGCAGCCCACGCGATGGCCGCTTCATCGAGCGGCTCGGCACCTACAACCCGCTATTGCGAGCCGACGATCCGGAGCGGATCAAGCTCAAGGAAGAGCGCATCCGCCACTGGCTCAGTCACGGCGCGCTGCCGACCGACCGGGTCGCGCGCTTTCTCGGCGCGGCCAACATCATCGCCATGCCCGCGCAGCGCAACAACCCGCAAAAAGGGGTGCCCGGCGCCAAGGCGCAGGAGCGCCTGAAGGCCAACGAAGAGGCCGCGGCGGCGGCCAAGGAAGCGGCCGCGGCGCCCGCTCCTGAACCGGTGGCCGAGCCGGCCGCGCCAGAGCCAGAGCCGGCGGCTGAGCCCGAGCCAGAGCCGGCGGCTGAGCCGGCGGAAGCGACGGCCGAGACGCCTGATGCAGCCGCGACGCCTGATGCGGCCGAGACGACCGAGCCGGCGGTAGGGTGAGCGACCCGCATCGATAATGAGTAACGCGCGCGCATACGCTCCGAGGAGCGCCGATGAGGACTCTGGCGACAGCCGAATCTGCCTGGGTGCCGTCGTCGGCGCTCACGGTGTTTCTGGCGAGGTCAAGATCAAGAGCTTCACCGCCGAGCCGGACGACATCGCGGCCTTCGGGCCGCTCGAGGACGAGGCCGCTGGACGTTCGTTCGAGCTGGCGGCACGGCGCGGCAGCGGCGATCTCGTCATCGCCCGGATCGCCGGGATCGATGACCGTGACGCCGCCCAGGCGCTCAAGGGCACGAAGCTGTTCGTCAGCCGCGAGGCGCTCGGGACCCCGCCGGACGACGAGTACTACCACGTCGATCTGATCGGGCTCCGCGCGGAGCGGGAGAACGGCGAGGCGGTGGGCCGGGTGCGCGCCATCCACAATTTCGGCGCTGGCGACATGATCGAGATCGAGAGCGGCGCGCCGCGCGGCGCGGTCGAGACGGCGATGGTCCCGTTCACGGCCGAGGCCGTGACCGTGGTCGACATCGCGGGCGGCCGCCTGGTGGTGGCGTGGCCCGATGACACGCCAGATGACACGCCAGATGACACGCCAGATGACGCGCCGGGCGACGTACTTGAGGACGCGGCGACATGAGCGCCCCAAAACTCCAGCGCACGTTCGCCGCGCGCGTCCTTACCCTCTATCCGGCGATGTTCCCCGGACCGCTCGGGCACTCGCTGGCGGGCAAGGCGCTCGAAGCGGGGCGGTGGAGCCTGAGCGTCCACGACATTCGCGATTTCGCCAGCGATCGCCACCAAACAGTCGACGGCGCGCCGTTCGGCGGCGGACCCGGCATGGTGTTGCGGGCCGACGTGCTGGACGCGGCGCTCGCGGCGAGCGTGCCCGCCAACCGCCGCGATGAGCCGGTCATCGTGCTGAGCCCGCGCGGCCGGCCACTTGATCAGGCGCGCGTGAACGAGCTCGCCGCCGGCGGCGGGCTGACGCTGATCTGCGGTCGCTTCGAGGGTATCGACGAGCGCTTCATCAGCGCTCACCGGGCCGAGGAGGTCAGCCTCGGCGATTTCGTTCTGTCGGGCGGCGAGCCCGCCGCGCTGGCGCTGTTGGACGCGGTCGTGCGGCTGTTGCCGAACGTGGTGGGCGCCGCCGAAAGCCTGGTCTCGGAAAGCTTCGCCGCCGATCTCTTGGAGTATCCCCAATACACCCGGCCCCGTCTATGGGACGGACAGGCCGTGCCCGAGGTCCTGCTCTCGGGCGATCACGCGGCGATCGCGGCGTGGCGTCGGCGCGAGGCCGAACGCATCACGCGCGAGCGGCGCCCAGATCTGTGGGCGCGTGGCGCTAGAGAATTGACCAGCGCGAGGGCGGAATCATGAACTTGCTAGTACAGCTAGAAGACGAGCAGACCGAGAAGCTGCTGGCCGCGCGCGAGGTGCCGGTGTTTGCGCCGGGCGATACCCTGCGCGTGATGGTCAAGGTGGTCGAGGGCTCGCGCGAGCGCCTCCAGGCCTTCGAGGGTGTGTGCATCGCCCGCAAGAACGGCAAATCGAACTCATCCTTCACGGTCCGTAAGATCTCGTATGGGGAAGGCGTGGAGCGCGTGTTTCCGCTCTATTCGCCGCACATCGCCTCGATCGAGGTCATCCGCCGGGGCGCCGTTCGTCGGGCCAAGCTCTATTATTTGCGTGGCCTCACCGGCAAACGCGCGCGCATCCGCGAGAAGGTCGACCACACCTCCGCGCGTGGGCGGTGAGGCGAAGTGCGCCCACAGATACCAGCGCCGAGGGCGGCGCTGGTATCTGTGGGCATGAGCGCGGCGTGACGCGGGAAAACACCGTCAAAGGACACCAGCCGATGGCCACCGCACGGACATTGTTCGACAAGATCTGGGACGACCACGTCGTTGACACCCAGGACGATGGCACCTGCCTCCTCTACATCGATCGCCACCTGGTCCACGAGGTGACTAGCCCGCAAGCCTTCGAGGGGCTGCGTGCGGCCGGCCGGACGGTGCGTCGTCGCGACGCCACGCTCGTGGTCGTTGATCACAACGTGCCGACCACGCCCGACCGCAAGCTCGGGATCATCGCCGAAGCCGATTCGCGCCTTCAGGTCGAGACGCTCGAACAGAACGTAAAGGACTTCGACCTCACCTATTTTTCGATGAACGACATCCGCCAAGGCATCGTGCACATCATCGGCCCCGAGCAGGGCTTCACTCTGCCCGGCACCACCATCGTCTGCGGCGATTCGCACACCGCGACCCACGGCGCGTTCGGCGCACTCGCGTTCGGCATCGGCACCTCGGAGGTCGAGCACGTGCTGGCCACCCAGACGCTGCTGCAACGGCGGCCGGCCAACATGCGCATCACGGTCGACGGCGAGCTTCCCTTTGGCGTCGGCGCCAAGGACGTGATCCTGGCCATCATCGGCAAGATCGGCACGGCGGGCGGCACCGGCCATGTCATCGAGTACGCCGGCTCGGTCATGCGCGAACTGAGCATGGAAGGGCGCATGACGATCTGCAACATGTCGATCGAGGCGGGCGCTCGGGCCGGCCTGATCGCCCCCGACGAGACTACCTACGCCTATCTCCGGGGCCGCCCGATGGCGCCCAAGGCCGGCGCGTGGGAGCAAGCCGAGACCTACTGGCGCACGTTGCCCTCCGATCAAGGTGCCCGCTACGACGTCGAATTCACTCTGGATGCGGGGGAGATCGCGCCGCAAGTGACGTGGGGAACCAGCCCCCAGGACGTGGCGCCGGTCACCGGCAGCGTACCCAACCCCGCCGACGAGCCAGAGCCGGAACGTCGCGCCGCCCTTGAGGAGGCGCTCAGCTACATGGGATTGAAGGGCGGCACGCCGATCGCCGATATCCGCATCGATCGCGTCTTCATCGGCTCGTGCACCAACGGCCGCATCGAGGACCTGCGCGCGGTCGCGAAGATCGCGGAGGGCCGCAAAGTCGCGGCCCACGTCGGCGCGATGGTGGTGCCAGGGTCCGGCTTGGTCAAACATCAGGCCGAGGAGGAAGGCATCGATCGCATCCTCACGGCGGCCGGATTTGAGTGGCGCGAGCCGGGGTGCTCGATGTGCCTGGCGATGAACGCCGATAAGCTCGCGCCGGGCGAGCGCTGCGTCTCGACCTCGAACCGCAACTTCAAGGGCCGCCAGGGACCGGGCGGACGGACCCACTTGGTCAGCCCGACCATGGCCGCGGCGGCCGCGATCGCTGGGCGTCTCGCCGACGTACGGGAGCTCGCCTGAGCAATGGAGAAATTCGTGACCTTGAGCGGCATCGCCGCGCCGCTGCCGCGCGCCAACGTCGACACCGACCAGATCATTCCCGCCCGCTTCTTGCGCACGATCAAGCGCACCGGCCTCGGCGCCAACCTGTTCAACGAGCTTAGGTTCGCGGCCGACGGTTCGGAGCAGCCCGACTTCGTCCTCAACCGCCCGCCCTATCGCGACGCGCGCATCCTTGTCGCGGGCGATAACTTCGGCTGCGGCTCGAGCCGCGAGCACGCGCCGTGGGCACTGCTCGATTTCGGCATCCGCTGTGTGATCTCGACCAGCTTCGCCGATATCTTCTTCAACAACTGCTTGAAGAACGGTGTGTTGCCGGCGGTGGTCGACGTCGAGGCGTTGGCGAGCCTGATGACGGCGGCTGAACGTGGCGAAACGCTGAGCGTCGATCTTGGCGCCCAGACCATCTCCCAGCCCGGCCACAATCGCTCGATCGGCTTCGACATCGACCCGTTCCGCAAGCACTGCCTGCTAAACGGACTGGACGACATCGGCCTGACATTTGAAATGGCCGACAAGATTACGGCGTTCGAGGAGCGGCGGAAGACCGCCCAGCCGTGGCTGTCCGAATAGGCCAGCTGTGCCCATCGGCCAGCTGTCGCCCTAGCAGCCTGTCGGACTGAGGTCCGCGAGAATGGGTGTGGACGGATCGCGATGTGGAGAGGTCATGGGATCGAGCGCCTTTCGTGAGGACACGGAGTGCGGTCGCTTGGCCGCGCGTACCGCAGGGTGAGTATACTCTTATGCCCTCTCGTGAGGGCACGAAGTACGTTCGCTTGCTCGCGCGTGCCGCAAGGCGAGCATACTCTTATTCCTTTTCGCGAGGTACGGAGTCCGGCCGCCTGCTCAAGCGTATTGCAAGGTGAACATTCTCTTTATGTTCCAGGCCAGGGTCACCAGGTTCCATTCGCCCGTGACCTTGTCCAGGCCGCGTAGCGAGAACTGGCGGAAGCCCATGGCCGATTTGATGATGCCGAACACCGGTTCCGGCGTTTGCTTGCGCAGGGCGTAGAGTTGCCGGCCCTCGGGCGTCGCCAGTCGATGTGTCATCGCTTCCAGCGGCGTCGGGTTCTCCGGGGGCGGCGGCGCGCCGGCGAAGCGGTCCTTCCAGGAGAGATGATGGCGTTCCCGGCCGGGCGTGATCAACGGCGCGATCTCGGCCTCGGCGCAGGCGTTCACGTTGGCCTCGCTGAAGTAGCCGCTGTCCGCCAGCAGGGTCTCGGGCGCGCCCAGCGCCTCGGGAAGGCGGGCGAGCGCTTCCAGCGCCGGCTCGATTTGCCGCTTGTCGTTGGGGGCCTGGACCACGTCGTTGGTGACCACCAGCAGGCTGTCGGCCGCCACCAGGGCTTGGGCGTTGTAGGCCTGTTCGAAGCCGCCGCCGGCCACCGGCATGATGCGCGAGTCCGCGTCGGTCAGATTGACCTGGTCCTTCGGCCCGGGCCCGGCCACCGGCGGCTCGGGTGGACGGCCGCCCGGCTTGCGGCCCGTCTTCTCGGCCTTCTCCGCGCGCGCCTCGAGCTTCGCCTCGTACTCGGCCCGTTCCCGCTCAAGGCGTTCGCGCGCCCGCGCCTCGATCACCGCCTTAGCCTCGGCGATGCGGGCCAGACGATCCTCGCGCCGGGCCAGTTCCTCGGGCACCGACATCCCGTCGGGCACATCCGCCCCATCGGCCGCCTCCGCCAACGCCATCAACTCCGCCACCTCGGCCTTCAACCGGGCTTCGAGCTCGCAGGCGTGTTTCCACGACAGCGCGCTGTGCCGGCTCGCGTTGGCGTGCACCTTGGTGCCGTCCAGCGCCACCGTGCCGAGCTTCAGCACCCCGGCTTCCCGGGCCAGCAGCAGCACCTCGACGAACAGCCCTTCGATCCGGTCGAGAAAACGCCGCCGGAACGCGGCGATGGTATCGTGGTCGGGATGATCGTTGGCCGCGATGAAGCGGAAAGCGACAGAATCATAGGTCGCGCGCTCCAACTTGCGGCTCGAAAACACCCCCGTGGCGTAGCCGTAGACCAGAAGCCCCAGCAGCATGCTCGGGTGATAGGACGCCGAGCCCGAGCCGCGATAGGCCTTCACGAACGCCGAGAGGTCCAACTGCTCGATCACCTCGACCACGAAGCGCGCCAGATGCCGCTCGGGAAGCCATTCCTCCACCGACGGCGGCAGCAGAAACCCCGTCTCCCGGTCGACCGGTCGGAAATTGCTCATGACGGCCTCCATCACGCGCGGGCAAATCAACTGATACCATCGAATCCTATTTCGACTCCCGGCTCAAGTCCGACAGGCTGCTAGGTCAGCGGTCCACACGGAGTGGACCACGGTCCCCGATCCCGGAGCTATTGTCAAAAGTTGTGTATGGGCTGATCATGCGGCGGCGCGATCCTGGCGTTCTCCATCTACGAATTTGACGCCGCGAATGATCTCGGCGAGATGGTTCGATCCATCGAGTTTTCTCCATTTTCTCTGAGCGCACTGGCATAGTTTGAAGACCATGGCCATCGCCGTCTTGCGCGACAGGCAGCCCTTGGTCCGGTAGGTGCGCAGACGAACCGTGGCGAACGTGCTCTCGATGGGGTTGGTCGTGCGTACATGCTTCCAGTGCTCGGCGGGGAAGTCGTAGAACGTCAGCAGGACGTCGCGGTCCCTGGCCAGGCAGGCCGCGGCCTTGTCGTACTTCGGCCCGTAGGCTTCCAGGAAGAAGTCGAAGGCGCTCTCGGCATCCTTCCTGGTTTCGGCCATCCAGATGTCTTGCAGGCGCCCCTTGGCTTTCTTTTGCAGACCCTTGGGCAGCTTGTTCAAGACGTTGCCCGTCTTGTGAACCCAGCAGCGTTGCTCGCGGGCGCCTGGGTAGACTTGGCGGAGCGCCTTCCAGAAGCCGAGCGCGCCGTCGCCGAGCGCCAGTTGCGGACCCATTTCAAGGCCGCGCCGCTTGAGATCGAGCAGAACTTCGAGCCAGGACTGCTCACTTTCGCGATAGCCGTCGGCGATGGCGATCAGTTCCTTCTGTCCCTTGTCCGTGGCCCCGACGATCACCAGGATGCACTGCTTCTCTTCCTCCATGCGGGCGCTGAAATAGATGCCGTCCACCCAGAAATAGACGTAGCGCTTGGCCGTGAGGTCGCGCCGTTGCCAGCGCTCCGCCTCAACCCCCCAGACCTCTTTCAGCCGGGTGATCGTGGAGGCCGAAAGCCCCGGCGCGGAGCTCCCCAGGAGCGCCGCCAAGGCTTCCCCGAAGTCGCCGGTGGAAATGCCCTTCAGATACAGCCATGGCAAAAGGTCTTCCAGGCTCTTGGCGCGGCGCAGATAGCGCGGCAGGATCGCCGACGTGAAGCGGATGGCGCCGTCCCCCCGGTCCCGCACACGGGGTTGGCGCACGCTCACCGGGCCGATCCCGGTCTGGATGAAGCGTTCCGGCAGATATCCATTGCGGACAACCCGGCGGCGGCCGGCGGCGTCAACAAGCGCCGCATGGCTACCCAAAAACACGGAGACCTCGGCCTCAACGGCTTGGGCCAACAACTCGCGAGCTCCAGCTTGTAGGACTTCCGTCAACGGATCTTTCTGAAAATCAGATGGGTTTTGAAAAGCAACAACGGTATTCTCTTTCATGGCCTATCCTTCCTTGGCTTAGCTCAAGTGGTGACATCAACAATCACCAGGATACGCCGCCTTCATTTCAACGCCGTACACAAGATTCGGTTATAGCTCCCGATCCCGAGAGGTATTCTTCGTGAAGAAGCTATTGGTATTGCAGGGTGATGGCATCGGCCCCGAAGTGATGCGCGAGACCCGCCGCGTCATCGAGTGGCTGGAACGGTGCGGCATCGTTTCATTCGAGATCGAGGAAGGACTAGTCGGCGGCGCCTCGCTCGATGCCCACGACACGCCGCTGACCGACGAGGTTCTCGAACAGGCGTTCGAGGCCGACGCGATCCTGTTCGGTGCGGTCGGCGGCCCCAAATGGGCGACCACCGACTTCGCCAAACGACCCGAGATCGCCATTCTCAATCTGCGCAAATCGCTTGAGCTGTTCGCCAACCTGCGCCCGGCGATCGTGTTCCCAGCCTTGGCCGATTCCTCGTCGCTGAAGCCGCAGCTGGTGACCGGGCTCGACTTGATGATCGTGCGGGAGCTGACCGGCGGCATCTACTTTGGCGAGCCGCGTGGTATCGAAACGCTGCCCGACGGCGTCCGGCGCGCCGTCAACACCCAAGTCTACGCCACGCCCGAGATCGTGCGAGTGGCGCGCGTCGCCTTCGATCTGGCGCGCAAGCGACGCCGCGAGGTGTGCTCGGTCGAGAAGGCGAACGTGATGGAGAGCGGCGTTCTGTGGCGTGAGGAAGTGCAGATCGTGCATGACGCCGACTACCCCGACATCGCGCTTTCGCACATGTACGCCGACAATGCCGCCATGCAGCTGGTGCGGGCGCCCAAGCAGTTCGACGTGATCGTCACCGACAACTTGTTCGGCGACATCCTGTCGGACTGCGCCTCGATGCTGACGGGGTCCTTGGGGATGCTGCCGTCGGCCTCGCTCGGCGCGACCGATAGCACCGGCCGCCGGCGCGCGCTCTATGAGCCGATCCACGGCAGCGCCCCCGACATCGCCGGCACCGGCGCCGCCAATCCGCTGGCGATGATCCTGAGCCTGGCGATGATGCTGCGCTATTCCTTTGACCTCGGGACGACCGCCGACCTGATCGAGGGCGCGATCGCCAACGTGCTCGATTCGGGGCTGCGGACGTCCGACATCATGCAGACCGGCAAGGCGCGGGTCTCGACCACTGTGATGGGCGATGCGGTGCTGCGCGTGCTCGACAAGTCCCGAATCTAGAGGCGAGGGCCGCGCATGGGCTACAGCATCGCGGTGGTCGGGGCCACGGGCAACGTCGGCCGGGAGATCCTCAACATCCTGGCCGAGCGCACCTTCCCCGCCGACGAGGTGATCGCGTTGGCGTCCGGCCGCTCGATCGGCAAGGAAGCGGCCTTTGGCGATCTAAGGATGCTCAAGGTCACGGCCCTCGACGAGTGCGACTTTCAAGGCGTCGACATCGCGTTGTTCGCCGCCGGCGGGGCCATCGCGGCCGAGCACGCGCCGCGCGCGGCCAAGGCCGGCGCGGTGGTCATCGACAACTCGAGCCATTTCCGCATGGAGCGCGGCGTGCCGCTGGTCGTGCCCGAGGTCAACGCGGACGCCATCGCGGGCTACGCGCGCCGCCGCATCATCGCCAATCCCAACTGCTCGACCGCGCAGATGGTGGTGGCGCTAAAGCCGTTGCACGATGTCGCCACGGTCAAGCGGGTGGTCGTGGCCACCTATCAATCGGTCTCGGGCGCCGGCCACGCGGCGATGGACGAGCTGTTCAACCAGACCAAGGCGATCTACGTCAACGATCGGATCATGCCGAGCGAGTTCACCAAGCAGATCGCCTTCAACGTAATCCCCCACATCGATATCTTCCTCGACGACGGCCAGACCCGCGAGGAGTGGAAGATGGCGGCCGAGACGCACAAGATCCTCGATCCGAACATCAAGGTGAGCGCCACCTGCGTGCGGGTGCCGGTATTCGTTGGCCATGCCGAGGCCGTCAACGTCGAGTTCAAGAAACCGATCGATGTCGAGACCGCGCGCGAGGTCTTGCGCGAAGCACCCGGAGTGATGGTGATCGACAGCCGCGAGGACGGCGGCTATGTCTCGCCGCTCGATTGCGTCGGCGACTATGCCACCTTCGTCAGCCGCATCCGCGCCGACCAGACGGTGCGCCACGGCCTCAGCCTGTGGGTGGTGTCGGACAACCTGCGCAAAGGCGCCGCGCTCAACGCGGTCCAGATCGCCGAAGTGCTGATCAACCGCCACCTGAAGAAAGCGGCCTGAACCGGGCCGACCGGCTTCAGCGCAGACGTTCGGCGGTGAAGTGGTGGGTCGGGGCGGCCAGGCGGTCTTGCGCCGCGATCAGCAGAAGCTCGCGCTCGCCGGCCGCCGCTGTCGCCTCGAGGATGCCGTAGGCGGCCGACACCGCGCGGCCGAGCGCTTCGGGCGGTGATTGGCCCTCGATCAGCGCCGCCACCAGAAGCGCCGCGAACAGATCGCCGGCGCCGAACAGTTCGCCGTCAAGACGCGGGGTGAGAACCAGCCAGGCGCCGGCGCCCGAAACCATCAAAGTGCCGATCTCGTCGCCGCCCGGCCGGAACGAGGTGCAGACCACCGTCTCGGGCCCGCGCGCACGGGCCGCCTCGCAGGCGGCCATCGCCTCGTCGAGCGAGGCGATGGCGAGGCCGGTCAGGGCCCCAAGCTCGAACTGGTTGGGCGTGATGATATCGGCGGCCGGCACCAGCTTGTCGGTGACCGCGCCCCGCACCGCATCGGCGACGAAGAAGCCATGGCCCTCATGACCCATCACCGGATCGCAGCAGTAAAAGGCGTCCGGGTTGAGCGCCCGCACCCGGCTGACGGCATCGGTCACCACCGACGCCAGCGCCGCGTCGCCGAGATAGCCGCTCAGCACCGCCGCGCACCGCCCGAGCACGCCGCGCTCCTCGATCCCCTCGACCAGCGCGGCGAGTTCATCGGCGGTGCTGACGCGGCCGCGAAAGCCGCCGTGAGCGGGATGATTCGAATAGAGCACCGTCGGCAGCGCCCACACCTCGTGGCCGAGGCGCTGCAGGGCGAAGGCCGCGGCATTGTTGCCGACATGGCCGTAAACCACCCGCGATTGTATCGACAGCACATTCATCGGGCGATCATTCCCGCTGCGGCGGACGACGGCAAGCGCCTCACTTGCCAGCCCCAGCCGGCCCCCTCATAGTCGCGCCCGCGCGCCCACTACGAGGAATAACCGACCATGGACTCTCTCGGCCGTCCCCGCCGCAGTGTGCTCTACATGCCGGGTTCCAACGCGCGCGCCTTGGAAAAGGCGAGGACCTTGGCCGCCGATGGGCTGATCCTCGACCTCGAGGACGCGGTCGCCCCCGACGCCAAGGCGCTCGCCCGCGATCAAGTGTGCGCGGCGGTCGCGGCCGGAGCTTACGGGCGACGCGAGGTGGCGATCCGCGTCAATGGCCTCGACACCGCCTGGGCGAAGGACGACATCGCCGCCGCCGCCGCGGCCGGCCCCGACGCCATCGTGCTGCCCAAAGTGGAGAGCGCGGCGATGGTTGGCGAATTCGAGGCGCTGATCGAGGCTGGCGGAGCGCCGGCGACGACCGGCATGTGGTTCATGATCGAAACCCCGCTCGGCGTCTTGAGGGCGGCGGAGATCGCCGCCGCGAGCCGCCGTGCGAGCTGTTTCGTGATGGGCACCAACGATCTCGCGAAGGACCTCCAGGCCGCCCACACGCACGCCCGCGAGCCGATGCTCACCTCGCTTGGCCTGTGCATCCTGGCCGCCCGGGCGCACGGTCTCGCCATCGTCGACGGCGTTCACAACGATCTGCAAGACGAAGACGGCTTTCGCGCCGCGTGCATCCAGGGCCGCGAACTCGGCGTGGACGGCAAGACGCTAATCCACCCGAAGCAGATCGCGCCGTGCAACGAGGCCTTCGCGCCCACGGCTGACGAGATCGAAAGCGCGCACCGGATCGTCGACGCCTTCTTGCAAGCCGAGGCCGAGGGCAAGGGCGTGGTGGTGGTCGACGGACGCCTGGTCGAAAACCTTCACGTCGAAAACGCCCGGCGGTTGATCACGATGAAGCAGGCGATCGAGGCCCTCGAGGCAACCGGCGCCAGCAACGACAACTAGGCGGCGTGCCCGTTCTCTGGGGCGGGTGACGTTGACTTGGATTCGCGCTGGGTCTTAAATCCCAACGGGCGCAAGTCTGGGACGTTGCTGGCCCGCGTATCGCCGCAAGAAGGTATTGGGCATGGCGTCAACTGAACGACCCCTTTCGCCGCACCTCCAGGTTTATCGCCCCCAGATCACATCCATTCTCTCGATCCTGCACCGGTTGACCGGCGTGGTGTTGGGCGGCGGCACGTTGCTGTTGGCGTGGTGGCTGATCGCGGCGGCGGTCGGGCCGGAAGCATACGCGGACGTCGAGTGGTTCATTTCATCGTGGGTCGGGCGCCTGGTGCTGTTGGGCTTCACCTTCTGTTTGTTCTACCACCTGTGTAACGGCATCCGGCACCTTGGCTGGGACATCGGCTGGGGTTTCGAGTTGCCGGTGCTGCACGCGACCGGGTGGCTGGTGGTGGTCGCCGCGATGGGGATGACGCTGGTGGCCTGGATTCTCGGCTACGCCCTGATGCCATGATGAGTGTGAGGCCCAAAACGTCATGACCGTGAGCATGCGCACACCGCTCGGCAGGGTGCAGGGCCTTGGCTCGGCCAAGGCCGGCGTTCATCACTGGTGGCACCAGCGTCTGACCGCGCTGGCGCTGATTCCGCTGTGCCTGTTGTTCGCCGTCATGGTGGTCTGGCTCGTCGGCGAACCCCACGCGGTGGTCGCGGACTGGCTCGGGAGCCCGGTGCCCGGCCTGCTGATGCTGGTCATGATCGTCGCCGGGCTCTACCACCTCAAGCTCGGCATGCAGGTGGTGATCGAGGACTACGTTCACACCGAATGGCTCAAGCTTGCGAGCATCGTGGTCGTGATGTTTGGCTGTATTCTGCTCGGGCTCGCCTGCGTGCTGGCCGTCTTGAGCCTGATGTTGGGGCCCTGACCATGGCCGGCGAGAGTTATCCGATCACCGACCACATCCATGACGTGGTCGTCGTCGGGGCCGGCGGCGCCGGCTTGCGGGCAGCCGTCGGCATGGCCGAGGCCGGCTTCAAGACCGCCTGCATCACCAAGGTGTTCCCGACCCGCAGCCACACCGTCGCCGCCCAGGGCGGCATCAGCGCCGCGCTCGGCAATATGGGCGAGGACGACTGGCGCTGGCACATGTACGACACCGTCAAGGGCTCGGACTGGCTCGGCGATCAAGACGCGATCGAGTACCTGTGCTCGAACGCGCCCGAGGTGGTGATCGAGCTCGAGCATTTCGGCGTGCCGTTCTCGCGCACCGAGGAGGGCAAGATCTATCAACGCGCTTTCGGCGGCATGTCGACCCACTTCGGCAAGGGCCAGGCCAAGCGCACCTGCGCCGCGGCCGACCGCACCGGCCACGCCATCCTGCACGCCCTATATCAGCAGAGCCTGAAGCGCGAGGTGGAGTTTTTCGTCGAGTATTTCGCGCTTGATCTGATCATGGACGATGACGGCGTCTGCGTCGGCATCATGGCGTGGAGTCTGGACGACGGCTCGATCCACCGCTTTCGCGCCCACCGCGTGGTGCTGGCGACGGGCGGCTACGGCCGCACCTTCTTCTCGTGCACCTCGGCGCACACCTGCACGGGCGATGGCAACGCGATGGTGATTCGCGCTGGCCTGCCGCTTCAGGACATGGAGTTCATCCAGTTCCACCCGACCGGCGTATACGGCGCCGGGGTGCTGATCACCGAGGGCGCGCGCGGCGAGGGCGGCTATCTCGTCAATTCGGAGGGCGAGCGCTTCATGGAGCGCTACGCGCCCAACGCCAAGGATCTCGCCTCGCGCGACGTGGTGAGCCGGGCGATCACAA
>CBDDBU010000016.1:0-38586 GCA_965226045.1 Alphaproteobacteria bacterium
AGGTCCTTGAAGCGCCCGTCGTAGGCCTTGAGGATCGTGTTCTTGGTCGACAGGTAGACCGGCCAGCCGCGCGCCAGACCAAAATTGAGGCAGGCGCGGCCGAAGCCCCGGATCGACTCGTCGAGGTTGTACATGCCAAGCGCGACGCCAGCGGCGGGGAACTCGAAGATCTCGTGCTCGACTGGCGCGCCACCATCCGCCGGGGTGAAGGTCGCGGTCAGCTTGCCGGCGCCGGGGACCACGAAGTCGGTGGCGCGGTATTGATCGCCAAAGGCGTGACGGCCGATGACAATGGGATCGGTCCAGCCCGGCACCAATCGTGGCACATTGCGGCAAATGATCGGCTCGCGGAACACCGTGCCGCCGAGGATGTTGCGAATGGTGCCGTTGGGCGAGCGCCACATTTGCTTGAGGCCGAACTCCTCGACCCGCTTCTCGTCGGGCGTGATCGTCGCGCATTTGACGCCCACGCCATGCTCCTGGATGGCGTGGGCGGCATCGATTGTCACCTGATCGCCGGTGGCGTCGCGATGCTCGATACCGAGATCGTAGTAGCGAAGGTCGATGTCGAGATAGGGCAGGATCAAACGCTCCTTGATGAAGCCCCATATGATACGCGTCATCTCGTCGCCGTCGATCTCGACGACCGGGTTGGCGACCTTGATCTTCGACATTATGTGTGCTTTCCGGCGTGGCGGCGTTGAGGTGCGGCGGCACCATAGCATCGCCGTTTCCGGCCGCAAGGGCCGTCAGCGGCCCCCCCCCGTCAGCGGCCCCCCCCTAGGCGTATTGTGCACGCGGGGGACACGGTGTTGTTACCTCTGGGTCAATTAACTTTTGGGCTGAATCCCGATAGGGTCTGAGGCGGACGCTTGGCAGCGCCGCGGGGGCGTGGCGCCTAACAGAAACAGGAGGGTATGTGTCATGAGATCAGCATTAGGGTGGTGCGGCGCTGTGGTGGTTGCGGCCGGCATCGCTTTCTCGCCGCTCGCGGTAAGCGCGGGCGCCGATGACGCCATCAAGTTGCGCCAGGCGGTGATGACCAGTATCGGGACCCACATGGGTGCCCTCGGCGCGATGGCGAAAGGCGAGGTGGCGGTCTCCGAGCAGGCGAAATGGCACGCCGGAGCGCTCATCAAACTCAGCGGCATCGCGTCGCAGTTGTTCCCGGCCGGAAGCGGCACGGGCGAGACCGGCGCCCTGCCCGCGATTTGGGAGAATACCGCGAAGTTTCAACAAGTTCTCGCCGACTTCCAGGCGGCGACACCACAGCTGATGGCGGCGGCGGAAAGTGGCGATGCCGGCCAGATCGGCGCCGCGCTCGGCGCCGTCGGCAAGACCTGCGGCGGCTGCCACGAGACCTTCCGAAAGAAACACGACCACTAGCTGGCGATACCTCCAGCGCATCGTCCGGTGGGCTCCCGCGTCGCCGCACGATGGCATATGGTGGCGGGGCAATGATCCGCGCCACAATCATCGCCCGGACGTTGTTTGCGCTTGGCGTGGCGTTTGGCTTGACGGGTGGCTGGGCGACGGGCGCGGCGGCTGACGAGGGGCTGCTCGAGCGGGGCGAGCATGTGTTCCGCGCGGCCGGCTGTCTGAGTTGCCACACCGATTTCGCCGGGGGCGGTCGTGAGCTCGCGGGGGGACGGGCGCTCAAGACGCCGTTCGGGACCTTCCACACGCCCAACATCTCGCCTGACCCCGCGACGGGGATCGGCGCCTGGACGGATGAGGACTTCCTGGGCGCGGTGCGCCACGGCGTAGGTCCCGGCGGCGCCCCCTACTACCCCGCTTTTCCGTACACGTCGTACACACTGATGCGCGATGACGATGCGTTGGCGCTCAAGGCCTATCTGTTCTCGCGCCCCCCGGTGGTCCGCGAGAATACGCCGCACGACTTGAGCTTCCCTTTCAATCTGCGGTTTCTCATGTTCGGGTGGCGGCTCTTGTTCTTTGACGATGGACCGTTCGAACCCCTGCCCGATGCCTCCGAGGAAATCAATCGGGGCGCCTACCTGGTCGATGCGCTGGCGCATTGTGGCAAGTGCCACACCGCGCGCAATCCGTTCGGCGCCGTCGACGACAGCCAGTACCTCGCCGGCAATCGCGACGGGCCGGATCGCGAGATCGTGCCCAACCTCACGCCCGACACGACCGGGCTCGCCGGGTGGAGCCAAGCCGACATCGTCTATCTGCTGCGCACCGGGTTCAGGCCCAACTTCGACAACGTCCAGGGCTCGATGGCTGAGGTCATCGAGCACGGGGTCAAATATCTGAGCGATGCCGACCTCAAGGCGATCGCCGCCTACCTCGCGGCAATCCCGCCGATCGAAAACACCCTGCCGACGCGCCGATAGGTCTGCCTCGCGCCACCAGGCGCGTCAGCGGGTCCTGGCCCCGGCGCTGGCATTGCCACTCGCGGGGGTGCGTATTAGGTTGGCGGGACCCGAGAAGTGGGCTGAAGGGCGACATTTGTGCGCAACGTTATCGCCATCATCGCGGTCCTCGCGGTAGCCGTCATCGCGTTCTATGTCCTCGTTCCGGCGGACGACGAGGCAGAGCTGTTGGAGGAGATTCCGACGAGCGCCCCGGTGGACGATGGGGCGGCACCGCCGTCGGAGCCGGAAACGCCCGCGCGAGAAACCCTGGCCGAAACGGCCGAACTCGGCGAACCGACCCCCGACCCAGCGAAGCCAGAGTCGGCTGAGCGCCCGGAGCCCGCCGTTGAATCGCGGCCCGCCGAGCCCCAGGACGCCACGGCGAAAGGAACGCGCGTCGTAACCCGCACCGCGCTCGACGCCGAAGATGCGGTCGAGCCAGGCACCGCGGGGGCGACCACGACGACCGAGGAGGCTCTGCCTCCCGAGTCCGCGCCAGGCGTGGAAGAGCCAGTCGCTCCGAGCTTCGATGTCGTCCGAATCGGTCCCACTGGTCGGGCGATGATCGCCGGCCGTGCCGCGCCGGGGGCCGAGGTGTCGGTGCGGGTCGATGGTGAGATCGTGGCTACAGCGACGGCTGACAGTCGGGGCGAGTGGGTTGCCATTCCCGACCAACCGTTATCCTCGGGATCGGCCGAAATCGATCTCGCCGCGACCGAAGAGGATGGCGCGACCGAGATGCTGTCGGCGTCGGTGGTCGTCGTCGATGTTCCGGAGCGCGCCGAGATGGCCGCGCTCGCGGAACCAGTGACGCCGCCTGAGCCAGTGGCGGCGGAAACGGCCGTCGATACCGCCGCCGCCGAGGCGCCGAGCCCAACGGCCGGCGCCGAGCCGGAGCCAGCGCCGCCGGTCGCGCTCGAGGGGGGGGACCGCGCGACGGGGGCGGTCGCGATTCTACTGCCCCGCGAAGGCGGAGGACCGATCAAGGTGCTGCAGGCGCCGCGGTCGGGCGATGGTGCCGACGGCGGCCTTCGTCTCGAGGTCATCGACTATAACAGCGCGGGCGATATCGTGCTCTCGGGTCGCTCTAGCGCGGGGACCACGGTGCGGGCATTTGTAGATAATGCGGCGGTCGGCGGCGTGTCTTCCTTCGAGGGGACGTGGCGGCTGGTGCCGGAGGTCGGGGTGTCGCCGGGCCGGCATTCCCTGCGGGTCGAAGAGGTGTCGGAGGCCGGCGTGGTCACCGCGAGCTTGGAAATGCCCTTCAGCCGCGCCGCGCCCGACGACATAAAATTGACGGCGGGGCAGGTCATCGTCCAGCCCGGCAACAGTCTGTGGCGAATCGCCCGCCGCACCTACGGTCAGGGCGTCAGGTACACGATCATTTTTCTGGCCAATCGCGATCAGATCACCGAGCCCGATCTGATCTATCCGGGTCAGGTTTTCACGTTGCCGCAGACGGAGTAGGCCGCTTCTGCGCCCCGCCCTGTTCCGCCAGCAATGCGAAGTATGGTTTGGCTCTCAACAGCAGGGCGACGGCGGTTCCGATGATGCTCGATGGATCGAGACGCTCCATCGCCATCTCGCCCTCGAAACGGATGCCTTGAACAGCGGTCACGATGAAGCGAATCGGTGGGGCGTCAAGGTCTCTGCCGACCAGGGACAGAAGCTGGCTCGTGCCTCCGTATCCTCGGACGTGAAGGGTATCTGCAGGGGCGCGGCGACGACGCGCAGCATCGGCTGGGCGCTGCCCGCCGCATAACTGGCGTCGAAGTGTATCCCTTGCCACCGGAACGCGAACGCGAACGGCGGCCCCAGCCCGAGACCCTCGAGACGCGCCTCGGCCTGATCGAGCCGGGCGTCGAGGCACGGCTGAGACGGCGGCGCGGCCGCCAGGGCAGGCTCTTCGGCAAGCGATGTCATGTCGGCATGATCTGAGCATGACGACGGTTAAGGGTCAGTTTAGGCCGAGCAATTTGCGATGCACGTCTTATTTAAGGTGATCATGTCGTATCCAAGAGAAGGCTTATCCCTCTGGCTCCGGTAGGATCAACGGGTGGTGGCCTCGATGCTACGCGCGCAGCGGCGCGACCCGGCTAAGGCCCAGGCAAAGTGCGCTTTCGCGACCAACTACCCGCTCGCCAACCGACAACTGCGTAGCCCCCTCATATTGCGTTACCGGATGCAGAGGGATAAGCCTTTCAAAGAGTTCGATGACCGCTCCCAGCTTCGACCCCCAGTCTCGAGCGCCCGGCCGGGGCCACCTGCACACGCTATGGACGCTACTGCCATATCTGTGGCCGGCCGACCGCTTTCAGCTTCGCGTCCGCGTGGTCGTGGCGCTGGGCTTCATCGTGGCCTCTAAGATCGCGGCCGTCTATGTGCCGCTGCTTCTCGCCCGCTCCGTCGATGAGCTGACGCCCGAGGAGGGCTTGATCATCGCGGCGCCGGTCGCCCTGATCGTCGCCTATGGCGCCGTCCTCTTGTTGTCTCGGGCGTGCTCCGAGCTGCGCGACGCCGTCTTCGCCAAGGTGGCGCAGCACGCTATCCGCTCGGTCGCCCTGCGAACCTTCGTCCACCTGCACAAGCTCGCTCTTCGCTTCCACCTCGATCGGCAGACCGGCGGGCTGTCGCGGGTGATCGAGCGCGGGACCAAGGGCATTCAATTCCTCCTGACGTTCTCGCTGTTCAACGTGCTGCCCACGCTGGTCGAGATCGCTCTGGTCTGCGCCATTCTTCTCGATCGCCTCGATTGGCGCTTCGCCGCCGTCACCTTCGTCACCATCGCCGGCTATATCACCTTCACGCTGTCCGTCACCGAGTGGCGGATCAAGTTCCGCCGCGACATGAACGCCAAGGACTCCGAGGCCAACACCAAGGCGATCGACAGCCTGCTCAACTACGAGACCGTCAAGTACTTCGGCAACGAGGAGCACGAGGCCCGTCGGTTCGACCGCGCTATGGCCGGCTACGAGGCCGCGGCGGTGAAGAGCTACACCTCGCTCTCGGTCCTCAACATCGGCCAAGGCGCGATCATGGCCACCGGAGTCGCCCTGGTCATGATCATGGCGGCGCTCGGCGTCGTCGACGGCACCTTGACGATCGGCGATTTCGTTCTGGTCAACGCCTTCCTGATGCAGCTGTCGAGGCCGCTCGATTTCCTCGGTTTTGTCTACCGCGAAATCAAGCAATCGCTGGTCGACATGGAGAAGATGTTCGAGTTGCTGCAACTCAACGCGGAGGTGTCGGATAGTCCGGGCGCTAGGCCACTGATCGTATCGGCCGGCGAGATCGAGTTCGACCGCGTCAGTTTCTTCTACGATACGCGGCGACCGATTCTGAGGGAGGTCTCGTTCATCGTGCGGCCCGGCACGACAGTTGCGATGGTGGGTGCGAGCGGCGCCGGCAAGTCGACCGTCTCCCGGCTTCTCTACCGTTTCTATGATGTGACCGGCGGCGCCATCCGCATCGACGGCCAGGACCTTCGCAACGTCACCCAGACCAGCTTGCGGGCGGCCATTGGGGTGGTTCCCCAGGACACCGTCTTGTTCAACGACACAATCGGCTACAACATCCGGTACGGCCGTCCGGCCGCCGACGACGGCGAAATGCGCGGCGCGGCCCGGCTCGCGCATATTGGCGACTTCATCGAGAACCTGCCCGACGGGTACGACACCATCGTGGGCGAGCGCGGGCTCAAGATCTCTGGCGGCGAGAAACAGCGCGTGGCGATCGCGCGCACGATCCTGAAAGGGCCCCGCATCCTCCTGTTCGACGAGGCGACCTCTGCGCTCGACTCCCACACCGAGAAGGAAATCCAGGCCTCGCTCCGCGAGGTTTCGGCCGATCGCTCGACGCTGGTGATCGCCCATCGCCTCTCGACGGTAGTCGACGCCGACGAGGTCCTGGTGGTGGACGACGGCCGCATCGTCGAGCGCGGCCGTCATGACGAACTCTTGACCCGAGGCGAAAAGTACGCGGCGATGTGGGCGCGCCAGCAGGAGGAGGCCCAGTACAAGGAGCAGCTCGATATCTTGGAAGCCGCCGACAGCGGCGGCGAGACCGAGCTAGCCGCCGCGCCCACCGATTGAGCCCTTCGGCGGGGGCACCGCCCGCGCGCGAATGTGATGAACTAACAGCCAAATTGGCCCCCGACGGGCTATGATGGGGCGCACGGTCGAGGACTCACAACCGGATGGCGACACACTCCGCAGAAAGAATCGGGTGGGAGGACGAATCGGCGCCGACGGTCACGCTTGACGCGTCGAGCGGCGGTGATGTTCGCCTACCCGATGGAATAGGCCTGTTCGGGGCCGAGCTGATCCGTGCCGGGAGTGACCTCGTGGTCATCGACGACGGCGGCGCCTAAGCCGTCATTCTGGATTATTTTGCGACCGACGACCCGCCCGATCTGTTGGCCGGGGGCGGTCGCATGACGCCAGAGGTCGTGCGCGCGCTGGCCGGTGCGCGGGCCCCGGGTCCCAGGCCCTGAGCGTCAGCAGCGCGCCAAGACAGACGAGGGGGTAACCGCGCCCCGGCCATGACGCGACGCCAAGCGGCGCGCAAACGACCACGCCAATCAAAGTCAACGGCGGGGGGAGTGGCGATGTTCTCGGACGACGTCTTGGCGCCGCCGATCTTAGCGGCGCCGAGGGGCGCGGTCTCGCCCAGACCCCGTTCTTGGCCCAGACCCCGTTCTTGGCCCAGACCCGGTTCTTGGCCCAGACCCGGGTCTCCACGGGAAGGGCCGCTCGCTCAACAGCGCGCGTTTACGCCGGGCTGGCGTCGAGGTCGCCGCGATGTGCGCCTCGCTCCCGAATGCGGGTCATCCAGGCGCTCGTCTTGGCTCCGAGCGCGAGCAGACTCGGCGTCACCACGAGGGTGAGGAGCGTCGCGAAGCCGAGGCCGAAGACGACCGCCGTGGCGAGTTGGACCCACCATTGTGTGGACGGTGCGCCAACGGCGATGTCGCGAGTAATAAAGTCGATGTTGACCTGGAACACCATCGGCAGCAGGCCGCAGATCGTGGTGATCGCGGTCAGCATCACCGGGCGCAAGCGCTGGGCGCCGGTCCGGATCACCGCCTCTATCGGATCCATGCCGGCGCGTTTCAGGCGGGCGTATGTATCGATCAGGACGATATTGTTGTTGACCACGATGCCGGCAAGCGTGATGACGCCGACGCCGGTCATGACGATGCCGAACGGCTGGCCGGTGATCAGCAGGCCCATCATGACGCCGATGGTGGAGAGGATCACGGCGCTTAGAATCAGGAACGTGTGATAGAAGCTGTTGAACTGGGTGACCAGGATGATGGCCATGATGAACAGGGCCACCGCGAAGGCCCGCATCAGAAATTCCTGGGCTGCCTTCTGCTCCTCGTCCTCCCCCTTGAAGGTCAGTTCGACCCGCGGGTCGATATCGGCGCTCGGCAGCCAGGCGGCGAGGTTTTCGACGATGGCGCTCGGCAGCACGCCCTCTCTAACGTTGGCCAACACCGCCATCTTGCGCCTGCCGTCGATGCGCTCGATGGTGCCGACGCGTTGCTTGGGGCTGCGCGTGACGAAGTTGCCGATCGGCACGAGCCCGTCGTCAGTGGGCACACGCAAGGTATCGAGCTGGTTGATGCCGCGATCGTCAAGCGGGAAGCGCAGCCGGATGTCGACTTCCTCGTCGGTGTCGTCGGGACGATAGTCGCCGACCTTGATGCCGTTGGTGACGAGCTGAACCACGTTGCCCACGCGCACGATGTCGGCGCCGAAGCGGCCGGCTTGGGCGCGGTCGACGTCAAGCTCCCATTCGATGCCCGGCATCGGGCGGCTATCCTCGATGTCGATCAGGCCGTCTAGGGACTCGAAGTAGCGGCGCACCTTCACGACCTCGGGCGCCAGCAGCTCGGGAAATCGCGAGGTCAGTTGCAGCTGTACAGGTTTGCCGGTCGGCGGGCCGACCTCCGGCTCGCGCGCCTCTACGACGAGACCAGAAATGTCGTCGGTACGGGCGCGGATATCGGCGAGGATCACCGCCGAGGGCCGCCGCTCCTGCCACTCCTTGAACTCGAGCGTGATCGTTCCGATAACATCCTCGGAGGCTTCCTGGCCTTGGGCTTGCTGGCCGGAACGGGTGTAGACGGAAGCAAAGTCGTCGAGCTCGAGTACGCGGTTCTCGACTTCTCTCACCAGTGCGTCTTTCTCGTCGACCGACATGTTGCCACGGGCGTGGATCAGCACGATCGCCTGCTCGGGCTCGACGTTGGGGAAGAACTCGACCCCGTTGCCGTGGGTGGCGTAGTAGTACTGAACGCCCACCAGCGTGCCGATCGCCACCAACACGATGAGCAACGGAAAGCGCACGATCAGGCGCATCGCCTTGACGTAAACGCCCGTCAGGCCGCGAATATCCTCCAGCGCGCCGCTGTCCATTGCGGCCAACGAGGAGAGGGCCCGCTGATCGGTGGCGCCGGCCCGCCCGAGCTGGGCACCCAGTGTCGGCACGAAGATCAACGCCATCAGGAGCGAGCCGAACAGCGTCGTGATCAACGTGATCGGCAAGAACACCATGAACTTGCCGACCACCCCGGGCCAAAACAAGAGCGGCATGAAGGCGGCCAGGGTTGTCGCGGTCGAGGCGATGATCGGCCAGGCCATCCGTTTGGCGGCTTCGGCATAGGCGATGCGGCGATGCACCCTTTCGGCCATCTTGCGATCGGCGTACTCGGTCACGACGATCGCGCCATCGACCAGCATCCCGACCGCGAGGATCAGGCTGAACAGGACCACGATGTTGATGGTCATGCCGAAGATGTAGAGATAGAGAATGCCGATCAGGAACGAACTGGGGATTGCCAAGCCCACCAGCCCGGCGGTGCGCAGACCGAGCGCCGCGACCACTACGATCATGACCAACAGAATGGCGCTGATCACGTTGTTCTGCAGGTCGGTCAGCATGTTGCGGATGTCGTCGGATTTGTCCTGGCTGAAGGTGACGCGGATGCCGTTCGGCCACCCGGCCTGCTCGGCCGCGACGATGGCGCGCACCGCCCCGACCGTGTCGATGATGTTCTGGCCCAGGCGCTTGCGAATTTCGAACGCCACCGCCGGCTCGCCGCTCAGTCGCGCGTAGCTCGCCGAATCCTTGAAGGTGCGGCGAATGTCGGCGATATCGGCCAATGTCACGACGCCGTCGCCGCGCACCTTGATCGGCAGGTCGAGCACGTCCTTGGCAGTCTTGAACAGGCCCGGCACCTTGACCGAGAAGCCGCCCGCGCCGGTGTCGACGGAGCCCGCCGCGACCAGGCGGTTGTTGAGATTGACCGCGTTGATCAGCTCTTGCTGGGAAATCTCGTAGGACTCGAGCAGCATCGGATCGACCAACACCTCGAGCACGTCCTCGCGTTCGCCAGCGATGTCCGCCGACAGGACGCCGGGCAGACCTTCCACCGTATCCTGCAACTTGCGCGCGATGCGCAACAGTGAACGAGCCGGCACGTCGCCCGAGAGCGTTAACACCAGGACCGGGAACAGACCGACATTGACCTCCTCGACGGTCGGGTCGTCGGTGTCTTCTGGAAGCTCGACCTTGGCGATGTCGACCTTCTCGCGCACGTCGCCCATCGCCGTATCGGCGTCGAAACCGGCCTCGAACTCCAGCACCACCGAGGCAAAGCCGTCGGCGGCCGTCGCGCGCATCTCCTTGACGCCCTCGATCGAGCGCAGTTCGAGCTCCATGGGTCGCACCAGCAGCCGCTCGGCGTCCTCGGGCGAGATGCCGTCGTGCGACATCGACACATAGATGATGGGGATGTTGACGTCGGGGTCGGCTTCCTTCGCAATATCGTTGTAGGCGAATACGCCGGCGATCAGGATGAGCACCAGGGTCGCGATGACGGTGCGCGACCGGTCGATGGCGGCGTCGATAATCGCGTTCACGAGGCGTCCTCCTCGCGGGCGATCCTCACCTGATCGCCGTCGCGAACATACTCCTGGCCGACCACGATCAGATCGATCGTCGCCGGCAACCCACTCAGCCACACGCCATCGCTGTTCTCGCCGATGATCTCGGCGCGGCGGAAGGAGACGCGCTTGCCGGCGTCGACTAAACGCACCCCGACCACGCCGTCCTCGTCGAGGGTCAGCACGGCCGGTGACACGAAGTGGGCGGGCCCGGTACTGACCTTGATCCGGATCTCGGCGGTCACGCCATCGCGCAGCCCGCGATCGTCGTTGGGCACTTCGAGCTCGATCCGGAAGGTGCGGGTCGCCGGCTCGGCCACGGTGCCGATGTAGCGGACACGACCTTCGCGAACCTGGCCGTCGATCAGCTCAGCGGAGCCCGGCGCGCCCAGTTTGATCTTGACGACGTCGCGCTCCGAGACTTGACCGACCACGAGGTAGGGGTCCTGGTCGACCACGGTGCCAACGTCCTGGCCCTCCATCACGTAATCGCCGACTTCGACGTGGCGCACTTCCAGCACGCCATCGAACGGCGCCCGGACCTCGGTATCGTCAATCTCCTCGTCGATCTGCGTCACCAGTGTGTAGGCGGCTTCGAGTTGCGCGGACGCCTGGGCGACCCCGACCTCACCGCGATGGCCGCGCCGGTTGAGCGTTACCGCGGCCTCGTGCTCAAGCTCGCGTTGAGCGACCAGGGCCTGCGCCTCGGCCATTCTCGCCGCACGATTGGCCATATCGAGGCGCGCGATGACTTGCCCCGCTGTGACGCGTCCGCCCTTCTCGACTAGGACCTCGTTGACGCGCCCATCGATCTCGGCCTTGAGGTCGACCCAGCGGACGGCTTCCGTGCGGCCCCGGACGATGACGTGGCGGTCGTAGGGTTCGGCCTCGAGACGCCGCACCCGCACCGTGACCAAGTGGTCGACCGGCGCCTCGACATCGGCTGCGGCCGTGGCCTCCAGCGCCGCCTCCTGTTTGACGGCATCCGCGTCCGCATTATCCAGCTGGCCGGAATAGAGCCAGCCGCCGATCACGGCGGCCAGGACGATGGCGATCAACAAGGTGTTGCGCATACCTAGTCCACCGGTTGGGTTTGAGCGTTCCGGGCCGTGAGAGCCGGCGATGCCGCCGGCGGCTCCGTCATCAAGTTTGCCGCTTCGACCCGATAGCGATTCTCTTCCGTGTACGCAAGCGCCGCCCGGTACACCGCAACACCAAAGCCGCACACGAACTCGTGGCCGGCCGCCGTCGGCTTCTCGGTGCCGGCCTCAAGCTCGGCGATATGGGTGCGCCAATAGCCGACCTGCTCGTCCAGGACGCGGCTCAAGTGGCGCGTCGGCAGCAGTTCGGCGAAGGTCATGAAGACGAGGAATTCCGAACGCACCCGATCGGGCCGCGGCATGGCGGTCAGTTTGTCGAGGAAAGCAAGCCTTCCGGGCGTCGTCAGACCGTACACCTTTTTGTGGGGGCGGTTGGCCTGCGCGTGCTTGGTACAGGACACCATCCCCTCCTCGGTCAGGCGGGTCAATGCAGGGTATATGGAACCGAAGCTCGCTTCGTAAAAGTGGTTGAACGGCCCCTCGATCTTTTTCTTGATCTCGTAGCCCGACGCTTCGCCGAGCGAGAGGATACCGAGACAAAGCGTGCGAACGTTCATGAGAGGTCCTATTTGCGCAGCCCAGGCCATATTCAGCATATAGCAATGCGATATATAATGGTTAGTGATGAATCGTGTGATCGACGGTTGTCGCGGTGCCGCCTTTGTCCTCGACTATGGCGCGGTTTGCATTAGGATCATCGCGCCGCGCCGAGGCCGGCGGCGGCCGGACCGGTAGGGGACCAGCGCCATGACTCTTGCGAACAAGCGAATGTTGATTGTCGGCGGCTCGAGCGGTATCGGGCTCGCGACCGCGCACGCCGCCGCCGCCGCGGGCGCCAAGGTCGCCATCGCCGGCCGTACGGCCGCGAAGCTGAAGGCCGCGGCGCGCCGGATCGGCGGTTCCGTCGACACCTACCGCGTCGATATCTCCAAGGAGAGCGCCGCGAAAGCATTGTTCGCCAAGGTCGGCAAGCTCGATCACTTGATCCTGACCGCCGCCGGCGGCGTCTTCAAGCCATTCATGGAAACGACCGCCGCCGATTTCGCGGGCGCGATCGACAGCAAGTTATGGGGCGCCTACCACACCGTCCGCTACGGCGTTCCGCACGTCCAAAAGGGCGGCTCGATTACGCTGACCTCGGGCGTGGCGGCACACAAGCCGCTTGGTGGCCTGTCGCCCTTCGCCGCGGCCAACGCGGCCATCGAAGCGCTGTGCGAGAGCCTGGCGGTCGAACTCGCGCCGCTGCGTATCAACGTGGTCAGCCCCGGCATCATCGCCACGCCGGCGTTCGATGGCATGCCCAAGGCGGATCGTGACGCGACCTTCCGTGGCGTCGGCCGCGCGGTACCGGCCGGCCGAGTCGGGACGGCCGAGGAACTCGCGGCGGCGTATCTCTTCCTTGCCACCAACACCTACACCACCGGCGCGATCCTCGAAATCGACGGTGGCGCCAAGCTCGCCCGCAAACCGCTCTGGTAAGACCCCGCTCGCCGTTTTGGTGAGACGATGGCGCCGCGCCGCGTCCTTGTGACCGGAGCCGCCGGCCAGGTGGCGGCCGATCTCGTGCCAGCGCTGCGCGCGCTTCACGGCGCCGACAACGTCGTCGCGGTCGGTCATCGAACGCCTCCGCCGGAAGACCTACGGACCGCCGGGCCGTTCGAATTCGCCGATGCCTGCGATCGCGAGGCGCTGGCAGAGCTGATCCGCAAATACGATGTCGGCACCGTCTATCATCTCGCCACCATCCTCTCGGGCGCTGGCGAGCAGAACCCTGACCTTGCCTGGGACGTTAACGTCAACAGCCTCAAGGTGGTGCTCGACCTGGCCGTCGAGATGCGGCTCGATCAGGTGTTCTGGCCGAGCTCGATCGCCGTCTTCGGTCCCACGACCCCGACCACGAACACACCCCAGCGAGCCGTGCTCGAGCCCACGACCATGTATGGGGTGAGCAAGGTGGCGGGCGAGAACCTGTGCAACTACTACGTGGTCAAGCATCGGCTTGACGTGCGCAGCGTGCGCTATCCTGGACTCATCAATCACAAGGCCTTCTCGGGCGGCGGCACCTCGGATTACGCCGTCGAGGTTTTCATCGAAGCGATCAAGCACGGTCGCTACACCTGCTTTGTCGCGGCGCGCACGGCGATACCGATGATGTACATGGACGACGGCATCAAGGCGACGCTCGACGTGATGGCGGCCGATCCCGCCCGCCTCAGTGTGCGCACCAGCTACAACATCGCGGCGCTCACCTTCACGGCCGGTGAGATCGCGGCCAAGGTGGCAGAGCAGGTTCCCGGATTCACATACGAATTCGCGCCCGACTTTCGCCAGGCGATCGCCGATTCATGGCCCGATTCGCTCGACGACTCGGTGGCCCGGCGTGACTGGGGCTGGTCGCCGGACTACGACCTCGAGGCGCTGGTCGACCTCATGCTGCACGAGATGCGCAAGAAATACGGTCCGAAGTCGTAGGGGCGGTGTCCGAGAGTCGGTGTCCCGGAGTCGGGAAGCGGGCGCCTCACGCCTCTTGGCGCGGGATCACCCAGTTGGCGGCTTCCTTCCGTTTCAGGAAATCGACCGTGTAGTCGATCAGGGCGTTGCGAAACACAGTGCCCTTCTGGCCCGTCGATTCGGTCGCGAGCCCGGTCGCGCCGTAGTCGGTCAGCTCCTGGTAGTTCCAGAACTCCCGGATGTAGGGATCCTTCTGATCGACCATGCCGCGCGAGCGCTCGGGATGGGCGAGGTCGGGGCGAAAGGCCATCACCAGCGAGGTCTCCATCTCGCCGCCGTGGCCGTAGCCCTCGTACTTGTCCCACATATTCTTGTCGACCAGTTGGGCGCCCATGATCCACCACGCTTCGAGGACGGCGATGCCCACCTCGGGATTGCGCATCTTGATGTCCTGGGCGGCGACATCGATGCAGGGGATGTTGCCGTCGTGGCCGTTAATCACCAGGATTTTCTTGAAGTCCCAGTCGATGACGCACTGAAGCACGTCGCGGTAGATCGCGATATTGGTGTCGTTGGAGACCGACACGCACATCCGTTTGTGGCGGTAGTGGTCGCTCATCCCGAAAAAGGTCGGAGGTAGGACCATGGTGCCATCGACGCGCTCGGCGACGGCCAGCGCCAGATCGTGCGCGATCAGCGCATCGGTCCCGAAGGGCAGGTGGTCGCCGTGGCTCTCGCACGAGCCGATCGGCATGATCACCTTGTCGTAGCCGCCGGCCTCCAGCTCGCCGGTGTTGAGTTCCTCGAACCGTACTTTCGTGGCCATTCCTGTCCTCCGTTCGGCCGTTTGGGCCGCTCAGCCGGTGGGATTCACGTCCTGGCTGTGACGCATGTCGCGGTGCTGGCGCGCCACCGCATCGAGTTGGTCCGCGTCCCACGCCTCTTCCTGCTGAAGCGCGAAGAGGGAGGTGTAGCCGCCCGACCAATCGGGCGGCACCAGGCAGGGCCGCGGGTCGTGCTCGGCCCACAGCGCCGGCTTGCCGCGCACGATCGTGCCCTCGTACCGGCTCGGCAGCGGGTTCGCCGTGTAGGTGAAGGCGTCGGCCGCCGAGTAGATATTGAGCAGCAGCGGCCGCCCGAGGCCGGAGCGGTTCGGCCTAGAGCCGTGAATGGCGCGGCAGTTGTGAATCGTGATCGAGCCCGCCGGGCCCATCAAGTAGTCGACGGTATCGGCGGCGATGGTCGCGGCATCGGTATCCGACAGGCACCCGACCCACTGGCCCTGATCGTTGTATTCGTTGTACAGCGGTCCGGCGTGGCTTTTGGGAATAACGCCCAGCGGGCCTTGCTCGGGGCCGACATCGTGGAGATAGGCGCCGATGGTGAGCGGACTGTAGTTGGTGTGCGGCCAGTACTGGATGTCCTGGTGCCACTTCACCTCTTCGCCGCCGCTGGCCCATTTAAAGTTGAGTTTGGAGTGGTGGAATTTGACGTCCTCGCCGACCAGGTCGGCGGCCACATCGGCGATGATTCCGGTCGCGAATTCCCAGTAGAACGGGTGATGCTCGACCGGGCTGGTCAGCCGCCGCAGCCGGGGGGCGTCCGTGTCGTGGCCGGGCTCGAGATCGAAAATGGCGTCGGATTTGGTGAGCGCGCGGCTGCGCTCCACCATCTCCTCCGTCACCGCGCGGGCGCGCTCGACGACCGCCATCGGCACGATCGATTCGGCCAACAGGTAGCCGTTCTCGAAGTAGAACTCCCGCTGGGCCTGGGTGAGAACGCGCGCCGGGCGCGCCAAGACTTGCGCTGGTGTCATCGGCTTCGTTCCTCTGCTTGGCGGGCCGGGATTGTCAGCGGTCGGCCTTGCTGCCGCCCCGGCAGTCCGGCGATAGGGCTATCGCGCCGCCACTCGCCGCCCACTCGGCGGGAGTCAGGGTTTGCATGGTGAGCGCATGGACGCCACCGGCCAACTCCGCGCTCAGGATGCGGTGGACCGCCTGCTGTCGCCGCACGCGATTCTGATCCCCGAAGGTGTCGGCGACGACGACCAGCTTGAAATGGGACTCAGAGCCCGGCGGCACGCTGTGCATGTGGCTCTCGTTGATGACCTCGAGATGGACCGGCGCCAGCGAGGCCCGCAGCTTGTCCTCGATCCGCTCCTGAATGCTCATTCGTGGACCCTCGATACGTGGGGGTTCGCGCGGGTCTACCCTACCACGATCACCGTGCCAGATGAGCAGCGAAGCGCAACCGGACATAATCGGCCCACCATCGCCCGTCCGCATCGCGCAGACGTGGCGCCAGCCGCGCGATGACCTCGGCGCGCGCATCGTCTCGGTCGGCTGGCGCGAGGGCGGAGAAAAAGCTGTCGCCGAACGTGTCGAGCCAGCCAGCAAGGCCCGCCGGAAGCTCTGTGGGTCGTGCGAACAACTCGATCGGCTCGACGGTGAACCCATGGTCGGCGAGTTTTGCGCCGTAGACCTCGGCGCTCGGAAAGTACCAGCGGGCCATGCGCGCCTTGTCGATCCCGCGCGCCCCGAGCACCGTGTCGAACGTTTCGATCAGACTGGCGATGTTGCCCTCGCCGCCCATCTCGGCGACGAAGCGGCCGCCCGGCTTGAGCGCCCGTCGAACACCGCCGATGACGGCGTCGGCCGCGCTTATCCAATGCAGCGCCGCGTTGGAGAAGACGGCGTCGAACTCCGCCGAGAAAGTTAGGTTCTGCCCGTCGCCAATCCGGCCATCGAGCCCGCGCGCGCGACAGGCCGCGACTTGGTCGGGCGCCGTATCAATACCCACTACATCGGCGCCGGCGCTCGCGATCGCGGTGGTTAACGCGCCATCGCCGCAGCCGAGGTCCAATATGCGTTCACCGGGCTGGGGGGCGAGCAGGGTGACCACAGGCAAACCGAGCTGGGCGACGTAGCCGGCGTTGCGCTGATAGCGCGCCGCGGTCCATCTCTGGGTGGGCGAGGATCGATCGCCAAAGGGCGGTCCGGGTTTGATTGGTTCAGACATGAGCGGGCGAGGCCGCAGCGATGGTCGGCCCGTTCTAGAGAGGCGCGCCGAGCGCCGCAAGCCGCGGCGCGCCCCGGAGAGGTTTAGTGGTGGGGCGCGTGGTGCATGGCGACTTCGTCGAAGCGCTCGATCCGTCCCTCCGTCCTGACCGGGGCATCGCTGATCGCTGCCTTGCGCAGCGCCTGAATGGCGACCGCGACGCCGTACCAGCCGTACTGCTCAGCGGCGTGCATCGCCCGGCGTGCGCCGAGAGTCGGCATCAGATTGATCGCCAGATCTCGGTCGTGCTGTGCCCGACTTGCCATCGTTCTTCCTAGCAGCCTGTCGGGACTGAGGTCCGCGAGAATGGGTGTGGACGGATCGCGATGTGGAGAGGTCATGGGATCGAGCGCCTTTCGTGAGGACACGGAGTGCGGTCGCTTGGCCGCGCGTACCGCAGGGTGAGTATACTCTTATGCCCTCTCGTGAGGGCACGAAGTACGTTCGCTTGCTCGCGCGTGCCGCAAGGCGAGCATACTCTTATTCCTTTTCGCGAGGTACGGAGTCCGGCCGCCTGCTCAAGCGTATTGCAAGGTGAACATTCTCTTTATGTTCCAGGCCAGGGTCACCAGGTTCCATTCGCCCGTGACCTTGTCCAGGGCCGCGTAGCGAGAACTGGCGGAAGCCCATGGCCGATTTGATGATGCCGAACACCGGTTCCGGCGTTTGCTTGCGCAGGGCGTAGAGTTGCCGGCCCTCGGGCGTCGCCAGTCGATGTGTCATCGCTTCCAGCGGCGTCGGGTTCTCCGGGGGCGGCGGCGCGCCGGCGAAGCGGTCCTTCCAGGAGAGATGATGGCGTTCCCGGCCGGGCGTGATCAACGGCGCGATCTCGGCCTCGGCGCAGGCGTTCACGTTGGCCTCGCTGAAGTAGCCGCTGTCCGCCAGCAGGGTCTCGGGCGCGCCCAGCGCCTCGGGAAGGCGGGCGAGCGCTTCCAGCGCCGGCTCGATTTGCCGCTTGTCGTTGGGGGCCTGGACCACGTCGTTGGTGACCACCAGCAGGCTGTCGGCCGCCACCAGGGCTTGGGCGTTGTAGGCCTGTTCGAAGCCGCCGCCGGCCACCGGCATGATGCGCGAGTCCGCGTCGGTCAGATTGACCTGGTCCTTCGGCCCGGGCCCGGCCACCGGCGGCTCGGGTGGACGGCCGCCCGGCTTGCGGCCCGTCTTCTCGGCCTTCTCCGCGCGCGCCTCGAGCTTCGCCTCGTACTCGGCCCGTTCCCGCTCAAGGCGTTCGCGCGCCCGCGCCTCGATCACCGCCTTAGCCTCGGCGATGCGGGCCAGACGATCCTCGCGCCGGGCCAGTTCCTCGGGCACCGACATCCCGTCGGGCACATCCGCCCCATCGGCCGCCTCCGCCAACGCCATCAACTCCGCCACCTCGGCCTTCAACCGGGCTTCGAGCTCGCAGGCGTGTTTCCACGACAGCGCGCTGTGCCGGCTCGCGTTGGCGTGCACCTTGGTGCCGTCCAGCGCCACCGTGCCGAGCTTCAGCACCCCGGCTTCCCGGGCCAGCAGCAGCACCTCGACGAACAGCCCTTCGATCCGGTCGAGAAAACGCCGCCGGAACGCGGCGATGGTATCGTGGTCGGGATGATCGTTGGCCGCGATGAAGCGGAAAGCGACAGAATCATAGGTCGCGCGCTCCAACTTGCGGCTCGAAAACACCCCCGTGGCGTAGCCGTAGACCAGAAGCCCCAGCAGCATGCTCGGGTGATAGGACGCCGAGCCCGAGCCGCGATAGGCCTTCACGAACGCCGAGAGGTCCAACTGCTCGATCACCTCGACCACGAAGCGCGCCAGATGCCGCTCGGGAAGCCATTCCTCCGCCGACGGCGGCAGCAGAAACCCCGTCTCCCGGTCGACCGGTCGGAAATTGCTCATGACGGCCTCCATCACGCGCGGGCAAATCAACTGATACCATCGAATCCTATTTCGACTCCCGGCTCAAGTCCGACAGGCTGCTAGGGCGCCGCGGTGGGACCGAGCCGCGCCACGGCGTCTTCAATGTTCCCAACTCGGAACGTAGTGCGTGGTCACGCTGGCCCCGTGAGTGACGGCGCTCGCATGGCCAAAGGGCGGGCGCGTGACCGCGGTCACATCCAAGACGCTTTGCGGCGAACCCCGAGATGGCTATTTGGGGTCGGCGAATTCCTCGCTCTGGTACTCGATGAGGTGTCGGTAATCCTCGCGGATCGGCGCGAAAACATCGAGGTTGAAGCACGGCTCGTCGCCGACCGGTTCGGCGTAGTGCAGCGCGTTAGGCGGGATGCGGATCAAGCTGCCGGGGCTGGCCTCGAAGACTTCGTCGTCGACATGGACCTGGGCGCGTCCGGACACGATGTAGAGGACTTGTTCGAACGGATGCCGATGCGGGTGAAGGTCCATCCCCGGCTCGAGGCGGTTCATGACCAGCAGCACCTTCTCGCCGCGAAAGCCGCTGCGGGTAACGCCCGGGCGGACTTCCTCGCTCGCTAGATCATTCCAGTTGTACATCTCGGTCTTGGCCGGCATGGCGCGTCCCCTTTAAGGCGTGATGAGGGCGCCATATTGGCATGGCGGCGGCAACCGCCCAAGCGACGTGGCGCCGTCGCGCAAAACTTACTGGAAGAGGGCGAGGATGCTCTGTGGGTTTGTGTTTGCGATTGAGAGGGCTTGAATGCCGAGCTGCTGTTTGACCTGTGGGGACTGGAGGTCGGCTGATTCCTCGGCGAGGTTGGCATCGACGAGGTTGCCGACGCCGACCTTGAGGATGTCGACGAGTTGAACGGTGGAGTCGGACTGGACCTCGATGCGCTTTGAGGAGGAACCGAGGTTGGCGAGTTTGAAGGAGACGGTCGTGATGGCGTTGTCGATGGCGGTAAGGGCCAGGGAGGCGGAGGCCGAGGAGGTCAGGTCGGTGGCGGAGATGCCGAGGGTGGCGGTGTCCATGATCTGAGCGGAGGCGACGATGGTGGAGCCATCGACGGTGGAGAGGACGGAGAGATCGGTGGCGCCCGAGGTGATCAGGTTGGCGCCGTTGAACTCGGCGGTTTGGACGATGGTGGTGATTTGATCGCGGAGCGCGGCGAAGTCGTTGTTGAGGGCTGATAGCGAGTTGGAGTCGAGGCGGGCCTGGTTGGCCTGGATGACCTTAGCCTTCATCTCGATCAACAGGTTGGAGATCGACTTTCCGGCGGTGATGGCGACATCGACGGTGACCTCGCCCGACGACGGTGCGATCTTGACGGCGGTGAAGCCGGCGATGTCGCCGCGGTGGTTCTGGGCGATCGAGAAGGTGGCGGCATCGGCCTTGGGTCCGTTGATGCGCAGGCCGGTAGTGATGTTAAGCTGGGTCTTTTCGAGCCGCTTGATCGTCTGCGTCAGGCTCTGCAGGGCGATGAAAGCGGTCTCATTCGTGTTGACCGAAAACGCACCCATGTTCCACTCCTTCTCCTGGCGCCGCGCTGTGGCGCCGCGCTATCGCGCCGCTGTTAAGGCCAAGCCACTTCGGGGCTCAGCTCGGCGCGCGCGCCATCCGGCGCACCCTCTCCTCCGCAGCCCTCATGCCAAACCACAAATCAACCAACAACAAACAACCTAAGTCGCTGTTTTGGTGTATGAAAAGGCGGCGTTCCGAGATCGCCCGGCGCCGCCGCCGGGCGTGCGCGCGCGGGGCGGCCGGCCAAAACTGACCGGTCGGCGCAAGATTTTCCCGGCTCAAGCCTGCCTAGTCGCGTGCGCGGCCTGATCCAGAATTAGCGGAGGGTGGGGATCAGCGGGGTGGGATCGTCGTCGACGAGACCGCCTCGCCGGCGATCAGCACAGCGAGCGCGCCGGCGGTGCCATCGGCCATGTCCCGCAACACCGTCGCCGATGTGCGGGCGATGCCGGCGACGGTCGCCAGGGCCAAGAGCGTGAAGGCAACGATGACGGTGCGAGCGATAAGAGTCTTTTTCATCTCTCCGGCCCTGGCTCCTGATTGGTCCCGATCCAAATATGAGAGCGATGCCGCGTCGGCCACGTGATCGCCGTCACCACACCTCGGTTTGCAGGCGTGACCGGTGTCGCAAGTTGGCACGTCGCATGGCGCCGTAGCGCGCTCGATCACGCGATCGGCGGCTGGCGGGCGGCCATCGAGGCACGGTCGGCCTCGTACGCGTCGAACTTGCCGAGGACCCCGCGATTGGGCCGTGGCGCGCCCTACGCGAACAGTAGCCGTGCCCGGCGCGCCGCCTCAGGAATAGTCAAGCGGCAAGGCGGTGGTGTACTTGATTTGCTCCATAGCGAACGAGGAGCTCACGTCGGCCAGCGCGGTGCGCTCGATCAGCCGCTTGTAAAAGCCGTCGTACGCGGCGACGTCGGGCACAACCACGCGCAGTAGGTAATCGATCTCGCCGCTCATGCGATAGAACTCCATCACCTCCGGTATCTCCTCCACGGCGGCGGCGAATTGCGCCAGCCACTCGGCGTTGTGCTGGGTGGTCTTGACCGAGACGAACACGGTGACGCCGACGTTGAGCTGGTCGCTGTCGAGCAGGGCGACGCGGCGTCGAATGACCCCGGCCTCGTCAAGCTTTTGGATGCGCCGCCAGCACGGCGTCGAGGACAGCCCGACCCGCCGCGCGACATCGGCGATTGGCATCGCCACGTTCTCCTGCAAGCATTCGAGGATGCGGCGGTCGGTGTCGTCCAGCTTGGCCATGTGAATCCCGGTTGGTTTACTGTTCCGTTCAACGCCGAATACGTAGCAAACAATGCCTCATATTTCACTAATTATCGAGATCGGAGGAAAATTATTCTAGTTCTTCGCGAGTTTTCCCTTGCGGAAGGCGGGCGCGCCGCGTAGCTCGACTAGTAGAGCGACAACGTCGGTGAGCGAGACATGAGATATCTGCCCATATTCCTCGACGTGAAGGCGCACCGCGCGCTGATCGTTGGCGGCGGTGGTGCGGCCGTGCCCAAGATCAGGCTGCTGTGCCGCGCTGGGGCGGCCGTGACGGTCGTGGCGCCCGTCGTCGACAGCGAGATCGCTTTGGCCGCCCAGGCCGGCGAGCTCGAGTGGTGGGCGCGGCCCTTCGCGACCACCGATGTCGAAGGGTGCGCGGTAGTCTACGCCGCGACCGGCCGTGGCGACATCGATGCGCGCGTGGCGGGGGCGGCACGGACGAAGGGTGTGCTCGCCAACGTCGTCGATCGCCCCGATCTGTCGAGCTTCGTCATGCCCGCGATCGTCGATCGCGATCCGGTCATCGTCGGCATTTCGACCGGTGGCGCGGCTCCGGTGTTGGCGCGCCGGCTTCGCGCTCGCATCGAGGGGCTGCTGCCCGACCGACTTGGGCGGCTCGCTCGCTTCGCCGAGGCATTCCGAACAGAGGCCCGCGCCCGCGTGCCGGCCGCCGCGCGCCGCCGCTTCTGGGAGCGGTTCTTCGACGGTCCGATCGCCGCCCAGGTTCTTGCTGGTGATGAGGCGGATGCCAGCGTCGCCATGGCGGCGTCCATGCGCGCAAACATCGCGGCGCCGACCGGCGGCGTGGCCATCGTTGGCGCCGGTCCTGGCAGTCCTGACCTACTGACATGGCGGGCGGCGCGGTTGCTACAGGATGCCGACGTGGTCGTCCACGATCGTTTGGTCGGGTCCGAGATCATCGAACTCGCGCGCCGCGACGCCACGCGCATCGATGTTGGCAAGGCGCCCGGCCAACATTCCCGCAGTCAGAACGAGATCAACGCGCTTCTCCATCACCATGCGTCCCAGGGCCGGCGCGTGGTCCGGCTCAAGGGTGGCGATCCTTTCATCTTCGGGCGCGGCGGCGAGGAGCTCGAGTACCTTGCGGCGCGCGATGTCGCGGTCGAGGTCGTGCCGGGAATTACGGCGGCCGTCGGCTGTGCCGCCGCGGCGGGGATTCCGCTGACCCACCGCGATGCCGCCCAGGCCGTGACTTTTGTCACCGGTCACGGTGCTGCGGGCGAGCCCGAGCTGGATTGGGCGGGCCTGGCGACGGCCAGGCAGACGCTGGTGATCTACATGGGAATCGCCAACGCGGCGGCGATCTCGACGCGCCTGATGGCGCTGGGATGCTCGGCCGGGCGGCCCGTCGCCGTCATCGAGAACGGTTCGCTGCCGGGCGAGCGCACGGTCACGGGTACGCTCGGCGGGCTTAGCGATCTTATCCGTGTCCACGGCATCACGGCGCCCGCGCTTATCATCATTGGCGATGTGGTTCACGCGCGCCAAACCCTCGGGGCCGACTCTCTGGCCGCCCAATCCCATACCGCCACTGCGCCTATGACGCTGGCGGCCGCTGTTTGAATCGGCGGACAAGAAGGATGAAGCCGCAGAAGCTCAAGATCGTCACCGCCAATCGGCTCGGCGATGGCGCCGTGGTCTATCTCGACGCCGATGGTGACTGGTCGGAGCGTCTCGGCAACGGTTGGGTCGCGCTCGATCAGGACGATGAGATGGCGCTACTGGCGCGGGCGGCTCAGGCGGAGGCCGATCTCCTCATCGTCGGCGCGTACTCGATGGAGGTCGCGCGCCTTGGCGATGGTCTGGAGCCGACTTCGCAGCGCGAGCGCATACGGTCGGCTGGCCCCACGGTGGCGGCCGGTGAGGTTCCGGCGGCGCTCCCGGCGACGCCTCGGCGGGCCGCCTGATGTACCGCTACGACGAGTTCGACCACGCCCTGGTCAGCCAGCGCGTCGAGCAATTTCGTGGTCAGGTTGCGCGTCGTTTGCGCGGCGAGTTGACCGAGGACGAGTTCAAGCCGCTCAGATTGATGAACGGCCTGTACTTGCAGCTGCACGCCTACATGCTGCGTATCGCCATCCCCTACGGCACGTTGTCGTCGCGCCAGATGCGCATGCTCGCGCACCTCGCTCGCACCTACGATCGCGACTACGGCCACTTCACCACCCGCCAGAACCTCCAGCTCAACTGGCCCAAACTCGCCGATGTCCCCGACATGTTGGCCGACCTCGCGACCGTCGAGATGCACGCGATTCAGACCAGCGGCAACGTCATCCGAAATGTCACTGCCGATCACCTGGCCGGCGTCGCCGCCGACGAGATCGAGGACCCGCGCATCTACGCCGAGATCATCCGTCAGTGGTCGACCTTGCACCCTGAGTTCTCGTTCCTGCCGCGCAAGTTCAAGATCGCGGTCACCGGTGCGGCGCGGGACCGCGCCGCGATCAAGGTCCACGACATCGGCCTCCAGATCAAGCGCGACGAGGCGGGCGAGGTCGGTTTTGCGGTCATCGTCGGCGGTGGCCAGGGGCGGACGCCGATGATCGGTCCGACCATCCGCGAATTCCTGCCGAAGAAGGATCTGCTCTCGTACCTCGAGGCGACTCTGCGCGTCTACAACCTGCTCGGCCGGCGCGACAATCTCTACAAGGCGCGCATCAAGATCCTCGTGCACAGCCTCGGCGCGGCGAAATTCGCGGCGATGGTCGAGGAGGAGTGGCGGCATCTGCGCGATGGTCCGCTCGAGCTTCCCGCAGACGAGATCGCGCGGATCGAAGCCTACTTCGCGCCATCGCCATACGCCCGGCTCGACGAATCGGCACCCGAGTTCGAGGCCCTGCGCGCGGGCAACGCCGACTTCGCGATGTGGTGCGAGCGCAACCTCGATCCGCACAAACAACCCGGTTACGGCATCGTCCACGTCTCACTGAAACCCGAGGGCGGCGCACCCGGCGACGCCACCTCGGCGCAGATGGATATCGTCGCCGATCTCGCCGAGCGCTTCAGCCGCGACGAGATTCGCGTCAGCCACGAGCAAAACCTGAGCTTGCCGGACGTCCGCCTCGATGACGTCCCGGCGGTCTGGCGGGCGCTGGCGGCGGCGGGGCTTGCGACGCCTAACATCGGGTTGATCAGCGACATCATCGCTTGCCCCGGACTCGATTTCTGCAACCTCGCCAACGCGCGGGCGATTCCGGTGGCCCTACAGCTGACGGAGCGCTTCGGCGATCTGCGACGCCAGCACGATATTGGCGATATCAAGATCAAGATATCGGGTTGCATCAACGCCTGTGGCCATCACCACGTCGGCCACATCGGCATTCTCGGCGTCGACAAAAAGGGCAAGGAGTTCTACCAAATCACCCTCGGCGGCAGCGCCGACGAGAACGCGGCGCTCGGTGACCTGGTCGGCCCGGCGGTCGCCTATGACGACGTGACCGACGCGGTGGAGATCCTGGTCGAGACCTACATGGCCAGCCGCGAGGACGGCGAAACGTTCCTCGATACCTATCGCCGCGTCGGCCTCACCCCCTTCAAAGAGGCGCTCCATGGCGCTCATTAAGAATGGCGAGCTTGTCGACGACATCTGGGTCACGATCGCGAGCGCATCCGAGCTGGCCGAGGCGTCCCGACCCATCGTCTCGCTGGAACTTTGGCGGGCGGAACGGGGCCGACTTCGGAACACGAACGCCTTGCTCGGTATTCGCCTCGCCAGCGATCAATCGCCTGCCTTGATAGCCAACGACCTCGATCGCTTCGAGGTGGTCGCCCTCGAGTTCCCGAAATTCACCGACGGTCGTGCCTACAGCCACGCCCGCCAGCTGCGCGAGCGCCACGGGTTTCGCGGTGAGATTCGGGCGGTCGGCAATGTCCTGCGCGACCAGCTCCCGTTCATGGCGCGCTGCGGCTTCGATGCGTTCGAAATCGCGGGCGAGCGCCCGCTCGAAGCGTGGCGCGATGCGCTCGGCGAGATCGGGGTGTGGTATCAGCCGGGCTCGGACGGCCAAACGCCCGCGATGGTCAGCCGTCGGACGGCACGTGGCCAGCCGTGCTGACCCGCTCCGACGTCGTCGCCACGACCGATCACCAAGCGCAAGTATTGGCCTCGAGCTGCGGACAACTCGACGCCGCCGCGCTACTGAGGAGAGTCATTAGCCACGAACTCGCCGGCCGGATCGCGCTGGTCTCGTCGTTCGGTTCGGAATCAGCGGTTCTGTTAGACATGGCGGCGCGCATCAACCCCACTGTACCGGTGCTGTTTCTCAATACCGGTAAGTTGTTCGGCGAGACCCTGAGCTACCGCGACGAGCTGGTGGCGCGGCTTAGGCTCACCGACGTTCGCGAGATCGGCCCCCGTCGTGACGAGATCGAGCCGGTGGATGCCGACGGGATGCTGTGGTCGCGCGACCCCGATCGGTGCTGCTATCTGCGCAAGGTGGCACCGCTTCACCAGGCGCTGGACGGGTTCGACGGCTGGATCACCGGGCGCAAGCGCTTTCAGAGCGCGGCGCGCGCGCGACTCTCGCGGATCGAGGCAGCCGAGGGGCGGATCAAGATCAACCCGCTAGCCGATTGGGGCCGTGACGATATTGAAGGCTATGTTGCCGAACATGGCCTGCCCCCACATCCCTTGGAGGCCGACGGGTTTCGCTCGATTGGCTGTATGCCGTGCACTGATCGTGTCGCCCACGCGGAGGAGGCGCGCGACGGTCGCTGGCGCGGCCAGGCCAAGACGGAATGCGGCATCCATACTCGTCTGGCGACCAACCGTCAGGTCGGAAGCGGTGCGGACGTGGAGACGATCCGTCGCGACGGCGGCGACCTGGGCGCTTAAGTCGGGCAATGCTAGCTCCGAGACGGTAGAGGGCGGCCAGTCGGGCTAGCCAACGCATCGCAGCGGTATGCTGTCCGCCCGCGACCGAATATAATGGACCTCGGATCCTCATTCTCCGAGGCCCCCATCTCTAGACCGTTGCATTCCGGATGATCGAGGTCGAGCGCGTCAGCAAGCGTTTTGGCGGCGTGATCGCAGTCGATGAAGTCAGCCTGCGCATCGCCAAGGGCTCGATTACCGGCCTGATCGGCCCCAACGGCGCGGGCAAGACAACGCTCTTCAACGTGGTCGCCGGCAACCTCAAGCCCTCGTCGGGCCGGGTTCTGTTCGATGGCGATGACGTCACCGGGCTGGAAGCGCACGCGCTGTTTCACAAGGGGCTGCTGCGCACCTTTCAGATCGCCCATGAGTTCAGCGGACTGACCGTTCTGGAGAACATGATGGTTGTCCCCGCCGCACAGGCCGGCGAGGACCTGGTGTCGACCTGGTTCCGACCCAGCTTGGTCCGCCGCCAAGAAGGCGTGGTTCTGGCCAAGGCGCGCGAAGTGCTCGACTTTCTCAACCTTGGACACCTCGCCAACACGCCGGCCGGCAACCTTTCCGGTGGCCAGAAAAAGCTGATCGAGCTCGGGCGCACGATGATGGTGTTAAACGGCAAGGCGGTCTTGCTCGACGAGGTTGGCGCCGGGGTCAATCGCGCGCTTCTCGGTGAGATCGCCCATGTGATTCAGCGCCTCAACGAGGAACTCGGCTACACCTTCTTCATGATCGAGCACGACCTGGATTTCATCAGCCGCTTGTGCAGCCGGGTGATTGTGATGGCTGAGGGCAAGGTGCTGACCGAAGGTACCGTGGAGGCGATCAAGGCTGACGAGGCTGTCATCGAAGCTTATCTCGGGTCGGGTATGAAGCGGCGCCTCATCCCAACCCAAGAAGCGCCCAATGAAACTGCTTAGTGCTCGCGACATGTCGGGCGGCTATGGCGGCGTGGATATCCTGTCGAGCTGCTCGATCGAGGTGGACAGAGGCGAGGTCACGGTGATCGTCGGCCCCAATGGCGCCGGCAAGTCGACGGCCATGAAGGCGATCTTGGGCCTTGTCCAGTTACGCACTGGATCGGTCCTGCTGGATGGCGCGGATATCGGCGCGCTGGCGCCCGAGGCACGTGTTCGCCGCGGCATGGCGTTCGTGCCGCAAACCGAGAACGTGTTTCCGAGCCTCACGGTCGAGGAGAACCTCGAAATGGGCGCCTATCTGCGGCGCGACGACATCAGCGCCGGCGTCGAGCAGGTTTTCGCCCTGTTCCCCGTTCTTAAGGAAAAGCGCCGTCAGGCGGCCGGCGAGTTGTCGGGCGGCCAGCGCCAACAGCTCGCGGTGGCCCGTGCGATGATGACTGAGCCCAACCTCTTGATGCTCGACGAGCCGACCGCCGGTGTATCACCACTGGTGATGGACGAACTGTTCGACCGCATTCTCGAAATCAAGCAAACCGGCATCGGCATCCTCATGGTCGAGCAGAACGCGCGCCAAGCGTTGGAGATCGCCGACACCGGCTACGTTCTGGTCAACGGCGAGAACCGCTACACCGACAGCGGCGCGGCGCTGCTTGCTGACGCCGAGGTGCGCAGGACCTTCATCGGTGGCTAGATCGTGTACTCGTTGGTGAGCGCCTCCGTGCGTCCATGCCCCCCACCGCAACCCTCCCCCACAAAGGGGGAGGGGGTAGCGGTCACGATACTTCGCCCCCTCCCCGGCGGGGAGGGGGCGGGGGGAGGGGGTGGCTTCAGCGCGAGATGTGGCGCCTCGGTCCGCTGCGTCCAACGCCGATGAACACGGCAACGTCGCGCTAGCCGTGATGCTGTTCGCCGTCGATCTCCTCAACGCCTTTCTGTGGATCTTCAATTTCCTGATCCTGCCCGCCATTACCTATGGCTCGGCGCTGGCGCTCGGTGCGCTCGGCGTGACGCTGGTCTTCGGCATTCTGAGGTTCGCCAATTTCGCCCATGGCGACATGATGGCGTTCGGCGCGATGGTGTCGCTGATCGGCGTCGAACTCCTTAATCACTTCGGCATTTTCACCTACCCGATACCCGCCGGACTGCTGCTTCTGCCCGTGGCCATGGCCGCGACCGGCCTGCTCGCCGTCTCGGTCGACCGTGTGGTCTTCAGCTACTATCGGCGGATCAAAAGCCCGCCGGTCGTCGTGGTGATGGCGTCGATTGGTGTGATGTTTCTCTTGAACGGCATCACCCGGCTCATCAAGGGCCCCAGGCTGACCCCGTTCAACGAACGCCGGACCTTTGCCATCGGTGACGTGGACCCGGTCGCCCTGACCGATCAGCTGGGCGCCAAGGCGGTCGTTGTCAAAACCGATTTCGCGACCCAGCAAGAGTTCGTGCACGTGAGCGAGCCCGAGGTCGTGTTCTTCACGGTCGCCGAGTTCAAAAAGGCGACCGGCCTAGCGGAAGGCTTCGGGCTCGACCTGATCCAGGTACTCACGGTCGTGCTGGCGGTTGCCGTTTTCCTGGGTCTCCTATGGTTTCTAACCCGAACTCGCACCGGCAAGTCGATGCGGGCGTTCTCCGACAATGAAGATCTGGCACGGCTCTCGGGCATCGATCCTCAGCGGGTGGTCACCATTACCTGGCTGATCGCCGGCTCGCTGGCGGCGCTGGCCGGGACGATGTACGGCCTGGACAAGGGCTACAAGCCGTTCACCTATTTTCAGATGTTGTTGCCGATCTTCGCCGCCACGATCGTTGGCGGCATCGGTCGGCCCCAGGGGGCGATCCTGGGCGGCTTTTTGGTGGCGTTCACCGAGGTGTTCGTTACCGCCAACTACAAGAAAGTCGCCAACTACGTGCTGCCCGACAGCTGGGAAATGGCCGGCAATCTCCAGCTGTTGGGGACCGAGTACAAATTCGGGGTGTCGTTCTTGATCCTCGTCGTCGTGCTTTTGTTCAGGCCGACGGGAATCTTCAAGGGCAGGTGATGTGACGTGGTGACGTACCGGCGCTATTGGACTGTCTTCTCGCTTCTGGCGCTGCTGATCGTGCTGACCGGGGTCCTGCAAAGCTGGTCGTTCGCGCTTGGTCTTCTGACGGTCGGACTGATCTCGGCGGTCATGGCGCTGGGGTTCAACATCCAGTGGGGATACGCCGGACAACTCAACGCCGGCGTTATGGGTTTCGCGGCCATCGGCGCGACCGCCTGCGTCCTGGTGTCGATGCCCTGGGTCACCGCCGAGATGGCCAACACTCTGGGACCGATGTTGGCCGATCCCACGGGCCAGGCGGAAGCGATCGAGAAGCTGCAACGGGACCTGCCGCGCCGACTCGACGCCGAACGGCAGCTATGGCTCGCTTGGCTGATCGGCGGTCTGGGCGCCACGCTCGCTTGGGTCGTCGATCGGTTGCTACGCGGGCATCTGTCGATCTTGACCCGGGCGTTGGTCGTGGTGGTCATCCTCGGCGTCAGCCTGGCGTTGTTCAACGAGCTCTTCGAGCCAGCCATCAAGGTCATCGAATCAACCGGCTTCGGCGACGACAGCAAATACCTCGGCGGCCTCGGCTTGCCGATCTTGTTGGCGTGGTGCGTCGGCGGACTACTGGCGGCGGCGGCGGCCTGGCTGATCGCTCGGATCGCGCTCGGTCTGCGCTCGGATTACCTCGCGATCGCCACGCTCGGCATCTCCGAGATCGTCATCGCCATCCTGAAGAACGAGGGCTGGTTTACCCGTGGTGTCCTCAATGTCACGGGGCTGCCTTCGCCGGTGCCCTCGGTGACGGCGTTGCGGAGCGCTCCGTTCAATCTGGCGGCCGACGCCAGCCTGATCGTCAACAAGCTGTTCTTCGTCGCGCTCATCGCAGCGTTTCTGGGGTTCTTTTTGTGGCTGGCGCACCTCGCGCTGAATTCGCCGTGGGGCCGGATGATGCGGGCCATTCGCGACAACGAAGAGGCCGCCAACGCGATGGGCAAGGATGTGCCCCGGCGCTACCGCCAGGTGTTCATCCTCGGCTCCTTCTTGATCGGCGTCGGCGGCGCCATGTTGGCCACCAACGTCCTGCAGTTCGAGCCGGCCGGCTACCAACCTTTGCGCTACACGTTTCTTATCTGGGTGATGGTGATCGCGGGTGGGAGCGGCAACAACTTTGGCGCGGTGGTCGGCGGGCTACTGATTTGGTTCGTTTGGATCCAAGCGGAGCCAGTCGCCGCGTGGCTGTTCGCGGTGGTGGGCGAGAACTTGACCGAGGAGGGGAGTGATCTGGCCCGCGTCCTGAGCGAGCGGGCGCCCCAGATGCGGACGTTGGTGATGGGGTTTTTGTTATTGTTGGTGTTGCGCTTCGCGCCCAGAGGGCTTCTGCCCGAAGCTATGCAGCGGAAGTAGGAAGCCCCGGGGGTGACCCCAGGGCTTCTTTGCCGTCAGCAAATGTCGCGGAGTTTAGTGCGCCTTGACGGTGGTCCAGGCGCCATCCTTGACGACCAGTTCAAGATAGGCGCCGGGCGGGTCGCCGGCGTCGTTGAACTCGACCATCGACGCACCCTCGTAGTTGACATCGCCGCCGCCGGCGAGGATGTCGAGCGCCTTCGCCAGTTGGCCGGGAAGAATCTTCTCGCCTGGCGCATTGGCCACTGCGGCGATGTGCTTGGCGATGCTGGCGCGGTCGGCGGAGCCGCCAGCCTGGATCGCCAGCGCGATCAGCGCCGCAGCGTCATAGGCCTCGCCCTGGAACGGGCCGTTCATCTCCAGGCCGTTGCTCTCGGCGATCATGGCGAACTTCTTGGCGCCATCGCCCTCGCCGCCTGGCCGTGTCCCGATCATGCCGTCGATGCCATCGCCCAAGGCGTCGATGATCGACTGGCCGATCATGCCATCGCCGCCCGAGAAGCTTAAGAAAGCGCCGGACTTGATGGATTCGTCGATAATGCCCTTGCCGCCGTCGTTGAGATAACCCAAGACGACGAGGTGTTCGGCGCCGGTCGCGCTGAGCGCCGCCACCTCCGCACTGTAGTCGGCCTTGCCGTCTTCGTGGCCCGCCGACAGCGCGACCGCGCCGCCCATGCCCTCGAAGGCCCCTGTGAAGGAGTCCGCGAATCCCTTGCCGTAGTCGTTGTTGGTGTACGACAGGGCGACCGTCTTGATGCCCTTGGCGCTCAGCACACTGGCCAAGATTTGACCTTGTCGGGCGTCGGAGGGCGCGGTGCGGAAGAACAGGCCCTTGTCGTCGAGACCGGTGATTGCCGGCGACGTGGACGCCGGGCTGACCATGACCACGCCGTTCGGGATGGCGACGTTATTGGCCGAGGCGATGCTCGAGCCGGAGCACAGCGCACCGACGATCGCGGCCACGCCCTCGTCGTTGATCAGTCTCTCGGCGGACGCCGTCGCGGCCGCTGAGTCGACACAGGTGGTGTCGGCGTCAACCGCTTCCAGCGTTATACCGCCGGTCAACTTTCCTGACTCGTTGACCTCCGCTATCGCGATCTTGGCGCCGGCGGCGATGCCCACCGTCAGCGATTCGATCGGCCCGGTGAATCCCATTAGAATCCCAATCTTGACCGTGCTTTGTGCCAACGACGGGCTCGATACACCCGTCGCGAGTACGAGCCCGGCAGCGAATGCCGCGGCTAGATATCCATGCTTCATCGTTTTCTCCATTAACCGATCCGCTCTTGCGGCGGGCGTCTACTGATTCGGCAAGCCTATCGCTGGCGCTTTCGACCTGCAAGCCGAGCAGTCAGGGCCGGCCGGACTTTTCCGCTAATGTGAGATCGGAGGAAATGACCGTGGCGCAACAGAATCGTCTGCTGGCTACCACGACCGTGCGGTTGAACACGGAAGGGCTCAACGTCCGCTATGCCGAGCTGGGCGATCCGGCGAAACCGCCAGTGCTATTGCTGCATGGCGTGCCCGAGAATCTGCAGGGCTGATACGCCGTGGCGCCGCTGCTGGCCGAGCGGTACCACGTGTTGGCGCTCGACTGGCCGGGATTTGGCGGAAGCGACCCGTTGCCGTCGCCCGAGGGCTACACGTCGGGCGGCTTCGCCGACCTGATTGTCGACTTCATGGATACGCTTGGCATCGGTCAAACGAGTCTGGTAGCCACGGACATCGCCCTCTTGCCCGCGTTGCTGGTGGGCCTGGAACACCCGACCCGAGTCGCCAAGTTGGCGGTGATGGACGGCATTCCGTTTCCTCGGCCCGAGTTCTCGTCGTGGGAGCTCAAGAGTTTCGCGAAGAAGGGGTCCGATCCTCGGCAAGGCCTTGGTTCGGTGGTTTCCGGGCGTCTCGACCCAAATCGCCTACCTCAAAGGGTTTTATCGTGGTCACTCCCTTCCGGCCGAGGTGCGTCAAGAGTTCCGGGCCGATGCCGGGCGGAGGAGCACCCAAGACGCCTTTCTGGCGTACTTCCATAACTTCCGAACGAGCCAAGAGTATTTCGAGCCGCGCGCGCCCGAACTACATGCACCTGTTCTGGTGGTTTTGGGGCCAGTACGATCGATTTATCAGCATCAAATTGGGCCATGAGATCGCGGCGCGGCTGCCCAACGCCAGATTGGAGGTCATCGACAAGTCTGGCCACTACGTCCATATGGACAAACCACAAGAATTGGCCATCGCGGTGATCCAATTCCTTGCCGAAGACTAAAAGCCCCAAGAGGTGGCCGATATCTCAACGGGGTGAGAAGTAATTGCCGGAATAGATCGGAGTTTGAGTATTCCGCACACCCCGAGAAGTCTGGAGGCGGGTCAATATATACTGACCGTCGCTGCGCCTCAAAGAACAGTTGGCCCGCCATTACTCGGTGCGGAATCACCAAACAAAGTCGGGCATACAAAGCTGTCGTCGGCTCGGGCGCGTGCGCCGCGACAAGTAACGCGAGAAGGGCTCGCGTGGGTTAGGTGGGCTGCTTCTCGACTCTTCGAGCGGCGGCGAATTCAGACGGCAGCCAGTGCTGTTGCGAACGCGACCAGACTTGCAGTTGGGGGATAAGCTCATCGCGCTGGCGAGCGCTGCCCACACGGATGCCATGGACTTTCGGCCCGTCGCCGACTGTAGCGGCGAAGATCGGTGTACCACACTCGGGGCAGAAAGCCTGTTCGCGTTGCGCGCCACTCTCTGCCGTCTTGACGTAGATCTTCAGGTCACCCGAAAGAAGTCTGAAAGTGCCCTCGCGCGTGAACGCCACCGTGCGAAAGGCCGAGCCCGATAGCGTCTGGCAGTCCGAGCAGTGGCAGATCACTACCCTTTCGGGGTCAACCTCTGCCTCGTATGTGATGTGGCCGCAGTGGCATCCACCGTCGATCTTCATGACACTATCCTCCGCACCTGGCTCAGCCAGGCCTTCTCGGCCGTCGGGGCGACCTTGAAGCTCATGGCGAGCGCCGTCAATGTAACTGCTTGAAATGGTTGGCTGGGGGACCTGGATTTGAACCAGGGCTCTCGGAGTCAGAGTCCGATGTTCTACCGCTAAACTATCCCCCAACGAGGCTTTCTTGGGTCCGCCGTGAGTGTGCCCCGCGAGGGCGCCTAGATCAATGCTCGGCGCTGACGCAAATCCAGTGCTGGCGCCTGTATTCGCCTGTGCGGGCGAACCTGTTAGAGTAAATACTTATCGGACCACCGTCGCAGTGGCGGCATGGGCGGGGGGATCGCCGTGGACCTTCGGGCTCCAGAAGCGACAGGCGGTCAGCGAGAGGCGCGGGGCGAGCGATCGTCGCCGCGCGGCCGCCACCGCCATGCGTACGCGGCGATCGACCTGGGCACGAACAACTGCCGGTTGCTGATCGCGCGCCCGTGCGGCGACAGCTTCGAGGTGGTCGACTCGTTCTCGCGGCTGGTGCGGCTCGGCGAGGGCCTGGAGGGCAGCGGACGGCTGAGCGAGGGGGCGATGGCGCGGACCGTGGCGGCGCTCGGCGTCTGTGCGAGCAAGCTGCGCCGTCATGGCGTCTCTCGCGCGCGCTATATCGCGACCGAGGCCTGCCGGCGGGCCGTCAATGGCGATGCCTTCCTCGATCGGGTGCGCGCCGAAACCGGCCTCGACCTGGAAGTCATCGGCGCCGACGAGGAGGCTCACCTCGCGCTATCGGGTTGTATGCCGTTGTTGGACCCGCGCTGCTCGCGCGCCATCGTCTTCGACATCGGCGGCGGCTCGACCGAGCTGATGTGGCTCGCGATCGAGCCGGATATGGAGCCCCGCGTGCTCGATCTGACGTCGCTGCGCTGTGGCGTCGTGACCATGGCCGAGCGCCACGGCGGCCGCTCGGTACCGCCGCCCGTGTACGCGGCGATGGTCAGTGAGGCCACCGATCTGTTGAGCCCGTTCGAGGCGGCCAACGGCATCGCGGGCAAAATCGCCGAGACGGCCGTGCATATGCTTGGCACGTCGGGGACGGTGACCACCCTGGCCGCCGTCCACCTTGACCTCGCGCGCTATGACCGGGCGCGCATCGATGGCAGCTGGATGAAGCTAGATGACGTGCGGAGCGCCGCGCAGCGGCTCTCCGCGATGGACTATGACGATCGGGTTCGCCATCCCTGCATTCGGCGGGGCCGCGCCGATTTGGTGATCGCCGGCTGCGCCATCCTCGAAGCTATCTTGCGCGCCTGGCCGGTCGAATCGATCCGCGTCGCCGATCGTGGCCTGCGCGAAGGTATGCTGCTCGCGCTGATGGACGCCGCCGACGCGGAAGTTGTCGCTGGCAACTGAGCGGCGGTGGCACCGAGTTCAGGTCGTGGCAACCACCCCACCGAGCGGCGGCTAAAGCATAAGCGCGGGCGCAAGCCGTCCTCGGCGCGCTGGCTGGCGCGTCAGATCAGCGATCTCTATGTCACGGCGGCGCGAGACGAGGGCTATCGCTCGCGGGCCGCCTTCAAGCTCAGCGAACTCGACGACCGCTTTCGGTTTCTCAAGCAGGGTGGCCTGGTCGTCGACCTTGGCGCCGCGCCGGGCGGCTGGACCCAGGTGGCGATCGAGCGCGCGGGACGGGGCCGAGTCGTCGCGGTCGACATCAATCAGATGGCGCCGCTGGACGGCGCGATCGTTCTCGAGCTTGACGCGATGGCGGCCACGGCCGGCGCCGATATCGTCGGGGCGGCGGGGGGCAGGGCGGACGCGGTCCTCAGCGATATGGCGCCCGCCGCGACCGGTCACCGCGCGACTGACCACATGCGGGTGGTCGCGCTGTGCGAGGTGGCGTACGGGCTCGCCGAAACCATTCTGGCGCCGGGCGGCGCCTTTGTCGTCAAGGTCTATCAGGGCGGAGCGGAAGCCGGGCTTCTCGCCCGACTCAAACGCTCGTTCGACAGCGTGCGTCACGCCAAGCCGCCCGCGAGCCGCCGCGAATCGGCCGAGACCTATCTGGTCGCCCTCGGTTTTCGCGGTTCGCCGTCGCCGGGTAGTGGGTCAGTTTGAGCATGAGGCACGCGCCGGGACTCATGCTGCCAAACGGCACGAATTCCGCCACGCCATGAAACCTCTGGGCTAGAAAAACTAGGCAGCCCGGCAACCAGCGCAACCGACGCGGCCCGTCAACCACGTAGATGGTGCGTCGCAGGAAGTGTGACGGGAGCCACATACATCGCGCGACAGAAGCCTTGAAATTAGGGGGCGGAAACAGGGGCGTACTCTTGACGGGGCGAGCCTTCAAGGACGGAGAGCACTGACATGATGAACGCCAAGTCAATCAAGGCGACCCTATGTGGCGTCGCGGCCCGAAAATTGTCACATTGCTCGCGGCTCTGGCGGTTGGGAGCATAGCTGCCTCAACAGCCGTGCGCGCCGTCCCGGCGATGTCCCTATCTCTGTTGAAATTCGTGGGGCAGGCGTCGCTGGTTGATGATGCTATGCTGCCTTCATGATGGTTTCAATGGCACTGTCGGCCTGAGCCTTTCTCAAGTGTTCCTGGAGAGCATTTCGGAGGATGGGCAGCTGACGATAGGCCTTGAGGCGACGGAAGGTTTTCTGGGCCTCCAGCAGGCCGGCGGCGGTCCATCTGAGCGCCATCTCGGCGTGTCTCCAGCGTTTGACGTTGCGGGTGACCTGGCGCACCGTGCCGAGCGCGTTCTCGACGATGTTGGTGCAGGCGAGCGAGCGCCGGAGTTCGTGCGGCAGGCCGAGGCGGATGACGGTGAGTATCTCGTCCAGCCCCTCCAGGATGCTGCCCGAGACGCCCGGTTCCTCATGCTCCAGACGCCGGGCCAGGTTGCGCAGCAGCCGTTCGGCCTTGTCTGCGTCGTCCTGGTCCCAGGCCTGACGGAGCGCCTTCTTGACGCTCGCATGCAAATGCAGGGGCAGGCGCTCGATGATGTTACGGCCCTTGTGGACCTGGCAGCGCTGGATGGCGGCGGCCACACCGAAGGTGTTGCGGATCGCTTTGCTGAGCGCCTTCGCGCCATCGACGATGAACAGCCGGGGCAGCGTCGGATCGAGCCCCCTGGCGAGGAGATTGTCGAGCAAGGCCTGGACGACGACAGTGTTCTCCGTCGCCCCCTCGACCACGGCCAGGACATGCTTGTCGCCGTTGCCATCGACGCCGATCGCCGCCACCAAGACATGGTCGCCGACATGCAGACCGTCGATCTGGATGACCAGCAGGTCGAGCTCCGAGAGGTCCGAGGCAAGCCAGGCCTTCATCTTCTTGCGCGACAGCGCCACAAAGCGCCGGGAAACGGCCGACTTCGAGGTGCCGTCGCCACGCGCTTTCGCCAGGTCGCCCTCGGGCAGACGGACCGCGCGGTGGTACTTGCGGGTCGACACGTTCAGCACCATCAGGTTGAGCGCCCACTCGAGCAACAGGTTGCCGTCGCGCAGCACCTGCCAGCTCTCCAAACCCACCTCCTTGCCAGCATGGTCGCGAACCCGTGGCCGCTGCACTTTCACGCGGCCGCCGTGGTAGCCGATCTCGCTCTGCGTATGGCCCCAGCGATAACCCCGACGGTTCCCATGGCGACGATGTCGGGCCCCGCACACGGTCGTGGCGTCCTCCTCCATCATCTCGGCCAAGGCCTCGACCCCGGCCAGGAGACAGAACCGATCCACGCTGAGACGGACTGCGTCCATCGCGTCTGCCAGCGGCGGCATAGGAAACGAGGTGGCAAGGGCTTTCGGGCTACTGGAACTACGGATATTCTTTCCCATGGTGTCGTTCTCCCTCTTGGGTTTGCAGCACCCGGAGCCTAACGGCTCCAGGAGAGCGACACCTACCTCAACTTTTCAACATCGACCGGGACATCTCCGCCGTCCCCATTGTCTACGATGTCGATCGCACCATCGGCGCAGGGACCGTCACTGGTTTTGTGGAAACGGACGGAACGCTGAGCGTACTGACATCCGCCAATATCACGAACTGGATTCTAACGTTGGCCGCTCCGAACCTCTCGGGCGGTTCGCCGGACGTGATCGACTTCGCGACTCAAGGTCAGACCAATTTGCTTGGCACGGCACCTGCTGCGACCGCGACGCAACTATTATTCGACTTCAGCGCAGCTGGTCGAACTTTTTTCTCCTCCATGGGGGGGGCGGCAACAATTTTTGGTGCATAGAAGACTTCGGGATGCACCGGCGCCGGCTCGGGATGCACCGGCGCCGGCTTGGGCGGGCATATGGGTTTCGGTACTAGTACGAACGTGGCCCAGTCGAGCGTGGGACAGAGCGGTCAGGTGGTTTGCGCGGAGGTTGAGTGGTGAGTTGTACCTGAACCGTCTACACTGGCCCTGTTCGGCTTCGGCGTTGTCGGACTCGGCGTCGTGGCGCGCCGGCGCAGAAAAGCCGCATAAGCGTCGCGTCGCCTCGGCACGAGGACGGGTTCCTAAATGTGAACCACCTCATGCCGCGAGGAGCAGCCCGAGGGCTGCGTCTGTCTGGTCTACCGCCACAAGGCGCAAGAGTGGCGCTTTGCGACAGAATCTTCTCAATACGTCCAGCAGTCTGTCAATCGGCGTTGAACATTGACCCCCTATCGGCGTGCAATGTTGACCCCTTTGGGGATGCACGGCGGAGGTCGTACAGGTAGTCCATAGGAGGGGCCCGCGCGCGGGCCGACGCGCCCACCACGCGGCTGGCGGCGGACCGCGTGTGGGAGGTT
>CBDDBU010000017.1:0-76787 GCA_965226045.1 Alphaproteobacteria bacterium
GTGGTCTACGACTCGGTCGGCAAAGACACCTTCATGGACTCGCTCGATTGCCTACGCCCGCGTGGGCTGATGGCGCTGTTCGGCGCGGCGTCGGGCCCAGTGCCGCCGGTCGACCTCGGCCGTGTTGGCGCAGCGGGGCTCGCTCTATATCACCCGGCCGAGCCTGTTCACCTACACCGCGAGCCGTCAGGAACTCCTCGATACCGCCAACAGCTTGTTCGCGGTGGTGCGCTCGGGCGCGGTCAAGATCGAGGTCAACCAGACCTATCCGCTGGCCGAGGCGGCGCGCGCGCACACCGACCTTCAAGCGCGCCGCACCACCGGCTCGACGGTGCTGATGCCGTAGGGGCGTCGGCCAACACCAAGCGTGGAGCCGCCCAAGGCGTCGGCCCTAGGTGTTCATCGAGCCGAAGAATTCGCTGTTGTTTTTTGTGTGCTTGAGCTTCTCAAGCAGGAACTCCATCGAGTCCGCTACGCCCATCGGCGAGAGAATTCGGCGCAGCACCCACATCTTGGCCAGCGTCCCCTTATCGACCAGGAGCTCTTCCTTGCGGGTGCCCGATTTGGTGATGTCTATGGCCGGCCAGGTGCGCTTGTCCGCGAGTTTGCGGTCGAGCACGATCTCGGAGTTGCCGGTGCCCTTGAACTCCTCGAAGATCACCTCGTCCATGCGGCTGCCGGTGTCGATCAGCGCCGTCGCGATGATGGTGAGCGAGCCGCCCTCTTCGATGTTGCGAGCCGCGCCGAAGAAACGCTTGGGGCGCTGGAGCGCGTTCGAATCGACGCCGCCGGAGAGCACCTTGCCCGGATGATGGGACGACCGTGTTGTAGGCGCGCGCCAGGCGGGTGATTGAATCGAGCAAGATCACGACATCGCGTTTGTGCTCGACCAGGCGCTTGGCCTTTTCGATTACCATGTCGGCGACCTGAACGTGGCGAACGGCCGGCTCGTCGAAGGTCGAGCTGATGACCTCGCCCTTGACCGAGCGCTGCATATCGGTAACTTCCTCGGGCCGTTCGTCGATCAGCAGCACCAGCAGATAGATATCGGGGCAGTTGATCGCGAGCGAGTTGGCGATCGATTGCAACAGCATGGTCTTGCCGGTGCGCGGCGGGGCGACGATAAGCGCCCGCTGTCCCTTGCCAAGCGGCGCAATAAGATCGATTACCCGCGCACTTACATCTTTAGCCGTGGCATCGTCGACCTCGAGCGGAAGCACATCATCGGGGTAGAGCGGCGTCAGGTTGTCGAAATTGACCTTGTGGCGGGTCTGCTCCGGTTCTTCGAAGTTAATCTTGTTGAGGCGCAGAAGCGCGAAGTAGCGCTCGCCCTCTTTCGGCGCGCGGATTTGCCCGTCGACGGTATCGCCGGTGCGTAGGCTGAAGAGACGGATCTGGCCGGGCGAGACGTAGATGTCGTCGGGACCCGGCAAGTAGTTCGATTCGGGCGCCCGCAGAAAGCCGAAGCCATCCTGCAGTATCTCGACGACACCGCCGCCGGAGATCTCGACGTCCTTGTTGGCCAATTGCTTGAGGATGGCGAACATCATGTCCTGCTTCCGCAGAGTGTTCGCGTTCTCGATCTCCAACTCCTCGGCGTAGTCGAGAAGTTCGGTCGGCGATTTTCTCTTCAGCTCAAGTAGATTCATGTCGAGTCAATATCCGATGCTGAAGCGTGATGGCGATAAGGAGGGAGCACCACTAGATGGCGCGCGGCCCAAGAGTCTATCCGCTCGCCCAGGCAGGACAAAGAAGTGACGTTGTTGTTTTTGTTGGGGGTCGAATGCACTCAGCCCGGCCAACGGCTTTGGCCAACATGTAGCAAACATCGTGCATAAGTCAAACAGTGTTTTTGCACAGTGTTTAGCGCGCTCGGCACGCCAACCCTCCCGCCATGGCCTAGCAGCCTGTCGGACTGAGGTCCGCGAGAATGGGTGTGGACGGATCGCGATGTGGAGAGGTCATGGGATCGAGCGCCTTTCGTGAGGACACGGAGTGCGGTCGCTTGGCCGCGCGTACCGCAGGGTGAGTATACTCTTATGCCCTCTCGTGAGGGCACGAAGTACGTTCGCTTGCTCGCGCGTGCCGCAAGGCGAGCATACTCTTATTCCTTTTCGCGAGGTACGGAGTCCGGCCGCCTGCTCAAGCGTATTGCAAGGTGAACATTCTCTTTATGTTCCAGGCCAGGGTCACCAGGTTCCATTCGCCCGTGACCTTGTCCAGGCCGCGTAGCGAGAACTGGCGGAAGCCCATGGCCGATTTGATGATGCCGAACACCGGTTCCGGCGTTTGCTTGCGCAGGGCGTAGAGTTGCCGGCCCTCGGGCGTCGCCAGTCGATGTGTCATCGCTTCCAGCGGCGTCGGGTTCTCCGGGGGCGGCGGCGCGCCGGCGAAGCGGTCCTTCCAGGAGAGATGATGGCGTTCCCGGCCGGGCGTGATCAACGGCGCGATCTCGGCCTCGGCGCAGGCGTTCACGTTGGCCTCGCTGAAGTAGCCGCTGTCCGCCAGCAGGGTCTCGGGCGCGCCCAGCGCCTCGGGAAGGCGGGCGAGCGCTTCCAGCGCCGGCTCGATTTGCCGCTTGTCGTTGGGGGCCTGGACCACGTCGTTGGTGACCACCAGCAGGCTGTCGGCCGCCACCAGGGCTTGGGCGTTGTAGGCCTGTTCGAAGCCGCCGCCGGCCACCGGCATGATGCGCGAGTCCGCGTCGGTCAGATTGACCTGGTCCTTCGGCCCGGGCCCGGCCACCGGCGGCTCGGGTGGACGGCCGCCCGGCTTGCGGCCCGTCTTCTCGGCCTTCTCCGCGCGCGCCTCGAGCTTCGCCTCGTACTCGGCCCGTTCCCGCTCAAGGCGTTCGCGCGCCCGCGCCTCGATCACCGCCTTAGCCTCGGCGATGCGGGCCAGACGATCCTCGCGCCGGGCCAGTTCCTCGGGCACCGACATCCCGTCGGGCACATCCGCCCCATCGGCCGCCTCCGCCAACGCCATCAACTCCGCCACCTCGGCCTTCAACCGGGCTTCGAGCTCGCAGGCGTGTTTCCACGACAGCGCGCTGTGCCGGCTCGCGTTGGCGTGCACCTTGGTGCCGTCCAGCGCCACCGTGCCGAGCTTCAGCACCCCGGCTTCCCGGGCCAGCAGCAGCACCTCGACGAACAGCCCTTCGATCCGGTCGAGAAAACGCCGCCGGAACGCGGCGATGGTATCGTGGTCGGGATGATCGTTGGCCGCGATGAAGCGGAAAGCGACAGAATCATAGGTCGCGCGCTCCAACTTGCGGCTCGAAAACACCCCCGTGGCGTAGCCGTAGACCAGAAGCCCCAGCAGCATGCTCGGGTGATAGGACGCCGAGCCCGAGCCGCGATAGGCCTTCACGAACGCCGAGAGGTCCAACTGCTCGATCACCTCGACCACGAAGCGCGCCAGATGCCGCTCGGGAAGCCATTCCTCCACCGACGGCGGCAGCAGAAACCCCGTCTCCCGGTCGACCGGTCGGAAATTGCTCATGACGGCCTCCATCACGCGCGGGCAAATCAACTGAATCGCTTATGCACCAGCTTCCGGCCGGACCAACATGTTGTAGGTGAAGGGCTTGGTGCACACGGCGATGCCGAACAGCGAGCGGAAGGCGGCGTGGCGTGTCCGGCGCCGGTTGAAGCGGAACACGAACTCGTCGAGATAGCTTTGCAGGTGCTTGGCGCGCAGCCCGTGATAGACGCCGCGCGCCCAGCCCTTGAGATTGGAGAACACCTGATGGATCCAGGGCAGCACGAGGTGGGCGGCCATGGAACCGATGACGTGGGGATCGTGGGTCTCGACGGGGGCCGCGGCGTAGCCGGCCCAGCCGTCGGTCTTGGCGGTGCTGGCGGCGGCGATGTTGTGGCCGATGAAGCGGTTGCGGCTTTCGGCGCCGTAGGACGCGATCTCGGCCAGGCGCAGGCGGCCCGGCGCGTTGCCGTCGCCGACCTCGACGGCGCCGACGACGAGCAGCTTGCCGTCGTGGCTGCGCCCGGCGCCGCCGGCCACGGGATCATTCTTGGTGCGGAACGCCAGCGCGGTCTCGTCGACCTCGATGAGGCCCGACAACGGGTCGCGCTCGGGATCGACCATGGCTTTGCGCAGCTTGGCGGCGAGCAGCCAGGCGCTGCGATAAGAACCGATCCCGAGCTGGTTCTGGAGCTGCAGCGCCGCGATCCCGTTCGAATGCGTCGCCATCAGGTAGGCGGCCCAGAACCAGACGGTGAGCGCGAGCTTGCTGCCGTGCAGGATGGTCCCCGCCGTCACCGAGGTCTGGCGATGGCAGCGCGCGCACTCGAACGTGTGGGCCTTGCCGCGTAGCGCCCAGCCGTGATCATGACCGCAGCGCGGGCATTCGAAGCCCTCGGGCCAGCGCACCGAGGCGAGCCACGCCGCGCAGGCGTCGTCGTGCGGGAACATGCGTTGGAAGGCGATCAGACTGTCGGGGAAGCGATCCATGGGGCGGCTCCTGGTAATCGAACAAACCAGGAACCAACTATCCTACAACCACGCCCAACGCAACATCTCGTGCCGCCGGAACGTCGTGCATAAGCGATTCAACTGATACCATCGAATCCTATTTCGACTCCCGGCTCAAGTCCGACAGGCTGCTAGTGTCCCGATTCCGAAGTTCGCATGATTTTCGCCTGCTGTTCAGCGGTTTCGATTGTTCGGAGGCAGAACCGCTGGATGGCGGCGAGGATGTCATCGGCGGATTTGGTCCATTTGAAGGGTTTGGGGTTCTGGTTTGTCGTGTCGATGTAGTCGAGGATGGTGCGCTCCAACTCCTTGGTGGAGCGATGGACGCCGCGCCTGATCTGCTTGTCGGTCAGCAGCCCGAACCAGCGCTCGACCTGGTTCAGCCAGGAGGCGCTGGTGGGTGTGAAATGGGCCTGCCAGCGCGGCCGTTTGGCGAACCAGTCGCGGATCGCCTTGGTCTTGTGGGTCCCGTAGTTGTCCATGACGATGTGGATGTCGAGATCACCAGGGACGTTCGCCTCGACGAGGTCGAGGAATTTGCGGAACTCTCGGGCCCGATGGCGCGGGAAACATTTGCCGATGATCTCTCCCGTGGCGATGTCGAGGGCCGCGAAGAGAGAGGTCGTGCCGTGGCGCTTGTAGTCGTGGCTGCGCCGCTCCGCCTGCCCGGGGCGCATCGGCAAGAGGGGCTGGGAACGGTCCAGGGCCTGGATCTGGCTCTTTTCGTCGACACAGAGAACCAGGGCACGATCCGGCGGCGCCAAATACAGACCGACGATGTCGCGGACCTTCTCCACGAAGAAGGGATTGCTCGACAGCTTGAAGGTCTCCGAGCGATGCGGCTGCAAGCCGAAGGCCCGCCAGATGCGATGAATGGTCGAGGGCGCGTGGCCGCTCGCCCGCGCCATCGAGCGAAGGCTCCAATGGGTCGCGTCCGGCGGCGTCTCTTCCAGCGTCAGCCGGACCGCTTCCGCGATGGCGTCATCGCCGATTTGACGCGGCGCGCCGGGGCGGGGTTCGTCGTACAGACCGTCGAGGCCCTCCGCCGCATAGCGGCGACGCCACTTGCCCACGGTGTCCGCGCTCGCCTCGAGACGAACGGCGATCTCCTTGTTCTCCAACCCTTCCGCCGCCGCCAAGACGATCCGAGCCCGCCGCGCAAGCCCCTGCGACGTCTTGCGACGACGAGACAGCGCCTCCAATTCGGCGCGCTCGTCATCGCTCAAAGAGATCGTCACCGCCACTCTCGCCATCAATCGCGCCTCCTAAAAACAAATAGAGACATAATCATATCCATTTATCGATCAGGACACTATGGTCGCGGCTATTCGGTTCGCGAGGTGCTCGACGCGGTCGCGGCGCAAGCCGGCCGGCCGATCGATGCGACCTCGGCGCCGCGCCGGGCGGGCGATCCGCCAGCCCTGGTCGCCAATGCCGATCGCATCCGCGAGCGCCTGGGGTGGCGGCCCCGCCACGACGAGTTGTCGACGATCGTTCGCACCGCCATTGCTTGGGAAGAGCATCTGAGCGGGCCGCGCTCGCCCGGCTCCGACGCCGGCTAGGGCCCGTGCCGGCACATGTTCGCGTCTTCGAAGATCCTGTGGAACATCGTCGATCCAGAGACCATGCTGGCGGTGGCGCTGCTGGTCGGCGCCGTTCTGCTATGGACCCGCTGGCGGCGAGTCGGTCGGGCGCTGACGACCGGGGCCATCCTCGTCCTCTGCCTGGTTTCGATCTTTCCGGTCGGTCATTGGCTCTATCACGCGCTCGAAAACCGCTTTCCGCCGCTCGCGGTGGTCCCGGCCGACACCGATGGCATCATCGTTCTCGGCGGCAGTTTCGACCTGAATCGGACCGCCGCGCGCGACCAAGTCGCGCTCAAGGACAGTGCCGAACGCCTGACCACCTTCGTCACCCTGGCGCGACGCCATGGCGATGCCCGGCTGCTGTTCGCGGGCGGCTCGGCAGCCTGCTCACCGAGGCCGCCGATGCCAAGCGGCTGTTCACCGAGCTCGGTCTCGACACCGCGCGGATCGAGTTCGAGAGCCGGTCGCGAAGCACCTACGAGAACGCTCTCTTCGCCTACCAACTCGCCGAACCCGCGGTTGGCGAGCGCTGGCTGCTCATCACCTCGGCGTCTCACATGCCGCGGGCGGTCGGCTGTTTCCGCCGCGTTGGCTGGGAGGTGATCGCCTACCCGGTGGACTACAGAACCACGAAGGACCTCACCTACCTCGGCGATCTCAACATCGGCACGAACCTGGCAACACTGTCGCGGGCAGCGCACGAGTGGGTGGGGTTGGTCGCCTATTACCTCATGGAACGGACCACCACGATTTTCCCCGCGCCCGCGAGCGAGCCTGGGGCCGAAGGTTCCGCGGCGCTCGCTCAATCGTGAGCGCGCGGGAGGACCCTACGTCTTCTGCTCGGCGAGCCAGGCGTTGAACATCAGTACATCCCACAGGTGGTGATGCCAGTTGCGGCGTCCCGAGAGGTGCTCGCGCCACATCGCCTCGATCGGCGCGGGCGCGAAGAAGCCCTCGTCGCGCAGCCGCGCGGGCGCAAGCAAATCTTCGGCCCAGTCGCGCAGTGGACCGCGCAACCATTGGTGCAGTGGAACCTCGAAGCCTCGCTTGGGTCGCTCGAATATCGGTTGCGGCACGCGGCGGTAGAGCGCCTGGCGTAGAATGTGCTTGCCCACCCCGGCGCGGATCTTGAGGTGGGTCGGCAGACTCCAGGCGAACGCGACGACGCGGTGATCCAAGAGCGGCACACGCGCCTCCAGGCCCACGGCCATCGTCGCGCGATCGACCTTAGTCAAGATATCGTCGGGCAGATACGTGAGCGTGTCGAGGTAGAGCATCTGCCTGGTAAAGTCCGGTATGTCCGCCCAACTACTGCTTTGCGAGGCGAGCGAGGTGGGCTCGCGGCCGCCGATTACGACGCTGGTGGGGTCATGCCAGTGGCCGACCAGGGCGCGGTACATTGCGCCAGCGTCGCCCGCGCCGAGCACGCCCGCGAGTTTGTGCAACTTGTCGCCGGGATGGCTCAGGCGCAGCCGCGCCGGAAGCACCAGCTCGAAGGCGCCCAGCACGCGGTCCCACGATTCGGGGGCGAGAACGGTGAGAGCACGAGCGAGCCCGCTGAGCAACAGGCGCGGCTTGCCCGCCGCCCAACTCGCCACGCGCTCGCACCAGAGGTGTCGATTGTAGCCCGCGAACAGCTCGTCACCACCGTCGCCAGACAGCACCACCTTCACGTCGCGCCGGGCGATCTCGGCGACGAGATAGGTTGGGATCTGGGACGAATCGGCGAACGGCTCGTCGAACAGCCGACCTAGCTTGGGTACCACGGCGACCGCCTCGGCTGCCGTCAGGGTGTGGGGATGGTGCGCGGTGCCGAGGTGCCGGGCGACGGCCGCGGCGTCCTCGGCTTCGTCGTAGTCGGCGGTTTCGAAGCCCACCGTGTAGGTGCGCACCCTCTCGGCGCGACCGTGCGTCATGGACGCCGTTACGACACTGGAATCGATGCCACCCGAGAGAAACGCGCCGACCGGCACGTCGGCGATCAGCCGCGCCCGGACGGCCTCATCGATGACCGATTCCAGCGCCTCCACCGCCTCGCCGTCGGTGCCGCCAAACGAGTGGCGCGCGCCGGCCTCCGCGACTTGCCTAAGCGACCAATAGGGCGAGATAACCGCCTCGCCGCCCTTGTCGTCGAGCGTGAGGATCGATCCCGGCGGCAGTTTGTGGATACCACGATAGATCGAGTAGGGGGCGGGAATACAATTGCGCAGCATGTACAGCGCCAGTGCGTCGCGATCGATCTCGCCGGTGAAGCCGGGGCAGATCCGCAGCGCCCGGGCCTCGGACGCGAAGACGAAGCGGCCATCAATCCGCCCGTGGTAGAGCGGCTTGATGCCGAGTCGGTCGCGAACGAGGTGGAGGCGACGCTCGTCACGGTCCCACAGTGCGAAGGCGAACATGCCGACCATTCGCTCGAGGGCGGCGCGCAAACCCCACGCCACGATCGCCGTCAGGACGACCTCGGTATCGGAGTGGCCGCGAAAGCCGTGCCCGGACGCCGCCAATTCACGCCGCAGCTCGGGGAAGTTGTAGACCTCGCCGTTGTAGACGATGACGAAGCGCCCCTCGGGCGAGACCATCGGCTGGTTGCCTTCGGTCGACAGGTCGATGATGGCGAGACGACGATAACCGAGTCCGATGCCCACGCTATCGTCGACCCACGTGCCGTCCGCGTCGGGCCCACGGTGGGCAAGAGTGTCGGCCATGCGCCGAGCCACGTCCGCCAGCTCGCCCCGCGACATCCGCCTCCGGTGATCCATCAAGCCGGCGATTCCGCACATATCGGCCATGATAGCGCCGGCCTCGCCGGGGGCGAGGAATAAAGGCGCGGTCGGGCACGGGGCGCACGTTGAACGCCTTTTGCGCCCTTCTCGGTCGTGATACTAGGAGGGCTCCGCATCGCATCCCCTAAATTCCCGCCATGATTCATACGCTCGATCCATCGATCCTCCGCGAGTACGACATTCGTGGGGTGGTCGGCGAGACGCTCAGTACCGAGGATGCGCACGCCATCGGGCGCGGCTTCGGCACGATGATCGCGACCTCGGGCGGCACGCGCGCGTTCACCGGCCGCGACGGCAGATTGAGCTCTCCAGAGATGGAGGCGGCGCTGGCGCGCGGACTTGTCGAGGCCGGCATCGATGTCGATCGCGCCGGGCTCGGCCCGACGCCAATGCTCTACCACGCGGTGCACACCAGTCGCGCCGATGGCGGCGTCATGGTGACCGGCTCGCACAATCCGCCGGATTACAACGGCTTTAAGTTCGTGCTGAACGGTCAGGCCTTCTTCGGCGACTCAATCCAGGAGCTCGGACGCGTTATCGCCAGCGGCGCGTACGCGGCTTCCGCTACCCCGTCCGCCATGCGGGAGCAACCGCGCCTTAGCGTCTACGTTGATTCGCTGGTCGTGGCGTACCGGGGCGAGCGGTCGCTGAGCGTGGTCTGGGATGCTGGCAACGGCGCGGCCGGGGAGGCGATGGAAATGCTAGCGCGGCGTCTGCCGGGACGCCACGTCGTCCTGAACGAACGAATCGACGGCACCTTTCCGGTTCACCACCCCGATCCCACGGTCGTCGAAAACCTGAGCCAGTTGCGCGAGACGGTGCTCGCCGAAGGCGCGGATCTTGGTGTTGCCTTCGATGGCGACGGCGATCGCATCGGCGTGGTCGATGACAAGGCGCGGATCCTCTGGGGCGATCAAATCCTCGCACTGCTTGCCCGCGACGTGCTGGCGGCGCATCCGGGCGAGACAATCATCGCCGACGTGAAGGCGAGCCAGGTGCTGTTCGACGAGGTCGCGCGTCTCGGTGGTAAGCCGCTGATGTGGCAGACCGGCCACTCGCGCATCAAAAGCAAGATGATGGAAACGGGCGCGCCGCTCGCGGGCGAGATGAGCGGCCATATCTTTTTCGCGGACCGCACAGGCGGAGCTGATCGCAATTTCGGCTATGACGACGCGCTTTATGCCGCCGTACGTCTGATCAGCTTGCTCGCCGCCGGCGCCGAGGACCTGTCGGTGCTGCGCGATTCGCTGCCGGCTCTCCACAATACGCCGGAGATTCGCTTCCCGTGCCCAGACGATCGGAAGTTCGCCGTGGTCGAGGAGGTCAGGGGGCGGCTTAAGACATCGCCGGCTGACGTGGTGACCATCGATGGGGTTCGGGTCACGCACGGCGGCGGCTGGTGGCTGCTGCGGGCTTCCAACACCCAGCCGGTGCTGGTCGCCCGGATCGAAGCCGAAAACGACGCCACGCTTGGTGAATTGCGTGACGAACTGACTGGCCAGCTCGCGGCAAGCGGCATCGACCCACCAGCCGAACTCTAGGCCCCGTGGCCCCTCCTCATCGACATGAAGGCGGGTCGCGGTGGGCCGACAACGAGGGTCGTGTCCCAGGACGTGGTGTAGGAGTTGTTGGAGCCTCTGGTAGCTGTGGGTAGGCGGCTTGCCGTAGCGACCGCCGAGAGTCTGGCGTAGGCAAGCCGGCTATCCACAGCGGAGGCCATCGCGGTTCCGGTTTAGGGTTGGGCTAGTGCGAACCAACCTGACCCGAAGGAGAACCACGATGACCCAGGACATGATGACCCTACGCGCGCTTTTGGAGAAGAGCTCCGATGCCGATCTGCTTCGCGAGATGATCGGCTTCACGGCCGAGCGGCTGATGGCACTGGAGGTCGAGGGCCTGACCGGCGCCGCTCACGGCGAGCGCTCGGCGGATCGTATCACCCACCGCAACGGCTACCGCGACCGGTCCTGGGAGACCCGGGCCGGCACGGTCGAGTTGAAGATCCCGAAGCTGAGGAAGGGGAGCTACTTCCCCGGCTTCCTGGAGCCGCGGCGGATGGCCGAGAAGGCGCTGGCTGCGGTGATCCAGGAGGCCTACATCCAGGGCGTGTCGACCCGCTCGGTCGACGATCTGGTTCAGGCGATGGGGATGTCGGGCGTCTCCAAGAGCCAGGTCTCCAGGCTGTGCGGCGAGATCGACGATAAGGTCAACGGCTTCCTCGATCGACCGCTGGAGGGCGACTGGCCCTATCTGTGGCTGGATGCGACTTATGTGAAGGTGCGCCAGACCGGACGCATCGTCTCGGTCGCGGTGACCGTGGCTGTGGCCGTCAACGACCAAGGCCGGCGTGAGATCCTGGGCATGGCGATCGGCGCGTCGGAGGCCGAGACCTTCTGGACCGAGTTCCTGCGCTCGCTGGCCCGGCGCGGGCTGCGCGGCGTGAAGCTGGTGATCTCCGACGACCACAAGGGCCTGAAGGCCGCCGCGACCCGGATCCTCGGCGCCACCTGGCAAAGATGCCGCGTGCACTTCGCCCGCAACCTGCTGGCCCATGCCGGCCGCCAGGGTCGGCGCGTCGTCTCCGCCTTCGTCGCCACCGCCTTCGCCCAGGAGGACGCCGACAGCGCGAAGGTCCAGTGGCGTCAGGTCGCCGACCAGCTCAGGCCCAAGGTCCCCAAGCTGGCAGTTCTCATGGACGAAGCCGAGCACGACGTCCTCGCCTACATGAGCTTCCCCAAGGAGCACCGCCAGAAGTTGCATTCGACCAACCCGATCGAACGGCTCCATGCCGAGGTCAAGCGCCGCACCAACGTCGTCGGCATCTTTCCCAACGAAGACGCCATCACACGGCTCGTCGGCGCCATCCTTCTCGAGCAGAACGACGAGTGGGCCGTCTCAAGGAGATACATGACGCTGGAATCAATCGCTCCGCTGGGCGATGGTGTCCCCATCACGCTGCCCACCGTGGCAGCCTGAACGTCCCGGCCCTACCCGCCGGGAGCCGCGTAGAGCGCAACGCTCTTACACCACCTGCCGGGACACGATCACAACGAGGTGATGACGTCCCACGACTTGGCCCGTCCTACACCCTAATTCTTGACAAATTGTCCCAATGTTTGCCTATTCGCGGGGCGCGTGGGCGCATGATCTGATGATTGCGGCCTATATTATACTTGGGGCGGTCAGCCTTTTACTCTGCCTGTGGGCTCGTCCCATCGGGCGGCGGCTCGGCCTCCTCGATATGCCGGACGGGCGGCGCAAGACGCATGCCCGGCCGACGCCGCTCGTGGGTGGCATCGCCGTCATGGCGCCGGTCGGGGCGATGTGTGTCGTGCTCGCGGTGACGACGACGTTGGCGCCACTGTATGCGACGCTGGGCGTAACGGCGGGGGTCTTTCTGCTGGTCGGACTGATCGATGATCGGGGCCAGATTCGCCCGCTCTATCGGCTGCTGCTATCGACAATGCTGTGCCTGGGCGCCTTGCTCGTGGTGCCGGCCCTCAGCGTCGATTTTCTGCTGTTCAGCTTCTACCCACATCTGATCGCGCCTGGCGCCTGGCTAATGCTCGGGTTCAGCTTGCTCTGCCTGGTCGGGGTGCAGAACGCGACCAACATGGCGGATGGCAAGGACGGCCTCGCGATCGGGCTGTCCCTGTTGTGGACGAGCTTGCTGTTCGCCAACTCGCCCGATCACCTGCAGCCGCTGCTTATCGTGTTGGCCGTGGGTCTGGCAGTGGCGCTGATCTTCAACCTGTCGGGGCATCTGTTCCTCGGCGATTCCGGGAGCTACTCCATCAGCGCCTTCGTCGGCCTCGTCACCGTTTATTGTTACGGGATCGGCTTCCCGGCCCTGCGCGCCGACGCCGTCGCCCTCTGGTTCCTGATCCCAGTGGTTGATTGCTTGCGCCTGATGGCGGTGCGCCTGGCCCGTGGCTACTCGCCGTTCAGTTCTGATCAGAATCACCTACACCACATACTGACGCGGTGGATGCCGTGGCGATGGGGCCTGCCGCTGTACCTCAGCTTGGTCGGTGTGCCGAGTCTGCTGGCCCATTGGCTGCCGAGCCTGACGCTAGCGTGGGCGTTGGCGGCGCTTCTGATCTACGGCGTGTTGCTGGGCCGGGCCGGTCAGCCCCTGGGTCAGCGTGTGCCAAGCACCTGACCCGCCGCCGTTGGACCAAGAGCCGGCCTGGGTCGATGGACTGGCGCATGCCGGTTGAGGCGGCGATCCGGAGCGCCGGATGAGCCCGACCGCTTCGGGCGGCATCTCGTATCGACAGATCGTGGGGATCGCGCTTGGCCTGGTGCTGGTTGCCGGCGCGGCCTTCGTCGCGCTCTTGGTTGCCTTCGAGAGCGTTGAATCGGAACGCGGTCGCGATATCCAACTGAACTATGGCGAGCTCCAGCTCAGCACGGTACGCGCCGCCGCCCTTGACGCGGAGCGACTGCCGAGGGCCGATGACGCGGAGACGCGTGATCGCCTGGCCACGCGGATCGAGGCGGCGGCGGATTCGATCGAGACGGTTCAGCGCGCGGTCCTCGGCAACAGCGCGGCGGGGGCCGCGTTGGGGCAGGCGACAGCGGCCTACGTCTCGGCGCTGCGCGCGTTGGCGGATGCGGCGCCGGGCGCGACGGGTGAGGATGAAACGCTCGCCGCGATCCTCACGGCCGCCACCGGGGCGCTGCGGGTGGACCTCGAGGGATTGGCGGCTCGTCTCCGCCTCGAGCGCGACCTGGCCAGAGAGCAAGGCCAGCGCCTTCGTATGGCGCTGCTGATCGTGGTCATTGTCGCGGTCGGAGCCGGCCTGATCTTCATGTACCGCCGTCGCCTTCATCACGGCGCGGTGGTCCGCGATCTGGCGCCGGCTGATGACTCCACGGTGGCCAATCCCCTAACGCAGGCCATCGAGAGCATGAGCGAGGGGGTCGCGCTCTATGACAGCACCGACGGGCTCGTCCTGTGCAATAACCTGTATCGTGAGCAATTCGCCGAGGCCGGCGTCGAGTTGGTCCCGGGAATGTCGTTCGAGACCATCTTGCGCGAGGCCGTCGGCCGCGGGCTGGTCGCCGATCTTGGCGATGATCCGGAGGCGTGGATCGCGATGCGACTGGCGCACCACGGCGACCCGCGTGGCCCGATCAGGGTGTATCTGGCCGACGGCCGCTGCCTGCAAATCGGCGAGTACCAGACCGGCGATGGCGGCATCGTCTCGATCCAGACCGACATCACCGAGATGGAGCGCCGCGAGGCCGCCCGCCAGGCGCGCGAGGAGATCGCACGCTCGATCGTCGACAGCGTGTTCGACGGCATCGTCACCTTCGATTCCGATTTCCAGCTCGAGACCCTGAACCCCGCCGCCGAGGAGATGTTCGGCGTCGGCGCCGACGAGGTCCGGGGCGAGTCGTTCCTGCGGCTGATCGCCGAATCGTTTCATGACGAGTATCGGCAGGTGCTCGGCCAGGCTTTCGAGACCGGGCGATGACCGCTGCTCGACGGCATTCGGCAGATCGAGGGTCGGCGCGCGGATGGTCGTACCTTCCCACTGGAGATCGCGCTGGGTGAGTTGGGCGGCACCTGGACGCTGCCCGAGCGTCGCCGCACCCACCGGCGGGTTTTCATCGCCACCACCCGCGACATCAGCACCCAAACGAAACTCGCGCGCCAGATTCCGCAGGCGCAGAAAATGGAGGCGATCGGCACTCGCGCGCCAGATTCCGCAGGCGCAGAAAATGGAGGCGATCGGCACTCTGGCGGGCGGCATCGCCCATGACTTCAACAATATTCTGTCGATCAGCCTCGGCTACGCGAGCCTCGCGCTCGATCGGGCGCGCCTGCCCGACGATCGAGAGCAACTGGAGATGGTGGTGCAAGTGGGTCGACGAGCGCGCGATCTGATCGACCAAATCCTGACCTTTAGTCACCGCAGCGAACACGAGAAGGTGCCGGCCGACCTAAGCCTGGTCGCCAGCGAAGTGCTCAAGCTGATCCGCTCGACATTGCCCTCGACCATCGAGATCCGCCAGAAGCTCGGCGCCGATGCGGCGCCGGTGCTGGCGGACGCCTCGCAGATACACCAGGTCGTTATGAACCTGTGCGTTAACGCGAGCCAGGCGATGGAAGCCAAGGGCGGTCTTCTGGAGGTAAGCCTGGCGCGCATGGTCGTCGACGAGGAGGCGGCTCGGCGCCACGGCAACATCCGGCCGGGCGTCTACCACCGGCTCGCCATCCGCGACACCGGGCACGGCATCGAGCGCGCGGTGCTGGAGCGGATATTCGAGCCGTTTTTCACTACCAAGGATGTAGGCAAGGGCACCGGCCTCGGGCTTGCGGTCGCCCACGGCATCATCAGCGATCACGGTGGGACCATCACGGTCGACAGCGCGCCAGGCGCGGGCACCACGTTCGCGATTCTGTTGCCGGAGCACGAGGGGCCATTGCCGACGGCCAGCGAGCGGGGCGGGCGTGAGGCGATGAAGCACGGGCCGGCGCACATCATGTTTGTCGATGACGAAGCTGCGCTGGTCCGTATGGCGGACCAGGTCCTGACCGGGCTCGGCTACACGGTGACCGGCGAGACCGAGAGCGTCGCGGCGTTGGCGCGCTTTCGTGGCGATCCCCACGCCTATGATCTGGTGGTGACGGATCAGACGATGCCGGGTTTGACCGGCGACGCGCTGGTGCGCGAGTTGCGCCGCTGCCGCGAGGACATTCCAGTCATCGTATGCACCGGCCTCGGCCACCATTTCACGGCGGCCATGGCCGACGAATTGGGCCTGACCGGCCACATCCGCAAGCCCCTGCTGCCCGATGAGCTGGGCCGTGTTGTCGGCCAGGCCTTGAACCGCTAAAGGCCGCGTCCACACGCTTTGCCCCACCCCACGATTGTGCCTATGTTCGCGCGTGCCGGTGGGGCGTAGCCAAGTGGTAAGGCACCGGTTTTTGGTACCGGCATTCGCAGGTTCGAACCCTGCCGCCCCAGCCAGCCCTGTCATTGGACGAAGAGCGGCCGTCGGGCCGGCCGTGTCTCGCCCCGTGCCCCCGGCAGCCGGTAAGCGTACAACCGGGCCAGTCTGACCGCATCCTCTAAGGAGCACTTCCGAACATGACACCGTCACTCCGTGTGGGCGTTTTGGGCGCCGGTTACTGGGGCCGCAATCTAGTGCGAAACTTCGCCTCGCTTGGTGCGCTCGGTGCGATCTGCGATGTCGACCCCGCCGTGCACGAGGACATGGCCGCGAATTATCCCGGCGCCGCTAGGTACACCACCGTCGACGAGTTCCTCGATGCGGCGCACATTGACGCGGTCGTGATCGCGACGCCCGCGGCCACCCACGCGGCGTTGGCGCGGCAAGCACTGGCGGCCGGCAAGCATGTCTTTGTCGAGAAGCCGCTCGCCCTGACCGCGGCGGAAGCCGACGGTGTGCGCGAACAGCTCGCCCGGACCGATCGCCAGCTCATGGTGGGGCACGTGCTGCTGTATCATCCGGCCTTTGAGGCGCTCGAGCGCGCGGTCCGCGATGGCCAGCTCGGTGAACTTCGTTACATGTACTCGAACCGTCTCTCCCTGGGGCGCATTCGACGCGAGGAGAACTCCCTGTGGTCGTTCGCGCCGCACGACATCGCCATGTACCTCGAACTCGTCGGGCGGATGCCGACGCGGGTCGCCGCCAACGGGAGCGCGTACCTCAGCCCCGGGGTCGCCGATTCCAGCGTCTCATACATGAAGTTCGGCGACGACATCGAGGCGCACATCTTCGTTTCCTGGCTCCACCCGTTCAAAGACCATCGGTTGGTCGTGATCGGCAGTGACGGCATGATCGTCTTCAACGATGCTGCCGAGGGGGATGACAAGCTCCTCCTTTATCCGCACACCGCCCGGTGGGAGGACGATGTGCCCGTCGTGCTCAAGGCCCCCGCCGAGCCGATCGCCTATGAGCGTGGCGAGCCGCTGCGCCGCGAGTGCGAGCATTTTATCCGTTGCATCCGCGACAACCAGCCGCCGCGCAGTGGAATCGAGGAGGGTTACCGGGTGCTCCAGGTCCTCGACGCCTGTCAGCGCTCCATGGCGACAGGCGTGGCCGTCGAGTTGTAGGTGGCATCGGACCTAGTGGTGGCTGGCTACCAGCGGCGGACGAGGCAAGCGCCAACCCGTGCGGCAACCAGCGGAAAAACGAGTATGGTTGGTACGAGCGGATCATCGTTAACCCGCTCCGAATAAAGAACTGGATGCTCTCCGAGCTGGAGAGCTCGTTGCTCCTTTTCTACACCGGCATATCGCGCGACTCCTCGGCGATCATCCAGGAGCAGGTTGGCAACGCTCGGCGGCAGAACACCGATTCGATCGAGGCCATGCACGAGCTGAAGCGGGAGGCCGAGCACATGAAGGAATGCCTGCTCAAGGGCGACATCCCTGGTTTCGCGCGATACCTGGGGCGGAGCTTGGAAGCCAAGAAACGAATGTCCCACAAGATCTCGAACGCGGCGCTCTATCGGGTGATGGATCGGGCGCGCGCCGCCGGCGCCATCGCCGGCAAAGTTTCAGGCGCGGGTGGTGGTGGCTTCATCACGTTCGTCGTCGATCCGCCCCGACGACCCGCCGCTGTCCGCGCCCTCGAACAAGAAAGCGGCCGGGTGACATCGGCTCAGGTCACCAAGCTCGGCACCCAAGGCTGGAGAGTGTAGATGCGTCAACTCATCCTCGACGAGGTCATCAAGACCCAGGAACTGCTGGCGGAGCTCTTAGCCTCGGAGGCATTGCTCCAGGCGTTCGAGCGCGCCGCGCGCCTGGGCATCGAGGCTCTCGAGAACGGTCGCAAGATCATGTTCTGCGGCAACGGAGGGAGCGCCGCCGACTCCCAGCACCTAGCTGCGGAGCTGGTGAGCCGGCTCAACTTCGATCGGCCAGGCCTGGCCGCGCTGGCACTGACGACGGACAGCTCGGTCCTCACCGCGATCGGCAACGACTACGGCTACGAGAGGATCTTCGCGCGCCAGGTCGAGGCGATCGCGGACAAGGGCGACGTTCTTGTTGCGATCTCTACCTCGGGACGTTCAAGGAACATCATCGAGGCGCTCAAGACAGCGGCGAGCCGAGGCGTCATCCGAATCGGCCTGACCGGGCGCGATGGCCGCGACATGACCGGGCTTTGCGATCAAATGATCAACATTCCCACGAGCGAGACGCAGAAGATCCAGGAAGGTCACATCATCTTCGGCCATATCTTCTGCGCGCTGATCGAGCGGGCCATGTTTCCGGTCGAGGCTTGATGCAGGCCATCGTACTCGCGGGTGGCGCAGGCGCCAGGCTGCGGCAGGTGCTGGGCGATACCCCTACACCAATGGCCCCGGTTTGCGGCCGCCCGTTCCTGACCTACATTCTCGACAACTTGATCAGCCACGGCTGTCAGCGAGTCTGGCTCTCGGTGGGGGTCGGTCAAGAGGTCGTGATCGATTATTTCGGCACCGCATACGGCTCCCTACCGATCGAGTACGTGATCGAGGATGCGCCACTCGGAACCGGCGGCGCGCTCGCGCGCGCTGTCGCCGCCGTGGACGAACTGCCCGTTCTCGCGCTCAACGGTGACACCTTTTCCGAGATCGACTATCACGAGATGCTCGAAGCTCACCGTTCGGCCGAGAGCCCGCTGACCATCGCCATGCGCCGGGTCGAGGACGCCGGACGTTACGGCTGCATCGAACTCGAAAACAGCCGCATCGTGGGGTTTGGAGCCGACGGTGCCGCCGGCTCGGAGTTGATCAATATCGGCACCTACGTGGTCGGAAAGCGCCTTTTCGCCGGCTGGCCCGAGTCTTTCTCTTTTGAGGACGATTTTCTGCCAGCCGAGGCGGCACGCTTGCGGCCGCTCGCCTATCTCACCGATGGTTGGTTCATCGATATCGGGATGCCGGAGGATTATCAGGCGGCCCAACGCGCCTGCTGATGTTTCTCGCCCTGGATACCCTCAAGAGTGCGTTTTGAAACGATAGCGTGATCCGCCGCGTCGGCCCTCGATAGGCACGGGCCTCGCCAACGCAGGCATGGTGCGGCAGCGGAAGGCGGCGGTTCCTCCACTGGAACCGCCGTTTTCGCGTCAGTCGCTCCGCCGGTCGCCACCGAGCCCGCTGACCAACAGCGCGATCAGGGAGAAACCGGCGACGACGAGGGCTGGCGGCCAGCTCGATCCGTCGTGCAACGCCGTGACGGCAAGCGCGCCCAGCGCCGCCCCGCCCATCTCAAGGGCTCCGAGCATCGCCGCCGCGACGCCGCGTCCGCCGGGCGCGGCAGCCAGCGCCACCACCGGTCCGGCCGCGAAGGTGAACCCGAGACCAAAAGCGTAGACCGACATGGTGGCTGTGATCGCCGTCGCGGTTTCCAGCCCGGCGAGGAGTACGAGTGGAAAGCCGAGGCCGCCGAGGAGGGCGAAACCTAGCCCCACCCGGACCATGCGATCGACGCCGAGTCGCGCGACGCCACGGTTGGCGCCGAAGCTGCCGACGAAGAACGCTACCACGATGACTGCCTGGTAGTAGCCGAAATCCTGGGTTCGCACGCCGAGGCGGTCGATGAGGATGAACGGCGCCGCCGTGATGAACGCGAACAGGGCCCCCAGCGTCGCACCGAGGACCAGCGCGGTGACGAGATAGCGCCGCGGTCGAAACAACGTCCCGTAGTCGGTCAATAGGCGTCGCGGACGCATCGCGGCACGGTCGGGCACCGTTGTTTCAGGGAGAAACCGGGCCACCAGCGCGACGACGACGCCGGCAACCAAGGCTAGGAGAAAGAAGTTAGCGCGCCAGCCCTGCCAGACATGGATGTAGCCGCCGATGATCGGCCCGACCGCCGGGGCCAGCGCCACGGTCATGCCATAGGCCGCGAGCACGCGAACCCCGCCTTCGTCGTCATACAGGTCGCGGATGACGGCCAGCGCCACCACCGCTTCGGTGGCGGCGGCTATACCCTGGAGGGTCCGTGCGACGATCAGCATCTCGATCGATGAGGCCAGTGCGCAGCCCAGACTGGTCAGCACGAAGGCGAGCATCCCCGCCAACAGCACTGGCCGCCGCCCAAAACGATCGGAGAGTGGCCCGTAAATCAACTGCGCGGCGGCAAAGCCGAGGAGGTTAAGACTGAGCGTGAGTTGCACCGACTCGGCGTCGGTGCCGAAGTACGCCGGCAGATGCGGCAGGCTCGGCGTATACAGATCGGTCGAGAGAATGCTGGCGGCGCTGGCCGAGATCAGCACGGCCGGTATGATCAGCGGCACCCGACGCGGCGCGAGGGTCTCGCTCACGGCGTGGCGTAGGCGGCGCACAATGGTGCGGCCAGGGCCTCACCCGCTGCCCGATGACCGGTGGCGTTCCAATGTCCGCCGGCGAAGCTCGGCCCGCCATGGAGATTGATCTGGCGCGTCTCGGCGTAGGCGCGCAACGGTCCGAGCAAGGAGACATGGCTAATGCCGTTGGCCGTGGCGAAGCGCGCGATGCGGCGATCGGGGTAATCGAGGTCGGTGACCGCCAGCTCGTCCATCAACGATGCGCGCACGCGTGCGTCCGGATAGACCTGGATCGGGTTGGTCAGCGTCGCGAGCCACAAGGTGGCGCCGTTCTCGTCGGTGGCGGCCGCGATGGCGGCGAACAGGGCCTCGGTCACCTGCCATGCCTGGCGCCAGCGGGGCTCCTCTGGTCGCCGATAGACGCCCTTATCGAGGCTGCCGTTGAGCTGATCAAAGAGGTCGAGGTCCTTGTACTTGGACCGGTATTTGACGTACCGACGGGCCTGATAAATCACCTGGAAGACGCGCACCCGATTGAAGATCGCACGCTGAACGTTGGCCCATAGCTTCCCCACTCCGAACAACGAGGATGTCAGGTTCGACTGGTCGAGCGTCAGAGCACCGTCGCGCAGTTGGAAGAAGGGACGACGCTCGTGTCCATCCAGAGCCCGGCTATTATTCCAAATATCGTTGCCGGTGAAGACGGCCAACAGCACGACATCGGGCGCGTACTTCCAGACATACCGGTTCAACACCAGGTACTCCTGTGCCGTCCCATAGCCGCTGACCCCGAAGTTGAGCACCTCGGCCGAACGGCCGCTCGTCGCTAGACACTCACCGAGCCGCGCCTCCAACACCTTCCAATAGGTCTCGTGGAGGGCGACCTCGCGGCCCTCGGTAAACGAATCCCCGAGCGTAGCAATGCGTACGGTGTTCTTTGGTTTGGCGATTGGGTGGTCAATGTCGCGAAATCCCTCGGCGTTGATGCTGATCAGCGTTCGTCCCTCGACCGCATAGGTGCCCGTCGTCCCGGCGATGGGCGCCCAGCCCAGTTCGTCGTGGCGCGCGCCGAACTCAGGGTAGGCGATGCCAAGCACGCGGAAGGCGACCTCGGCCATGACCAGCGCCACCAGGATGCCACCCACGACGAGGGTGATATTGGCGGGCCAGGCTCGCTTGCGTCGCGGTGGGGTGTCGCGCGTTGGGGCCGGGGCGCCGCCGGTGTTCGTCACGAAGCGATGAAGTCGCGGATAACGGCGAAGGCGCGCTCGGGGTTGTCCTGATCGACGCTGTGGGCCCAGCCCTCGAACAACTCGTGGCGCACCAGGTCCGCCGGCAGCGCCGCCGCCAGGTCCTCGGAGTCGGCCACTGGCCTGATGGGATCAAGCGCGCTGGCCAGGACCAACGTCGGGCAGCGCACCTTGCCAAGATCGGGCAGGAAGTCGAAGCGATGGCCTTCGTCGTCGGGGCCGAAGAAGTGCCCCAGCATGTCGCGATTCATGACGCTGCGCTTGACCATGTTCGAATCGTAGGGGCTCGGGTTGTAGAGCGGGAAGCAGACCTCCAGGTAGGGATCGAGGACACCGGGCTGGGTCGGATCGCTCCAATAGTGCTCGGCGGTCTCGCGGGCCTTCGCGCCGCCCAACCGTTCGAACATGTCGTAGGCACGGTCGAGGCGCATGGCGCCCGCCGTGCTCGACAGGATGAGCTTGGCGGGGGTATCGGGGTGGCAGAGCGCGAAGGCCTGGGCGACGAAGCCACCGAACGAGACGCCGAGAACGATAGGCCGCTCGATCTCCAGGACTGCGCACAAGGCCTTCAAGTCATCGGCCCACTGGTCGAGGTTCCAGCGCTCGGGGCTGCTGCGATCGCTACGGCCGTTGCTGCGGTGATCGACATAGACGAGCTGTGCCACATCCGCGAGCTCGGAGTGCGCCGGCTTGAGGTGCGAGTGATCGAAGCCCGGTCCCCCGTGCAACAACAGGAGCGTCGTCCGCTCGACCATCTCCGGCCCATCCGGCACCAACTTCGCCCCCTCAACATCGATGAACAGCCTGATGTCACCAATATCCACCCGCATCGCAATCCTTATTCACTGGTTTTCTAGCCGACCGACACTAGCGCCAAAATCGAGACCGGGCCATCAGCGGTCGCGGTGTGGTATCGTGGCGGCGCCGTGCGATGTCTCACCACCCTGCTGCGCGCGCTCCTCCTCGCGGCTCTCCTTCCCCTCGCGGTCGCGACGGCGGACGAAGAGCGCGTCGGCGACGCGCGCTACCTTGAGGGCCAGTTGTTGGTGGCGAGTCCGGCCATGGCCGATCCGCGCTTCGCCCGGACGGTGATACTCATGGTGCGGCACAACGCCAACGGCGCCATGGGCCTGGTGGTCAACCGCCAGATGGGCTCCACCACCCCCTCGAACATCCTGCGCGAATTTGGCCTCGAGGTTGACCAGGCCCTGGTCCAGAGCGAGGACGACGGGACCAAAATCCGCGTTCACTATGGCGGCCCCGTCCAGCTGGCGCTGGGGTTCGTCCTGCATTCGGCCGATGTCGCGCGCGCCGAGACGATCGTGGTTGGCGGCGTCGGGCTGACCGCCGCTGTCGCGATGCTGCGGATGATAACGACCGGCGATGGTCCCAGGCGACGTTTGTTTGCCCTCGGCTACGCCGGCTGGGCGCCCGGCCAGCTTGAGGCCGAATTGGCCCGACAGGACTGGGTCAGTGTGCCGGCCGACGAAGACCTCATCTTTGATGATGACGTCGATAGTAAGTGGAAGCGGGCCATGGCCAAGCGCGCCACCGAACTTTAGCCGATCAGGCGCCTCACCACCGATCTCACCCCGGCCTCGATCCGGGGTCTACCCGCTCGCCGGGACGACCAGCTAAGAGACGGCCGCCAAGCGGGCGCGGTCGTGCGGCCGGCTGAAATCCAAATCGGGTTCCTTGGCCACGATCCGCTGCGGGTTGATACTCTCGTGGCTTTGGTAGTAGTGGCGTTTGTTGTGATCCATGTTGACGGTCTCGGCGATCCCCGGCACCTGGTAGAGCTATAACCGAATCTTGTGTACGGCGTTGAAATGAAGGCGGCGTATCCTGGTGATTGTTGATGTCACCACTTGAGCTAAGCCAAGGAAGGATAGGCCATGAAAGAGAATACCGTTGTTGCTTTTCAAAACCCATCTGATTTTCAGAAAGATCCGTTGACGGAAGTCCTACAAGCTGGAGCTCGCGAGTTGTTGGCCCAAGCCGTTGAGGCCGAGGTCTCCGTGTTTTTGGGTAGCCATGCGGCGCTTGTTGACGCCGCCGGCCGCCGCCGGGTTGTCCGCAATGGATATCTGCCGGAACGCTTCATCCAGACCGGGATCGGCCCGGTGAGCGTGCGCCAACCCCGTGTGCGGGACCGGGGGGACGGCGCCATCCGCTTCACGTCGGCGATCCTGCCGCGCTATCTGCGCCGCGCCAAGAGCCTGGAAGACCTTTTGCCATGGCTGTATCTGAAGGGCATTTCCACCGGCGACTTCGGGGAAGCCTTGGCGGCGCTCCTGGGGAGCTCCGCGCCGGGGCTTTCGGCCTCCACGATCACCCGGCTGAAAGAGGTCTGGGGGGTTGAGGCGGAGCGCTGGCAACGGCGCGACCTCACGGCCAAGCGCTACGTCTATTTCTGGGTGGACGGCATCTATTTCAGCGCCCGCATGGAGGAAGAGAAGCAGTGCATCCTGGTGATCGTCGGGGCCACGGACAAGGGACAGAAGGAACTGATCGCCATCGCCGACGGCTATCGCGAAAGTGAGCAGTCCTGGCTCGAAGTTCTGCTCGATCTCAAGCGGCGCGGCCTTGAAATGGGTCCGCAACTGGCGCTCGGCGACGGCGCGCTCGGCTTCTGGAAGGCGCTCCGCCAAGTCTACCCAGGCGCCCGCGAGCAACGCTGCTGGGTTCACAAGACGGGCAACGTCTTGAACAAGCTGCCCAAGGGTCTGCAAAAGAAAGCCAAGGGGCGCCTGCAAGACATCTGGATGGCCGAAACCAGGAAGGATGCCGAGAGCGCCTTCGACTTCTTCCTGGAAGCCTACGGGCCGAAGTACGACAAGGCCGCGGCCTGCCTGGCCAGGGACCGCGACGTCCTGCTGACGTTCTACGACTTCCCCGCCGAGCACTGGAAGCATGTACGCACGACCAACCCCATCGAGAGCACGTTCGCCACGGTTCGTCTGCGCACCTACCGGACCAAGGGCTGCCTGTCGCGCAAGACGGCGATGGCCATGGTCTTCAAACTATGCCAGTGCGCTCAGAGAAAATGGAGAAAACTCGATGGATCGAACCATCTCGCCGAGATCATTCGCGGCGTCAAATTCGTAGATGGAGAACGCCAGGATCGCGCCGCCGCATGATCAGCCCATACACAACTTTTGACAATAGCTCCACCTGGTACAGTTCGCGCGGGTAGTTGGAGAGGTGGGGATAGTCCTCCATCCGTCGCAGATTGCACTTGAAGTGGCCGACATAGACCGCATCGAACCGCACGAGGGTCGTGAATAGCCGCCAGTCCGCCTCGGTGAGCCGCCCGCCCACCAGATAGCGTTGTTGCCCGAGCCCGCGCTCGATCTCGTCCACGGCGGCGAACAGGGCGTCGAACGCCTCCTCGTAGGCCGCCTGGCTCGACGCGAAGCCGCACTTGTAGACGCCGTTGTTGATGTTCGCATAGACCAACGCGTTGACGGCATCGATTTCAGCGCGCAGCGGCGCTGGGTATAGGTCGAGGCCGTCATCGCCGAAACCCGCGAACGCCGCGTTGAACATGCGAATGATCTCGGCGGATTCGTTGTTCACGATCGTATGTTCGGCCTTGTCCCAAAGCACCGGCACGGTGACGCGGCCGGTGTAGCCAGGACACGCCTTGACGTAGATGTCTTGCAGGTAGCGTGCGCCATTGACGCTGTCGGGGATGGCGCCCCGCTGATCGCCAAAGTGCCAGCCGCCCTCGCCCATGATCGGATCGACGACCGAGACCGAGATCGCCGGCTCCAGCCGTTTCAGCTTACGCACGACCATGGTGCGGTGGGCCCACGGACAGGTATGGGCCACGTAGAGGTGGTAGCGGCCGGCCTCGGTCTTGTGGCCTGACGATCCGTCGGCGCTGATGGTCCCGTGAAAGACGGTCCGCGCCCTCACGAAGCGGCCACCGGTAGGCGCGGCGGTGGGCATTTCCGTCGTCCAGACGCCGCCGATCAACTGACCCATCGGTACTCCTCGCCGCGATCGGCGCACGCGTCACAAAACATTCACACGGTCGTCAGAAATCGGCAACAGACGACGGCTATACGGACCTCGTGAAGGCATCGCATGAGTTCCGAGGACAGGTGAGGACATGAACATGAACAAGGCGGCATTGGTGGCCGTGGGCGCGCTGGTCGCGGTATCGGCGGCGGCGCCGGCGGTGGATGCGCGTGAACGGATACGGATCGTCGGCTCCTCGACCGTGTTTCCCTTCTCGACGGCGGTGGCCGAGCAGTTCGGTCGGACCACCGGGTTCGGAACGCCGGTGGTCGAGAGCACCGGGACCGGCGGCGGCATGAAGTTGTTTTGCGCGGGGATCGGCGAGCAATATCCCGACATGACCAACGCGTCGCGCCGCATCAAGGAATCCGAGGTCAAGAACTGCGCCCAGAATGGGGTGGCCGACATCACCGAGATCAAGATCGGCTTCGACGGTATCGTTGTGGCCAGCGCCAAAGCCGCGCCCCTCTACGAATTCTCCCTGCGCCAGATCTTCCTCGCCCTCGCTAAGGAGGTGCCGGTCGATGGCGAGATGGCGCCCAATCCCCACCAGACCTGGAAGGACGTGGATGCGTCCCTTCCTGACACCAAGATCGAGGTGCTGGGGCCGCCGCCCACGTCCGGTACCCGCGACGCGTTCGCCGAACTGGCGTTGGAAGGCGGCTGCGCGACCTTCGACGAGATCAAGGCGCTCAAGAGGACCGACGGGAGCCGCTACAAGGCCATCTGTCACACCGTGCGGGAGGACGGCGCGTACGTCGAGGCCGGTGAGAACGACAACCTCATCGTCCAGAAGCTTGAGGCCAACCTGGAGGCCCTCGGCGTCTTCGGCTTCAGTTTCCTCAACAGTAACGCCGACAAGGTCAGGGGCAGCGTCGTCGACGGCGTCGAGCCGACGTTCGAGAACATCGCCTCGGGCGACTATCCGGTCTCACGCTCAATGTACTTCTACGTCAAGAACGCCCACGTCGCCGCCATCCCGGGGATCAAGGAATACCTCGACGAGTTCACCAGCGAGAAGGCCTGGGGCGACTACGGCTACCTCACCGACAAGGGACTGATCCCCCTGCCCGCCGCGGAACGCCAAAAATGGCGCGAGAAGGCGGGCGGGCTCGCCCCCCTGAGCCTGTAGGTTGGCAAGGCCGATGCCCTGTGCCCGCCCTACTCGCCGCTTGTCGTTTCGGGTTTCTCGGTCCAGCGCGCGGCGGCCTCGTCGTCGGCGGCGCGGGCGGCGACCCAGCGATCGCCCCCGGTCGTTTCCTCGTGTTTCCAGAACGGAGCGCTGGTCTTGAGCCAGTCGATCAGGAACTCAGAGGCCGCGAACGCGTCGCCGCGATGCGCCGCCGCCGTGATGACCAGAACGATCTGCTCGCCGAGTTCGAGCCGCCCGTGGCGATGGATGATGAGGCTGGCTTCGAGGTTCCAGCGCTGGTTGGCGGTGCGCTCGATCTTGTCGAGCTCACGGCGCGTCATCGCCGGGTAGTGTTCGAGCGTCATCGCACTGACGCCGCCGTCATCGGCGCTGGCGCGAACCACGCCGGTGAATGTGACGATGCCGCCGATCGCGTGGTTGGCGCCGATCAGCGCGCGCAGCTCCGCGCCGACATCGAAGTCCTCGGTCTGGACGCGGATCATCTCAACCTCCGGTCACCGGTGGAAACAACGCGATTTCGTCGTCGGGGCCGACGGCGTCCTCGGCCGTCGCGTACTCCTCGTTGACGGCGACCCGCACCACTCGGAGATCGGCCAGCGCCTCGGCGTGGCGTGGGCTTCGTTGCTTGAGCCAGTCGAGAAGCTTGGCGACCGTGTCGATAGCCGCCGGCGGGCTCACCGTCTCGTGGGCCACCCCCGCCCGCTCGCGCAGCCACGCGAAGTACAACACCTCCATTCACGTCACCTCGCTGAACGGCAGAAAATCGACCATCGTGCCGGCCTCGACCTGGGTCAGCTCTTCCGACAGCTCGACCAGGCCATCGGAGTCCACCATCGAGGAGAGAATGCCGGAGCCCTCGCGCTCGAACTTGTCGGCGACCAGGGCGCCGTCGGCGGCGACGGCAAGACGCGCCCGGAGCCACTCCCGGCGGTCGCGCTTCTTGCGGTGGTAGAATCCGGCGCGGACGCGAAAGAGGTGAGGCGCGATATTTTTTGCCCCACTCAGACGCAGGATAAGAGGCCGCGCGATCCTCAAGAAGGTCACCATCGCGGCGACCGGGTTGCCGGGCAGGCCGACGAACGGTACCGCGCCGATCTGGCCGAACGCGACCGGTCGCCCCGGCTTCACGGCGAGGCGCCAAAAGGTAAGCCGGCCCATGGCTTCAACGGCCCTCGCGACATGGTCCTCCTCGCCGGCGGAAACGCCGCCCGAGGTGATGATGAGATCGTGCGCCGCGGCGGCGGCGTGCAGCGCGGTGCGAACGGCCGCGGGGCGATCGGGCACGATGCCGAGATCGTCGACCGCGCAGCCCAGACCCTGAAGCAGGCTATCGAGGACATAGCGATTGGCGTCGTAGACGCGGCCAGGGGCCAGCGCCGCGCCCGGCTCGGCGACCTCGTCACCGGTCGAGAAGATCGCCACCCGCAACCTTGTGTGAACCGAGAGCGCGGTGCGCCCGAGCGAGGCGGCGAGCCCAATGTCTTGGGGGCGAAGCCTGCGCCCACGCCGCAAAACCACGGCGCCGGTGCGGATGTCCTCGCTGGCCAGGCGGCGGTTGTCGCCGCGCCGCAGTCCGGCCGGGACGCAGATCGAAGTCCCGTCCTCACGGCAGTCTTCCTGCATCGCGACGGTATCGGCGCCCGGCGGCATGGTGGCGCCGGTGAAGATGCGGATCGCCTGCCCAGGTCGAAGCGGCTCGCCGAACGGATGCCCGGCGGCGGCCCGTCCGACGATGTCCAGCCGGACCTCGCCCGCGTCCGCCAGATCGGCGAAGCGCACCGCGTAACCATCGACGGCCGAGTTGTCGTGCGGCGGAACGTCGCGCTCAGCGACCACGTCGGCGGCGAGAATTCGCCGGCTCGCGCGCCGCAACCCGACCTCCTCGATCCCGGTCACCGGGACGATGCGTTGATCGAGAAGGGCGAGCGCCTCGGCGAGCGTCATGAGATTGCCGCCGGCGGCAAAGCAGTCGTCGGAGAGCTGCGCCATGTCAGGCCACGTCGCGGGCGGCGAGACCACAATGCGCGACGATGAACTCGGCGATGGCCGACGTATCGTCGAGCGCCAGCACCGGCAGCGTGACCTCGGGCAGGGGTTCGTCGCTGGCGACCGCGATGACGTGGGCATCGGGCGCACGCAAGGGGGGCCGGGCGCCCTTGCGGTGGACTCCGATCTTGTCGTGCGCGCGTCCTTTGAAGCCCTCGACGATCACCAGATCCACAGGGCCGAGATGGGCGATCAGCTCCTCGAGGTCAGGCTCCGCGGCGCCGCGGTGCTCGTGTATGAGCGCCCAGCGCCGCGCCGAGGACACCAGCACTTCGCCCGCCCCGGCGGCGCGGTGCTCGAAGCTGTCCTTGCCGGGCTGGTCGATCTCGAAGTCGTGGTGGGCGTGCTTGATCGTCGAGACGCTCACGCCACGGGCCAGCAGCACCGGGATTAGCCGCACGATCAGCGTGGTCTTACCGCTACCGCTCCAGCCGACGAAACCGATAATCTTCATCGGCGGCGGCTCACCTGGCCCCAAGCGGGCGTTCCGGCTCGGGCGCCGACTCGGGCGCCGACGGGCGCCGACTGGGGCGCCGGCTGGGGCGCCGGCTGGGGCCGCGCCGCGTCCGTGCGCGCGTGCATGAGATGTGGCAGCCCGGCGCGCAGATAGTCGTAGCCGGTGTAGAGCGTCAGAGCGGCGGCGGCCCACAGCGCCCACACGCCGAACGTCGTCGCGGGCAGTGCAAACGGCGCGGCGTCGCCCAGCAGCAGCGCCGCGATGGCCACCATCTGCAGCGTTGTCTTCCACTTGGCGAGTCGGCTGACCGGCACGCCGACATCCAACTCGGCGAGATATGCGCGCAACCCCGAGACGAGGATTTCTCGGCACACGATCACCAGCGCCGCGAGGACGGTGAAGGCGCCAAAGCGATCGGTCGCCACCAACAGAACGATGCACGCCGCCACCAGGAGCTTGTCGGCCAGGGGGTCGAGGAAGCGGCCGAGCGACGTGTGCTGGTCGCGCGACCGGGCGACATAGCCGTCGAGGAAATCGGTGATGCAGGCGGCCACGAACAGCCCGAAGGTCACCCAGTTGGCGAGGTGACCCGGCAGGTAAAACGCGGCGATCAACACCGGGATCACCGCGATACGCGAGAGCGTCAGCAGGTTGGGGAGCGTCTTGATCATCAAGCCAGAGCTTTGCGGCGGCGCCCTCAGTATACCACCCGATCACGGGCTCAGTCGCTGGTGTGAAAATGCCCATAGATCACGCTTGCGAGACCGCCGCTGATGCCGCTCACGCTCTCGAGGTCGGCGCGGCCGGCGCGGGCCACCGCGGCTGCCGAGCCAAAATGATGCAGCAGCGCCTTCTTGCGCTTGCCGCCGATGCCGGGCACATCGTCGAGGAGCGATCGGGTGATGGCGCGCGAACGCTTGCCACGGTGGGCGGTGATGGCGAACCGATGCGCCTCGTCGCGCAAGCGTTGCAGGAAGTAAAGCACCGGATCGCGCTCGCCCAGTTGGAAGGTCGCGCGCCCCGGAGCATGGAAGGATTCGCGCCCCGCGTTGCGGTTGGGGCCCTTGGAAATGGCTGCTAGAGCCACGCCCGTGACGCCGAGGTCGGCGAAAACCTCGACCGCCGCGCTCAGCTGGCCAGCACCGCCGTCGACCAGCACCAGATCGGGCCACTGGGCGCTGGTCCTCTCCTCGTCCTCGTGGAGGAGGCGACGAAAACGCCGCCCCAGCACCTCGCGCATCATCGCGTAGTCGTCCCCCGGCGCCATCGCCTCCTTGATGGTGAAGCGGCGGTATGCGCCCTTCAACAGGCCCTCGGGACTGGCGACGATCATGCCGCCGACCGCATGTTGTCCCTGGACATGGCTATTGTCGTAGACCTCGATCCGGCGCGGTGGTCCGTCCAGTCCGAATGCCTTGGCGACGCCTTCCAGCAAGCGCCGCTGCGAGGCGCTTTCGGCCAATCGCCGGCCTAGGGCTTCGCGGGCGTTGGACAGAGCGCGCTCGACCAGGAGGCGCTTGTCGCCGCGCTGGGGGTGGCTCAGGCGCACGCGCCGCCCGGCCCGCACCGCCAACGCTTGCTCCAGGATATCGTGCCGTGCCACGGCATGGCTCAACAGCACCAGCTTTGGGGGCTCTTTGTTGGCGTAAAACTGGCCCAGGAAGGCGCCCAGCACCTCAGCGCCGTCGGCGTCGCCGGCATGGGAGGGGTAATACGCCCGGTTGCCATAACTGCGGCCGCCACGGAAGAAGAACACCTGGACGCAGGTCTGCCCGGCCTCTTGATGAGCGACCACGATGTCGGCCTGATCGATGTTGGGGAGGTTGATCCCCTGTCGGGCCTGGATCTGTGTCAGCGCCCGGATACGGTCGCGGTATATGGACGCCGTTTCGTAATCCAAAGCCTCGCTGGCCGCCACCATGCGCCGCGACAGCCGCGTCTGGATCGCGTGGCTGCGGCCGGCGAGAAACCCGCGCGCGTCGTCGACGATCGCCTCGTAATCGGCCATGCCGACATGCCCCACGCAGGGCGCCGCGCAGCGCTTGATTTGATACTGGAGGCACGGGCGGGTGCGGCTCTCAAGGACGGTGTCGCTGCATGATCGCAGCGGGAACGCGCGCTGCAAGGCCGTCAGCGTCTCGTTGACGGCCTTGGCCGAGGCGAAGGGGCCGAAATATTCGCCTTTAGCCTGCCGCGGTCCGCGATGCTTGGCGATCTGCGCCCAGCGATGGTGGCCGGTAATGAGGATATAGGGAAACGATTTGTCGTCGCGCAGAACAATATTGTAGCGTGGTTTGAGGCGCTTTATCAGGTTCGATTCGAGCAGTAGAGCCTCAACCTCGGTGTGGGTGGTCGTGATCTCCAGTGTGGTCGTCCGCGCGATCATCTGGCGAATGCGTGTCGAATGCGGCTCTTCGCGGGCATAGCTCGCGACCCTCTTGCGCAGGTTGCGGGCCTTGCCGACGTAGAGGACCGTGCGTTTGGCGTCGAGCATGCGATAGACACCGGGGCGCGCCGGTAGTGTCGCGAGCTCGGCGCGAATCACGTCCACCCCCGTCAGGCGCGGAGTGTCGTGGTCGTGCGAGGCATCCATATCGGCGCTGTCGGGAGATCGATCCGTCACAACCTGAGCATCCGAACGGCGGTGCGGCTGGGCGTGCTCGAAGGCCGCCAAGCGGGCGGGTTCACGGGGCGGTCACGAATTTGTAACCTTATCCACTACCGTTGTGGAAATCTCTGTGGGCAAGGCAACGGCGAACGCTCCCAGGCCAGCAAAACCAGTGTTTACACCTATTTGCACAAAATATGTGCATATTACGTAAGTCATTGAATCAAAGACATAATCTACACCTCGACGATAGTCGGGGCCATGAGATGTTCGGTCGCCCCACGCCACCGATAGCGCCGCCGCCGTCACCACCACCTGTGCACAAATGTCGTCCTCGGCGGGCGCTTCGCCGCCTGCACTCAACCATTGGCGCGGAACCGCTCGATTTCCACGCCGACTCCGGCGGCCTCCGGGCACACATTGAGTTTTTCGATCCGCACCCGCGCCGCCAGTACCCGCCCATCATCGAGGCACCAGCGCGCTATGCGCTCCGCCAAGGTCTCGACGAGATTGATATGGCCCTCGCTGATGATCGACCGCGCCCCTTCGATCACCCGGGCATAGTCGACCACGTTCTTCACCTGATCGTCGATCGCGGTGTCCTCGACGGAAAGGTCGATGTTGATCCGGACGGGCTGCGCCGCCCTCCTCTCATGATTGTAGACCCCGATGTTCGCGCCGAGCACGAGGTCGCGGACGAACATGTGGCGAACCGAGCGGCTGGCGTCCGCTATCTTGAGCGCCCCGATCGTCCCATAGGCGGTGCCGGTGTCGACCATCGATTGTCAGCCCTCGTTCGTCGATCCTAGCAGATGCTGACCGCCGTCGAGAGCGATCATCTGGCCGGTCATGGCGGGCGCGGACAAAAGGAAGCGCACCGCATCGCAGATCTCCTCGGGCGTGGTCCCGATCCCCAGTGGGGTGGCGGCCCATTGGGCGGCGAAGGCTTCGACCGTCTGGTGGGCGCTCGGCAGCGCCGGTCCGGGTCCGATCCCGTTCACGCGAATCCGTGGCGCGAGCGCCATCGCGAGCGTCCGGGTCAGCGTCCACAACGCCGATTTGCTCGCGGTGTAGGACATATAGGTCGGTGTCAGCCGCCACACTGTATGGTCCAATAGGTTGATGACGTTGCCACTAGAATCGCGCGGGAGCTGCGCGGCAAAGGCCTGGGCGAGCACTAGCGGCGCCCGGAGGTTGATATCGAGATGACGCGACCACGATTCGTGGCTGAGCGTGTCGACGGTGTCACGCTCGAACACCGAGGCGTTGTTGATCAGGCAGGTGAGGGGGCCGAGCGCGGTGGTCGCCTGGGCGACCAGGTCCTGGCTTTGCGCCTCGACGGCGAGATCGGCGTGGACCGGCGCGGCGCGGGCGCCGCTTGCCGTGATTTCCGCCACCACCTCGTGGGCCTCGTCTCGCGAGCGGTTGTAGTGGACCGCGACCGCCCAGCCGCGCCGCCCGAGATCGAGGGCGATGGCGCGCCCGATGCGCCGCGCCGCGCCGGTGACCAGCACCGTACCGGGCCCTGCCGGCAGGGAGGGTTCGGTCATGGCCGCCCGTCAGCCGACGTCGTGCGAGAGGTAGAATTGCGCCACCACGAAGACGGCGTAGGCGACCACAAAACCGGCCCCGACCGGCGCACGGATCGGTTTGCGGCGGATCAGGAACGGCGTCAACAGCAGCGCCGTCGCCAGCATGATCCACAGATCGACGTTCAACACCTCCGGTGGCACCGGCAGCGGGATAACTACCGCGGTGGCGCCGACCACGCCCAGGATGTTGAAGATGTTGCTGCCAATCACGTTGCCGATGGCCAGGTCGCCGTGACCGTGCAGCACCGCGAAGATCACGGCGGCGAGCTCTGGCAGCGATGTCCCGACGGCGATTAATGTCAGGCCGATGACGGCTTCCGAGATGCCGGCCGCCCGCGCGAGATCGACCGCGCCTTCGATCAGCACATCGCCGCCGATCATCAGTCCGGCCAATCCGGCCAGGACGTACAACACCGAACGCCACAACGGACGTTGTTCGCCCTCGAACTCGGCCACCTCGTCGGCGTAGTACTGGCGCTCCGCGGCGTTGGCCCGACCGTGCCAATAGCGCCATGACAGATAGCCGAGCAGCAAGACGCACAAGACCAGGCCTTGCCAGCTCTCGATCGCGCCGCCCAGGCAAAACGCGGCGAACACGACGCTCGATACCATCATCACGATGTTGTCGAGATTCGCGGTCGGCACATCGCACGTCACCGGGCGCAGCAAGGCGGGCAGCCCGAGCACCAGCAAGATGTTGGCGACATTGCTGCCGACGACGTTGCCGATGGCGAGGGCGGGCGAGCCCTTTAGCGCGGCATCCAGGCTGACCGCCAACTCGGGCGCCGAGGTGCCGGCCGCGACCACGGTCAGGCCGATCAAGAGAGGGCTGACGGCGAGGCGTCGGGCGAGCGAAACCGAGCCGCGCACGAGAAGATCGCCGCCCGCCAGCAGTACGATCAAGCCGCCGATGACTTGCACGTACATCACGGCGCTCGTCATGGGACGGCCCTCATGGGACGGCCCTCATGGCGCGGTCGTCATCGCGGCACCGGAGCACTCGACCGCCGGCGAGGACCAAGGCCTACAGTGGGCCTTCGGTCTGCGCCGCGTAGCGCAGGACCATGTCGCGTAGCGTTACCAGCCCGCCGAGATGGCCGCCCCGATCAACCACCACGGCCCGCGACAGGTCGAAACGAGACAACAGGCGGATCGCATACTTGATGTCCATGTCCTCGCGCAACGAGACCACCGGTTTCGACATGATCTCGTAGACGTTGACACGGTCGGGGGAGCGCTTCGCCGCGATCACGTGCGCGGCGATGTCGCCGATCACGACGATGCCAAGCTCGTCGTGTTCGTCACGTCGCTCGATCACGAGCGAACTCACGTCGTGTTCGACCATCGCGCCCAACGCCTGGCGTACCGTCGCCATCGCTTGGATTGTGTGAACCGAGCGGGCCATCACCTGGCCGACCGTGACTATGGCTTCGCCGCTCATACCTCGTCCTCGATCTCGTGGCTGATGGTGTCCAGTTGCGTGGCCAGGCCGACGGCATCCTCGATCGCCACCTGAAACGCGATGCCGGCGCCGGCCTTGTCGTCGAACTGACCCACCCTCGCGATCTCCTCCAGTACCTTGCGGCTGATCTGTTCGGCGACCAGGAACAACAGGAGGTCGCGCTGACCCGCCAGATTGAGGCCCAAGAACGTTCGTTCCGGTTGCAGGCCCTCGCCCCGGGCACTGGTAATCACCGTGCAACCCGTGGCGCCGGCTTCGCGCGCGGCGCTCAGGATAGCCTCCGTGTCCTCATCGTCAACCAACGCCATGACAAGCTTGAACTTCATGGGTTTCTCCTTTCGCCTGCGCGTCGATGCCACCAGGAGCTCAGCTGGGCATAGCCCAAGACCGAGATGATCGGGAAAACGCACGCGAACGCGATCAGGCCGAAGCCGTCGATCAGCGGGCTGCGGCCGGGTATGGTCGAGGCTAGGCCGAGACCCAGGGCGGCGACCAACGGAACCGTCACCGTCGAGGTCGTGACCCCACCGGAATCGTAGGCCAGCGGTATGATGGCGCGGGGCGCGCGCAGCGTCTGCAACAGCACGATGACGTAGGCAGCCATGATGAACAGGTGCAGCGAGCCGCCGGTCACGATCCGGTAGGCGCCGAGGGCGACGCCGGCGGCGACGCCGACCGCCACCGCCACCCGCAGGCCCCACACCCCGACCACGCCGCCGGACACGTCGTTGGCCCTGATCGCCACCGCGAGCAGCGCCGGCTCGGCGATGGCCGTCGCGAAACCGATCGCCGCCGCGAACACATAGACCCACGCATAGTCCGACCACACCAGCGCGATGGCCGCCCCGGTGGCGTCGAGGGAGGTGACGAATTCCGGCGCCGTGAGCTGCGCCGCCATGACCCGCCCGAGCGGAAACAGCGCCTGTTCGAGGCCGACCGAGAACAAAGAGAGGCCCAAGATCACGTACACGAGCCCGGCCACCGCCTGGCGCCAGCGCGCCAAGCGCCGCCGCAGGATCGCGAACTGAAAGACGGCGATGATGACGGCGATGGGCAGCACGTCGCGCACGGTGGTGGCGATGGCCTCGGCCAAGGTCGCGATCAGCGTCTCGATCATGGTCGCGCTAGGTCTCCGCCAACAGCGCCCACAGCGGGCCCCACAGCATGCCAAAGATCATCACGAAGATCATCGGCGTGAGGCTGGCGAAGGCGATCAGCCCGAACCCGTCGAGCAGCGGATTGCGGCCGCGGATGACGCTGGCGAGGCCGACGCCGAGTGCCGTGACCAGAGGCACCGTGATGGTCGAGGTGGTGACCCCACCCGAATCGTAAGCGATGCCGACGATCTCCGCGGGCGCGAGCGGCGTCATCGCCAGGACCAGCGCATAGCCGCCGATGATCATGTACTGGATCGGCCAGCCCTTGAGGATACGCAGGACGCCCGCGATCAGGGCCAAACCGACCGCCACCGCCACCGTGTAGCGCAGCGCCAGGGCGTAGGTCCGCTCGGCCGCCGCGCTGTCGAGCGTGCCGGCCTCGCGGGCGGCGTGGGCGGCTTCGCCGGCCACGGCGACCAGCGCCGGCTCGGCGATCGTGGTGCCAAAGCCGAGGCAGAACGAAAACAAGAACAGCAGCGACAGATTGCCCCGCCGCGCCAGTCCGTGGGCCATGTTCTCGCCGATCGGAAACAGCCCGATCTCCAGCCCCTGGACGAACAGCGTCAGCCCGACGACAACCAGGACGAGGCCGCCGATCATGGTGGCCAGATCGGGGAACGGCTGGTTGATGACCACCAGCTGAAAAAACGCGACCACCGCGACGATCGGGGCGAGATCCCGAATCGAGCCCAGGAACAAGCGCAGGAATTTGGGGAGGCTTTGCGTCATCGCAGCCATGGCTGAGCGGGTCGGACGCCGCCCAGATTACATGCGAAGCGGTTTTTGCGTCTTGCCGCGGCGCTGCCGCGTCCCCGGCCGGCCGGCCGACGAGCGTGGCCGCCCGCTGGCGCCGGCGCGACCGCCCGTGGGTTCGACGATGCCGAGATCGGTGCTGCGCAGGCGCTTCATTTCGTCGCGCAGGCGGGCGGCGTCCTCGAACTCAAGGTTGGAGGCATGTTCGAGCATGCGCTTCTCGAGGCCTGCAAGATGCGCCTCGAGGTTGGCGCCCACGAGGTGGGGGACCTCATCGTCGCCTGTCCCGACCGTCACGTAGTCGCTCTCCCAGACCCCGTCGAGAACGTCACCGATCGATTTGCGGATCGATTCCGGGGTGATGCCGTTGGCGACGTTGAAGGCCTGTTGCTTTTCGCGGCGGCGATTGGTCTCGCCGATTGCGCCCTCAAGGCTGTTGGTCAAGCGGTCGGCATACAGAATCACGCGGCCCTCGACGTTGCGCGCGGCTCGGCCGATGGTCTGGATCAATGAGGTGCGCGAGCGCAGAAAGCCCTCCTTGTCGGCGTCCAGGATCGCCACCAGCCCGCACTCCGGAATGTCGAGCCCCTCGCGCAACAGGTTGATGCCAATCAGCACGTCATAGGCCCCGAGCCTGAGGTCGCGGATCAGCTCGATGCGCTCGATGGTGTCGATGTCGGAGTGTAGATAGCGCACCCGAATCCCGGCCTCGTGGATGTACTCGGTCAAATCCTCGGCCATGCGCTTGGTCAGAGTCGTGACCAGAACGCGCTGGCCGTTGGCCGCCACAGCTCGGCACTCGCCGATCAGATCGTCGACCTGGGTCTCGACGGGGCGCACGATGCAGACCGGATCGATCAGGCCGGTCGGCCGGATGAGTTGTTCGACCACGACGCCGCCGGTCCGCTCCAATTCCCACGGTCCGGGCGTCGCCGACACGAACAGGGTCTGCGCGCGCATCGCGTCCCACTCCTCGAACTTGAGTGGCCGGTTATCGACGCACGAGGGCAGCCGGAAGCCGAACTCGGCCAGGGTCGACTTGCGGTTGAAGTCGCCGCGGAACATGCCGCCGAGCTGCGGCACTGTCACATGGCTCTCGTCGACGAACACCAGCGCGCCCTCCGGCAGGTATTCGAACAGGGTCGGCGGCGGCTCGCCGGCCTCGCGGCCGGTGAGAAAGCGCGAGTAGTTCTCGATTCCCGCGCATGACCCGGTCGCTTCCATCATCTCGATATCGAACAGGGTGCGCTGTTCGAGACGCTGGGCCTCCAGCAGCTTGCCCTGGGCGTTGAACTCCTCGATCCGCGCGGCCAGCTCGAGTTTGATCCGTTTGACCGCCTGGCGCAGCGTTGGCCGCGGCGTCACGTAGTGGCTGTTGGCGTAGATCTTGACCGCGTCGAGTTCGGCGCTGCGCTCTCCGGTCAAGGGGTCAAACTCGGTGATGGCCTCGATTTCGTCGCCAAACAGCGACAGCCGCCAGGCGCGATCCTCGAGGTGCGAAGGAAAGATCTCGACGGTGTCGCCGCGCACCCGCAGCGCTCCACGCTGGAAGGCAGTGTCGTTGCGCCGATACTGGATTTCGATCAGCCGTTTAAGGATTTCCCGGCGATCGATGCGCTGGCCGATATGCAACGGGATCGCCATGTCCTGGTAGGTCTCGGCGGCGCCGATGCCATAGATGCACGAGACCGAGGCAATGATGATGACGTCGTCGCGCTCCAGCACCGCCCGGGTCGCCGAGTGGCGCATGCGATCGATCTGCTCGTTGATGGCGGAGTCTTTCTCGATATAGGTATCGCTGCGCGGCACGTAGGCTTCGGGCTGGTAGTAGTCGTAGTAGGAGACGAAGTACTCGACCGAATTGTCGGGGAAGAAACTCTTCATCTCGCCGTAGAGCTGCGCCGCCAGTGTCTTGTTGGGGGCGAGGATCAGGGTCGGCCGCTGGGCGCCCGCGATCACGTGCGCCATGGTGAAGGTCTTGCCCGAGCCCGTCACGCCGAGTAGTACCTGATCGCGCTCCCCCTGGCGCAATCCCTCCGACAGCTCCTTGATAGCCTGCGGTTGATCGCCGGATGCTTGGTAGTCGGACACCAGCTTGAAGGGGATGCCGCCCTCGCTCTTGCCGCCAACCTTGTAGTGAGCGACCGGCTTGGCCGGATCGGGGGGCAACATGCTCTCGGCGCGCATGCCTACTTATATGCGGTCGGACTGATCGATTGCCAGCCGCGCGGCTGGCCGCCGGCGTTAGCCCTCGGCGCCGCGAGCGCTCTGTTTGTTGGCGTACATCGCGCGGTCGGCGGCGGCCAGGGCGTCGTCGACCGATTCGCCGGGTTTGAATGTATAGACCCCGTAGGCGACGGTGAGCGGGATAGGTTGGCCTTCCCACTCAAACGGCGCGGCGCTGATCGCGCTCGCCAGAGTCTCCGCCTTGTCGAGCGCCGCCGGCAGGTCGCTTTGCGCGAGAATGACCGCGAACTCGTCGCCCCCGAGGCGGCCGACCACATCCGAGTCGCGGACCCTTTCAAGGAGGACATTGGCGACCCGCAGCAGCGCCGCGTCGCCGGCGCTATGGCCATGGGTGTCATTGATGCCCTTAAGGCAGTTGAGGTCGAAATAGACGACGCTGTTGGGTGTCTCGTAGCGTTCGGTCACCGAGATATAGCGCGCGAGCTCGCGGACGAAGGCGCGCCGGTTGGCGAGCGGCGCCAACGGGTCCTGATCGGCAAGGCGCTCGAGGGTGGCGAGCCGCTCGCGCGTCCGTTCCACTTCCTTGCGCATGCCTTCGACCTCGGCCATCAGTGCGACCAACGTGGCGCGCACCCTGGGCGTCAGCTCGTTCTCGGGAATTCCCATCACCGACACCGAGTCCACGATTTCGCGCACCTCCGCCGACCGTGCCTCGGTGGCGGCCGTGTCGGGTTCGTCGGTGCGGCGGACCTCGCGCGCAGCCCCCGAGAGGCGTAAGCGCGGCGCACGCGCGGCTTTGGGCGCTTCAGTGACCGCCATGGTCCGCCGGCCTAGGTTTTTACCCATAAAGGGGGTTCCCTTGAGGGGCGACTTGTGATTCAAGCTTCCAAACGACGGAGGCTTGAACGATGGCTCGATTTGACCTTGCGGATGCGGAGTGGGGGATCATGGCGCCTCTGTTGCCGAACAAGCCGCGCGGGGTGCCGCGCCAGGATGATCGGCGGGTTCTCAATGGCATCTTCTTCATTTTGCGCACGGGCTCGCCATGGGCGCGACCTGCCTGAGCGGTACGGGCCCTACACGACGGTCTATAACCGTTTCAACCGATGGGCCAAGAAAGGCGTGTGGCTGAGGATATTCGAGGCACTGGCGGAACAATCGCCGGCTTCGCTGCATCTGATTGACACCTCGATTGTCCGCGCCCACCAGCACGCCGCTGGCGGTAAAAAGGGGGCGCCGATAACGCCATCGGCCGTTCTCGTGGAGGATTGAGCACCGCCCATGGCCTGCCGGTCCGTCTCGTGCTGACGCCCGGCCAGGCTTCCGACAAAACGACGTTCCCGGCTCTCATCGAGGGGTTGCGTCTGGCGCGCGACGTGGTTGCCGACCGCGGCTTCTTCTCTCGCGCCATCATCGAGCTGATCGAGGCCAACGGCGCGACCGCCCACATCCCGAGCCCGAGCAACGTCCGGGTCCGCCGCGTCGTTGACCTGAAAATCTATCGCCGCCGTAACCCTAGCTTCCGTCAGACTGTGGATGCGCCATTATGAGTCCCATGCTCGCGACCACTCCCGTCGCGCGCGCGACGGGAGTGGTGCATGGGACTCACCATACGTGACAGCGCCGTGAGATGCACGCACACGGCGCACCTGGGGCGCCTATAATCCGGCGTTCGGTTGGGAGGAAACGAGATGGCGATGGCGATACCACGGGTCGGCGTTCTCATGGGCAGTCAGAGCGATTGGGCCACCATGCGTCAGGCGGGCGAGGTGCTGACGGAGCTCGGCATCGGTCACGAAAGCCGCATCATCTCCGCCCACCGCCGTCCCGACCGTCTGGCCGAGTACGCGGGCGCAGCGCGCGAGAACGGCCTTCGGGTGCTGATCGCGGGCGCCGGTGGGGCGGCGGCGCTGCCCGGCATGGTCGCGGCGCTGACGACGCTGCCGGTGTTCGGGGTACCGATTCAGACTCAGACCTTGGGCGGTCTCGACAGCCTGCTCTCGATGGTTCAAATGCCGCGCGGCGTGCCGGTGGGCACGCTGGCGATCGGCGCCGCCGGCGCGGTCAACGCCGGCCTGCTTGCCGCCGCCGTGCTGGCGCTTGGCGACGACGAGGTCGCGGCGGCGCTCCAGGCGTGGCGTGAGCGCCGCAACGCGTCGCTGCCCGAGGAGCCCACGGATACGAGCTAGCCGGGCTCAGCCGGCGGCGCGGCGCGGCGCCATGGCGCCGAGTAGGCGAAACGGCGAGGGCAGACGGCCGACGGCCCGCTCAAGCCGGCCGCGCGCCTTCTGAATGCGCATCACGTCCTCGATGCGCCGGTCGAGGAAGGCCCAGGTCGCCGCCGAATCTTCGCTCTCGTCGTTGAGCCAGATCAGCAGGGTCGAGGCGTACACCCCGGCTAACAACGCCCGTTTGGTGTAGAAATTCACATCGGTGGAGTCATCGCCGACCGCATACCAGATGGCGTCGACGGTGCGATAGAGCGCTCGTGCGGCCCAGGCCGCGTGGCCGGGCGTCGCGGCCAAAGCCAGCAACCGGCGCGCCGCCTCCCGGCCGCCGTCGGCGGTTTCGAGCCGCAGCCGCACTGCGGTCGCGATGAGCTCGCGAATCCGCAGCGCACCCAGGTCGCGAGTGGCGAGCGTGGCCTCCATCCGCCGGTCGCCCTGGCGGGCGTGGAAATCGACGAGATCGGCCCCGCCGCGGGGGAAGGCGATCCGCGCTTGCGCCGCCGAAAGGCCGGCATCGCGCGCGGCGGCGCCCAGGCACTGCCGGCTCCAGCCGTCAAACGGCACGTGCGGCAGCGCCGCCGCCAGCAGCCGCCGTCTCAGTTCCTCAATCGGCACGCTCGACCGCAGCCGGTTCCTCCGGGTCCTCGATCAGATGTTTGATTTCGCTCTCGAACACCAGCTCGCCGAGATCGTCCATGCGCTGCGGGTAAAGGATGCCGTCGAGGTGGTCGAACTCATGCTGGACGACCCGCGCGTGCCAGCCCTTGGCCTCGCGCTCGATCGGCTTGCCCTTCAGCGACAGGCCGCGATAGCCGACGTGGGTGTGGCGCGCCACCTGGCCGCGCAGGCCCGGCACCGAGAGGCAGCCCTCCCAGCCTGTCACCATCTCGTCGCTCAAGGGCTCGATCACGGGGTTGATCAGCACCGACATCGGCACCACTTCGCCGCCGAATTCATCGGCGCGGTCGGCGGGGATCGAAAAAATTACCAGCCGCTTGGAGACATATATCTGCGGCGCCGCCAGTCCCAGCCCGTAAGCATCGACCATGGTTTCGAGCATGTGCGGCACCAGGCGCTGCACTTCCGGCGCCATCGGATCGTCGATCTCCTCGGCGCGGACGCGCAGTACGGGGTGGCCCATGCGGGCTATTTTGAGGATGGCCATGGCGCCAATATACGTGTCGGCGCGATGACGGCAAGGGCTGGACTGGGCGCGCGGGATCGGCTAGCGAACGGCCGTGGCCTTCACAGTAGCCGGCCGCTGTGCTATCACTTGGCCTCGACCAACCCAACAATATTCCGCTGGGGAAGGAGCGAGTCACACACTTGCAAGTCATCGTACGCGACAACAACGTCGATCTAGCGCTGAAGGTCCTCAAGAAAAAGATGCAGCGCGAAGGTATCTTCCGCGAGATGAAACTCCGCAACTACTACGAGAAGCCCTCGGAGAAGCGGGCTCGGGAACGCGCCGAGGCGGTCCGCCGCGCCCGTAAACTTGCCCGCAAGCGCGCCCAGAAAGAAGTCTAGCCGCCGGCGCCGGGCGCTCCTGCCGCCCAGCACGCCTCACCGGCTGCGGGTCGGAACCGGTTTTTCAGCCATGCGGCGAGACGGCGCTTCGGGCCTCTCAGGGGCCAACCTACAACGCCTTGACGATGTCCTCGGTCATCTGTTTGGCGTCGCCGAATAGCATCATCGTCGAATCCTGGTAGAACACCTCGTTGTCAATCCCGGCGTAGCCCGGCGACAGGCTTCGCTTCACGAACAGGACCGTGCGCGCGTTCTCGACATCGAGGATCGGCATTCCGGCGATCGGACTCTGGGGGTCGCGCTTGGCCGCCGGGTTGGTGACGTCGTTGGCGCCGATGACGAAAGCGACATCGGTGGTCGCGAAGTCGTTGTTGATCTCGTCGAGCTCGAACACCTCGTCGTAGGGCACGTTGGCTTCGGCCAGCAGCACGTTCATGTGCCCCGGCATCCGTCCCGCGACCGGATGCACGGCATAGCGCACGCGCACCCCGGCCGCGCTCAGCAGATCAGCCATCTCGCGCACCGCATGCTGGGCTTGGGCCACGGCCAGGCCATAACCGGGGATGATGATCACGGATTCGGCGTTCTTCATGATAAAGGCGGCATCGACGGCGCTGCCTGGCTTGACGTTCTTGTCGCCGATCTCGACCGTGCTTGCGCCGGCGTCGCCACTGAAGCCACCCAGGATGACGCTGAAGAACGAGCGATTCATCGCCCGGCACATGATGTAGCTCAGAATAGCGCCCGATGAGCCGACCAGCGCACCGGTCACGATGAGGGCTGTGTTCTCGAGGGTGAAGCCGATGCCGGCGGCGGCCCAGCCGGAGTACGAGTTGAGCATCGAGATGACCACCGGCATGTCAGCGCCGCCGATCGGAATGATGATCAGCACGCCAATCAGAAACGCGAGCGCGGTGACGACCCAAAACGCATCGGTCGATTGCGAGACGCAGAAGTAGATTGCGACGGCCACGATCAACAGGCCGAGCACCAGGTTGACCGCGTGTTGGCCGAAGAACACCACCGGCGATCCACCGACCAGTCCCTGCAATTTAGCGAAGGCGACCACCGAACCCGAAAAGGTGATGGCGCCGATCACGAGCCCGATCGTCATCTCGACGAGGCTCGCGACCTTGATGTCCCCGGCGGTGCCGATTCCGTACGCCTCGGGCGCATACAGCGCCGCCGCCGAGACCAGCACGGCGGCCATGCCGACCAGGCTGTGGAAGGCGGCCACCAGTTGCGGCATCGCGGTCATCGGGATGCGCAGGGCGATGAGGGTGCCGATCGCGCCGCCGACTACCATCCCGAGGATGATCAGGTCGTAGCCGATGACCTGGGGGTTGGCGATCGTCGTCAGCACCGCGATGACCATCCCGGCGATGGCGAAGGCGTTGCCCCGCCGCGCGGTCGCCGGTGAACTCAGGCCCCGCAGGGCCATCACGAAGCAGATCGCCGCGATCAGGTAGGCGACGGCGGACAGGTTGGCCGACATGCGGCGCTACCGCTTGGATCTATACATCGTCAGCATGCGCTGGGTGACCGTGAATCCACCGAAGATGTTGATGGCCGCCAGCGTCAACGCGGCGAAACCGAGGATCTTCGAGAAGGTAATCTCCTCGGGGCCCGCCGCGATCAAGGCGCCGACGATAATCACGCTGGAGATGGCGTTGGTCACCGACATCAACGGCGTGTGCAGGGCGGGCGTCACGCTCCACACCACGTAGTAGCCGATGAAGATGGCCAGTACGAAGATGGTGAGCCGAAAGATGAAGGGGTCAACCACACCGATTTCCATGGTCACTCGCTCGCTCCGCATTGATCCGTGAGGCTGGGATGGACGATGGCGCCGTCGTGGGTCAGCAGTATCCCGTTGACGATTTCGTCGTCCCTATCGATCTTCAGCGACCCACTCTCCGCGTCGTACAACGCGGTCAGCAGGTTCAACAGGTTCTTGGCATAGAGCGCGCTCGCGTCGACTGCGATCCGACTCGGTACGTTGCGGTGTCCGACGATGCTGACACGGTGGGCGTGCACCACCTCGCCAGGCCGTGACAGCGCGCAGTTACCGCCGCTCTCGACCGCGAGATCGACGATCACCGACCCGGGCTTCATGTCTCTCACCATCTCCTCGGCCACCAGCATGGGCGCCGGGCGGCCCGGGATGAGCGCCGTGCATATCACGATGTCTTGGGTCTTCAGGGTCTGGTGCGTGACCTCGGCCTGGCGCTTCTGGAAGTCCGCCGACATCTCGCGCGCGTACCCGCCGTCGGCGGCCGCCGCACCGTGGCCCTCGGTCGGCATCGCCACGAACCGCGCGCCCAGGCTCTCGATCTGTCCCTGCACCTCCGGTCGCACGTCGAAAGACGAGACGATCGCGCCAAGACGGCGCGCCGTGGCGATCGCCTGCAGGCCAGCGACGCCGGCGCCGAGGACAAAGACCCGCGCCGGCGTCACGGTGCCGGCCGCCGTTATCATCATCGGGAAGGCGCGGCCGAACTCCGCCGCAGCGTCCAACACCGCCTTATAACCAGCAAGATTGCTTTGCGAGGAAAGCGCGTCCATCGATTGCGCACGGCTGATTCGGGGCAGGTACTCGAGCGCCATCGTGTCGATTCGCGCCCGCGCGCAGGCGGCGAAATACTCGCGATCGACGGTCGGGTCCAGAAGGCCGATCAGCGCCGCGCCCGGCTTGATCATCCCAAGCTCGTCCTCGCTCTCGGGCCTCTGGACCTTGAGGACGATGTCGGCTTCGCCGAGCGCGGCTGCCTCATCGGCGATCACGATGGCGCCGGCCTCAATGTAGGCCTCGTCGGGGAAGGCCGCGCCCGCGCCGGCGTCCCGTTCGACGACGACCTCGAAACCCATGGCGACGAAACGCGCGGCCGTTTCGGGCGTCGCGGCGACGCGCCGTTCAAACTCGCGTCGCTCCTTGGGAACACCGATTTTCATGGCGCCTGGGTGGGGCGGTGGATGGGATGGGCGTAGGGGCGTCGAGGGCGCTGCAGCCGCAACCACTCGCGCGCCGCCGGCAAGCGGGCCGCGAGCGCCGACGCATCAATCTTACGTGAGTGCGGCTCGCTACGTGGGGTCGGCGGCGCGTTGCCACGGCCGGCGATTGATAACGCTGCCTAGAGGAATATCAGGGCCAGCAGGACCATAAGTGCTGACATCAGGATCACGGCGGTGAACGTCATGCGCCCGAAGGCCCGCCACATCCGCCGCTGCTCGGTAATGTTCATCTGGCTCATTGGCACCTCTGCTCTCGCTCCACGCCCGTCCGCTCCTCATGAGCGCCGCGCACCATATCAAATGGCGGCGCGTCCGCCAATTGCGCTAGGCGCGCGGCGCGCGCTCGACGCAACGAAGGGGGCGTCTAGAACTTCTCGACCCAGGGTCGGAGTTCGATCTCTTGGGCCCAGATGCTGCGCGGTTGGCGGTGTAGCTGATAATAAGTCTGGGCGATCGCGTCAGGGTCGAGGCGCGCCCCACCGTCGTCGCGGCCGATGCCGCCATCGACCACCACGTGCGCGACGTGGATGCCCTGGGGGTGCAGCTCGCGGGCCATGCTCTGGGCCATGCCGCGTAGCCCGAATTTGCCGGTCGCGAAACCGGCCGAAAGGGCGAAACCTTTGATGCTCGCGGTCGCACCGGTCAACAGGATCGTGCCGTGCCCGCGCGGCAGCATCCGTCGCGCCGCTTCGCGCCCCACCACGAAGCCGCCCAGGCACGAGCTCTTCCAGGCCGCCACGAACTCTTCGGTGTCGATGTCAAGGAAACTCGCACGGACCCGGCCGCTTGCGTTGAAGACGCAGACCTCGACCGGACCGAGCTGCGCCTCGACAGTATCGAACAGCCCACCGACCGCACCCTCATCTATGGCATCGACGGCGTAGCCCTGGGCGCCGTCGATGCCGGCCGCGATGCGCTCGACCTTGTCCTTGGTGCGCGACGCTAGCGCGACCGTGAAACCGGCGGCCGCGAAACGACGCCCGAGCGACGCCCCGAGCCCCGGTCCGACGCCGACGATGATGGCGGCTCCGCTCTCGGCCATGGGTAGTCTCCCTGTTGTGCTGGCTGGTGCGCCGTTTTGTTGCGTTATTCGGCCGCGGTCGCGCGCGGTGTCGGACTATTGAAAGCGGTCAGCAGTTCGGTTTCACGCGCGCGCGCTTGATTCAGATGGCGTTCCTTGACGTGGCCGAAGCCTCGGATGTGCTCGGGCACGGACGCGATCTCGACGGCAAGCGCATGATTGTCAGCGTTCAGGTTGGCCTCGATCTCCACCATGGTTCGCTCGTAGTCGACGATCAGCTGGCGCTCTAGGCGCCGCTCGGCCGTGCGCCCGAAGATGTCGAAGGCCGTGCCGCGCACGCCCTTGAGCCGGGCCATAACGCGCATCAGCGGCAGCACCCAAGCGCCGAACTCGCGTTTCTTGAGGGCGCCTGTGTCGGGGTCGCGCTCGGCGATCAGGGGAGGCGCGAGGTGGAAGCGCAGCTTGAAGCCGCCCTCGAATTGTCGATGCAACTTGGCGAGAAAGCGCCCGTCGGTGTAGAGCCGCGCGACTTCGTATTCGTCCTTGTAGGCGAGCAGCTTGTAGTAGTACCGGGCGACCGCTTCGGCGAGGCCGCTCATGCCGGGCGCGCGGTCACGTTCGAGCGCTTGCGTGGACCGCACCAGCCGCCGGTAACGCTCGGCATACGCGGCGCTCTGGTAGGCGGTGAGTTCCTCGACTCGGAGCGCCACGGTCCGTTCAAGGCTGGGCGGGGCTGCGCCATCCTGGCTGGCGGGCTCGGTCGGCCCGTGCGCGGCGCGACGAACCGCCTCGATGTCATGGGCCGCGCGGCGCCCCCAAGCGAGTGCGCGCAGATTGGCCGGCACCGCTACGCCGTTCAGCTCGATGGCCCGCTCCAGTGCGTCCAGACTGACCGGGACGAGGTCGCGCTGGACGGCGTATCCGAGCATGAACATGTTGGCGGCGATGGCATCGCCCATGAGCGCGGTCGCCAGTTCGGTGGCCTCGACGAACTCGGCCCGGTCGGTCGCCTCGGCGATCCGCCGCTTGAGGTCGTCCTCGCCGAACCGCGTGTCGGGGTCGAGGGTGAAGGCGGCGGTCGGGGTTAGCCGCCGGTTGACCACGGCGTGGGTCCGGCCCGGCTCGGTCTTGGCCAGCGCTTCGAATCCAGCGGCTACCACCATATCGCAACCGATCAGCGCGTTGGCGCCACCGGCGGCGATACTGGTGGCATGGAGGCGGTCGTGATCGGCGGCGATGCGAACGTGCGAGAGCACAGCGCCGCCTTTTTGGGCCAGGCCGGTGAAGTCGAGCACGGAGCAGCCGTTGCCTTCTATATGTGCCGCCATCCCCAGAATCTGGCCGATCGTCACGATGCCGGTGCCGCCGATGCCGGTGATCAGGATGTTGTAGGGCTCGTGCACCGGTGGCGGGTTTGGCGACGGCAGACCGTGCGCTGGGTCCTCGTCGGTCGCCGCCGGCCGCGCCGCCGGCTTGCGCGGGCCGCCGCCATGCACGGTGACGAAGCTCGGGCAAAAGCCCTTTACGCACGAATAGTCCTTGTTGCAGCTCGACTGATTGATAACGCGCTTGCGCCCGAACTCGGTCTCCAGCGGCTCCACCGACAGGCAGTTGGACTGGACGCTGCAATCGCCACAGCCCTCGCACACCGCCTCGTTGATGAACACGCGCTTGGGCGGATCCGGAAAAGTGCCGCGCTTGCGCCGGCGCCGTTTCTCGGCGGCGCAGGTTTGGTCGTAGATCAGCGCGGTCACTCTTTCTTCCTGGCGCAGGTCGCGCTGCACGCGGTCGAGGTCGTCGCGGTGATGAATGGTGACGCCGGGCGCGAACGGCGTGCCGGGCGGATATTTGTTGGGCTCGTCGGTGACTACAACGATGCGCCCCACACCCTCGGCACGAATCTGGCGGCTGATGTCGGCGACGCTCAACTGGCCCTCGACGGGCTGGCCGCCGGTCATCGCGACCGCGTCGTTGTAGAGAATCTTGTAGGTGATGTTGGCCTTGGCTGAGACCGCAGCGCGGATCGCCAATAGGCCGGAGTGGTAGTAGGTGCCATCGCCGAGATTGACGAAGACGTGCGGCATGTCGGTAAACGGCGCCAGGCCGATCCAGCTCGCGCCCTCGCCGCCCATGTGGGTGAAGGTCTCGGTCTCGCGATCCATCCACAGCGCCATGTAGTGGCAGCCGATGCCGGCCAGCGCTGTGCTGCCCTCGGGCACCCGCGTCGAGGTGTTATGTGGACAGCCCGAGCAGAAATAGGGAGTGCGCGTGAGGTGCGGCGGGCTCTTGTCGAGTGCCGTTTCCTTGGCTTCGAGGATAACGAGGCGCTGCCGCACGCGCTCGCTGGTGAAGAAACGCTCGATGCGGCCGGCGATGACGCGCGCGATCCGCGCCGGCGTCAGCTCCCCGGCGGACGGCACGAGCCACGCCCCGTTTTCGTCGAACTTGCCGACCACGCGCGGCCGCGCCGTCTCCTTCCAGTTGTAGAGCTGTTCCTTGAGCTGATTCTCGATCACCGCGCGCTTTTCCTCGACGACCAGCACCTCTTCGAGCCCCTCGCCAAAGCGGCGTACGCCTTCGCGTTCGAGCGGCCATACCATGCCGACCTTGTAGACGCGCAAGCCGATCTCGGCGGCCAGGGCATCGTCGATGCCGAGGTCTTCGAGCGCTTGGCGAACGTCGAGATAGGACTTGCCGGTGGTGACGATGCCAAAGCGCGGCCGGGGGCCATCGATGACCGTGCGATCAAGTGGATTGGCCCGGGCGAACGCGAGCGCGGCATAGAGCTTGTGCTCCATCAAGCGCTCTTCCTGGACCAGACGGTCGTCGGGCCAGCGGATGTGAAGGCCGCCAGCCGGCATCTCGAAATCGTCGGGCAGGGTGATCGCGATGCGCCCCGGATCGATGTCGATGGAGGCTGAGCTCTCGACCGTTTGGCTGACCAGCTTGTGACCAACCCAGAGCCCCGCATAGCGGGACATGGCGAAGCCCAGCAGCCCGTAGTCGATGATTTCCTGCACGCTGGCTGGATGCAGCACCGGCATCATCGCCGACATGAAGGCGTATTCACTCTGGTGCGCGGTGGTCGATGACGCCGCGCCATGGTCGTCGCCGGCCAGCGCCAGGACGCCGCCGCGGGCCGAGGTGCCGGCCATGTTCGCGTGCTTGAACACATCGCCGCTGCGATCGACGCCCGGTCCCTTGCCGTACCACATGCCAAACACGCCGTCATAGCGCGCGCCGGGAAACAATTCGGTCTGCTGGCTGCCCCACACGGCGGTCGCGGCGAGGTCCTCGTTGACGCCGGGCTCGAAGCGAATGTGGTGCTCATCGAGAAAGCGGCGCGCCTGCCACAACGCCTGGTCCAGCCCGCCGAGCGGCGAGCCACGATAGCCGGAGATGAAGCACGCAGTGTTCAGCCCAGCCGCGGCGTCGCGCTGGCGCTGCATGATGGCGAGGCGCACCAGCGCCTGGTTGCCGCCGATGTATACGCGCCCGGAGTCGGCCGCGTATTTGTCGTCGAGACTGACGGCGGCGAGCGCCATTCGTTCCTTCCTCGCTGCACGGACGTACCGCTCGCGGTGTCCGTTATGTAGGCGCGACCGACCGATAAGGCCAGGCGATCACGTCACGGGTCGAGCGCCGTCATTATAGGTGAAGAAGGCGCTCGGCGCGTCGAGCCCGCCGATGCGGTCAGGGATGATTTTCGCACCGCCGCAGTCTAAGGTGCCGCAGCGCGCTCCCTGGGTAATTGCCTCGGACATTTTCAGAATGACTGTGCTCGTTACCGGCGCCGCCGGGTTCATCGGCTATCACGTCTGTCGGGCGCTGCTGGCGCGTGACGAGGAGGTGGTCGGGCTCGACAATTTGAACGATTATTACGACGTCGCGCTTAAGCGCGCGCGGCTCGGCCAGCTCGAGGCGCAGCGCGGCTTTGTCTTCGAGCGGATCGATATCGCCGATCGCGACGGCATGAACGCGATGATCGGGCGCCACGGCGGGATCCGCCGCATCGTACACCTGGCGGCCCAGGCCGGGGTGCGCCACTCGCTCACCCACCCGTTCGCCTACATCGAGGCCAACGTCGTCGGCCACCTGGTGATGCTCGAACTGAGCCGGGGGCTCGAGAACTTCGAACATTTGGTCTACGCGAGCTCGAGCTCGGTCTATGGCGGCAATGCCAAGATGCCGTTTTCCGTCACCGATCGGGTCGATTCGCCGATCTCGCTCTACGCCGTGACAAAAAAGACCGACGAGTTGATGAGCGAGTGCTACAGCCACCTCTATGGGATCCCCCAAACCGGCCTGCGCTTCTTCACGGTTTATGGTCCCTGGGGCCGGCCGGACATGGCCATCTACATCTTCACCAAGGCGATTCTGGCCGGCGAGCCGATCCAGCTGTTCAACCATGGCGACATGATGCGCGACTTCACCTACGTCGACGACACTGTCGCCGGGATTCTGGCGGCGCTCGACCGGCCGCCCGAGCGAACCGCCGAGACGCGGCCGCATCGCGTGTTCAACCTTGGCAACAGCCACTCGGCGCCGCTGCTGCGGGTGGTTTCGTTGTTGGAGGACGCGCTGGGCGCGAAAACCGAGCGAATCCTCGAGCCGATGCCGCCTGGCGATGTTAAGGAAACCTACGCCAATATCGATGCCAGCCGCCGCGAACTTGGCTTCGATCCGGCGACGCCGGTGGCGGTCGGGATCCCGCGCTTCGTCGAGTGGTACCGCGACTATCATGGGCAGTGAGGGCGCGGCCAGCTCGACCTCGGGCACCCTCGGCGTGTTGCCGGAGTGGGACCTCTCCGATCTCTTCGCCGGCCCCGACTCCGATGAGCTGAGCACGGCTTTCGCCGCCGTGGCGGCCGACGCCAAGGCCTTCAACGGGCGCTACATCGGCCGAATCGGGGCGTTGTCGGGCGACCAGCTCGGCGCCGCTATCGCAGATTACGAGGGCCTGCAGGACCGCCTCGGCCGCATCGGCAGTTTCGCGCAACTGCTGCACGCCGGAGACATGGGCGACGCGACGATCGGGCGCTTTTACCAAAACACCCACGAACGCCTGAACGAGATATCGACCGATATCCTGTTCTTCACCCTCGAACTGAATCGCCTGGACGATGCGGCGCTGGAGGCGCGACTGGCATCCGAGCGGTGCGGCCACTATGCGCCGTGGTTGCGCGACGTTCGCGCATTTCGTCCCTATCAACTCTCGGATCAAGTGGAGAAGATTTTCCACGAGAAGGAAGTGTCGGGATCAGCTGCTTGGATACGTTTGTTCGACGAGACGCTGTCGCGCCTGCGCGTCCCGATCGATAGTTCGGCGCTCCCCCTTGAGGAGGCGCTGCACCGGCTTTCCGACGCGGACGGCGGCAGGCGCCGCGCGGCGGCCAAGGGCATCGGCCAGGTGTTCGCCGACAACGTCCACCTGTTCGCCCTGATCACCAACACTCTCGCCAAGGACAAGGCGATCGAGGATCGTTATCGCGGCTACCCGAGCGCCGAGGCGCCGCGCCACCTCGCCAACCGGGTCGAGCCCGAGGTCGTCGCGGCGCTAGTCGGCGCGGTCCGTGAGGCTTACCCACGCCTGTCGCATCGCTACTACGCACTGAAGGCGCGCTGGTTTGGCCGCGATGTGCTCGATTATTGGGACCGCAACGCGCCACCGCCCGACACCGACGACCGCGTGTTCGCGTGGAGCGAGGCTCGCGACATCGTTCTCGACGCCTACCAGCGCTTCTCGCCCACCTTGGCTGAGGTCGGCCGACGTTTCTTCGAGCAACCGTGGATCGACGCCCCGATGCGGCCCGGCAAGGCGCCGGGCGCCTTCGCCCACCCGACGGTTCCGAGCGCCCACCCCTACCTTCTGCTCAACTATCTCGGCAAGTCGCGCGACGTGATGACTCTTGCCCATGAGCTTGGCCACGGCGTTCACCAGGTGCTCGCCGCCGACCAGGGCGCGCTCATCGCCGATACGCCGCTGACGCTCGCCGAGACCGCCTCCGTGTTCGGCGAGCAGCTCACATTCCGCGCCCTTCTCGAGGGCGAGACTGACCCGGCCCGGCGGCGCGTCATGCTGGCGCGCAAGGTCGAGGACATGCTGAACACGGTGGTGCGCCAGGTCGCCTTTTACGAATTCGAGCGGCGCTTGCACGAAGAGCGCGGCGGCGGCGAGTTGCTGGCCGAGCGGATCGGCGAGATCTGGCTCGACGTGCAGGCCGAGAGCCTGGGCCCGGCGATTCAGTTCCACCCCGAGTACGCCAACTTCTGGTGCTACATCCCCCACTTCATCCACTCGCCGTTCTATGTCTACGCCTATGCCTTTGGCGATTGTCTGGTGAACGCGCTCTATGCGACCTACCAGGAGAACCCGGCCGGCTTTGAGGATCGCTATCTCGAGATGCTGCGGGCAGGCGGACGCCTGCACCATCGCGAGCTGTTGGCGCCATTTGGTCTCGATGCCAGCGATCCGGCGTTCTGGTCGTGCGGTCTCGGCGTGATCGCTGAGTTCATCGACACCCTGGAGGCTACCTGAGCGCCACGCAATGAGTCACAAACGATGAGTGAGGACGATACCCTCGTCGGACGGGTCAGGCGCTACACCCGGGTCTCGAGCGCCGTTGGCGGCCTGGCCGCGCGGCTAGCGGGCCAGCGTTATCTCGGCCTGCCCATCGACAAGGGTCGCCACGCGGCGGACCTGCGCCGGGCGCTCGGCGGCCTCAAGGGCCCGCTGATGAAGGTGGCGCAGATCATGTCGACGATCCCCCAGGCTCTGCCGCGCGAGTACGCCGAAGAGCTGGCCCAGCTGCAATCGAATGCCCCGGCGATGGGCTGGCCGTTCGTCAAACGCCGCATGGCCGCCGAGCTGGGCCCGGACTGGCCGAACCGCTTCGCCAGCTTCGAGCACGAGGCCGTCGCCGCCGCCTCGCTCGGCCAGGTGCACCGAGCAAGCACGGCCGATGCCGAGTTGCTGGCCTGCAAGCTGCAGTATCCCGACATGGCTTCGGCCGTCGAGGCCGACCTCAACCAGCTCAAGCTCATCTTCGCCATTTACCGTCGCTACGACCGCGGCATCGATCCGAGCGAGGTCCTGGCCGAGATCGCCGAGCGCCTGCGCGAGGAGCTCGACTACGAGCGCGAACTGAAGCATCTCATGCTCTATGGCGCGATGCTCGCCGATGAGCCGGTCGTCCACGTCGCCGCGCCCCTTCCCGACCTCTGCACGCGCCGGCTTCTAACGATGACCTGGCTCGAGGGCCGGCCGCTGCTCGACTCCAAGGACGCCGCTCAGGCGGTGCGCGATGGCCTCGCCGAACGCCTATTCCGCGCCTGGTATCTGCCGTTCTACCGTTACGGCCTCATCCACGCCGATCCCCATCTCGGCAACTACAGCGTCGCCGCGGATCACACCATCAACCTGCTCGACTTCGGCTGCATCCGCGTGTTCAAGCCAAAGTTCGTCCGCGGCGTGATCGACCTCTATCACGCACTTCAGAACGACGACCGCGACCTCGCCGTCCATGCCTACGAAACCTGGGGCTTCACCGGGCTGGCCACGGAAATGATCGATACCCTCAATATGTGGGCGCGGTTCGTCTATGCGCCGCTGTTGGAGGACCGGGCGCGGCGCATTCAGGAGTTCGACTCAGGCGGGATCTACGGCATCGACGTGGCGGAGAAGGTGCACCGGGGCCTGCGCGAGCACGGCGGCGTCACCCCGCCGCGCGAGTTCGTGTTCATGGACCGCGCGGCGATCGGCCTGGGCGGCGTCTTTCTCCACCTCAAGGCCGAGATCAACTGGCACCGCCTGTTCCACGAGCTGATCGAAGGCTTTGACGAGACCAAGTTGCGCCAGCGCCAGAACGCCGCGTTGAAGAAGGCGGGACTGCCGCTGCCCTAGCTAGATGTTCGCGTTCGGGGGGCAGCCGCTCGCGCGCCTCGCGGTCGGATCAGTGTTTGTGCGGCTTGCCGGCGTCGTAGGCGGCCTTTTGCTCGGGCGTCGCCTCGGTTTGGTACTTGGCCTTCCACTCGTCGTAGGGCATGCCGTAGACAATCTCGCGCGCGTCAGCGTAGGACAGCTCGTGGCCGCGCGCCTCGGCGGCGGCGCGATACCACTTCGAGAGGCAGTTGCGGCAGAAATCGGCGAGGTTCATCAGGTCGATGTTCTGGACATCGGGACGGGCCCGCAAATGCTCGACCAGCGTGCGGAACGCCGCCGCTTCCAGTTCGGTTCGGGTCTGTTCATCCATCGTTCACTCCATCGAATGCGGTTGCCCATCAAAATGGGTTGTAGGGTGCGCGTCTACAATCCGTGGGTGGTCTCATCGATCAGCATGTCGACCACCTCCTTCAGCGCCGTCGCGCGATCCTTGCTCGCCTCGAGCGCGGCGCTGAAGGCGCGTTGCTGGCGATGGGCGCTGGTGCCACGAGCGACGATGTCGCGCGCGTGCTCGACCTCCCTGACGCAGTCGAAACGCTCGGCATCCTCGCGCACCAGCGCGATGATCTCGTCGACCAGTTCCGCGGAGGATACGCGCTGGCCCTTGCCGAAATCAACGAGCTCGCCGTCGGTTCCGTAGCGCTGCGCCAGCCACCGGTTCTCCCGCACCAGGCCGCGCGGATAGATCCGCCAGCACTGGTTCACCGTGCGCAACCGGTAGAGGATGCAAAGGTAGAGGGCGGCGATGGTCACGCTGTCGTCGAGCCGCGCGCAGACATCGGTGATCCGCATCTCCAGGGTTGGGAACCGCGCGCTCAACCGCACGTCCCACCACAGCTTGGTCGCGTCGTCGATCAGGCCTGCCCCCACCAGTTGGTCGACGAAACGCTGGTATTCGCCAAAGCTGGTGAAGTGGTCGGGCAGGCCGGCGCGCGGCAGGCCGTCGAACACCGTCAGCCGATAACTCATCAGGCCGGTGTCCTCGCCGCGCCAGAACGGCGAGGAGGTGCTGAGCGCCAGCAGATGGGGCAGGAAATAGGCGACCTGGTTCATCAGATCGATGCGAATCTCGTCGTCATCGATGCCGACGTGGACGTGCAGCCCGCAAATGAATAGGCGCCGGGCCAGCACCTGAAGGTCGCGCGCGAGCACGTTGTAGCGCTCCTTGTCGGTGTGCTTCTGCACGTTCCACTGGGCGAACGGATGGGTCAAGGCGGCGATCGGCGCCAGCCCGTGCTTGGCGGCCACCTCGCCGACAGTCGCGCGCAAATGTGCCAGATCAGCGCGCGCCTCGTGGATGGACTGGCAGACGCGGGTCTCGACCTCGATCTGCGAGCGCAGGAACTCCGGGCTGACCTGGCCGGTGAGCAGGGTTTCGCACTCCGCCAGCATGGTCGCTGGCGGTTCGGCCGGGACATCGCGAGTCTCGCGATCCACCAGCAGGTATTCCTCCTAGATGCCGATGGTGAAGGTGGGCTTGCCCATCAGCTCGGCGCCATTAGAAGTGCTCGATGGTGAACAGGTCGCGCTGCTGCCCCAATGCGACCAGGGCGAGGCCAAGCCGGTTGGCCCAGACTTCCGCGCCGTGGTGGGTATCGATCAGATCCTGCCGCAACTCGATCAGGAGATGTGGGATGCCCCGCCCGCCGCCGTGGTGATGGATCGAGAAGCCGGCCATGTCGCGCCCCGAATAGGGTTTGTTCTCGCCGACCTCGAGATCGGTGTTCATACGCAGCTGGGCGATCAGCGCCTTGGCCAGGCGTGGGTCGCGGTTCCACAGGATGCCGATGTGCCAGGGCCGCTCGTAGCCATCCATGATCGGTGTAAAGCTGTGCACCGAGACCAGCGCTGGTACCCGCGCCTCGACGGCGCTGTCGAGGACACCATCGAGGGCGCGGTGGTAGGGGTCGAAGTAGCGCTCGATCCGCGCCGCACGGTCAGCGGCGGCGATATCCACATTGCCGGGAATGATGACCCCATCGCTGATCGGCGGGATCAGCGTCGGGTGGTCGGTCTGGCGGTTGCAGTCGATGAGCAGGCGCGAAAAACCCGAGAACACGGCGACGGCGTCGAGATGGGCGGAAAGGCGTCGGGTGACGTCGGCGGCGCCGATGTCCCAGGCGATATGGCGACCGAGCACCGCGTCATCGAGGCCGAGGTGGCCATATTGGTCGGGGATGCGGCCGCTCGCGTGATCGCAGTTGAAGACATAGGTGCTGACGCCGCTGGGGTTCAGAATCTCGAACGGGGAGCCCTCGCCAACGGCTTCTGACGCCGTCGCGCCCGAGGTCGGTATGTTGGCTTCGGCCGCCGCCGTGTCGTCATGTTCCATCGGCGAAATATAACCCAACGACAGCGCCATGACTGGTGGTCATGGCGCCGAGTGGAGTGGCCTCTCTTGGAACCGGTGAGGTCCTGGCCTATAACCGCGCCGGTGCCCAGCCAGCATCGTTTTGCGCAGACCATGACCACGGCCGGCTCCCCTCGCCCGACCGGCGCCCTGCCGTGGATCATGTTCGGGCTCGCCACCTCGCTGTACACCTACGCCTTCTTCCAGCGGGTAGCGCCTAACGTCATCGTCGACGATCTGATGCGCGACCTCGGCGTCACGGCGTTGCTGCTGGGCAACCTCTCGGCCTTCTACTTCTACTCGTACGCCGGCCTACAGATTCCGTTGGGTATTGTTCTCGACCGCTGGGGCGCGCGGGCGGTCCTGACCGGGGCGGCGCTGTGCTGCGGGCTGGGCAGCGTCGTGTTCGCGTTCGCCGAGGACTTGGGCGCCGCCTCCGTCGGCCAGCTTTTGATCGGCGCCGGCGCTGGCGTGCCCTTCGTCGGCGCCCTGGTCATCGCACGTGCGTGGTTGCCGCCTGAGCGCTTCGCCTTCGCGACCGGCATGATCATGTTCTCCGGCATGGCCGGCGCCTTCCTCGGTCAAGCGCCGTTGGCGGCGGCGGTGGAGGCGGTGGACTGGCGACTGATCTACTACGCGCTGGCGGCGGCCGCGGTCGCTTGGGCGGCGATGCTGTGGATCACGGTTCGCGATCGCCCGCCCTCTGTCGTCGGACCCGAAGCTCCCCTGGTCGACAAGCCGGCGCGACCGGTCGCCGCAACGCGGGACACGTCGTTGTGGCAAAATCTCGCGACCGTCGCCGCCAATCCACAGACCTGGCTGATCTCGCTCTACGGGGCAATGATCGCCGGTCCGATCCTGTCGTTCCTCAGCCTGTGGAGCGTCGCCTATCTGATGCAGGGCTACGCCATGACCCGGCCGAGCGCCGCCGCCACGACCTCGATCGTGATGGTCGGCTGGGCCCTTGGCGCGCCGATCACCGGCTGGGCCGCCGACCGGTTGCGCCGGCGCAAGGCGCCGATGGTCGTCGGCGCGGTGGTCGGTCTGGTGATCTGGCTGGCGCTCGCCGTGGTGCCGGCAATGCCGCTGTGGCTCCTGTATGGACTGTTGTTCGTCCTCGGGGTCGCGGCGAGCACGATGGGAGTGATGTTCGCGTTGCTGCGCGAGCACAACCCACCGCGCCTCGGCGGCACCGCCACCGGCGTCTTCAATACGATCTGCATGACAAGCCCGGCCCTGTTCCAGCCTTTGGTCGGCTGGCTTATCGACCTCGGCTGGGACGGCACGATGGTCGATGGCTCGCCGGTCTATGCCGAGGACGATTTCCGCGACGCCTTCCTCGCCTATCCCGTGTGCGCCGGCATCGCTATCTTGCTGTCGCTGTGGTTGCGTGAAACCCGCGCCCAACAGGTGGTCACGGACGATTGAGACGAAAATGACGATCGAGACGAGCATGGTAGCGTCGCGCGAAGTTCTGATGCGGTTGTTTGGGCGCGCGGTCGCCGAGGTCCAGCCGGAGCGCTGCCTGCTGTCGCATCTGCCGCCGCCGCCACGTGGGCGCACCGTGGTGGTTGGGGCGGGCAAGGCGGCCGCAGCCATGGCGCGCACGGTCGAGACGCGCCTCGGTGGTGAGATCGAGGGTCTGGTGGTCACCCGCCATGGCTATGCCGTACCGACCGAGCGCATCGCCGTCGTCGAGGCGAGCCATCCGCTTCCCGATCAGGCGGGCCAGAAGGCGGCGGCCCGGATGCTTGAGATGGTCTCGGGGCTGGGGCCCGATGATTTTGTCCTGTGCCTGCTCTCGGGCGGCGGCTCGGCGCTGCTGGCGCTGCCAGCGCCAGGTCTACGCCTTGGGGACAAGCGGGCGACGACTGATTCCCTGCTGCGCTGCGGCGCGACGATTAGTGAGATCAACGCGGTTCGCAAACAGCTTTCGGCCATCAAGGGCGGGCGCCTTGCCGCCGCCACCGCGCCGGCGCCGATCCTGACGCTGATGATCTCCGATGTGCCGGGCGATGATCCGGCGGTCATTGCCTCGGGACCCACCGTCGCTCACCCGCCGTCCCCGGTCAGCGCCGAGGAGGTACTGGCCAAATACGCCATCACCCCGCCGGCGGCGGTCGCGCGCCAGCTGCGGGCGGGCGCGGACAAGGCGTTGGGTCCGGGCGATCCTCGGCTGGCCCACGCCCGCTATGTGATCGTGGCTAGTGCCAATGAGGCGCTGGCGGCAGCCACGGAAGAGGCGCGGGTGGCTGGCTACTCGCCGCTGATGCTGGGCGATGACATCGAGGGCGAATCGCGCGAGGTTGCGCGCGCCCATGCGGCGCTTGCCCTCGACCACGCGGCCCGGGGCTGCAAGACAGCACTTCTGTCAGGTGGCGAAACCACGGTTACCCTCACGGGCGGTGGCCGCGGCGGCCCAAACGCCGAGTACGCGCTCGCGCTGTGCCTCGCCCTCGATGGCGCGCCGTCGATCGCTGCGCTGGCCTGCGATACCGATGGCATCGACGGCAGCGAAGACAACGCCGGCGCCGTGGTGGCCTCCGACAGCCTGGCGCGGATGCGCCGCGCCGGCATCGACGCGAAAGCGCGGTTGGCCGACAATGACGCCTATGGCGCCTTCGCCGCGATCGGCGATCTCGTCATCACTGGGCCGACCCACACCAATGTTAACGACTTCCGCGCCATTCTGGTCGGGTGACCCAACTGTCGCCGACGGGTAGAACGCGCCACACCAAGATCGTCGCCACGCTGGGACCGGCGAGTTCCAGCGCGACCGCGATCCGTGCGCTGGTCGACGCCGGCGTCGATGTCTTCCGTCTCAACTTCAGCCACGGCGCTCGCGAGGACCACGCCCAACGGCACGCGATCATTCGCGCGCTCGAGGTGCGCCGGCGCCAGCCGCTGGGGATATTGCTCGATCTGCAGGGACCTAAACTCCGCGTTGGCGCCTTCGTCGAGCCGCTGGTCATGCTAAAAGCCGGTCAGCCATTCCGCCTCGATCTCGATCCGGCGCCCGGCGATGCCCGGCGCGCCCATCTGCCCCATCCGGAAATCTTCGCCGCCCTCGATCCGGGCGCCGAGCTTCTGCTCGACGATGGGCGCATCCGCCTCAATGTCATCAAGGTCGACCACAGCCACGCCGACACCGAGGTGGTGACCGGCGGACCGCTCTCCGACGGCAAGGGGGTCAACGTCCCGAACCTGCTCTTGCCGCTCAGCCCGCTGACCGCCAAGGATCTGTCGGACCTCGAATTCGGCATTCATCTCGGCGTTGAATGGATCGGCCTGTCGTTCGTTCAGCGCCCCGAGGACGTGGCCGAGGCCCGCAAGCTGGTGGCGGGACGCGCCGGCATCGTCGCCAAGATCGAGAAACCGGCGGCGGTCGAACGCCTGGCCGAGATCATGGAACTCAGCGATGCGATCATGCTGGCGCGCGGCGACCTTGGGGTCGAGTTACCGATCGAGGTCATCTCCGGCTTGCAAAAGCGGATCATTGCCGCTGCCCGGCACGCCGGCAAACCCGTCATCGTCGCGACCCAGATGCTCGAGTCCATGGTCACCGCGCCCGTGCCGACCCGGGCCGAGGTCTCGGACGTGGCACGACGGCGCCGATGCGGTCATGCTGTCGGCCGAATCGGCGGCCGGCGCGCACCCGATCGCGGCGGTGGCCGTGATGGCCCGCATCATTCCCGAGGCCGAGAACGACCCGCTCTACCGCATCATCGCCAACGCCGAGCGCGCCGAACCCGAAGCGACGAACGCCGATGCCATCAGCCGCGCTGCCCGCCAGGTCGCCGAGACGATCGGCGCCGCCGCCGTGGTCACCTACACGACCTCGGGGTCGACCGCCCTCAGGGCCTCGCGCGAGCGGCCGGCCGTGCCGATCCTCGGCCTCACGCCCAAGGTCGACACCGCGCGCCGGCTCACCCTGGCGTGGGGGGTGCGCAGCGTCCTCACCGAGGACGTGACCAACTTCGACGACATGGTAAATCGCGCCTGCGAGGTGGCCCGTCGCGAACACCTCGCCGCCGCCCGCGATCGCATCGTGATCACCGCCGGGGTGCCGTTCGGAACCCCCGGCGCCACCAACGTTCTGCACGTCGCCCACATCGGCCGCCGCCGCTAGGCAGGCCGCGGTCAAGAACGACTCGCGGAGGGGCCCCCATGGGTTGAGACAGCGCGCCGCGGGCCGCATCTCGCAGGATCGGGGCCGGGGTTCGTGGTAGCCTATTAGATGCCTTCGCCCTCGACCCTCTTCCGCAGTTCCTCGGCGAACGCCTCGATGCCCGGCATATGAGGGTGGACCTTTAGACCCGCCCGCATGGCGTCGAGCGCGTCCTTTGGCCGGTCGAGCCGCATGTATATCTGGCCGAGGCCAGCCAGCGCGCCGAAGTGGCGCGGCTCGAGAGCCAGCGTCTGTTCCACGTCTGCGATCGATTGGTCGTAGTCGCGCAGCAAGAAATGCACGGTGGCGCGCCTGTTCCAGCCCTCGGCGAAGGCCGGATCGAGGGCGATGATTTCGCCGAAGATGTCGCGCGCATCGGTCAGCCTGCGTTCACGCATGGCGTCGATGCCGGAGGCGTACAGAAGGTCGATTGTCTCGGAGCCGGACTCGCCCCAGATCGTCCAGATCCACGCCTCGAGGGTTCTCACTTCGCGTATTGCCGGGTGATCCAACTCCCGCAGGGTCTCGAACAGCTGATCGAGGCGGGGGTCGTCTTGGCGCGCGATCGAGGGACCGGCCAATCCCAGCGCCACGGCGAACGCGACGACAACGACGAACGCTCTAGGCATAGTGCTCATTCGATCCTGATCCGCGCGTGCATGCCGCGCACGTTGGCGAAGCCAGAGCGGACATAGTAGACGCCCGGATGAACCGCTACGAAGTCGACCTCGGCGACCTGTTGCGGCTCCAGCACGATCGCTTGCAGCGGCCACGATATCTCGGTCAATTCAACCATGCCGGGCGTCATCGCCCCATTCTCCGCCTCTGCTTCTTCCTCTTCCTCTACCTCTACCGCCATCGCGGCCGCGGCGATGCGCGCGGGGCCCCCGCCCCTGAGACGTGCCGCCGCCGCGACGGTCAGATAGGCGATCTCGGAGCCGGTGGCGTCGATGAAGACCGCGTGCTCGGGCGCTGCCGGGTCGCCGCTCGGTGAATCGGCGGGCATCGGCTCGGCGCGCCCGACCGCCACGGCATGGAAGAAGTCGGGGGCCGAGAAGATATGCCGCCGATCGCCGAGATTGCGGATACGCAGGCGATACGCTTGGCCCACCTCGAACACCATCTCGCCGGGCGCGAAGGCAAAATCGACCATCAAAACGTGGCGGCTCCGGGCCTGGATCCAATCCACATCGTCGAGGTGGGGTCGCGGATCGGCGATCGGGCCCGACCGGCGCGCGAAATCGGGCATCGGCCAGTCGACGGCGGCCTTTTCAGGCGCGATCGGCGGGACGTCGTTGACGACAATACCGCAGCCGGCCAGCGTCGCCGCCGCTAGCGCGATCGCCCCAGTCGTCCACACAGCCCCCGCGTTCATCGCCGCCCCGACCAAGTTCTGGCGCGATGATAGACGATCGCGCCACCGCCAACCAGCGGCGCGGCGGGCGCTCGGGGCGCGCTTGACCCTTTGTTCCGCTCGCGCCTAGTGTGGCGCCGCCGTCAACCGGAGCGAGTGCCATGCCCTTCCTCAGCGAAAAGTTGAGCCGAATCAAGCCCTCGCCCACCATCGCCGTGAGCCAGATGGCGCGCGAGCTCAAGGCGGCCAGGCGCGACGTGATCGGGCTCGGTGCCGGCGAGCCCGATTTCGACACCCCCGACCACATCAAGGTTGCCGCCAAGGCCGCGATCGATCGCGGCGAGACGAAATACACCGCAGTCGACGGCTCGCCCGAGTTGAAGAAAGCGATCCGCGCCAAATTTCGGCGCGAGAACGGCATCGACTACAAGCCGGAGCAGATCAGCGTCGGCACCGGCGGCAAGCAGATCATCTACAACGCCTTGATGGCGACGGTCGATCCTGGCGACGAGGTCATCATTCCTCGGCCCTACTGGGTCTCCTATCCCGACATCGTGTTCCTGGCCGGCGGCACCCCGGTCTTCGTCGATGCCTCGATCGAGACCGGCTTCAAGATCAGCGCCGTCGACCTCGATGCCGCGATCACCGCGCGGACCAAATGGGTCATTATCAACTCACCGGGAAATCCCTCGGGCGCGGCCTACACCACCGATGAGATGAAGGCGCTGACCGATGTGCTGCGCCGCCACCCCCACGTGTGGGTGCTGGCCGATGATATCTACGAGCACCTGGTCTACGACGGCCACGAGTTCACGACGCCGGTGACGGTCGAGCCGGCGCTCCAGGATCGTGCCCTGACCATGAACGGTGTTTCCAAGGCCTACGCGATGACCGGCTGGCGCATTGGTTATGGCGGCGGGCCGGTCGAACTGATTGGGGCGATGGCCAAGCTGCAGGGCCAGAGCACCACTAATCCGAGCTCGATCAGTCAGGCGGCCGCGGTCGAGGCCTTGAACGGCCCTCAGGATTTCTTGCGCGACTGGGTCGCGGAGTTCACCGAGCGACGCGATCTCGTCGTCAGCATGCTCAACCAGGCGCGCGGCCTGAGCTGCCCGACGCCGCAGGGCGCCTTCTACGTATTCCCTAGCTGCGCCGGCTTGATTGGGCGCACCACACCTGGCGGCAAGAAGCTCGAAAGCGACACCGATGTCGTGACGCATCTGCTCGAGAGCGAGGGCGTCGCTGTGGTCCAGGGCGCGGCGTTCGGGCTCGAACCGTACTTCCGCATATCCTATGCTACCTCGATGCAGGATCTTGAAGAGGCCTGCCGCCGCATCCAGCGTGCGTGCGCCGAACTCGTCTAGCCTCGCATCGGAGCGCTCATGTGCTCTCTCTCACAAGCTCCCGTGCGCCGGTAGGGGGTTTTTTCTTGTCAGCCTCGGCGCAGCCGTCGAAGATCGATGCTTCAAGGCAAAACGCGGCCACACAGGACGGGACGGATGAGTGAAAAGACCACGGCGGGTGCGCGCACGGTCGCGCTGGCGGGACCATATCTGAGCGGCAAGACCTCGCTACTCGAGAGCATGCTTTTCATCACCGGTACCACCAATCGCAAGGGCAGGGTCAGCGAGGGCAATACCGTCGGCGATAGCTCGCAGGAGGCGCGCGCGCGCGGCATGGGCGTCGAGCTCAATGTCGCGACCGCGAACTTTCTCGGCGACGCGCTGACCTTTCTCGATTGCCCCGGTTCGATCGAGTTCTCCCAGGAGACCAACAACGCGCTGATTGGCGCCGACGCGGCGGTGGTGGTGTGCGAGGCGGACATTGGGCGCGCTCTGACGGTGGCGCCGGTTCTCAAGGTATTAGAGGACGGAGGGATTCCGACCATCCTTTTCATCAACAAGGTCGATCGCGGCGCCGCGGACTTGGTGGCGGTGGTCGAGGCGATCGAAGCGTACTCGACGCGGCCCATGATCCTCCGGCAGGTCCCGTTACGCGACGGCGAAAGCATCACCGGCTATCTCGATCTGGCGAGCGACCGCGCCTTCAAATACCGGCCTGACGCGGCCTCGGAGTTGATCGAGATACCGGCCGATGTCGCCGAGGCCAAAGCCGAGGCGCGCTACCGCATGCTCGAGAAGGTGTCCGACTTCAGCGAAAGCCTCATGGAGAAGCTGTTGGAGGATATCGATCCCGCCAACGATGACGTGTTCGCCGATCTCACCCGCCACTTCCAGTCCGGCGCCATCGTGCCGGTCATTTTCGGCGCCGGCGAGCTCGAACACGGGGTGCGCCGGCTGTTGAAGCTGCTGCGCCACGAGGTGCCGGCTGCTTCGGACGCCGCCGCGCGCGTCGCCGGCGAGGGCGAGCCGGCCGCCCAGATCCTCAAGACCTACGTCACCCCCCATGGCGGCAAGTTGTCGTTGGTCCGTGTGTGGCGTGGCGAGTTCGCCGACGGGACCCCTGTGAACGGCGAGCGGATCGCCGGTATCTCGCGCCTGTGCGGCCTCCAGATCGAGAAGCTGCAGATCGCCCGGGCGGGCGCTGTCGTCGCCTTTGGCCGCCTCGAGTCGCTCGAAACCGGCGCCACGCTGTCCCCCGGCAAGGGCGGCGAGACGCTGCCCCGCGCGGCCGAGCTACCGCCTGTCTACTCGCTGGTGATCGCCGCCACCAAGCGCGAGGACGAGGTGAAGCTCTCAAGCGCACTTGCCAAGTTGCGCGACGAGGACCCGTCGATGGTCTACGAGATATCGGCGGCGACGGGCGAACTTCTCTTGCACGGCCAGGGCGAGATTCACCTCCGCGTCGCCGGCGATCGGTTGAAGAACAAATACGGGATCGAGGTCACCACCTCGCGGCCTCGCGTGCCCTACAAGGAGGCGATTCGCAAATCCGTATCGCAGCACGCGCGGTTCAAGCGCCAGAGCGGCGGTCACGGCCAGTTCGGCGACGTCCACATCGACATCAAGCCGTTGCCGCGCGGGTCGGGTTTCACATTCGACAATCACATTAGCGGCGGGGTCGTGCCCAAACAGTACATCCCTGCGGTCGGCGCCGGGGTCGAGGAATATATGCGGCGCGGCCCGCTCGGCTTTCCGGTCGTCGATGTGTCGGTGACTCTGACCGACGGGCAGTACCATTCGGTCGACAGCTCGGAACTCGCGTTCAAGACGGCCGGCCGGATCGCCATGACCGAAGGCATGCCCAAGTGCGAACCGGTGCTGCTTGAGCCGGTCCTCTCGGTCGACTTGTTCGTGCCCTCTGAATTCATCAGCAAGATCAACGCCCTGGTCAGCGGCCGGCGCGGGCAGATCCTGGGCTTCGAGCCACGCGAGGGCTGGGACGCTTGGGACGTTGTGCACACGCAGATGCCGCAAAGCGAGATTCAAGACCTCGTGGTGGAGGTGCGTTCGTTGACTACCGGTGTCGGCACCTACATCGCCAATTTCGATCATCTGCAAGAACTCCACGGACGGCTTGCCGATGACGTTGTCAGCGCTAACGCGGCGGAGTGAACGAATATGGACGAAGCGACGATGAACAAGGCGGCGGCGCTGATCGGTGCGGCGCGGCGACGCAAGGAGCCGCTCGCTGGCCTGCCGGAGGGCTGTCGACCGCAAACTCCGGAAGAGGCGTATGCGATCCAGGACAAGGTCGTGCAGGGCCTGGGCCGTACCACCGGCTGGAAGGTCGGCGCGACCAGCAAGTTCGCCCAAGAGCTTCTGGCGACCGAGGGGCCGTTTCGCGGCCGTCTGATCGAGGGCCGCTGCCACGACAGCCCGGCGACGCTCTCGGTTGGCGATTTCACGACTATGTGTCGGATCGAGATCGAGTACGCCTTTCGTCTCGGCCGCGATCTGCCGGCGCTGTCGGCGCCCTATGATCGCGACTCGGTCGCCGAGGCCGTCGAGGTCCTGCTCCCGGCCTTCGAGATCATCGACAGCCGCTATACTGACTGGACCAAGCGCGGCGCCTTGCAGCTGATCGCCGACAACGGGTGCGGCGGTCATTTCGTCATGGGCGCTCCGGTCACCGACTGGCCGGATGTCGACCTCGCCGGCCACAGCATTACGATCACCGTGAACGGCGAGCTTGTCAGCACCGGCAGTGGCGACCGCGTGCTCGGCCATCCCCTGAATGCGCTCGCCTGGCTCGCCAACGACGCCGCGAGCAGCGGCCAGGGTCTGGCGGCGGGCGAGGTGGTGACCACCGGAAGTTGCGCCGACATCGTTGCGGTCGAGCCGGGCCAGACCGCGCTCGGCGATTTTGGCGCGCTCGGTTTGGTCACGATCGAATTCGTCGCCTGAACCCGAGATAACGGAATTGTTTGTTGCGGTTCGGCCGGCTTTGCTCCCAAATAGGCGGGGACCAACGGACGAGGTGCGCGATCATGATTAGGCGTCGGCGCGGATGGGAGTTGCCTGACTCGGCGGCGACACCCGAGCAAGTCTATTTGCGCCGCCGCGAGATCGTGGCGGGGCTCGGTGTGAGCGTGGGGCTCGGCACGGCGTTGGTGGCCGGCGGCGCGATGGTGCCGAGCCGGCTTCTGGCCGCCACCGACGAGGATCCATCGGCCCATCTTTATCCCGTCGAGCGCAATCCTCGCTATGTGCTCGACCGGGACCTCACCGACGAGGACGTGGCCAACAAATACAACAACTTCTACGAGTTCGGCTCGCACAAATCGATCTGGCAGTCCGCCCAAGACCTGCCGATACGGCCCTGGACCGTCGCCATCGACGGCATGGTCGAGAAGGAGATGACCCTCGATATCGACGATCTCCTGGCCAAGATGCCGCTGGAGGAGCGCCTGTACCGCCACCGCTGCGTCGAAGCCTGGTCGATGGCGGTGCCGTGGTCCGGGTTCCCGCTCGAGGCATTGGTGCGTCTGGCGGCGCCGCTCGGCTCGGCGAAGTACATCCGCATGGAGACGTTCCACGATGCCGAGATTGCTCCTGGCCAACAGCAGGTTTGGTACCCCTGGCCCTATGTCGAGGGGCTGACCTTGGCGGAGGCGACCAACGAACTCGCCTTCATGGCGACAGGCGTGTACGGCAAATCGATCGCCAAACAGCATGGCGCGCCGCTGCGCCTGGCGGTGCCGTGGAAGTATGGTTTCAAGTCGATCAAGTCGATCGTCCGGTTCACCTTTACGGACGAGCGCCCGGTAAGTTTCTGGGAAGAGATACAGGCCGCCGAATACGGCTTCTGGGCCAACGTCAATCCAGCCGTTTCCCATCCGCGCTGGAGCCAGGCGACGGAGCGGGTGCTGGGGACCGAGGAGAAGGTGCCGACCCAGATTTTCAACGGCTATCTCGAGTTCGTGGCGGACCTCTATCAGGGCTTGGAGGACGAACGCCTCTACGCCTGAGTTGTCCCCGCCGCGCCGGCCCGCGCGCGCCGCGGCATAACTGTTTCGGAGTTCCGGGCCCTAGCCAGCGGTGCTGCCGCCATCGACGGGCAGAGCGATGCCGGTGATCATGCCCGCCTCGGCGCTGGCGAGGAACAGCGCCGCGTTTGCGGTATCGATCGGTTCGGGCATGCGACCGAGGGGAATGCTGTCGCGAAAGCGCCCCTTGGCCTCGTCCATGTCGGCGGCCATCCCCGGCAGGAAGTGTTTGAGCATCGGCGTATCGGTAGCGGCCGGGCAGATCGCGTTGACCCGGATGTTGAACGGCGCGAGCTCCAGAGCAAGGCCTTTGACGAGGCCGATGACGCCGTGTTTGGAAGCCGTATAGGGGGTGAAGTTGGGCCGGCCCTTCAACGCCTGCAAGGAGCCGGTGAATAGGATCGCGGCGCCCTCGGCGGTCTTCTTGGCGGCGCTGCAGAGCGCTGGCAGGGCCGACTGCGTCATGCGGTAGGGCCCGATCAGGTTGTTGCCGAATACCCGCGCCAGGACATCGTCGTCGACCTTGGTGATGGGACCCGCGAAGGGCACGCCAGCGTTGTTGTAGAGAATGTCGAGGCCGCCCCAGCGGTCCACCGTTGCCGCGACAACTGCCTCGGCGTCGGCCCGGTCCATATGATCAACCCGCCGGCAGGCGCAGTTCTCGCCGAGCTCGCGACTGAGCGCATCGCCGCCCGCCACGTCGATGTCGGCGATCATCACGCGGCAACCCTCCGCGACGAAGCGGCGTACACTTGCCGCGCCGAGGCCCGAGGCGCCGCCGGTAATGATCGCGACCTTCGATTCAAGCCGTGCCATGCGCTTCTTCTCTCATCGGTCAGCCCATCGTTTGGGACCTGAGGATCGCGTAGCATGGGCGAGAGGGCGCCGGCAACGCCGCTCCGCTTGCGCGGCCGCGCGGAGATTGTCTGGTCCCGGCGCGCGTGGTCTAATCGCGTAGACGCGGCGGGTGGAGTTGGCGAGAGCATGTTGGATGTCGATCTGACCTTCGCACGCGCGCGGCGTTACCACGAGGCTGGGCAGCTCGAGCTTGCCGAGCGGAGCTATCGTCAGCTCCTTGAAGGCCACCCCGATCACGCGGCGACCAATCACATGCTCGGCGTCCTTGCCGTTCAGGGCGGCGATCCGCAGCGCGCGGTCACATTGATCGAGGGCGCTCTCGCCACCGAGGGTGACAACCACGAGTACCAGTCGAGCCTCGCCGGCGTGTATCTCGCGCTTGGGCAGAACGAACATGCGGTGGCTGGATATCGTCGCGTGGTTGAGGCGCGGGCCGACCACGCTGAGGCCCATTTCGATCTCGGCTTTGCCTTGGCGTCCATGGGGCGGCGCGAGGAGGCGGCCGCTGCCTATCGCCGCGCGGTGGCGATCCAGCCCGACTACTTTCACGCCTGGAACAATCTCGGGGCGTTGTTGCTCGCCGATGGACGCGGCGAAGAGGCGATTGCCTGCCTGCGCCGCCTGGTCGAGCTGCGGCCACGGGCCCCGAGCAGCATCTGCAACCTCGCCCGGGCGCTGGAGATGGCCAACCAACTCGACGAGGCGGGCGAGCTGGTGGGTCGCGTCCTCGCGCTCAACCCCCACCACGCACAGGCGCGACTGCTGATGGCCACGATCGAGCGCCGTCAGGGTAGCACCGAGGAGGCTCGCCACCGGCTGATCGAGCTCATCGACCCCAACCTCTCGGACCCGGCCATCGCGGCCAGCGCGTTCCTGGCGCTTGGCCTCGTGCTCGACCAGAAAGGCGAGTATGCGCGCGCCTTTCGCGCGTTTCGCCAAGGCAATTCGATCCGCAGCCAGCTAGCGGCGGCGCAGGAGCCCGAGCGCCTCCACGCCACCATCGAACGTTATCGCGACTGGTTCACCGCCGAACGGATGGCCGCTTGGGCGGGTCGTGCGGGCGATGACCCGCGGCCACCGGTCTTCTTCGTCGGCTTCCCCCGTTCCGGCACCACCCTCATGGAGCAGATGCTGGCGGCCCATCCGGACATCGTCACGACCGGCGAACGCAGCCCGCTCGCGGGTGTCATCGCTGCGCTACCCGGACTGGTCGGCGATAACGCCGATTATCCCGCGTTCCTCGCGGACCTCACCCCGACCCAGGTTGAAGCGGCTCGCCGCGCCTTTTGGGACAGCGCTGAGGCGAGCCTCGGCCCTGTCGTTCACGAACGACAGCTGGTCGACAAGACGCCGCTGAACATCATCGAGCTGGGTTTGATCAGCCGCGTGCTGCCCTCGGCCCGGATCGTGGTCGCGCTGCGCGATCCGCGCGATGTCTGCCTCAGCTGTTATATGCAGGAGTTCGAGCAGAACGCGGCGATGGCCAATTTCTTCGATCTTGACGGCACCGCGCGTTTCTATGGCGCTGTCATGGACTTGTGGCGGCACTATCGCACGGCGATGCCCTTGCCTTACCTCGAGTATCGCTATGAGGAGCTTGTGGGCGCCCCGGGGCCGACCCTGCGGCGCGTGCTCGAGTTCATCGGCGTTCCCTGGGCGCCCGAAGTGCTGCGGCACCAGGAAACGGCGCGGGCGCGCTTCGTCGACACCCCGAGCCGCGATGCCGTGACCCAGGAATTGTATGATCGAGCGGTCGGGCGGTGGCGCCACTATGCCGATGAGATGCAGACGGTACTACCTCGCCTCGATGGCTTCGTCGACGAATTCGGCTACCGCGAGCCGGAGGCGCCGGCCAAGACGCTCGCGGCCTCGCCGCGCTAGACAACACAGATAAGAGGCTGGCCGTGATCGTGTTTCCGACCCTGCCGCTGCGCAATCCCAACATCACCAACGTCTACGTCAAGCAGATCTTCACGCCCGATCAGTGCCGCCAGATTCTCGGCGCCGCGAAGGCGGCCGATTGGCAGCCTGGCAAGATCGGTGGTCATACCGGCCAGGGGCAGTTCTCGACGGTTGCGACCGTCCGCTCGATGAACCAGCAGCGCCTGCGTGTGCGCAACGACGGCTTCCCCCTCAACGTCATCGCGTTCGAGGTCAGCAATTTCAATTCACACGGCTACGGCTTCGACCTGACCGGTTTCGTCGCCGATGACGAGCCCTGGCTGATGCGCTACCAAGGCGCGAGCAGCGATCACTACGACTGGCATATCGATGTCGGCGCCGCCGCCAATGCCTCGCGCAAGCTCGGCTTTACCGTGCAGCTCTCGCCGCCCCAGGACTACGACGGCGGCGATCTCGAGTTCATGAACGTCAACACCGAGCACCTCGACTTCAGGGCGCTCGGCAGCCTCATTCTGTTTCCCGCCTTCCGCACCCACCGCGTCTCGCAAGTCACCCGTGGCACCCGACACTGCGCCGTCGGCTGGGTCCACGGCCCAGCGTTCCGCTAAAGTGCGTGTCGCATCAGCGCAAAGCCAGTGGGTTCTAGTGATTGGCCTACGGCAGCGTGCGCGTGGAGGCGGAGAGTCGGGACGCCCTCGTGAGCAACGCAGTTCGGTGCAAACTGCGTTCGCTCGGCCAAATTCGTGGGCGAGAGTGCTCTGGCCGCTTTCGTGGGCGTTGTGGCCGCCGCGCGATGCACTATAGATCGGAGGAAGTCGTGGAGAATCGGTTTGATAGAAAATAGGCGTATGCTCTTGGCCATCGCTTACAATTGCGGCGCCATCGTTTTATCAATAGCGATTTTCTCCGGACTCGCTAAGATTTAGACTCGCATCCTCGCGAGCCATTTGAATCTCTCTTCTTCCGTTGTCTATGATCCGACACTGGGCTGGACGCTAAAGAAGAGTAGCTCTAAGAGGCATCAGAAATCCGGTAGCTTCGACGTCGTCTATCACATCGACCAATACGGCTACAGAGGCGACCCCTATTGATATGAGAAAATGGAACTCACAACATGACTTGTCGTTCTGGGGGACTCTGGGGCCTTCGGCTGGGGAGTGGAAGACAGAGAGACGTTCTCAGTGCTTCTCGACGACGCCATTCCGAACTTGGAGGTTATTAATCTCGGAGTATCAGGGTATGGGACAGATCAAGAATTTCAAAATTGAAAATGGACGGACTGAAGTACGCCCCTGACGTTGTTCTCCTCTTTGTCGACAGCAATGACTTCTCCGACATAATGTCTTCCCATGTGGGACAGCGGGCTAAGCCATACTTTGTCATGCGTGACCGTGACCTGGTTTTGAAGAATGTCCCTGTAACGCGCGACACTCCGGAAGCCCAAACTTACCGACGACGAATGTTACCGATGCCATTTCAAGATTGGCTATCGTGGTATAGTTATGCCTACGTGTACCTAAACGAATATTACAGAGAGTCCTATGTGCGCTATATCGAGTCCCGCAACAGTTCTGTCAAACAGGAAATGAGAACAGTCCGGAACGTACCGGGCGCGAGTCTTAGGAAGTTTCGGATAATTGTCCTTCTTATGATGAAATCTATATCAGACATGAACGCTAGAATTATTATAGTCTACAATAGAGATAACTTGGCGGGGCACCCAATATTGCACGGGTTTGGCGATGTCGCGATAGATTTGTACAAGCTTGACGCGTTCTTGAATCACGAGGAAGAACCTCACTTCCCGACGGATACTAATTTCAATGCGGATGGGCACAGAGCGGTTTTTGAAAGCCTTAGGGATGTCGCAATGAACTGCCTAGAAGAAGACTGCAACTCAATACGCCCGAGGTAGAAATCTCTCACGACTGTCAAGCGGGCAAGGTTCGCGCGACTTTATCAGGCAAGGGGCGCTGCCGCTGCGCAGACGGAGGTGATCGGGCTGGCCACTCGGGCGATCGCGAAGGGGCCTCAAGCCGGAGAGCCGGGGCACGGTTGAGGCGGACTTTTTGCGAGAGCGGCGACCCGCCGAAAATTTGGCCTCAGGCGTTCGGGGCTGATCGTCAGTGCGGTGGACAGCCACGATGTGCCAGACGCGCCTACCCAAAGAAAGGCCGGAGCCCGAAGGCTCCGGCCAGTTTACAGGGAGGAAGTACGTCTGGGAGACGTACAACGCTTCAGAGAGGGGGGAGTCCCCGAAGCGCTCGACACACCCGGACCTAAGGCCCGCATGCGGCGGATCGCCGGTGGCGATCCCTGTAGCGATTATGTAGTCAGTTGGGGTCGTGTTTCCAGGTCCACGACCCCGTCAGCGTCGAAAAAAATGTCCATGGCGCAATAAAAAAATCGCCGCCGGCTACTCGGCTGCCGCAGCGCTGTCGATCACGCTGTCGGCGAGGAACTTCTCGGCCTCGAGGGCGGCCATGCACCCAGTCCCGGCGGCCGTGACCGCCTGGCGGAACAGCTTGTCCTGGACATCGCCCGCAGCGAACACACCGGCAACGCTCGTTTGGGTCGAATCGGCGGCGGTGACGATGTAACCGTCGTCATCCATCGCCAACTGGCCGCGGAACGGCGCCGTGGTCGGATCGTGGCCGATGGCGACGAAGACGCCATCCAGCGCCAGATCGCGCGCCGTCCCGGACTTGACGTGGCGGACCCGCAGCCCGTTGACACCGAGCGGTTCGTCTACACCGAGCACCTCGTCCGGCACGTGGTCCCACATGACATCAATCTTGGGGTTACGGAACAAGCGATCTTGCAAGATCTTCTCGGCGCGCAGCGTGTCGCGCCGGTGCACGAGCACCACACTCTCGGCGTGATGGGTGAGAAATATCGCCTCCTCTACCGCCGTGTTGCCGCCGCCAATGACGGCGACTTGCTTGCCGCGATAAAAGAAGCCATCGCACGTGGCGCACGCCGAAACGCCGAAGCCCTTGAACTTTTCCTCGCTCTCCAGACCCAGCCAACGCGCCTGGGCGCCGGTCGCGATGATCAACGAATCGGCCGTGTACCGCGCTCCTGAATCGCCCTCGCACCGGAACGGTCGGCGCGCGAGGTCGATCGAGGTCACCAAATCGCTGAACAGGCGCGTGCCGACATGCTCGGCCTGCACCTGCATCTGTTCCATCAGCCAGGGCCCCTGAATCACATCGGCGAAACCGGGGTAATTCTCGACGTCGGTGGTGATGGTCATCTGCCCGCCCGGCTCCATGCCGTGGACCAGGGCAGGCTCCAGACCCGCGCGCGCCGCGTAGATGGCGGCGGTCAGGCCGGCCGGTCCTGAACCCAGGATCAGGACCCTGCCGTGATGCGTCTCGGTCATCGAAAAACCTGGGTCATAGAAACCTCGCTCCCGCGATCGCCCCGCCATGGGCGTGCCTTCTTATATTCAACCGGTTTTCCCGTCCGCAAGCCCGGCGTCGCCGAGCGCGGCTCCCAACCCTCCCAGCCGCCGCCCGAGCCGCTGCTTGACCTCGGCGGCGACCTCCGCGGTATCACGCAGCGGCTCATAGGACCACCGCTCCAGCGTACCTGTGAATGGGCGTGTCAGCCCCCCGGCCCGGAGGCGGGCGTGGAATTCGTGAAATTTGGCCGCCCCACCGGGCAGCTCGACGACGTGGACCGGTTTGCCGGTGCTGCATGCCTCCGACGTCATCGATACCGAATCGCAGGTGACGACAATAGCGTCCGCGAGGCCCAGGTAGCCGAAGTAGGGGTTAGGGTTGACGCCATCCCATATCTCGATCGTGGTGCCGGAACCCTCGATCGTGGCCATGCCAAGTCCCGCGCGCAAGGCCTCGACGTTGGACCGGCCGGTGCGCCGCGAGGGCGTCACCACGAGGCCGGCGCCGGAGCTGCCGGCCATCGCGGCCAAGCTCTGGCCCAACTCCCGCGCGGTCTCCGGGGTCAGGCGGTAACTGTTGCTGGACCCGCCGATCAGCACGGCGACGAGCGGCCGTGGTAGGTGGGAGAGCCGCGCGGCCATGGCGGCGGCAGCGGCGGCCAGTCGGGCCGGAGTCACCCGGTTGAGCGCGCCTTGCGTCTCGACGACATTGGCGCCACGGACGTGGTCATGGCGGGGCGGCGCCACCATGTCGAACCGATTCGACGGTAAGCGCGGGTCTTGGACCTGGATCGTGAACGTCGCCGCGCCACTCCGCCGTTTGATGGCGAGCGCGTAGGGCACGCTGCGGCGGCCAGACGCGATCAGGAGATCAGGCCATGGCGGCGCCACCGGGTCGCTGTCGGCGCCGAGCGCCAAATGGGGAAGCGGCCACCGACCGACCGGCAGCCAAGTCCAGGGCGCACGCGGGTGGACTCGCTTGACCACCGGCTCGACGCCGATCGCCTCGGCAAGGCCAATGCATTGGTTCTCGGTGCCGGCCTTGCCGTCGGTAAGCACCCAGCACCGCAGGCCGACCGCGTTCACCGCCTCATCGCGGCGCGGCGAAGTCGGCTCACTTGAACCGAACTGAAACGACCTCGTAGGACTTGGACCCGCCCGGAGTCGTGACCTCGACGTTGTCACCTTTGGCTTTGCCGATCAGGGCGCGCGCCAGCGGCGATGTTACGGACAGCCGGCCCTCGCGTATGTCCGCCTCATCGACGCCGACGATCTGGTAGCGAAGCGATTTGTCGGTGTCATCGTCGACCAGCCCCACAGTCGCGCCGAACTTCACCTGCTTGCCCGACAGTTTGGTGACGTCGATGACCTTGGCGCGGCTGATTTTTCCTTCGAGCTGGGCGACCCGCGTCTCAACGAAACTCTGGCGTTCCTTCGCCGCGTGATACTCGGCATTCTCCGAGATGTCGCCCATCTCACGGGCCTCGGTCAGCGCCTTGATCACGGCCGGCCGTTCAACGGTCTTCAGGTGCTTGAGCTCGGTTTCAAGCCGGTCAAAGCCGTGGGTGGTCACGGGCTCATTCTGCATCATTCAAGAAGCCTGTTTAGGGCCCGCCGAGCGGCAGGCACGGCTCGGCAAGGCCTCAGAATCTCATGAAATCATATGATTGAAGTGGGGTGACTTCAAGTGTGCCCTCGCGCAGTGACGCGATCGCCCTGACGGCGGCCGACGCACCGGCGACGGTCGTGTAGTAGGGGATCCGCTCCATCAGCGCCGTACGCCGCAGCGCAAAACTGTCCTCGATGGCCTGCGCGCCTTCGGTGGTGTTGATGACGAGTTGGACATCGCCATTGGTGATCCGATCGACGATATGCGGGCGGCCCTCCAGTACCTTGTTGACGACCTCGACCTCGATGCCGGCGTGGCTGAGCGCCTGCGCGGTGCCGCGCGTGGCGAGCACGTGAAAGCCGAATTCGATCAGTCGCCGCGTCGGCGCGATCATCGCCGACTTGTCGTTGTGGCGAACTGAGATGAACACCGTCCCCTCGCGCGGCAGGATCGTGCCGCTCGCTATTTGCGACTTGGCGAAGGCGTGGGCGAAGTCACGATCGATACCCATCACTTCGCCGGTCGAGCGCATCTCCGGGCCGAGGATGATATCGACGCCGGCGAAGCGCGCGAACGGAAACACCGCTTCCTTGACAGCTACGTGGTCGAGCCGTGGAGATTCGAGTGCGAACGACGCCAGCGTCTCGCCAGCGATCACCCGAGCGGCGATCTTGGCGATCGGCAGGCCTGTCGCCTTGGCGACGAACGGTACGGTGCGGCTCGCCCGTGGGTTAACCTCGATCACGAACACCTCGCCGTCCTTGACCGCGTACTGAACGTTCATCAGCCCGCGCACCGACAGCGCCAGCGCCAGCGCCTCGGTCTGGCGGCTGAGCTCGGCGATGATTTCGGGGCTCAGCGAATGGGGCGGCAGCGAACACGCGGAGTCGCCGGAATGGATACCCGCCTCCTCGATGTGTTCCATGATCCCGGCGACGAACACGTCCTGCCCATCGGCGATCGCATCGACGTCGACCTCGATCGCGTCTCGTAAATAGGAATCGATCAGGACCGGGCTCGTTCCCGAGACCCGGACGGCCTCGCCCATGTACTTCAACAGCGATTGCTCGTCGTGGATGATCCGCATCGCGCGTCCGCCGAGGACATAGGACGGCCGCACCAGCACCGGATAGCCGATCCGGGCCGCCGCCGCCGCCGAGGCCTCGAGCGAGGTGACGATATCGCTGTCGGGCTGG
>CBDDBU010000018.1:0-36264 GCA_965226045.1 Alphaproteobacteria bacterium
CTCGTCCAACACATGCTTGATACCGGCAATCGAGCCGAGATCACGCTTGATGTGCTCGCGCCAGCTTGGACCGCCCTTATAGGCGAGGGCCGAATAGAGCGAGTTGGGACAGTCGTCGATCCATTGGCGCAACGCATCGCCGCCGCGCCGCTTGAAGACATTCTGCAAGAGTTTACCGTACTTGAGGGTGGTCACCTCCCAGCCGGTGGTGCGGAAAACATCGCCGACCCGCGCGAACAGCCGGTCGGTGATGACGGCATCGAGGCTCTGGCGGTTGTAGTCAACAATCCACCAGGTGTTGCCGATGTCGTGTTTCCAGCCCTCGAGCATCGCCTCGAAGACGTTGCCCTCGTCGAGCTCGGCATCGCCCATCAGCGCGATCATGCGGCCAATCGGTCGCTCGGCCGGCACCATGCCCTTCAGCCGCACGTAGTCCTGAACCAACGCCGCGAAGGCGGTCACCGCGACGCCGAGACCAACCGAACCGGTCGAGAAGTCGACATCGTCGCTGTCCTTGGTGCGCGACGGGTAGGACTGGGCGCCGCCGAGCGCACGAAAGGCCTTGAGCTTGTCGCGGGTCTGCCGTCCCATCAGGTACTGGATCGAGTGATAGACAGGACTCGCGTGCGGCTTCACGGCAACTCGGTCTTGGGGCCGCAGCACCTGGAAGTAGAGCGCGGTCATGAGTGTGGCGAGCGAGGCGCACGAAGCTTGATGGCCGCCGACCTTGAGGCCGTCACGGCTCGGCCGAATGTGGTTGGCGTGGTGGATCATCCACGATGAGAGCCACAGCACCTTGCGCTCCAATGCCCGCAGGTTGGCCAGGACTTCGGCGTCCGTGCCCGCGTCGGTAATGGCGGGGTCGACCTGCGCGTTCGGCGTTGGTGTCATCAGGACATCCACTCCCAAGCAACGATGCCGCCAAAATAGCACAGCTCTGCCCACGGCCGCCTTTGCAATAAATAGCAACTAAGATGCGTTCACCACGCGGCCTGAAAGGATATCGCCATGCGATTCGGCCTGTTCAATCTGTTGCAGAAACGCGATGCGACCAAGCCCGACGGGGCGATCTTGAGCGGGCCACCGATTCCCGGCGGGCGGCGCGGCCCGCCAACGCCGCGCATGGGCAAAGCAGCGTAGGGCGCCCTAACCCCGGGCGAGGGCGCGGACGGGGGCGGTGGCGACGATGCGGCCGCCGCCGCGATAGGCTTCGTGGTTGGCTTCGATCGCGCCACGCCGATAGCGGTAGTTGACCATCATTCCCGCCGACTGCAGAAGCCCGCTCGGCGAGCTGTCGGCAAGCCAATTCAAGCGCTCGATTCGGGCCCGTTCGAGAGGTGGAAGCAAGCCACCCGGTCAAGAGCATCGCAGGGGCCCGAGCCTGTGGCGACGGCCTTTGCGCTGAGCAGATATTGGGCGCCGAGCCTGAGGAGCGGACCCTTCAGGGCCTCGGCGACCGCTGCCTCACGGTGCCAGTCGGGGCGATCGAGGAGGATAAAGAGAGCAAGCGACGGTGTCTCCTCGCCACTGAGCATGACCAGCGCCTTGGCATCAGCCGGTTTGACGAGATCGCGCTCGCCGGCCCGGACGCGCCCGTCCAGCCATGCGCGGAAACCAGGGAGCGGCGAAAGCGTCGCGAAGGTCTTGATGGCCGGCAAGGCCCGGGCCAGGTCGTCGACCACGCGCTCGATCAAGAAGCTGCCGAAACTCACGCTCGCGAGGCCCTGCTGTGCGTTGGAGATCGAATAGAAGCGCCGTGTTGGCGCTTTCGGGATCGACCGCCGGCGCCCCCTCGTCGAGCAACGTGTGAACATCGGCGGCCATGCCCTCGACCAGCGCGACCTCAACGAAGATCAGGGGTTCGTCGGGCATACCGGGATGAAAGAAGGCGAAACACCGGCGATCCGAGTCGAGGCGGTTCTTGAGATCGGCCCACAAGCGAATCTCGTGCACGGCCGCGTACTGCATCAGCTTCTCGAGTTGGACCGCAGGCGAATCCCAGGTCATGCATGCGGCGCAAGCTTAGGCAGCCGGCGTCGAACCACGACGCAAGCAGCGCCTTCAGATCGCGGTCGAGAGCCTAAAGCGTGGCATCGGCGGCGGTGAGCGAAAGAAGTTCGGCGCGCAAATCGACCAAGAACTTAACGCCATCCGGTAAATCATTGAATTGCGTCAATAACCTCCGTCGCGGTGCCACCAACGCTCTTTCTAGTCTGGCCTCGGCGCGCTGGAATCCGACATCGTCGGTGGCCTGGCGCCATACCCCGATCGCGGCATCGATGGCGGCGCGATCGGGCCCGAACTCTTGCGCCAACAGGCGGAGAACGCGCTCGCGACCGCCGGCGTTGAGGCCGAGATAGGCGCGGCCCAAGTCGGCGGCGCGGGCGCGCGCCGAACCTTCGCCGCCGGTCGCTTTGAGGCACGCACCGATCTGCTCGCGAAGCTGGGCCAGGGAGGCCTCGGGAAGACCGGGATCGAGCTGGAAGCGGGGACCGCGACAGCACGTCCCCGGCGCGACCGGTGTCGCGCCAGGCGCGCCAGATGCGACCAAGGGTCCGGTCGATCAGGCGCTCCGATGTGTTCCCCGCCATGTTGCGGCTCAGCCTCGGCCCACAGGGAGATCGCGTAGGACCATCGGCAACGCCTCGCTCAGATCCTCGGCGATCAGACCGGGGCCAACCTGGCTTGCCGCCGCGCCGTGCAGCCACGCCGCCGCACAACCCGCTTCGAACGCCGCCATCCCCTGCGCCATCAACCCGAGAGCAAGGCCGCTCAGCACGTCGCCAGCCCCGGCGGTGGCGAGTTCGGGTGGCGCATTGCCGTTGATCACCGCCCGTCCGTCGGGCGCCGCGACCACCGTGTCGGCGCCTTTGAGCAGCAGGGTCGCGCCGCACGTCGCGGCGGCGTGGCGCGCGCGGCTGACCTTGTCGCGGCCTCCGGCGTCGCCGAACAGACGAGCGAACTCCCCCTCATGGGGCGTCAATAAACAATCGGCGTGAAGCGCCGCGAACAAATTCTCGGGGCGGTCCGCGAAGCTGGTCAGCGCGTCGGCGTCGAGCACGAGGGCGCAGCGCTCGGCCAGCGCGGCCAGCACATTAGCGCGGGTGCCCTCCCCTACTCCGTTGCCAGGGCCGATCAGCACCGCATTCTTGCGCCGGTCCTCAAGCAGGCTAGCAAGACCATCGGCGCCCGCGAAGCTCAGCGTCATGATGGCGGTGAGCTGGCTCGCGTTGACGATGAGCGCGGCGGGCGGCCCGGCCACGGTGACCAGACCCGCGCCGATCCGCAGGGCGGCGCGCGCCGCGAGCCGCGCCGCCCCGGTCTGACCCGGTCCGCCCGACACCACCACCGCGTGGCCGCGATCGTATTTGTGGCCGGTCGCGACGGGCCATGGGTAGAGATGGCGCCACGACGCCGGAGAGTTCTCGAACAACCTCGGCCGCAGTTCATCAAGCACGGTCTCGGCGATGCCGATGTCGCCGACCACGGACTCGCCCGCGTGGGCGCGCCCCGGCAACAGCCAATGGGCCGGCCGGCGACGGAAAAAATTCACCGTCAAGACCGCCTCGGTAGCGATCCCCCAGACCGCGCCCGTGTCGCCGTGGACGCCGCTCGGAACGTCGATGGCGATGATCGGCGCGGCACCGTCGTTGGCCGCCGCGACGACCGCCCGTACCTCGCCCTCGATATCGCGCGAGAGCCCAGCACCGAACATGGCGTCGACGATCAAGCCAGCGCCTCCCAGCGCTTGGGGGGCGAGCGGAACCACCTCGCCCCGCCAACGCCTGGCCATCGCCGCCGCATCACCCTTGAGCCGCGCGCGCGCGCCGATCAGCGCGACCCGCACCGGCCAACGGGCCGCGTCGAGCCGGCGGGCCACGACGAAGCCGTCACCGCCGTTGTTGCCCGGCCCGCACAAGACCACGGTCGGACACGGCGCCCAGCGCTGGCGGATTTCGCGGGCGACGACACCGCCGGCGGCCTCCATCAAGACGACGCCCGAGGTGCCATCGCGGATGGCGGCCCCATCGGCCGCCGCCATCTCCGCCACGGTCAGCAGCGCCGCCGTGTCTCGCTCAGACCGATACCCCATCGCGGGCGTTTGGAGCCGGACGGGGCCGTTGATACAGGCGCACCCGGAGCGGTTGGTGGAAGCGATGAGTTCCATCGACTTGACCGGCCGCGAAGCACTCGCGCACCTCTTGCGTGTCGATCAGGTCGGGATCGACATGGCGGAAGGTCACCGCGGTTTGCTGGACCAGGAACGCGTCGAAATCATCAAAGATGAGAGTGTTGTCGTACCAATGTTCATCGGCCGCCTCGTAGGCCGGCGCGGCGTGGCGGTCCAACGCCTCTAAGGCGAGGCGCCGGACCTCGGTTTCGTCGTGGAACGGCTTGAGAAGCTGCGACCAGGTTCCGCTCATGTCGGGCTCAATGACGAGCAGCGCGCCTGCCGGTCGCAGCACACGCGCCGCCTCGTCGAGGGCCGCCGTCATGGCGGCGGGCGGGACGTGGTGCAGCGAGCGGCAGAACAGCACCGCGTCGGCGCTGGCGCTCGCCAGAGGATTGGCCTCCGCCCGCGCCTCGTGGAAGGTGAGGTTGGGCGCTGGCGATGCGCGATTGTGCGCCGCCTGGATGGGGTCGGGCTCGATGGCATGGACACTCGCCCCCTTGGCCGCGAGACCCCGCGCCAAGGCCCCCGGCCCGCACCCCATATCGACAAACACGCGCCCGTCCGGCGCCATTAGCCGGCAGATCACCTCGAGATCGCTGGACTCACCGAACTTTGCCATTACACCAAGCTTGCCATCACAGGGCGGGTCGACGTCCGGTGGTGGGATGCGCCGCCTCGTACGCGCGCGCGGCCCGTAACACCCTGGCCTCCGCATGTTTCGCGGCCACGATCTGCAGCCCCACCGGCAGCCCGGCCGCCGTGAAGCCGCACGGGACGCTGGCCGCAGGTTGCTGAGTCAGGTTGAAGGGATAGCTGAACGGCGTCCACTCGGTCCAGTAGAGCCCGTCGTAGCCCGGTGGGGCGACGATGCCGACATCAAAGGCCGGCACCGAGACTGCGGGCGTCAGCAACAGATCCCACTCGTCGAGGAAGTGATTCATGTGGATGCCGAGCTCGGTCCGTCGCGCGACGGCGGTAAGGTATTCAACCGCGCCGATCTCCCGTCCGGCCATGGCCATCGCGAGAAACGGCGGCTCGACGAGTTCGAGTTGCTCGGCGCTCTTGTCCTTGAGTGCGTTGGCCGCGCCCGCATACCAGTGGGTCGCGAAGACATCGGTCGGATCCGCGAAACCCGGATCGCGCTGCTCGACCCTCGCGCCCAACTCGATAAATGCGCGCGCGGCGCGGGCCACGATCTCGGCGACTTCCGGATCGACCTTGGCATAACCGAGGGTCGGGCTGAAGGCCACGCGCCAGCCCTCGATTCCGTCGTCGATACCAGCGAGGTAGTCGATCTCGGTCGGCGGTTGCGCGAACCAATCGCGCGGATCGGGTTTGGTGATGACGTTGAGCAACAACGCCGAATCGGCGACGGTGCGGCTCATCGGTCCGACGTGGGAGACGGTGCCCATCGGGCTCGGCGGATAGACTGGGACGCGGCCAAAGGTCGCCTTGATGCCGAACAGGCCGGTCAGCGCACACGGAATGCGGATCGAACCGCCACCGTCGCTGCCCAGGGCCAGTGGCCCCATACCAGCGGCCAGCGCGGCCGCGGCGCCGCCGCTCGACCCACCCGGCGTCTTACCGAGGTTCCACGGGTTGCGGGTGATGCCAAAGAGCTCGCTGTCGGTAGAGCCCTTCCAGCCATACTCGGGCATGGTGGTCTTGCCGAGCAGGACCGCGCCGCTCTCCCGCACGCGGGCGACGGCCGGCGCGTCCTCGACCCACGGTTCGTCGGGATCAGTGGTGCGCGACCCGCGCGGGCTCGGCCACCCCGTGGTGAGCTGGTGGTCTTTGATCGATATCGGGACGCCATCGACGGGTCCTAGCGGCTCGCCCGCCGTCCATCGCCGCTCCGACTGGCGCGCCGCGTGGAGCGCGCCCTCCTCATCGATGAGGTAGAAGGCGTTGAGCGCGGCGTTGTGCTCGTGGATCCGGGCGAGCGCGGCTGTCGTCGCCTCGACCGGCGAGATGGTCTTGGCGGCGTAGCAGGCCACGAGCTCGGTCGCGGGCGTAAAGGCGAGATCGTCGGACATCGAGCCTTGCTTCCTGCGGGGCGCGTCATATTGTTGCCGGCCTAGGCGTCGCGCGCAACGCTGCGGTGGCGTCGACGAGGATCGAAGCGGCATGATCGAACGATCTGGGGCGAGGCTGGGTGGAACCATGCGGCGCACGGCGCGACTGGGCATGGCGCTACTGGGCATGGCGCTGATGCCGCTGGCCGGGTGCGGCGAACTCGACCTGATGCCCAAACTGCGCGACTACTACATGGGCCAGCAGTTTTTCGAACCCGATCTGTTTCCCGAAGCGGCTCGACACGACCCGGACGGCGAGCCGCTTGTAGGCGTCGAGGCCGCGACCGAGACCACCGCAACGACGGACACCGTCGAGGTGCCCTGACGCCCGGCGCTTGGAGGAAGACGTTGACATGAACAAATATGACCTCGAAGGGCGGACCGCCGTCGTCACCGGCGCGGGCCGCGGGATCGGCCTCGCGATCGCGCAGCGCTTGGTCGATTCGAATGCGCGGGTGATGGTCTGGGATGTCGATAGCGCGGTCCTCGATGAGGCGGTGAGCGCGCTGGGCGGTGGCGACCGGGTGGATGCCACGACGGTCGATGTTACGGCGCCCGCGAGCGTCGACCAGGCCCGCGATCTCACCATCGAGCGCTTCGGCAAGGTCGATGTGTTGGTAAACAACGCCGGCATCTCGGGTCCCAACGTAGCGACCTGGGAGTACCCCGTGGCGGATTGGAACCAGGTGCTGGCGGTCGATCTGACCGGCGTGTTTCTGTGTTGCCGCTCGGTCGTTCCTCACATGATCACCCAGAACTACGGCCGCATCGTCAACATCGCCTCGATCGCCGGCAAGGAAGGCAATCCCAACGCGCCGGCCTACAGCGCCGCCAAGGCGGGCGCGATCGGCCTGACCAAGTCGCTCGGCAAGGAGCTCGCCGACACCAACATCAAGGTCAACTGCGTGACCCCGGCGGCCGTCAAGACCGACATCTTCGATCAGATGACCCAAGCGCACATCGACTACATGCTGTCGAGGATACCGATGGGCCGCTTCGGCAAGGTCGAGGAGGTGGCGGCGCTGGTGGCCTGGCTCGCCTCGGAGGACTGCACTTTCTCCACCGCCGCCGTGTTCGATGTCTCGGGCGGGCGCGCCACCTATTAGGCCGCGCTCCGCTCGTCGGCTGCTAAGCTGAGGCGCGCCTCGACGACGTCATACAACCACGCGAAGGGCCGGCCATGGTCGAACACCGCGACGACTATCTACGCCTCGTCATGCATAAGCAGTTCCTCGATGAGGTTGAAAAAGGCATCCGGATCGCCAACCGCGAGATCATCAACGCCCATATCCAGACGATGGACCGCGACATGTTTCTCGCCTTCGCGGTCGCGGTCGGACGGTTGCGCGCCCGCTACCTCGAGTCATCGCTGAAACTGTTTCTCGACCACGGCGACAACTGGCCCGCCGAGGGGGCGATCTCGGGGCTGCGCCAGGAACGAGAGCGCTACGAAGAGTGCTTGCACGCCTTCGATGCGTTGCACCCCGCTATTGAGCGGGGCTACGTCGATCTCACTGACTACGGCCCGACGGAGGACGGCTAGCCGGGGCCATGGCGCGCGTTCCCCGAAACCCGACCATGATTTTCACCGACCAGATGGCGACCAAGCTCCTTGCCCAGGCGGCGCGGAAGCTTACCGACGCCATCAACGAGGCGCTGTGCGCGAGCCCCGACAAACGGCTGGTGCGTGCGGTGTTGGATCAGGTCCGCACCGACCTGCACGAATTCGAGGAAGCCTACTTCGACGAAGACGAGGGGCCCCCGGAGCGACGCTAGAAGCGCCCGCCGATCCGCGACCTACGCGTCGTGCCAGACGCGACCGCCGATCACCAGCATTCGTGGTTTGATGCGGCGATCGCCGAGCATGTGCTCGCCCGGCGCGTCCTCGTAGTCGAAGGCGCCCGCCTCGATCTCGAACACGGTCGCATCGCCCGGATTCCCGACGGCCAGGGTCCCGATTTCCGGCCGCCCCAGCGCCACCGCCGGGGTCGCTGTGGTCGCCCGCACCACCTCGTCGAGCGGCAAGCCCAAGCACAGGAACTTCGACATGGTGACCGCCAGATCGATCGCCGGCCCGTCGATGCTGAACATATGTACGTCGCTCGAAATGACATCGGGCGCGAAGCCCATGTCGAGCATGGTCCGGGCGACCGGAAACGCGAAGCTGCCCTTGCCGTGACCGATGTCGAAGATCACACCGCGCTCGCGTGCCGCCACTACCTCCTCGCGCAGTTCACCACGGCTGCTGACCGGCGCGTTGGGGAACGGGCGAAAGCAGTGCGTCAGCACATCACCGGGGCGCAGCCGGTCGAGCACTTCGAGACGGCTCGGCGGCGGGAAGTCCAGGTGCGCCATGACCGGTAGGCCGGCCTCGTCGGCTACCTCAAGCGCCAGGTCAAGCGGCGCGATGCCCGAGTCGCCCCCGCCAAAGCGCCCGACCCGGACCTTGATGCCCACGATCAGATCGGGATGGGCGCGCGCGACCTCAAGGCAGTCCTCGGTGCTCAAGAGCCGGAGATCACCCGACTCGCCGACCATCACGCGCTCGCTGAAGGCATAGATGCCGGGGAATGAGATGTTGAGGTAGGCGAGGATGCGCAGCGCCGAGGGCTCGGCCACGTAGGCGCGCAGCCCGGCAAAGGTGCCGGGGCCCGAGCTGCCCGCGTCGACGAACGTGATGGTCCCGCTCTGGCGCGCCAACGGCTCAGCTTCGACACCCAGCGAGGTCGCCCCCCAATAGATATGGGTGTGGAGATCGATCAAACCGGGCGTGACGATCAGGCCAGCGACATCGCGGACCGTGTGGGCCTCAGCGTCCGGCGGCGGGTCGAGGCCGGCCACCTTGCCATCGCTGAAGGCCACATCGCCAACCGCGTCGACCCCGCGCGCCGGATCGATGACCCGGCCGCCGCGCAACAGGAGATCGTACATATTCGCTGCTGCCCTCGAGGTCGTGCGCGGGCGCGCTAGAGGGAGAGTTCCACAACCCGGCGGCTTTGGTGCATGGAGCCGCGATGGTGTGATCGCCCATTCCCCGGTTGGTTAGCGGATCCTGATTGTGTTTGGTTTCGCCGCACGGATAGAGCGATTGAGTGCGTCGATCTGCATGGCGATTTCGGTTTGTTGGGATTGGAATGTGCGAGCGTTGAGCTTGCCGCCGTTGAGCCTCTTGACGCGAGCCATGGCTGTTTCGCCAAGCGCTCTCAATCCGTAGCCCTGTCGTTTCTGCCAGTTCATCCTTCCCTTCGACGCGATCTCCGCCGCATGGTGCTCCCGTTCCGATCCGCCATGAGGCGTGTCCGGGAGAGGAATGGATGTGGCGCGTGGCGGGATGATGATTTCAGGTGGTGAATTCGGTGGCCGAGCTTCTCGGATCGCTTTTGTCACGGGCTCCCCGTCATAGGCGCCGTCGGCAAACACGCGCCGGATCATCCCACCGGAACCGGCGACCAGCGGTCCCGCCATCGTCGCATCGGCCGTGTCGTCACCGGTCAGTTCATGCGCCCGTATCTCGCTGCTGGCCGGGTCAACCGAGATATGCAGCTTGCGCCACGAGCGCCGCGTTTCACCGTGCTTGGCGCGAGCCCACTCGCCAGCGCCAAAGAATTTCAGGCCCGTGGAATCCAGCACGATATCCGTAGACCGCTTGTTCGTGCTGGTTTCCACAACGACATCCACCGTTCGCCGCCGCCGCGACAGCGTGGTGTGATCCGGCACCGGCAGATCACACCCCATCAAGTCCACGAGGGAACGCACAAAGCCTTCCGTCTGGCGCAGCGGCAGTCTGAAGACCACCCCCAGCATCAGTGTCGTGGAAATCGCCAACTCTGAAAACCGCCGCTGGCCACCAGGAGTTCGCCGCTTGGCTGCGTCCCATTGCTCCAGGGCGCTCTCATCAATCCAGAAACGAATGTCGCCGCGCCGAACCAAACCACGGTCATAATCCGGCCAGTTCATGACCCGGTACTTGGCTCTGGGGATATGGTGGCGACGCGATGCGTGGAACTTGAAAGGCATGACAAACTCTCAAAGACGGAAGCGGAGCCAGATATACTAATCCTCAGGTCCATGCACCAAAGCCCTGAGGCGCTGGGCGCGCCCGAGAGGGCACGGCTCGCCTTCGCCCCACTGGACAAGTGTTCACGAGGCGCAATGGAACCTGGTGACCCTGGCCTGGACCATGGAGTATGCTCGCCTTGCGGCACGCGCGAGCCGGAGCGAACTGTACTTCGTGCCCTGGCACGAGAAGGCCGGGGTAAGAGTGAAACTCGGCTGCGGTACGCGCGGCTAAGCGACCGCACTCAAGGTGTCCTCACGCCAAGGCGCTCGATCCGGCATGACGCTGTGGCGATCCGTCCATGGTGCGGCCAACGAATCGCTAAAGTGCCGCGCCATGAATGATGTAGCAACTGCGGCGCGGCCGGCTCTCACGCGTCCGGGCCTCGTGGACCGCGGGCGGTGCCGCGCCGCAACTGCGGCGCGGCCGGCTCTCAACTTGTCGAGGCTGTCCGCGAGCACACCGACGAGGCGGAGCAGGCGCGCCGGCTGTCTGATGAGGCCATGCGGGTCATGCGGGAAGCGGGGCTACACCGCATCCTGCAGCCAGGCGGGCATGGCGGCGCCGAGGCGCATTTTTCCGGCATGGTGGATATTGTCGAAACGATCTCGCAGGGCTGCACGGCGGCGGGCTGGTGCTTGACCCAGTATTGCTCGCACAATTGTTTGCTTGGCTACTGGCCAGGCGAGGGGCAGGAAGACGTCTGGGGCCCGATGCCCGACGCGATCGTGGCCGGCTCGTTGATTCCATCGTGTGGCAAGGCGCGAAAGGTCGAGGGCGGCTGGCGGATTAGTGGGCAATGGCCGTTCGCGAGCGGTGTCCACGGCGCCGACTGGTTCATCGCCACGGCCTTCGTCGAGGGCATCGACGGCCCGCCGATCGTCCAGATGCATGCCGTGCCGCGCACCGATTACGGGATTCTCGACACCTGGCACACCGCCGGACTGCGTGGCACGGGCAGCGCGGACGTCGCCGTCAAGGACTGCTTCGTGCCGTCCCATCGCGGGCTTCGACTCAGTGAGACCAAGGGTGGGGGCAATGCGCCCGGGTGCGCGGTCAACGCGGCGGCGCTCTACAAGCTACCGGCGGCCGCGATGTTCTCGATCAACCAGAGCGCGGTCGCGCTCGGTCTGGCTCAAGCCAGCTTCGACGCCTACATCGAGCAGGCGCGTACCCGGATCGCGCGGATGTCCGGCAGGAGCGTGTCAGATTATTCCACCGTGCAGGTCAAGGTTGGCGAGTCCCGGACGGCGATCAAGATGGCCCGTATGTTGCTGCACGATTGCTGCGATCTTGGCATGGCGGTCGCCGAGAAAGGCGAGGTCGCGCCGATGGAGCTCAAGACCGAACTGCGCGCCAAGGCGGCCATGGCGGGCAAGCTCTCCGCCCAGGCGGTCGATCTCCTGTTCCAAGTCTCCGGCGGGGCTGGGGTCTACGACCAGAACCAGATCTCGCGGGCGATGCGGGACATGAACTGTATCCGCGGCCATATCACCCAGAACTGGGACATTAACGCGTCGAACCACGGTCGGGTGCTCCTCGGCCTGCCGTCAGCGGATCCGGCGCTCTAACTCTTCCCGGTAGCGGCTCCCGCGCGTTTGGCCGGCGGTAGTTTCTCGCCGCGCGCCGCTGGCCCGGTTCGCAGGAAGCCGACAGCGCCGAGGCCGGTGGCTACCGCCAACGCCACGAAGCCGGCCGCGTAGCTGCCAGCGGCGGCCATCAGCACGCCAAACAGCGGTGGGCCGCCAGCGGCGCCGGCGAACACCATCAGCGCGGCCGCGCCGGTCGCCCGGCTGACCGCGCCTGGCGGGGCCACCCGGGCGACCTCGGAGAGGAAAACGCCGTTCCACCCGACCGCCGTCGCACCAAACACGACCGCGATCGCGACGATCGCGGCGGGCGGCCATGATGCGTCGGCCAGGGCTGTCGCCACCGCGGACGCCGTGGCCAGCAGACTGAGCGCGGCCATGACAAACGAGGCGCGCACGAAGCGCTCGGCCAGTGCGCCCCACAGAATGCGCCCGGCGAGGCCCGCACCCTGCGCGATCGAGAGCACCCGGCCGGCGGCGATCAGTCCCAGACCGACCTCTTCGACCAAGAACGGCACCAAGTAGGCGCCGAGGCAAAACTGCGCTGCGATTAAGGGCAGACAGCCGATCGCCAAGATCCGAAGGGGGCGCTCGTGCGCCACCAAGCGAAGGGCCGGCTTGATTTCGAGGCCGCTGCCCCCTGACCGGTTACGGTCGCCATCGAAGCGCCGCGCGCCCTGGATCAAAACCGCCAGAGAGATCGCGGCGGCGGTGACCATCAGTGCCGCGCCCTGCCACCCCAGAGCGAGCACCAGCGGGGGCACGATCAGGCCGGCGAGAATACCCCCGGCCGGCACACCCGACTGTTTGATCGAGAACACCAGGGGCCGGCGCTCGACCGGCGTCAACAGCGCCAGCACGTGCGAGCTTGCCGGTGCGCCGGGCCCATAGCCCAGGCCCATCAGCGCCGCGCCGACGACAACCAGCGGCAACTCTGCCGTCGCTACCAGGCCGAGGCCGGCGCCGCAGAACACCAACGCGATTTGGGTAACTCGGATCGCCCCATAGCGCGCGACCAGGCCACCGCCGAGCCCAGCGGTCAGCATCGCCGCGGTGAAGACGATGGCGGGATAGACACCGATCCAGCCTGAATCGAGGCCAAGTTGGCCCAACGCGACAACGGCCAGAACCGGGGGCGTCATGATGGCCAGCGCGGTGGTCGTCTGGACCGCCGTGAACACGGTCGCTGCGCCCAAGTAGGCAGGGGGGGAACGCATGGGCGGCGAGTATATAGAGCGCCCTCAATCACCGTTGGGCATCTGTTATGGTTGTGGGAGATCGCCAACCAACGCCGGAGAGACTTGATGCAGATCACGGGTGTCAACCACATGGCCTTCATCACCGATGACATGGAGAAGACGATTCGCTTCTACCGCGACCTTCTCGGCATGGAGCTCACCGCGGGCGTCGGGCACGACGGCTTGCGCCACTACTTCTTCCGCGTCGGCGACAATCACATCGCCTTCTTTGAATACGACGGCGCCAGCCCGATGGAGCGGAAATTCCACGGCACCATGACCGACAAGCCGCTCGGCTTCGACCACGTCTCGTTGACCGTCGAATCGCGCGAGGCCCTGTTCCACTTCAAGGACAAGCTCGAAGCGGCGGGCTTCGAGGTGACCGGGGCGATAGATCACGGCACCATCTGGTCGATCTATTTCTTCGATCCCAGCAACATCCCGCTCGAGTTGAGTTGGGATTGCATGGAGCTGTTGAAGACACCGGCGATGGACGAGGACGACCCGCTGGCGATGGTCGCCGAGGGCGCGGGGCCAACACCGGGCGTGTGGCCAGGGGTGACGAACCCCACGCCGCTGGCCGAAATGACGGCGCGGCCCGGCAACGGCCATACAATGCGTGAAACCTTCCTGCGCGAAGGGTTGGCTCGCGACAAGCCCGAATATCGGGCGATCGCCGAGCCGCCACACTAAAAGGTCGCCTGATCATGTCGAGCGAGGGCCTACACGCGCCGCGCGAGCGGCTGTCGGCGGAGACCCTGGCGCTGCATCAGGCTATTGCCTCGCTGATCGAGGAGCTCGAGGCGGCGGATTAGTATCGGCAGCGTGCCGACGATTGCGACGACCCCGCTCTCATGGCCGTCCTCGTGCACAACAATGCGCGAAGAGATCGAACACGCCTCGATGGTGCTGGAGTGGATCCGACGCCGCAGCGACGACTTTGATCGCGAGCTCAGGACATACCTTTTCTCGGAAGGCGACATCGGCGCTGGCGAGGAAGCGGCGAAGGCGTAGCGGGGCTTGCCCGAGCCGCGCCCGGCGATCACCCGCCACCGCGACGCACTTAGTCGGCGGCGGGTTTTGTGTTCTAATATCGTCCGCCAGGCGCGACGGCCCGTGCGCTCTCCACAGGAAGGTCCCTCATGTCCCCATCGCCGCAATTCCCGATGTCGGTTCCGGCCTACCGTCCGCCCATCGAGGGCTATCGTCATGCCGTCTCGGCCGGCCACTATTTGGCGGCGCACGCCGGTTTCGCCATGTTTCAGGCCGGCGGCAACGCCATCGATGCCGGGGTCGCCGGTGGCATCGCGCTCGGGGTGGTGCAGAGCAACTTCGTGAGTTTTGCAGGCGTCGCGCCGATCATTATCTACTCGGCCGAGCATGACGAGGTGATCAGCATCGACGGCCTCGGGATCTGGCCCAAGGCGGCGACCCTTGAGATGTTCGAAAAGGGCCACGGCGGCACCATCCCGGCTGGCGTTCTGCGCACCGTGGTGCCAGCCGCGCCGGATGCGTGGATCACCGCCCTGGCGCGCTACGGGACGATGAACTTCGCCGATGTCGCCGAGCCCGCGATCCGCTTTGCGCGCGACGGCATCGCCATGTATCCCCTGATGACCGAGACCCTTGAGTTGAACAAGGAGGCGATGGCGCGGTGGGAGAGCACCGCGGCCGTCTACCAGCCCGGCGGCCAGGTTCCACAACCCGGCGAGCGGTTTCTGCAAACCGACCTCGGACGATCGATTCAGTACATGGCGGACCAGGAAAAGGCCGCCGCGCGGAACGGCCGCGAGGCGGGCCTAAAGGCCGCGCGCGATGCCTTCTACCGGGGGGATCTGGCCAAGACGTTCTGCGAGTACCACGCGGCCAACGGCGGCCTTCTGACGATGGAGGATATGGCCGACTACGGTGTCAACATCGAGACACCGCCGCATATCTCCTACGGCGACCTCGACGTCTACACCTGCGGCCCGTGGTGTCAGGGGCCAGTGCTGTTGCAGGCGCTGCAGTTGCTCAAGGGATATGATCTCAAGGCGTTGGGTCACAACAGCGCCAACTATATCCACATTATTATCGAAGCGCTGAAGCTCGCCTACGCCGACCGCGAGCGCTACTACGGCGATCCGAAATTCGTCGACGTGCCCCTCAATATGCTGCTGTCGGACGCCTACTCCGACAGCCGGCGGGCCATGATCCGCGACAACGAGGCGTGGGCCGAAATGCCGCCGGCCGGCGAACTGACCGGGGGCGGTATTCCCTCGCTCGGGGTCCGGGCGACCGGCAGCGCGGCGCGGGCGCCGCTCGACACGTCGTACGTGTGCGCGGTCGACGACAAGGGCAACGTGTTCTCGGCAACCCCGAGCGATGTGGCCAACGATACGCCGATTATTCCCGGCACCGGCCTCACCGTCTCGTCCCGAGGGGCGCAGTCGTGGGCCCTGTCGGGGCATGCTTCGGCGGTCGCCCCAGGAAAAAGACCGCGGCTTACCCCAAATCCGGGCCTGGCGATGCGCGACGGGCGGATGCAGATGCCGTTTGGCACACCGGGTGGCGATGTCCAGTCACAGGCGATGCTGCAGGCCGTCCTCAACATCGAGGTCTTCGGCATGAATCCGCAGCGCGCGGTCGAGGAGCCACGCTTCGCGACTCAAAGCTTTCCGAACTCGTTCGAGCCGCACGCATATTTCCCGGCCAAGGTGCAGATCGAGAAGCGGCTGTGCGAGGAGGTCGGCGACGATCTGAAGAAGCGCGGGCACGACGTCGAGATGTGGCAGGACTGGGTGTGGCAGGCTGGCGCGATCTGCCTGATTCGCAAGGAACTCGATACCGGCAGGTTCGCGGCGGCCGCCGATCCCCGCCGCCCCACGTACGCACTAGGCTGGTAAAGCGGCGCGCTGGGCCGATGACGGCCCTAGCAGCCTGTCGGACTGAGGTCCGCGAGAATGGGTGTGGACGGATCGCGATGTGGAGAGGTCATGGGATCGAGCGCCTTTCGTGAGGACACGGAGTGCGGTCGCTTGGCCGCGCGTACCGCAGGGTGAGTATACTCTTATGCCCTCTCGTGAGGGCACGAAGTACGTTCGCTTGCTCGCGCGTGCCGCAAGGCGAGCATACTCTTATTCCTTTTCGCGAGGTACGGAGTCCGGCCGCCTGCTCAAGCGTATTGCAAGGTGAACATTCTCTTTATGTTCCAGGCCAGGGTCACCAGGTTCCATTCGCCCGTGACCTTGTCCAGGCCGCGTAGCGAGAACTGGCGGAAGCCCATGGCCGATTTGATGATGCCGAACACCGGTTCCGGCGTTTGCTTGCGCAGGGCGTAGAGTTGCCGGCCCTCGGGCGTCGCCAGTCGATGTGTCATCGCTTCCAGCGGCGTCGGGTTCTCCGGGGGCGGCGGCGCGCCGGCGAAGCGGTCCTTCCAGGAGAGATGATGGCGTTCCCGGCCGGGCGTGATCAACGGCGCGATCTCGGCCTCGGCGCAGGCGTTCACGTTGGCCTCGCTGAAGTAGCCGCTGTCCGCCAGCAGGGTCTCGGGCGCGCCCAGCGCCTCGGGAAGGCGGGCGAGCGCTTCCAGCGCCGGCTCGATTTGCCGCTTGTCGTTGGGGGCCTGGACCACGTCGTTGGTGACCACCAGCAGGCTGTCGGCCGCCACCAGGGCTTGGGCGTTGTAGGCCTGTTCGAAGCCGCCGCCGGCCACCGGCATGATGCGCGAGTCCGCGTCGGTCAGATTGACCTGGTCCTTCGGCCCGGGCCCGGCCACCGGCGGCTCGGGTGGACGGCCGCCCGGCTTGCGGCCCGTCTTCTCGGCCTTCTCCGCGCGCGCCTCGAGCTTCGCCTCGTACTCGGCCCGTTCCCGCTCAAGGCGTTCGCGCGCCCGCGCCTCGATCACCGCCTTAGCCTCGGCGATGCGGGCCAGACGATCCTCGCGCCGGGCCAGTTCCTCGGGCACCGACATCCCGTCGGGCACATCCGCCCCATCGGCCGCCTCCGCCAACGCCATCAACTCCGCCACCTCGGCCTTCAACCGGGCTTCGAGCTCGCAGGCGTGTTTCCACGACAGCGCGCTGTGCCGGCTCGCGTTGGCGTGCACCTTGGTGCCGTCCAGCGCCACCGTGCCGAGCTTCAGCACCCCGGCTTCCCGGGCCAGCAGCAGCACCTCGACGAACAGCCCTTCGATCCGGTCGAGAAAACGCCGCCGGAACGCGGCGATGGTATCGTGGTCGGGATGATCGTTGGCCGCGATGAAGCGGAAAGCGACAGAATCATAGGTCGCGCGCTCCAACTTGCGGCTCGAAAACACCCCCGTGGCGTAGCCGTAGACCAGAAGCCCCAGCAGCATGCTCGGGTGATAGGACGCCGAGCCCGAGCCGCGATAGGCCTTCACGAACGCCGAGAGGTCCAACTGCTCGATCACCTCGACCACGAAGCGCGCCAGATGCCGCTCGGGAAGCCATTCCTCCACCGACGGCGGCAGCAGAAACCCCGTCTCCCGGTCGACCGGTCGGAAATTGCTCATGACGGCCTCCATCACGCGCGGGCAAATCAACTGATACCATCGAATCCTATTTCGACTCCCGGCTCAAGTCCGACAGGCTGCTAGAACGGCAGGATGATGTCGAGCACCTGCTGGCCTTAGCGCGGCTGCTGGACATCGCTGAGCTGGCCGCGACCGCCGTAGGAAATACGCGCTTCGGCGATCTGGGTATGGACGACGGCGTTGAGGGCGCTGATGTCCTCGGGCCTGATGACGCCGGCGACCAGGATCTCGCGAACCTCGAAGTTGACCCGCACCTCCTGGTGACCCCGGATGACCATGTTGCCGTTGGGCAAGATCTGCGTGACGATCGCGGCAACCTCGAACGAGACGCTCTCCTCGCGCGCCACGGTGCCGGTGCCGGTCGCGTTGCTGGTGCTGCCGAGTGAAACCACGCTGGCCGGGTTGATGACACCAGGCAGGATATCGCCTAGCGCGCCCTCGTAGCCGAAGAAGTTGGTGAGATCGGCGTTCTCGGTGCTGGAGCGGGTCCGCGTCGTCGAGTTGGAAAGCTCGGCCTCTTCCTCGATGGTGACGCTGACCGTCAATAGGTCACCGACGCGCGCTGCTCGCTGGTCGCGGAAGAACGCGCGCGCCCCAGGACGCCACAGCGAGTTGGCCATGTGGAGCTGCGGCTCGGGCGTCGTCATCGGCAGGCTGACCGCCTTGTAGCCTGCTTCGGTATTCGGATTCTCGATCGGGGCGAGGGCCGGCGCGGCGCCGATATCGGCGATGCGGCTTCCGATGTTGCAGGCGGAGAGCGGTGAGGCGGCGCTGGCGCTGCTCGATGACGACGAGCGCGAGATCGATGTGTTGGTGACAGATGTGGTCATGCCGAACATGGACGGGCCGGCCCTGGTGCGAACGGCGCGCGAGCGGCGTCCCGACATGAAAGCGATCCTGATCTCAGGCTACGCCGAGGAGGTGTTCCGGCGCACCCCCGGCGCCGATGAGCGGGTGCGGTTCCTGCCCAAACCATTCAGTCTCAAGGAACTGGCGTCGATGGTGAAGGCCGTGGTGGAAGGCGAGGACTGACGCGGCTTCTCGCCGTCATCCTGGCGGCGTCACGAGGGCGGCCACCGTCTCGGCGGCCCGCGCGGCGGGGTCAAAGACGCCGGGCCGGGACCACCGTTCGAACGCGGGGCTGCCCTTCAGCGCCGGGGCAAGTGCCTCGCGCACCGCCGCCCTCGCGATCGCCACGATCTCGGCGGCGGTCTCCACTTGCCGCCGCTGCATGTTGCTGTAGGCGGCGGTTGCCATCTCCGTGAGTTGACCCTGCACCGCCTCGAGTGCCTGTGCGATCTGCTTCGCCGTCGTCATGCCCGCGATCTCCGCTTGATCCCTTGATGGCTCGCCCACCGATGACTGAATATTCTCGTAGGGAGTGGCTTTGGTGCATGGACCTGAGGATTAGTATATCTGGCTCCGCTTCCGTCTTTGAGAGTTTGTCATGCCTTTCAAGTTCCGCGCATCGCGTCGCCACCATATCCCCAGAGCCAAGTACCGGGTCATGAACTGGCCGGATTATGACCGTGGTTTGGTTCGGCGCGGCGACATTCGTTTCTGGATTGATGAGAGCGCCCTGGAGCAATGGGACGCAGCCAAGCGGCGAACTCCTGGTGGCCAGCGGCGGTTTTCAGAGTTGGCGATTTCCACGACACTGATGCTGGGGGTGGTCTTCAGACTGCCGCTGCGCCAGACGGAAGGCTTTGTGCGTTCCCTCGTGGACTTGATGGGGTGTGATCTGCCGGTGCCGGATCACACCACGCTGTCGCGGCGGCGGCGAACGGTGGATGTCGTTGTGGAAACCAGCACGAACAAGCGGTCTACGGATATCGTGCTGGATTCCACGGGCCTGAAATTCTTTGGCGCTGGCGAGTGGGCTCGCGCCAAGCACGGTGAAACGCGGCGCTCGTGGCGCAAGCTGCATATCTCGGTTGACCCGGCCAGCAGCGAGATACGGGCGCATGAACTGACCGGTGACGACACGGCCGATGCGACGATGGCGGGACCGCTGGTCGCCGGTTCCGGTGGGATGATCCGGCGCGTGTTTGCCGACGGCGCCTATGACGGGGAGCCCGTGACAAAAGCGATCCGAGAAGCTCGGCCACCGAATTCACCACCTGAAATCATCATCCCGCCACGCGCCACATCCATTCCTCTCCCGGACACGCCTCATGGCGGATCGGAACGGGAGCACCATGCGGCGGAGATCGCGTCGAAGGGAAGGATGAACTGGCAGAAACGACAGGGCTACGGATTGAGAGCGCTTGGCGAAACAGCCATGGCTCGCGTCAAGAGGCTCAACGGCGGCAAGCTCAACGCTCGCACATTCCAATCCCAACAAACCGAAATCGCCATGCAGATCGACGCACTCAATCGCTCTATCCGTGCGGCGAAACCAAACACAATCAGGATCCGCTAACCAACCGGGGAATGGGCGATCACACCATCGCGGCTCCATGCACCAAAGCCCCGATCCCCCTCAAGCGCTCGTAGCGGCTGCAATCGGCCACCGGCTCGTGGCGAAGACGCAGGCTCTCGGGCGTCAGGATCGCCTCGGGCGCGCACGGCACGTGCCGGCGATTAAGGGTGTTGAGTACCACGTCGGCGCTGCACGCTCCGCCCGCGAGCGCCTCGGCGCAGGCGGCATCGACCGCCGCCAGCCCGTCCGTCAGAACGGCGGCGAGGATATCCACCATTTGCCGGTCGCCGTCGTTGTGGCCGGCGAGCCGGCTGCGCACACGGCCGAGGGCGCCGGGCAGCGCCCAGCCCTTGAACGGTGCCCCGTTCCTGGGCGCGCCGGGCTTCCTGGCGAGCACGGGCACGTAGTGCCAAGGATCGTAGAAGGTCTGGTCGCGCCCGAAGCGACGGGCATGCTCGGCGACGATCTCGCCGTCCTGGCGGATGACGATGCGATCGGCATAGGCATGGATCTCCACCGGGCGGCCGACGGCCCGCGCCGCCACGCTGTACTTGTTGCCGTCGAAGCGCACCAGGCAGGTCTTCGAGACCGCCGCCGGAACCGCGTGGAAGCCGTCAAACGGCCCGCGATAAGCGACCAGGGACGGACGCTCGTCCTCGAACACCTGCCAGACCGTCCTGTCCTTGAACACCGGATGGGGATGCCGACGGGCGTAGGCAACGCACTGGTCCAAGAGCCAGGCGTTGAGCTCCTCGTAGCTCTTGAAGCGCAGCCTGGGGGTGAAGAAGCGCCGCGGATCGTGCCAACCTGGTTCTCGACCTGGCCCTTCTCCCATCCCGGCCCCCGGCGTGCACGCCACCGGCTCGACCAGGTAGTGGCCGCACATCTGCTGGAAGCGCCGGTTGTACAGCCGGCCCTTGCCGATGAAGACGGTCTCCACCGCCGTCTTCATGTTGTCATAGATCCCCCGCCCGCAGGCGCCGCCGAACAACCGGAACGCTCGGTCGTGGGCGTCGAACACCATCTCCTGGCTCTCGCGCGGATAGGCGCTGACCAGGAACATCCGGCTGTGGCACAGCCGGACATGCGCCGCCTTGACCTTGGTCGTCACCCCCGCCAGCACCACGTACTCGTGGCTCCAATCGAACTGGTCGGCCTCCCCCGGCGCAAAGCTCAGCGGCACGTAGGCTTGTGCCGTCGCCACCCCGCGCTCCCGACGCCACGCCTTCGCGTAGCGCCGCACCGCGTCGTAGCCGCCGCCGTAGCCCTGGCCTTCGAGGGCCTCGTAGATCCGTCGCAGCGTCAGCCGCTCACGCCTCGGCTTCGCCTCGTTCGCTTCCAGCATCCGATCCAGCGCGTCCCGCCACGGACCCAGCTTCGGCATCGGCTGCACCCGCCGCTCGTAGCTGAACGCCGTCGCTCCCGACCGGATCACCTTGCGAACCGTGTTCCGCGACACCTTCACGTCGCGGACGATCTCCTTGATCGGCTTGTTCCTGCCGAAATACTCCCGCCGAATCCGCGCTATCGTCTCCACAACCAGCATCCCCCATCACCTCGTCCGTCCAAAACGAGGTGCCATGGACCAGCATGGTTCAGGGGGTCAAAGTTGGACGCCGATCACCCCGCAACCGGGGTCAACATTGCAGGCCGTTCCACACCGCATTCCTCATCTGGGGGTGAGAGCCGGAAAAAGCCACTTAATCAACGGGCTGTTAGACATTGCAGGTATTACCGGCGGCCATTATGCTGATTGCGATGGCAGCATGGCGCCCTAACCGGGCGCTGGAGCGTCTCAATCGCTTATCCACCACGCCTGAACGAGGAGAATATCCATGAAGAAGAGCCCGCTTGTTCTAACGGCCGCACTCCTGGCCGCCTCTAATCTCGCGAGCGCTGAACTCGCGCAAGCAGCAGACAATAATGCCGAATGCTATGGCGTCTCGCTCGCCGGCAAGAACGACTGCAAGGCGGGTCCAGGCACGACCTGCGCCGGTAGCTCGACTGTCGACTACCAACCCCGGCAACTCCTGGAAGCTGGTCCCCGCGGGCACCTGCGAGTCGATGACCTTCGAGACCATGGATGGCCGTATGGTGAAGGGTAGCCTCACCGAGCTGAAACGCGATCTGCCGAAGACCTGATAGGAAACCGCTCGGTTTGCCGCCCGCCCCCATACCCCGCGGCGACCGGACGGCCGTTTCTGGACCCCGGCCATGGCCGTTTCGTTTTCCGCTGCCGCCTTTCCACCGCAGATACCGTCGCGGGCCGGTGTCGGTTTCAAGGGCGAGCATGCAGAGACGGTTTTCGGGGACCGGCCCGACATCGGCTGGTTCGAGGTCCATCCGGAAAACTACATGGTTGCAGGCGGGCCGCGGCTGGCCCTGCTTGAGGAGTTGCGCAACGCATATCCTTTGTCGCTGCACGGTGTCGGCCTGTCGCTCGGCGGCGCCGAACGTCTCGACGTTGATCATCTGATCGCATTGCTCGCGTTGGTGGATCGCTTCCAGCCAGGGCTCGTTTCCGAACATATCGCTTGGTCGACGCATAGCGGAATATGGTTCGCCGACCTGCTGCCACCCAGCCTCAGCCGGGCCGGCCTCGACTGCCTGTGCGACAATATCGACGAGATGCAGGAATCCCTCGGACGGCAGATGCTGATCGAGAACCCAGCCAGCTATCTGACCTTGCCCGACCGCGAAATGGACGAGGCGGCGTTCATCGTCGAAGCGGCTCGGCGGTCCGGCTGCGGCCTGCTGATTGACGTCAACAACATCCATGTCAGCGCAGTCAATACCGGTATCGACGCCGAAACCTATGTCGACGCCATTCCCGGCGACCTGATCGGGGAGATCCATCTCGCCGGGTTTACGATCGACGATGCGGGCGGCGAACACCTGTTGATTGACAGCCACGGAGCCGCAGTCGACGCGGCGGTCTGGCGGCTCTACGAGCGGCTGATCGGGCGAATTGGAGCACGGCCCACGCTGGTCGAATGGGACAAGGATATTCCCGACTGGGAATTGCTGCATGCCGAGGCCATGGAGGCCGAGACCTGCCTGGCGCGTCTCTCCGAGCCCGTGCCGGCGTGAGGCGGCCTGCCGAAACCAGAATGGATCCCGCAGCCATTCAGTCGGATTTTGCCGCTGCCCTACACAATCCATCGCCAGATGCCGTGCCCACCGGCTTTTCCGATGTGGCGGCACGGCGGTTCCGCGTTTACCGCAACAATGTGCGCATCGCACTGATCGAAGCGCTGGGGGCGGCCTATCCGGCTGTCCTGCGGCTTGTCGGCATACCGTTCTTCGAGCAGATGGCCCGCGTCTACATCGAAGCCTGCCCAGCACGGCAACGCACGCTCAACCTGTATGGCGACGGGTTCGACGACTTCGTCGGCGGTTTCGGGCCGGCGCGCGGATTGCCGTACCTCGCCGATGTCGCCCGGCTTGAGCGTGCGGTGCTCGAGGCGTGCCACGCTGCCGATGCACCAGCGCTTGACCCGGTATTGTTGACGGCGCTCGGGCCCGGACTTGCCTCGGCGCGGTTGACGCCACACCCCGCGACCCGGCTGATCCGCTCGGCCTATCCCATCGCCGATATATGGCACGCCAACAACGGCGATTCACTGCTGGAGGACGAACTCGTCCTCGCTAACACAGCCGCCGGCGCGCTCGTGATGCGGCCTGGCTTTTCCGTCTCGGTGGAGGCGCTCGCTTCCGGCCAGTGTACTTTCGTCGAGACCCTGCTGGCCGGCGACAATTTGGCGGCGGCGAACGCAGCGGCGGTCTTGTTCGATGAGGGATTCGACATCATTGTGGCGTTCCGGGACCTGCTTGCCGCGGGAGCCTTCGCCGGTATCGCGAGCAAACCGCTCGAAGGAGAACAGGTATGAGCGGTGACAAACTGACGGCCGCGGCAAGCGGCATATTGCGCAAACTGGCGCCGCTGGTCGATGGGGGCCACCGCGTTGCGGATTCCATTACGCGTCGGCTGACGCCGTTGGCGCTGCTTACCCTTCGGCTGCCGATCGCCGTGGTGTTCTGGCGTTCCGGCCGCACCAAGGTCGAGGGCTGGAGCATCTTCTCGGTCAAGGACACCCAGTATTTCCTGTTCCGGGAGGAGTTCGGCGTGCCGCTGCCGGAACTCACGGCCCATCTCACAGCGCTGGCCGAGCACATTCTGCCGGTCCTGCTCGTGCTTGGCCTGTTCACGCGTCTCAGCGCACTCGGAATGTTCACCATGACCATGGTTATCCAGCTATTCGTCTATCCCGACGCATGGTTGAGTGCCCACATGTTCTGGGCGGTCATCCTGCTCGCCGTGATGGTACTCGGGCCGGGAACGATCTCGCTCGATAAACTGCTGTTCCGCCGGTAGATCGTTTCGTCACCCTGCGGCGGACGATTGGATCGGCGGCGGTGTGAAACCGGTTCCTCGCCAATCTGTGGCCGCGTTGCAGTGGGCCTGCCTACAATCGGCGCTCGCCGGGGGTTTGGCGTGCGGGTTCGACGCCGAGCGGCATGCCACTCTACAGATGCGGTTCGATTATGAGGAGTCAAACTCCCGCGCCAGACCAAAACCCCGGGGTTGTTGGAGCCGACTGATTCCGGCCATTGGAGCGCATTTCCAATAGACAGAATCTGAAAGGGGATTGAAGTAAACCGCTAGCCGGTGGCCGAGAAGGCCTTCGACTTCTTCCTCGAGGCCTATGGCCCCAAGTACGACAAAGCGGTGGCCTGCCTGGCCAAGGACCGCGACGTGTTGCTCGCCTTCTACGACTTCCCGGCCGAGCACTGGAAGCACATTCGCACCACCAATCCCATCGAAAGCACCTTTGCGACCGTGCGCCTCAGGACCACCAAGACCAAGGGCTGCCTCAGCCGCATGACGGCGCTCACCATGGTCTTCAAGCTGTGCCACTCGGCCAGCAAGAAGTGGCGCCGCCTGGACGGCTCGCACCAGATCGCCGACATCATTCAAGGCGTCAAATTCAAGGACGGAGAAAAGCTAACCGAACGCGCCGCCTGAAACCTGCGTCACCAACTTTTGACAATAGCTCTCGCGGATGCGATGGCGAAGCGTCCAGCGATTCCCACTTAGCGGCGAGCCGAGCCAAACATCGGCCGCCGCGGCGCTGACTGTCACTATGGCTGTGAGGGGCGGGGCGCAGCAATGCCCCTCCCGGTTGTCGGTTGATAAGTCGGAGCTACGTCAGAGATGCGCCCGCGAGCGCTGGAGTTGGATTGAATTCGCTTGCGTCTCGCTTACGGAAAAACGAAAACAAACAAATACTCCATTAAATCAATGCTTGCCTATCCGGTTAACGCCCATGACCGCTACATGTAGGGTGCCGCCACTCTCCCGAGTAAAGCTCGGCTTAGGTTGGAGCAGAGGTGTCGCCCGCGATGCCGAGCAATGAGCGGAAGGCGTTGAACGGGTAGAACCGCCTGTTGAAGCGGAAGGTGAACTCGTTGAGGTAGGCTTGTAGGTGCTGGTGGCTAACGCCGTGGTGGATACCGATCAGCCACGTCTTCAGGTTGGCGAAAACCAGATGGATGATCGGCAGGTATTGCTCGGCAACCTCTGGATCACCACACTCGGCAACAGCGAAGTGCTCATAGCCGCGCTTACCGAGGCCAGCATAGCCGCTCCAATCGTCAGTAACGATCAGCGATCCCGGCGCGACGGTGCTCTCGACGAACCCACAGAGCGACTCGGCGCTACGGTCGAGCACGACGGCGAGCCGAACGCGTCCGGCATAGCGTCCGTCTTTCCGGTTGTCGAGCTTGGTGCCCGGCTTTCGATGACGCACCTCGATGGCACAGGAGACGGGAACCTTGTGGTGAACACCACGGCCTTCCCCACGCGTTCGCCCGCCAACCCAGGTTTCGTCCACCTCAACATGGTTCTTGGGCTGTCCACCGATCCTGTCTTGGTTGGGCCGCACCATGCCCGAGCGGAGCTTGTGGAGAATTTGAAAGGCCGTCTCGTAGCGCGAAAGACCAAATTGCCGCTGAAACTGCACGGCGGACATGCCGGGCGTCTGACTGGCGACCAGATAAGCGGCCCGAGCTATTGTCAAAAGTTGTGTATGGGCTGATCATGCGGCGGCGCGATCCTGGCGTTCTCCATCTACGAATTTGACGCCGCGAATGATCTCGGCGAGATGGTTCGATCCATCGAGTTTTCTCCATTTTCTCTGAGCGCACTGGCATAGTTTGAAGACCATGGCCATCGCCGTCTTGCGCGACAGGCAGCCCTTGGTCCGGTAGGTGCGCAGACGAACCGTGGCGAACGTGCTCTCGATGGGGTTGGTCGTGCGTACATGCTTCCAGTGTGTCAATCGGCGTTGAACATTGCCCCCCTATCGGCGTGCAATGTTGACCCCTTTGGGGATGCACGGCGGAGGTCGTACAGGTAGTCCATAGGAGGGGCCCGCGCGCGGGCCGACGCGCCCACCACGCGGCTGGCGGCGGACCGCGTGTGGGAGGTTCCTGTGGGCCCACCTGGGCGACCGGGCCGCAGGTGGATCGGTTGCCTTTAGGACCGATTCTTGAAGCGCCAGGAGTCGTTTCCGGTCTCGATGATCTCGCAGTGGTGCGTCAGACGATCGAGGAGCGCGGTGGTCATCTTGGCGTCGCCGAAGACGGACGGCCATTCGCCGAAGGTCAGGTTGGTGGTGACGATGATCGAGGTGCGCTCGTAGAGCCGGCTGACGAGGTGGAACAGCAGCTGGCCTCCGGTTTGGGCGAAGGGCAGGTAGCCGAGCTCGTCGAGGATGACGAGGTCGCGCCGGGCCAGCTGATCGGCGAGCCGGCCCTGGCGGCCGGCGCGGGCTTCGGCCTCGAGCCGGTTGACCAGGTCGACGACGTTGAAGAAGCGGCCCCGGGCGCCATCGCGGATGCAGGCCCGCGCGATGGCGACGGCGAGATGGCTCTTGCCGGTGCCGGTGCCGCCGATCAGCACGGCGTTGCGCTGGTTGGCCAGGAAGCCGCCGACCGCCAACTCGCGGACCAGCGGCTCGTTGACCGGGGTGTCGGTGAAGTCGAAGTCGGCCAGCTCCTTGGCCAGCGGCAGCTTGGCGCCACTCATCTGGTACTTGATGGATCGCGCCTGCTTGTCGGCGATCTCGGCCTTCAACAGCTCGCCGATGATTCGCTGCATCGGATGCTGGCGCTTGAGGCCGTCGGCGAGCACCTCGTCGAACGCGTCGCGCATGCCGGCGAGCTTGAGTGCGGCCATCATCTCCAGGACCTCATGGCGCTCCATGGCCGACCCCCCTCAAGCGGTCGTAGCGGGTGCAATCGGCCACCGGCTCAAAGCGAAGACGCAGGTTCGCGGGCGTCGGGATCGGCGCCGTCTCGGACGGCTGGCGCCGACGATTGAGGATGTTGAGCACGACGTCGGCGCCGCACACGCCGCCAGCGAGCGCCTCGGCACAGGCGGCCTCCACCGCCGCCAGCCCATCCGCCAGCACGGCGGTGAGGATCTCGACCATCTGCCTGTCGCCGTCGTCGTGGCCGGCGAGCCGGACGCGCACGCGACCCAGGGCGCCGGGCAGCGCCCAGTCCTTGAACGGCGCGCCGTTACGAAGCGCACCGGGCTTCCTCGCCAGCACGGGCACCTAGTGCCACGGGTCATAGACGGTCTGGTCGCGGCCGAAGCGCCGGGCATGCTCGGCGACGATCTCGCCGTCCTGGCGGATGACGATGCGATCGGCGTAGGCATGGACCTCGACCGGACGGCCGACGGCGCGCGCCGCCACGCTGTACTTGTTGCTGTCGAAGCGCACCAGGCAGGTCTTCGACACCGACGCCGGGACCGCGTGGAAGCCGTCGAACGGCCCGCGATAGCCGACCAGGGACGGACGCTCGTCCTCGAACACCTGCCAGACAGTCCTGTCCTTGAACACCGGGTGGGGATGACGCCGGGCGTAGGCGACGCACTGGTCCAAGAGCCAGGCGTTGAGCTCGTCGTAGGTCTTGAAGCGCAGCCGCGGGGTGAAGAACCGACCGCGGATGATCCCGACCTGGTTCTCGACCTGCCCCTTCTCCCATCCCGCTCCCGGCGTGCATGCTGTCGGTTCGACCAGGTAGTGGCCACACATCTGCACGAAGCGCCGGTTGAACGCGCGCTCCTTGCCGATGAGGACGGTCTGCACCGCCGTCTTCATGTTGTCGTAGATGCCTCGCCGGCAGGCACCCTGGAACAGCCGGAATGCCCGGTCGTGGGCGTCGAACACCATCTCCTGGCTCTCGCGCGGATAAGCGCGGACGAAGAACATTCGGCTGTGGCACAGCCGGACGTGCGCGACCTTGACCTTGGTCGTCACCCCCGCCAGCACCACGTACTCGTGGCTCCAGTCGAACTGATAGGCCTCGCCCGGCGAGAACACCAACGGCACATAGGTCTGCGCCGTCGATGCCCAACGGCGCCACCGCCACGCCTTGGCGTAGCGCCGCACCGCGTCGTAGCCGCCGCCATAGCCCAGACCCTCGAGGGCTTCGGAGATCCGTAGCAGCGTCAGCCGCTCCCGCTTCGACTTGGTCTCGTTGGCCTCCAGCATCCGCTCCAGCTCGGCCGTCCACGGCCCCAGCTTCGGCATCGGCTGGACCCGCCGGTCGTAGGTGAACGCCGTCGCCTGCGAACGGATCACCTTGCGCACCGTGTTGCGCGAGACCTTCACGTCCCGCACGATCTCCTTGATCGGCTTCCCCTTGACGAAATACTCCCGCCGGATCCGCGCTATCGTCTCCACGACCAACATCCCCCACCACCTCGTCCGCCCAAAAACGAGGTGACTTGGACTAGCCAGGCTCAGGGGGGCAAATTTGGACGCCGATCACCCCTCAACAGGGGTCAACTTTGCACGCCGTTCCACATTCTTGGCGTCGTCATTCCGGTGCTGGTGCTAACCTTCATCGCCGACAAGCTGCCAGCGGGAGTTGTCACGTTGACTGTCGGCCTGGCGCCGGCCCTAACATACGTCTTCGCGTTCGCGCTGCGGCGCGAAGGGTTGCGCTGGCTGAGCGTGGGTGGCGTCGTCCTCGGCTTCGCCAGCATCCTGCTGATTGTCCTGCCCGAACAGAGTTTGTTAGCCCCGGGGGCAGCGATCTGGATGATCTTGGCGTTGGTGGTTCCGGTGTCGATAGCCACCAACATCATGGTGATAGCGTATTTGCGCCCACCCGAGACGAGCACGGTATCGCTAGTCTGCGGCCTGATGCTCTCCGCCGCGGCGATCACCTTCGGCGTCATGCTGGTGAGCGGCGGAGTCTACGGCTTCTGGAACGTCTCCGGTCCGGGTATGTGGGCGATGTCGTGGGCTGCCGGAGGCCAGGTCATCGCGTTTGTCGCCGGCATTGAGGCCATTCGGTTGGTGGGACTGGTGTATGTCTCGCAGATGAACTACGTTACCGTGGGTGCCGGTTTCCTGTGGGCGCTCGCGCTATTCAACGAAGGTCTGAGCGCATGGGTCTGGGCGGCTCTCATCGTGATGCTGGTCGCCCTCGCCCTCACCAATCTGGGCGCCGCGCGAGCCGAGCGGCATGGCTAACGTCGGACTGAGGGCGGACGTTGGTCTGAAACTCTCGGCGACCGCAGCGAACGAAGGAAACCGACGCCATGGACATCGAGGCAAAGAACGCGTTTCTGCGGGAGCACTCCTCAACACGTCCGGCGGTCGCCGTGGGCCATGTCACGGTGGGGGTGACCGACGTCGCTGCCGGTACAATGTTCTTTGAAGCCCTCGGTCTCCGCTGGGTGCATCAGACCGACCGGTACTCCGTCCTCGAGCTCCGCGGTGGCACCCATTTGGTCCTGGGCACAGCCGATGAACCGGCCGCACCCGGCACACCGGCACCGTTCGACATCATGGTCGACGACGTCGAATCGACCCGTGCGGACTACGAAAAGAGGGGATTGCAGGTCTCGGAAGTGAACCGTGGCTCGATCCACACCTCGTTTCGTGTTGCGGGACCTGATGGTTACGAGATCAGGATCACGTCGCCACACACGGGCGGGCGGGCTGTCTAGACTGGGCCGAGGGCCAACGCGTGTCGGCTGCATCTCGCGGACGTCGAGGGGCGAGTCACTAGCACGCCACGCGGCTGCGAGCACGAACGCGGGGACCTACATCGCCTTGGCATCCAGCTTCTCGATCAGCGGATCGATGCGCCCGCCGTTGGCCTGGATCACGGCGGCATACTCCTCGCGCTTGGTCAGCGCCATCGAGATGCCCTCGAAAACCACGTCGGTGACCCGATATTGGCCGTCGCGCGGGCGCACGCGCCACACCAGGCGCGCCGGTTCCTTGCCCGGTCGGGTCACCCGGCTGCTCACGAGCATGTCGTGCTTGCCGCTGGGCTCGGCGCCGGTGACCTCGAACCCGCCGAGGGTCAAGGCTGGCCAGCCCAGTCGCGTACGTCCGCGCGACCGTCGCCTAGAACTGTACTCTCTGGCTCAGGGCGCCATCGACGATCAGGTTGGTACCAGTAATAAAACTCGCCGCCGGACTTGCCAGGAAGACGGTCGCGTTGGCGACCTCCTGGGGCGTGCCCATGCGCCCCATGGGGTTGCGGTTGAAGGCCATCTTGAAGATCTCCGGTGCTTCCCGCTCGCGCTGCTGCCAGATGCCACCATCGAAATAGATTGTCCCGGGCGACACCGAGTTGGCGCGAATACGCTTCGGCGCAAGTTCGGCGCTCAGGCCCGCCATGTAGGCGATTAACGCGGCCTTCACGGCATTGTAGGGGCGAACGCCGCCGAATACGGCGACCGCCGCGACGCTGGCAATCGCCACGATCGAGGCGGAATCCGATTTTTCCAGATAGGGCATCGCCGCCTCCACCGCGCGGACTGTCCCCAAGAGGTCGATCTCGGTGCCGGCACGCCAGGATTCTTCGCCGGGCGCGGTGCCCATGGCGCTGACGTTGGGCACCAGAATATCGAGCCCGCCCAGCTCGTCGGCCGCGCTGGCGACCCAGGCGCGGACCGCATCGTTGTCGCCGACGTCGACGGCGCCGCCGATCGCTCGCGCACCGCTTGCCTTCAGAGCGGTCACCGTGTCCTCGACCGCGTCCGCACTACGGGCGCAAAGGGCGACGTCACAGCCGTCGGCTACCAGCGTCTCGGCAATCTTGCGGCCGATCCCGCGCGTGCCGCCAGTAATGATGGCGCGCTTACCTGCTAGGCCCAGATCCATCTCGTTCTCCTCACAAGCCGACGCTCCGCATCGCCAGCGGCAAACCGTTATCAGTGAAGCCGATCCCCAAGGCAATCGCCGGACTGCCGATAACTATCCTATTGTAGCCATCACCCAGCCAGTTGAAGCCGTCTCAGGTCCTCCGGAAGGCGCTTCAAGGCAGGCTGCGGCGCGCGGCACATAATTCTGTAGACACCCACGAACGGAAGCCAATCAAAACAGGGAGCGGGGTCAGATCGGCGTGGCCCCCTGTCGGCCTTGGCCCCCTGCCCCGCCACAGGAGCGATTGATGAGCCCGAAATCTGGCGGCCGCCCGGCCATCTCGCCGTACGTTCTGTTGCTGCTCACGATGTGCTTTTGGGGCGGCAACGGCGTCATCTCCAAGGCCGTTGTCGCTGGCGTGCCGCCCGCCGCGTTGGTCTTCTGGTCGTGGGTGATCGGCGTCATCGCGCTAAGCCCGTTCGCGCTGCCACATGTCTGGGCGCGGCGCGACCTCGTTGTGCGCCACGGGCTCAAGCTGGTGCTGATCGGCGCGTTGGGGATGAACCTCTTCTTCCACCTGTTCTACAACGCCCTCACCTTCACTACAGCGATCAACGCCTCCCTCATCAGCACCATCATCCCCGCCGTGATCGTCGGGCTGTCGTGGCTGTTGTATCGCGAGGCCATCTCTTGGCGGGCGGCCCTCGGCAGCGCAATCGCGTTCGCCGGGGTGGTCGTGGTCATCGTGCGTGGCGATCTCGCCGTCCTGGCCTCGTTCGGCTTCAACAGCGGCGACCTGTTGATGGTCCTCGCGGTGTTGGCTTGGGCGCTCTACACGGTGCTGCTTCGACACGCGCCACCGGCACTCGACCCGCTCGCGCTGCTGTGGGTGTTCGCGGTCGCGGGCGTGATCGTCAACGGCGCGATCTACGCCTCGGAAGTGTTCTCGCCGATGGCCTTCGCCGTCTCGTGGGGCGATGCGGCGATGATCGCCTATGTCGCGATCTTCCCATCGGTGCTGGCCTTCGTCTTCTACAACGCCGGCGTCAAGGCCCTCGGTCCGGGAATCGCTGGGCAATTCCTATACTTGACGCCGATCCTGACGGCGATGCTGGCGGTGGTTTTCCTCGGCGAATCCTTCGAGCTTTTTCATTTGGTGGGTCTGGTGGTGATCGTAGTGGGCCTGTACTTGGCGACAACGCAGGCCAATTCTCTCCGGCCCGTGATCGCGAAGATCAGGTCGGTGGTGGGCTGCAGCCCTGGGTCCCGGCCTACGACCTAGAAGGGCAGGCGAACATCGCGAGCGGCGGGCCACCCTCGCGTTGCACGCAAGAACGCGCACGCTAAACTCTTTGGTGGCGGCCACGACATTATCGCCGGAGGAGGGCCAAGTATGGTTCCGATCGGTGTCCTGTCGGTCGCATGCGTCGCGGTCGCCCTCGCGCTGAGCGCCAAACATATCGCCGCCAATGAGCTGCCGCCCGCGCCGATGCCGATTTTCGCCATCGACTACGAGACCACGATCGTCGTCGGGGCCCCGGGCACCAGCCTCGCGTTCGGCTGGGTGTTCGACAGCTTCGACGGCGGCAGCTCGACATACCAGGACTTCGTCTTCGTCTCGCTCATGAACTCGGTAGGTGGCGTCGTCAGCCTTGATCTCCTAGCCTCGAACTCGACCGGTCCCTACAGCGTCGCCACGTCAACGGCGCTGAGTATCGTGGCGGCCGATACATACACGCTGGGATTCGGTGTCCTCGACGAGGAAGACACCATCTTTTCGTCGATGTTCCTGCTCGACAACGTCGCGTTGGGCGGGACTGCGATCGCGGACGGCAGCTTCGAGAGCGGCTTTGGCACGTGGTCGACGGTCGGCAATACCGCCATCGTCGGGTCGTTCGGCGGCGGGACGGACCCCCTCGCCAACACGTTCAGTCCGACGGCGGGCCAGGCGCAGGCGCTCCTCGATTCGAGCGACCCGGTGTTCGTCAACTTCGACGTCAACCAACTGAGCGCCATCCCCGAGCCTGGCACGAACGCGCTCTACGGGCTGGGGCTGCTTGGCCTGGGCGTGGCGACGCGTGGAAAACGCCGGGCGAAAGTCTCGTGAACTGCTTGAGGGCCTCACCCAGACGCCCGTGACACTGGCGCCGGCGCCGCCCGCGCTGCTAACTTGTCCACCATCATGATTGAGCCGACCTCCAGGCGGGGGTGGCGCGACCATGTGCGACCGAGGTCACATCGGCGGACGACCCTTCCGGGACAGACTGGCGCCGGTCAAATGATGTAGCTGGTCGCGATCGTCCAATGCGCCCGGTAGAGAGCCCTGGAGAGCGCAATGAGCGACACCGGACCCGTCATCAGCAGCCATGGCCTCGGCCAACACGGCATCAAGAAGCATGGCACGGCCTATTGGAATTTGAAGGCGCCAGCGCTCTATGAGCACACCATCCGCCGTGGCGAAGGCACACTGGCCGATGGCGGCGCGCTGGTCGTGATGACGGGCACCTACACGGGACGGGCGCCCAAGGACAAATTCATCGTCGATGAAGCCTCGACGCGCGACGGTATTTGGTGGGGCGATGTTAACGTCGCTATCGACGAGGCGCGATTCGAGCGACTTCACGGCAAGATCGTGTCGCACTTCGAGCAGCGGGATTTGTACGTTCAGGATCTCGGCGTCGGCGCTGATGCCGACTACCGCATGAATGTCCGCGTGGTGAGCGAGAGCGCCTGGCACAGCCTGTTCGCCCGCAACATGTTCCTTGAGCCCGAGTTCGCGACCCTGGCCGAGTTCAGACCTGAGTTCACGGTCCTGCACGCGCCCGGTCTGAGCGCCGACCCCGCGACCGACGGCACCAACTCCGAGTGCTTCGTCGTGGTGAGTTTCGAACGGGCGATGATCCTGATCGGCGGCACCTCCTACGCCGGCGAGATCAAGAAATCGATTTTCTCGATCCTCAACTACCTGTTGCCGGCGCGCGACGTTCTGCCGATGCACTGCTCGGCCAATATTGGCCCCGATGGCGACACGTCGATCTTCTTCGGGCTTTCTGGCACCGGCAAGACAACGCTGTCGGCCGACAGTTCGAGAACCTTGATCGGCGACGACGAGCACGGCTGGTCGCCGGCCGGCGTCTTCAATTTCGAAGGCGGTTGCTATGCCAAAGTGGTCCACTTGTCGCCCGAGGCCGAACCCGAGATCTATGCGACCTGCGGTCGATTCGGCACGATTCTCGAGAATGTGGTCGTCGCGCCGGGCACCGGCCTATTGGACCTCGACGACGATCGTCACACCGAGAACACGCGCGCGAGCTATCCGATCGAATTCATTCCCAACGCCAGCCGAAGCGGCACTGGCGGCCATCCTAAGAACATCGTCATGTTGACCGCCGACGCGTTCGGCGTGCTGCCGCCGATCTCACGCCTAACGCCCGAACAGGCCATGTATCATTTCCTATCCGGCTATACCGCCCGCGTGGCGGGGACCGAGCGGGGCCTGAAGGAACCGGCGGCGACGTTTTCGACCTGCTTCGGCGCGCCGTTCATGCCGCGCCATCCATCGGTGTACGCCGACATGTTGGGCCGCAAGATGGCGGCCAGCAGCGCCGAGTGCTGGCTGGTCAACACCGGCTGGAGCGGCGGGCCCTACGGCGTGGGTCAGCGCATGGAGATCGCCTACACGCGGGCCATGGTGCGGGCCGCGCTGGATGGCCGTCTGGCGGGGGTGGCCACGCGGCGACACGCCGATTTCGGTTTGATGATGCCCGAAGCCTGCCCCGAGGTGCCAAGCGAGATACTCGATCCCCGTAGCACCTGGCGTGACGACAAGGCCTACGACGGCACCGCGCGGTCGCTGGTCGAGCGGTTCGCCAAGAACTTCGAGCAGTACACCACCTACGTCGAAGAGCCGGTTAGAGCAGCCGCGATCGGCGCCGCATAGCCCGCCGCCCACCTGGACGGAGGCTGAGTGGTCTGAGCTTTCAGGTCGGCTCGGTCCTCGACTTGACCCGGGGCGTCGCCATCGCCGCGGCCGGGCCGCCGGTTAATACGAGTACGTTGCCGCCGAGGATGATGGCCGCGCCGACGAGCGACGTCGCGGTCCAGACGAAACCTTCGAACAGAGTCGAAACGATGAGCGCGATCACCGGGGTAAGGACGCTGATGTAGGCGGCCCGGGCCGGCCCGATGCGGCCCAAGACCGTGAAATACATGAAGAACCCCAACAGGGTCCCAATCAGGGTGATGTAGAAGAACGACGCGACGAATGCCGGGTTGAAACTCCACGTCACGTCGCGACCCAGGATCATCGCCATCACGAACGCGGTGATCGCGCCGTAGCCCATGGCCACGCCGGTCGACCGCATTAATGGCAGGTCGCTCAGCTGGTTGCGGGCGACAATGATCTGCCCGAGTGAGAAGACGATCGGCGAACACAGGGCCAGCCCCAGACCGATAAGTGCGTCGCTTGAAGGATCGAACGCCATGAGGTCCGGCCAGAACACCAGAGCCACTCCGCCGATTCCCAGCCCCGCCGCCAGGAGGACGCGCGGCCTGATCGCGAAGCCGAGAAACAACGCGCCGAAGATGACGTTCATGACCATCACCAACGAGATCACGAGGGCCACCAGCCCGCTCGTCAGATAGCCCACCGCGTTGAAAACGAACACGTCGTTGAGCGCGAACAAAAACGCCCCTTGGGCCACCAGGAACAGGTGATCGCGCCGCGAGAAGCGCAGGCTCTGACCGCGCAATAGGGCATAGCCAAGCGCCAGGATCGCGCACAGCGCATCGCGATAGACGATCGACATTTCCAGCGCGACGACGCCCTGAAGATTGGCGATGGCGATGAAGGAGCATCCCCACAGCAGCACCGTCGCGGCGTAGATAATTCCTGTCGGGGCAGTGGCCATCGGCAAATCGATCTGGGTGAGGGATGCCGCCGGAGCGACGGAAACGGGCCCAGCGGCGGCGAGGGAGCCGCATCATGATGCC
>CBDDBU010000019.1:0-107327 GCA_965226045.1 Alphaproteobacteria bacterium
GCAGGACATGAAGCGTGCGCTTGGCCCGCGCTTGGATGCCGTGGAAACGACGCACCCGCTTGTCGAGCCAAACGGTCTCCATGATCTTGTCCGCGAACGGCCGTATCGTCATCCACAATATGTAATACGATGGAAGTATATGGCAAGGGTGGTAGCGTGGCCGCCGGTGGCTTGCTAGCATCCTCGGATCACTCAAGGGGCGGAAGAAGGGGGCGTTTCGGGTCCGCCTAACGTCCCGCAGGCGCGGCGGCCTAGATGTCGAGAGCTATTGTCAAAAGTTGTGTATGGGCTGATCATGCGGCGGCGCGATCCTGGCGTTCTCCATCTACGAATTTGACGCCGCGAATGATCTCGGCGAGATGGTTCGATCCATCGAGTTTTCTCCATTTTCCTCTGAGCGCGCTGGCATAGTTTGAAGACCATGGCCATCGCCGTCTTGCGCGACAGGCAGCCCTTGGTCCGGTAGGTGCGCAGACGAACCGTGGCGAACGTGCTCTCGATGGGGTTGGTCGTGCGTACATGCTTCCAGTGCTCGGCGGGGAAGTCGTAGAACGTCAGCAGGACGTCGCGGTCCCTGGCCAGGCAGGCCGCGGCCTTGTCGTACTTCGGCCCGTAGGCTTCCAGGAAGAAGTCGAAGGCGCTCTCGGCATCCTTCCTGGTTTCGGCCATCCAGATGTCTTGCAGGCGCCCCTTGGCTTTCTTTTGCAGACCCTTGGGCAGCTTGTTCAAGACGTTGCCCGTCTTGTGAACCCAGCAGCGTTGCTCGCGGGCGCCTGGGTAGACTTGGCGGAGCGCCTTCCAGAAGCCGAGCGCGCCGTCGCCGAGCGCCAGTTGCGGACCCATTTCAAGGCCGCGCCGCTTGAGATCGAGCAGAACTTCGAGCCAGGACTGCTCACTTTCGCGATAGCCGTCGGCGATGGCGATCAGTTCCTTCTGTCCCTTGTCCGTGGCCCCGACGATCACCAGGATGCACTGCTTCTCTTCCTCCATGCGGGCGCTGAAATAGATGCCGTCCACCCAGAAATAGACGTAGCGCTTGGCCGTGAGGTCGCGCCGTTGCCAGCGCTCCGCCTCAACCCCCCAGACCTCTTTCAGCCGGGTGATCGTGGAGGCCGAAAGCCCCGGCGCGGAGCTCCCCAGGAGCGCCGCCAAGGCTTCCCCGAAGTCGCCGGTGGAAATGCCCTTCAGATACAGCCATGGCAAAAGGTCTTCCAGGCTCTTGGCGCGGCGCAGATAGCGCGGCAGGATCGCCGACGTGAAGCGGATGGCGCCGTCCCCCCGGTCCCGCACACGGGGTTGGCGCACGCTCACCGGGCCGATCCCGGTCTGGATGAAGCGTTCCGGCAGATATCCATTGCGGACAACCCGGCGGCGGCCGGCGGCATCAACAAGCGCCGCATGGCTACCCAAAAACACGGAGACCTCGGCCTCAACGGCTTGGGCCAACAACTCGCGAGCTCCAGCTTGTAGAACTTCCGTCAACGGATCTTTCTGAAAATCAGATGGGTTTTGAAAAGCAACAACGGTATTCTCTTTCATGGCCTATCCTTCCTTGGCTTAGCTCAAGTGGTGACATCAACAATCACCAGGATACGCCGCCTTCATTTCAACGCCGTACACAAGATTCGGTTATAGCTCAGATGTCGATGCTAATGCCCCAGTCGATGTCGGCGGGCGAGCCCTCGGCGTGAAATCCGATGCTCTCGCACGCGGCGAGAGCGAGGAGCAGCGCCGCCAGAATAAGAGCCGCTGCCGTTGCCTTCATGGCGCAAGCTCGAGATTGGCGAGGAGGTAGAACACCGATCGGCATGGTGAGCTGAAGGCGCGTTCGCGGATCGCGAAGCCCGCGCCGACGAGCTTGGCTTCGAGGACCATCACGCCGGTGCCGCGATAGCCGACCTCGAATTTGTGACACCACGGATCGCCCGCCGCGTCGAAGCGAAATGTCTTGAGGAATTTGAGCTTCTTGAAGGCGAAGCTGTGGCGCCACACGAAGCGGTTGAGGTAGAGCCGCCAGTCGATCTGCACGCCCTGATAGGGCACCGACATCACCACATAGCGCGCGCCCGAGTCGCGAAAGACGCCGAGCGCCCGGTCGACCTCCTCCCACGCCAGGTGCTCGAGGGTCTCGCAGCAGACGATGGCGTCGAAGTCGGCGATATCGGCAGCGTCCAGGGTACGCAGGTCGGCCTGGATGTGGTTGATCTCGGCGTGCTGGTGTGGCGTCGGCGCGATGTCGAGGGTGGTGACCGTGAAGCCAGCATTGGCGAGCATCGCGGATACCAGCCCCAGTCCAGGCCCAATCTCGAGCACGCGCTCCACTTCGAGGCCGGCTAGGAGATGGACCTGCAGCCATTGATGGACGATGCGTTTTTCTGAGTAGTAGCGGAACCGCTCGTGCCGTCGCTCGTGCGGATCGGCGGCGAGCCGCCCCCAACGCCCCTCGTCGAGCGATCCGCCTGACGAGGGGATGGGGCTGCGTTGAGCTTGGCTCGGCGCCAACGAGGCCGCGTCCTCAGTAGGCGAGGATGCCGGATTTCATCATCCAGCGGCCGTTCTCGATCTGGGCGATGAAGCCCTGGTCGCGCGGCAGGTGGCTGTCGGCGGAGAAGCTCACCGGCGGCCCGCCGAAGATGTCCTGATAGCCGCTGATTTGCTCGAGGCCGGCGACCAGGGACTGCGCCGTGAGGTCGGGGCCGGCGTTGCGCGCGCCCTCGGCGAACAGGTACATCGCGTCGTAGGTGTAGGCGGCCTCGATGCTGGCGGCGACGGCGAAGCGCTCCTCGTAGCGTTTCATCCACGCCTGGACTTTCGGGTGACGCGGTGTCGGCATAGGGAATCGGCGTCTGACCGGTCGCCGTAGAGGCCGTTCATGGCCTCGCCGCCGAGCGCCGCCACGGTCTGGGCATAGCCCGCGCCGCTGACCAGGAAGTCGACATCCCAGCCCATCGCCCGCGCCGTTTTGACCGCGCCGACGGTCTCGCGGATGACCGTCCCGAGCGTCACCAGATCGGCGCCGTCGCTGCGTAATCTTGGCGATCTGGGTCGCGAAGTCGGTGGCGCCGCGCTTGTAGGTGGTTTCCGAGACCAGCTCCATGCCCATCGCCTCGAGCTGATCGGCGACGCCCGAGCGCGAACGATCTCGCCGTAACCATCGTCCTGATAGAGGATGCCGACCTGTGGTGTAGCCGTTCTGCTCGATCAGGTGTCTTCACGCCGGCAAGCGCATCGAGGTCGTAGTACGGCGTGAAGTAGCCGAACTTCAGTGCTTCGTACGGCTTGAAGAAGAGGTCGGCGGGCGACATCGGGAACAGATGCGGCAGGCCCTTCTTGAGGACCAGCGGCATGGACGCGGCCGAGGTCGGGGTGCCGAGCGAGGCGATCATCGCGAAGATCTTGTCACGGTTGAGGAGTTTCTGGGTCGCCAACACCGCCTTTTTCGGATCGTAAGCCGAGTCCTCGACGACCACGCGAATCATGCGGCCATGGATGCCGCCCGCCGCGTTGATCTCGTCGGCCGCCATCTCCAGGCCGTTTTTCATCGGCACGCCGAAGAAGTTGATCGGCCCGCTCAGGTCCTGGTGGCTGCCGAGCACGATCTCGGTATCGCTCACTCCTTGGGTGTCGGCCTCGGCCGTATGCCCGCGAGGCCGAGCGCCAGCGCGGCGCCGATGGCCGCCGTATGCGCGCGAATAGTCTCATGCTTTCCTCCCGCTGGTCCGACGCCTTAGGTGGCGTCCCGATACATCGATTCTATCACGTCGCGGTACTTCTCGTTCACCAACTTGCGCCTGCAGCTTCATGGTTGGCGTCAACTCGTCGTCCTCGGGCGTGAGTTCGGTCTCGATCAGCGAGAAGCGCTTGATCGTCTCGACCCGCGCGAGATTGCCGTTGACCTTCTCGATCTCGCCGCCGATCAGCTCGCGCACCGTCTCGCAGCCTGGGTCAGGCTGGCGAAGCTGGTGAAGGGCACGCCGTGGTCCTGGGCGTAGCGGGCGACGTTCTCGTGGTCGATCATGACCAGACAGGTGAGGTAGCGGCGGCGCTCGCCAATCACCACGGCATCGCTGATGAAGGGGCCGAACTTGAGCTGGTTCTCGATTTCCGATGGGGTGATGTTCTTGCCGCCGGCGGTGACGATGATGTCGGATTTGCGGTCGGTGATGCGCAAGGTTGCCAAAGCCTCGTCCAACTCGCCCACGTCGCCCGTGTATGCAGCCAGCCGTCGCGCACCGTTTCGGCCGTCTTCTCAGGTCTTACCGTAATAGCCCATGAAGACGTGCGGACCGCGCAACAGCACCTCGCCGTCATCGGCCAGCCGCAGTTCGGTGCCGGGCGCGGCTTGGCCCACGGTACCGATCGGCATTCGCGCCATCGCCGTGGAAGGTGGCGACCGCCGTGTTCTCGGTCTGGCCATAGCCCTCGCGCATGTCGAGCCCAAGGGCGTGATACCAGCGGATCAGGTCGGGCGCGATCGGCGCGGCGCCCGAGAACAACAGCCGCGCCCGGTCGAGGCCGAGCAGGCGGCGGATGTTGCTTGAGAACGAGGGCGCGGGCGAGCCACGGCGGCCAGGCGCAAGCGCCGGCGGCGGCGCGCCGGCCGGCGACCCGGTGGGCGGCGGCGCGATGGCCGAGGCCGAGGGCGATACGATAGGCCCATTTCTCGAACGCGGTCGCCTCGGTCAGCGCCAGCACGATGCCCGAATAAAGCTTCTCCCAGACGCGCGGCACGGCGAACAGGATGGTCGGCGCCACCTCGCGCAGGTTCTCGGGCACGGTCTCCGGGCTTTCGGCGAAGTTGACGGCCGCCCCCGAGGCGAGCGGGCGAAAGTTGGTGAACACCCGCTCGACGATGTGGCTCAGCGGCAGGAACGAGAACAGCTCATCGCTCGGGTCCTTGCAGCGGCATCAGCTGGCTCAGCATCTCGACCTCGAAAGAGGATGTTGCGGTGACTGATCATCGCGCCCTTGGGCGGGCCGGTGGTGCCGGAGGTGTAGATCAGGATGGCGAGGTCCTCGGGTCGCGGCGGCGGCGACCGCCTCGCGCCACAGGTCGGGGTGAGCTCCGCCCATGAGCGCGGCCGAGCTCGATCAGCTCGTCGAGGCTCATGATGTCGGGGATCGTCGAGCGCGCCCCAGCCGCTGGTATCGGGGAGGCTTTTGGTCTCGAACACGACGATGCGCATCAGGCTCGCCAACTCGTCGCGGACGGCGAGGCACTTGTCGAGCTGCTCCTCGTCCTCGGCGAAGTAGACGCGCGCCGCGCAGTCATCGACGATGTAGCGGATTTGCGCGGGCGCGCTAGTCGCATAGATGCCGACCGAGACCGCGCCAATGCCGAGTGCGCCGAGATCGGCATAAAGCCATTCGGGCCGGTTTTCGCTACAGATGGCAATGCGCTCGCCGCGCTGAACTCCAAGCGCGGCCAAACCGAGCCCGACCTGCCTCGGCACGCTCGCCGTAGTCGGCCCACCGGATGCCGCGCCAAATGCCAAAGCGCTTTTCGCGCAGCGCGATGGCCTCGCCGAGCGCCCGGGCCGCCTCGAACAGGGCTGGGACGCTGCGCCAGTTCGCTGCTTTCGAGGCCGGCTCGGCCCGCTTCAGCGCCATTGCTTCTTCCGCTTCCAGCGTCGCTCAGCCCGCGCGCCAACATTATCGCCCATGCCGAGGTAGAACTCACGAATATCGGCGTGGCCGAGCAGGCGCTCGGCCGGTCCCTCCATCACCACCCGGCCGACCTCCATGACATAGCCGTAATCGGCGAGCGCGAGGGCCGCTTGGGCGTTCTGCTCGACCAGCAGGATGGTGACGCCCTGCTGGGCGCGGATGAGCTCGACGATGGCGAAGATGTCGCGCGCCAGCAGCGGCGAAAGCCCGAGCGAGGGCTCGTCGAGCAGCAACAGGCGCGGGCGCGCCATCAGCGCGCGGCTGATCGCGACCATCTGCTGCTCGCCGCCCGAGAGCTTGCCCGCCGGCATGGCGTGGCGCTCCGCCAGCACCGGGAAATACCCGTGCACCAGGTCGAGGTCCTGCGCGATGCCGGCGCGGTCGCGGCGCAGGTAGGCGCCCATCATCAGGTTTTCGCGCACGGTGAGCTGGGGAAACAGCTCGCGGCCCTCCGGCACATGGGCGATGCCGCGCGCGGCGATGCGGTCGGGCTCGGTGCTCTGAATGGGCTCGCCGGCGAAGGAGACGGTGCCCATGGCCGGGTCCATGACGCCCGAGATGGTCTTCAGCACCGTTGTCTTGCCGGCGCCGTTAGCGCCGAGGAGGGCGACAATCGCGCCCTCCTCGACATCGAGGCTGACGCCACGAATGGCCGCGATCGGCCCGTACGACGTCTCGACATTTCGCAAGCTCAACAACGCCACGGCCGCTCCCCGGTTGCCGGGGCATTATAGCGGCGTCGCGGGCCCGCCGCTCGGCCGCCTCAACCGCCGAGGTAGGCGCGGATCACTTCGGGGTGTTGTTGGATTTCGGCGGGATCGCCTTCGGCCAGGACGCGGCCGTTGTTGAGGGCCAGCACGCGGTCCGAGACGGCGGCGACCAGGCGCATGTCGTGCTCGATGATCAGCACGGTGATGCCGAGCTCGCTCTGGATGTCCTTGATCCAGAACGCCATGTCCTGGGTCTCCTCGACATTGAGGCCCGAGGAGGGCTCGTCGAGCAGCAACAGACGCGGTTCAGCGGCGAGCGCGCGGCCCAGCTCGACCACCTTGCGCACGCCGTAGGGGAGTTCGGCGATGCGCGTGTCGCGGTGGTGCGCGAGTTCGAGGAAGTCGATGACCCGCTCGACCGCCTCGCGCATGGCGATCTCCTGGCGCTGGACCTTGGGCGTGAACAGCATCTCGGCGAGGGTCCCGGTGCGCCGGTGGGGGTGACGGGCGAGCATCAGGTTGTCGAGGACGCTCGCGGTTTCGAACAGCTCGATGTTCTGGAAGGTGCGGGCGACGCCGAGCCCGGCGATGCGATGGGGCGCGAGGCGCGTGATCTCGGCGCCAGCGAACTCGATGCGGCCGCCCTCGGGGTCGTAGATGCGGCTGATCAGATTGAAGATGGTGGTCTTGCCCGCGCCGTTCGGACCGATGATGGTGAAGACCTCGCCGTCCTCGACCGCGAAGTCGACACCGTCGAGGGCGCGAATGCCGCCGAAGCTGACGGCCAGCGCCGATGCGGCCAGCAGCGCCATCAGCCGCCCTCGCCCTTGAGGAAGGATTTCGTCCGCCTAAAGGTCGCCTTCTTGTAGACCGGAAAAGTCCGCCCGTAGTGGCGCACCTTTGCCCACATGCCATAAAGGCCCATCGGCTCGAACAGGGTGAAGAGGATCAGCGCGAGGCCGAAGGCAGCGGCCTCAAGGCCCGGCAGTCCGGCGATCGCGGCCGGCAGTAATTCCCGCGCGATCAACACCAGCTGTGGCAGGACAATTACGAAGATCGCGCCGAACACCGCGCCGTGCAGCGAGCCCAGGCCGCCGATGATGACGATCAACAGGAACTCGATCGATACGAAGATGGTGAACTGCTCAGGGCTGATGTAGGTGAGCTTGTGCGCATAGAGCGCCCCGGCGATGCCGGTCAGAGCCGCGCTGAGGCCGAAGGCGGTGGTCTTGACCATGGCGAGGTTGACACCCATCGCCTGGGCTGCGGTCTCCGAATCGCGCACCGCGATCATCGCCCGTCCGAGCGGCGCCCTGAGGATGTTGATGCCGGCCAGCATGGTGAGCACCAGCAGACCCAGCGCGAGGTAATAGAAACGCGGTTCGGAATCGATCGCCAGCCCGAGCAGCGAGGCGTCGTCCAAGAGCATGCCGGCGTTGCCGCCGGTCAACCCCTTCCAGCGGGTCAGCACCTCCTCGACGATGAAGGCGAAGGCGAGCGTCGCGATGGTCAAGTAGATGCCGCTGAGCCTGAGTGCCGGCAATCCAACCATCACCCCGAGCAGCCCGGCGACCAGCGCCGCCGCCGGCAGCGCGATAGCGAAGTCGAGGCCCTGTTGTTCGAGAATGGCCGTGGTGTAGGCGCCAGCGGCGAGAAAAGCGGCGTGCCCCAACGAGATGAGGCCGGTGAAGCCGCTGAGCAGCATCAGACCGACCCCAGCTATGGCGTATATGCAGACGAAGCTGAGCTGCGCCAACCCATAGTCGTCGGTGAGCAGCGGCGCCGCTAACAGGATAAGGCCGAGCGCTCCATACCACACCACATCGCCGCGATGGCGGAACAGCCGCAGGTCGTGCGCGTAGCTGGTCTTCATCTCGAAGCGCACGGTCAGACTCGCCGACGTGTGGAGACGCCGAACAAGCCGCGCGGTCGCACGATCAGCACCGCGAGCAGCACGACATAAGCAGCCACGTCCTTGAAGCCCTCAGGCAAGTAGAAGCCGGCCAGCGCCTCGACTACGCCGATGATCAGACCGCCCGCGATGGCGCCGGGAATGCTGCCAAATCCGCCGAGAACCGCAGCCGGAAATGCCTTCAGCCCGATGAAGCCCATGTTGACGTGGACGAAGGCAATCGGCGCCAGGAGGATGCCGGCGAAGCCCGCGACCGCCGCACTCAGGGCCCAGATCAGCATGTAGACGCGCTTGATCGGGATGCCCATGTAGGCTGCCGCGAGCTGGTTCTGCGAAGTCGCCTGCATGGCGACGCCGAGCCGGCTGAATCGGAAGAAGGCCGCCAGCAGCGCGACCAGGAGGACCGTCGCAACGATGATCGAGAGATGCTCCTGGCTGAGCGTCAGTGTGCCCAGTCCGACGACGCGGTCGGAAAACGGCGTCACCAGCGCATGGGTCTCGAACCCCCAGCCCGGCACCATGCCGGCCACGCTGCGGGCGAGGAGCCCGATGCCGATGGTCGCCATGAAGGTCGCGAAGGCGGGCTGGCCGACCAGAGGCCGGATTACGATCCGATCGATCAGCGCGCCCAGGGCGGCCATCGCCGCCACGGCGGCACCGACGCCGATCCAGAACGATAGCCCGGCAAGCGTGGTGAAGGTGAAAGCGAAGAAGGCGCCCACCATCATCAGCTCGCCCTGGGCGAAGTTCACAACCTCGGTCGCCTTGTAGACGAGCACGAAGCCCAACGCGACGAGGCCATAGACGCAGCCGATGGCGATGCCGCTGATCACCTGCTGGGCGAACTCGATCATGGCGCCGGACTACAGGATCAGGCGCGCTCGCGTCAACGCGGCAAGGCGTCGCGCGCGGGGCACGTAGGGGTGCTCTACGGCGGCTTGCGGGCGATGAGGAACAGATTGTACTCGGTGCGTTCGCGGCGAACCGCACCGAGGCGGCGCCAAGCGGCACGGCGAGCGCCGCCAACGCCGCTTCGGTGCGGTAGTGCAGTGTCCAATCCTCGATGAACTCGAGTGGCCAGACCATGTCGGTGCCGGCCCTCATGTTGCCGATGATGAGCCGGCCGCCCGGCGCTAGCCGCTCGTACATCGCCGCCGCTAGCCGCTCGCAGCGCTCGCGCCGGAAATAGTCGAACAAGAGCTATTGTCAAAAGTTGTGTATGGGCTGATCATGCGGCGGCGCGATCCTGGCGTTCTCCATCTACGAATTTGACGCCGCGAATGATCTCGGCGAGATGGTTCGATCCATCGAGTTTTCTCCATTTTCTCTGAGCGCGCTGGCATAGTTTGAAGACCATGGCCATCGCCGTCTTGCGCGACAGGCAGCCCTTGGTCCGGTAGGTGCGCAGACGAACCGTGGCGAACGTGCTCTCGATGGGGTTGGTCGTGCGTACATGCTTCCAGTGCTCGGCGGGGAAGTCGTAGAACGTCAGCAGGACGTCGCGGTCCCTGGCCAGGCAGGCCGCGGCCTTGTCGTACTTCGGCCCGTAGGCTTCCAGGAAGAAGTCGAAGGCGCTCTCGGCATCCTTCCTGGTTTCGGCCATCCAGATGTCTTGCAGGCGCCCCTTGGCTTTCTTTTGCAGACCCTTGGGCAGCTTGTTCAAGACGTTGCCCGTCTTGTGAACCCAGCAGCGTTTGCTCGCGGGCGCCTGGGTAGACTTGGCGGCGCGCCTTCCAGAAGCCGAGCGCGCCGTCGCCGAGCGCCAGTTGCGGACCCATTTCAAGGCCGCGCCGCTTGAGATCGAGCAGAACTTCGAGCCAGGACTGCTCACTTTCGCGATAGCCGTCGGCGATGGCGATCAGTTCCTTCTGTCCCTTGTCCGTGGCCCCGACGATCACCAGGATGCACTGCTTCTCTTCCTCCATGCGGGCGCTGAAATAGATGCCGTCCACCCAGAAATAGACGTAGCGCTTGGCCGTGAGGTCGCGCCGTTGCCAGCGCTCCGCCTCAACCCCCCAGACCTCTTTCAGCCGGGTGATCGTGGAGGCCGAAAGCCCGGCGCGGAGCTCCCCAGGAGCGCCGCCAAGGCTTCCCCGAAGTCGCCGGTGGAAATGCCCTTCAGATACAGCCATGGCAAAAGGTCTTCCAGGCTCTTGGCGCGGCGCAGATAGCGCGGCAGGATCGCCGACGTGAAGCGGATGGCGCCGTCCCCCCGGTCCCGCACACGGGGTTGGCGCACGCTCACCGGGCCGATCCCGGTCTGGATGAAGCGTTCCGGCAGATATCCATTGCGGACAACCCGGCGGCGGCCGGCGGCGTCAACAAGCGCCGCATGGCTACCCAAAAACACGGAGACCTCGGCCTCAACGGCTTGGGCCAACAACTCGCGAGCTCCAGCTTGTAGGACTTCCGTCAACGGATCTTTCTGAAAATCAGATGGGTTTTGAAAAGCAACAACGGTATTCTCTTTCATGGCCTATCCTTCCTTGGCTTAGCTCAAGTGGTGACATCAACAATCACCAGGATACGCCGCCTTCATTTCAACGCCGTACACAAGATTCGGTTATAGCTCGTCGAACAACCCGACGCTTTAGGCTAGATTCTGGGGAGGCAGGCAGTCGCGCCCGAGGCGCGGATCGTGGGTAAGCTCGAACACCGAGGCGTGAATGGACTCGATCTCCAGCGGCGCGCCATACCCTACCCTCGAGGCGGCGCAGCGCTCCATAGCGTCGGCGAGCGCCGCTCGTTCGTGGTCTACGAGGGTCAAGCGAAGCGGTGTCGGGCGGCGACGCAGAGCGAAGCATTCGACCACCTCCCGGGCTGGGCCGCAGCCGAGGCTGGTAATTTCGATCGGGCCGGGGGAACACTCGCTCACCGTCTCCATGAGGAAATCGCGCATCAACTCCATGCGCTGGCGCACGAACGCTCCGATGTCGATGCCGAGTACGTGGACGAGGCGGGCGAAGCCGGTCTCGCCGAGCGCTTCGCCGTCATAGATGTAGTTCATGACCTCGTAGTCGCCAGGATAGCCAAGTGGCTTCTCGTAGCTGTCCCGACACCAAGTGCCGAACGGCGCTGGCTGAAATAAGGATAATCCCCTAGGCGATGACAGTACCATTGCCAATGCGGCAGGAGCTTGACTTTGCCTACGGCTTGGCCGAAGCCGTTTCGCCCAGGATTCGCCGGGTGATCGCCGCCAATCCGTCGCCCTTCACACTGCACGGGACCGGCACCTATCTGGTCGGTCGCCGCGATGTCTGCGTGATAGATCCCGGGCCCGATCTGCCCGAGCACATCGGCGCGCTCCAAAGAGCGCTCGCCGGCGAGCGCCTCACATACATTCTCATCACCCACACCCACCTCGACCATTCACCGGCGGCGGCCGCCTTGAAGGCGCTGACCGGGGCGACGACGTACGGCTTCGGTCCCCATGGAACAGCGCGAGGCGACGATCCACCGGTCGAGGAAGGCGCCGATTACGACTTCGTCCCCGACGTCGCGGTGCGCGACGGCGACGTGATCGCCGGCGATGGCTGGACCATTGAGGCGGTGCAAACGCCTGGCCATACCTCGAACCACCTGTGCTTTGGCCTGCGCGAGGAGCGAGCGCTGTTCAGCGGCGATCATGTCATGGGTTGGTCGACCACCGTGATTTCGCCGCCTGATGGGGCCATGGGCCCGTATCTAGCGAGCTTGGACAAACTCCTCCACCGCGACGATCGCACGTACTGGCCGACCCACGGGCCGTCGATCACCGCGCCCAAGGCCCACGTCCGCGCCTTCATCGCCCATCGACGTGTGCGCGAGACCGAGATCCTGAATTGCCTCAAACGAGGCATCGGCACGATCCCAGAGATCGTGGCTGCGATCTACACTAATGTGCCGCGAACGCTCCATCGGGCCGCAGGGCGTTCGGTACTCGCCCATCTTATCCACCTGGTCGAGGGCGGCCATGTGGTGTGCGAGGGGCCCCTGGTCGAGAGCGCCGTGTTCGTGCCGCGATGATCGGCGCGAGCCTCTTGCAAAGCCCCGTGGGCGTCGCCATGTTGGGTCGATCAGTTCGCCATAGACCCGCGCGTCGTCGGGCCGGCGTTTGCTGCTTCGTCGCGCCGACCGAGACAAAGTGCTCCGCATGGCAGTCGAGACCCGCACGCTCGGGGTGCGCGCGACGACCACCATTCGACAAAATACAAGGAACGATACATGACTCAAGGAACCGTCAAATGGTTCGACTCCGTCAAGGGCTACGGCTTCATCAGCCCCGATGATGGCACCAAGGACGCTTTCGTCCACATCTCCGCCGTCGAGCGCGCCGGACTAGCCGGTCTGGTCGAGGGCCAGCGCGTCGAGTACGAGCTTCAGCGCGGCCAGAACGGCAAGACCGCCGCCGCCAACCTCTCCGTCGCCGCCTGAAACCGGCCCGATAGCGAAGGAAAGGCCCGCCAACTGGCGGGTCTTTTCAATTGCCGAGGGTGGCGCCGCGCCATTACGCCGCCGCCGTCGGCACGACGTGGTCCTTGTAGGTCTCGCGGAGTTGGGCCTTGATGAGCTTGCCGGTGCCGGTGTGGGGGAGTTCGTCGACGAACACGAGATCGTCGGGCAACCACCATTTGGCGATCTTGCCCTCGAAGTAGTCGAGCATCGTCGCGCGGTCGAGGCTGCTGGCCTTGGCGCGCACGATCAGCAGCAGCGGCCGCTCGTCCCATTTCGGGTGAGGGATGCCGATGACGCAGGCCTCGGCGACCTCGGGGTGGCCGACGGCGATGTTCTCGATCGCGATCGAGCTGATCCATTCGCCGCCTGATTTGATGACGTCCTTGGTGCGATCGACGATCTGCATGAACCCCTGGCCATCGAGAGTCGAGACGTCGCCCGTGTTGAACCAGCCATCGCCGTCGAAAGCCTCCTCGGCGTCGCTCTTGCCCTGGTAATAGCTCCGGCACACCCACGGTCCGCGCACCTTGAGGTTGCCGAAGGCCTGGCCGTCGCGGGGCAGCGCCTTGCCATCGTCATCGACGATTTTCATCTCGACGCCGTAGACGGCGCGGCCTTGCTTTTCTTGGATGCCGTAGCGCTCGGTGGCGGGCAGCTCGGCCATGCCGGGCTTGAAGGCGCCGACGGCGCCGAGCGGGCTCATCTCGGTCATGCCCCAGGCGTGGATCATGCGCACGCCATAATCCTCCTCGAAAGTTTGGATCATCGAGCGCGGCACCGCCGAGCCGCCCGAGACCACCCGCTCGAGCCGGTCGAGCGTGCCGCCGGTCTCCTTCAAGTGGGCCAGCAGCATCAGCCAGATGGTCGGCACTCCGGCCGTGAAGGTCACGGCCTCGGCCTCGATCAGTTCATGCAGGCCCGCACCGTCGAGCCTCGGACCGGGGAAGACGAGCTTGGCCCCGACCAAAGCCGCGGCGTAGGGAATGCCCCAGGCGTTGACGTGAAACATCGGCACCACCGGCAGGATCGAATCGCGGCACGAGAGGCCGAGCACGTCGGTCTGGCAGGCGGTCATGCTGTGCAGTACCGTGGAGCGGTGGGAGTAGACCACGCCCTTCGGGTGCCCGGTGGTGCCCGAGGTGTAGCACATGCTCGAGGCGGTTCTCTCGTCGAACTGGGGCCAGTCGTAGTCGTCGGATTCGGCAGCGACCAGAGTCTCGTAGGCCATCACGTTGGGGAGCGTAGTCTCAAGCAGGCTGGCCTCGTCAGTCATCACGACGAAGCCCCTGACCGTGCTCAGCTGCACGACGAGGGCCTCGGCTAGCGGCACAAAGGTAGCGTCGAGGAACAAGTATTTGTCCTCGGCATGGTTGATGATGTAGACGAGTTGCTCGGGGAATAGACGTGGGTTCAGCGTGTGTAGGACCGCGCCCATGCCCGACAACGCGTAGTAGAGTTCGAGATGGCGGTGGCCATTCCAGGCGAGCGTCGCCACGCGGTCGCCGTGCCCAACCCCGAGCCGTTCGAGCGCGCGCACGAGCTGTTTGGCGCGACCCTCGACCTCGGCATAGGTGGTGCGGTGAATCGGCCCCTCGACGGTGCGCGAGACGATCTCGCGCTCGCCGTGGTAGAGCGCCGCATGTTCGATGAGCGAAGAGACCAGCAAGGGGGTCTCCAACATCAGGCCTTGCATCCCATAGTCCTCCCTGAACGTGGTCCCGGCACCAGCATAGCCGTGCTGGCCGGCAAATGGACTCGCGAGCCGGACTAGCCGACCAACTTCGGCACATGAGATGGTCTTGCAAGCATATTCCTTCAAAGCCATATATATGGTGGCATGGACCGTGGTATTCCATGCCACCATCGAGACCGAGCATGCGTCGCTATCGGAGGCGGTTCAGGACGAGTTGCTCGCCCATGCCCGCCTGCTTGAGGCATTGGGGCCGCAGCTGGGAGGACCGCGCGCCGATACATTGAACGGCTCGAAGCACGCCAACATGAAAGAACTTCGCTTCGATGCGGCGGGCGGCGTCTGGCGTGTCGCCTATGCGTTCGATCCGAAGCGGACGGCCATTACTCCTGGTCGCGAGCGACAGGATTGGGAGGTAGCCGCGCCGGTTTTACAAACGACTGATCGCCGTAGCGGATCGACGCTTTGACGACCACTTGGCCAAGCCTAAGGGAAACCGATAATGGCAACGACTTTTGAAGAAAATGATGGACGACCTCCCTCCCGAGCGACGGGAGAGGGTGGAAGCGCGCGCGGCACAGCTTATCGCCGACGAGATGACGTTGGGAGACCTCCGCAAGGCACGCAACCTGACCCAGGCACGCCTCGCCGAGATGCTCGACATCGGTCAGGCCGGCGTCTCGCGCCTGGAGAAGCGCAGCGATCTTCTTCTATCGACCCTCCGCGCCTACGTAGGCGCCATGGGCGGGTCACTCGATCTGGTTGTGCGCTTCCCCGACAGGCCACCGGTGTTGGTGTCCGGGATCGCCGACATGAGGCCGGCGGACGTTGCACCGGGGCAAGAGGCCGGCCCTCCGCGCCGCTGGCGGCAGCCAAAAACCTGAACCCGCCGCTCCGCCGGCAAATGGACTCGTGCCTGGGCGGCGACTAGACTCGCCCCATCTCGATCCTGGAGAGCTTCATGAACTTCGTACCGAACTCGGCCGCAGCGCGCGATATCGCGCACGTCATGCACTCCTATACCAACCAGATCGCGCACCGCCGCAAGGGCCCGTTCATCGTCACCGGCGGCGAGGGCATCTATGTCCATGACGAAACCGGGAAGACCTATATCGACGGCCTGTCCGGTTTGTGGTGCGCCTCGCTCGGCTATAGCGAGGAGGCGCTGATCGAGGCCGCGATCAAACAGATGCGCATCCTGCCGACCTACCACACCTTCTCACACAAGTCGTCGAACCCCTCGATCGACCTCGCCGAGAAGATCAAGGAAGTGCTGCCGGTGCCGATGTCGAAGGTCTTCTTCGCCAACTCCGGCTCGGAGGCCAACGACACCCTGGTCAAGCTGATCCGCTACTACAACAACGCGCTCGGCCGGCCGTTGAAGAAGAAGGTGATTTCGCGCGTCCAGGCCTATCACGGCGTGACGCTGGTGGCCGCCAGCCTGACCGGGCTCGCCGTCAATCACCAGGACTTCGACCTGCCGCTCGAGGGCATCTTGCACGCCGCCTGTCCCAACTATTACCACGGTGGCCACGAGGGCGAATCGGAGGAAGACTACGCAACGCGCTTGGCCGACGAACTCGACCAGATGATCGTCGCCGAGGGTCCGGAAACGGTCGCCGCCTTCATCGCCGAGCCGGTGATGGGAGCGGGCGGGGCGCTGACCCCGCCGGCCACCTATTTCGACAAGATCCAGCCGGTCTTGAAGAAGCACGATGTCTTGTTCTGCGTCGATGAAGTGATCTGCGGCTTTGGGCGCACCGGCAACATGTTCGCCTGCGAGACCTATGACCTGAAGCCCGACACCGTGACGATGGCCAAGGCCTTATCTGCCGCCTACATGCCAATCTCGGCGCTGGCCATCAACGACAAGATGTTCGAGGTGATTGCGGCCGAGAGCGACAAGGTCGGCACGTTCGCCCATGGCTTCACCTATTCGGGCCACCCGGTGGCGGCGGCAGTGGCGCTGCGCACCATCGAGCTCTACGAGGAGCGCGACATCGTCGGCCATGTCCGCGACATCGCACCGCACTTCCAGGAACGGCTGCATGGCTTCACCGACCACCCGATGATCGGCACGGCGACTGGCGTCGGCTTGATGGGCGGGATCGAATACATCGCCGACAAGGCCGCGCGGACGCATTTCGAGCCGGCCGGCAAGGTGGCGGCCAAGGTCACCGAGTTCGCCGAGTTGCGCGGGCTGATCGCGCGGCCGATGTTCGAGCGGACCGTATCCGCGCCGCCGCTGATCATTACCCACGACGAGATCGACGAGATGTTCGACCGCTACGCCAAGGCGCTCGACGACACCTGGGTCTGGGTCCAAGCAGGCGGGTTGGAGGCGGGCGGAGACGGCGCGTGACCGAGGTCCGCTGCGTTCTCGACTGCAAATGTGCGCTCGGCGAGGGCCCGGTCTGGGACGTCGCCGAGCAGGCGCTATATTTCGTCGACATCCTCGGCAAGGTTCTCAACCGCTTTGACCCCTCAAACGGGGCACGCGAGAGCTGGTCGATGCCCGAGCACATCAGCTGCTTTGGGTTGCGCCAGGGGGGCGGCGCGATCGTCGCGCTCCGTACCGGCGTTCATTTCTTCGATTTCGCGAGCGGCGCTCTGGAGGTGGTGGCAGATCCCGAGGCTAACGATGCACGCACCCGCTTCAGCGACGGCAAGGTCGACCGACGGGGCCGTTTCTGGGCCGGCACCATGCCCTACGAGCAGTTCGATCCGATCTGCAACCTCTACCGGTTCGCGACCGACGGCAGCTGGGAGAAGGTGCAGGACGGACTGATCATCGCCAACGGCATCGGCTGGAGCCCCGATGAGCGCACCATGTATCACACCGATACCCTGGCCCGGCACATCTACGCCTATGACTTCGACGCCGCGACCGGCGCGGTCGCCAACCGGCGGGTGCTGGTCGAGGTGCCCGAAGCGCACGGACTGCCCGACGGGCTCACGGTCGACGCGGAGGGGTTTATCTGGAGCGCCAATTTCAATGGCGGCCGCGTCACCCGCTACGCGCCCGATGGCCGCCTCGACCGGGTCCTCGAAATGCCCGTGCAGCGGCCGACCAGCTGCATGTTCGGCGGCCCCAACCTCGATACGCTTTACGTGACGTCGGGCGATTGGGCGGCGAGCCCGAGCGGCGAGTTCACGCCGACCGGCACCGATGGTGGCCTGTTCGCGGCCGAGGTCGGCGTCACGGGCCTGCCCGAGACGCGCTTCGCCGGCTGAAGGGCGGGGCGAGCTTCCTACGCTCGTCGTGCCGGACTCGCTCCGACCCTTCAGAAGGGACCCTGGATCAAGCCCAGGGTGACACGAAGATGTGAGCGGCCGATGTCCCGGATCGGGTTCCAGGTCTCTATAATTTCGGCTGAATATTGGGCTGGATTGGGCTGAGTAATTTGGGCTGAGCATCCGCTCATGCGCAGGTAGCTATTCCCGCGAGTCGGGAAAGGGAGGTGCACGTGAACTTTATCAAGGCGCTGGCTTCAGCCGGGATACTGGCCCTCATGGCCGCGCCGGCCCTTGCGGCGGGCGATCACCCGATGGGGTTTTTCGTGACAAGTACCGGGATGGGAAATGGCGCCGACCTTGGTGGCCTTGAGGGCGCCGACGCTCATTGCACGACTCTGGCTGAGGCCGCCGGATCCAAGGGGCGCACCTGGGGGGCATACCTCAGTACTAAGGTCGAGGAAGGGCGCACCGTGTCCGCACGCGATCGGATCGGATCGGGCCCCTGGTACAACGCCAGAAGCGAACTGATCGCGGCCGACCTTGATCAGCTGCACATCAACCAAAACATCGTCAAGCGAACCGCTCTGGACGAAAATGGCAATCAGGTGAACGGTCGTGGCGACAAGCCCAACCGGCATGACATGCTGACAGGGTTTAAGGACTACGGCACTACCTACTTCCCCTGGGAAGAGGGTGATCATACCTGCAGCAACTGGACCAGCTCTGGCGAGGGCAGTGCGCAGGTCGGCCACCACGACCGCCACGGCGGTGGCAATATCTCATGGACCTCGGCGCATGCTTCGCGAGGGTGCAGCTAGGAGAATCTAGTCAGCACTGGCGGCGCGGGGCTGCTGTACTGTTTCGCCGCAGACTAGCAGCCTGTCTGTGGAACGGCGTGCAAAGTTGACCCCTGTTGAGGGGTGATCGGCGTCCAAATTTGCCCCCCTGAGCCTGGCTAGTCCAAGTCACCTCGTTTTTGGGCGGACGAGGTGGTGGGGGATGTTGGTCGTGGAGACGATAGCGCGGATCCGGCGGGAGTATTTCGTCAAGGGGCAGCCGATCAAGGAGATCGTGCGGGACGTGAAGGTCTCGCGCAACACGGTGCGCAAGGTGATCCGTTCGCAGGCGACGGCGTTCACCTACGACCGGCGGGTCCAGCCGATGCCGAAGCTGGGGCCGTGGACGGCCGAGCTGGAGCGGATGCTGGAGGCCAACGAGACCAAGTCGAAGCGGGAGCGGCTGACGCTGCTACGGATCTCCGAAGCCCTCGAGGGTCTGGGCTATGGCGGCGGCTACGACGCGGTGCGGCGCTACGCCAAGGCGTGGCGGTGGCGCCGTTCGGCATCGACGGCGCAGACCTATGTGCCGTTGGTGTTCTCGCCGGGCGAGGCCTATCAGTTCGACTGGAGCCACGAGTACGTGGTGCTGGCGGGGGTGACGACCAAGGTCAAGGTCGCGCACGTCCGGCTGTGCCACAGCCGAATGTTCTTCGTCCGCGCTTATCCGCGCGAGAGCCAGGAGATGGTGTTCGACGCCCACGACCGGGCATTCCGGCTGTTCCAGGGTGCCTGCCGGCGAGGCATCTACGACAACATGAAGACGGCGGTGCAGACCGTCCTCATCGGCAAGGAGCGCGCGTTCAACCGGCGCTTCGTGCAGATGTGTGGCCACTACCTGGTCGAACCGACAGCATGCACGCCGGGAGCGGGATGGGAGAAGGGGCAGGTCGAGAACCAGGTCGGGATCATCCGCGGTCGGTTCTTCACCCCGCGGCTGCGCTTCAAGACCTACGACGAGCTCAACGCCTGGCTCTTGGACCAGTGCGTCGCCTACGCCCGGGGTCATCCCCACCCGGTGTTCAAGGACAGGACTGTCTGGCAGGTGTTCGAGGACGAGCGTCCGTCCCTGGTCGGCTATCGCGGGCCGTTCGACGGCTTCCACGCGGTCCCGGCGTCGGTGTCGAAGACCTGCCTGGTGCGCTTCGACAGCAACAAGTACAGCGTGGCGGCGCGCGCCGTCGGCCGTCTGGTCGAGGTCCATGCCTACGCCGATCGCATCGTCATCCGCCAGGACGGCGAGATCGTCGCCGAGCATGCCCGGCGCTTCGGCCGCGACCAGACCGTCTATGACCCGTGGCACTAGGTGCCCGTGCTGGCGAGGAAGCCCGGTGCGCTTCGTAACGGCGCGCCGTTCAAGGACTGGGCGCTGCCCGGCGCCCTGGGTCGCGTGCGCGTCCGGCTCGCCGGCCACGACGACGGCGACAGGCAGATGGTCGAGATCCTCACCGCCGTGCTGGCGGATGGGCTGGCGGCGGTGGAGGCCGCCTGTGCCGAGGCGCTCGCTGGCGGCGTGTGCAGCGCCGACGTCGTGCTCAACATCCTCAATCGTCGGCGCCAGCCGTCCGAGACGGCGCCGATCCCGACGCCCGCGAACCTGCGTCTTCGCTTTGAGCCGGTGGCCGATTGCACCCGCTACGACCGCTTGAGGGGGGTCGGCCATGGAGCGCCATGAGGTCCTGGAGATGATGGCCGCACTCAAGCTCGCCGGCATGCGCGACGCGTTCGACGAGGTGCTCGCCGACGGCCTCAAGCGCCAGCATCCGATGCAGCGAATCATCGGCGAGCTGTTGAAGGCCGAGATCGCCGACAAGCAGGCGCGATCCATCAAGTACCAGATGAGTGGCGCCAAGCTGCCGCTGGCCAAGGAGCTGGCCGACTTCGACTTCACCGACACCCCGGTCAACGAGCCGCTGGTCCGCGAGTTGGCGGTCGGCGGCTTCCTGGCCAACCAGCGCAACGCCGTGCTGATCGGCGGCACCGGCACCGGCAAGAGCCATCTCGCCGTCGCCATCGCGCGGGCCTGCATCCGCGATGGCGCCCGGGGCCGCTTCTTCAACGTCGTCGACCTGGTCAACCGGCTCGAGGCCGAAGCCCGCGCCGGCCGCCAGGGCCGGCTCGCCGATCAGCTGGCCCGGCGCGACCTCGTCATCCTCGACGAGCTCGGCTACCTGCCCTTCGCCCAAACCGGAGGCCAGCTGCTGTTCCACCTCGTCAGCCGGCTCTACGAGCGCACCTCGATCATCGTCACCACCAACCTGACCTTCGGCGAATGGCCGTCCGTCTTCGGCGACGCCAAGATGACCACCGCGCTCCTCGATCGTCTGACGCACCACTGCGAGATCATCGAGACCGGAAACGACTCCTGGCGCTTCAAGAATCGGTCCTAAAGGCAACCGATCCACCTGCGGCCCGGTCGCCCAGGTGGGCCCACAGGAACCTCCCACACGCGGTCCGCCGCCAGCCGCGTGGGCAGGGCGCGTCGGCCCGCGCGCGGGCCCCTCCTATGGACTACCTGTACGACCTCCGCCGTGCATCCCAAAGGGGTCAACATTGCACGCCGATAGGGGGTGTAATGTTCAACGCCGATTGACAGCCTGTCGGACTTGAGCCGGGAGTCGAAATAGGATTCGATGGTATCAGTTGATTTGCCCGCGCGTGATGGAGGCCGTCATGAGCAATTTCCGACCGGTCGACCGGGAGACGGGGTTTCTGCTGCCGCCGTCGGTGGAGGAATGGCTTCCCGAGCGGCATCTGGCGCGCTTCGTGGTCGAGGTGATCGAGCAGTTGGACCTCTCGGCGTTCGTGAAGGCCTATCGCGGCTCGGGCTCGGCGTCCTATCACCCGAGCATGCTGCTGGGGCTTCTGGTCTACGGCTACGCCACGGGGGTGTTTTCGAGCCGCAAGTTGGAGCGCGCGACCTATGATTCTGTCGCTTTCCGCTTCATCGCGGCCAACGATCATCCCGACCACGATACCATCGCCGCGTTCCGGCGGCGTTTTCTCGACCGGATCGAAGGGCTGTTCGTCGAGGTGCTGCTGCTGGCCCGGGAAGCCGGGGTGCTGAAGCTCGGCACGGTGGCGCTGGACGGCACCAAGGTGCACGCCAACGCGAGCCGGCACAGCGCGCTGTCGTGGAAACACGCCTGCGAGCTCGAAGCCCGGTTGAAGGCCGAGGTGGCGGAGTTGATGGCGTTGGCGGAGGCGGCCGATGGGGCGGATGTGCCCGACGGGATGTCGGTGCCCGAGGAACTGGCCCGGCGCGAGGATCGTCTGGCCCGCATCGCCGAGGCTAAGGCGGTGATCGAGGCGCGGGCGCGCGAACGCCTTGAGCGGGAACGGGCCGAGTACGAGGCGAAGCTCGAGGCGCGCGCGGAGAAGGCCGAGAAGACGGGCCGCAAGCCGGGCGGCCGTCCACCCGAGCCGCCGGTGGCCGGGCCCGGGCCGAAGGACCAGGTCAATCTGACCGACGCGGACTCGCGCATCATGCCGGTGGCCGGCGGCGGCTTCGAACAGGCCTACAACGCCCAAGCCCTGGTGGCGGCCGACAGCCTGCTGGTGGTCACCAACGACGTGGTCCAGGCCCCCAACGACAAGCGGCAAATCGAGCCGGCGCTGGAAGCGCTCGCCCGCCTTCCCGAGGCGCTGGGCGCGCCCGAGACCCTGCTGGCGGACAGCGGCTACTTCAGCGAGGCCAACGTGAACGCCTGCGCCGAGGCCGAGATCGCGCCGTTGATCACGCCCGGCCGGGAACGCCATCATCTCTCCTGGAAGGACCGCTTCGCCGGCGCGCCGCCGCCCCCGGAGAACCCGACGCCGCTGGAAGCGATGACACATCGACTGGCGACGCCCGAGGGCCGGCAACTCTACGCCCTGCGCAAGCAAACGCCGGAACCGGTGTTCGGCATCATCAAATCGGCCATGGGCTTCCGCCAGTTCTCGCTACGCGGCCTGGACAAGGTCACGGGCGAATGGAACCTGGTGACCCTGGCCTGGAACATAAAGAGAATGTTCACCTTGCAATACGCTTGAGCAGGCGGCCGGACTCCGTACCTCGCGAAAAGGAATAAGAGTATGCTCGCCTTGCGGCACGCGCGAGCAAGCGAACGTACTTCGTGCCCTCACGAGAGGGCATAAGAGTATACTCACCCTGCGGTACGCGCGGCCAAGCGACCGCACTCCGTGTCCTCACGAAAGGCGCTCGATCCCATGACCTCTCCACATCGCGATCCGTCCACACCCATTCTCGCGGACCTCAGTCCGACAGGCTGCTAGGTGGCGTTAGACGCCGCGGCGGTCGTGCCCGTGAGGTTAGAGCCGAGCAGGCTACCGAGCGACAGCCGAGTGGGGCTCCGCCTCTAAACGTGCTGGCCGCCATTGATATGGATTTCGGCGCCGTTGACGTAGGCCGATTCGTCGGTGCACAGGTAGTAGATGGTGCGCGCGACCTCCTCGGGCGTGCCGAGGCGGCGGAGTGGGATTTCCGCCGCTAGCGCCTCGTATTCGGGGCCGATCATTGAGGTGCGGATCTCGCCCGGCGCGATCGCGTTGACGCGCACTCCGAGCGGCCCGAAGTCGGCTGCCATCTCGCGGGTGAGCGCGGCGAGCGCGGCCTTCGAGGTGGCGTAGGCGGTGCCGGCGAAGGGATGGACGCGCCCACTGGCGATTGAGGTGACGTTGACGACCGAGCCCGGACCGCGCTCGAGCTCCTCGATCAGGCCGCGCGCCAGCAACACCGGCGCGTAAAAGTTAACGCGAAAGACCAGCTCCCAGGTCGCCAGATCGGTATTGAGACTGCCCAACCGCTTGCCGTCCGTATTCTTGGGCGAGATCGCGGCGTTGTTGACCAGCGCGTGAAGCGGCCCACCGGCGAGACGCGTGCGCAGGAACTCGATCCCCGCTTCGGTGCTAACGTCGTCGGCCAGGTCGATGGCGACATGGTCCTCGGGGCCGCCTTCCCACGGGCAATCCTCGGGAAAGGGCTGGCGCGAACAGGTGATGACGCGCCAGCCGGCGGCGCTGAAGCGTTTCACCGTGGCATGACCGATACCGCGGCTCGCGCCCGTCAGCACAAGAGTCTTGCGCTCATCCATCATTGCTGTTCCTGGAGCCCATCGGACATCATAGCGCCGATCCGGCGTCGGCCGCCGCCCCAAACTCAGTCCGCGACCTGGACCAGAAACCTAGCAGCCTGTCGGACTGAGGTCCGCGAGAATGGGTGTGGACGGATCGCGATGTGGAGAGGTCATGGGATCGAGCGCCTTTCGTGAGGACACGGAGTGCGGTCGCTTGGCCGCGCGTACCGCAGGGTGAGTATACTCTTATGCCCTCTCGTGAGGGCACGAAGTACGTTCGCTTGCTCGCGCGTGCCGCAAGGCGAGCATACTCTTATTCCTTTTCGCGAGGTACGGAGTCCGGCCGCCTGCTCAAGCGTATTGCAAGGTGAACATTCTCTTTATGTTCCAGGCCAGGGTCACCAGGTTCCATTCGCCCGTGACCTTGTCCAGGCCGCGTAGCGAGAACTGGCGGAAGCCCATGGCCGATTTGATGATGCCGAACACCGGTTCCGGCGTTTGCTTGCGCAGGGCGTAGAGTTGCCGGCCCTCGGGCGTCGCCAGTCGATGTGTCATCGCTTCCAGCGGCGTCGGGTTCTCCGGGGGCGGCGGCGCGCCGGCGAAGCGGTCCTTCCAGGAGAGATGATGGCGTTCCCGGCCGGGCGTGATCAACGGCGCGATCTCGGCCTCGGCGCAGGCGTTCACGTTGGCCTCGCTGAAGTAGCCGCTGTCCGCCAGCAGGGTCTCGGGCGCGCCCAGCGCCTCGGGAAGGCGGGCGAGCGCTTCCAGCGCCGGCTCGATTTGCCGCTTGTCGTTGGGGGCCTGGACCACGTCGTTGGTGACCACCAGCAGGCTGTCGGCCGCCACCAGGGCTTGGGCGTTGTAGGCCTGTTCGAAGCCGCCGCCGGCCACCGGCATGATGCGCGAGTCCGCGTCGGTCAGATTGACCTGGTCCTTCGGCCCGGGCCCGGCCACCGGCGGCTCGGGTGGACGGCCGCCCGGCTTGCGGCCCGTCTTCTCGGCCTTCTCCGCGCGCGCCTCGAGCTTCGCCTCGTACTCGGCCCGTTCCCGCTCAAGGCGTTCGCGCGCCCGCGCCTCGATCACCGCCTTAGCCTCGGCGATGCGGGCCAGACGATCCTCGCGCCGGGCCAGTTCCTCGGGCACCGACATCCCGTCGGGCACATCCGCCCCATCGGCCGCCTCCGCCAACGCCATCAACTCCGCCACCTCGGCCTTCAACCGGGCTTCGAGCTCGCAGGCGTGTTTCCACGACAGCGCGCTGTGCCGGCTCGCGTTGGCGTGCACCTTGGTGCCGTCCAGCGCCACCGTGCCGAGCTTCAGCACCCCGGCTTCCCGGGCCAGCAGCAGCACCTCGACGAACAGCCCTTCGATCCGGTCGAGAAAACGCCGCCGGAACGCGGCGATGGTATCGTGGTCGGGATGATCGTTGGCCGCGATGAAGCGGAAAGCGACAGAATCATAGGTCGCGCGCTCCAACTTGCGGCTCGAAAACACCCCCGTGGCGTAGCCGTAGACCAGAAGCCCCAGCAGCATGCTCGGGTGATAGGACGCCGAGCCCGAGCCGCGATAGGCCTTCACGAACGCCGAGAGGTCCAACTGCTCGATCACCTCGACCACGAAGCGCGCCAGATGCCGCTCGGGAAGCCATTCCTCCACCGACGGCGGCAGCAGAAACCCCGTCTCCCGGTCGACCGGTCGGAAATTGCTCATGACGGCCTCCATCACGCGCGGGCAAATCAACTGATACCATCGAATCCTATTTCGACTCCCGGCTCAAGTCCGACAGGCTGCTAGGAGAGCGCCCTGAGCGCCGCCCGCGTCACGGCATCGAGCGGTCCGCTCGCGTCCAGACGGTGCCAGGCGATGTCGCCCAGGGCATAGCCGAACTGGCGGTCGAGCACCGCCACGGTGGCGTCGGAAGCATCGGCGCGTCGACCCTCGATGCGCGCGGCCAGCGCCTCGCGCGGGGCCTCGAGCCAGAGGCCCGTGAAGGCGGCTCCATGCGCGCGCGACCTCCTCGATCGCCGCGCGTTCTTCGGCGCTGGCGTGGACGGCATCGGCGATGACGTCGTGGCCGGCATCGAGGATTACCGCCGCCTGCTCGTGCAGGGTCCGATAGACGCGGGCCGTCACGTCGGGGCGGTAGCCGTCCGGTCCCAGGCGGTGGTCGTCGGGCACCCCGAGCAATTGTTTACGGATTACATCGCTGCGCAGGACCACGGCGCCTAGCGCGCGCCCGAGTGACGGCCTGAGCGCCATCGCCAGCGCGGTCTTGCCCGTGCCGGACAGACCGCCGAGGGCGAGCAGTCGAGGTGTCGCCGGTTCGAGGAAACGCACGGCCAGCGCGAGATAGGCGCGCTCCTCGTCCCGCGCCGAGGCCGCTGTCGTCGCCGCCGGCTCAGCGGCCGCGCTCGCCGTGACGTGGGCGCGGATCGCTGCGCGGCAAGACAGAAACGACGGCATTAATCGGAGGCCGGAAAGACCGCCCGAGCGCCCCAAATAGCGGCTGAGCACGAGGGTGGCGTGCGCCTTGAGATCGCGGTGCCAGAGATCCATCAGCAGGAAGGCGAGATCGTACAGAACGTCGATGTTGACCAGTCGTTCGCTGAATTCGATCGCGTCGAACAGCGTGGGGCGGCACGCCATCAAGCAGATGTTGCGAAGGTGGAGGTCGCCGTGGCAGCGGCGCACGAAGCCCTTGGCTCGGCGCGCATCCAGGTGGACGGCGAGGTCGCCGGCGAGGGCGGCCCTGGTCCGCCCATCGAGGTCGGCGATGACGCGGGGATTGAACACGGTGCCAGCATGGGCGCTGAGTTGGTGGACGTTGAGGTCGAGGAGGCGGGTGAACTCGTCACGGCCGCAGTCGTCGGGACGGCGCTCGGCACTGGCGTGGAAATCGACGATGATATCGGCGAGCGCCTCGATGAGCGGCGACTCGAGCGCGCCCGCGACCGCCATCCGATCGAACAGCGTGCGCTCGTCGAACCGGTTCATCTCGACTAGCCACTCGACCACAGCGCCCTCGCCATCGATGGCAAGCCGCCCGTCCGCGCCACGGCGGACCGGCACGGCGCGGCGATAGATGCCGGGCGCGCCCTCGTACGATAGATGCCGGGCGCGGTACGTCGATTGACCCGGATCTCGGTCTCGCAGGCGGCCCGCCGACGCTCAAGGCTCGAATAGTCCATGTACTCGAACAAGACCGCGCGCTTGAGTTTATAGACGCGCTTGCCGGCCAGGAAGACTACCGAACCGTGGGTGTCAATCCGCGCCACCGTCGCGCCATGGGTCGTGGGCTTGGCAAGGAAATCGATCACCTCGCTCTGGTCCGCGACGATCAATGCAGCTCCACGATCAGGCGAAGGTCCGGTGCCCCTCGTCGAGGCCGGCGGGGTCCTGATGGATCATCACTTCGGCCTCCGGGAAGCGGGCGTAGATCTCGACCTCGACCTCATCGGCGATCTGGTGGGCGCGGTAGAGGGACATTTCGCCGTCCATCTCGAGGTGGAGTTGGATGAAGGCGCGAATCCCGGACGATCGGGTGCGCAGGTCGTGAACCGCCAGGACCTCGGCATGGGCCAGGGCGATATCCATGATCTCGCGCCGGGTCTGGCGTGGGAACTCGCGGTCCATGACGAAATCCAAGCTGCGCCGCAAGATCGTCCAGGCGCTGTAGAGGATGTAAACCGCGACGCCGATCGCAAAGATTGGGTCGGCGATTTGCCACCCCAGTTCCATCGCCAGCACCAGGGCGGCGATGACGCCGAGGTTCATCAGCAAATCGCCGCGGTAATGGAGCGAATCGGCGGCGATCGCCACCGAGTCAGTGCGCCGCACGACGTAGCGCTGGAACAACACCAGGCCCAAGGTGACGACGATGGCGAATACCATCACCGCGATCCCCGTCTCGGCGTTCTCGACCGTGGCCGGGTGAAGTAGACGGTTGGCTGACTCGAATAGCAGGAATACCGCGGAGCCGGCGATGAAGGCGGCCTGGCCCAGTCCGGCCACCGCCTCGGCCTTGCCATGGCCAAAGCGGTGCTCACGGTCGGCTGGCACCAGGGCGTAGCGGATCGCCCATAGGTTGGCCAGGGAGATCACCGCGTCGATGCAGGAATCGACCAGCGAACTGAGCATCGCCACCGAGCCGGTGTGCGACCACGCGATGCCCTTGACCGCAACCAGTCCGACAGCGACCGCCACCGCCGCGCCGGCCGCCAGCTGTTTGAGCCGGGCGTCCTTGACTGGATCGGTGACGAGGCCGTCGCGATCTCGGTCCGCGCGCGTCATCAGGGGAACAGCCGCCGCGTCGACCAACCGGTCTCGGTGCGATGGTAGACGATCCGCTCGTGTAGACGGAAGGGCCGATCGCGCCAAAACTCGACCTCTCGTGGGACGACGCGAAAGCCGGACCAAAAGGCGGGCCGGGGCACGCGCCCGAGACCGAACTTGGCCGCGTACTTCGCGACCCGCCGCTCAAGCGCGAAGTGGCTCTCAAGCGGCTCCGATTGCCGTGAGGCCCAGGCGCCGATCCGGCTCTCGCGGGAGCGCGTCGCGAAATAGGCGTCAGCTTCCTCTGCGCTCACGGGCTCGACATGCCCGACGACCCGAACCTGGCGGCGCAACGATTTCCAGTGAAAACACAACGCCACGCCGGGATTGGCCTCTATCTCGCGGCCCTTGCGGCTGCCGAGATTGGTGTAGAAAACGAACCCCGCCTGATCGAAACTCTTGAGTAGCACCATGCGCAGCGAGGGCAGGCCGTTGCCGTCGGCGGTCGCGAGCGCGACTCCGTTGGGGTCGTTGGGTTCGCTCTTCTCAGCTTCGGCAAGCCACTCGCCGAATAGGCCGAAGGGATCGGTTGGTTCGCTCTCAGCCATCGCTTCTATGTCCAGATTGCTGCCCCTCAACTTCGGGCGGCAACCGATGCCGTCAACCCCCAGACAATGGCCGCCAGATTCGTGGGCCTATGAATATTTGTGCTTTCCGCCCGCCATATGCGCTCTATATATAATCAAGGCTGGGCCTGGGCTCTAGCCAAAGAGGAATCGTCTGTCGAAACAGTGGGGCACGTGGAGATGAACGTCATCAAGATAGCCTTGGCCGGCATGCTGGCATTGTCGCTCGCGGCGTGCGAGGGCGCTGGCACGAAGCAAACCTTGGGCACGCTACTAGGTGGGGTCGGCGGCGCCGTCGCCGGCGCGCAGTTCGGGTCCGGCAAGGGGCAGCTCGCGGCGACGGCGGCCGGCGCCTTGCTCGGTGCGTTGGTCGGGAGCGAGGTCGGCAAATCGTTGGACAACGCCGACCGCGCGGCGATGCAGCGGGCCGAGGAGCAGGCGACGCTGGCGCCGGTTGGCAAGACGGTTCGCTGGGACAATCCCGACAGCGGGAACTACGGCAGCGTCACGCCAACTCGCGAGGGGCGTCACACCACGAGCGGCGAGTATTGCCGCGAGTTCCAACAAAGCGTCACAATCGGCGGCGATACCGAGCAGGCGGTCGGCACTGCGTGCCAGAACCCGGATGGCACTTGGCGCATCATCTAGGGCCGGCGCTTTCCTGACGGCGGTGCGCGGGGCGCGGGGCTAGCCCTCGAAAGGCCCGCTGGCGCTGCTACAATACGCGGCGCCGCTCTGTTGGGGCGGACGGTAGCGCGGGGCCGCCGATGCGAACTGTTTTCAACGTTGGGGCCTTCATCCGGCCGCTCGCTTGGCTCGCTGCGTTCGTGCTGGCTGCTGGCATGGCGGGGGCCGATCCCAATTTTGAGGCCGCCGTCGTCGCCTACGAGGCCGGCGACTACGTAGTGGCGCGGCAGGCCTGGCTGGCGCTTGCCAGCCGCGGCGATCCGGCGGCCGAACGCAACATCGGCCATCTCTATCGCAACGGGCTCGGCGGCCCGCAGAACTTCGGCAAGGCCGCCGAATGGTATCGGCGCGCGGCTGAAAAGGGGCTAGCCCGCGCGCAGGCCAATCTCGGCAACATGTACCTGCGCGGCCAGGGTGTGCCCCAGGACCCGGTCGAGGCAACCGCGTGGTTCGAGCGCGCGGCCCGCCAAGGCCACGTCATCAGTCAATACAATCTCGGTTTGTTGTACGAGACCGGGCTTGGTGTCGCCGCCGATGAGGCGCTGGCGTTGGGTTGGTATCACCTCGCCGCCAAGGCTGGGCACCGCCGGTCACTGGAACGCCTATCGGTTCTGGTCGCACGCGGCGTCAGGCCGGCCGAGGTCGAGGAGCTGGTGGTAAACCTTGATGACATTCAGGGCGAAGCGACCGCCGAGCCGACAGAGGCCGATGGGGCGGGTGAGCCCGACCGTGACGCCGACGTCGATCACGCGGCGGGCGGGGCGCCGGTCGACCCGGTCGAGATCGCCGTGGCGGGGGCCCGAGTCAATGCGGAGCCTGAGCCTGCCGACGCCGCGCCGGCGATCGAGTGGTTCTCGGACCCCGTCCCGCTCAAGGACGCTGATGGGGCGCCTGCGCCTGGGTCGGAAGCGGACGCCGAGGACCAATTCGCGCGGCTGTCCGCCGAAGATCGTGTCGCCAGTGGGCTCGACGCCTACCGGGCGCGCGGCTACGCCGAGGCAGAGATGGCGTGGCGGCCACTCGCCAAGCGGGGCGAGTCCGACGCCCAGTTCTATCTCGGCGGGCTTTATTTCGAGGGTGCGGGTGTGCCGGTCGATGTCGGACTGGCGTTCTTCTGGTGGTCGATCGCGGCCGAGAGCGGACACCTCAAGGCCGGCGAACTACGCGACCTCGCCGAGCGTGAACTGAGCGGAAAGGATCGCGACACCATCCTGCGCCGCGCCCAGACCTGGCGGCCAACGCGACCCGAGCCGCGGCGCGCGCAGCCGGCCGCTTCAACGCCGCCACTGCCGCCACCTATGACCGTCGGCGGGGTGCCGATCGGCGCGCCCCCTCCCGGCGCGGGCAAGGACCAGGGAGCGCCGCTCGCCGTGGCCGAAGCTTCGGCGAGCACTCGCGATGCCGGCTTGGCCGCTTATCGTCGCGATGACTTCGAAACGGCGATCACGGCGTGGTTGCCGCTCGCGGCGGATGGCGATCGCATGGCCCAGTTCTATGTCGGCGGCCTCTACTTCGACGGCACCGGCGTTTCAGCGAGCCGGGTGCAAGCACATTTGTGGTGGAGCTTGGCGGCGGCCCAGGGGCTCGAGATGGCGGATCAACTACTCATTCTACTGGCCACCGAAATGAGCCCGACCGAATTGGCGCAAGCGCGTTATCTGGTCGATTCCTGGTCCGCGACCGAGTAGAAGCCGCCCGCCCGCGCGGCGGTTCAATCGGTCATGGTGAGAACCGCGGCGCCGTGGACGTGGCCCTCGCGTAGGTCGGCGAGCGCCTGGTTGGCGCGCTCCAGCGGATAGAGTTCGACCGTTGTCCTGACCGGAACCAGGGGGGCGAGCCTCAGGAACTCTTGGCCGTCGCGCCGCGTCAGGTTGGCGACCGACACAATCTCGCGCTCGCGCCATAGGATCTCGTAGGGAAATGACGGGATGTCGCTCATGTGAATGCCGGCGCAAACCACCCGCCCGCCGGGCCGCACTGCCCTGAGGGCCGCCGGCACCAGGGCGCCCACGGGAGCGAACACGATGGCGGCGTCGAGGGGCTCGGGCGGTGTCGAATCGGAAGGGCCGGCCCAAACCGCGCCGAGGTCGCGGGCGAAGGCCTCGGCCGCCTGGTCGCCAGGTCGAGTGAAGGCGAACACCTCGCGCCCCTCGTAGCGAGCCACCTGGGCGATAATGTGGGCGGCCGCGCCGAAACCGTAGATGCCAAGCCGCCGGGGATCGCCGGCGCGCCGGAGCGAGCGGTAGCCGATCAGTCCCGCGCACATCAGCGGCGCAGCCTCGGCATCGCCGATGCCGCCCGCGACGGGAAAACAGTAACGCGCATCGACGAGCGCGTAGTCCGCGTAGCCGCCGTCGATGTGACAACCGGTGAACCGCGCGCCTTCGCACAAGTTCTCTTGGCCGGCCGCGCAATAATCGCACCGCCCGCAGGTGTGGCCGAGCCAGGGGATGCCGACCCGCGCGCCAGTCTCGAAGCCCTCCACCCCGGCACCCAGCTCGGCGACCTCGCCGATCACCTCGTGGCCGGGCACGATCGGCAGCGTGGCCTCGGGCAGTTCGCCATCGACGACATGCAGATCGGTGCGGCAGACGCCGCAAGCGCGGACCTTGACAAGGATGCCGCCCGCCGCCGCCGTCGGCACACGGCGCTCCTCCAGTTCGAACGGCGTCCGCGTCTGGCGCAGCACTAGCGCTCGCATGGCCGGCTCCCTCGTGATCGTTTGGGCACAGCTTAGTGCAAATCGTATCGCCGGGCGGTCAGCGCGCGGCGAGTAGGCAGTCGCGGAGACTGGTCGCGAGGCGCGTCATGAGCTCGAAGTAGGCGTCCGCGCCGGGTCGTGAACCGACGCCGAGGGGATCGAGGACGCCAACCCGAGCGGCGGTGCCCTCGGTGAGCGTGGCGATCAGCCGCGGCTCGAACTGGGGCTCGGTGAACACGCACAGCGCGCCGCCATCGCGTAAGCGTTGACGAATATCGGCGACGCGCCGGGCGCTCGCCGTGCGCCCGGGATCGAGCGCGACCGCGCCGATCGACGCGAGCTCGTAGCGGTCTTCGAAATAGCCATAGGCGTCGTGGAAGACGACATAGGGGAGCCTCCGGACCGGCGCGAGCAGGGTCGCCAGATCGCGGTCGAGGCCTTCGATGCGGGCGATCAGGCGGGTAGCGTTGGCATCATAGCGCCGGCCATGGGGCGGATCGACGCGGGCGAGGGTTTGCGCCATAGCCCTGACCATGGCGATCGCGTTGACCGGGTCGAGCCAGACATGGGGGTCGATCCCGCTACCGATGCCGTCGCGGGGAGGAAGCAGGATCAACCCCTCGGCCTCGATGAGCGCGACGATCTCGGCCTCGCGCGGCAAGGTACGGAGTGGGCGGACCAGAAAGGCCTCCAGCGGCTCGCCGAGCCAGAACACGACCCGCGCCAGTTCAAGCCGTCGAGCATCGGCGGGCCGCAAGCCTTGGGCATGGGGAGAGGCGCCGGCCGGCACAAGCAGGTACGGCTGGCCGACGCCCTCCATCACGCCCGCGACCAGCGCGTGAAGGGGCGGGATCGAGACGACCACCGATGGGGGCTCGCCGCCTGCCCGCGCCGGCGCGACCAAGAGCATGGCCGCCGCGATAGCAAGGAAGAGCATGCGCATGAATGAGGGCCGACGGATGAGTGGGTGAACGGGCTTGATCTTTTAGACATCCGATTGCACTGTTGCAACACTTAGAGCCATAATCACGAACGAGGTCGCGGGCATGGCGGCGGCGTTGCACAGTTTCCCCGATCCCGGCCACGATCATCGGGCTTGCTTTGACGGCGGTCTTGACGCGGCGGTTCGCATCTGCGGCGCGAACGGGCTTCGTTTGACGCGTGATCGCCGTCATGTGTTCGAGGTGCTGCTGCGCGAGCACATGGCGATCGGCGCCTACGACATTATCGAACGGATCGATTGGGGCGGGCGCAAGCGGGCGTCCTCGGTGGTCTATCGTGCGCTCGATTTTCTCGCCGCGAGCGGCCTTGTGCACAAGCTACACAGCCGCCACGCCTTCATCGCCTGCACCCACCCCGGCGCCGACCACGGCGCGCAGTTCCTGATCTGCACGCAATGCGAGGCGGTCGCCGAGATCGCCGACCGCGCGGTCGAGCGGGTCGTCGTCGGCGCGGCGCGGAAGGCGGGATTCCTGGTGCGCCGCCCGGTGATCGAGATCGAGGGCCTGTGTCCGCATTGCGCCGACGCTCATGCCTGAGCCGGTCATCCCGTTGGTCCGGGCCACCGGCCTCGGCGTTAGGCGCGGCGGGCACTGGCTCATTCGCGGCGTCGATCTCGTGGTGGGACGGGGCGAGATCGTGACCTTGATCGGCCCCAACGGCAGCGGCAAGAGCACCGCCGCCAAGTCGATCCTTGGCGTCATCCGCGCCGACGAAGGTGGCGTCGAGCGTGCCGCCGGGCTGCGCATCGGCTACGTGCCGCAGCGGCTCAGCATCGATCGGACCTTGCCTCTCACGGTCGAGCGCCTGCTCAGGCTGACCGAGCGCCATACGGCCACGGACGTAGGCCGCGCTCTCGCCGAGGTCGGGATCGAACGCCTCGGCGCGGCTCAGGTGCAAACCCTGTCGGGCGGCGAGTTCCAGCGCGCGCTGCTGGCGCGAGCCTTGATCCGAAGGCCCGATCTGCTGGTCCTCGACGAGCCGGTGCAGGGCGTCGATTTTGCCGGTGAGATCTCGCTCTACGGGCTCATCCGCTCGATCCGCGACCGTTTGGGCTGTGGCATCCTGCTGATCTCACACGACCTTCATCTGGTGATGCGCGAGACCGACACGGTGGTGTGCCTAAATGGCCACGTCTGCTGTTCGGGCTCGCCGCGCTCGGTGGTCGCGAACCCGGAATACGTGCGTCTATTCGGGCCGCGCGGCGTCGAGGCGCTGGCGGTTTATCAGCACGACCACGATCACGCCCATCTACCCGATGGCAGCGTGGTTTCGCTCGAGGGCCACGGCCAGGGCCAGGCCGGGGGCGTGGGCGTGGGCGAGAGCGGGAGGGTGGCCGGCGATGCTTGATGACTTCTTCGTGCGGGCGCTTGTAGCCGGTGTCGGTGTGGCGCTGGTCGCCGGCCCGCTGGGTTGCTTCATCGTCTGGCGGCGGATGGCCTATCTCGGCGACACCATGGCGCATTCGGCGCTGCTCGGCGTGGTGCTGGCCTTTCTGCTCGATCTCCACATCATGCTGGGGGTGTTCACGGTCGCGGGGCTCGGCGCGCTGGCGCTGATCGTGTTGCAGCGCCGCGTCAGCCTGCCGACCGATGCCCTGCTCGGTATTCTCGCCCATTCAATGCTGGCCTTAGGGCTGGTGCTAATCGCGTTCATGGCCTGGCTGCGGATTGATCTGCTGAGCTATTTGTTTGGTGACATCCTGGCCGTGAACCGGCTCGACATCGGTCTAATCTACGGCGGCGGCCTAGTCGTCGTGGCAATCCTGGCGTTGAACTGGCGCGCGCTGCTGGCCGCGACAGTGAGCGAGGAACTGGCGGCGGCCGAGGCCCTGAAACCGGAACGGAGCCAGCTCGTGCTGATGCTTTTGATGGCGGCGGTGATCGCTATCGCCATGAAGATCGTGGGGATACTGCTGATTACCGCGCTGCTGATTATTCCGGCGGCGAGCGCCCGTCGCTATGCCGGCGGACCCGAGCAGATGGCGCTGATCGCCGCCGGGATTGGCGCCTGCGCCGTGGTCGTGGGGCTCCTGGGCTCGCTCCGCTTCGACACCCCGGCCGGCCCGTCCGTGGTGGTAGGCGCGCTCGCGATCTTTCTGTTCGGCCTGCTCCTGCCGAGGCGGTCGGGGGAGGCTTTCCGATCGTGACCGAAGCCGTTACGTAGAGTACACGTTCGTGTACCTTCCCCACCATGGTTCTAAATATCAAGAGTGACGAGGCTGACCGGCTGGCGCGCGAACTAGCGCGTCGTCGCCAAAAATCTCTTACGACCGTCATCGTCGATGCCCTGCGTGCCGATCTCGCGCGTAAGATATTAGAGTGTGCGCGGCCGCCCGGCATGGCGGACCGGCTGATGAAGATCGGTGAGCGCTACGCACGGCTGGCCGGTCGAGATACGCGGACCGACGACGAAATTCTGGGCTATGACGAGCGCGGGCTACCCGGCTGATGGTGATCGATACCTTTGCCGCTATGGCGATACTGCGACGGGAACCCGAGGCGTCGATGTATGCCGCGATGCTGGAGGACGCGAGCGTTCGCTTGATTTCCGCTGTATCGGTTCTGGAGGCCGGCATCCTGGCCGAGAGCCACAAGGGAGAGGAAGGCGCGCTGGAACTTGACGCCTTCATTGGCGCCGCGGCGCTGGAGGTGGTCGCTTTCGACCGCGAGCAGGCCGCGGTCGCGCGCGAGGCATTTGGTAGGTATGGCAAGGGTCGTCATCTCGCTAACCTGAACTTCGGTGATTGCGCCGTCTATGTGCTCGCGGTGTGCTGGGCCGAGCCGCTACTTTTCAAAGCCGACGACTTCGTCGCCACCGATCTGGAGGCGTGCGTGCCGGCCGCCTGAGCGATCGCGACGCCCACCAGGCGGCATTGGCGAGGACCACCGAGGCGTCGATCTGTTGGCTGGGTACCGACCAATAGCTGGCGAGAAGCCGGTTCTTTTCGGCCGCCGTCACTGGCCGGAAACCGTGCTTCTCGTAGAAGCGGATTGCCCAGGTTGCGGCGGCCCAGGTGCCGATGAGGAGCGGAGCCGTCGCCTCGGCCCGCAGGGCCTCGATCATGCGGGCGCCGATGCCGCGCCGCTGGTGGTTGGTGCGGACATAGGCATGGCGGATCAGGGTCACGTCCTTGACCGGCTGCAGCCCCATCACTCCGACCAGCGCCCCGGCGACCTCCACGCCCGAGAACCCGACACCGGCCGCGATCTCGGCGGCCAGCTCATCTTCCGACATATAGGGCTCGTGCCAGCGCTCGGCCGGGATGACGCCGCGATAGGCGGCCGCGCCATCGTTGATGACGGCGAAGATCGCGGCTACGTCGTCATCGCCACAGCGGCGGACCGGCAACATGGTCAAACTTGCTCGTGGCGAAAGCAGTCGACGAGGTGGTCGTTGACCATGCCCGCCGCCTGCATGAATGCATAGCAGATGGTTGGGCCGACGAAACGAAAGCCGCGCGCCTTGAGGTCCTTGCTCATGGCTTGCGACTCCTCGGTCTCGGCTGGCATGTCGGCCATGCGCCGCCACCGATTCGTGATCGTACGGCCCCCGGTGAAGCTCCAGATATAGCTGTCGAAATCGCCGAAGTCCTCGCGGATGGCGAGGAAGGCGCGTGCGTTGGTGGTCGCGGCCTCGATCTTGGCGCGGTTGCGCACGATGCCGGCGTCGGCCATCAGACGGGCCTGCTTGGCGGCGCGGTAGCGGGCTATTTTCTCGACGTCGAAGCCATCGAATGCGGCGCGGAAGTTCTCGCGCTTGCGCAAGATCGTGAGCCAGCTTAAGCCGGCCTGGAAGCCATCGAGGATCAGCGACTCGAAGATCCGCCGATCGTCGTGCAGGGGGACGCCCCACTCCTCGTCGTGATAGGCGAGATAGAGCGGGTCCTCGCCGGGCCACTCGCAGCGCGTCAGGTCGGCCATCACAGCCGCATCCATTCCGGACGCGCGATGGTCAGGCGGGTCTGACCGGCGTGCAGCGGCTCGCCGCGTTCGGCCTGCGCGACCCGGTCGAGGCGGAGCACGGCGAGCGCCCGATCCTCGCGGCCCGACCGCAATTCGCCAGCGGGCTGGTCGGCGTCATCGGTGATCGGCGTGCCGGGCGGCGGCAGCGGTCCATCGACGGCGACCGGGATGAGCCGCTTGCGGATCTTGGCGCGGTAATGAGTACGGGCGGTGATCTCCTGGCCGATATAGCAGCCCTTGTCGTAATCGATGCCGTGCAGTTCATCAAAGCCGCATTCGATCAGCAGCGCCTTGTCGATGGCGATATCCCGGCTGCCATCGGGCAGTCCGTGGCCAAGCCGCCAGGAATCGTAGGCGCTCGGTTCGGCGGCCGACAATCCGGTCGCCGCGAGGGTGGCCAGCGTCGTCGCGGCGGGTAGCACGGCGCGCGCGCCGCCGCCCGCGAGGCGCGGATCGACATAGATGACGCCGCCCTCGAGCGGCCTTGCGCGTCCCTCATCGGCGGGCAGCGACAGGAGCGCTAGGGCTCCCTCGCCGAACAACGCGGCGACCAGCAGGTCCGCCGAGACATCGGTGAACTGGACCTGGGCGCGGAGCCGATACATGCTGAGCCGGCGCGCGAGATCGGCCAGACGCTCGGCCTCGCAATCGAGCAAAAATCCCGCGCGATCCGGTCGAGCGAGCACGAAGAAATCGTGCAGGTATTTGCCCTGGGGCGTCAACAACGCGGCGTAGATCGCGCGCTCAGGCGAGACCAGCCCGATATCGTTGGAAATCAGGCCTTGCAGAAGCGTGCCCGAATCCTCGCCGCTCACCGCCAACAGGCCGCGCGCTGGTAGGAGGCTGTATGAAGGAGCGGTCATCGCCATCACATAAGCGCCGCGCTGGCTGGTGACAAGACGCTCGGGCGGTGCCCAGGCAGCCGGCCGGTAGCCACGGCGGGGAGGCGCGCCTATAACTGCGGCGTACTTCCGCGAGCCGCGAGGGCCATGAAGGTCCTGTTCGTCAGCGCCAACCGCATCGGCGATGCTGTCCTCTCGACCGGTCTGGTCGAGCATATCGCCCGGACTCATCCTGGCGTTCGCCTGACGATTGCGTGCGGGCCGGCGGCCGCCAATCTATTCGAGGCGGCGCCCCACGTTGAGCGGATCATCACCATGATCAAGGCGCGCTGGTCGGGCCACTGGCTTCACCTGTGGCGCGAGACCGTCGGGCACTTCTGGGATCTCGTGGTCGACCTGCGCGCCTCGGCGCTAGCGTGGCTGGTGCCGGCGCGGTCGCGGCGGGTGTTGCGCCGCTCGTCCGAACCGGTCCATCGGCTGGTCCATCTCGCCGGGGTCCTGGGACTGAGCGAGCCGGCGCCGCCGCATGTGTGGATCGCCAGGCGGCATCGTGAGGCCGCCGCCGCGCTGATCCCGGGCCATGGTCCAGTGCTCGCCGTTGGGCCGACGGCCAACTGGGGCGGCAAACAGTGGCGGGCCGAGCGTTTCGCCGAGACCGTGACGCGGCTGACCGCGTCGACGGGCATTCTGCCGGACGCCAGGGTGGCGGTGCTGGGGGCCGGGCCGGAACGGCCCTCGGCGGCGGCGCTCCTCAAGGCTATTCCGGAGAACCGCCGCATCGACCTGCTCGGTCATATCGATCTGCTCACCGCCTCCGCCTGTCTGCGGCGCTGTGCGCTGTATCTCGGCAACGACTCGGGCCTCATGCACCTTGCTGCTGCCAGCGCCGTGCCGACGCTGGGGTTGTTCGGGCCGAGCCGCGACAGCCACTATGCGCCGTGGGGTCCACTGACGGCGGTGGTGCGAACCGAATTAGCGTACGAGCAACTGGTTGGCGGGCCGGGCTACGACCACCGGCGGCAGGAGACGCTGATGGACAGCCTGAGCGTCGATAAGGTCGAACAGGCGGCGCTCGCGCTTTGGCGTCGGACGCGCGTGTGAGCGGGCCGCGCTTGTCGGCCCTGGTGGTCGCGCGCGACGAGGCCGCGCAGCTGGCGGCGTGCCTCGCGTGCCTCGGCTTCGCCGACGAGATCGTGGTCGTGCTCGACCGCTGCACCGACGCGTCGCGCGCCATCGTCGAGCCATTGGCGGGCCGTGTCATCGAGGGCGAGTGGCCGATCGAGGGCGACCGCCGCAACGCCGGCATTGAGGCCTGCACCGGCGATTGGATTGTCGAGATCGACGCCGATGAGCGGCCACCGCCCGCGCTTGGCGAAGAGATTCGCGCGACGATCGCCATCGCCACGCCGGGTTACTTCCTGGTGCCGTTCGAGAACTACGTCGGCCGGCGGCTGATCCGCTATGGCTGGGGCGCCTCGTGGGGCGTCAACGCGGCGCCGCGATTGTTCAGCAAGGGGGCCAAGCGCTGGGGCCCGCAACGGGTTCACCCCCGCCTCGATCTGCAGGGGCCGGCGCGACGGCTGACCACGCCCATCGCGCACCATGTCGATCGAGACATCTCCGACATGCTGGCCCGACTCGACCGCTATTCCACGGCGCGCGCGAGCGATCTCCGTGAGGCCGGCGCGATTGGGTCGCTGCCCGACAATGTGCGTCGGTTTTTCTCGCGCTTCTTCAAGTGCTATGTGCGGCGCAAAGGGTATCGGGAAGGGGCGTGGGGGTTCCTGATTGCGCTAATGGCGGGGCTCTACCCACTCGTCTCCCACCTCAAGGCGCGGCTGGAGGCTGACTAGATGCGGCTCTTGCAGGCGATGGCCGGTCGCCAGCAGGGCGGCGCGGAGAGATTTTTCGCCCGCCTCGCTGTCGCGTTCGAGGGCGCCGGGGTCGAGCAGCAGGTGCTCATTCGCGCGGGCGCCGCCTGCGCGGGGTGGTTAGAGGAGGGCGGCATCCGTCCCGTCGCGCTGCCGTTCGGCGGCGCGCTCGACGCCGTGAGCGCGCGACGCTTCCGCCGCGAGGTCGAGAGCTTCCGGCCGGATGTGGTGCTGACCTGGATGAATCGAGCCAGTGCTTTTTGCCCGCGGCCGGCGAGCTTCGTTCATGTCGGCCGGCTCGGCGGCTACTACAACCTCAAGTACTACCGCCGCTGCCAGCATCTGATCGCCAACACCCGCGATATCGTCGAATATGTTCGCGGTTATGGCTGGGTGAAGCCGGTGCATTACCTACCCAACTTCGCCCGCGCCGCGCCCGCGCCCGCCGTGGCGCGTGGCGAATTCGATACGCCCGAGGGAGCGCCGCTCCTGCTCGCCCTCGGGCGGCTGCATCGCAACAAGGGCTTCGACGTGCTGATTGAGGCGCTGGGGTCGGTCCCTGGCGCCTATCTGTGGCTGGCCGGAAGCGGCTCTATTGCGGGCGATCTGCGGCGGCTCGCGGCCGCGCTCGGGGTGCTGGATCGGGTGCGGTTTCTGGGCTGGCGCGACGATGTCGGGGCGCTGCACGCGGCGGCCGATGTGCTGGTCTGTCCGTCGCGCCACGAGCCGCTCGGCAACGTCGTTGTCGAGGCGTGGGCGCACGGTAGCCCGGTGGTGGCGGCGGCCGCCACCGGCCCGGCGGCATTGATCGAGGACGGCGTCAGCGGCCTGTCGGTGGCGGTTGACGATGCCGCCGGGTTGGCGACCGCCCTCCGCCGCGTCATCGGCGAGACCGGATTGGCGGCGCGGCTGGCGGTGGGCGGTCGAGAGGCGTATGCGGCTGAGTTCACCGAATCGATCGTGGTCGGGCGCTACCTTTCCTTTCTCGACCAGATCAGCCGGGAGGCGGCATGAGTAGCTTCGACCTGATCGTGCGCGGCGGGACCTGTGTTAGCCACGACGGTATCGGTTGCGCCGACATCGCGGTGCGCGATGGCCGTATCGTTGGTATCCGCGATTTCAGCCGGGCGACGGCGACGGAGATCGTCGATGCCGGCGGCCTCCACGTGCTGCCGGGCGTCATCGACAGCCAAGTCCACTTCCGCGAGCCTGGCTTCGAGCACAAGGAGGATCTGGAGAGCGGGAGTCGCGCGGCGGTGTTGGGTGGAGTGACAGCGGTCTTCGAGATGCCGAACTCGCGGCCGACGACGACCACCACCGACGCGCTCGATGACAAGCTCGCCCGCGCCGTCGGCCGCATGTGGTGCGATCACGCGTTCTTTGTCGGTGCCGATCGCGCCAACCTTAGCCAACTGGCGGCGCTGGAACGCCGTCCGGGCTGCTGTGGGGTCAAGCTTTTCATGGGCTCATCGACGGGCGATCTGTTGGTCGAGAACGATGAGGACATCGCCCGGGTGCTGGCAAGCGGCACGCGCCGCGTCGCCGTGCACAGCGAGGACGAAGCGCGCCTACGCGAGCGCCATGCGATCGCTGTCGCCGCCGCCGATGTCCACGCCCATCCCAAGTGGCGCGACGCCGAAACCGCCGCTCGGGCCACGCGGCGGCTTCTGGGCCTGGCGCGGGGCGTATGGCGGCGGGTTCATGTGCTGCACGTCACGACGGCGGAGGAAATGGCGATCCTGGCCGAGGCCAAGGATATCGCCACGGTCGAAGTAACCCCCCAGAATCTGACTCTGGTCGCGCCGGAATGCTACGACCGGCTGGGCACGCTGGCCCAGATGAATCCGCCGATCCGCGACCAGGCACATCGCGAGGCGCTGTGGCAGGGCGTGCGCGAGGGCGTGGTCGATGTGCTCGGCTCCGACCACGCGCCGCACAGCCGCGAGGAGAAGGCTGCCCCCTATCCCGCCAGCCCGTCGGGCATGCCGGGGGTGCAGACAATGTTGCCGCTGATGCTCGACCATGTGGCGGCGGGCCGGCTGAGCCTGGCGCGGCTGATGGATCTGCTGTGCGCGGGCCCGGCGCGGGTGTACGGCATCGCCGGGAAAGGGCGGTTGGCGGCCGGCTACGACGCCGATCTGACGCTGGTTGACCTCGGCGCGAAACGCCGGATCGAGGCGAGCTGGCTCGCCAGCAAGTGCGGCTGGAGCCCGTTTGAGGGCCGCGAGGTGCGCGGCTGGCCGGTCGCGACCATCGTGCGCGGCCGGCCGGTCATGCGCGAAGGCGAGCTGCTAGGCGCGGCCCACGGCGCGCCGATCCGGTTCCAGGAGACACGCTGAGGGCCTCGTCTACCCACAGCGACACTTGACAGACCCTTTGTTTCTATAAGTATGGAAACATGGAATTAATAACGGCCGTCGAGCGCCTTGGGGCGCTGGCCCAGGGCACCCGGCTCGCTCTCTTCCGCCGCCTCGTCGCGGCCGGGCCAGCCGGTATGGCGGCTGGCCGCATTGCCGCTGAGCTTGGTGTGCCGGGTCCGACCCTCTCGTTCCATCTCGCCCAGTTGCGTCACGCCGGCCTGGTGACGGCGCGGCGCCGTGGGCGTTCCATCGCCTATGTGGCCGATTACGCGGCCATGAATGGCCTGATCGGCTTATTGACCGAGAACTGCTGCCGGCGCCCGGCGGCAGCGCCATCGACCCCCAATCGCCAAGTGGAGCGCGTGCCATGGCCAGACGATTGCACCTGAGCGTCGCGGTGAGCGATCTCGACCGCGCGATGGGCTTCTATACGGCGCTGTTCGGCGTCGAGCCGAGCGTGCGCAAGGACGACTACGCCAAGTGGATGATCGACGATCCCCGCCTCAACTTTGCGATCACGAGCCGGGGCCGGACGCCGGGCGTCGATCACTTTGGGTTGCAGTTCGAGACGGCGGACGATCTAGCTGCCTTCACGGGCGAGGCGACGGCGCGCGGTTTGCGCGGCCGGACGGTCGAGGGCGGCGCCTGCTGTTACGCGCGCTCCGACAAGCTCTGGCTTGCCGATCCCGATGGTTTGGCGTGGGAGGTCTTTCACACTCGCGCCGCCCACGAAAGCTTCGGTGTCGACGACATCACCGACTTGGAAATCCGCGACCTCGCGACGGTGTCTACTTCGCGCTGCTGTTGAGACGGCTGGCCTCGTCGGGCCTCGCGCTCGTGGCCTACATTTGGGCCGGCGCTACAATGGGCCGTTGCGGGAACGGAGCATGGGGCCAGAAGAACCCGGGAACGGCACGGCATGAGTCTGATCGTCGAGTTCCTGGATTTTGTGGAAGGCGAGCGAGGGCGCTCGCGCGCGCTTACTTGGCCGCATTCTGACCAAGTGCCGGCAAGTGACCGGGGCCGAGGCGGGCGCCATCTACCTTGTACAGCACCACGGCGGCGCCAAGCGGCTCGTGCCGGCGAGCATCCAGAACGACGCCATTCAGATCAAGCCGCGCCATCGAGCGATGCCCGCTGCAGCCTCGAGAATCGCCGCCCACGTCGCGACCTCCAAATAGCCGGACGCGCGGGGCTCGGTTTCGCGGTGTCGCGAAAACCCGCTATAGTCGCGCCAACGCGGTCCTGAGCGCCATGTCAGCAAATGGTGCGAGGACGATTGTCACCAGGTGGGAGGACAGTGGCCATGGCCAATGACCAGAAGACACACCCTTACGTTCCGGAAGTCGCGGAGAAGTTCCGCAAGGGCGAGGTCTCGCGGCGCGAGTTCCTCGGTACGGTCACCAAGCTTGGCGTCTCGGCGAGCTTGGCCTACGCCATGGCCGGCCAGATCATCGGCGAGCGGCCGACGCGCGCGGCGCGGGCCGCGACGCCGAAGTCGGGCGGCAACCTGCGCATCTCGATGAACGTCAAGGAGAGCTCGGACCCGGCGATCTACGATTGGTCGGAAAAAGGCAACGTCGCCCGCCACATGGCTGAGCCGCTGGTCATGATCGGCCGGGACGGCGCCGCCCGAGGCCACCTCATGGAGAGCTGGTCGGCCTCGGACGATCTGAAAACCTGGACGCTCAACCTGCGCAAGGGCGTCAAGTGGTCGAACGGCGATGATTTTGGGGCCGAGGACGTAATCTTCAATTTCGCGCGGTGGCTCGATCCCGCCACCGGCTCGTCCAATCAGGGCCGGTTCTCGTCGCTGACCACCACGGTCGACACGGGCAAGAAAGACGACAACGGCAATGCGATGATGTCGACAATGGCGGCCGAGGGCGCGCTCGAGAAGGTCGATGACCATACGGTCCGCTTGCACCTCAAGAAGGCTGATATCGCCATTCCCGAAAGCCTCGCCGATTATCCGGCGCTCTGCGTTCACCGCGGATTTTCGGAGGCCGGTGGCGATCTGACAAAGAATCCGGTCGGCACCGGGCCGTTCATGCTCAAGGAGTTCGCGGTCGGCGAGAAGGCGGTGTTGACCAAGCGGGCCGATTATTGGGGCGGCGAACCCTACCTCGACCAGATCACCTATATCGACCATGGCGACGACGTGGCCGCATCGATCGCGGCGCTAGCTTCGGGTCAGGTCGATGCCTTGCACCAGGTGTCCATCGAGCAGGTGGCGACGGCGGCGGCGCTGCCGGGGATGGTGGTTCACGAAGGCGTGACCGCGCAGACCGGCGTCGCCCGTATGCGTGTCACCGAAGCACCTTTCGACAACAAGAAATTGCGCCAGGCGATCCAGGCCTGCGTCGATCCGGCGCGGATGCTCGAGGTCGTCTATCTGAACCGCGGCGCGGTCGGCGAGGACCATCATGTCTCGCCGGTGCATCCCGAGTACGCACAGGCGCCGACGCAGAAGCAAGACTATGCACTGGCCAAGAAGCTGTTAGCCGAGGCCGGCTACGCGGACGGTATCCAGCTCACCATCGATTGCGTGGCCCAGCCGACCTGGGAGCAGAACACCTGCAAGGCGCTTTCGGAGATGGTCAAGCCGGCCGGCATCGATCTCGCGATTAACATCATGCCGGGCGGCACTTACTGGGACCGCTGGATGTCGACGCCGTTTGGCTTTACCGCGTGGACCCACCGCGCGCTCGGCGTGCAGGTCCTCAGTCTGGCCTATCGCACCGGCGTCGCCTGGAACGAGACCGCGTACTCCAACCCTGAGTTCGACCGGCTATTGGACGACGCGGGCACCAAGATCGATGCCGCCGAGCGGCGCAAGGTGATGGCGAAGCTGCAGGGCATCATCCAGGATGATGCGATCATCTCGCAGGACTTCTGGCGCTCGGTCTTCACGGCGGCACACGAGAAGGTTCACGGCGTCTATGCCCAAGTGGCGCTCGAGCACCACTACGCCAAGGTGTGGATGGATAGCTAAGCACGAATGGCGGGCCGGTCCTAGCGCCGGCCCGCCCCCGGGCTCGATGGTCCGCCGCCGCCGCGCCACGGGCCTGGCCCATGATCATTTTCATCTTCCGACGCCTCGGCTTCATGGTGCTCACCATGGTCGTGGTGTCGGTCGTCTTGTTTATGCTGTTGGAGTTCTCGCCCGGCAACGTCGCCACCAAGGTGCTGGGGCCCTATTCCAGCGACGAGCAGCGCGACCTGTGGCTTGAGGCGCACGGATATTTCGAGCCGCTCCATCTGCGCTACCTGAGTTGGCTTGGCAATTTCGCGAGCGGCGATCTTGGCGAGTCGATCCGTTTTAAGACGCCCGTCGCCGACGTGCTGTGGCCGCGTCTGGGCAACACCGGCCTCCTCGGGCTCGTCACCTTCGCGATAATGATTCCCTTATCCCTTGTGCTGGGGGTGCTGTCGGGAATGCGTGAGGGCTCGCCGCTTGACCGCACCATCTCGATCGCCAGCATCGTCACCACCTCGGTGCCCGAGTTCGCGAGCGCGGTGTTGCTGGCGGCGATCTTCGTCTTTTGGCTCGGCATCCTGCCCGGCACCAGCACCATGTCCGATGGCTTTGATTTCGCCCAGCTGGTGCTGCCGGTGATGGTGCTGGTGCTCTACGACTTCGGCTACGTCACGCGGATGACGCGCGCCTCGATGGCCGAGGTCATGACTCAGCCTTATATCCGAACCGCCGTCCTGAAGGGGTTGCCGTACTCGAAGGTGATCATCCGCCATGCGCTCCGCAACGCGCTGATCGCGCCGTTCACGGTCATCATGCTGCAGATCAACTGGCTGCTGTCGGGTGTTATCGTGGTCGAGTTCTTCTTTGCCTACAAAGGCTTTGGCGCCTTGTTGTTGGAGGCCTCGCTGAATGACGACATCTTTCTGATCGAGGCCTGCGCCATGGTCGCCGTGTTCGTCGCGGTGGCGACCCAGACTATCGCCGACGTCGGTTACACCTTCCTCAACCCGCGCATCCGGGTGAGTTAGGCCGCCATGACCGATCAGGCTGCGAGGGATACTCGGGATGGGCACGGGGCGGCGTTGATTCGCGCGCTGAAGTCGTTCGGTCTCATACGCGAGAGCGTGGTCGGCATGATCGGCGCGGGGCTCATCACGTTCTGGGTGCTGATGGCGATTTCCGCGCCGCTCCTGGCGCCATTCCCGCCCAACGCGATCATCCAACCCTTCGCCATGCCGTTCACCGCCTACGCGGAGGGCGGGACGTTCTGGCTCGGCACCGACCACTTGGGGCGCGACATCCTCTCGCGCCTTATGTGGGGCTCACGCACAGTCCTGTTCTATGCCCCCGTGGCCACGCTATGCGCCTACGTCGTCGGCATCGTGATGGGGCTCGCGGCCGGCTATCTGGGCGGCTGGGCGGATGAGGCGCTGTCGCGCCTGAGCGACATCATTCTGTCGTTCCCAGTGCTGGTGCTCTACATCATCATCATCGCCACCATCGGCGCCTCTGGCATCAACATCATCATCGCCATTACCTTCGCCAGCGCGCCCGGCATCATGCGCATCGTGCGCGGGCTGGTGCTCGATCTGCGCAATCGCGACTATGTGGCGGCGGCGCAGACCCGGGGCGAGACGGCGTGGCACATCATGTTGGTGGAAATCTTGCCCAACGCGCGCGGGCCGCTGATCGTCGATGCCTGTCTCAGGCTCGGCTACGTCATCATCACGATCGGTGTCCTCGGCTTCCTCGGGCTCGGGCTGCCGCCACCCGATCCCGACTGGGGCGGCATGATCAACGAAACCCGCGCGATCGCGCTCGTTTTTCCGCATATGACCGTGATCCCTTGCATCGCCATCTCCTCGCTGATCCTCGGCTTCAATCTGCTGGCCGACGGCTTGCGCGAAATCTCGCTGCGGGACTGAGGCCATGAGCGAGGATCGCGGGGCGCCCCTGCTTGAGATCGAGGACCTGCGGCTTTCGTACTTCACGCGGGCGGGTGAAATTCCAGCCGTACAGGACTTCTCGCTGACCTTGTATCCGGGCGAGGCGGTGGGGCTAGTCGGCGAATCGGGCTGCGGCAAGTCGACGGTGGCGATGGGCATCATGCGCTACATGGGCCATAACGGCGGCATCGTCGGCGGCAGCATCAAGTTTCGCGGCCGCGATATGGCGAGCCTGAGCCCCGAGGCGCTGCGACAGCTGCGCGGCTCGGAGATCGCGATGATCTATCAGGAGCCGATGGCGGCGCTGAACCCGAGCATGACGATCGGCGCCCAGCTGGTTGAGGTGCCGATCGTGCACAGTGGCGCGAGCAAATCGGAGGCGCGACGCCGGGCGCTCGAGGTGCTGGCCGACGTGGGTCTGGCCGATGCCGAGCGGCTGTTGTCCTCGTACCCACACCAGATCTCGGGCGGTCAGCAGCAGCGCGTCGTGATCGGCATGGCGCTTCTGGCCAATCCCTCGCTGTTGTTGCTCGACGAACCGACGACCGCGCTCGACGTCACGGTCGAGGCGGGGATCGTCAAGCTGATTGGCGAACTCAGCCAGAAGTACGACACAGCGCTCCTCTACATCTCGCATAATCTCGGGCTGATCCTCGATACCTGCGACCGGGTCTGCATCATGTACTCGGGCGAGGTGGTCGAGGAAGGACGAGTCGCCGAGGTCTTCGCGGCGCCCCGCCACCCCTACACCCGAGGCCTGTTCGACTGCATTCCGTTGCCAAGTGCTGACAAGAACGCGAGGCCGCTGATTCCCATCCGGGGTCAGCTGCCGCTACCCCATCAGCGCCCGCCGGGGTGCAACTTCGGGCCGCGCTGCGATCACTTCCAGGCCGGTCTGTGCGATGTCGGGGATATCCCGGTGCGGCTGGTGGTCGACGGCGAGGTCGCCCACAAAGCCCGCTGCGCCCGTTTTGATGAGATTGATTGGCAGGCCGGTGATGTCACGCGAAAAGCGCGCGAGGTGTCCGAGATCGGCGATGAAGTGCTGCGCGTCGGGAGCATGCAGAAGCACTACCCCGTCCATGACCGCTCGCTGGCCGGGCTGGTCGGGGGGGGGCATGGCACGCGCTGGGTTAAGGCGAACGAAGATCTGAGCTTCTCGGTCCGGCGCGGCGAGACGGTGGCAATCGTCGGTGAATCGGGCTGCGGCAAGTCGACGTTCGCCAAGGTGCTGATGGGTCTGGAGACGGCGACCGAGGGAGAGCTGCATTTCAGTGGCGACAACGTTGCCGACGTTCCGGTGAAAGAGCGCTCGGACGCCCAGATCAGCGGGTTGCAGATGGTGTTCCAGAACCCCAACGATACCCTCAACCCAAGCCACACGATCGGCGCGCAGATTGGCCGAGTGATCCGGCGCTTCGGCGTCGAAACCGATCCCTCACGGGTACGCGAGCGGGTGTTTCAGTTGCTGGACACGGTCAAGTTGCCACGCGATTTTGCGCAGCGACGGCCACGCCAGCTGTCGGGCGGACAGAAACAACGGGTCGGCATCGCGCGCGCGTTCGCCGGCAACCCGGCGATGGTGGTGGCCGACGAGCCGGTCTCGGCGCTCGACGTCTCGGTTCAGGCGGCGGTGGCCGAACTGTTGATGGATATTCAGCGCGAGCACGGCACCACGCTCCTGTTCATCAGCCACAATCTCAGTGTCGTGCGCTACCTTGCCGACCGAATCGTGGTCATGTATCTGGGCCATATCATGGAGCAGGGGACCACCGATGAGGTGTTCGCACCGCCCTATCACCCCTATACCGAAGCGCTCTTGTCGGCCGTGCCCATCGCCGACCCGGCGGTCACCAAGCGCGATATCGTGCTCGAGGGCGCACTGCCGAGCGCACTTGACCCGCCCAGGGGCTGCCCCTTCGCCACCCGTTGTCCGCGCAGTCTTGGAGCCGTTTGCGACGAACAGCCGCCGCCCGCACGGCTCGCCGCGGAGGGACACACGATCGCCTGCCACATCCCGATCGAAGAACTGCGGACGGTCGCGCCCGTCTTCGCCGACAACGCCGACGTCGCGCCAGCGCTGGTCTAGCGGTCGGCATTGTCCGGTTGCTCGCGGCGCCTCGGTGCATCCGCGTGACCGATGCCTACGGCCCACGGTATGATCGCGACTAGATTAGGGTGTGCCCAAGCGAAAGCATAAGCGACGAGGGAGTTGGCGATGAAGCGGAGGAACGACGGCGTGATCGGGGCGGCGTTGATCGCTATTTTTGGTACTCGCGATCGTGCCCGCGCCAGCGATGGCCGCGCCCGAGCTCGCCGACCCACAGCCGGCGGCGAGCGATCTCGAACCGGGCTTCGCGGTGCGCTACTACGCTCGCAAGTTCAATCACATTCGCGAGCTGATCGACTGGGAGGGCTACAAGGACGGCGCGGCCGGTCCGCCGATTCCGCTCCTGGACTACAAATCTGGCACCGGCGAGGTGCTGACCAGCGGTAAGGAAAATATCGTCGGTGCGCGCATCACCGGCCTGATCCACCTCGCCGAGCCGGGTGCCTACACGTTCGCCGTCAACTCGAACGACGGCGCGCGGGTTTGGGTTGGCGGCGAGCAGATTCTCGACGACCCCGATGTTCACGCCGACCGCTTCTCCGACCCGGCTTGGGTGACGATCGAGGAGGCCGGCTGGTATCCGATCACCGTCCTCTATTTCGAGAAGAAGAACACCTCGACGCTGCAACTCTGCTAGCTCAAACCGACCGATGAGCCGGGACCGATGTTCGTCGTGTCGGCGGAGAGTTTTTCCCCCGCCAAGTAGTGATCGGCGCTTGCCCCGCTAGACAGGTTGAATTGCGTGCGCCAAGTCGGCGCCGGAGCTTTTGCCCCGGAGCCGTCCCGACGTGCCGTGGCCGCCGCTAAGCGGCCTTGGTGCCTTCGATCCGCTGCGAGGGGCCGCTCTTAATGTCGATCCGTCGCGGCTTCATCGCTTCCGGCAGACGCCGCACCAGATCGATCTGGAGAAGCCCGTTGGCCAGGGCCGCGCCCGCCGCCTCGACATGCTCTTCGAGCTGGAACCGACGCTGGAAGGCACGTTCGGCGATTCCCTGGTGCAGATAGGTCAGCTCGCCGTCGCCATCGGCGCGCTTGCCGCTGATGGTGAGCACGCCCTCCTTCAGCTCTATATTAAGATCTGTCTCGGCGAAGCCGGCGACCGCGAGGGTGATCCCGTAAGTGTCCTCGCCGGTCTTCTCGATGTTGTAGGGCGGATAGTTGTTCACGTTGTCGTCCCCGCCGGCGGCCGCGTCCAGCATCCGGGTCAAGCGGTCAAAGCCGATGGTCGAGCGGAACAGGGGGGAATAATCGATTCGAGTCATAGCACACATTCTCCTTCAGAAGCAATGTATGTCGTTGAGCCGGCAATCCGGCCCAGCGTCCCAGGCCCTTCAAAGGCACCTGGTACAATTGATTTGGGAGCGAAACGAGCCAGTTCAAGACCCATTCGACATGCCCGTGGCGAGGGCTCAGAGCCAGCGCCGCACCCTGTTTCGGTAGCCCCGGTACGCGTCGCCGAACGTTCTTTCGAGGTAGCGTTCCTCGCGGCGGAGATGTCCCGGTCGATGTTGAAAAGTTGAGGTAGGTGTCGCTCTCCTGGAGCCGTTAGGCTCCGGGTGCTGCAAACCCAAGAGGGAGAACGACACCATGGGAAAGAATATCCGTAGTTCCAGTAGCCCGAAAGCCCTTGCCACCTCGTTTCCTATGCCGCCGCTGGCAGACGCGATGGACGCAGTCCGTCTCAGCGTGGATCGGTTCTGTCTCCTGGCCGGGGTCGAGGCCTTGGCCGAGATGATGGAGGAGGACGCCACGACCGTGTGCGGGGCCCGACATCGTCGCCATGGGAACCGTCGGGGTTATCGCTGGGGCCATACGCAGAGCGAGATCGGCTACCACGGCGGCCGCGTGAAAGTGCAGCGGCCACGGGTTCGCGACCATGCTGGCAAGGAGGTGGGTTTGGAGAGCTGGCAGGTGCTGCGCGACGGCAACCTGTTGCTCGAGTGGGCGCTCAACCTGATGGTGCTGAACGTGTCGACCCGCAAGTACCACCGCGCGGTCCGTCTGCCCGAGGGCGACCTGGCGAAAGCGCGTGGCGACGGCACCTCGAAGTCGGCCGTTTCCCGGCGCTTTGTGGCGCTGTCGCGCAAGAAGATGAAGGCCTGGCTTGCCTCGGACCTCTCGGAGCTCGACCTGCTGGTCATCCAGATCGACGGTCTGCATGTCGGCGACCATGTCTTGGTGGCGGCGATCGGCGTCGATGGCAACGGCGACAAGCATGTCCTGGCCGTGGTCGAGGGGGCGACGGAGAACACTGTCGTCGTCCAGGCCTTGCTCGACAATCTCCTCGCCAGGGGGCTCGATCCGACGCTGCCCCGGCTGTTCATCGTCGATGGCGCGAAGGCGCTCAGCAAAGCGATCCGCAACACCTTCGGTGTGGCCGCCGCCATCCAGCGCTGCCAGGTCCACAAGGGCCGTAACATCATCGAGCGCCTGCCCCTGCATTTGCATGCGAGCGTCAAGAAGGCGCTCCGTCAGGCCTGGGACCAGGACGACGCAGACAAGGCCGAACGGCTGCTGCGCAACCTGGCCCGGCGTCTGGAGCATGAGGAACCGGGCGTCTCGGGCAGCATCCTGGAGGGGCTGGACGAGATACTCACCGTCATCCGCCTCGGCCTGCCGCACGAACTCCGGCGCTCGCTCGCCTGCACCAACATCGTCGAGAACGCGCTCGGCACGGTGCGCCAGGTCACCCGCAACGTCAAACGCTGGAGACACGCCGAGATGGCGCTCAGATGGACCGCCGCCGGCCTGCTGGAGGCCCAGAAAACCTTCCGTCGCCTCAAGGCCTATCGTCAGCTGCCCATCCTCCGAAATGCTCTCCAGGAACACTTGAGAAAGGCTCAGGCCGACAGTGCCATTGAAACCATCATGAAGGCAGCATAGCATCATCAACCAGCGACGCCTGCCCCACGAATTTCAACAGAGATAGGGACATCGCCCTCGCGGCGGACGACGCCGGCATGCGTGGTCACGAACGTCGGAATCACCAGGCCTATCACCCATGCGCTGTCGATCAACATGCCAAGGCCGAGATAGAGCATGGTCAGCGAGACATAAGCGGGGTTACGCGAATAGCGAAGCGGTCCTTGCATGACGAGCGCGTTCGGGGCCGGTGCGCGTTGAAACTGGTGCGCGATCGTTTGAACTCGCGCAGGACGAGGGCGATCAGCGCGACGCTCGCCGCGACGACGACCACGCCGAGGACGTACTGCGGCGTTCGAGGCAGGGTCCGCGCCGGCCACAGGTGGTCAGGCCCGAGTCCGATCAACATATAGGCGCCATAGATGACCGGCGGTGGTGCGAGAACGCCGACGGTGTCCTTGTTTTCCTGAGCTATATTTGTCAATTTAGGTTGACGACTGGTTTTGTCGATCGGAGTTGTCGAAATCACTGAGGTGGGGCGCGAATGGCGGCGGTGCGGAAGGACCGATGCGGGGAGCCCGAGGGTGAAGCTCAACTTCTCGGCGATATCCTGTGGGCCATTCCGCGAACCTACTTCCGGCTCACCGTGATCGCCGATCAGGTGTTCGGCGCCTATGGGCTGACTGCCGGCAAGCGTGCCATTCTCCGCGACCTCAGCGTGGACGGGCCGCGAACCATCTCTCAGCTCGCCCGCTCGCGGCGGGTCGCCCGCCAATACGTTCAGCGGCTCGTCGCCGAGATGAGGCGTGCCGGCCTCGTCGCACTGAAGACCAACCCGGCGGACCGCCGGACCAAGCTGGCCGCCCTGAGCGTCAAGGGTGAGAAGCTGGTGACCGAGCTGGCCGCGCGGGAAGCAGCCGTCGTCGCTCGCCTCGCCGAGGGATTTGATGGCGAGGAGCTGCGTACCGCACGGGCCGTCGTGGTGGCACTGCGGGATCGTCTCGCCGACAACCGCTAAGTTTTGACCCCGCCCGGCGGCGAGGCTCAAGTGGCGTGATGCCCGCCCGAAGCGAAGGTTCGTTCATTCCGGACCGCCTGCGTACCGTGCTCGACCTGTCGTTGCCGATCGTCGGCGGCATGGCCTCGCAGAACGTCCTCAATCTCGTCGACATCGCCATGGTCGGAGCGCTCGGGCCGGCGGCGCTCGCGGCCGTCGGACTGGGCAGCTTCGCCAACTTCATGGCCATGGCGCTGGTCATGGGGCTCTCGTCGGGGGTTCAGGCGATGGCGGCGCGGCGCAAGGGCGAAGGACGAGAGAGTGAGATGGCGGTCGCGCTCAATGGCGGCCTCGTGCTTGCCATCCTGATCGGCCTGCCGGTTTTCCTCGTTCTGCTGTGGTTGGCGCCCTCGCTGTACGCGCTGCTGATCGACGATCCGGCGGTGATCGCCGAAGGCGTTCCCTATTTCGAGGCCCGGCTCTACGGCATCTTCGCCATTGGCGTGAACTTCGCGTTCCGAGGGTTTTGGAACGGCATCAGCCTGTCGCGGGTTTACCTGCGCGTGGTTCTGATCATGCACATCTCCAATGTGCCGATCAGTTATGTTCTGATCTTTGGCCTGTTCGATTGGCCGGGATGGGGCACTGTCGGTGCCGGCATCGGCACGACGGTCGCGCTCTATATCGGCAGCGCCTGCTACATCTGGGTGGGCGTTCGCCGCGCCCGGCCGTTTGGTTTTCTGCGCGGCCTTCCCGACATCGACACTATGGCGACCATGCTGCGCCTGGCGCTGCCCGCCTCGCTGCAAATGTTCCTGTTCGCGACCGGAATCACGGTCCTGTTCTGGATCATCGGCCAGGTCGGCACGATCGAAGTCGCGGCCGCCAACGTCATGATCAACCTGCTGCTGGTGGCCTATTTGCCGGGCAATGGCCTCGGCCTCGCCGCCGCCTCGCTGGTGGGCCAGGCCTTGGGCCGGGGCGACCCCGAGGACGCCCATCGTTGGGGCTGGGATGTCGTGAAGCTCGGCGTCGCGATCATGGGCACGCTCGGGCTGCTCGGGATTGCGTTCCCCTCGCTGTTGCTCTCGGGCTTTCTGCACGACCCGGCGGTGATCGCGGGGGCGAAGATACCGCTGCAACTGGTCGGGGCGAGCATGGTGTGGGAGGCGGTCACCTTGGTGTTGATGAACGCGCTGCTGAGCGCAGGCGCGGCGCGCCAGGTGATGATCATCTCGGTCGGTACCCAGTGGTTGCTCGGTCTGCCCTTGTCATGGCTCGCCGGCCCCCATCTCGGATACGGGCTGCTCGGCATCTGGGTGTGCCAAGTCGGGTACCGGGCGTTGCAAGCCGGCATCTTCGCCGTCATGTGGAACCAACGCGGCTGGGCCAAGATCAAGGTCTGACCAGGCTCACGCCTCCCTCAGGCGCTCTCCTCGCGGGCCGCCAGTTCCAGGTGACCGGCGCGGGTTTGCGGGAGCTTGCGCCCCAGGATACGCGAGGCGATCAAAGTGCGCAGCACCTGCGCCGTGCCGCCGCCGATCGTGAACATGCGGGCATCGCGCACCATACGCTCGATCCCGGTGGCGCGGGAGTAGCCCTTGGCGCCGAACACCTGCAGGGCGTCGTTGGTAACCCGGATCGCCATCTCCGAAGCGAAGACCTTGGCGCGGGCCGCCGCCAACGGATCGGGGAAGCCCTCGCCCGCGCCGGCCGCGGCGCCGTAGAGGAGGCCGCGCGCCGCCTCGATCTGGATGCTCATGTCGGCGAGCATCCATTGCAGGCCCTGGAACTCACAGATCGGCCGGCCGAACTGCTCGCGCACCTGGCTGAAGGCCAGGGCCTGCTCGTAGGCGCCCTCGGCGAGGCCAAGGGCGACCGTGCCGGCGCCGACGCGCTGGACGTTGTAAGCCTCCATCAAATCGGCGAAACCCTTGCGCAAGCCGCGCGGCGGCAGCAGCAACGCCGAGGGCGCAAGTTCCATGTCCTCGAAGAAGACCTCCGCCTCGGGCATGCCACGCAGACCCATGGTCGGCTCGCGCTTGCCGATGCGCAGGCCCAGCGTCTCCTCGCGCACGGCGATGAAGCCGGCGATTCCCTCCTCCTCACCCTTGTCGTCGAAGACGCGCGCGAAGATGAGATGCAGCTTTGAGATGCCGGCGCCGGTGATCCAGTGCTTGGCGCCGTTGAGGACGTAGCGGTTGCCGCGTTTGTCGGCGCGGGTGGTCATGTCGGTCGCGGCGCTGCCGGCGCCGGGTTCGGTGATGCAGATCGCCGGCTTGTCTCCCGAGAGCACCAAACCCGCCGCCAGCTTGCGCTGATCCTCGGTGCCGTAGGCCATGATGGCGCTGATCGCGCCCATGTTGGCCTCGACTGCGATCCGTCCGGTCACGCCGCACACCTTGGCCATTTCCTCGATCACCAGCATCGCGTCGAGGGTGGAGCCACCGCCGCCGCCGTAGCGTTTGGGAATGGTCAGGCCGAAAAAACCTGCTTCGGTCATCCGCGCGACCGTGTCCCGAGGGTAGTCCTCGCTGTTGTCGACCTCGGCGGCGCGGGCCGCCACGTGACCTTGGGCGAGCGCACGCGCGCGCTCACGGAGTGCGTATTGATCGTCACTGAGCATCGCCGGCTCCCGTCGTTGTCGTCATCATCATTGTGGTTGGGTGCATGAGCCATTACAAGAAAACGCCCCGACCGAGGTAGCGGCTATGCGAACCGACAAGCGCGGCGTCCCGATCACCGCGAGCGAGGACGGCGCGGTGGGGCATTTCGCGGCCGCCGTGGATGCTTTCCTCGGCTTTCGCCTCGATACCGGCGCGTGCCTGAAGGCGGCGCTCGCCGTCGATCCCGATCTCGCGATGGGCCACCTGGCGCGGGGCTATTTCTTCAAGCTATTCGCCCTACCGGCATTGGAGGATCGGGCGCGCCATGCATTGGCGGCGGCTGAGGCCTCGATCGCCGAGCGCGGCGCCCACGATAACGAGCGCGACCACGCACACGCACTTGGCGCGTGGACCCAGGGCGACTGGCAGGGCGCTATCGAATGCTGGGAGCGCATCCTTCTCGATCATCCCACCGACCTACTGGCCTTGCGGGTCGCGCACTACGCTCACTTTTATCTCGGCGATCCGGCTCGCCTGCGCGATTCGACGGCGCGGGTGCTGCCGTCGTGGTCGGCGGGGACGCCGGGCTTTGGCTTCGTCCATGGACTGCACGCCTTCGGCCTCGAGGAATGCGCCGCCTACGAAAGGGCCGAAGCTCATGCGCGCGAGGCGGTCGCGCTCAATCGGGGCGATATCTGGGCCGCGCACGCCGCCACCCACGTCATGGAGATGCAGGGCCGCCCTCGCGAGGGGATCGCCTGGGTTTGCGGCTTCGAGAACGACTGGGACGAGGTCAACAACTTCGCCGGCCACGTCTGGTGGCACCGCCTATTGTTTCACGTGGAACATTACGAGCTCGACGACGCGCTCGGGGTTTACGACAACTGGGTGCGCCGTGAGCGCGGCGATCACTACCTCGACATCGCCAACGCGGTGGCCGGTTTATGGCGGATCGAGGATCGCGGGCTAGACGTGGGCGAGCGCTGGGACGAACTGGCGGCGCTGTGCGAGGAGCGTATCGACCACCATCTGCTCGTCTTCGCCGACCTGCACTACCTGGTCGCGCTCGCCCGGACGCGCCGGCCGGCGGCAGCTCACATGATTGGCGCCGCCCGGGCCGTCGCGGGCGGGTCGAGCAGCCAGGAACAGGTGATCGCGAAGGTCGGCCTCGACGTGGCCGAGGCGATTGGGGCTTTCTATGAGGGCGATTGGGGCCGTGCCGTCGATCTCCTCAGCCCGGCCCGCCATGAGCTGTGGCGGATAGGCGGCAGCCACGCCCAGCGCGACTTGTTCGTACAGCTTCTGATCGTGGCTGCGCTCAAGGCGGGGCGCGTCAACGAGGCGCGTGCGCTGCTGGCGAAGCGGCTGGACGAACGACCGTTCAGCGCCAAGGCATGGCGCGACTACGCTGAGGCGTTAGCGGCGCTTGGCGACGCCAGTGGCGCTAAGGCAGCTGGTGGGCGCGCCGCGGACGCGCTGACCGGGGCTTTGTAGTCCGCCGCGCGGGAGCGTCCCGACCGCAGCGAGGCTTGTCGCCGGGACGCGCGGCATGTGATCCTGGCGGTGAAATCTGGTTTGACGGGAGACCCATCATGAGCGTGGCGCGAGAGATCGAGGAGATGCGCGACGAATTGGCCACCTGGCGGCGCGACATCCACGCGCATCCCGAGACGGCGTTCGCCGAGCATCGCACCTCCGACCTGATCGCCGAGAAGCTTGGCGGATTCGGGCTCGATGTTCACCGCGGCCTCGCCGGCACCGGCGTTGTCGGCACGCTGAAAGTCGGAACGAGCGACAGAGCGATCGGTCTCCGAGCGGACATGGACGCTCTGTTTCTCCACGAGGAGAACGACTTCGCGCACCGATCGCAAAACGACGGCAAGATGCATGCATGCGGCCATGATGGCCACACCACGATGCTGCTCGGCGCCGCCAAATACCTCGCCGGGGCCAAGAATTTCGACGGCGCCGTCCACTTCATTTTTCAACCCGCCGAGGAAACTGGCAATGAGGAATGCGGCGGCAATCGAATGGTGCGCGATGGCCTGTTCGAAAAATTCCCGGTCGCCGCAGTGTTCGGCATGCACAATTTCCCGGGCATTCCTCTCGGTCACTTCGCCGTGCGCGCCGGGCCGATGCTGGCCTCGATCGATACCTTCGAGCTCAAGGTGCTGAGCGAGCACAATCACCCGGCGACCCAATACACCTCGCCCGATCCGATCCTGATCGCGGGGCGCATCGTCGAGGCGTTTCACGCCTTCAAATCGCGTGGCATCAATCCGGCCGAACCGGTGATCATGAGCATCACCCAGTTCCAGGCGGGCGATCCCGTCAACGACAAGCAGGGTGTCCACATCACGCCTGCCCAGGCCTACGTTCGGGGCACGGTCTACACCCTGAACGACGCGGTGCGCGACGTGTTCAAGGTGCGGCTGAAGCAAATCGCCGAGGGCACCGCGAACACCAACCGCGCGCGCTGCGAGTTCGAGTATCAGCGCGGCTATCCGGTCCTGGTCAACACCGAGACGGAGAAGGAGCTCGCGGCGGCGACGGCCGCCGAGGTGGTCGGGGCGGACCAGGTCGAGAGCGACATGCAGCCGATCATGGGGGCGGAGGATTTTGCCTTCATGCTCAAGGAGCGGCCCGGGTGTTACATCCTGATCGGCAATGGCGACGGCGAAGGTACGTGCCACGTCCACAACCCGAGGTACGACTTCAACGACGAGGCGATACCGTTCGGGGTCGGTTATTGGGCCAAGCTGGCGGAGCGGTTTCTCGCGCCGGCGTAATGGATATCGGCCCTAGTCCAACGTTTCGCCGTCCCAGTAGAGGCGCTTGTCGCGCTTACGGGTGATGTGAAAGCGGTCGCGATCGGGCGCCGGCATCGCGCTCACCTTGCCGCTGTCGGGATACTCGCAGACCTCGGGAAAGATCAGCGTGCTGTAGGCCAGATAACGCAGCTCCGCGTCCGAGGTATTGCGGATCTGGTGCGCCGATCCGGCCGGAAACAGGATCATGTCGCCCGTGCCGATCGGTGCTTCCGCGCCCTCGTAGCGCAGCGTGCCGGTCCCGGCGAGGACGTGGATCATCTCCTCGTTGGCGTGGTGTAGGTGGTAGGGAAACATGGTCTTGCCGGGCGGGACCACCGTCAAAGAGCAGCCGAGCTTGGTGGAGCCGAGCGCCTGGCCAACCTTGCCCCACAGGCCGCCGCGCGCCTTGTCGGGCGTGGGCCCCGCGAAGTCGTCGTGGCCGGCGAAGTGCTCGATCAGGGGCACCTCGTTGAGGTTGACGATAGGCGGCGTCGGCATCGGCAAGCCTTTCTTCTGGCGCGGCCGGCGACGATAGCACACGGCGGCCAACCAGCACGGCGCGTTCGTGTTGCGCTTTGATCATGATCGAGGGCCGTCGTTGCTCGGAGCCACGCCCATGAACGGCGTCATTGCGGCAGCCGCTCTTGCGGCCAGTCTTGTGCTTGAGAGCGCGTCGGCATCGTCGCGCCCGTATCCCAGTGCGAGGATGCCGTGGCCGAACTGCTCGCGACGCTGGACATCGGCCCCACCAGTGTCGCCAGTATCGCCTATGTGCCCGAGCTCGCGGGTGGGCGGAGCGGGACAAGCCTGGTAGGCGTGGTGGCGTGGGTTGACCTCGAAGCGTGCAGCGGCTCGGTAGTCATCGAGATGAACCGGCGCTGCCGCGTGAAAGACGCGTACACCCACGGGGAGTGCCGTGTTCCCGGTCTCGCGGCGTACTAGGGCGTTGTCGGTCCTCCATGGGAACCGTCTCTGCCTTCTCTAAGTGTGGTGGCCGCTGCGGGATTCGAACCCGCAAGCCCGCAAGGGCGAGGGATTTTAAGTCCCTTGTGTTTACCAGTTTCACCAAGCGGCCGTACCTTGCGCGGCGAGGGCCGACCCCGATCATATCACGCGTTACCTTCGCGATTGGGCGGTCGGCTCAACGGTGGTTCGGCAACGCCGGCAGATGGACCTGGATGTCGGGCCAGCGATAGCACTGCTCGACCATGGTCTCGCCGCCGATATGGGCCTTTCGCGTCTCAGATGGCGTGCCGCCGAGCGCCTCGTAGAAGCCGCGCGCCGGGTTGTCTTGCAAGGTCCATATCGCGAGTCCGATAGACCCCTCTGCGGCGAGACGGACCGCGCAGGCGCCCACCAGGCGGCGGCCGATTCCGCGATGCTGCCAGTCGGGCAGGAGGTAGAGCGCCATCACCTCGCCGAAGCCAGGCGGTCCGCCGCGCTCCGGCCCGCAATCGGCGAAACCGACGATGCCGTTTTGCTCGCTGTCGGCGATGAAGGTGCCGACAGCGCGATCGGTGTCGTCGAGGATCCGCGCCCAGTAGGCGGCATGACGAATGTCGGACATCGAGTCGAGATAGTCGTCGGGGAGAATGCCGCGATAGGCGGCGCGCCACGCCTCGACGTGGACCCGGCCGAGTCGCGCCGCGTCCTCGAACGCGGCGGCACGAATATCGGTGCGCGTCAGGGTCATGGCTTCGAGGCCGGCGGGTTCACGGCTTCGCGTCCTCGATCGGTTCGCCATCGAGGTCGCGCATCAGCTCTTTCAAAGCGTCCGCGACCAGCCCGAGGCGGTCGGCGTCGGTACAGCGCATGACGATGCTCGATCCCAGCTTGCCGGCGCGGAAGAAGGGATAGCTGCCGATCTCGACGTCGGTGTTGCGCTCTTGCAACGCGGCTAGAGGCGTCGCCAGCGTTCCCTCGGGCAGATGCACGCTGATGCTGCGCGAGAGCACCACGGCCCCGCCCTTGAGGCTGTGCCGAATGCCGTTGAACATGGCTCGCATGATGCCCGGCACGCCGGCCATGACATAGACGTTGTCGAGGCGGAAACCGGGCGCGGCGCTGACCGGGTTGTCGATCAGGCTCGCACCCTCGGGTACGCGTGCCATCCTGAGCCGTGCCTCGTTCAGATCGCCCGCCGGATAGTGGGCCTCCAGGCGCCGCCGAGCCTCGGGGTGGACGACCAGGGCGACGCCGAACGCCTTGGCGATGCAGCCAGCCGTAATGTCGTCGTGGGTCGGGCCGATGCCGCCAGTGGTGAATACGTAGTCAAAAGCGGCCCGGCATTCGTTAACCGCGGCGATAATGCTTGGCTCGTCGTCGGCGATGGTCCGCGCCTCGCGCAAGATCACACCGATCTCGTTCAAGGCCGGCGCGAGATAGGGGAAGTTCTGGTCCGGGGTGCGCCCCGAGAGAATCTCGTTGCCGATGATGAGGATGGCGGCGGTGCGGGTCTTGGGCTTGTCGGCCATGTTCGTGCCTTGCGCGGTTCGCGCCTCTATAGCATCGGGCAAGGGCTTGCAGCCAGGGCTCGCTACGGCGGGGCGGTCGCGTTGTAGGGTACGTGAGGCGCCGCTAAGCTGGCGCGCGATGCGTTTTCCTGAACACCTGGTGCCCGGCCATCTGGTGCGCCGCTACAAGCGCTTCTTGAGCGATGTCCGTTTGGCCGACGGCGAGGTGGTGACCGCGCATTGCCCCAATCCGGGCGCGATGCTCGGGCTCAACGACCCGGACTCGGAAGTGTGGCTGTTGCCCTCGCGCGATCCGCGCCGCAAGCTCGCCTACGGGTGGGAATTGGTGCGCGCCGAGGGTGGCTTGGTGGGTATCAACGCAGGGCGCGCCAATCGCATCGTCGAGGAAGCGATCGCTGAGGGCGATATCGACGAGCTCCGCGCCTACCCGGACATGCGCCGCGAGGTAGCGTACGGTCACCGCTCGCGCGTCGATTTCGTGCTCCAGGGCGATGACAGGCCTGACTGCTACGTCGAGGTCAAGAACGTCCACCTCAAACGGGCGGCGGGTTTGGCGGAGTTTCCCGATTCGGTGACCGCGCGCGGGACCAAGCATCTCGGCGAGCTCATCGAGGTCGCCGCGAATGGCGGGCGTGCTGTCATGCTCTATCTCGTGCAGCGCGAGGACTGCCAGCGCTTCGCGGTCGCCGGCGACATCGATCCCGCGTACGCCGAGGCCTCCAAAAGAGCACGGGCCGAGGGCGTCGAGATGCTATGTTACACGTGCCGGGTGAGCCCCGAGGCGATCGCGGTCGAACGCGCGATCGAACTGGCACCATGAATGGCGTGGTGATGAGCTTCGACTACATCGATCAAACCGATGCGCCGCTTCGCAACACCGGCGCGATCAAACTACACGGCGAGGACGGGTTCGTGGGCATGCGCCGCGTCGGCCACCTGGCCGCCGAGACGCTCGACTTCATCGAGCCGCACATTCAGCCCGGCGTCACCACGGCCCACCTCGACGATCTCTGCCACGCCTTCATCCTCGACCACGGCGCGATTCCAGCGCCGCTTTATTATCGCGGCTTTCCGAAGGCGGTCTGTACCTCGGTCAACCATGTTGTCTGCCACGGCATTCCTGGCGACAAGGTTCTGCGCGACGGCGACCTCCTCAACATCGACGTCACGGCGATTCTTGACGGCTGGCATGGCGACACCAACCGCACGTTCTTTGTCGGCGAGGTCAGCGTCAAAGCCCGGCGCCTGGTGCAGGTCACCTACGACGCGATGATGAAAGGGATCGAGATGGTTCGCCCCGGTGCGACGCTCGGCGACGTGGGCCACGCCATCCAATCCCATGCCGAGGCCGAGCGCTGCTCGGTGGTCCGCGATTTCTGCGGCCACGGGCTTGGGCGCCTGTTTCACGACGCTCCCAACGTGTTGCACTACGGCAGTCCCAACGGCGGCATCCAGTTGCGCGAGGGAATGTTCTTCACGGTCGAGCCGATGGTCAATCTCGGCCGCTGGCAAGTGAAACTCCTCAAGGATGGCTGGACGGTGGTGACCAAGGACCGCTCGCTGTCAGCGCAGTTCGAGCACTCCATCGGTGTCACTGCCACCGGCCACGAGATATTCACGTGTTCGCCGGGGGGCCGACCTCATCCGCCCTTCAGCTGAGCCAGGCGCTCAGGCGGGTCGTCATGGCCGACAAACAACCACATTACTTGGGCCATCGTCAGCGCCTGCGCGAACGGTTCCGGCGTGGCGGAACCGAAGCGCTCGCCGATTATGAAGGTGCTGTTCCTAGATCGTAAGAACACGCTGATCACCGACGAAGTGCAGCAGACCGGCACCGCCGATCACGCTCCCGTCTACCCAGCGAGGTGGTCAAGCGGGCGCTGGCGCTGGGGGCGAGCGCGCTCATCATGGTTCACAACCACCCTTCGGGCAATCCGACCCCGAGCCGCAGCGATATCGATATTACCCGTCAGGTGGCCGAGGCCGGGCGCAGCCTCGGCGTCACACTGCACGACCACATCGTCATCGGGCGGGGCCGCCATGCGAGCTTCAAGTCGCTGGGCCTGCTTTGATCTTGTCGGAGCTAGGGCCCGGCGGATGCCGCAAGGGCCAGCGATTGACCGCTCGGGCCGCGCTACTCCAGCCCGATGTCGCCCTTGACCTCAACATCAAGATCTATGTTGTCGGCGGTGACCCGTGCGGTGACCGTCACGCGGCCGTCGTCGGGGAGCTTGCCGGCAGCAACGGCCTCGCGCACGGCCTGCTCGATCTCTCTTTGGGAGGTCACGCCAAGGCGCTTGAGGAACTTACGTACCTCCATGTTGAAGGTGTCTTCGTTCACTATGGTTCTCCGTCAGGCATCCAGGGCGGTGAGGGGCGGCGTGTAGGGCAGCCCAAGATCGCGGGCCACGGCCTCGTGGGTGATGTGTCCGCGGCAGACGTTAAGTCCGGCGAGAAGGTGCGGATCGTCGCCGAGCGCGCTGAAATGGCCCTTATCGGCGAGCACTAGCACAAACGGCAGGGTGGCGTTGTTGAGGGCGAACGTGGAAGTGCGGGCGACGGCGCCTGGCATGTTGGTGACGCAGTAGTGGATGACACCATCGACGACAAAGGTCGGCTCGGCGTGGCTGGTCGGGCGGCTAGTCTCGAAGCATCCACCCTGGTCGATCGCCACGTCGACCAGCACCGAGCCGCGCTTCATGCGTGAAACGACCTCAGCACTCACCAGCTTTGGTGCCGCGGCGCCGGTGACTAACACGGCGCCGATCACCAGGTCCGCCTCCAGCACCTGGGCTTCGATGGTGTCCACCGTAGCGAGCAAGGTGTTCATGGTCGGCCCATAGAGCATGTCCAGCTGGTGCAGGCGCGGGAGCGAGATATCGATGACGGTGACGTGGGCGCCGAGGCCGATTCCCATGCGCGCGGCCTGCGTGCCGACCGTCCCGCCGCCGAGCACCACGACCTTGGCGGGAGCTACCCCGGGAACCCCGCCCAACAGGGAGCCGCGGCCGCCCTGCTCGATTTCAAGGCAGTGCGCACCGACCTGGATGCTCATGCGCCCGGCGACATCGCTCATCGGCGCCAAAAGGGGGAGGCCGCCGTGCTCGTCAGTCACCGTTTCGTACGCGATGGCAATGCCGCCCGAGTCCTGCAGCGCGCGTGCCTGGGCGCGATCGGCGGCGAGGTGCAGATAGGTGAACATGACCTGTCCTTCGCGCAGCAGCCTGCATTCCTCGGGCTGCGGCTCCTTGACCTTGACGATCATGTCCGCGCCCGCGAAGACATTGGCAGCGCCGTCGACGACCGACGCGCCGACGGCGCGGTAGTCTTCGTCCTCAAGGCCGATGGCGGCCCCGGCGCTGGATTGTACGGTGACCTCGTGCCCGTTGTGCACGGCCTCGCGCACGCTCGCCGGGGTCAACCCGACGCGGTACTCGTGAACCTTGATCTCCTTGGGTACTCCGATCCGCACGAATTTCTCCTGGTGGGCGTTGCCGTCTGGGCGCCCGCGGCAGCGCTATTTCTCGAGCATGGTCCAAACGCCGCCGAGCGCCACCCGCGAATAGAGTTCATCAGTCTCGTTGTCGATCAGGACGCTGCGTTCGGTCTGGGAAAGAACCGCCAGGATTTGGTCGAGATCATCCTGTTCAAGGTGGTGATCGAACAGTCGATTGACGATGTCGCCGTCGGTGGGCGAGCCCGTGCCGCGTGGGAACTTGAGCGAGATCTCGACCATCTCGCCGTCCCGCGCCGCCACGGGCCGAGCCGCGTCTTCAGGGCTTTGGGCCATGCTCGGGGTCAGCCTCCGGGGCGGCTAGGCGGCAATGCGCACAAGTCCACGATGATGCTCGCAGGTCTGGCAAAAATCAATCGAGGTGCGCTAGCCCGCACATTCCTCAGCGATGTGGGCGGGAGTTCACCCGGAGCGGACCGTGAAACCCCCGTCGACCAAGAGCTCGACCCCGTTAATGTAGGCGGCCTCGACGGAGGCGAGGAAAAGGCAGGCATGGGCCACGTCCCACGCGGTCCCCATCTTGCCGGTCGGGCTTTGGCTGTCGCGAATGCGGACCATCTCCTCGATATCGCCGCCGGCGTAAGCCGAGGCCAGCGAGTTGTGGACCAGCGGTGTGTTCATCAACCCGGGCAACACTGAGTTGCAGCGGATCCCCTTGTCGGCGTACTGCAGCGCCACGGTGCGGGTGATGCCGCCGACGGCAGCCTTGCTTGCCGCATAGGCGATGTAGGAGACCCCGTACCAGCGCACGGCGGCGGTCGACGAAATGTTGATGATCGAGCCCGCGCCCTGTTTTTCCATCTGCGGGAGCACGTACTTGCAGGTCAGGAACATGCTCTTGATATTGACCGAGAACTCCCGGTCCCACGCTTCCTCGCTGAGCTCGACCGCGCCGCCCACCGACACGATGCCGACGTTGTTGTGGAGAATATCGATGCGGCCAAAGGCTTCGAGCGTCTGCGCGACGGCATTCTGCACGTCTTCGGTTTTGGAGACATCCGCCCGAGCCACGGCACACTCGCCGCCCTCGGACTCGATGATGGCGCGGGTCTCCTCCGCCGCTGTCGCATTCAGGTCGACGGCCATGACCTTGGCGCCCTCGCGGGCGTAGAGAACGGCCGCCGCCTTGCCGTTGCCCCAGCCCGGCCCCACCGAGCCGGCGCCAAGCACGAGCGCCACCTTGTCCTTGACCCGATCCCCCACGCGACGCTCTCCCGGTTACGATGAGCCGTGCTCAGACTGCTCCGCCAAGCGTTCGCGCAAGGCGGTTTTGAGAATCTTACCGTAGTTGTTCTTCGGCAACCGGTCTATGAAGAAGTAGGCGCGCGGGCGCTTGAAGCGGGCGATATTGTCGAGGCACATGCGGTCGAGCTTCGTCTCACTCACCTCGGCGTCGGGTCGGGCGACGACGAACGCCACCACCTCCTCACCCCACTCCGGGTGGGGGCGCCCGATGACCGAGCACTCCAGTACGCCAGCGTGGCGCAGCAGTACCTCCTCGATTTCGCGGGGATAAACATTGGCGCCGCCGCTGATGACCATGTCCTTGGAACGGTCGCGGATGGTCAGGAAACCATCTTCGTCGATGGAGCCGAGGTCGCCGGTATGGAGCCAGCCGCCGCGCAGCGATTCGGCGGTGGCTTGTGGGTTGTTCCAATAGCCCTTCATCACCACGTCGCCGCGCACCACGATCTCGCCGATCTCACCGGTTGGCAGCGGCTTGTCCTCTTCGTCAACGATGCGCACTTCGGTGTCGGTGCGCGAAACGCCGGCCGAGCGCAGTCGATCGAGATAGTTGGGGTGCTCGCTGTCGGCGTGATGGGCTTTGGTTAGTATCGTCGCCGTCATCGGCGTCTCGCCTTGCCCGTATATTTGGACAAGCTTCGGGCCCAGCAGCGCTAGCGCCTTGCGCAAGTCGGCGACGTACATGGGTGCGCCGCCGTAGACGATCGTGCTGAGATTTCCGGTGTCGGCGCTGCCGGCCGCGTCCGAATTGATCATCCGGGTGACCATGGTGGGGACTCCGAAAAAGCTCGTCCGTGGCCACGCCGCGATCAGCCGCAGCATTTCGTCGGGCTCGAACCTGCGGCTCTCGGGGATGACGCTTACCCCAGCCTTGGCGACGAACGGTAAGCCATAGAGCCCAGCGCCGTGTGAGAGTGGCGCCGCGTGGATGACGGTGGCGCCCGGCTCGACTGCTTCGATGTCGGCGTAGTAACTCAACGTCATCACCAGAAGGACGCGGTGGGTCAGCGTGGCCCCTTTGGGCCGCCCGGTCGTGCCGCTGGTGTAGAAGAGCCACGCCGCGTCATCCGGGGCGACCTCGGCAACGTCGAAGTACTCGCCCTGGCTGAGCGTCGCGTACTCGGCGTCCTCTGTCGAAACGACGGCCTCCAGGGTCTCGGTCTCGCTGATCAGCGCGGCGATGATCGGTGCGAGTTCGGGGCCGGCCAGGCAAAGACGCGCGCCCGAGTGCGAGAGAATGTACTGAAACTCGCGCGGATGAAGGCCGGCGTTGATGGGTACGGCCACCAACCCGGCCTGCCAGATCGCGTATTTGATCTCGATATACTCGGGCCGGTTGGACATCGCGATGGCGACGCGATCCCCGGGTGCGAGCCCGAATCGCTGACGCAGATTGCCGGCGATCGTGCCAACACGGCGCGCCAGTGCGGCGTAGTCATGGACGACCGCGGTCCCCACCGCCACAGCGGGGAGTTCCCCGCAACTCAGGGCCGCCTTGTTTAGAAGTTGCGCGATGTTCATGTCGTGTCCGCCTCCCGCGATCCCCTAACGGTGAGGCTGACACACTACTATCGCGCGTTCCTCCGGGCGATTCGCCCGCTGGCAGGCTCTAGCCGATGGTGGCGAGGATGGGAAAGGCCTCGAGAAGGTAGTAACTGAAGTCGGCCAAGCGATTGGTGAACATGAGCACACCGGTGACGACCAGCAGGGCGCCAGCCCCCATCTCCACCTTGTGCAAGTGGCGGCGAAAGCGCTTGAGAAAATTCATGAACGGACCGACCGCCATGGCCGCCGCGATGAACGGCACCCCGAGCCCGAGCGCATAGGTCGCCAAGAGCGAAACGCCGAAAGTGGTTGAGCCCTCGCTCGCCGCGACCGCGAGGATGGCCGCGAGAATCGGTCCGATGCAGGGGGTCCAGCCGAAGGCGAACGCAACGCCTACCACGTACGCGCCGACCAGGCCGCCCGGCACCCGCTGAACATGGAAGCGGGCCTCGCGGTCGAGCAACGCGATGCGGAAAAGGCCGATGTAGTGCAGTCCAAAAATCACGATGGCGGCGCCCGCGACCTGGCTAATCACGGTTAGGTTCTCGAGCAAAAGTGCATTGATCGCGGACGCGCTGGCCCCGAGGGCGACGAACACCGTTGAGAAGCCGAGAACGAAGGCCACGGTGGGCGGCACGACGCGCGCGGCCGAGACCCGCGCCTCGTCGTCACGCGTCAGCTCGTCGAGGCTGGCGCCCGCGACAAAACACAGGAAGGCCGGCACCAGTGGCAATACGCACGGCGAGAGAAAGCTAAGCGCGCCAGCGCCGGCGGCGGCGGGGAAACTAATGTCGGCAAGGCTCATGTGCGGGCCAGGATTGCCATGCCTCTCGGGTTTTGCGAATCACTTTGTTGTGCCTGCGTGGAGGACAACGTGCCCGAAGGCCGGTCCTGTCCTACACTCGAATGCTCTTCTCGACAACGCGAGGTCCCCCCTTTGACCATTGTATTGCCCACGTCGACGACCGTATTGGACGCCACCGGCCTGCAGTGCCCGCTCCCGGTTCTCAAGGCGCGCAAGGCGCTGAAGGCGTTGGAGGCCGGATCGATACTCGAGGTGCTCGCGACCGACCCGAGCGCCGTCGACGACTTCGCGGCCTACTGCGAGAGCAGCGGCCACACCCTTGTCGACTGGAACGAAGAGGCCGGCGTCTACAAGTTTCGTCTGCGCAAGTGAGCTACGGGCGGCGCGCCACGAGCGACGCTAGCCACCCGGCGACCAGGGCCATTAGCACGGCGACAATGCCGTAGCGGATTGGTGTGTCGTTGGCGAAGTCGAAGACCGCGCGCTCAATGCCCGATTTGCTGATGTAGAGCGGGGTCGACTCGCTGCTGACGATGCGCCCATCTCGTACGAGGTAGACATCGACCTGGTAGGCGCCGATTGGCGCGTTCGCCGGGAAAATCACCATGGTACGGAACAGGACGGATTCGAGGAAACGAACGCCACCCTCGGCCTCGCGATACAGCCCAACGCGCTTCTTGTTGCGCACCAACGCCTCGCGGTAGGCAGTGAGCTCACCTGCGGCGATCGGCGTCGCGGCCGCGAACTCTAGGAATTCGCTCGCCAACCCGAGCCGCCGACGCTCCTCTTCGGGCAGGATGTCGGCCAGCGGCGCGCTCGAAGCAATCGCGTAGTAGCTCGGCACATCCTTGAGCAGCACCGAATCGCGGTTGATCCAGACGGCCGCGACGCGAGATTTACGCCGCACCACCATGGTCTGGGCGGGGCCGCGCACCCTGACGACGACATCGCCCGGACCCTGCTTCGCACCGAACAACAAGAGCTCGGCGCCAGCGAAGCTCGAGGTAATTGCGATGATCTTCGAGGAGATGTCCGCGACCAGGCGCTCGGTGGCGAAACTCGGCGGGGTCGCGGCGAGACCGACGGCGACAACGGCGCAAGCGGTGGCGGTGGCGGCTCGCATCACCTCGCACCGCCTCTCACTCTTGCCCCAGGGGAATACCGATCGAGAATAGGTCCTCGGGCGTCGCGAAAAGCCCGTAGGCGAGCCTCGCGCATACCGCCAGGACGAGCAGAGCGAGCAGGCCACGAAGCTGCTCGCTCCGCAGCCTTGCCCCCGCCCGCGTGCCGAACTGGGCCCCGACCACCGCTCCCGCCAACAGCAGCAGCGCCAGCACCACGTCGACCGTCTGATTGGTCGCCGCGTGCAAGACCGTGACAGTCGCGGTCACGAAAATAATCTGAAAGAGCGACGTGCCGACCACCACCGAGGTCGGCATCCCGAGCAGATAAATCATGGCCGGGATCATCATGAAGCCGCCGCCTACTCCCATGATCGCCGCCAGCACACCGGCCATGAAGCCAAGCACCAGGGGGCCGATGGCGCTGATGTAGAGCTTCGAGCGGTGAAAGCGCATCTTCAGCGGCAGGCCGTGCAGCCAGTAGTGCTGATGCGCCTTGCGTCGTGGCCGCGGCCCGCTCATCGATTTCAAGATCGTGCGCCAACTCTCGGCTGCCATCAGCGCGCCGATGACGCCAAGAAATACGACGAACGAAACGGCGATCACGAGGTCGATCTGGCCGAGCTCGCGGAGCGCCCGGAACAACCAAGCTCCAACCGTGGACCCAGCCATGCCGCCGACCAGCATGACACCGCCCATCTTGAAATCGACGTTGCCCCGCCGCCAGTGGGCGATAACCCCCGAGACCGACGCCGCGACGATCTGGTTGGCCTCGGACGCGACCGCGACCGCTGGCGGCACGCCAATGAAGATCAGTAGCGGTGTCATCAGAAAGCCGCCACCGACCCCGAACATGCCGGAGAGAAAGCCGACCCCGGCGCCCATGCCGAGCAGCAGGAAGACGCTGACGGACATCTCGGCGATGGGCAGATAGATCTGCATAGGAGCTAGCCAGTGCCCTCCTTCACCGTACGCAGCGCGGTCGTCGCGAGCGGCGGCCAGAGGCGTGGACTAGAACCATGGGTTATAGTCCATTAGTATCACCTAATATAATGTCGTCGACGGCAGCGCGAAAGGGGACAGCGAGCCGATCATTGAGACCTCGCCCAAGGTTGGCGATGAGGTGAAGTTCACCACCTGCTACATGTGCGCGTGCCGGTGCGGAATCAAAGTCCATGTGCGCGACGGAGCGATTCGTTACATCGAGGGCAACCGCGATCATCCGGTGAACCGGGGGGTTCTGTGCGCCAAGGGCTCGGCCGGCATCATGAAGCAGCTCTCACCAGCCAAACTGCGCGCACCGCTGGTCCGGGTGGGCGCGCGGGGCGCCGGCGAATTTCGCGAGATCGGCTGGGACGAGGCGCTGGATATGGCCACCGCGTGGCTGCGGCCGATCCGCGACAGCGACCCGCGCAAGCTCGCCTTCTTTACCGGCCGCGACCAGAGTCAGGCTCTGACAAGCTGGTGGGCGGGCCAGTTCGGGACCCCCAACTATGCCGCCCACGGTGGTTTTTGCGCGGTCAACATGGCGGTGGGCGGACTGTACTCGATCGGTGGCTCCTTCTGGGAGTTCGGTGAGGCCGATTGGGAGCGCACTCGTTGTTTCGTGATGTTCGGCGTGGCCGAGGATCATGACAGCAACCCGATCAAGATCGGCCTGGGAAAGCTTAAATCGCGCGGCGCGCGCTTCATTTCCGTCAACCCCGTCCGGACCGGGTACTCGGCGATCGCCGACGAATGGATCGGCATTCGGCCCGGAACCGACCGGCTCTTTGTCTTTTCCTTGATTCGCGAACTCCTGCTCGCCGATCGAATCGATTTCGCTTATCTGGTTCGTTACACCAATGCGCACTGGCTGGTCATTGATAGCCCCGATGCGCCTGACCACGGGCTGTTCGCGCGCGACGAGTCCGGTCGGCCGCTGGCCTGGGACGCGACGCGCAAGGCGCTCGGCGGCGCGCTCGATGCCGACATCACGCCAGCGCTCGTCGGCGCCTATCGATTGGCGGACGGGCGGGCGGCGATTCCGGCCTTCGAACTGATGGCGCACCGTTTCCTCGATCCCGCCTACGCGCCAGAGGCGGTGGCGACGCGGACGGGAATCGCCGCCGCCACCATCCGCCGCATCGCCGCTGAGCTCGCCGCCGTGGCGTTCGATCAGGAGATCGTGATCGAACAGCCATGGACCGATTGGGCCGGGCGCGAACAGACTCAGATGATCGGGCGGCCGGTCAGCTTCCACGCCATGCGCGGAATCGCGGCGCACTCGAACGGCCTTCATACCTGCCGCGCCATCCATGTGCTGCAGATGCTGCTCGGGAGCATCGATTGTCCCGGCGGCTTCCGCTACAAGCCACCGTTTCCGCGACCGGTGCCGCCGCTCGGGCCCCCGGCCGGCAAGTCCGGCGAGGTGGTGGCCGGCCAGCCGCTGCCGGGGTCGCCGCTCGGCTTTCCTCGCGGCCCCGAAGACCTATTAGTGGACGCCGACGGCCTGGCCCTTCGCATCGACAAGGCCTATTCGTGGGAGGCGCCACTCGCCGCCCATGGCCTCATGCACACGGTCATTCGCAACGCCTGGCAGGGCGATCCGTATCCGATCGACACCTTGCTCTTGTTCATGTCGAACATGAGCTGGAACTCGGCCATGAACGTCCAGGGCACGATCGACATGTTGACCGACAAGGACGCGGCCAGCGGCGAATATCGCATCCCTCACATCATCTATTCCGATGCGTTCCACTCGGAGATGGTGGCCTATGCCGACCTGATTCTGCCCGACACAACCTACCTCGAGCGCTACGACTGCATTTCGCTTCTGGATCGGCCAATTTCGAGAGCTGATGCGGTCGGCGATTCTATCCGCCAGCCGGTGATCGAGCCCGATCGCGACGTGCGACCGTTCCAGGACGTGCTGCTCGACCTCGGTGCGCGACTCGGCCTTCCCGGTATGGTCGACGAGGAGGGCGCGCCACAATATCCCGGCGGATTTCCCGATTACATGGTGCGCCACGAGCGAGCGCCTGGCATTGGCATGCTGGCTGGCGCGGCGCGGATGGCACGGTCAGCGGCCGCGGCGAGCCCAACCCCGATCAACTTGTCCGCTATGTTGAGCACCAGTGTTTTTTTCAGGAGGAGCTGCCTGCTGATATTCAGTTCTTCCGGTACGCCAACCGAATGGGATTTATCGCCGACAACCAGCAGATCGTGCTCGAGATCTACAGCGAGGTGTTCCAGAAATTCCGCCTCGCGGCCGAGGGCCATGGCCTCGTACAGCGGCCTGACGAGCTGCGCGAACGCATTGTGACGTGCTTCGATCCTCTGCCGCTGTGGTATCCGCCGCTCGAGGAGCAGGCGATCGATCAAGAAGCGTTCCCCCTGCACGCGGTAACCCAGCGACCGATGGCGATGTATCACTCGTGGGACTCGCAGAATGCCTGGCAGCGCCAGATTCACGCCCGCAATGCCCTCTACTGTCAATCGGCGTTGAACATTGACCCCCTATCGGCGTGCAATGTTGACCCCTTTGGGGATGCACGGCGGAGGTCGTACAGGTAGTCCATAGGAGGGGCCCGCGCGCGGGCCGACGCGCCCACCACGCGGCTGGCGGCGGACCGCGTGTGGGAGGTTCCTGTGGGCCCACCTGGGCGACCGGGCCGCAGGTGGATCGGTTGCCTTTAGGACCGATTCTTGAAGCGCCAGGAGTCGTTTCCGGTCTCGATGATCTCGCAGTGGTGCGTCAGACGATCGAGGAGCGCGGTGGTCATCTTGGCGTCGCCGAAGACGGACGGCCATTCGCCGAAGGTCAGGTTGGTGGTGACGATGATCGAGGTGCGCTCGTAGAGCCGGCTGACGAGGTGGAACAGCAGCTGGCCTCCGGTTTGGGCGAAGGGCAGGTAGCCGAGCTCGTCGAGGATGACGAGGTCGCGCCGGGCCAGCTGATCGGCGAGCCGGCCCTGGCGGCCGGCGCGGGCTTCGGCCTCGAGCCGGTTGACCAGGTCGACGACGTTGAAGAAGCGGCCCCGGGCGCCATCGCGGATGCAGGCCCGCGCGATGGCGACGGCGAGATGGCTCTTGCCGGTGCCGGTGCCGCCGATCAGCACGGCGTTGCGCTGGTTGGCCAGGAAGCCGCCGACCGCCAACTCGCGGACCAGCGGCTCGTTGACCGGGGTGTCGGTGAAGTCGAAGTCGGCCAGCTCCTTGGCCAGCGGCAGCTTGGCGCCACTCATCTGGTACTTGATGGATCGCGCCTGCTTGTCGGCGATCTCGGCCTTCAACAGCTCGCCGATGATTCGCTGCATCGGATGCTGGCGCTTGAGGCCGTCGGCGAGCACCTCGTCGAACGCGTCGCGCATGCCGGCGAGCTTGAGTGCGGCCATCATCTCCAGGACCTCATGGCGCTCCATGGCCGACCCCCCTCAAGCGGTCGTAGCGGGTGCAATCGGCCACCGGCTCAAAGCGAAGACGCAGGTTCGCGGGCGTCGGGATCGGCGCCGTCTCGGACGGCTGGCGCCGACGATTGAGGATGTTGAGCACGACGTCGGCGCTGCACACGCCGCCAGCGAGCGCCTCGGCACAGGCGGCCTCCACCGCCGCCAGCCCATCCGCCAGCACGGCGGTGAGGATCTCGACCATCTGCCTGTCGCCGTCGTCGTGGCCGGCGAGCCGGACGCGCACGCGACCCAGGGCGCCGGGCAGCGCCCAGTCCTTGAACGGCGCGCCGTTACGAAGCGCACCGGGCTTCCTCGCCAGCACGGGCACCTAGTGCCACGGGTCATAGACGGTCTGGTCGCGGCCGAAGCGCCGGGCATGCTCGGCGACGATCTCGCCGTCCTGGCGGATGACGATGCGATCGGCGTAGGCATGGACCTCGACCGGACGGCCGACGGCGCGCGCCGCCACGCTGTACTTGTTGCTGTCGAAGCGCACCAGGCAGGTCTTCGACACCGACGCCGGGACCGCGTGGAAGCCGTCGAACGGCCCGCGATAGCCGACCAGGGACGGACGCTCGTCCTCGAACACCTGCCAGACAGTCCTGTCCTTGAACACCGGGTGGGGATGACCCCGGGCGTAGGCGACGCACTGGTCCAAGAGCCAGGCGTTGAGCTCGTCGTAGGTCTTGAAGCGCAGCCGCGGGGTGAAGAACCGACCGCGGATGATCCCGACCTGGTTCTCGACCTGCCCCTTCTCCCATCCCGCTCCCGGCGTGCATGCTGTCGGTTCGACCAGGTAGTGGCCACACATCTGCACGAAGCGCCGGTTGAACGCGCGCTCCTTGCCGATGAGGACGGTCTGCACCGCCGTCTTCATGTTGTCGTAGATGCCTCGCCGGCAGGCACCCTGGAACAGCCGGAATGCCCGGTCGTGGGCGTCGAACACCATCTCCTGGCTCTCGCGCGGATAAGCGCGGACGAAGAACATTCGGCTGTGGCACAGCCGGACGTGCGCGACCTTGACCTTGGTCGTCACCCCCGCCAGCACCACGTACTCGTGGCTCCAGTCGAACTGATAGGCCTCGCCCGGCGAGAACACCAACGGCACATAGGTCTGCGCCGTCGATGCCGAACGGCGCCACCGCCACGCCTTGGCGTAGCGCCGCACCGCGTCGTAGCCGCCGCCATAGCCCAGACCCTCGAGGGCTTCGGAGATCCGTAGCAGCGTCAGCCGCTCCCGCTTCGACTTGGTCTCGTTGGCCTCCAGCATCCGCTCCAGCTCGGCCGTCCACGGCCCCAGCTTCGGCATCGGCTGGACCCGCCGGTCGTAGGTGAACGCCGTCGCCTGCGAACGGATCACCTTGCGCACCGTGTTGCGCGAGACCTTCACGTCCCGCACGATCTCCTTGATCGGCTTCCCCTTGACGAAATACTCCCGCCGGATCCGCGCTATCGTCTCCACGACCAACATCCCCCACCACCTCGTCCGCCCAAAAACGAGGTGACTTGGACTAGCCAGGCTCAGGGGGGCAAATTTGGACGCCGATCACCCCTCAACAGGGGTCAACTTTGCACGCCGTTCCACACTCTACATTCATCACCAGACCGCCGCCCGGTTGGGTGTGGGGGACGGCGATTGGATCTGGGTTATTAGTCACCACGGGCGGGTACGGGCAAGCGCGCGGCTAATGGATGGCGTCAACCCCGACACCGTGTGGACCTGGAACGCTGTTGGCAAGCGCGCCGGCGCCTGGGGGCTGGCGGGGGACGCCCCGGAAGTGCGAAAAGGCTTTCTTCTCAACCACCTGATCTCCGATTTGCTCCCCGGTGACGACCCGCGACGGCTGTCCAACAGCGACCCGCTGACCGGGCAGGCGGCTTGGTACGACCTTCGCGTGCGGATCGAGAAATGCGCCGCCGACGAGATCGCCGAGACGGCGCCGCGGCTAGCCCCGTTACCACCGCTCCCCGGCGCGCGCGCGGCCGGCCGTGTTGCGCTACGGCGCCGATTTTCGCCGCCCCCCGAAGTCGCCATGACCGCCTTGCCGACGGATCGGGGCCCGAAAGCGCTGGGGCTTGTCATTGACCTCGACACCTGCGTTGGGTGCCACGCCTGTGCTGTCAGCTGTAAAGAGTGGAACTCGGGCGGCCACGCGGCGCCGCTCACCGACCTCGATCCTTATGGGGCCCATCCCGATGGGGTCTGGTTCAATCGGGTGCACAGCTTCGAAGCAGGAGAGGGCGCTGATGGGCGCACGGTTCACTTCCCCCGGTCATGCCTGCATTGCGAGGATGCTGCCTGCGTCACTGTGTGTCCCACCGGCGCCTCGTTCAAGCGCGCCGAGGACGGCATCGTCTTGGTTGATGAAGACAAGTGTATCGGCTGTAAGCTCTGCTCGTGGGCCTGTCCCTACGGGGCTCGCGAGTTCGACACCGATGCTGGGGTGATGAAGAAATGCACGCTCTGCATCGATCGCATCTACAACGAGAACCTCGAGGAGGTGGACCGGGTTCCCGCCTGCGTCGCCGCCTGTCCGACCTCGGCGCGCCACTTCGGCGATCTCGGCGATCCCGACTCGGCGGTATCAAAACTGGTGGCTGAGCGCGGTGGCCATGACCTGATGCCCGAGATGGGCTATCGGCCAACCAACAAGTACTTGCCGCCTCGGTGAACCGCGGTCGCGGTTCACCGAGGCGGCACCCGCGCTGGCGCTAACGCCGGACCCGAACCTAGAGCCCGAAGGTCCGTTCCTCGGCTGGGTTGACCGCCTGTTCTCGCGCTAAGGGGCCGACGTGCATCCAGCCTACTCCGTCATTTTCTTTACGGTTGCATCGGGTGCGGGTTATGGGCTTCTCGCCACGCTCGCGGTGCTCGGCGTCGCGAATGCTCTGCCGGCGTCGGCCGGTTTCGCGTGGACAAGTCTGGTAGCAGCGTTCGCCCTGATCACGGTAGGCCTCCTCGCCTCGACCGTTCACCTCGGCCACCCGGAACGAGCTTGGCGCGCGATCAGCCAGTGGCGCTCTTCGTGGCTGTCGCGCGAGGGTCTGTTGGCCATTCTGACCTATCCGGTAGCGGCTATCTTCGCCGTCGGGTGGCTGTTCCTAGCCGACGGCGACGGCGAGCTGGCGCGGCTCGACGGATGGGTCCGGGCCGCCGCACTGGCGACGGCGGTGCTTGCCCTAGCGACGGTGCTGGCCACGGCCATGATCTACCGCAGCCTCGCGCCCATCCACCAATGGCACAACGATTGGGTGCCGGCGGGCTATCTGGGTTTGGGCGCGATGTCGGGCGGTGCGTGGCTTTTCGCGCTCGGGCAGCTGTTCGGCGTCGGCCCGCCCTGGCTGGGCGGGATCGCCGCCGCGCTCATCGCCCTTGGGTTGAGTCTTAAGGTCGGCTACTGGCGCTACATCGCCTCGACCTGCGGCGCGGCGACGCCCGAGACGGCGACAGGCCTCGGCGCGATCGGAGACGTGCGATTTCTGGACCCGCCGCATACCGAGGAGAACTATCTTCAAAAGGAGATGGGCTACCGCGTCGCGCGCGAGCATGCCGGCCAGCTGCGGCGGCTCGCGGTTGCCGGCGGTTTCGTCGTGCCGCTTGCGCTAATCGCCGTGGCCAGCGCCGTGACCGGTTGGCTTGGCGCCATCTTGCCACTCATCGCGGTGCTTTCGATGATGGGCGGGTTGGTGGTGGAGCGATGGTTGTTCTTCGCTGAGGCCAAGCACACCGTACTGCTCTACTACGGCGCCGATCGCAGTTAGGGTCGCCGTCTCACGCGTCGACTAGATTTGCCGAGCTGGTCTCGATTGGCGCGCCTCCGCAATAGATGTCGTAGAGCACCTCGATGATGCGCGAGGCGTGGTCGCCGGCCAGTGAGTAGTGGATGGTTTGGGCTTCGCGCCGGGTCCGCACAAGGCCATCCTGGCGCAGTCGGGCGAGATGCTGGGAAAGCGCCGATTGGCTGAGGCCAACCAAGCGTTCGAGTTCGCCGACGGATTGTTCGCCGCCCGCCAGCTGGCACATGATGAGTAGGCGATGCTCGTTGCTGAGCGCCTTTAATAGGCGACTGGCGCGGCGCGAGTTGGTGCGCATCTCGTCGGGCTCCATAGCGCCAAGTTTCGGTAAATCACCGACCTACGTCAACTTGAGCGGCCCACCGCGCGGCCACGAGGCCGCTCAAGGGCATTGTCAGAGTAAATCGGGTTGAGGCTCCTGGCGAGGCTCCTTAGGTTTCGGCGATGCGCGATCCCGTCCGATACTTCAACAGCTCGCCCGAGGTGATTCGCCTCGCGGTGATGATGTATATCCGCTATCCGCTGTCGCTTCGGCAGGTTGAAGATCTCCTGTTTGAGCGCGGTATCGATGTTTGCCACGAGACGGTGCGGTTCTGGTGGAATCGGTTCGGTCCGATGTTCGCCGCGGAGATCAGGCGACGACGCGTCCATCGTCGGTCGTATTCTCGGTGGCGGTGGCACCTGGACGAAGTGTTCGTCAGAATCAACGGAGAGATTCATTATCTCTGGCGTGCGGTTGATCACGAAGGAGAAGTGCTCGAGGTCTTCGCGACGAAGCGCCGGGATCGCGGGGCGGCGCTGAAGTTCTTGAAGCGCGCGATGAGGCGCTACGGCCGACCGCGCTCGATCGTAACCGACCGTCTTCGCTCGTACCGAGCTGCGATGACGACCATTGGGATCGCAAAGCGTCAGGAGTGCGGACGCTGGCTCAACAATCGGGCCGAAAACTCACACCAGCCGTCCCGACGACGAGAGCGAGCAATGGCGAAGTTCAGAAGCGCCAAGACCCTTCAAAAGTTCGCCGCCGTCCATGCCTCGATCCAAAACCACTTCAATCAAGACCGCCACCTCAACCGCCGTGGCACCTTCAAGCAAAACCGCGCCGCCGCTCTAGCCGAGTGGCGATGGCTGGCGGCCTGAATGCCTCAGAACGCGGCCTTTGCAGGCCAACCTGCGTTACTCTGACAATGCCGACAGTGGCGGTTGCTGAGGTTAGACGGAGCTATTGTCAAAAGTTGTGTATGGGCTGATCATGCGGCGGCGCGATCCTGGCGTTCTCCATCTACGAATTTGACGCCGCGAATGATCTCGGCGAGATGGTTCGATCCATCGAGTTTTCTCCATTTTCTCTGAGCGCACTGGCATAGTTTGAAGACCATGGCCATCGCCGTCTTGCGCGACAGGCAGCCCTTGGTCCGGTAGGTGCGCAGACGAACCGTGGCGAACGTGCTCTCGATGGGGTTGGTCGTGCGTACATGCTTCCAGTGCTCGGCGGGGAAGTCGTAGAACGTCAGCAGGACGTCGCGGTCCCTGGCCAGGCAGGCCGCGGCCTTGTCGTACTTCGGCCCGTAGGCTTCCAGGAAGAAGTCGAAGGCGCTCTCGGCATCCTTCCTGGTTTCGGCCATCCAGATGTCTTGCAGGCGCCCCTTGGCTTTCTTTTGCAGACCCTTGGGCAGCTTGTTCAAGACGTTGCCCGTCTTGTGAACCCAGCAGCGTTGCTCGCGGGCGCCTGGGTAGACTTGGCGGAGCGCCTTCCAGAAGCCGAGCGCGCCGTCGCCGAGCGCCAGTTGCGGACCCATTTCAAGGCCGCGCCGCTTGAGATCGAGCAGAACTTCGAGCCAGGACTGCTCACTTTCGCGATAGCCGTCGGCGATGGCGATCAGTTCCTTCTGTCCCTTGTCCGTGGCCCCGACGATCACCAGGATGCACTGCTTCTCTTCCTCCATGCGGGCGCTGAAATAGATGCCGTCCACCCAGAAATAGACGTAGCGCTTGGCCGTGAGGTCGCGCCGTTGCCAGCGCTCCGCCTCAACCCCCCAGACCTCTTTCAGCCGGGTGATCGTGGAGGCCGAAAGCCCCGGCGCGGAGCTCCCCAGGAGCGCCGCCAAGGCTTCCCCGAAGTCGCCGGTGGAAATGCCCTTCAGATACAGCCATGGCAAAAGGTCTTCCAGGCTCTTGGCGCGGCGCAGATAGCGCGGCAGGATCGCCGACGTGAAGCGGATGGCGCCGTCCCCCCGGTCCCGCACACGGGGTTGGCGCACGCTCACCGGGCCGATCCCGGTCTGGATGAAGCGTTCCGGCAGATATCCATTGCGGACAACCCGGCGGCGGCCGGCGGCGTCAACAAGCGCCGCATGGCTACCCAAAAACACGGAGACCTCGGCCTCAACGGCTTGGGCCAACAACTCGCGAGCTCCAGCTTGTAGGACTTCCGTCAACGGATCTTTCTGAAAATCAGATGGGTTTTGAAAAGCAACAACGGTATTCTCTTTCATGGCCTATCCTTCCTTGGCTTAGCTCAAGTGGTGACATCAACAATCACCAGGATACGCCGCCTTCATTTCAACGCCGTACACAAGATTCGGTTATAGCTCGGTTAGACGCGGACTATTTTTTTCCCACACCATGAAGAAGTTCACACGAATATGACGCAAACGCTTGTCGATAAGCTGGTCGCCCGCTTCCGGACACTTGGGGTGGAGCGAATGTTCGGCGTTCCGGGCGGTGGATCGAGCCTCGAACTTATTGAAGCCGCAGGGCGCGTCGGCATCGATTTCGTTCTATGCAAGACCGAAACCGCCGCGGCTTTGATGGCCGCAGTCAGCGCGGAGTTGACAGGCGTGCCAGGTGTAGTGTTGACCGGCATCGGCCCGAGCGCTGCGAGTGTGGTGAACGGCGTCGCTTATGCATCATTGGAACGCGCGCCCCTGATACTGATTACCGATGCGGCCGACAGGGATGGCACCCTGTCTCCCCATCAGGTTTTCGATCAGCAAGCGATGTTCGCGCCGATCACCAAGGGTACCCTGCGCCTTACCGCCGGAAACGCTGGGACGGCCATGGACTCGCTTATCCAATCCACGCTCGTTGATCCTTATGGCCCGATTCATTTTGATCTCTCGGTGAAAGAGGCCCGCGCTCGAGTTGTGCAAGAACTTGATCCCGGAGACATGGCGCCTCTGGAGACGTATCCCGACATTGATGAACCCTTGGGCAACATGGCTCAATTGCTTTCACGCAGCCGCCGACCCGTCATCATTGTCGGGCATCAGGCACGGCGGGCCGGGATTTCCGGGAAATTACGCGATTTGGTCGACCGAATTGGCTGTCCCGTTTTGTCAACCTATAAAGCCAAGGGAGTCATACCTGATGATGATCCATGGTTCGTGGGCCTGTTTACGGGGGGGACAGCCGAAGGCGATACCCTTTCAAAGGCCGACCTGATCTTGACCCTTGGTCTTGATCCCATCGAAGTGATCCCCGCACCGTGGACCTACGTCGCGCCGGTTGGTGTGGTCTTGCAGGGAATGTCGGAAGAGTTTCCGTTCACGCCGGCGGTTTGTCTCGACGGTAGGCTATCGGCCAACGTTGAAACCTTAACCGAGAATGCGTCGGGATCCGATTGGCACACCTCGGAGGTCGGGGAATTGCGCGCGCGCCTGCGCGCAAGACTGGCCCTTAGAGGGCATGGCCACACGGCGGGCAGCATTGTCGATGCTCTTGCGAAAGCGGCGCCCTCTGGAACCCGATTGGCGGTTGACGCCGGTGCACATATGTTTTCGGCGATGGCCCGCTGGCCGGCAGCGCAGCCCCACGACGTTCTGAAATCGAACGGCCTGTCGACCATGGGCTTTGCGCTACCTGCGGCAATCGCGTCTTATCTGAACGACCCCGGCCGCCCGGTGATCGCGCTTACCGGTGACGGCGGCATGCTGATGTGTCTGGCTGAGCTCTCGACCGCCGCCCACCTGAACATCCCGCTGACGGTTGTCGTCGTGAATGATGCGGCGCTGTCACTTATCGATATCAAACAGCGACACCTGCAACATCCGGTGAGCGGCGTGAAATATCCGGCGGTCGATTTTGCCACGGCAGCCAGAGGTTTGGGTTGCCAGGCCTGGACCGTTGGTGCTGACGAGTCGATCGAGAAGGTATTGCCAATGGCCTTTTCGGCACAGGTACCGAGTGTGATAGATGTGACCGCGAACCCCGATGGTTACGGCGATCAAATGACGGCACTGCGGAAATAACACAGGCCCTTGAGCGTCTCTGTCGCCCACCTGGCGCTGCTACCGCCGATAGCGAGTATCCATCATTACCGCCGGGCGGTTCACTACGGTCCAGGGGTGGGCCTCGACAGCCTTGGGGCGTTCGGCGCGGCGATCGCTTGCGCACCAGTGGCACATGGCATCAATTTCTCCTTGATCAGTCGGCTACCTTGATCATCAACTTGCCCAAGTTGTCGCCCGAGAAGAGCCGCGGCAACGTATCGGGGAAGATCGCGACACCGCCCTCGACCACATCGTCAGCGCATTTCAGCCTGTCGTCGGCGCGCCATTGCGCGAGCTCGGCGATCATGGCCGGCCACTGTTGACGATAGTTGAAGTAGATGAAGCCCTCCAGCCGCCCGCTGCGGATGAGCAGGTTGAGGTAATTGCGCGGGCCTTCGATCGGCGTGGTGTTGTTGTATTGCGAGATCGCGCCGCAGATCACGACGCGGGCGTGGAAGTTGATCCGCGCCAACGCCGCGTCCAGCGCCTCGCCGCCGACATTGTCGAAGAACACATCGATACCGTCAGGACAGGCGCGGGCGAGACCGCTGTCGAGGGCCTCGTTCTTGTAGTCGATGGCAGCATCGAACCCCAATTCGTCCATGAGGTAGGCGCACTTCTTGGGCCCACCGGCGATCCCCACGGCACGACAGCCCTTGATCTTAGCGATCTGGCCGACATGCGCGCCGACCGACCCGGCGCCGCCGGACACGACCACGGTCTCCCCCGGCTTTGGTCCGCCCACCTCAATCAGGCCGCAATAGGCGGTCAGACCGGCGATCCCCAAGGTATTCACGAATGCGGGGAGCGGCGCCAAGTTGGTATCCGCCTTCATCAACAAGCCGCCGTCGGAGATCGCATACTCCTGCACGCCATCGACACCGGCCACGAACTCGCCTGTGGTGAAGGCCGGGTTTTGGCTGGCGATCACCTCGCCAACCGTGAGCGCACGCATCACGTCGCCCAGCTTGAGCGCCGGCACGTAGGTCTCCCTGTCGTTCATCCAGCCGCGCATCGCCGGGTCGACCGAGATGTAGTGAACCTTGACCAACACCTGGCCGTCTTGGAGATCGGGCACCTGTGCCTCGGTCAATTCCCAATCGCTTGACCGAGGCAGACCGACGGGCCGACCCGCCAATCTGATCTGATGATTAACCAAGTTCGTCGTGGTTCCCCTCGATGCGCGGATTACGGCAACGCAGGATGCAGCGCACGGCCGCCCGAGTCCAGATCGGGGACCCGACTCGCGTAAACAAACGTCTGGTGTTATCCCATCGCGGAGTGCGCGTGGAGGGAGGGCTGATGCCAACAGACCCGGACGGCGTGGCAGGCGTCGTCACCGAGCGCGACGTGGCGGTTCGCATGCGCGACGACGTCACGCTGCGTTGCAACGTCTACCGCCCCGACGACAGCGGCGCACACCCGACGCTTCTGCAGCGCCAGCCCTACAACAAGCATCTCGCCCAGACCTATGTCTACGCCCACCCGGCCTGGTACGCACGACGCGGCTATGCGGTCGTGGTGCAGGACACCCGGGGGCGCTACGCGTCTGAAGGCGAGTTCTATCCGCTCCGCCTAGACGCGGAGGACGGTTACGACACGATCGAGTGGTGCGCGGCCCAGCCCTGGAGCAACGGGCGCATCGGCACCTACGGCTTCTCCTATCCCGGCATCAACCAGCTCCTCGCGGCCGCCGAGAGGCCGCCGCATCTCGTCGCGACGATGCCGGGCTTCTATTTCTCCGGCATGTATGAGGGCTTTACGCACATCGGCGGCACGTTTGGGCTCGCGGCGGTGCTAGACTGGGCGCTGATTCTCGCCGGCGATGTGGCGGCGCGCACCCGCGACGAGGTGCTGGCCGCCCAGCTCCGTAAGCTGAGCGGCTGCGGCGGCAATTGGCACCCGACCCAGTCGCTGCGCGAGCTGCCGGTCCTGGTCGAGCCGCCGATCATGCCGTTTCTGCGCGACTACCTCGACCACCCCAGCCACGACGACTATTGGCGCGAAGGGGCGATCGGTCCCCGGGTGTCGCGGATCGCGGTGCCGTGCCTTCATATCTCGGGCTGGTACGACACCTTCGTCACCCAGACCGTGGAGACCTACGAGCGCTGCGTCGCGGAGACCGAGGTCGAGCACCGCTTGCTGGTCGGCCCCTGGTACCATCTCCCCTGGAGCCAGCAGGTCGGCTGCGTCGATTACGGCGAGGATGCCCGCAACGTCGTCGACGACTATCAGCTCGCCTGGTGCGACGCATGGCTTAAGGGCGAGCGGGCGGCACTCGACGCGCTGCCCGCCGTGAGGGTCTTCGTCACCGGTGAGAACCGGTGGCGTGATGCGGAGCGTTGGCCGCTACCGGGACAGAACGAAAGCTGGTACCTGCACAGCGAAGGCCGCGCCAACTCGCTCAGCGGCAACGGGCGGTTGGGTAGAGAGACGCCGAGCGAGGAGGAACCCGACTTCTTCGTCTACGACCCCTACCAACCCGTGCCCAGCGTTGGCGGTCATTCCTGCTGCTATCCTGGAAACGCGCCGATGGGGCCGCAGGACCAGCGGCCGGTGGAGGTGCGCAACGACGTGCTCGTCTACACCTCTGACCCACTGGGGGCGTCGCTCTTGGTCGCGGGGCGCGCAAACGTGATCTTGTTCGCGGCGTCCTCCGCTGTTGACACCGATTTCACGGTCAAGCTGTGCGATGTCGCACCCGACGGCACTTCGCTCAATATGCAGGAGGGCGTGATCCGGGCGCGCTTCCGTGAAAGCCGCGAGCGCGAGGTCCTGATCGAACCCGGGCGGATTTACGAGTACCGCATCGACCTCGGCGGTCTTTGCCATAGTTTTGGCACAGGTCACCGGATTCGGGTGCAGGTCACGAGCAGCGACTATCCGGCCTACGACCGCAATCCCAACACCGGAGTCCCAATCGGCGCCGAGGCGCCGTTCTCCGCGATGCCCGCCGACCAGACGGTGTTTCACGACGCAGGCCGCGCCTCCCGCCTTGAGCTTCCGGTCGCGACAGGCTAACCGCGCTGCATCGAAGAAAAGGGGACGCGCAATGTCCAAGAGTTACCACGCATTTCACGCCGGGGACTGGCAGGCGGGGCAGCCGTCCTCGTCCGCGGTCCGCGCCGGTGACCTTCTGTTTGTCGCCGGCCAGGTCGGACTCGACGATGCCGGCCGGCCGGTCGCTGCCGATGCGGCGGGCCAAGCTCGTGCGGCGCTCGGCCGTGTGAAGGCGGCGGTCGAGGCCGCGGGGGGATCGCTTGCCGACGTGATCGACGTGATGTCGTTTCACCGCGACCCGCGCGAAATCGACGAGGTGCTGGCGGTCGCCCGCGAGGTGCTGGGCGACAACCGGCCGGCGTGGACGGCGGTCGGCTCGAGCGGGCTGCAGCGTCCTGATATCGCCGTCAGCGTCCGCGCGCTCGCCCACCTCGGCGCGGACGAGAAGATCTGCGTGGCTACCCCGGCGTTCGCCTGGATGGACGGTCTGCCGATGTCCGCCGCCTGCCGCAAGGGCGACATCATGGTGACCTCGGGCCTGCTCGCGCTCGATCCCGCCGGGAAGGTGGTGGCGCCGGGCGAGCACTACGCCCAAGTCCGCTACTGCTATGACCGCCTTAAAGAGGTCATCGCGGCCGGCGGCGGCCAGCTCAACGATGTGATCGATGTAATCTGCTTCAACCACGACTTTCGCGGCATGGATGCCACCGTGTCGACCTAGTGTGCTGAGATTGTTCCAGACATCGCAACGGCGCAGGCCAACGCCTATACGTTAATCGCCACCACCGGCCTCATGCGGCATGGCCTAGTCGGGGCCTATCGCGCCATCCTCGATCTTAGCGACGGACCGCGCGTCGCCACCAACCTGCCGAGCGTCCATTGGCACGCCGAGCCGATCGCGGGAGCGACACGCAAAAAAGGTGGCCGACTGGTGGCGATCTCAGGCCAGGTAGCCTCCGACGGCGACGCCAACATCGTGGCGCGCGGTGACGTCGCGGCCCAGGCTCACTATTGCTTCTCGCAGATTCGTGGCGTGCTCGAGAAGCACGGCGCGAGCCTCGCCGACGTGGTCGAGATTGTCTCCTACCACAAGGATCCGCGGGCGTGGGAGACCGTGATGGCGGTCGGCCGCGAGCTGTTCGAGGAAGGCGCTGAGCCGGCGTGGACGACGGTCGGTTGCACCGGTCTATTCCTCGAGGGCTACCTGCACGAGATCTACGCGATGGCCGTGCTCGACGACTGACGTTCGCCGCGTTGCTAGCCACGCTTGAATCTGTCTTGGTGCATTGATAGCGCGGGTGGCCGTGATCGATAGGCCGCTCGGGTCGCTCCCGCCGACAGCCCGGCCCGCTGATGATCTTCGCCGGAACGGCGGTGCCGTCGAACACGTGCTGTGTCACCGCCGCCAGCCCAATTGTTTTGCCAACCGTTAACCCGCCGCGTCTGGTGGCGAGTCGCGAAAATCGGCGTCCCAGCGGGCGAAGTACCATGAGCCGTCGATGGTCGGGTCGAGCGGGTCGCCGTCGCCACGGTTCACCCACTCGTTGTACTTTTCGCGCTCCTCTCGCGCCCATCGCATCATGTCGGGCCGGAAGCTCGGATCGCCCGCCTTGCGCATGCGGGGTCCGCGGTTCAGCACGTCGATCCCGGCCGGGTCGCTCGGCCGCAGCCACCGCACATCGATCGCCCAACGCACTTTGTCCGAGCAATTTCGCACGCCGCAATGTGGCAGGTTCTCGTTCAGGAACAGAACCGATCCCTTGCGCATCTCGCAGGTGACGATCTCGCCACGCGGAAGGTCCTCCTCCTTGATGTAAAGGTACCAAGACCGCGGGTCGCCGACCTTCTTCTCGACGTGATGGGTCGTGTTGCCCATGGGGCGGTGCCCGCCGCGCACCACCTGCAGGCAGCCAAGTTCCTCGGTGACATCGAGCAGGGGAATCCAGCACGCCGGCTGGGGCGTGTGCTGGGCGTCGGGCGCAAGGTAGCCGCAATCCTGGTGCCACGGGACGGTCATCAGCGCATTCTCCGGCACCTTGGGCCGCACATTCCAGACCGCGCCGCCCTCGATGTCGGGGCCGATGAACTGGCCGACGATGCCGAGCAATACATCCGAGGACCACAGCTTCGCAAGCTCGGGGCCCATCGGCGTGCTGATCTGAAATAAACCGGGCGCTTCGTCGAAATCCGTAGCGATCGCGGCCATGCGCGCGTGGTGATCTCGATCGGCGTAGGCGCTCTTGATCTTCCCGGCGTCAAAGAGCCGCCGCGCCATGTTGTCCACTTGTTGTGCGATCTCATCGATGACCGGTTGCAAATCCCGATCCTGGAAAAGGTCCTCGACGATCAGAAAGCCGTCGCGTTCGTATTGCGCTACCTGTGCTTCGCTGAGTGCCATTCTTCCCCTCCGTTGGTCAGGCGCACGCACCGCGATCTTGCTGCTAGGCGGTGCCCATCATAAGCCTGATGACTTCGTCCTCGCTCGTTTCCTTGGCGTTGCGGATGCCTGTGAGCTGTCCCCGGTGGAGCACCATGACCCGATCCGCAGTGGCGAGGACCTCTTTTAGATTGTGACTGACGAAGACGACGGCGACGCCGCTCTGCCTCAAGGTCTCGATCTGCTCCAACACCTTGCGAATCTCGAAGACAGCGAGCGCGGCCGTCGGCTCGTCCATGAAGATCAGCCGCGTGTCCCAGTAGAGCGAGCGCGATATGGCGACGCCTTTCTTCTGCCCGCCGGACAAGTAGCCGACCTGAGTCGTCGGCGAGAGGGCGTGGAGGCCAAGACGTTCGAGAAGATGCGCGGCCTCCTCGATCATGCGTTTGCGCTCGATGATGCCGAAGCTGTTGCGCAGCAACCGGCCCAGAAAAACGTTCTCCCAGACTTCGAGCTCGTTGACCAGCGCCATGTCCTGGTAGATAACTTCGATCCCCGCGTCCCGCGACTCCCGCGGCGTCTCGAAGGCGATCTGCTGATCGGCGAGATAGATCTCGCCCGCGTTGGCCCTGTGGACGCCCGAAATCAGCTTGATCAAGGTCGATTTGCCCGCGCCGTTGTCACCGACCAGACCCAGCACTTGGTGGCTGTGCGCCTCAAAGCTCACGTCGCTCAGCGCGACGACATGGTCGAAGTGCTTGGACAGACCTCGCACCCGCAGGAGCGCGGACTTCGCCTCCGTCGTCGGCGTCAGAGTGCGCTCGCCCGCCATCGCTCTTCGTAAATCTCGGTGACGCGCCACAGCACGACCGCCACCAAAATAAGCACCCCGCGCACGGCGTCGACCCACAAACTGGAGATGGGCATCACGCTCAGACCGGTCGTGATCATGCCCAACAGCAGCACGCCGCCGAGTGGGCCGATCATGTTGCCCTTGCCGCCGGCCAGGCTCACCCCGCCGATCACGGCGGCGGCAAAGACCTCGAACACCATGCCTTGGGCGAGGTTGATGGTCACCGCCTGCAAACGACCGGCGAGCACCCAGCCCCCCAACGCGGCGAGCATGCCGGACAGGATGAAGGAGGTCAGGGTGCGTCGATCGACTCTAATGCCGGCGGCGAAGGCCGCCCCGGGGTTGCCGCCGATGGCATAAAGGTCGCGACCAAAGCTCGTATAGGACAGGACGAATTGGCTGACGACGAACAAGCCGACAAACAAGATCACCGACAGGGGCAGTATCCCGCCGATGCTGTAGCTGCCGAGGCCGATGAACGACTCCGGCAGATCGTACATCGTGTTCGCGCCCGTGAAGACGTACGTAAAGCCACGAAACGCCAACAGCATGGCCAAGGTCACGATGAAGGCGTTCACCCTGAGCTTGATGATGAAGAAGCTGTTGAGGCAACCGATCGCCGCGCCCATGGCCAGCATCAGGATGACGACGACCAACGGCGGCAACAACCAGCCCGACCCAAAATGCACGTTGGTCGAGACCATCCAGGCGCCGACCAACGCGGTGAAACCAAGCGTCGATTCCGAGGACAGATCGAAGCGGCCCGCTAACAAACAGAAGATCATGCCGATCACCAAAATGCCGAGGATCGACGAGTGCTCCAGCACGTTGATGAGGATGCGCACCGAAAATATGCGCGGCTCGACGATGATGAACGCGATCGTGACGACCGCGAGCACGACCCAAACCGCGTTCCGAAGCAGGAATCTAGTCAATGTCTCTAATCGTCGATGAGGCGAGCGTGGCAGTCAATCAGCGCGGCGGCTGCCAAGGTTCGCGGCTGCCGCCCCGGCGGATTACGATCCGGCCGCGGGTCGGGTCGCGCTATGGGCGCACCCGACCCGCGATCCAGCTCTCGTTGGCCTATTGGTATTTCTTGATCGCGTTGCCCCACAGCGTCGGATCGGTGTGGTTCGACTTATCGACAACGCGGCTCGGGGTTTGAATCTCCCAACCCTCGGTGTCCGGAGCCGGCCGCGCCTCGATTCCGTGATACGGCGCGCCCGGGTTGTCGATCACCCCGGCGGCGGTGATCTTGAAGCTGCCGTCAAGGTAATCCTTGATGTAGTGGGCCAGCATCGTGCCGTAGCCGACCATGTCCTGGAGCGCCGAGGCGTCCCACATGTCGTTGCCCATCAAATCAAGAATGCGCGGGTCCGCGTCGATTCCCGTGATCACGATGTGATCGGGGTCGCCGATCGCCTTCAGCTTTCCGATCGAGTCGAGCGCGGCATCGACGCCGGGGATCACATCGCTTCCCATCGTGATGCCGACCAGATCGTTGGTGCTGGCGACCGACTTCGTGATGTCGAAGAACTCTTCCGGCGTCCAATGCTGCAACTTGCGAATCAACTCGATCTTCGGGTACTTGGCGATCACCGCCTGAATTGCCTCGCTGCGCTGGCGCGCGTTGACTTGGTCCATCGGGCCGTGCAGCTCGAGCACCTTGCCGGCAGCCTCGCCACGCTGAACTGTGATGCGCCTCACCAGCTCCTCGGCCGCGATCGTGCCCAATGAGAAGTTATCGGCGCGCGCGATCAGCTCGACCTTGCCCCCGGCCGAGGTCCGACCGAGCATGAAGACCGGAATGCCGGCGGCATTGGCCTTCTTGACCGATATGGTGGCGGCCAAGCTATCGACCGGCCCACCGACGATCGCATCATAACCAAGCGCGATCGCGGTCGCCCACTCGTCGGCTTCCCGTTTGGCATCGATTTCGGCGTTCTTGATTACCGCCTCCATCCCAAGATTCTCGGCGACTTCCTGCCAGTTCTTGGCAATCACGATGTCGGCGGCGTTGTTCTGCTGCGGTGCGATGTAGATAATTCTGTACTTGTCGGCGGCCGAAGCGACGTCACTTGCAACCCCCACACCAAGTACGACGGCCATGCCGAGCACGGCGGTCCCAAGGCTTTTTCCCAGTTGCATAAACTTCTCCCTGCGTTGCTGCCGCTGCCACCCGTGAGGGGTTTAAGCGCGCCCATTTCTCCATAATGTCACGAACCGTAAGCCGAAACGAGCCTAGTGTCCTGATCGATAAATGGATATGATTATGTTTCTATTTGTTTTTAGGAGGCGCGATTGATGGCGAGAGTGGCGGTGACGATCTCTTTGAGCGATGACGAGCGCGCCGAATTGGAGGCGCTGTCTCGTCGTCGCAAGACGTCGCAGGGGCTTGCGCGGCGGGCTCGGATCGTCTTGGCGGCGGCGGAAGGGTTGGAGAACAAGGAGATCGCCGTTCGTCTCGAGGCGAGCGCGGACACCGTGGGCAAGTGGCGTCGCCGCTATGCGGCGGAGGGCCTCGACGGTCTGTACGACGAACCCCGCCCCGGCGCGCCGCGTCAAATCGGCGATGACGCCATCGCGGAAGCGGTCCGGCTGACGCTGGAAGAGACGCCGCCGGACGCGACCCATTGGAGCCTTCGCTCGATGGCGCGGGCGAGCGGCCACGCGCCCTCGACCATTCATCGCATCTGGCGGGCCTTCGGCTTGCAGCCGCATCGCTCGGAGACCTTCAAGCTGTCGAGCAATCCCTTCTTCGTGGAGAAGGTCCGCGACATCGTCGGTCTGTATTTGGCGCCGCCGGATCGTGCCCTGGTTCTCTGTGTCGACGAAAAGAGCCAGATCCAGGCCCTGGACCGTTCCCAGCCCCTCTTGCCGATGCGCCCCGGGCAGGCGGAGCGGCGCAGCCACGACTACAAGCGCCACGGCACGACCTCTCTCTTCGCGGCCCTCGACATCGCCACGGGAGAGATCATCGGCAAATGTTTCCCGCGCCATCGGGCCCGAGAGTTCCGCAAATTCCTCGACCTCGTCGAGGCGAACGTCCCTGGTGATCTCGACATCCACATCGTCATGGACAACTACGGGACCCACAAGACCAAGGCGATCCGCGACTGGTTCGCCAAACGGCCGCGCTGGCAGGCCCATTTCACACCCACCAGCGCCTCCTGGCTGAACCAGGTCGAGCGCTGGTTCGGGCTGCTGACCGACAAGCAGATCAGGCGCGGCGTCCATCGCTCCACCAAGGAGTTGGAGCGCACCATCCTCGACTACATCGACACGACAAACCAGAACCCCAAACCCTTCAAATGGACCAAATCCGCCGATGACATCCTCGCCGCCATCCAGCGGTTCTGCCTCCGAACAATCGAAACCGCTGAACAGCAGGCGAAAATCATGCGAACTTCGGAATCGGGACACTAGCAGCCTGTCGGACTGAGGTCCGCGAGAATGGGTGTGGACGGATCGCGATGTGGAGAGGTCATGGGATCGAGCGCCTTTCGTGAGGACACGGAGTGCGGTCGCTTGGCCGCGCGTACCGCAGGGTGAGTATACTCTTATGCCCTCTCGTGAGGGCACGAAGTACGTTCGCTTGCTCGCGCGTGCCGCAAGGCGAGCATACTCTTATTCCTTTTCGCGAGGTACGGAGTCCGGCCGCCTGCTCAAGCGTATTGCAAGGTGAACATTCTCTTTATGTTCCAGGCCAGGGTCACCAGGTTCCATTCGCCCGTGACCTTGTCCAGGCCGCGTAGCGAGAACTGGCGGAAGCCCATGGCCGATTTGATGATGCCGAACACCGGTTCCGGCGTTTGCTTGCGCAGGGCGTAGAGTTGCCGGCCCTCGGGCGTCGCCAGTCGATGTGTCATCGCTTCCAGCGGCGTCGGGTTCTCCGGGGGCGGCGGCGCGCCGGCGAAGCGGTCCTTCCAGGAGAGATGATGGCGTTCCCGGCCGGGCGTGATCAACGGCGCGATCTCGGCCTCGGCGCAGGCGTTCACGTTGGCCTCGCTGAAGTAGCCGCTGTCCGCCAGCAGGGTCTCGGGCGCGCCCAGCGCCTCGGGAAGGCGGGCGAGCGCTTCCAGCGCCGGCTCGATTTGCCGCTTGTCGTTGGGGGCCTGGACCACGTCGTTGGTGACCACCAGCAGGCTGTCGGCCGCCACCAGGGCTTGGGCGTTGTAGGCCTGTTCGAAGCCGCCGCCGGCCACCGGCATGATGCGCGAGTCCGCGTCGGTCAGATTGACCTGGTCCTTCGGCCCGGGCCCGGCCACCGGCGGCTCGGGTGGACGGCCGCCCGGCTTGCGGCCCGTCTTCTCGGCCTTCTCCGCGCGCGCCTCGAGCTTCGCCTCGTACTCGGCCCGTTCCCGCTCAAGGCGTTCGCGCGCCCGCGCCTCGATCACCGCCTTAGCCTCGGCGATGCGGGCCAGACGATCCTCGCGCCGGGCCAGTTCCTCGGGCACCGACATCCCGTCGGGCACATCCGCCCCATCGGCCGCCTCCGCCAACGCCATCAACTCCGCCACCTCGGCCTTCAACCGGGCTTCGAGCTCGCAGGCGTGTTTCCACGACAGCGCGCTGTGCCGGCTCGCGTTGGCGTGCACCTTGGTGCCGTCCAGCGCCACCGTGCCGAGCTTCAGCACCCCGGCTTCCCGGGCCAGCAGCAGCACCTCGACGAACAGCCCTTCGATCCGGTCGAGAAAACGCCGCCGGAACGCGGCGATGGTATCGTGGTCGGGATGATCGTTGGCCGCGATGAAGCGGAAAGCGACAGAATCATAGGTCGCGCGCTCCAACTTGCGGCTCGAAAACACCCCCGTGGCGTAGCCGTAGACCAGAAGCCCCAGCAGCATGCTCGGGTGATAGGACGCCGAGCCCGAGCCGCGATAGGCCTTCACGAACGCCGAGAGGTCCAACTGCTCGATCACCTCGACCACGAAGCGCGCCAGATGCCGCTCGGGAAGCCATTCCTCCACCGACGGCGGCAGCAGAAACCCCGTCTCCCGGTCGACCGGTCGGAAATTGCTCATGACGGCCTCCATCACGCGCGGGCAAATCAACTGATACCATCGAATCCTATTTCGACTCCCGGCTCAAGTCCGACAGGCTGCTAGGGCGCCAGAATGTCGGTCTCGATGCGGCGCATGTCGCGACGCATCGAGGTCAGCGACTCGCGGAATCCCACGAGGCGGGCCGAGGCGCGGTGCGCGTCGACGGCCGCCTGGTCGCGGTACAGCTCAAACAGCCAGAAGTGCGTAGGCGCCTCGCGATCGACGCCGACGGTGAAGGCAAGGCAGCCTTCCTCCTCAACGAGAGTGCCGGCGGCGTGGGCACGGATCAGGGCGGCGAAGGCATCGACCTGACCCGGTTCAATCTCGATATCGACGAACAAGGCGACCTGGGACATGAGATCTCTTTCAGTGGTTTGGGCGCGGTTGACCGCAAGTTTGAATAGCGCGCGGTAGGGCGAAGTCTAGCGCCCCTCGGCCCGCCAGCGTGAGGGCGTTCTGTCGCGTTGACAGGTCTTGGCGCTTGGCCCTATCGTCGCGCCGCCTCTAGCGAGTAGGAGAGCACGCCGCGCGCGCGGCCCGCGTGACCAGCGGCGCCCCGTTCGTCGTCGGGGAAGTGCCGCCGCAGGCGGCGATGAGGCGGTCACGAATGAAAATTGTTGTAGCAGTCAAGCGGGTTGTCGACGCCAACGTCAATATCCGCGTCAAGGCCGACGCGACTGGCGTCGAGTTGGCCAACGTCAAAATGTCGATGAATCCGTTCGACGAGATCGGCGTGGAAGAAGCCGTGCGCCTGAGGGAATCGGGCGCGGCGAGCGAGGTCATCGCCGTCTCCGCCGGCGGGCCGTCGTGCCAGGAGACCCTGCGCACGGCGCTCGCCATGGGGGCCGATCGCGCGATCCTCGTCAACACCGAGGCCGAGTTGCAGCCGCTGGCGGTGGCTAAGCTCCTCAAGGCGGTGGTTGAACGCGAAGGCCCGACTATCGTGTTTACCGGCAAACAAGCGATCGACGACGATAGCAACGCCACTGGGCAGATGCTGGCGGCGCTGCTCGGCTGGTCCCAGGGCACTTTCATCTCGAAGCAAACGATCACCGACGGCACGGTCGAGGTTACCCGCGAGATCGACAGTGGCCTTGAGACCCTGACCCTTAGCCTACCGGCCGTGCTGACGACCGATCTCCGGCTCAACGTGCCGCGCTATGCGTCGCTGCCCAACATCATGAAGGCGAAGAAGAAGCCCATCGACCAGGTCACGCCCGAGGATCTTGGCGTCGACATCGCGCCGCGGCTTGAGGTGCTGAAGGTCGAGGAACCGCCCGTGCGCGCGGCGGGGGTCAAGGTCGGCTCGGTGCAAGAACTGGTGAGCAAGCTGCGCGACGAGGCGGGGGTTATTTGATGCCGACACTGGTCGTAGCCGATCACAACAATGCCGCGCTGGGGGCGGGGACGATGAGCGTCGTCACCGCCGCCGCGGCGCTCGGCCAGGACGTCCACGTGCTGGTCGCGGGGCTAGGCGCGAGCGGCGTGGCCACGGCCGCAGCCGGGATCCCAGGCGTGGCCAAAATCCTGCATTGCGAAGACGCTGCCTATGAGCATGGCCTTGCCGAATCCCTCGCGCTGCTCCTCGTACGCCTGGCGGAGGGTTATGGGGCCATCCTCGCTTCGACATCGTCAGCGGCAAAGGCGGTGATGCCCCGGGTCGCCGCTCTGCTCGACGTGGCGCCGATTTCGGACATCTCGGCGGTGGTGAGCGCCGATACCTTCGTACGCCCGACCTACGCGGGCAACGCCATGGCGACGGTGCGCTCGAGCGATCCCATCAAGGTCATCACGGTGCGCACGAGCCAATTCGAGACCGCACCTGACACCGGCGGGAGTGCCACCATCGAGACCGTCGCGGCCGCCGAGGCGCAAGCGCTCTCTTCGTTCGTGAGCCGCGATCTCAACATCACCGAGCGGCCCGAGCTGACATCGGCGCGGGTCATCATTTCGGGTGGGCGCGGCATGGCGAGCGGTGACAATTTCGCGCTCTTGGACGCGGTGGCCGCCAAGCTCAACGCCGCCGTGGGCGCCAGCCGGGCGGCCGTGGACGCGGGCTTCGTGCCCAACGACTACCAGGTCGGCCAGACCGGCAAGATCGTCGCGCCGGAGCTTTACGTCGCGGTCGGTATTTCCGGGGCCATCCAGCACCTCGCGGGCATGAAGGACAGCAAGGTCATAGTCGCCATCAACAAGGACGAGGACGCGCCGATCTTCCAGGTCGCGGACTACGGCTTGGTGGCCGACCTCTTCGACGCGCTGCCCGAACTCGAGCGCGCGTTGTCGGAATAGCCCGGACGCCGCACACGCGAACCATGAGCAAGATCAGAACGGTAGGAGTGATTGGCGCCGGCCAGATGGGTGGCGGGATCGCCCATGTGTTCGGGTTGGCGGGCTATCAGGTCGTGCTCTTCGACATCGACCACGCCCAGATCGACAAAGCGCTGGGGACGATCGAGCACAATCTCGGCCGCCAGGTCGCGGCCGGGAAGATCACCGAGGACGGCAAGCGGAGCGCTATCGGGCGCATCGCCACGACCACCAAGCTGGATGATCTGGGCGACGCCGACTTGGCGATCGAGGCGGTGACCGAGAACGAGGAGGTCAAGCGCTCGGTCTACGGCGCTGTCTGCCCGGTGTTGAAACCGGACGCGATTCTCGCCACCAACACCTCGTCGATCTCCGTCACACGGCTGGCCGCCGCGACCGACCGGCCGGAAAAGTTCATCGGCATGCACTTCATGAATCCGGTGCCGATGATGGAGCTTATCGAGCTGATCCGGGGTATCGCCACCAACAAGCCGACGTTCGACACGATCAGTGCCCTCACCGTCGAACTCGGCAAACAGCCTGTCGCCGCAGAGGACTTCCCGTCCTTCATCGTCAACCGCATCCTGTTGCCGATGATCAACGAGGCGGTCTATGTCCTTTACGAGGGGGTAGGCTCGGTCGATGCGATCGACACGGCGATGCGGCTGGGCGCCAAGCATCCGATGGGGCCACTACAGCTCGCTGACTTCATTGGTCTCGACACCTGCCTCGCCGTGATGCAAGTGCTCTACGAGGGCCTCGCCGATTCCAAGTACCGGCCGTGTCCGCTGCTAGTGAAATACGTCGAGGCCGGCTGGCTCGGACGCAAGGCGGGGCGCGGGTTTTACGATTATTCCGGAGACGAGCCGGTACCTACGCGCTGACGCGGCGTCAGGTGCCCTCGTTTCGGGGCGGCCGCTCCATAAGATATCGCAAGAGCGCCAGGGCCTCCGGGCTGTCCCACTCGGCGGGTCCGGCCAAGCGGCCGAGTTCGGCGCCGTCAGCGCCGTATACGATGGTCGTGGGGAGCCCGAGGACATGCAGGGAGCGCATACCCCGCATCGATACGTCGAGCAGCACCTCATCGAGATGGCCAACGCCGAGTTCCGCGAAGAACGGCATGATGACATCGAGGCCTCCGCGGTCCACCGATACGGTGACGACCAAGACGCCCTGATCGGCCAGCTTGGCCTGGAGACGGTCGAGCGAAGGCATCTCGCGTTGACACGGTACGCACCACGTCGCGAAGAAGTTCAATACCACCATGTGGCCGGCGTAGTCGCCCAGCATGCCCACGGAGCCGTCCGTGCGAGCGAAGCTCGCTTCGAGCATTGGCTTGCCTGGCGCCGTCGGGGTAAAGTTCTCCATCCAGCCCGTGAGGAGCGGCGTCAGGGCCCCGTCGGCACGGACCGGCCCGAGCGCGGTCGCCTGTAACAAAACCACGACCAGGGCTGCGCCGGCGGCGCGCGCCAGCCGGCTGCCCCATCGGCTCGGCCGCAACGGTCGGTCACGGTTCATTATTATCAGCCTCATCTGTACAAAGTGATGGTCGCCATGAGCGGGAAACCAGCCAAATCCGGGAGGCCCACATCGGGCCCACCCACATCGGGCACGCAGTGGGGCGGCCGCTTCGAAGGCGCCCCGGTGGCGATAATGGAGGAGATCAATGCCTCCATCGATATCGACCGGAAACTCTATCGCCAGGACCTCGCCGGTTCGCGCGCTCACACTAACATGCTCATAATCCAAGGAATCGTCCGACCCGACGCTGGTCACGCGATCTTGAAGGGACTTGATCAGATCGAGGCGGAGATCGTCGCGGGAACGTTCGAGTTCGAGCGGCGCCTGGAGGACATCCACAGCCATGTAGAGAACCGGCTGCGCGAACTTATCGGCGACGACGCCGGGCGCCTCCACACCGCGCGCTCACGCAATGACCAGGTGGCGACCGACCTGCGCCTGTGGGTGCGCGACGCCCTCGATCGACTCGATGGCGAACTCCGGGACCTGCAAGCCGCGCTGATCGACAAGGCGCATGAACACGCGGCGTCGGTCATGCCCGGGCTGACCCATCTGCAACCGGCCCAGCCGGTGACGCTGGGTCACCATCTGCTCGCCCATGTCGAGATGATTGGGCGTGACCGGACCCGTGGGCGCGATTGCCGCACCCGACTGAACGAATGCCCGCTTGGCGCCGGCGCCCTTGCCGGGACGTCGTTTCCGATCGACCGCGACTTGACGGCGAGCGCGCTCGGGTTCGATCGGCCGAGCGCCAACTCGATGGACGCGGTGTCGGACCGCGATTTCGCAATCGAGTTCCTGGCCTTCGCGGCGATCGCCGCCAGTCACCTTTCGCGGCTGGGCGAGGAAATTGTGCTGTGGGCGAGCCCGCAGTTTGGCTACGTGCGGCTCTCGGATTCGTTTAGCACCGGCTCCTCGATGCTGCCGCAAAAACGCAACCCCGACGCCGCCGAGCTGGTTCGCGCTAAGTCTGGCCGCATCGTCGGCGATCTCGCCGCCCTCCTCATCGTCATGAAGGGCCTGCCCCTGGCCTACTCAAAGGACATGCAGGAGGACAAGGAGCCCGTCTTCGATGCCGCCGCGACGCTGTCCCTGGCGGCGCGGGCCATGGCCGGGATGATCGCCGACATGGCGGTCGACCGCCAGGCGATGGAAGCGGCGGCCCGATTCGGCTTTCCCACCGCCACCGACCTCGCCGACTATCTAGTGCGGGTCCTCGACATGCCGTTTCGCCAGGCCCACGAGACGGTCGGGCGGCTGGTACGCGCGGCCGAAGCCAAGGGAACAGGCCTTGAGGCCCTGTCGCTCGACGAAATTCGGGAAATCGAGCCGCAGATCGATCAAGAGGCGGCGGCGGTTCTCGACCTTGACGCGGCGTTGGAGTCGCGCCGCAGCTTCGGCGGCGCGGCGCCATCACGTGTCCGCGAGGCGGTGGTCGCGGCACGCCATAGGTGGCTCGACAATGAGCTATGATTGCCGTGAGCCATGATGAACCAGGGACGCGATGACGATGAGAGAGGCAATGAGAGCGAGGGTCTTAGGGCCGCGCCGCTCGGCGGCTGTTTCGCTGGTGCTGATCACCCTTCTTGCCACCGGCCTTGCTGCCTGCGGCAAGAAGGGTGATTTGGAGGCGCCGTCGACGACAGAGTGGAATGAGCCCGATCCGCAGCATCCGCGCGGTCACGGGTTCGACAACTGAGGTCGGCTAGGTTCGATGTTTCAGGATTTCGCGTATCGCAATGGCGTGCTGCACGCCGAAGAGGTGCCGCTCGCGCGTATCGCCGAGGCGGTGGGCACGCCCTTCTACTGCTACTCGACCGCCGCGTTAGAGCGCCACTATCGCCTGTTCGCGGCGGCCTTCGCTGATCAGCGCGCGACGATCTGCTACTCGATCAAGGCGAACGGCAATCTCGCCGTCATCCGTACCTTTGCGGAACATGGCGCTGGCGCCGATGTCGTCTCGGGCGGTGAGCTGAAGCGGGCGCTGGCGGCGAGCATTCCTGCCGACCGGATCGTCTTTTCCGGTGTCGGCAAGACCAAAGCGGAGATGGCGGCGGCGCTGGCGGCGGGCATCATGCAGTTCAATCTCGAGTCCGAGGATGAACTCGCGCAACTGAACGAGATCGCGGTGGCCCAAGGCGCCGTGGCGCCGGTCGCGGTGCGCATCAACCCCGATGTCGATGCGCGGACCCACGACAAAATTGCGACCGGCCGCGCCACCGACAAGTTTGGTATTGGATGGCCGGAAGCCCGTGAGGTCTATCGGCGCGCGGCGGCGCTGCCGGGGGTTCGGGTAACCGGGATCGCGATTCACATTGGCTCGCAGCTCACCGATCTCGAGCCCCTCGAAGCTGCCTTTAGGGCCGTTGTCGAGGCCACCGGCATCCTACGCGGGGATGGACACGCCATCACCCATGTCGATCTGGGGGGCGGCCTCGGCATTCCCTACCATTTCGATCATGCGACGATCGCCCCGCTCGAGACGCCGCCGTCGCCGGCTGACTACGCCGCCCTTATCGCCCGCACCACGGCGAGCCTCGATTGCGACATCATCGTCGAGCCCGGCCGGTCCTTGGTCGGCAATGCGGGCGTTCTGGTGAGCGAGGTGTTGGTCGTCAAGGAATCGCGCGGTCGCACCTTCGCGGTCATTGACGCGGCAATGAACGATCTGCTGCGACCGGCGCTCTATGGCGCCCACCACGAAATTGTGCCGCTGCTTCACACCGACGCGGCGCGTCAACCCATCGACGTGGTCGGACCGATATGTGAAAGCAGCGACGTCCTCGCTGCGGGCCGATCGCTGGCGCGTCCCGAGCCTGGTAGCCTGTGCGCGATCTTGAGTGCTGGGGCCTACGGCGCGGTGCAGTCATCGGGCTACAACGCGCGGCCGCTCGTCCCGGAGGTGTTGGTGTCAGGCGGGCGGTTTGCGGTGGTGCGCGCGCGCCCGACGATCGAGGAGTCGATGGCCGGCGAGTCGATGCCCCCATGGCTTGAGGCGCCATCGCGTTCAGCGCGGGGCGCCGCATGAGGCACAAGGAGCGGCTGGCCCGGCTGGCATTGTGGTGGGAAGCAGCGTGGCCGGCGTTGTGGCCGGCGACCGCCACGGTCGGGATCTTCGTCGCGACCACTCTGGCAGATATATGGCGGATAGTGCCTGGCTGGTTGCACGTCGCGCTGCTGGCAGGGTTTGCGGCAGCGCTCGTCGCATCGCTGACCATGGCGGCTTGGTCCGTGCGCTGGCCGCGTCGGACCGCCGCCCACCGTCGCTTGGAACGGGCGAGCGGTCTCGCGCATCGGCCACTGACCGCGATCGACGACGAGGTCGTCGGTGACCAAGATGACGCGTGGAGCCGGGCGCTGTGGCAGGCCCACAAGGCGCGGCTGGCGGCAACCACGCGGCGCTTGCGGGTCGGCTGGCCACGCGGGAGCCTGGCCACCCGCGACCCGCTCGGCCTTCGCGCCGTGGTCGGCATGCTCCTGGTGATTGGAATTGCGCTTGGAGGGGCGGACGCCGACGCCCGCTTCGCCCGCGCTCTCGCACCTGAGTTTTCTGGTTCCGGGGTCGCACCCGCGACTCTCGAGGCGTGGATCAGTCCCCCCGATTACACCGGCGCGGCGCCGCTTTATCTCGAGGCCGGCGACCACCGTGCGGCGGCGCCGTTGGCGGTGCCGGTGGGCAGCGAGATCGTCGTCGCCGTCAAGGGCGGTGCCGACCGTCCGACCCTTATCGTCGATGAGGCCCAGGTGGCCTTTGATCATATCGGCGAGCGTGATTTTCACCTGACCTACGTCATCGCGGCCGGGCGCGGGCTGATCGTCGAGCAGGAGACGAACGTTCTCGGCGCCTGGTCACTCAGGCTGATTCCCGACATGCCGCCGAGCGTCGCGTTCGTCGACGTTCCCCGGCCGACCGCCCGCAACTCGGTGCGGGTCCACCATGGGGCGGCGGATGACTACGGGGTCGAAGCCCTGGTCCTCGAAATCGTGCGCGGGCTGGAGCCGGCGCTATTGGTGCCGGTTCCGCTCGCCGCGGCGCGACGTTCGTTCGATGGCATCAGCCACCACGATCTGACCGCCCACCGCTGGGCCGGGCTCGATGTCACGCTGCGGCTGCTCGCCACCGACGGCATCGGCCAGACGGGTGCAAGCGAGACCACGACCGTGAGGTTGCCACAGCGCACGTTCATCAATCCGGTGGCGCGCGCCATCATCGAGCAGCGGCGTCAACTCGCGACCGATTCCCGGAGTCGTGATCCAGAGGGCGGCAATCCGGAGAGCCGCGATCGAGTGGCTCGCGCACTCGAAGCCATCGGCGATCTTCACGACCAGTATGGCGATGACACGGTGGTCTTCCTCAATCTGCAATCGGCCGCCAAACGGCTTCGCCATGACGACACGGCGGAGGCGGTCGATGCCGTGACCGATCAGCTGTGGGACACCGCGCTGCGGGCGGAAGACGGCGGCCTCGGTCTGGCGGAGGCCGATCTGAGGCGTGCCGAGCGGGCGCTAATGGAGGCGTTGGCCCGCGACGCCCCGGACGACGAGATCGCGGCCCTCACCGACCAGTTGGAGCGGGCGCTGAACAGCTTTCTGGAGGCCCTTCGCGAGCAGGCCGAGCAACAGGCGCAACGCGGCGAGCTCGCGCCGATCGACCCCGATGCGATGACGCTTTCGACTGAGCAATTGCAATCGATGCTCGACCGCATCCGTGAACTCGGCCAGACCGGCGCGCGCGAGCGGGCTCGCCAACTTCTCTCGCAACTGCAAGAGATGCTTGAGAACCTGCGCCCGGGCGCCTCCCAAATGGCCCGTCCGCGCGGCGGCGAGGACGCACAGCGCGTGCTCAATCAACTCGGCGATCTCGCCCGCCGCCAACAAGACCTCCTCGACCAGACGTTTCGCCGCGCGCAAGGTGAACAGGGCCAGGGGGACGCGGAGGGCGGTCAACCCTCGGCCGCCGAGCAGGAGGCGCTGAGACGCCTACTCGGCGATATCATGGGACAACTGGGAGATCTCGGAAGCCAGATTCCCGACCCCCTTGGCCAAGCCGAGCAAACGATGCGTGCCGCGCGCGATGCGCTGGGCAAGGGCGATGACGGAGGCGCTGTGCGCCCCCAGACCGACGCGCTGGAGCAGTTACGGCGCGGCGCGGGGCAACTCTTGGCTGAGATGCTCGACCAACTGGGCGACCAACCGGGGCCGCGCGGCCAGGGTCAGGTCGGGTTCGGCGAGGACCCGCTCGGGCGCGGCGGGGGTGAGGAGAGTGGGCTGTTTCTCGACGGCGATGTCGAAGTTCCCGACCACGCGGGTATGAAGAGGGCGCGCGAGATCCTCGATGAGCTTCATCGCCGCGTCGGCGATCAACGTCGCGGTCGCGAGGAGCGCGACTACCTCGAGCGGCTGCTGCGCCGATTCTAGAGCCAGCGTGTTAGTTCGGCGCGGTCCGCCCGAGTGCGCCGCGGGGAGCGCTGGCCAGAACGCGCTCGACGACGCCCATGAACTCGTCGGCGGTAAACGGTTTTGGCACCACATCGTCGATCAGGAGATCGAGGTTGTGGGCGCGGCGTTGCTGTTGAGCGTAGCCGATGATCAAGATGACCCGCACCTCGGGGAATTCTTGCTCGTCCTCGGCGACGAGGATTCGGGCCATGCGCTCCTCTACCCGACGGACTGTAGAATCCCGTCGGCGCTACTCCGATACCGCGAAGGTGACGGCGATTTCCCTGGCGTTGGTGGGCGGATTGGGTAGTCGCGTGGTGAAGGGAGTCGCTTCGCCGGGGGGCAGCATTTCGCTGTCGGCGGTGAATATCCAGAAAAAGATCTCCCGCTCGCGGACATCGAGGAGGGAACCCCGCAGTCGGGGTATTGGCAGCGCTCGGTCCGAAGTGTTCACCACTTCGCCATCCACGACGAGCGCCGTACCGTCTCCTTCCGCCTCTTGCCGCGACGTGATGTCGCGGAACTCGAGGCCGAAGCCCATGACGTCAACCGGCATACCCACGAGCGCGAACAGCTGGGTCGCGGGCGGCCACATCTCCACGACCCTTTCTCTGGCCAAAATGCCCCCGCCGATTACCGCGCTGACGATGAGCACGAGCGCCAGCCAGCCGCCGATTGCCGCCGCCCGCTCGCGTCGACGGACAGGCTCCGGTCGTGGCACCACCGGGCGCTCGACGAAGTCTGGGATATCGTCGTCATCATCGGCGATGGCTGGCGGGTCGACGCCGTCCGGCGGCCGCTGGGTCCATTGATGGCGGCATTGGCCGCAACGCACGCTACGCCCGTTTGGGACAAGCGCCGCCCGGTCAACGTTAAAACGAGTCTCACAATTTGGGCAGGTGATTATCATGCACACCAACCCGACGGGGCGGGCTGCCCCTATATAGGCGGTTGGCCTACACGAGACAAGAACGAGTGGCGTTCGCGGTCGCAGGCCGCAAGGGGGTCGGAACTGGACGAGCGAGGTATCGCCATGCGACTCTTTGCCGGCGCGACCCGTGTCGGGCTCGCGAGTGACGCGGAGGGCGGCCGTTGGTTCGCTTTCGCAACGTCGGCATACGGTACGGCGCCGGCCCCGAGATATTGCATGACCTGAGTTTTCGGCTCGAGGCGGGGTCCTTCCATTTCCTCACCGGCCCGAGCGGGGCTGGCAAGACCTCGCTCCTCAAGCTCATGTACCTCGCCCATCCGCCGGTGAGCGGCCACATCGAGATCTTCGGTCGCCGAGTCGCGGGTCTGTCGCGCGACGAGCTGGCGGCGTTGCGTCGCCGCATCGGCGTCATCTTTCAGGATTTTCGCCTCCTCAACCATCTATCGGCGCTCGACAATGTGGCGCTGCCCCTGCGCATCGCCGGCGCGAGCCGGGATCGCATCAGCCGCCACGTGGCGGAGCTTCTGGACTGGGTCGGTGTCTCCCAAGATGTCAATGCACGGCCGCCGACCCTCTCGGATGGGGAGAAGCAGCGCGTCGCCGTGGCCCGCGCCGTCATCAGTCGCCCCGATTTACTGCTGGCCGACGAGCCGACCGGCAATGTTGACGCGGTCCAGGGCCTTCGACTGATGCATCTGTTCGAGCAACTCAATAAGATTGGCGCCACTGTTGTCGTCGCGACCCACGATGAGGACATGATCCGGCGCTTCGATTATCCGGTGCTCCGCCTGCGGGAGGGTGGTCTGGCGATCGAGCCGGCGCTGCGCAAGAGCGCATGAGGGTACGGGCACGCTCGGAGTTGCCGTTCGACCAAGACGCATCAGGCCGGTTCCTGCCCGTCATTATTGCGTTGATGGTGTACCTCGCCTCGCTGGCGCTGGTCGGTGCCATGGTGCTGAGCGAATCGATATCGCGCTGGAGCGGGGATTTGAGCGCCAGTATCACCGTCCAGATCGCACCCGTCTCAGGGGATGGCGACGACGGAGCGGTCGGACGCGTACTCGAGGTGTTGCGAAGTGTCGAGGGTGTCGCGCGGGCGCGGGCGCTGTCGGTGACCGAGCTGCGCGGATTGTTGGAGCCCTGGATTGGCAGTGGTGGTCGCGTCGAGGATTTGCCGCTGCCGCGCCTGATTGACGTCACACTCGAACCGGGGAAGCGCATAGATCTCGATCGCCTCGCCGAGAGTTTGGCGGCCGCGGCGCCCGAGGTCAGCCTTGACGATCACTCGCTGTGGCTCGACAGCTTGCTGCGGCTAGGTCGATCGATTCGCCTGGTTGCCGCGGCCGTGGTCTTGTTCATCGGTGCTGCTGCCGTGGCCGTCGTCGTCTTCACGACGCGTGCCGGGCTCGCCGTTCATCGCGACGCGATCGAGATCATGCACGTCATCGGCGCGTGCGACAGCTATGTCGCCGATCAGTTTCAGCGCCACACCCTGATGCTGGGACTGCGGGGTGGCGCCATCGGACTTGGGCTGGCGCTGGCAACATTGTTCGGCCTCCAACAGCTCGCTCGGGGCGTCGAGGTGCCGCTGATGGGGGTTCTCGGCCTAGCCCCGGCGACCTGGGTCGTCCTGGTGGTGCTGCCGCTGGCCGCGAGTCTGGTAGCGACCCTCACCGCCCGTGTCACGGTGCTGCGGACGCTCACACGCTTGCCGTGAGCCGGGGCCCGACGGCGCCATGCTGATATTGCTCGACCGGGACGGGGTCCTCAACGAACAGCGCTCGGACTACGTCAAGAGTCCCGATGAGCTGCGCCTGATTCTCGGCGCGGCCGAAGCCGTGGCCGATCTGTGCCGTGCCGGATACCGCATCGCCGTCGTCACCAATCAATCATGTATTGGGCGCGGCATCATCGACACCGGTATGCTCAGCAGCATCCACCAGCGCTTGGGCGATGAGGTGGCGCGCGCCGGTGGCCGGCTGGACGGGATATTTCATTGCCCCGACCCGCCGTGGGCGGCGACCGAGCGGCGCAAGCCAGGGCCCGGAATGCTGCGCGAGGCACTTGCCCGGTTTGGCGCGACGGCCGCGCAGACGCCGATGATCGGCGATTCTCTTGGTGACCTCGAGGCTGCCGCCGCCCTCAGCTGCCCCCGCATCCTGGTTCGGACCGGCAGCGGCGCCGCCACCCAGGCCGCCGGGATTCCGTCTCATATTCTGCCGGTCGCCGTCTACCGCGACCTCGCCGACGCCGCTCGTGCGCTGATCGCAGCGGACTCGTGAACGTCTTCGGCAAGGCGCGGCATCGTTTGCGCTTCCGCCGGCGCGGCAAGCGACGGCCCGTTTGGGTTTGGCTGGTCGCGGTCGTCGTCGCGGCCAGCCTGGCGTGGCTCGTCGGCTTGGTGTGGTTCGCGGCTTCGCTCCCCCGCGAGGTCGCCGATCGGGAGACCGTCACCGACGGCATCGTCGTTCTGACCGGTGGGGCGGAACGCATCGAGACCGGGATCGCGCTGCTGGCGGCGCGCAAGGCGGAAAAGCTCTTGCTCTCGGGCGCTGGCGTGGGCTGGCACCGTGACGGCGTCGATGCGCTCTCCGACCGCCTGCCCGAGCTCTTCGCCTGCTGCATCGTGATCGACTACGAGGCCGCAGATACCGCCGGCAATGCTGCGGGCACGGCCCAATGGGCGGCGGCGGAGGGTTATCACAGCCTGCGCGTGGTTACGGCCAACTATCACATGCTGCGAAGCCTGGTGGAACTGGGCCGCACCATGCCGAAGGTCCGGCTCATCGCCCACCCCGTCGCGCCCGGCCACGTGCGCCTGGACAACTGGTGGGTTTGGCCTGGCACCGCCAGCCTGCTCGCCCGCGAGTACACCAAGTATCTGGTCAGCGTCGCACGGGCCGAAGTCCTGCGCGCCGTCGCCGGTGACGGCACATGATGCTGTTCCTGCGCTCTCTCGCCTTCAACGTGGCGTTCTTCGGATGGACCGGCGTGGTCGCGACAGTGCTGCTGTTGGCCCTGATGATGCCGCGAGTGGTCGTCGTGCGCGCCGTTAGAATGTGGGTCCGCGGCGTCCTGTCGCTGCAGCGCATCGTCGGCCAGCGGGTCGAGATCCGGGGCCGCGAGCGCGTGCCGACGGGGCCTGTGCTCATCGCCTCCAACCACCAATCGGCGTGGGATACGCTGATCTTCAATCTGGCCCTGAATGACCCAAGCTTCGTCCTCAAAAAGGAGCTCTACCTAATTCCGGCCTTCGGCTGGGAGCTAAGACATGCCGGCATGATTCCGATCGATCGCCGAGGCGGGGTGGTGGCGTTGAATGAGATGGTGCGCACGGCCAAGGCGATCGCGGCAAGCGGTCGGCCCATCGTTATCTTCCCGGAAGGCACGCGGATGGCGCCCGGTCACGAGGCGCCGTATCATCCGGGGGTCGCGGCGCTCTATCGGGCGCTGAATCTTGCGGTGGTGCCGGTCGCGCTCAACTCGGGCCAATTCTGGCCGCGCCGTGGCTTCTTGCGGTATCCAGGCATCCTCATCCTGGAGTTTCAACCGCCGATCCCCGCTGGTCTGGAGCGGCGGGTATTTGTCGAGAGACTTCGCTATGCCATCGAGACCGCGTCGGCCGCGCTACGCGCGCAGGCCCAACCGTTGAATGTGCCATCGGTCCCTGGCGGAGTAGAACATAAACGGAACGTGTGATATTATGGCCGCGCTAACCCCGACGCGCCTCCTGGAGAGACTCCGATGCCGATGATGGCGCCCATATCCCAGCAGATCTGGGATATGAAATATCGCCTGAAGGCCGCCGACGGGGCGCCCATCGACGGCGCTATCGAGGACACCTGGCGCCGGGTCGCCGCTGCGCTGGCCGTCGTCGAGACGGAACCGGCGCGCTGGACCGCTACCTTCTACGAGGCGATGGAGGATTTTCGGTTCCTGCCGGCCGGTCGCATCATCGCCGGCGCGGGGAGCGAACGCCGGGTCACGCTGTTCAACTGTTTCGTCATGGGCACCATCCCAGACGACATGACCGGCATCTTCGACAATCTCAAGGAAGCCGCCCTGACCATGCAGCAGGGCGGCGGCATCGGTTACGATTTCTCGACGCTGCGGCCTAAGGGGGCGCCGGTCAAGGGGGTCGGCGCGGACGCCTCGGGCCCATTGAGCTTCATGGACGTCTGGGACGCCATGTGCCGGACCATCATGAGCGCGGGATATCGGCGCGGCGCGATGATGGCGACGATGCGCTGCGATCATCCCGACATCGAGGCTTTCGTCGCCGCCAAGCGCGATCCCGGACGGCTGCGCATGTTCAACCTCTCAGTGCTGGTGAGCGATGCGTTTGTGGCGGCGGTCAAGGCCGACGCGCCCTGGGAACTGAGCTTTGGCGGTGTCGTCCACAAGGTGATGCCGGCACGCGAGTTGTGGGACGCAATCATGCGCGCCACATACGGTT
>CBDDBU010000020.1:0-88560 GCA_965226045.1 Alphaproteobacteria bacterium
AGCGGCGGCATAGGAAACGAGGTGGCAAGGGCTTTCGGGCTACTGGAACTACGGATATTCTTTCCCATGGTGTCGTTCTCCCTCTTGGGGTTGCAGCACCCGGAGCCTAACGGCTCCAGGAGAGCGACACCTACCTCAACTTTTCAACATCGACCGGGACATCTCCCCGGCCCGACGCCCGTCCAGGTCACTGGACCACCGTGCAGGTTATGCAGTCGTTACCCAACAGACAACTCATTCGCAGAGGCCAAACAAGAGCCCACGAACGGGGCGCAATTATTTCACGCCAAAGCTCAGCTCCGGATCAACCACGCCAAGCCATATCCGACGGCGGCGAGCCCCAACCCGGACCAGCGCAGGTTGACCGCCGGTTGGCCGAGCAACACCGTCAACATGCGTTGCATACCAGCAGGAAACAGCGCCCACAATGACCCTTCGATCACCATTACTAGGGCGAGCGCCAGGCCAAGCTCGGTCATCGTGTTGGTTCGCTGGCCGCCCGCGGCTCGCCGCGCAAGCTACGCCCGTCCGCGTCGCCTCAGCGGTCGGACGGCTCCTCCGGCAGCACCGAGCCGTCGAGGGTGCCGAAGTAGCGGAAGAACTCGCTGTCGGGGGACAGGACCATCGTCGTATCACCGCTGCCCAGCGCCACTTTGTAGGCCTCCATGGAGCGGTAGAACGCAAAGAACTCAGGATCGGCGCCGAAGGCGTCCGCGAAGATACGATTACGCCGGCCATCGCCCTGGCCCCGCAAGATCTGTGACTGTTTGCCCGCTTCGGCCAAAAGCACCGTCCTCTCGCGCTCGGCGCGAGAGCGGATGCGTTGGGAAATTTCGGCGCCTTGAGCACGGAATTCCCGCGCTTCGCGTTCGCGCTCGGACTTCATGCGTGCATAGATGGCTTGGTTATTGGCATCCGGCAGGTCCGCGCGTTTGATACGCACGTCGATCGCCTGAATACCAAGCTCTGCGGCCTGTTCGTTGACGAGAATGAGAATCTCGCCCATCAGCGCCGCGCGCTCGCCGGTCAACAGGTTTTCCAGCGGCACCGAGCCCAGCACCCGGCGCAAGTTGGAGCTTAGCAACGTCCGCAGCCGCTCCTCCGCAACGCGCTGCTCACGGACCGCCTTGTAGAATTGCAGCGGATTGGCGATGCGATAGCGCAGGAACGCGTCCACCACCAGCCGCTTCTGATCGAGGGCGATGATTTCCTCGGGTAGCGCGTCGAAGCCGAGAATACGGCGGTCCAGCTTTTCGATGTTTTCCACCAGCGGCCACTTGAAGTGCAGGCCCGGCTCTTTGATCACGCGCCGCGGGTCGCCGAACTGCAGGACCAGCACCTGCTCGGTCTGGTGAACCGTATACATCGAGCTGAGGGCGATGAAGCCGAGAACAACCACGACCGCGCCGGCGATCACCATAGTGAGGCGGCTCATTGGGCCCTCTGGGCGCCGCGACGGAGCTCCGGCAGCGGAAGATACGGCACCACCCCGGATCCGGCGCTGTTGTCGATTATCACTTTGTTCATCCCAGCGAAAACCTGTTGCATTGTCTCAATGTAGATGCGCTTGGAGGTTAAGTGCTTGGCGCGCGCGTACTCGACATAGACCGAGAGGAAGCGCGCCGCCTCACCCTCGGCCTCGGCGACGGTCTGCTGCTTGTAGGCCTCAGCCTCCTGAATGATTTGCTCGGCTTCGCCTCGGGCGCGCGGAATGATGTCGTTCGCGTATGCTTCCGCCTCGTTGCGCTGGCGCTCAAGGTCGGCGCGCGCGCGCTGAACATCACGGAAGGAATCGATCACCGCCTCTGGCGGATCCACTTTCTGGAGCTTGACCTCGCGCACCGCAACCCCGGCTTTGTAGGAATCGAGGATGGACTGCAAGAGCTCCCTGGTGCGCACCTCGACCTGCTGGCGGCCTTCGGCGAGGACCAGTTGAATCGGCGTCTCGCCGACCACTTCGCGCATCGCGCCCTCGGCCGCAGCTTTGATTGCCACCTCGGGGTTCTGCACGTTGAAGAGGAACTCGCCCGCATCCTTAATGACCCAAAACACCTGGAAGTCGATGTCGATGATGTTCTCATCACCCGTGAGCATCAGGCTCTCGGCGGCCACATCGCGGACCACGTTGCTACGCCCGATGTCGCCGCCCGACGTATAGCCGACATCGACCCGGTTGATGCGGGTCACCCGCGGCGTCATCACCGACTCGATGGGGCTCGGCAGGTGGTAGTTGAGACCAGGCTCGGTCGTCGATACCCACTCGCCCCAACGCAACACCACGCCCTGCTCGTCGGGAAGGACGCGGTAAAAGCCGCTGGCCAACCACAGGACGACGACCGCCACCACGGCCAACACGATGCCGCGCGGCCCAAAAAACTTGCCTGGAAGAAGGCCGCGAAACCGGTCTTGGCCGCGCCGCAGCAGCTCCTCAAGGTCGGGAGGCTGTCCACCACCGCCGCCGGACGGACCACCCCCGCCCGTCGGACCGCCGCCGCCGCTCGGGCCGCGGCCCCATGGCCCGCGGTCGCCGCCGCCGCTACCGCTACCGCTACCGCCTTGATTACTCCACGCCATTCAGGCCGGCTCCCTTATATTAACGACGCCCGACCAGTGCACGACCGCCGCCGCCAAACGGGGACCGCGCCAACAACTTCGTTGATCGTCGCACGCGGCGGGTTATATGACAGTCCACGGAATACTGCAAACAAAGCCCGGCCCGTCGCCGACCTGGCCCCGTTGATATATCGAGCGGCACAAGGAATTTTCAACATGTCGAAACTGACTGAACAAAGCGTGCTCGAAGTCCTGGGCGGTGTGCGCGATGACGACCGGGACGGCGACGTGGTCAGCGCCGGCATGATTTCCGGCCTGGTCGTCAAGCAGGGCAACGTGTTCTTCACGATCGAGGTGCCAGCCGACCAAGGCGCCGCCAAGGAACCGCTGCGCCAAGCCTGCGAGAAAGCCATCGACCGGCTGCCTGGCGTCGTCTCGGTGACCGCGGTCCTAACAGCCCATAGCGACAGCGCGACAGCGCCCACTACGTCCGCGCCTCAAACCCGGAACGATCCGCCCAAACACACCAAAGATTCCCGTCCGGCCGAGATTCCCGGCATTCTGGCGATCGTGGCGGTGGCATCGGCCAAGGGCGGTGTCGGCAAATCAACGACGGCGGTAAACCTTGCGTTGGCACTATCAAAACTGGGCCTCGCCGTCGGCCTGATGGACGCGGACATATATGGGCCCAGCATTCCCCGCATGATGGGCGTCGACCAGCGCCCGCAATCGCCGGATCGTCAGCGGATCGAGGCCCTCCCCGCGTTCGGCATCCCGACTATGTCGATCGGCTACCTGGTGCCGAAGGACACGCCGATGATCTGGCGCGGCCCGATGGTGCAGAGCGCTATCGAACAGCTGCTGCGCGAGGTCATCTGGGGTGCGCTCGACGTGCTGGTGATCGATCTGCCGCCCGGAACGGGCGACGCCCAGCTCACCCTCTGCCAACGCGTCCCGCTGACGGGGGCGGTCATCGTCTCGACGCCTCAGGACGTGGCGTTAGCCGATGTCCGCAAGGGGATCAACATGTTCGCCAAGGTCAACGTGCCAATCCTCGGCGTGATCGAGAACATGAGCTACCACCTCTGCCCCCATTGCGGCGAACGCTCTGAGATATTCGGCCACGGTGGCGCCAAGGCCACAGCCGAGGAGTTCGGGGCCGAGTTTCTCGGGGAAATCCCACTTCACATCGCCATACGGGAGACCTCGGACGCGGGCCAGCCGATCGTTGTCAGCCAACCCGACTCGGCCGAAGCCGCCGCGTACACGCGAATCGCCGAGCGTCTGCGTGGGCGCATCGACGCGGCACAGGAGACCGCCCGCATGTCCGCGCCCCGCATCGTCATTCAGTAGCGGCGGTCAGGCGGTAGTGGCGGTCAGGCCTCGCGATCCAAGAGCGTCATCAGCTCGCGCCACTCGCGCGTGGAAAGGCTTGTTTGCTTCTGGGTCACCTTTTCGCCGCCGATGAGACGCTTGACTACGTCGAGAGCGCCGGCGGACAGCCGAACGCCACCGATCCCATAGTCCATGAAAGCTTCAAACGTGTCCGGCACCCAACGCCGCACCGTATCGAGCATGGCATCCGCGTAGACGCGGATTTCGTACTGGGCATGGGGGTCGGCGCGTAGATCAAGGAAATGCAGCAAATTGTGAAGGTCGATCTTCCAGTACCACTGGGTATAGAAATTGAGCGACAGGTTCATCCGCGCGAGTTCCCGCGCTAGTCCGCGGCGGCTGGGGTCAGCGGGCTCTCCCTCGCCGGTTTCGTTCAGCATCTCGGCGTAGTGCGCGTAGGCGTTGCTCGCGTCCTCGCGCAATAGCGCCAAGACGCGCGCCGCCTCCTCGCCGCTCAATGCCTCGGCGCGGCCCTGGCGATTCGCGCTCGATTGCGCCGCCAGATGCTGCGGCGCCGGCATGTAGAACTCATTGTCCAGGATCGAGTAGCGCGCCGAGTACTCGTTGACGTTGGCGGTGCGGTGGCGGATCCATTGGCGCGCCACGAAGATCGGCAGTTTGCAGTGATACTTGATCTCGCACATCTCGAATGGCGTGGTGTGGCGATGGCGCATGAGGTAGCGGATCAAGCCGCGATCCTCGCTCACCCGTCGCGTCCCGCGCCCGTACGAGACCCGCGCCGCTTGGACGACCGCCGAATCATCGCCCATATAGTCGACCACCCGCACAAAACCGTGGTCGAGGACCGGGATTGGTTGATAGAGGATATCCTCGAGGCCGGGTGCCACCGCGCGGCGCGTGGGCTGCATTTCAGCCCGCTGGGCCTCAATCTCCTCCTGCTGCTCGGGACTGACCGTCATTTGCCGCCACGTCGATTCCAGGCCGCACTCTATCGTCGCGCGCGCCAGCCGACCAGCGTCGAGCCGGAATGCCGGTCTGCCAATATCGCGGCTTCAAAACTGATCGATCGAAGCCTATATTACAGGTGTTGGGAGACCGACTATGGCGATAAACGGCGTATGGAATAGGCGTTACGGACCCGGGGGCAGTACCCGGCGCCTCCACCACGAGCGCGGCAGCCGAGGCTTTGGGGCTGACGTTGCCGGTTGCTGATGGGGGCGAACCAGGATCGACGTGCGCAATAAAGGTGCGGTTTTCGCCCGGCATGGTACCGCCGTTATCGGGCCAGGCATAAAATTGCCAACGACAACCAAACGGGCGTAGCCCGTCTTGCTGCTTAGCAATAGGTAAGCGCGGTTCGGGGGGCGCCGGGCAACAGAAGCCCCCCACTCCGCCGCCCCGCTCGCCGCCCCACTGCGCCGCCCCGGCTAACCCGCGAGCGGCACGCGGGGCATTAACGGTTGGTCAGGCGCCCCGCCCGATCTAGTATCGCCCGACCCCCATATCGGCCCATTCCCGTCGCGAGGATATCGAAAGACCAAAGCGGATGGTGAAGGACTTCATGAACTACGCCGCCATGGTCGACGGCGCACTGCGGTCGGTCGTTCGCGACGTGATCGCCCGGGTTCAGGAAACCGGCCTGCCGGGCAACCACCATTTCTATGTCTCCTTCCGCACCGACTATGCCGACGTGGTCCTGCCCGCTCACCTGCGCGAGCGCTATCCTGAGGAAATGACCATTGTCCTGCAGCATCAGTTCTGGGGACTGGAAGTAAAAGAACAGGGTTTCGAGGTCACCCTGAGCTTCAACGCCATTCAAGAGTACCTCTTCGTGCCCTACGCCGCGATGACAGCCTTCGCCGATCCAAGCGTACAGTTCGGCCTTCAGTTCAAAACTCTGGACGAGTCGACGAGCGGCCTGCCCGTCGCCATGCAACCCGCTCAGGACGAAGCGCCGACGACCGAGACCAAAAAGCCCGAGCGCGACGACGTCGGCGCCGACGTCGTCGCGCTCGACCAATTTCGCAAGAAATGATCGCCAGTCCGGCGAGAGAGTGATCAGGTCCGTCGCTGCGGGGTGAGCGGCCACACTTATGGAGTGCGCCATGGCCACTACCACGCGTACCGAGACCGACACGTTTGGCCCGATCGAGGTTCCATCGGACAAATACTGGGGCGCGCAAACCCAGCGCAGCCGCCACAACTTCGCCATCAGCATCGAGCGCATGCCGATCGCCGTGATTCGCGGACTGGCCATCGTCAAGCGCGCGGCCGCTAGCGTCAACGCGGACTTCAGCGACCTCGCCCCCGACCTGAGGGATGCGATCATCAAGGCCGCTGATGAGATCATGGAAGGAGGTCGCGCCGACGACTTCCCGCTCGTCGTCTGGCAGACCGGCTCGGGCACCCAGTCCAACATGAACGTGAACGAGGTCATCGCCAATCGCGCGATAGAGATTCTCGGCGGCGAGATCGGCTCCAAGGTGCCTGTTCACCCCAACAACCACGTCAACATGGGGCAGTCGTCCAACGATTCGTTCCCGACCGCGATGCACATCGCCGCCGTCGAGCAAATCCACCACGAACTGCTCCCCAAACTAGCGCGGCTCCAGGGCGCGCTCGCGGCCAAGGCCGAGGCCTGGGGCGAGATCATCAAGATCGGGCGCACCCATCTTCAGGACGCCACGCCGCTTACCCTCGGCCAGGAGTTCTCGGGCTACGCGGCCCAGGTCGAATACGGGATCGAGCGGGTCGAAGGCGCATTGCCGCGCCTCTATCGGCTGGCGCAGGGCGGCACCGCCGTTGGGACCGGCCTCAACACCAAGCCTGGATTCGGCGACAAAGTGGCGGCCGAGATCGCCTCGGTCACCGGCCTTCCCTTCGTGACCGCGCCCAACAAGTTCGAGGCCTTGGCCGCTCACGACGCGCTGGTGGAGGCCTCGGGCGCACTTAACGTGCTCGCGGCCAGCCTGATGAAGATCGCCAACGACATCCGGCTGCTGGGGTCAGGGCCGCGCTCGGGCCTGGGCGAGCTCAGCCTGCCTGAGAACGAGCCGGGGTCGTCGATCATGCCGGGCAAGGTCAACCCGACTCAGTGCGAGGCGATGACTATGCTGTGCGCCCAGGTCATGGGCAACCACGTGGCGATCACCATCGCCGGCGCCAGCGGCCATATGGAGCTCAACGTCTTCAAGCCGGTAATGATCCACAACCTGTTGCAATCGGTGCGTCTCCTGGCCGACGGCGCCGTGAGCTTCACCGACAATTGCGTCGTCGGCATCGAGCCCAATCGGGCTCAAATCGATCAGCTGATGAACCGATCGCTGATGCTGGTCACCGCGCTCGCCCCGCACATCGGCTACGACAACGCCGCCAAGACGGCCAAGAAGGCCCATGCCGACGGCACCACCCTCAAGGACGCGGCTCTCGCGCTCGGCTTCGCCACCGAGGATGAGTTCGACAAGTTCGTGCGGCCCGAGCACATGATCGGTCCGCGGGCCTGATCGTCCGCGGCGATCACCCCGTGGGCCCACCGATCGCGCCCGATGTTCTGCCCGACGTGCTTGCCCCCGACCTCCGGGTCGTGTTCTGCGGCAGCGCTGCTGGCCGCGCGTCAGCCGTGGTCGGCGCCTACTACGCCGGCCCTGGCAACCGCTTCTGGCCGACCCTCCGCGAGATTGGCCTGACCGACCGCGACCTCGCGCCGCACCAGTTCCACGCGATCCTCGACTACGGCATCGGCCTCACAGACCTCGCCAAGCACGCATCGGGCGCCGATCACGAGCTGCCCGCGGCGGCCGACGATGTCGCCGGCCTGATCGCGCGGATCGAGCGCCACCGACCGCGCTTCCTCGCCTTCAATGGCAAGCGCGCGGCCCGCGCCGTCATGGGTCGAGCGGTCGACTATGGCCCGCAATCGTGGACGATTGGTGATGCTCGCGTCGTCGTGCTGCCCTCGACCTCTGGCGCCGCCCGACGCTACTGGAAGATCGCTCCCTGGCACGCCTTGGCAGCGGCCGCACGATGAGCCAGACCCCGCGCCGTCGCTCGGTGGTGCTTAACGGCCATCACACCAGCGTCTCGCTCGAGGACGAGTTTTGGGAGGCCTTGCGCGAGATCGCCGACGCCCAGGAATGCTCGATGAACGCCCTCATCGCCGAGATCGACGGCGCGCGACGCGGCAATCTCTCGAGCGCCATCCGCCTCTATGTTCTCGATGACCTGCGAAGCCGCGTGGGCCCGCGGGCGGACTAGCGCGGCCGATCAATCGCCAAACGCGTCGAGCAGCTTCTTTAGGGTCTTGCCGACCTTCTCCTGAGGGCTCGCCGCACCCGCATCCGGCTCGCTCGCCCCGTCACTGGCGCCAGTTTCCGGCAGAAAATCCGTGAGCGCGTCGGGGGCCAGCTTGCGCAACACCGTGGTGCCGACCCGTTGAGCGATGTAGGCCTCCAGTTCACGGGTCTTCACATCGCGGCTCGGCGCATCGATCGGGCCCTTGAGGTTGAGACCCAGCGGTGGCGCGTTTGGATGCTCGCTCAGGCGCATTTCCGTTTGCAAGTCGAGGAGCCAGCGCGGCAGGTTGATCTCGCCCGCGCCGCGCCCTTCGGCAGCATCCATGAGGGCCCGCAGGTCGTTGGTGCGCCCGACACCGCCGGTGATCCGAACGGTCCCATCGAGCACCGTGTACGACGTCTCGCCGTCCGAGGTGGAGATCTGGATCAACTGAAGAAAGTCGGTAGTTCGGTCGAGCTCTTTCATCCGGTCGCTCAACGACCGCAAGTCGATGCCGCGAAAAACGCCGTCACGTGCCGCAAACCGCATGTCCCCATTTAGGCTCGAGACAAGCTCGTACTGGCTCCGTCCCTGGCTTGTCATATCGCCGCTCGCGGCAAACCGGCCGGTCACGCGGTCGATCCCGGCGTTGGCCCACAGCGCCTCCAGAATGTCGGCGGACTCGAGCGCAAAGGTAAAATCGATTGTCGGCGTCTCGGCATCGGCGATGCGCGCACGCAATTCCACCTTGCCGCCATAGAGGCCGGCGACCAGCGGATCGATGGTAAGAACGCCGCTGTCGAGACCGAGATGCAGGGACGGCGCGGTGAAGTGGTAATCCCCATAGTCGATGGCGACCGCCGCCAGATCGATCTCGCCGTCCATCACGCCCAAGGCGCCGAGATCGATCGGCTCCCGCGACCAGCGCTCGGCGGCGCCCGCGGAGCCGCTGCCGCCAGAGCCGCTGCCACCAGACATGCTCTCCGAACGTTCGACCGGCAAGAACAGATCGACCAGTATTTGGCTCGCGCGCAGGTCCGCCTTGACCCATGGTCGCGCTCCACCCAGACGCACCGTGGCGTTACCCTCCACGGCCATCGGCCCAGCCCGTACCTTCAAACCACGCAAATCCGCTTCGTCGAGATCGCCGTTTATGGAAGTTTCGACAGTGAGGCCCCCGAGGTTCATGGCGGCGGGGCGGTAGTCGATTCCGAGATCGTTGATCAGACCCGCCATGTCGGGATGCTGAACCTTGATTCTCAGATCGTAACCCACGCCGGCGAGGGCTTGAACGGTGCCCGCCGCGGCCATCCCGCCCCCGGCCGCGGCGGCGGTGACGACCACAGCCAGGTCGCCAACCAACGCGCCGTCCAGGTCGACGACCAGCTCGGCCGGTAGGTCTCCCCAGGGGCCAACCTCGACCTCGTCAATCTGCGCGACCAGATCGGCGAACCGAGGATTGGCGAGTTCAAACCGGAGCTTCAGCGGCGCTTCGAGGGCAAGTGACGCCACCGCGCCCGTCAGCCCCAGCGAAGTGCCCGCCGCCGTGCCGCTGAGGTCAACGAGCAACCCATCGGCCCCGCGCTTGACATCGCCGCGCAGGTTGAAAGGCCCCAGCCGATCGCTTCGAGATGTCCCGGTCGATGTTGAAAAGTTGAGGTAGGTGTCGCTCTCCTGGAGCCGTTAGGCTCCGGGTGCTGCAAACCCAAGAGGGAGAACGACACCATGGGAAAGAATATCCGTAGTTCCAGTAGCCCGAAAGCCCTTGCCACCTCGTTTCCTATGCCGCCGCTGGCAGACGCGATGGACGCAGTCCGTCTCAGCGTGGATCGGTTCTGTCTCCTGGCCGGGGTCGAGGCCTTGGCCGAGATGATGGAGGAGGACGCCACGACCGTGTGCGGGGCCCGACATCGTCGCCATGGGAACCGTCGGGGTTATCGCTGGGGCCATACGCAGAGCGAGATCGGCTACCACGGCGGCCGCGTGAAAGTGCAGCGGCCACGGGTTCGCGACCATGCTGGCAAGGAGGTGGGTTTGGAGAGCTGGCAGGTGCTGCGCGACGGCAACCTGTTGCTCGAGTGGGCGCTCAACCTGATGGTGCTGAACGTGTCGACCCGCAAGTACCACCGCGCGGTCCGTCTGCCCGAGGGCGACCTGGCGAAAGCGCGTGGCGACGGCACCTCGAAGTCGGCCGTTTCCCGGCGCTTTGTGGCGCTGTCGCGCAAGAAGATGAAGGCCTGGCTTGCCTCGGACCTCTCGGAGCTCGACCTGCTGGTCATCCAGATCGACGGTCTGCATGTCGGCGACCATGTCTTGGTGGCGGCGATCGGCGTCGATGGCAACGGCGACAAGCATGTCCTGGCCGTGGTCGAGGGGGCGACGGAGAACACTGTCGTCGTCCAGGCCTTGCTCGACAATCTCCTCGCCAGGGGGCTCGATCCGACGCTGCCCCGGCTGTTCATCGTCGATGGCGCGAAGGCGCTCAGCAAAGCGATCCGCAACACCTTCGGTGTGGCCGCCGCCATCCAGCGCTGCCAGGTCCACAAGGGCCGTAACATCATCGAGCGCCTGCCCCTGCATTTGCATGCGAGCGTCAAGAAGGCGCTCCGTCAGGCCTGGGACCAGGACGACGCAGACAAGGCCGAACGGCTGCTGCGCAACCTGGCCCGGCGTCTGGAGCATGAGGAACCGGGCGTCTCGGGCAGCATCCTGGAGGGGCTGGACGAGATACTCACCGTCATCCGCCTCGGCCTGCCGCACGAACTCCGGCGCTCGCTCGCCTGCACCAACATCGTCGAGAACGCGCTCGGCACGGTGCGCCAGGTCACCCGCAACGTCAAACGCTGGAGACACGCCGAGATGGCGCTCAGATGGACCGCCGCCGGCCTGCTGGAGGCCCAGAAAACCTTCCGTCGCCTCAAGGCCTATCGTCAGCTGCCCATCCTCCGAAATGCTCTCCAGGAACACTTGAGAAAGGCTCAGGCCGACAGTGCCATTGAAACCATCATGAAGGCAGCATAGCATCATCAACCAGCGACGCCTGCCCCACGAATTTCAACAGAGATAGGGACATCGCCGACGACCTCCGCAGAGAACGGTTCGATGCGCCACGCCGAAGCGTCTCCGGTCGGGACGACATCGGTGTGGCCGGCATAGCACAGGTGCGGCGGGCCGGCGCCGAGCCGCAGGTAGAGGTTGTTGACAGCGGCCGTCCCGGGCTCGGAGAAGCGAAGCCGGTGGCAGACGAAGCCGAGCGGCTCGAGCGCCCCCACCAGAACGTCCAGCGCACCGCCGTCCTCGGGCGTCACGCTGGGGCAGCGGATAAGCGCCTGGGCGAGCGGCAGCGGATCGAGGGACGGCGCGGGCGTCACGGCGTGGTGATAAACGCTGCCTCCGAGGGGGTCAACTGGCGGGCGGGTCATGCCCCTCGGGGCCGTGCGCATCTGCTGGCCATCGGCTATACTCGTGACCATATAAGCTAGGCCGGTCGAGTCGCCACGGCAATTGACCACGAAGGCATTTGACATGTTCATCCAGACGGACGCCACACCAGACCCGGCAACAATCCGCTTCCTGCCCGGCCAAGAGGTGCTGCCTTCGCGAGCGGTCGAATTCGACGATGAAGCGGCCGCCGCCCGATCCCCTTTGGCACGCCGGTTATTTCAGATCGACGCCGTGCGGCGGGTCGGACTTGGTCACGATTTTGTGTCGGTGACCAAGGATGGCGAGACCGAGTGGCAACACCTCAAACCGCAGGTCCTCGGCGCCATGGTCGAGCACTTCATGTCTGGCGAACCCGTCCTCGCCGACCCCGCCGACGCACCCAGCACTGCTATGACGGCGGAAATTGACCTCGATGGGGACGATCCCAGCGAGATGGCGGCGCAGGTCCGCGAGTTGATCGATACCCGCATCCGCCCCGTCGCGGAGCAGAGCGGCGGTGAGGTCTTGTTCCGCGGACTGAAGGACGGCATCGCCTACCTCGAAATGTCGGGCGGCGCGACGACGCTCCTGACGGGTATCCGCAACATGGTCCGCCACTACGTACCCGACATCCTCGATGTCCGCGACTACCGGGACGCGATCCCCAAACCAGGCCTCGACACGGCCGAGGGCAAGGTCATCCAGTCGTTGTTGAACGACCAAATCAACCCGGGGGTGGCCAGCCACGGCGGCCACATCGCGCTTGTCGACGTGCGGGAGGACACGGTTTACATCCGGCTCGAAGGCGGTTGCCAGGGTTGCGGTATGGCCGATGTGACCCTCAAGCAAGGCATCGAGGTCGAGATCAAGCGGGCGGTGCCGGCCATCCTGGCCGTCCTCGACGTGACTGACCACGCGGGCGGCACCAACCCCTACTACCAGCCGGGCAAATAGAGAGCGAGCGCCTACCGGGCGCGGGAATCGGCCGCCTCCTGCTGCTGATCCCGACGGAGTCGTACCGGGTCAGCGACTTTCTTACGGCGGCCGAGCGGGTTGGCGCCGTCGTGACGGTGGGCTCAAACCGACGCCAAGCCCTCGAACACCTCTCCCAGGGCGGCACGACCCGGCTCGACTTCGCCAATATCGAGCGGGGCGTCGAGCAAATCGCTACCTATGCCCAAGCTCACCCGCTACGTGCGGTTCTCGCCACCGACGAAGCGACGACCGTGTTGGCCGCCGCCGCCGCCGCCGCGCTTGATCTGCGGTGCAACCCGCCCGAGGCCGTGCGCGACTGCATCGACAAATACCGCTTGCGGTGTCGCCTCGCCGACGCCGGATTGCCCCGCCCCGGCTTCCGTCGCGTCGGCCGGGACGAGGACGCAGCGCTGCTGGCGCCGAAGATCGACTATCCCTGCGTCCTCAAGCCTCTGTCGCTGTCGGCCAGCCGGGGCGTGATCCGAGCCGACGACGAGGCTGGGTTCGTCTCAGCGTTCCAGCGCATCGGGCGCCTGCTCGACGATCCCGCGACCACGGCGCCCCGGGAGACACGTCGGTACATTCTGGTCGAGGATTACGTGCCGGGAGTCGAGGTCGCGCTCGAAGCCCTGCTCGATGACGGCGAATTGCAGCTCTTGGCCCTGTTCGACAAACCCGATCCCTTGGTAGGGCCGTTCTTCGAGGAAACGCTCTACATCACGCCCTCGCGCCTGGCTTGCACGGTCCAAGACGAGATTCTCGCCGCCGTCGCCCAGGCGGTCCGCACGCTGGGCCTGCGCGACGGCCCGATCCATGCCGAACTTCGGCTCGGGCCGCGCGGGCCGGTCGTCATCGAGCTGGCGCCGCGCTCGATCGGCGGCCTATGCGGCCGAACGTTGCGCTTCGGCGTCGGGGTGAGCCTCGAAGAACTGATCGTGCGCCACGCCCTTCGATTGCCCATCGAGTCACTGGGGCGCGAGCGCTCGCCAGCGGGGGTCATGATGCTGCCGATCCCCCGCGCCGGCCGGCTCCGCGCCGTCGAGGGCCTCGAGCGGGCTCGGGCCCTACCGGGGATCGAGGACATCACGATCACGATCCATCTGGGACAGCCGGTCGTGCCGTTGCCGGAGGGCCACCGATATCTCGGATTCGCCTTCGCCCGTGCGGAAACCGCAGCGGCGGTCGAGACCGCGCTTCGAAGCGCCAACGCGGCGCTGCGCTTCGACATTGGGGAATGAGATCGCGCGCGCCGCGCGGGCGCGACGTTCAGTCGCGCAGCAGCTCGTTGATCGAGGTCTTGGCGCGAGTGCCGGCATCGACCTTCTTGACGATAACGGCACAGTAGAGGCTGGGACCCGCGTTACCGGACGCCGAGGGTTTGCCCGGCATTGAGCCCGGCACCACCACCGAGTACGCCGGCACCCGGCCGTAGTGAACCTCGCCGCTGGCGCGATCAACGATCCGGGTCGAGGCGCCGATATACACCCCCATGGACAACACCGCCCCCTGCTCGACGATCACGCCCTCGGCCACCTCCGAGCGCGCGCCAATGAAACAGTCGTCCTCGATGATGACGGGCGCGGCCTGAAGCGGTTCGAGCACGCCGCCAATGCCGGCCCCGCCCGATATGTGGCAACGGCGACCGATCTGGGCGCAACTTCCGACCGTGGCCCAGGTATCGACCATGGTGCCACTGTCCACGTACGCCCCGAGGTTGACGAAGCTCGGCATCAGAACAACGCCCGGCGCGATATACGCCGAATGACGGACGACGCATGAAGGCACGGCGCGAAAGCCCGCCGCGCGGAAACGCGCCTCATCCCAGCCGTCGAACTTGGAAGCCACCTTGTCGAACCACGGCGCGGCGCGCCCCGGCCCTCCGGCGATGGCGCTCATGTCGTTGAGGCGGAACGACAGCAACACCGCCTTTTTCAGCCATTGGTTGATCGACCAAGAACCGTCGTTTTTCTCGGCCACACGGAGCCGGCCCGCGTCGAGCTCGGCGAGCGCGTGGGTAACCGCTTCCCGCACCTCGCCGCCAGTCGACACGCCGATGTCCTCGCGCCCTTCCCAGGCGGCATTGATCGTAGTCTCCATCGCCGTCGTGCTGGTCACCCGGTATTTTTCTCCAGCCAGGCCACCAGATCGTCGGTGACATGGTGAATATGGTCGCCCTCGGCGCCCTCATGGCCATACGGCTCGTCGTTGCGGATCCACACCGTCTTCATGCCGAGCGCCGCGGCGGGCTCCAAGTTGCGCGCGATATCGTCGAACATGATCGCCCGTTCCGGCACGATTGCGTGGCGTGCGACGAACCTGCGATAGGTCTCAGGGTTCGGCTTCGGCACATAGTCGGCCGCGGCGATATCGAAGACCGCCTCGATATGATGGCGCACGCCGAGGCGGCGCATGACCCGATCGGCGTGGTCGGTCGATCCGCTCGTGAAGACGACCTTTCGCCCGTTCAGGCGCGCGAGCGCGCTGTCCAACTCTCCGTTGGGCGGTAGCCACGTGACATCGATATCGTGGACATAGTCTAGAAACTCGTCGGGATCGGTGCCGTGCAGCAGCATCAAGCCGCGCAGGGTGCTGCCATGGGCGTGGTAGTAGGCGGTCTGAAGCCGTCGCGCCTCGGCCCCATCCAATTCAAGCGCGGTGGCGACGAACTGGTTGATCCGTTGTACGACCTGGGAGAACAGGTTGTAGCGGGCGTGATAGAGCGTGTTGTCGAGGTCGAAGACCCAGACATCGACATCGCGTACCCGAGCGTCGGCCGATGGCTCCATCGATCCCGGCATAGTCTCGCACATCCCGTTTCGCGACCGGAAGTGTCGTCGCCGCACCACGGTGCGGCAAGAACTAAATCCCACACCCTTCTCGGGCGCCGGGCACGCGGACGGCTCGGCTTCGGTCGAAGCCCGATTCTTAACGCTTTTGGCGGACCCCGATGATACGTTGAATCGAAGCATGACTAGGTTCGCAGATGCGGAAATTGGCGGTGCCGGCGTCGCGCACCGATGAAACACGTCTGGCCGCGCTGGGCGCCGGATTTGAATCGCTGATCGGTGGTTTCTCCGGCCCCGCGCTGATCGTCGACCGCGATCTCTAGCCGACCGCCGCCAACGACGCGGCCGGCCCGCTTCTCGCTGCGCTGGCCGGCGACCAAGGGCCCAACCTGGCCGATCTCCTCACGGTGGCGCGGGAGACCGGCTCGGCGAGCAGCAGACGCATAGAGGTCACGCTAGACGCCAAAGCGCGTACGATCGACGTGATCGCGGTCCCGCTCGGCGGCGCCGCCACCATGGTGCTCGGTCGCGAGGCGACGGTGGAGCGCAGCTTCATCAACGCACTCATCGCGTCGCGCCAACTGTTCTAGGACATCGTGAGCTGTTCGGCCGATTTCGCATGGGAAACCAAGGGCGACGGCGCGTTCGACTTTGTCTCGCCCCGCGGCGCGCTCGGCTAGAGCGCCGATGAGCTTAACGGGCGGCTCGCGCGCGACCTGTTTGAAGACCGGCTCGAAGTCGACGGCGCCAATCCGTTCGAGAGTCGCACGCCACTCGACGACCAGGAAGTCTGGGTGCGCCGCGCGAACGGCGCCCTGGCCTGCCTGCTGGTCCCGTCGATCCCCGTACATGACAAGAGCGGGCGCTGGGTCGCTACGCGCGGCCTGTGCCGCGATGTCAGCGAGGCCCGCGAACGCGAGGCCGCCCTCGCGCGGGCCCGCAATCGCGAGATGCTCCTGGGCAAGATCGTTCACTCTATCCGCGACGAACTCGATCCCGCCCGCATCCTCGGCGTCGCTGCGGACGCGACCGCCATGGCCCTTGGCGCTCCGTATTGTTGGATATTGAGGCGACAGGGCCAAGGGTTCGAAGTGGCGATCGCCAACGACGGCGAAGCGGCGATCGCAGACGTCATCAAGGCAAGCCTTGAGGCGGCGGCCACCAACGTCGGGCCCCGCTTCGAGAGCGCCGTCGGAGATTTCGATGTGCTGATGGCGCACGCGCGCTATCACGGCGCCGTCAACGGTGCTGGCTGGAGCGCGGACCGACGAGTTGAGCGGACTGTTGAACCGCCGTGCGTTCGTCGAGGAGGTGGAGCGGCGCCTCAATCATTTGCGGCGCATGGGGCGGGGCGGGGCATTGATGTACGGGTTTATCCCCTGAGCGCACGTTCATAGACTCTGGCTCGGGCCAGTGTTATCCCGACCTCTGCACAACAGGCTTGTGCGGAGTATCACGCTTCGATATGCTTCACCGGAAATTGTGACAAGAGGGGTGACAGAACAATGTCGTCAGAGGAACTGAACCCTGCGATCCAGCATTTGGAACGCAAGGTGAACGTACTTATTATGGCCCTGAATGTTCTGCGTGACGAAGCAGGGCTCCCACCCTATTCCCCCTCGCCCAACGGCGGAGGTGACAAGCTCAAGCCTTCTTCACTGGAAATCAAGCCGGATACCTTCTTCGGCAAGCGCCATCACACGGCGATTCGGGAGTACCTGGAGATGCGTAAGGCGAGCGGTGCCGGACCAGCCAGGCCGCGGGAAATTTATGAGGGCCTGTCTGCTGGAGGGGTTAAATTCGAATCAAGCGACAAACAGAAAGCTCTCGTCGCTCTTAGGGCGCTTTTGCGTCGCAGGACGGCCGTCTTCATCAAGGTTGGTGACACAGGTGCCTACGGATTGGTTTCGTGGTATCCCAACGCCAAACCCAAGAATTCCAAGTCTGTATCCGAAGAGCATTCGGACAATACGCCTAGTCTGCAGAGCATTGGCGAAAAAGGGACAACGGCGGCAGAAGATGTCACTACTGCCGCCGCCTAGAATCTTCGAGCGCTTCGCGTGGTCACCTACCAAAGATTCACGCGAAGCGGAACACAACGAAAGGAGGGAGTGGTGGTTTGGAACCCGCCCGTTCTGTTAGACTGACGAAGCCCGCTCCCGGTGACGTCGCTTGGCGACGGTGACGGGAGCGGCACCCCACAACAATACTCCCTGCGTCAGCCTTCATATGATACAATCTCCCCGATTCCATGTCCACAGAAAGGGCGTGAACGGTGAGAAATGCCCGTCTCACACTGGCTGCGGCCCGGAAGTCCGGGCGATTACAGGACTTCATTGCTCAGGAAGAGGCTCGTGGCATCAAGCCGGTGGACCAAGATGAGTTTGGTGCGGCTTTGGCTGCCGTGATCAAACTGCCCCAATCAGAAGATCGAAGCTTGCCTATCCGGTTATCACCCACACCCACTATATGTAGTGTGCACCCATTATATGTAGTGTGCACCCATTTTCCTGAGTAAAGCTCGGTGCAGGTCGAAGCGGAGATATCTCCGGCGATGCCGAGTAGGGACTCGGACGGCATTGTAGCGGCTTTTAGGCGACACTTTAGCGTGGTGGAAATCCTAATCATTGAGTCGGATTTGGCAAAACGCCATGTTGCATAAAGGACCGTCACTTCATTGAAATTTATCTGAAATCGGAGGTGAACGACACCGATGGAATATTCCAGGAAATCAGAGCTTCATTGAATTGTAGGATTCGAGTGCCGAATTATTCACAAATAGCTCTGTGAACTGGTTTTCAAGTTCGCTCAATACGTCATATGGAGTAAACGGATTGAGGATCACGTTCTTGCGTGTCGCTTCGTCTTCGCTGCGACTCAAAACGCGCAGGAGACTAACAGGCGCGGACGGGTTCTTCGCAACGATTCGTGCCAGCGCGTCGCTTTCTTCGACTAGTGCCGTCAATCGCTCAGACGATGTCGTTTCATCAGCAGCTTCCCGTCTGGCCGTGGGTTTCTTCGTTTTCCCCTTGGTCGCCACCGTTCCGTCCCCCGATGTTAAGTACGTGACGTGAATTAAACTCCGGTTCGGTTTTCAGAACAATCAAGAATTAGCCGGATCGCCTCCTCAATGCGCCTGCGCCGGCCCTTGCCTGCAGTCCAAGGAGACACACTACATATAGTGGGTGTGGGTGATAACCGGATAGGCAAGGATCGAACATCGCGTTCTCCTTCGCGCGATGGTTCTGCCGAAACGTGAACTCGTCTAGATAGCGGTCCATGTATTTCGCCGACACGTGAATGTGTGTTGAGGCGACGGAATACTTAAATAGACGCCAGAAGCTTTCGACATGGTTCGTGTGGTGCACCACGTCCATGCTGCCGTCATACCGTGCAAATTCCTTCACGCCGTGTCGAACCTGTCCATGCTTGTAGCCATCAGCGTTCAGTAAACCGTAGGACATGAGTTCGTCGGTCGAAACAATCGATCCCGGCTCCACAGTGCGCAGCGTCGCCTCGCGGAGTGTCTTTTTGCGGACGTTCGGGACGATCTCAGTTTCCATGCGACCGCCTCGTTGCTTCATGCCAAATACGATGGTCTTGCCCGGTGCGCCGCGTCCGCGCTTGCCACCGGACCTTTTGCCTCCGACATAGGCCTCGTCCAGTTCGACGTGTCCTTGCAGGATTTCGAAGCCATCGGCTTTGGACATGAGCGTGCGGATTTGTTGGCCCATGCGCCACGCGGTTTTGTAGGTCACCCCGAGCGTGCGTTGCAGTTCCTTGCCGCTAACACCGTGGCGCGTCGTGACGAATAGAAAGACGGCATAGAACCAAAGCTGCATCGACGTGCGGCTATCCTCGAAGATCGTGCCGGCGCAGGGATAGACGTGATGACCGCAGCGCGCGCATGAATAGGCCTTGCGGTTGACAAGACGATGGAAAGTCGCATCTTGTCCGCACTTGGCGCACACATGACGCAGCCCGTAGCGGACGTTCATGACGTGTGCTATGCACGAAGCGTCATCCGGGAACCGGTTGAAGAAGTCGCGCACCGAGAACTCGGGGGATCGACTTGGGTTACGTTCTGCTATTGCGCGGGGCTTGCGGGTGCGAATAGCCATCGGTCATCTCCTTCTATGACCTTAATATAGGCGATCATCGTACCTGCGTCAAGGGGATAAACCCGTTGATGTATGTGGACATCGACAATTTCAAACTCGTAAATGACGTGCGTGGACACCAAGCTGGCGACGAGGCCCTCAGAACGCTGGCGGACATCCTCTCTCAGGGGAGCCCCGCCGGCGACCTGGTAGCGCGTCTTGGCGGCGACGAATTCGCGATCTGGCTTGAGGAGGCGGATGAGCCGGCGGCCCGCGCCAAGGTCGGAGGTCTGCTCAGCGCTTGTGAGAGCCTGAAACAATTTTCGGGCGCCACGGAAAGGCCGCTCGGAATCTCGATTGGCATCGCCCTCAGCGCCCCTCAGGACGACAGCCCCCTGGCGCAACTGATCGGCGCTGCGGACGCGGCCATGTATGAGGCAAGCGCGGCGGCAAAGGCTCCTATGCAATACGAGGCGCCAACGAGCCGGGCGCCGCCACGGCCAGGGACATAAACGGGAGGGCGAGCTAGTGTCCCGATTCCGAAGTTCGCATGATTTTCGCCTGCTGTTCAGCGGTTTCGATTGTTCGGAGGCAGAACCGCTGGATGGCGGCGAGGATGTCATCGGCGGATTTGGTCCATTTGAAGGGTTTGGGGTTCTGGTTTGTCGTGTCGATGTAGTCGAGGATGGTGCGCTCCAACTCCTTGGTGGAGCGATGGACGCCGCGCCTGATCTGCTTGTCGGTCAGCAGCCCGAACCAGCGCTCGACCTGGTTCAGCCAGGAGGCGCTGGTGGGTGTGAAATGGGCCTGCCAGCGCGGCCGTTTGGCGAACCAGTCGCGGATCGCCTTGGTCTTGTGGGTCCCGTAGTTGTCCATGACGATGTGGATGTCGAGATCACCAGGGACGTTCGCCTCGACGAGGTCGAGGAATTTGCGGAACTCTCGGGCCCGATGGCGCGGGAAACATTTGCCGATGATCTCTCCCGTGGCGATGTCGAGGGCCGCGAAGAGAGAGGTCGTGCCGTGGCGCTTGTAGTCGTGGCTGCGCCGCTCCGCCTGCCCGGGGCGCATCGGCAAGAGGGGCTGGGAACGGTCCAGGGCCTGGATCTGGCTCTTTTCGTCGACACAGAGAACCAGGGCACGATCCGGCGGCGCCAAATACAGACCGACGATGTCGCGGACCTTCTCCACGAAGAAGGGATTGCTCGACAGCTTGAAGGTCTCCGAGCGATGCGGCTGCAAGCCGAAGGCCCGCCAGATGCGATGAATGGTCGAGGGCGCGTGGCCGCTCGCCCGCGCCATCGAGCGAAGGCTCCAATGGGTCGCGTCCGGCGGCGTCTCTTCCAGCGTCAGCCGGACCGCTTCCGCGATGGCGTCATCGCCGATTTGACGCGGCGCGCCGGGGCGGGGTTCGTCGTACAGACCGTCGAGGCCCTCCGCCGCATAGCGGCGACGCCACTTGCCCACGGTGTCCGCGCTCGCCTCGAGACGAACGGCGATCTCCTTGTTCTCCAACCCTTCCGCCGCCGCCAAGACGATCCGAGCCCGCCGCGCAAGCCCCTGCGACGTCTTGCGACGACGAGACAGCGCCTCCAATTCGGCGCGCTCGTCATCGCTCAAAGAGATCGTCACCGCCACTCTCGCCATCAATCGCGCCTCCTAAAAACAAATAGAGACATAATCATATCCATTTATCGATCAGGACACTAGATGGTTCGGCGCTTGCTCGGCTTGTCGAAGAAACGCAAGACCAAGCGGCCGCCCATCGAATACGAGGAGGCCAAGCGGGTCGCGCGCGCCGACGACACCGCCGCCCGTCGCGATCTCGCCAGCCGTGAGGATATCCAGCCCGAGATTCTCTACTATCTCGTCGACGACGAATCGGCGGAGGTTCGTCATGAGATAGCGGCCAACACAGCAACGCCCCGCCAAGCCGACATCACTCTGACCAGCGACGTCGACGACGACGTGCGTTGCAATCTGGCGCTTAAAATCGCGCGGATCGCGCCCAAAATGAAGCGCGATGAGCAGACCAAGTTGCGCGAACTCACCCTCCAGGCGCTCGACACTCTGGCCCAGCATCAGCTCCCTCGGGTGCCCCAGATCCTGGCCGAGGAGCTCAAGGAAGCCACCAACGTGCCGGTCAAAATCATCGAACGCCTGGCCAAGGATATCGAGCTGATCGTCGCGGCGCCGGTGCTTGAATACTCCCCGCTGCTCAGTGACGACTTTCTGATCGAGCTCATCAACAGCCGACCGGCTCAGGGCGCGCTTCCGGTGATCTCGCGCCGCGCCCGGGTGGCGCCCCCCTCCGGCGACGCTATCGTCGCGGCCAACGACGTGCCGGCCGTGGCCGCGCTTCTCGCCAACCGCAACGCACAGATTCGCGAGGAAACGCTCGACGATATCATCGAGCGGGCCGAAGGCGTCGGGCCGTGGCACGAGCCCATCGTCAACCGGCCCAGCCTGAGCCAACGGGCGATCCGGCGGGTGGCCAGGTTCGTGGCATCGTCGCTCCTCAACATTCTCCAAGAACGGAGCGACCTCGACCAGAAGACCGCGCGCAAACTGAAAAAAGCAGTCGAGCAACGACTTGAGAAGGAGAGCAAGGTCGATGTCGACGCGCTATCGGCAAGCCGGGCCGAGCGAATGTTCAACGACGGCAAGCTCGATGACGAGGTCATCGTGCGGGAGATCGAGCACAAGAACCTCGAGTTCGTCACTCAGGCGCTCTCCCTCATGGCCAAACTTAAGGAGCCGCTGGTGCGCCGGATCATCGACTCCAGGAACGGCAAGTCGGTGACCTCGCTGGCATGGTCAGCCGGGCTCAAGATGAAAACGGCGACCGTGTTACAGCGCAGGGTCCCAAGGTTCCCCGCCACTCGCTCGTGAGCCCCCAGGGCACCGACTATCCCCTCTCGGAGGATGAGATGGCGTGGCAGATCGAGTTCTTCGAGACCTGAGCCGCCCCGTCAGTCGCGCGTCAGCATGGTGCCGACGCCCTGCTCGGTGAAGATCTCGAGTAGCATGACGTGGGGGACGCGGCCGTCGAGAATGTGCGCCGCGCCGACGCCGTGGGCGACCGCGTCCAGGCATGTCTCGACCTTGGGAATCATGCCCCCTTCGATAGTGCCACTGGCGATGAGGCGGCGCGCCTCGGCGGCCGAAAGCGCCGCGATCAGTTTGCCCTCGGTGTTCAGGACGCCTGAAACGTCGGTGAGCATCAGCAGCTTGCGCGCATTGACCGCCGCGGCCACGGCGCCGGCCGCCGCATCGGCGTTGATGTTGTAGGTCTCTCCATCAACGCCGATGCCAATCGGCGCGATCACCGGAATCACCGCAAGGCGAGCCAAGGAGTCGAGCAGTTCGGCGTTGACCTTAACCGGCTCGCCGACGAAGCCGAGATCCTGCCGCGCGCCGGCGCCCCGGTGCTCAAGCTTGCGCGCCTCGATCAGGCGGCCGTCCTTGCCCGATATACCGATCGCCTTGCCCCCCGCAGCGCCGATGGTGGTGACGATCTGTTTGTTGATGGTGCCCGAGAGCACCATTTCCACGACCTCGACCGTGGCCCGGTCGGTGACGCGCAGGCCATCGACGAAGGTGCTCTCGATGCGCAAGCGCTTGAGCATGGCGCCGATCTGCGGCCCGCCGCCGTGGACGACGATCGGGTTGATGCCGACCTGCTTGATGAGAACCACGTCGCGCGCGAAATTGAGGCTGAGATCGGCGTCGCCCATGGCGTGCCCGCCATACTTGATGACGAACGTCTCGCCAGCGAACTGCCGCATGTAAGGCAGCGCCTCGGACAGCGTCGCGCCGGTCCGCAAGTAGCGCCGAAGATTCGCCTTGTTGGAGGTTTCCATGGGCTGCGTCCCCGGCCCAAAGATGACTGGTGGGCGGGCCGAGGGGTTATAGAAGATCAGCGCGGCAGCGCCAAGCTCGCAAGCTCGGCGCGCAGTACGGGCATGCCCGTCCCCGCCCTTGCGCTGGTGGCGATGATCTCCGGGTGGGCGGCCGCGTCGCACGCGATTTCAGCGCTGACCGCCGTTCCCAGCGCGGCAAGGTCCGCGCCCGGCACCGCATCCGCCTTGGTCAGCACGATCTGGTAGGCGACGGCCGCCCGCCCGAGCCGGGCCATGGCGGCTCGGTCCGGCGCTAGGATGCCGCGCCGTGCATCGATCAGGAGACAAACGCGGCGCAGGTGCGGGCGCCCTTCGAGATAGTGGTTCACCAGGCCGGTCCACGCCGCGATGTCAGTCTTCGAGGCGCGTGCGAAACCGTAGCCGGGAAGATCGACGAGCAAGAGCCGTTCGCCGAACGCAAAGAAGTTGATCTGACGGGTGCGCCCCGGCGTTCGCGAGGTGCGGGCAAGCGTATTACGCCCCGTCAGAGCGTTGACCAGACTCGACTTGCCGACGTTTGAGCGGCCCGCGAAGGCGACCTCGGGCGGTCCCAGCACCGGCAGGCCCCCGGTCGCGCCCGCGGCCGTGACGAACGCGCATTCTTCCGCGAACAGCAGCCGACCCCGTTCGAGGTCCTCAGGCGTCGGCCCGGCCGAGCCCGTGGTCACGACGACGCCGGCCGCGTCACCCCCATGCGCTTCATGATGACCCATTGCTGGAGGATGGAGAGCGTGTTGTTCCAGGTCCAGTAAATGACGAGCCCGGCGGGAAAAGCGGCCAGCAGGAAGGTGAAGAAGATCGGCATGAACAGAAATATCTTGGCCTGAATCGGGTCCTGGGGCTGCGGGTTCAGCCGCATCTGCAGCCACATGCTGAAGCCCATGAGGATGGGCCAGATGCCGATGTGTAGGAGATCGGGATAGTCAAAGGGGATGATGCCGAAGGGATTGAGAAGGTTGCTCGGGTCGCGCGACGACAGATCCTGGATCCAGGCGAAGAATGGCGCATGGCGCATTTCAATGGTGACGAACAGCACCTCGTAGAGCGAGAAGAAGACCGGAATCTGGATGAGCATCGGCAGGCAACCCATCATCGGGTTCACCTTCTCTGTCTTGTAGAGCTCCATCATCGCCTTTTGCATGCCGGCGCGATCGCCGGCGAACCGCTCCTTCATCTTGACGATTTCCGGCTGCAGCTTCTTCATCGCCGCCATCGAGCGGTATGCCTTGTTGGCGAGCGGGAAGAACAGAGTCTTGACGCAGACCGTCAGCAACAAGATGGCAATGCCGAAGTTGCCGATCACCTCGTAGAAGAACATCAGGACATGGAACAGCGGCATGGCCAGGAAGTAGAGCCAGCGGAAAGCCGCCGCGAGGTCGAAGCGGATGATTCCGAGCTGCTGCTCGTAGACATCGAGAGTCGCCGCGACCTTGGCGCCGGCGAACAAATAGTCGGTCAGTTCGGCGCTCGCGCCTGGCGCGATTTCCTGGGGACCGCGTAAATAGTCGACCTGATACTTGTCGACATCACCGCTCTGCCAGTGGGTAAAGGCGCCCTCAAACTGTTGCTTCTGATCGGGAATGAGCGTGACCAGCCAGTACTTGTCGGTGATGCCGAGCCAGCCGCCCGTCGACAACGCCTTGATCCGCCCGCCGGGCTCGTCATGGAGATCGGTGTAATCGTGTTCCGCGAGGGTGCCGTCGAAAACACCGAGCAGGCCCTCGTGCAGGATGTAAAAGCCGGAGATCCATGGCGTGCCGATACGCGCGATGACGCCGAAGGGCGAGACCGCGACCGCCTCGGTGCCGTGGTTCTCGACGCGGCGGCGGACGGTGAACATGAAGGTATCGTCGACCGCTATTTCCTGAAAGAAGCGCAGACCCTGGCCGTTGTCCCAACTCAGCGTCACGGGCCGACCGGGGGCGAGTTCGCGCACATCGGCGGTCCAGACGGTTTTCTCGTCCGGCACCGCGACGCCCTCGGCGGCGCTCCAACCGAACCACGCGTAGTACGGGCCGGTGTTCACGACCTCGCTCCGGGGCATGAACATCGAGGTCGACCGATCGGCGGTCGAAACCGCCGTGTCCTTGGGCGAAAGAAGGACAATTTGGGGAGAGTCGGGTGCGACCGTCTCGCGATAGGTGGTCAGCGTCAGATCGTCGATCCGCGCGCCGGTGAGCGAGATCGATCCCTTGAGGTGAGAGGTCTCAAAATACACCCGCGGGCCGGCCGCGATGACGTCCTTGCGGCTGGCGCCGGCAGCGGCTGTCGTCGGCGTCGCACTATCGCCCGGTCGCGGCGCCGCGCCCTCTGCGCCCGGCGCGCGCGATATCTCCTCGCGCACGACGGTCTCGGTCTGGCTTGCCGGCGGTCGCAGGGAGGGCGGGTTGAGATAGCTGTAAACGAACTCAAACCCGACGACGATGACGACCGAAATGACGATCGCCAGAATGAGGTTTCGTTGATCGGTCATCGCCGCGCCTCGGAGCCGCTCGCGCGACCCCTCGAGGGCACCGGATCGAACCCCGATCCTCCCCACGGATGGCAGCGCGCGATCCGCCGCAGACCCAGCCAACCGCCGCGCACGACGCCGTGGGCGAGCACCGCTTCGGCCGCGTACTCCGAGCAGGTGGGCAGGTAACGACAACGCGGCCCCAGCAGCGGCGAGATCACCAGTTGGTAGCCGCGAATCAAGAGCCGGACGATGGCGACCAGCGGATTCATTTCCCGGCCGCCCGCCCCGCCGTGGCGGCAACCGCCGCGAGGGCCTCATCGCCTTCGCGCCAAGCGCCCAGCCGCCGCAACGCCGCCTCAAGATCAGTCACGAGTGCCCCATACGGTCGCTTGAGGGTCGCCGCCCTGCCGATAATCACATAGTCATGACCAAGGGCGGCGTGAAGGGGCAAGGTGGCGGCCGCCACCGCCCGCAGCCGTCGGCGCGCCCGGTTACGTGCGATCGCGTTTCCGACCTTGCGCGATGCGGTGAAGCCCACTCGCGGCGCCGCGTCGGGTCCTTCTGGCGTCGCCCGCGACATGGTCTGAAGGACCAAGCCCCGGGTCGTCCATTTGCGCCGGGCCGAGGCCACTCGCAGGAACTCCGATCGCTGCCGCAGACGCCCAACCCGCGCCGGCATCGCGCTTAGGTGGAAAGACGCTTGCGCCCTCTGGCGCGACGGCGCGCGAGAATGCGTCGGCCGGCTGGGGTCGCCATGCGGGCGCGAAAGCCGTGACGGCGCTTGCGCACCAGCACGCTGGGCTGAAAGGTCCGTTTCATCGAAGATCTCTGCCGATTCGCCCGCGCTTCCATGATTGGCGGCGGCGGCCGCTGTATACGGGCTAGGTTTGTTGGTGTCAAACCGCGTCGCCGACGCGGCCACGCGCATCCATCGCCAGGCGCAACTCGTCAAGACGACCATAGTTACCCATATTGCGGGGCCAGGGACCATGGTGCCCGTGCGGGAGCCCAAACCGCTTGAGCGAGAGGGGCCACCGAGTGAGTGAGAAATGGATGATGACGGCCGATCTCATCAAGACCGACATTTGCGTGATCGGCGCCGGCTCGGGCGGTCTCATGGTGGCCGCCGGGGCGAGCCAGCTGGGCGCCGATACCGTTCTTGTCGAACGTGGCCGCATGGGCGGCGATTGCCTGAACTACGGCTGCATACCCTCTAAGTCGCTGCTCGCCGCGGCTCACGTCGCCGCGACGGCGCGTCGGGGGGCGTCGCTTGGCATCGAGGGCACAGCGCCTGAAATCGACTTCGCCCAGGTCCACCGCCACGTTCACGATGTGATCGCCGAGATCGCTCCCAACGATTCGGTCGAGCGATTCACAGGCCTTGGCATCAGGGTCATCGCCGCCAGTGCGCACTTCAGCGGGCCGGCCGAGGTCGTGGCTGGCGAAACGCGAATACGCGCCCGACGCTTCGTGATCGCCACCGGCTCCTCACCACGCGTGCCGCCGATCCCCGGTCTCGATTCAGTGCCATTTCTGACCAACGAGACGGTGTTCGACCTTGAAACGCGACCCGACCATCTCATCATCATCGGGGGCGGACCGATCGGCGTGGAAATGGCCCAGGCCCATCGCCGCCTCGGCGCGCGCGTCACGCTGATCGAAATGGCGCAGCTCTTGGGCGGCGACGATGCTGAGTTGGTCGGGTTCGTACAGCGGCGTCTGCTTCGAGAGGGTATCGAGATACGGGAGGGCCACCGGGTGATCGCCATCGCCGCGAGTCCCACGGCCCCCGGCACCCGCGTCAGCGTCGAAGGCCCCACCGGATCGGCCACGATCGAGGGCACCCATCTACTAATCGCGGCCGGCCGCACACCGAACCTCTCCGGCCTCGACCTGACCGGGGCGGGCATTGCCCATGCCGCTGGCGGGATTACGGTCGACCAGGGATTGCGGACGACGAATCGACGGGTTTTCGCGATCGGCGATTGCATTGGTGGCCGCCAGTTCACCCATGTCGCGGCCTATCACGCCGGGATCGTCTTGCGCCGGGCTCTGTTTCGCCTGCCGGCGACCGCCCACGGACAAGCCATTCCCACCGTCACCTATGGTGATCCGGAGCTCGCTCAGGTTGGTGACGACGAGACGGCGGCGCGCGAGCGTGGCGGGCCGATCCGCGTGCTGCGCTGGCCGTTCGCCGAAAACGATCGCGCCCAAACGGAGCGGCGGAGCGAGGGGCTGATCAAGGTCATCACCACCCGGCGCGGCCGCATTCTGGGCGCTGGTATCGTCGGCGCCCATGCCGGCGAGCTGATCCAGCCCTGGGTGCTGGCGCTGGATCAGAAGCTTGGTATCGGTGCGATGGCACGCACTATCGTGCCGTACCCCACCCGTGGCGAAGTGGGTAAGCGGGCAGCCAGCAACTACTATGCGCCGAAGTTATTCAGTGCGCGGACGAAGCGTCTGGTGCGCTTTATCAGCAGGTTTGGCTGAACCGGCGCGGCCCCAACCGGATGCGCCTCCCCACGATTATGACGAGCCTGTCGGTACGGTTGCTGGTACTGACCATCATCTTCGTGATGGTCGCCGAGGTGATGATCTTCGTGCCCTCGATCGCCCGTTTTAGACTGAGCTACCTGGAAGAACGGATTGCCGCTGCGCATCTGGCGACGCTGGCCCTCGAGGCCGCCCCCGATCACATGATCAGCCCCGAGCTCGAACAACAGCTGTTGCGCCAGGCCGAGGCCATCGCCGTCGTCCTGAAGCGGGCGGAGGCGCTCATGCTGGTTCTCGGCGACGCCATGCCGCCCCGAGTTGATGGCGTCTACGACCTCGGCATGACCTCGCCGGTGTAGCGCAATCCGTTGGTCCTGATGCGCGATGCCTTCGAAACCCTACTGTCGTCTTCGGGCCGCGTCATTCGAGTCATCGGTCCGACCGCTTTCGAGCCTGGAACGCTGGTCGACATCGTCATGAAAGAGGAACCGATGTGGTCCGCCATGCGTGCCTATGCGGCGCGCATCCTCGGCCTCTCCATCTTCATCTCGGTGATCTCGGCGGGCCTGGTCTACCTGAGCCTGCTCTAACTGATGGTGCGCCCGATGGGCCGCATCACCCAGAGCATGGTCGCGTTTCGCGAGGCGCCCGAGGAGCCGCTGCCACGGCCGGTCCCCTATCGCCGCCGCGACGAGATCGGCGCCGCCTCGCGGGAACTCGCGTCGATGCAAGAGGATCTTCGCAGCGCGTTGCGACAGAAGACTCGGTTGACCGCGCTCGGCACCGCCGTCAGCAAGATCAATCACGACCTGCGCAACATTCTCGCGACCGCGCAGCTGATGTCGGACCGCCTGGCCGCCAGCGACGATCCCGAGATCCGCTGCATTACCCCGATCATCTTTAGGGCAATCGATCGCGCCGTTGACCTGTGCACACAAACGCTGCGGTTCGACAAGTTCGAGGAGCCGACCCCGGTGCTCGACGACGCCTCGCTGGTGGACATCGCCGACGATGTCGCCGCCTCCCTCGGGCTGACCGCCGACGGGCCGATCGCGTGGCGCAACAACATCGACCCTGGCCTGATCATCCAGGCCGATCGTGACCAATTTTACCGCCTGCTTCTCAACCTCGTGCGCAACGCGGCGGAGGCCATCGGTGACCGCGGTCCCGAGGCGAGCGGCAGCATCCGAATCAACGCCGAGCGGCGGGAGGGCGCGGTCGTCGTAGACGTGTCGGACAGCGGGCCCGGAATGCCACAGGCCGCGCGCGATCATCTTTTCGAGGCCTTCGCGGGCGGCGCCCGATCCGGCGGCGCGGGCCTAGGACTGTCGATCACCCGCGATCTGATGCGCGCCCACGGCTGCCAGATATCCCTGGTCAAGAGCGACGCCGAAGGCACGATCTTCCGCCTCGAACTCCCCGTCCCCTAGGGCACCACCGCGACCGCTCGACATCACCACCAAATCGTAAGAGAGTCTTCCTATGCCATTGTTCGGGCGTCGTATTTTCGTCCTCGGACTTGCGGTAGCGCTGACGGGGTGTGGCGCCGCCACCGTACGGCTGGTGGAGGATGCCGCGGAAGCGATGACCGACGAGGATTGCTCGGTTTCGCCCGCCCTGTGCGGCGATGGTGCGCTTTGCGAGGCGCGCGAGATCCCGCCGGAGCCCGATCCGGTCTACTGCTTTCAGACGATCGGACAGGTGGACTGTTATGCCATGCCCGAATCGATGGGTGAAACCAACCAGCGCGCCCCCCGCCCCTCCCAGCCGATCGGCAGCTGACGGAGCTGGCTGACCTCCTTCGCCCCACCGGATTATTGGCGAATTTGGATTGTGTTTGTCACGTCGAGGTGGGACGATCTCGCAGTAGCCTGGACCGTAACCGACAGTTGGCGGGAGTGATGTTGTTGACGCCAAAACTCTGGGGAAGGCTGCTCGTGGTTGGCGTGCTGGGCGCCGTGGTGCACATGCCCAGCGCTGGCCATGCTGGCAGCGTCAGTGCCACCAGGCCCATGGCGAGCGCCGATACCGCGCTCGATCCCGGCCTCAAGGTCAGGTACTACTCGCGCAGCTTGAGCCGACTCCGCGAATTGCGCGACTGGATAGGTTACAAAAAGGGCAAGGAGGGTCCGCCGCTCCCTAGTCTCGACTATCCCGAAACCAAGGGGGCCGTGTTGACGGCGACCCAGACCGATCAGGTCGGCGCTAATATCGAGGGTGCGATCCGCTTTTCTGAGGCGGGGACATACCGCTTCAAGGTGCTCTCGAACGACGGTGTTCAGGTCGACATCGCGGGCAAGAAGTTGCTCAAGGACGACCGGCCCCACAAAGCGCGGTTCAGCGAGGAAGGGACGGTCAAGGTGGAGGTGCCGGGCTGGTATCCCATCCACGTTCTTTATTTCGAGAAGAACGGAAATGCGGCGTTGCAGCTCCATTGGGTCACGCCTTCGGGTAGCGGCTACACCGTCGTCCCGGCCGAGGCATTCGGCCACTGACGCACCGGTCGTGGCATGAGTGGCGCGCCGAGGGCGTTCGCCGCAATGAGCGCCATGCGGCCGGCGCGGCCCTAAACGAGACCCCGACCTTGACTAGTCCCCGATCGCGACGCCCTCTCGGCGCCGATCCGCGCCGCCGGCCAGGCCAGCATCGTCGATGGTGATACCGTGGAGGCCGCTGTTGAGCGGTCGGATCACGACCTCGTGGCCGCGCGCGCGCAAGCCCGGAGCGAGCGCCTCGATGGCGGTGTCCTGCTCGAGAAAAACGGGACCGTTGAGGTTGACGTGGTGGGGTAGGTCGATCGCGGCCTGGATGTCGTAGCGCCAATCGAGCACGGCCACGATCGTTTTGGCGACGTAGCCGATGATGGCGCTGCCGCCCGGCGAGCCCACCGCCATCACCAGGCGGCCGTGCCGATCGAAAACCAGGGTTGGCGCCATCGAGCTGCGCGGACGCTTGCCGGGCGCGACGCTGTTGGCGACTTCCAGCCCGTCTTGTCGCGGTACGAACGAGAAATCGGTGAGCTGGTTGTTGAGTAGGAATCCGCGGACCATGAGCCGCGATCCAAACGCATTCTCGATGCTCAATGTCATCGCCACCGCGTCGCCCGCGCCATCGACGACGCTCAGGTGCGAGGTCGAGGCCCGCTCGGGCCGCGGGGCCTGCGGCGCGAAGGCGCCGTGAGGTGTGCCGGGCGCGCCGGCCGTGGCCGCGCCCATGGAGCGATCAAGACGGATCGCGTTCGCGCGTCGGCGGAGGTAGTCGCGGTTGAGAAGTCCCGCCACCGGGATGTCGATGAAATCCGGATCGGCGAGATAGCGCCCGCGATCAGCGTAAGCGAGCCGACTCGCCTCGGCCATCAAGTGTACCGCATCCACGGAGCCTGCCGGGTGGCTCGCGACGTTGAAATAGTCGAGAATTCCGAGAATTTGGAGGGTCGTCACACCCCCCGATGTCGGCGGCGGCATGCCGCACACGCGCCATGCCCGGTACGGACCACAGAGGGGCTCGCGCCGTACCGCCCGGTAGGTGGCGAGGTCGCGTTCGGTCAAGCGCCCTGGACCCAGCATCGCGCCACGCACCGCGACGACGATATCGCGCGCGATGGGCCCGGCATAGAACGCATCGGCGCCGCCCTCGGCGATCACCCGCAACGTCCGCGCGAGTACCGGGCTGCGCCGGTGAAAGCCAACCGGTCGCGGCGCGCCGTCTTGGTCATAGAAATAGACCCGCGCCGCCGCGAACGTCCGCAAGTAGGGATCACGGGCGATGAGGGCGTTGAGCCGAGGGGAGATCGCGAACCCCTCCTCCGCCAATTTGATGGCCGGCGCGAACAAATCGCCCCAGGGCAGGCGTCCATGATCCCGGTGCGCCAGTTCGAGCATCCGCAGGAGACCGGGCACGCCGACCGCGAGTCCGCCGACCACCGCCTCGAAGAACGGCATCGGCGCCCCGCCCGCAGCGAGGAACATATCGGGGGTCGCGGCGGCCGGCGCCGTCTCGCGCCCATCGTAGGCGCTCGTCGTCCCGCTCGATCGGTCATGGAAGAGCAGGAAGGCGCCGCCGCCGATGCCCGAGGATTGTGGCTCGACCACGTTCAGGACCATTTGCATCGCGATGGCGGCGTCGATCGCACCGCCGCCACGCCGCAACATGGCGAGCCCCGCCGCAGCGGCGTGTGGATTGGCGGCGGCGACCATTTGAGATTCGGCCCGTACGGCCGCGCGCCCGGCGACCTCGTCACCGGGTGTCGCCGCCTCTGGCGCTGACCGCTGATCGGCGTCTGCCGCGAGCCCACCCGTCGCGGTGGCGCACATCAGCAACGCGGCCGCGCCGAACGTCAGCCAGCGGTGTCGAAGCGAGGACGACCTCGTGTCGGTGAAGTCCCTCATGGTCACGGCCCGAATTTGCAGCGGCGCTCTATTTTCGCCTATGACAGGCCCACTCGGCAACTAGCGAGGGAGAGCGCCGTGCTCGCGGCAGCGATTGTAAGCATCATTCTGGTGGCTCTGACCGTGGTGATTTATTACGAAATATTGCGTCTGACGTCCGATGCGTTGCCTCGCCTTGCGATCCCGCCGCGCCTTCGCATCGTCATCGTGATCGGCACGACGTTCGTCGCCCACATGATCGAAGTGTGGATCTATGGCCTCACCTACGCAGTGACGGCGGGGCGTTGGGGATTGGGCACGCTCGGTGGCGACTTCGCGGGCAGTTTCGCGGAGTACATCTACTTCTCCACTCACACCTACACCTCACTTGGCCTCGGCGACGTTTGGCCGCTCGGCCCGATGCGGCTGATTGCCGGTGTCGAGGCACTCAACGGCCGCATTCTGATCGGCTGGGCGGCCTCGTTCACCTTTCTCGCCATGCAACGCTTTTGGGGCCTGCAGGGCGCCGCGCGCGACAGCATCCTAAGCCGACCACCAGGATGATTGAACGCGGCCCCACCAATCTCATCACCGATGTCGCGGGCATCCTGGTCGGGAACGCCGAGGACGAGAGAATTCGGACCGGCAGCACCGTGGTGCTGTGCCGCGAGCCCGCGCTGGCGGCGGTCGATGTCCGGGGCGCGGCGCCCGGGACCCGAGAGACCGACCTACTCGACCCGACGTGCCTGGTCGAGCGAATCGATGCCATCGTATTGAGTGGTGGTTCCGCCTTTGGACTCGAGGCGCCAGCCGGGGTTATGAACTGGCTCGCCGAGCAGGGGCGCGGCTTCGCCGTGGGCTCGGCGCGGATTCCTATCGTGCCGGGCGCCATCCTGTTCGACTTGTTGAATGGCGGCGACAAGGCGTGGGGCGCCGAGCCGCCATACCGCGAGCTCGGCCGCCGCGCCGCCGAAAGCGCCGGTGCGGACTTCGCGCTTGGCAACGCAGGCGCGGGTTACGGCGCGCGTGCCGGCCCCCTCAAGGGCGGTCTGGGCAGTGTGTCGGCGGTGGACAGTCCGTTACAGGTCGGGGCGCTGATGGCGGTCAACGCTTGCGGCGGCGTCACCATCCCCGGCACCTCCACCCTATGGGCCTGGCCCTTCGAGCGCGGCAATGAACTCGGCGGGCAACCGCCTCCTCAGCTCGCGAGTGAACTCGATCTCGACTATGGTTTCGATGCCGCGCTCGGCGCGCAGACCACCATCGGCGTCGTCGCGACCAACGCGCGCCTCGACAAGGCGCAGGCCAAGCGAGTCGCCATGATGGCTCACGATGGCCTCGCCCGCGCGATCTGGCCGGCCCACACGCCGTTCGATGGCGACACGTTGTTCGTCATCGCGACCGGTCAGGCCACGGCGTCCCCAACGACCGCGGCGGCGCTCGGTCGGCTGGGAACGATCGCCGCCGATTGCGTAGCCCGCGCGATCGGCCGGGCGGTGGTCGAGGCCGAGACCCTGGGCGACATGCCGAGCTACCGTGAGCTACACGGCGGTAACCTCGGCCGCGCCGGTTGAGGTTCGCCCTCCGGTTCAGGCCGGCATGCCGGCCAGGCGCAACCCCTCAAGGTAGTGTGCGCAGTCCTCGTCACGTTTGAAGTGCAAAAGCTCCCTGTGGCCACTGATCGTGAAGTCCGGATAGCGATGCATGTACTGCTCGACGTAGGGCTTGGCCTCGTCGGTGCGTCCGAGATGGCCGAGTGAGGCGATCGCCCAGCGGTAGGCCCTCATCGGCGGGCTATCGAGCGTCTTCATGGCAGCCACGGCGGCGGCATAGTCGTGCGCGGCGAAATAGGCCGTGACGAACTGGCTGTGATGCCACGATGGCGGCACGGGGTTGATCGACAACGCCTTGTTCAGGAGCTCCAGGGCGCGTGAGCGAGCGCCTCGGCGTGGCTGGCTTGGCAATCCTCGGACCACTGTTCGCCATACTCCATCAGATACGTCCACGCGAGCCCGGCATGAACGCGCGCATAGTGAGGATCGAGGTCGGCTGCCTGTTGGCACAGCTCACGGGCCTTGACGTTGGTCTCGGGCGTGAAGCACAGCCAGAGTTCGCGCGCCTGCAACACCAGGTCATAGGCCTGCGGGTTGTCCGTCTCCTTGTGTCCACGCGCACGCCGACGCTCGCTCTCCTCACGCTTGATGGCGACCTGCCCGACGATCCGCTGGGTCAGTTCGTCCTGTACCGCGAAGATGTCATCGAGGTCACGGTCGAAACGCTCGGCCCAGAGGTGGTGGCCGCCGGTGGCTTCGATGAGCTGAGCGCTGACCCGAATGCGCTTGCCCACCTGGCGCATGCTGCCCTCGAGCACATAGTGGACATTCAGATCCTGACTCACCTGCTGGACCTTGGCCGGCTTGCCCTTGTAGGTGAAGCCCGAGTTGCGAGCGCTGACCAGAAACTCCTGAAAACGCTAGAGCTCGGCAATCACGCCCTCGGTCAGGCCATCGGCGAACGTCTCGTCGTCGCTGCCGCCGCCCAAATTCTCGAACGTCAGCGAGGCTAAGGCGGTGATCGAGGCGCGGGCGCGCGAACGCCTTGAGCGGGAACGGGCCGAGTACGAGGCGAAGCTCGAGGCGCGCGCGGAGAAGGCCGAGAAGACGGGCCGCAAGCCGGGCGGCCGTCCACCCGAGCCGCCGGTGGCCGGGCCCGGGCCGAAGGACCAGGTCAATCTGACCGACGCGGACTCGGCATCACCGCGATGATCACGCCCGGCCGGGAACGCCATCATCTCTCCTGGAAGGACCGCTTCGCCGGCGCGCCGCCGCCCCCGGAGAACCCGACGCCGCTGGAAGTGACACACGAGGGCTTGCTCGGCAGCGCCGCAGCGGCCATCGCGCCGGCCAGCGACGGCGCGTTGTCTGGCGCCTCATCGCCAAGCCGCACGCGATAGACGTGAACCGGCTCGGCGATGTTCTTGACCTCCCGCGCGCCGAGGTCCTCGAACGCGAGATCGATCTTGTTCCTAACCTGCTCATAGACCGAGCCGGAGATACAGCAGCCGCCCGGATCGGCGAGCGCCTGCACCCGGGCCGCGAGGTTCACACCATCGCCGTACAGGTTTTCGCCTTCGACCAGCACATCGCCGAGATTGACGCCGATGCGAAAGCGCATCCGCCGCTCCTCGGCGACGTCCTGGTTGCGCTCGGCGATTGCCTTTTTTAACGTCGCGAGCACATTCCACCACCTCGACGACGCTGGGGAACTCAGCCACCACGCTGTCGCCGGCGACGCCGAAGACGCGGCCCCGCGCCGCCACGACGAACCGGTCGAAGAGCGCCCGGGAGTCTTGCAGGGCGCGCAACGTTTCTTTCTCGTCATCGCCCATGAGCCGGCTATAGGCGGCCACATCGGCGCAGAGAATCGCGGCGCGTTTGCGTTGGGCTACATGCTGATCCAAGGAACAACCTCGCTCGACGGCGGAGGCAATAGGTCGCCCCTGTAAGTTGGGCACACTGCCCGCCTCGCGCAAGCCGGTGTTGTCGTCAAATTCTCGCTAGTGCGCGCCCGACAGCGCGGGGGCCTGAAGCTAGCGGACGTAGAGGTGCACCTCTGGCGTCACCGCGTCGCCGCTGGTCGCCGCCGACAAGGAGACGCGGCTGGCCGGCAGCCCCATCTGGGTTAGCGCTCGTAACACGTTGCCCGCGTACTTCTTGGCCTTGGAGCCCCCGAGCGCGGCATCGGCGGCGCTTCCCCGGGCTGGCGCGACGGCGACCAGGTCAAAGAGCGCATCGGGCCGCCGTTCGATCGCCCGCGACACGGCGGTATACAGCGCCTGCTCGTAGGGCGGATCGGGTCGATCGAAGCGGATAACCACCAGCGGTCTACGATTGGCCACGGCGAAACTTCCGCCCGACCCCGCATCAGGGGCGCGGCTCGAAATCGGCGCGGCTGTCGTGAAGGCGCGGTTGGCGAGGCTCGGACCGAGGATCTCGCCGTTCTGAATCGCCAGCGACAGCGCGGTCAGCGTCGACCGCTCGCTCCCCACGTACGTGGTCTGGCGGCTGACATCCTCGCTCAGCTCGTTGAGCAGGCGGTCGATTTGGACGACCGTGCGATTGGTCTCGTCCTCGAGAATGGCAAGCTGGCGGTGATCCTCGTCGATCGCGCCCGCCAGTCCATACGCCGCCCGCGCGCTCTCAAGCAGAAACGCGGCCATCGCTGAATCGCTCGCGACCTTATTGGCGAGGGAGTTCATCGCCGTAATGTCCAGGCCGATACGGTCGAGCTCCACCTGCGCCGCGTTCCACTGCTGCACGAGCACGGGATTACCCGGGGTGGTCCCCATCTGCAGCCGCGTGGTGATCGCCGCCACCGTGCCGTGGTAGCGCTGGGAGTTCTGCGCGGCGATGTTGCGGATCTGTTGTAGTTCGCCGTTGCGCGTCACGATCTGCCCTTGCATCGCGCCGAGCTCGCCGCGCAACTGCTGGACCTTGCCGCCGACAAATGTGCCGGTCGACACCGCCTGGGTCACCCGCGTCGGCTCAAAGGTAGTGGTGCCGAGCGCCGGCGGCTTGGCCATCGCCATGGCGTCGTCGGAGAATTCGACGTCGGCCGGCGCGATCCTAATCGATTCCGTCGCACCGGACGGCTCGCCCCCGGTTAACGACGGCCACAGAGAGTCCGAGGCGAACGAGCAGCCCGAAACCATAATCACACCCGCGAGCGCGGCCAACCTGCCGCTCGCCCGCACGCTCTCGACCCGTCGTCGCGCCGAAGACGGCATCGGCACCCTGTTGCCCATTAGCACTCTATCGTTGTGTCACGATTCCGACGCACTGGCCCCCCCCAACGCGCGCCAAATTTTGGCAGAGCTTTGGCAGAGTCTATGACGACTTAGGCGTGTTTCGTGAGATCGGCCGCAATCTTAGCGAATGGGCCCCAGGGGAACAAGCGTTTCCCCGCACGCCCCGCCTGGGTTTAGTTGGGCACAGCCAAGGACTCGATGCAGGCGTCCAGACCTTGCGCCGTCCCCGCGATCCGACTACGGTCCCGACCCCGCCCGTGGGCGCCCGTAGCTCAGCTGGATAGAGCACCAGACTACGAATCTGGGGGTCGGGAGTTCGAATCTCTCCGGGCGCGCCACTTTTCAGCGGCCGTGCCGGCGGCAATGTGTAATTCCTGTGTAACCGTGTCAGGATCAGGCGGGTTTCCGGACCCTCGGATGTTCCACTACTGTTTCCTCATCCATCCGGTCTAGCGCCCGATCGATCGGCCGATCCTGACTGTGCGTGTAGCGCATGACCATCTCGGTGCTCTCCTGGCCGGAGAACTCCTGAACCGTCTTCACGTCGGCGCCAGCGGCGACGAGGCGAGTTATCGCAGTGTGCCGCAAGGTGTGCGGGGTCACCAACGCGGGGTCCAATTCGGCACGGACAACGCACCGCCGGAATGCTTTCACCATGCGATCGGCGTGTCCGGTCGCAGACATGGGGTTGAAAAATATCCAGCCGTCCGGGTCGGCGGCCATCTCCCTCTCGCGTTCCAAGATGACAATGATAGGGCGAGTTAGAGGCTGGCCCGCCATTTGCCACCCTTCACCCGAACGCGCAATCGGCGGCGGTACGAATCGAATCGCTCGAAACGAGCCGCCAACATCTCACTGTGACGAAGCGATGTGGCCAGCCCCATCTTGATGAACAACCAGATGTATGGGTTGCTGTCCTGCAATGCTGCGTCGAGCAGCGCGGCGTCCTCCGCCGGCGAGAGCACGAACATCCTGCGGCTTCGCTCGCGAGGGATTTTCACCGTCGGGAACGGGTGAGTGATCACGCTCTCGGCCGCCAACAGCCGCCCCATTCGCCTGAACGTGGCGAGCGGGCGATTGACGGTCCCCTCTGCCACACCCCTTTCGCCGCAGTGCCGCTTGTACTTCTCGATGGTGAACCGAGTGATCTTCTCGGTCCGCATCGATCCGAAGTAGGGAACCAGGTGCAGTCGCAGGTGCTGCTCGCTGTTCTGATAGTCCCTGCCACCTGACTCGCGCAGCATGCTCAAGTAGAGATCGGCGGCGCCAGCAAACGACAGGTGCACCTTGCGGCCCCTGGGATTGAGATCATGAATTTGGGTAACTTCTCTGGACGGGTTGTAAACACCGTATCCAACCTTGTTGCCGTGTCGCCAAGGCGCGGATTGTCACAGCAGGAAGAGCACGTAGAGCGCGGCGAGGAGGAGTTGGATCAAGGCGAAGGGAATCGCCGCCTTGACGAAGTCGGTGAAGGACAATCTCAGCTCGTATTTGTGGATGATGGTGACCGCGACCAGGGTCGAGGCCGAACCGATCGGCGTGATGTTGCCGCCGAGATTGGCCCCGAAGACGACCGCCCACCAGAAGGGCGAGTCGGGGGCCAAATTCATCCCGCCTAGGATTTTCGCCAGCATCGCCGCGAGCGGGATGTTGTCGGTCACCGAGCTCGCCGCCGCCGAGGCGACCATCAGCGCCGCCGGCCCCGCCACGTCGCCGAGCGCCAGGATCGGCTGCAGCAGGTCGCCGATCAGCTCCAGCACCAGCGCGTGCTCCATCATGTTGATGACGATGAACAGGCAACCGAAGAAGGCGAGCAGATCCCAGTCGATTGCTTGGTAGAAGCGGTCCGCCGTCGCTTTGTATCGGGTCAGCATGATCGCCGCGAAGGCCAGCGCCACGTAGCCGAGCCCGAGTTCCTTGATGTATGGCGTCACCGAGGCGCTCGCCATGGCGGCTATGAAAAGGCCCGTCATCGCTGCCCCGAACCAGAAGAAGCCGCGCGATTCGATCCCGTCGTTCTCGTCCAAGCCGGCGACGAGGCGGCGCGCCTCCGCCCGCGCCTCCTCGCTCGCCAGCGGCCGGATGTCGAAGAGCCGCACGCCAAGCCAGATCGTCGCAGCTGTCGCCACCACGACATAGGGACTCGCCTTGACGAAGAATGTGACGAAGCTGATGCCGGCGGCGTTGCCGATGATGATGTTGGGCACCGAGGAGATCAGCGTCAGCAGTCCGCCGACGTTGGTCAGCAGCGCCTCGATCAGCAGAAAGCCCAGCAGCTTGTCCATCCGCCCGAGCTTGCCGAGCGAGACGCCCGAAAGCGTGCCGACGATGATCATCGCGGTGACGTTGTTGAGCACGGCCGAGAACACCACCGTCATGACGCCGTAGAAAATCAACAGGCGCAGCGGGTCGCCGCTCGAGAGCTTGGTGAGCTTGATGGCCATCCAGGTGAACAGGCCGGACTTGCTGGTGACGTCGACGAAGATCGAGGAGCCGAGGATGATCGCGATGACCTCCCAGTCGACGCCCGGAATGTAGACCGGAAGCCGCACCTTGTGGCCCAGGATCGAGACCGTCTCGGGATGCACCAGCGCGAAGAACGAGGCCAGGAACAACGCCACCACAGCGAACACGCCGACGATCACCGACTTCTTGGCGTGGATTTTCTCCTCGAGCGCGAGGCACAGGATCATCGCCGCCAGCATGACGGTGAAGATCGCGGTGACATGTCCCGGGACGTGGTCCATGGCTCAGAGCATCAGCAGCGGGATTTGCCTGAGCTCGACCGCCAGCGGATAGGCAAGGCCGTGCATGGCGAGCTGGTCCTCGTCCTTGGCGTACATGACGAGGAGGTCGACCTCGTGCTCCTCGACCAGCCCCCTGTATTCCTTGATCCGGCGTCCCATGACGACGATCTCCTCGATGGCGATGTCGAGCCCGGCCGCCTCGATCACCGCGCGGCAGGAACGGATGTAGTCATGCGGCTCCTTCAGGAGTTGCGCCTTGATGGTCTCGGCGGCCGTCTCGGTGTCGATCATCGAAATCTTCGAGATGACGTCCATATAGCGCTCGAAATGGGCCGCGCTCTCGACATGGGTCAGCCAGCAGGTTCCGCCCCGGGCGGTGAAGCCGAGCGCATGGTCGACCAGCCGGGCGTCGCCGACCAGGTGGTCGGTGATCGCCATGACGACGTTGGTGTCCTTGACGCTGTGGGGCAAGTCGCGATCGGCGTCGGGGTGGGGCAAGACCAGGATCGGCGTCGTCGTCGCCTGGGTCAGGACGTCGAGATGCTCGCCGAGGCTGTAGGGCCAGCGCCAGGCGTTGGAATGGAGATGCCGGTAGGTGACGACGAGGTCCGGCCGGTGCTCCTCGACCCGCTCCAGCAGCGCCTGCACGCTGCCGAAGGCGTTGCCGGCGAGCGGCGCCCAGACCGTCTCGTCGCCGTCGATTGCGGCGAGGAACCGGCGCGCCGCCTCGGTCAGGAGCGCCGCCTCCACCGCTTCCAGATCGGTCGCCACCAGGACGCGGTCGATCTTCAGGGGCGTGTGGGTATACGTCTCCTTGGCCGCCGCCCGAAACGTGGATTCGAACTGATCGAGTCGGGTCATCTCGCACCGCCCTGTTCGCCTCGCCGAGGGTGAGTCGAGACCATTCTACGCGCAGTTTCAGTTTGGTGGCACGCACCATGTCTTCAGGGCGCCGCGCACATCGGTCCGCCGCGGCCTCGCCATAAGCCGCCCTAGCAGCCTTGCTGCTGCTCCCAACGATCCCAACCCATGAGAGCCCTGCTCAAGAAATAGGCCAGGCCACCCTCGGAGACCTGATCGAGCACAACCGAGATCGCATCTCCGTCAATGCTCATGATCTCTTGGGAGGCTTACGTCGAGGGGTTTCGCGGGAAGGACCGAGTGATCCGGCTAGGTCCTTATGACGAAGCTCTCATCACCGCCCACTTATGTGCGGAAATGCACAACGGACAGGTCCTGGTCTTCGATGCTCAGGGGTGAGGTGATCGCGGATCTGACTGTGTCGGGTTCATCACGACCGAGGACTTCAATGGGGATGGGCTCTCATCACCGCGAGCTGATTATCGAACATGGTGCCGGCGATACTGGAATGCGGACTTACTGGGGTCGTGTCCCAGGACGTGGTGTAGGAGTTGTTGGAGCCTCACGACCGAGGACTTCAATGGGGATGGGGCGAACGAGCTGATTATCGAACATGGTGCCGGCGATACTGGAATGCGGTACTGGGGTCGTGTCCCAGGACGTGGTGTAGGAGTTGTTGGAGCCTCGTAGCTGTGGGTACGTAGCGACCGCCGAGAGTCTGGCGTAGGCAAGCCGGCTATCCACAGCGGAGGCCATCGCGGTTCCGGTTTAGGGTTGGGCTAGTGCGAACCAACCTGACCCGAAGGAGAACCACGATGACCCAGGACATGATGACCCTACGCGCGCTTTTGGAGAAGAGCTCCGATGCCGATCTGCTTCGCGAGATGATCGGCTTCACGGCCGAGCGGCTGATGGCACTGGAGGTCGAGGGCCTGACCGGCGCCGCTCACGGCGAGCGCTCGGCGGATCGTATCACCCACCGCAACGGCTACCGCGACCGGTCCTGGGAGACCCGGGCCGGCACGGTCGAGTTGAAGATCCCGAAGCTGAGGAAGGGGAGCTACTTCCCCGGCTTCCTGGAGCCGCGGCGGATGGCCGAGAAGGCGCTGGCTGCGGTGATCCAGGAGGCCTACATCCAGGGCGTGTCGACCCGCTCGGTCGACGATCTGGTTCAGGCGATGGGGATGTCGGGCGTCTCCAAGAGCCAGGTCTCCAGGCTGTGCGGCGAGATCGACGATAAGGTCAACGGCTTCCTCGATCGACCGCTGGAGGGCGACTGGCCCTATCTGTGGCTGGATGCGACTTATGTGAAGGTGCGCCAGACCGGACGCATCGTCTCGGTCGCGGTGACCGTGGCTGTGGCCGTCAACGACCAAGGCCGGCGTGAGATCCTGGGCATGGCGATCGGCGCGTCGGAGGCCGAGACCTTCTGGACCGAGTTCCTGCGCTCGCTGGCCCGGCGCGGGCTGCGCGGCGTGAAGCTGGTGATCTCCGACGACCACAAGGGCCTGAAGGCCGCCGCGACCCGGATCCTCGGCGCCACCTGGCAAAGATGCCGCGTGCACTTCGCCCGCAACCTGCTGGCCCATGCCGGCCGCCAGGGTCGGCGCGTCGTCTCCGCCTTCGTCGCCACCGCCTTCGCCCAGGAGGACGCCGACAGCGCGAAGGTCCAGTGGCGTCAGGTCGCCGACCAGCTCAGGCCCAAGGTCCCCAAGCTGGCAGTTCTCATGGACGAAGCCGAGCACGACGTCCTCGCCTACATGAGCTTCCCCAAGGAGCACCGCCAGAAGTTGCATTCGACCAACCCGATCGAACGGCTCCATGCCGAGGTCAAGCGCCGCACCAACGTCGTCGGCATCTTTCCCAACGAAGACGCCATCACACGGCTCGTCGGCGCCATCCTTCTCGAGCAGAACGACGAGTGGGCCGTCTCAAGGAGATACATGACGCTGGAATCAATCGCTCCGCTGGGCGATGGTGTCCCCATCACGCTGCCCACCGTGGCAGCCTGAACGTCCCGGCCCTACCCGCCGGGAGCCGCGTAGAGCGCAACGCTCTTACACCACCTGCCGGGACAATTATCTTTCATTACGGTCGAGAGTTCCGAGCCTGGACCCTTTACCTCTGCCGTCCAAACAGCATCTAACGGGAGCCTTATCTCAATAATTTTGGGGATACCATAAACCGTTTTGAATTTTCTGGTGGTCCTTTGGTCCTTGAATTTATCTATGGTGCAGAAGCTGGCAATCCCGAACTCAAGATCCAGATTTGACAGGCTTCTTCGTTGACCATTCTGTGGCGACCGGGAGCTGCGAAGACCGGTTTTGGCTAAACCCGGCCGTGCCACCTAACCTGCGCTGACGACCGGTTACCCCCCAGGAGCCGACATTCCCGACCTGCCCAGCCGCTCCACGGACCGGCCACAAGCCCCTGACGGCGCGCCTGCGCGCTTGAACACAACCAGTACAATGCGGTATTATGTTACCGCACACAGGAGGCGCGGATGGCCGAGGAGATCTTCACCGAGCACGTCCATTTCACGGTCCCCGAGGGCTGGCGTGCGGCCATCCACGATCAGGCCCGGCAGGACGGGCAGAAGGCGAGTGAGTGGTTGCGGAGTGCCATTCGGGAGCGCCTGCGTGAGGACGCCGATGGCCACCCTTGACGACCTCTGCCGCACCTTTGCGCTAGCAATGGACCTCGATGCCGCCAAGGTTGGTGGTTGGGCTGACACCCTGGCCGATGCCGGCAGGGTGACGCATGACAGGGTCACGGAGTCTGACGCGGCGGTGTTGCTGCTAGCCATCCTCAGTTCTGAGCGAGATGGCGACCTGGTGGAGGCGGCCGATGTCTTCGGCAGTCTCCCTTTGTGCGACGGTCAGCTAACGCTTGGCGCGGGCCTTGAATTGGCCATCAGCGAGTGCCCAGGCGCGGTCCAGCTGGCGGTTGGCGAAGTGGACACCCTGCCGTTTGATCAGCTTCTCACGGTCGTTGGCTCCCGGCTTGGGCCGGTCCCGCAGGCGCTGATCTTCGCGGCGCGCGACATCCAAGGCGGTGCATGTGGCCGGATCAGGTTTGTTGGCCCGTCAGTCATCGCCGCGTTGTCCGAGGTTTGCTGTGGGCCAGTCACCAAGCCGCACTTGCTCACCGAGGCGGCCCTCTCGCCGCTTCTCAATAGGAAAACGTCATCACCGGACAGAGCGCCGCCCCCTCACTAGCAGCTCTGAGCCTGGGCTTGCTGGCTGGTGGCGCCAGAGGGGCACGCTAAGCTGCTCATCACGCTAACCACCCGCTGGCGCATCCGCTCCGACGAGCATCAGTGGATCGTGCAACGGCGGCTGGGCGGCGAGAAAGGCGGCCGGCGCGACTGGAAGCCGCAGGGCTACTTTAGGACCCTGTCAGGCGCCACCATCTACACCGCCGAGGCGATGATCCGAGCGGACGAAAGCCGTCCCGATCTCAGCACCCTCACCGATGTCTACGCCTCCATTAACTGCATGCGGGAGGCCATCGTAGCGGCCGTCAAGGAAGGCCTGGCTGAGCGCGACACAGCGCGACACAGCGGGGTCGAGCAAGCATCAGGTGAGACGGCCGCCCAGGCAGCCTGATCACGGCTGGGCGGCCTTGGTCAGAAGCGGGACCTGCTCTCTCTCAGAGGCCTGATGTCGGGGAGATGTCCCGGTCGATGTTGAAAAGTTGAGGTAGGTGTCGCTCTCCTGGAGCCGTTAGGCTCCGGGTGCTGCAAACCCAAGAGGGAGAACGACACCATGGGAAAGAATATCCGTAGTTCCAGTAGCCCGAAAGCCCTTGCCACCTCGTTTCCTATGCCGCCGCTGGCAGACGCGATGGACGCAGTCCGTCTCAGCGTGGATCGGTTCTGTCTCCTGGCCGGGGTCGAGGCCTTGGCCGAGATGATGGAGGAGGACGCCACGACCGTGTGCGGGGCCCGACATCGTCGCCATGGGAACCGTCGGGGTTATCGCTGGGGCCATACGCAGAGCGAGATCGGCTACCACGGCGGCCGCGTGAAAGTGCAGCGGCCACGGGTTCGCGACCATGCTGGCAAGGAGGTGGGTTTGGAGAGCTGGCAGGTGCTGCGCGACGGCAACCTGTTGCTCGAGTGGGCGCTCAACCTGATGGTGCTGAACGTGCCGACCCGCAAGTACCACCGCGCGGTCCGTCTGCCCGAGGGCGACCTGGCGAAAGCGCGTGGCGACGGCACCTCGAAGTCGGCCGTTTCCCGGCGCTTTGTGGCGCTGTCGCGCAAGAAGATGAAGGCCTGGCTTGCCTCGGACCTCTCGGAGCTCGACCTGCTGGTCATCCAGATCGACGGTCTGCATGTCGGCGACCATGTCTTGGTGGCGGCGATCGGCGTCGATGGCAACGGCGACAAGCATGTCCTGGCCGTGGTCGAGGGGGCGACGGAGAACACTGTCGTCGTCCAGGCCTTGCTCGACAATCTCCTCGCCAGGGGGCTCGATCCGACGCTGCCCCGGCTGTTCATCGTCGATGGCGCGAAGGCGCTCAGCAAAGCGATCCGCAACACCTTCGGTGTGGCCGCCGCCATCCAGCGCTGCCAGGTCCACAAGGGCCGTAACATCATCGAGCGCCTGCCCCTGCATTTGCATGCGAGCGTCAAGAAGGCGCTCCGTCAGGCCTGGGACCAGGACGACGCAGACAAGGCCGAACGGCTGCTGCGCAACCTGGCCCGGCGTCTGGAGCATGAGGAACCGGGCGTCTCGGGCAGCATCCTGGAGGGGCTGGACGAGATACTCACCGTCATCCGCCTCGGCCTGCCGCACGAACTCCGGCGCTCGCTCGCCTGCACCAACATCGTCGAGAACGCGCTCGGCACGGTGCGCCAGGTCACCCGCAACGTCAAACGCTGGAGACACGCCGAGATGGCGCTCAGATGGACCGCCGCCGGCCTGCTGGAGGCCCAGAAAACCTTCCGTCGCCTCAAGGCCTATCGTCAGCTGCCCATCCTCCGAAATGCTCTCCAGGAACACTTGAGAAAGGCTCAGGCCGACAGTGCCATTGAAACCATCATGAAGGCAGCATAGCATCATCAACCAGCGACGCCTGCCCCACGAATTTCAACAGAGATAGGGACATCGCCGATGTCGGGCTTTAAGCCGGGTTTGGTGCCTTAGCCACCGTTCGGCAAAGTAACGGCGGCGCTGAAGAGCCGCCGCCTCTGTCAGTCTGGCGTGCTTTCAGCGCCGGGTCACACCGGCTCACGATAGGGCAGAGCACCGAGATAGTTGCTCTTGCCGATACCGACGCCGTTGTGACGCAGGATTGAGTAAGCCGACGTGACATGGAAATAGAGGTTCGGAACCACATGCTGGATCAGGAATTCGTGACCCGAGAGTGTCTTTCCCTTCCATCGCGGCTGCGAAATCCGCTGCTCCGCCGCTGCTGCGAAATCGCCGGGCGAGAAGCCGTTCAGATAAGCGATAACGCTTTCAATGCGGGCCTTGACCTCGGTCAGAGTCTGCTCGGTATCGGCGTGCACCGGGGCGTCCTTTTCGCTATCGGTCAGCCGGGCGGCGCCGAGCTTTGCAGTATCGCAGGCGACCTGCACCTGGCGGATAAGGTTGAACTGGTCGGGCGCCAGGCGTGATTGCAGGAGTACGCCGACATCAAACTTTTTCTCGTCGGCGTACTTTTCGGCTTCATCGAGGATCGACAGAAGATTTCCCAGCATCTTGGTGAACTGGGGAACGACTAAGTCATAGATCATCTATAGAACTCCGGTTGAAACGGGTCTCGGCGCCCCATCCTCCCGCTACGGACTCGGTGCGCTGGGAGGCTAACGGAAACCGTACGATTTTGCCGCGAAGCGCCAGAAGCGGAATGACAATATTCTGCGCCTGGCGGGTTGAAAGCAATCTCAGGCGGAAAGCCGCTCCAGAATTTTTCAAATATTTTTCTGGGAAGGCAGTGCGGACGCCGATCGAAGCTGACCGGGACTTACTCCAATGCCGGAGTCCCAAGAAAGACGAGCGAGCCCGCCGGTAGCTGGCCCGATCGGCGATGCGCAGGTGCGTCTTGCCACCCGCCTTCCCCATCGGCGCCTCTTCTTCCGCCGCCTCGGCGTGGATCGCGCCCATGACCATACCGAGGCCGATGGCAAGACCGACAATGAAAAGCCGCGGCAAAGTTTGCACCGGGAGGCTCCTTGGCTGGTGATGTTCGCGACCGGACTATCCGCCTCCGCCGGAGGGCCGACAAATCACAAGCGATCACCGCTGCGAGAGCTGCGCCGCAAGCAGGTATGATGGCGTGCCTAAGATGGGGCTTGGCGCCGACTTGAAGGGAACGGCCGTGGCCACGCGAGTCTATCTCGACTACGACCAGGACGGTTTGGATGCGCAATACAACAACCGTGTGCGCTTCCCCGAGTACGCCGAGCACTTCGCCAACTGGCGGACCTGGAGCGATCAGGCGCGCGCGGAAATGACCGCCCATCTCGACGTGCCGTTCGGCGACGATCCGGCCGAGCGGCTGGACATTTTCCCGGCCGCGCGCCGCGACGCGCCGATCTATATCTTCATCCACGGCGGCTACTGGTACTCGCTCGACAAGGCCTACTACAGCTACGTCGCGCGTGGGATGGCTCCGCACGGCGTGATGACGGTGGTGCCGAACCACGGCCTGGCGCCGGCCTATCAGATGGACGAGATCGTGCGCCAAAGCCGCGCCTCGCTCGTCTGGCTGTGGCGTCACGCCGCCGACTACGGCGGCGATCGCGAGCGCATCTACATCGCCGGGCATTCCGCCGGCGGCCATCTCGGCATGATGCAGCTGGGCACCGAATGGCCAGAGTTCGACGGCGAGGTCAGGGGCGATTTGATCAAAGGCGTCTGCACCATCAGCGGCATCTTCGATCTCGAACCCATCCGCCTCTCCTACCTCAATCGAACGCTCATGCTGGATGCCGCGGAGGCCGCGCGCAACAGCCCGCTCGGTCTCAATTACCCGCCAAAGACCCCACTCATGATGGTCGTCGGCGACCCCGAGTCGGCAGAATATCGGCGTCAAAACCACGCCATGGCGGCGCGCTGGCGAGCGCTCGGCTCGCCGCTCGACTGGGTGGCGCCACCGGGCCTCAACCACTTCAACCTCGTCAACCAGCTGATCGACCCCGAGTCCGACCTCGTGCGCGCCCAGCTCGACGTCTGGGCGCGCTGAGAGGGAGCCATGAGCGCAGCCGTCTATCTCGACTACGACCAGGCCGCGCTCGACGCCCAGTACAACAATCGCGAACGCTTCCCGTTCTACATCGATTACTTCAACAAGTGGCCGGAGTGGAGCCAGCGGACGCGCGAGCGGATCGGCGGCCACCTCAATGTGGCCTATGGCGACGATCCGGCCGAGACGCTCGATATCTTCCCCGCCGCCGAGGCCGGCGCGCCGGTTCATGTTTTCATCCACGGCGGCTATTGGTACGCGCTGCACAAGGACGATTTCAGCTTCGTCGCCGAAGGGCTGGTCCCGAACGGCGTCACCAGCGTCATCGTCAACTACGGTCTCGCGCCGGCCTACCGCATGGACGAGATCGTGCGCCAAAACCGGGCCGCGATCGCCTGGCTGTGGCGCCATATCGCGGGGTTCGGCGCCGATCCCGATCGCATCTATGTCTGCGGTCAATCGGCCGGCGGCCATCTTCTCGGCATGCTGCTGGCGACCGACTGGCCGGCCTTCGGCGAAGGCCTGCCCCGCGACCCGATCAAAGGCGGCTGTTCCACCAGCGGGCTGTTCGATCTACAGCCGATCCGGCTCTCCTATCTCAACCAGCACATCCACCTCGACGAGGCGGAAGCCGAGCGCAACACGCCGCTACGCGCGAACTTCGAGGTGGCGACGCCGCTGATGATCGTGGTCGGCGAGGGCGAATCCGCCGAGTTCCACCGCCACAACCGCGGGATGGCGGCGCGCTGGCGGACCCTCGGCTACCCGCTCGAGTTCGTCGAACGCAAGGGCGAGCATCACTTCGCGGTCTGCGACGCGCTGATCGACCCCGACTCAGACCTAGTCCAAGCCCAGCTCGACGCCTGGGCACGCTGATCGGCGACCGCCCCTCAGGCGGCGCGCGACCACAGCTCGGCGGAGGCGATGCGGGCGCCCTCGACCAGCGAGCCGAACTTGGCCCAGGCGATCTTCGGGTGGACCTGGGGAAAGCCGGCGAAGGTGGAAAAGCCGCAATCGGCGCCGGCGATCACCCGCTCGCGGCCGACGATATCGGCGTAGCGGCGGATGCGCTGAGCCACCAGGCGGGGGTGCTCGATGAAGTTCGAGGTCGAATCGATGACGCCGGGGATGATCACCTTGTCGTCCGGCACTCTCACGTCGTCGAACACCTCCCACTCGTGCTCGTGACGGGGGTTGGCGCCCTCGACCAACAGGCCGGCGGGGCGCGCCCCGAGCACCACCTCGGCGATCTCGGCAAACGGAATGTCGCAATGGTGCGGCCCTTGGTAGTTGCCCCAGCAGATGTGCATGCGCATTCGGTCCGGCGCGATGGCGGCGGTGGCATGGTTCAGCACCTCGATCTGCCGCGCGGCGATCTTGCGAAAGCTCGCGTCGCTCTCGTCGGGCCACAGCATGTGGCGGCCCATCGCCATGTCCGGGGCGTCGATCTGGAGTAAAAAGCCGGCCTCGACGATCGCCTCGTACTCCAACCGCATGATCTCGGCCAACGCCTCGAGATAGGCATCGTGGCTCGGGTAATATTCATTGCGCATGAACACCGCGACGACACCGGGCGAGGCGGCGTTCATGAACGCCTCGACCGGCCCATGGCGGTCGACCGCGGCCCGCAAGTTGGCGAGATCGGCGCGCAGCGGCTGGTCGTCGCGAACCGCGATCGGTCCCTGGCATAGCGGCCGCTTGAGCCCGACCGGGACGCCACGCATTTCGATCAGCTGCTGCGAGTACTCCGGGTACTCCTCGAGATCGCGCGGCACCCGGCGTCCGCCCTCGCCGCCGAAACCGCTCAGCCGGTCCTTGAGATAGGTCGAGTAGCCGATCTTGCTCATCTCGCCATCGCTCACGACATCGATGCCGAGATCGACCTGGCGTTTGACGATCTCGTCCACCGATCCGGTGACGCAGGCGTCGAACGCGGCCGGGTCGTAGGGCTTGCCCGAGTCCTTCGCGAACAACCGGTCGACCAGCTCCTGGGATCGCGGCAGACTGCCGACCTGGGTGGTGAGAATGCGCTCGCTGCTCGGCTTCATCGTCGACCCCGGCTTGACTCGTGCACGGGCGTAGGCGTTAGGCTGTCGCCGACATCATGCGCCAGCACATCCGCTGCGGAAAGCTCTTCACCGGCCTCGAGGCCGAGGAACGGACCGATCAGACCCTCATCGTCGATGACGAGGGCCGCATCTCGCACGTCGGCCCGACCGCCCAGGCGCCCAAGCCGCGCCGTGGCGAGGCGGCGGTCGATCACGGCCCCCACTTCGTCATGCCGGGCCTGATCGATTCCCACGTTCACCTGTCGTACGGCAACGCTAAGACCAACGAGGACATGGACCTGTACGCCTCGGTCGAGTGAAGTTCCGGGCGCTGCGCGGCCTGTACATGGCCGGTCGGGTGCTCGCGGCCGGCGTCACCTCGATGATCGATCCCGGCAACTCCGGTCGGGTAACGCCAGCCATCCGCGACGCCATCGAGGCCGGCTTGTTCGACGGCCCGCGCATCACCACCACCGGGCCCTACCTGACCTCGCGCCAGGGCCTCACCGATTGGTACCCGACCTGGATCGGCGTGCCCACGACCGCCATCAGCACTCTGGTGCGCAGCACCGAGGAGGCGATCGAGGCGATTCGCGTCCAGGTCAAGGACGGCGTCGATGGCATCAAGATCGCGATGGACGGAGTGCAGACCGACACGCGCGGTCGGCTGGTCGCCGCCTTCACCCAACAGGAGACCGCGGCGATGGTCACCGAGGCCCACCGGCTCGGGCGCTTTGTCATCGTCCATGCCCGGGGCGCCGAGGCGGTGCTGTATGCGGCCCGCGCCGGAGTCGACATCATCTTTCACGCCTCCTACATGGACCAGGCGGGACTCGACGCCGTGCTGGAACACGGCTCCGCCCTGTGCCCGACCCTCACCTTCTTGCGCAACTGCGCCGAGTTCAGCCAAGCCGATGAGCCCGCGTTCCGCAAGGGACGCGCCGCCGCCAACGCGCGCGAGTACGACACTGCGTGCACCACGCTACGGACCGCTCGCGAGGCCGGCGCGCCGTTCCTGGTCGGCACCGATTCCGGATTCGCCGTCACCCCCTATGGCGAGTGGCACGCCCGTGAGCTGGGGATTTTCGTCGAACACCTCGGCTTCAGCCCGGCCGAGGCGCTCCAATGCGCGACCGCCGGCAGCACCCGATTCCTGCGTCAGCGTGACACTGTCGGGGCGTTGACGCCCGGCCGGTGGGCCGACCTCGTGGTGCTCGATACGAGCCCGCTCGACGACATCGGCATTCTGCTCGATCGCGACCGCGTTCAGCGCGTGATGCTGGGCGGCACGACGGCCGAGGCCGCACCGCGCGCCTACGCCGAGCGCAAGGTGAGCGAGTTCAGCTTCCGCAACTGGGACAACATCTACACCCGCGAAAGCGTCGCGGCGGCGGCCCCGCCCGCGAAGAAACGGCGACTACGCGCTGTTTGAGCCTTGCCCGCGCCCTCCCCAATGACTAATCTAATTAGCTAAGTTTTAGTGGGAGACGTGAAATGACGACGGTCACGATCCACCAGGCGAAGACGCTGCTTTCGCAGCTGATCCGGCGCGCTTGCGAGGGCGAGGAGATCGTGATCGCGCGCGGCAAGAACCCCGTCGCCCGCCTCGAACCGATCGACAAAGGGCAACATCGCGGCTTCGGGGCGATGAAGGGTCGAGCGCGGGTCGATGCACGCTTCTTCGAACCTCTGTCCGACGAAGATCTCGCCGCATGGGAGCGCTAGGTGCTGCGGGTCTTGCTCGACACGCACGCCTTCCTCTGGTGGCTCGACGGTGATCGCCGGCTCCCCCGGTCAATCCGCGAACTGGTGGCCGAGGAGGCCAATGTCGTTCTGGTGAGCGCCGCGTCGGCCTGGGAAATATGCACCAAGGCGCGCCTCGGGAAACTGCCCGGCGCGGCCGACGTGGCGGCCCACGTGACCGCCGTGGTCAGCGGCCAGGGGTTTGCGGCGCTTTCGATCACGATGGCCCATGCCCAACGCGCGGGCGAACTGCCCGGTCCGTTGCGCGACCCGTTCGACCGCATGTTGATCGCTCAGTCACTGATCGAGGACGTGCCGCTGGTGACCAACGAGCGTGCGTTCGACCGCTACGGCGGCCTTAGTCGGCTGTGGACCTAACGCGCGCCCGGCGCGGCGCCGATCGAGATCGAGGCAGGTCATTTGAACAACGTGGTCATTCGCGCAGCCACTGCGGCCGACGCCGCTCGGATCGCCGAACTCGCGCACGCGTTCAGCGTCTTCGAGGGCACCGCGATGGCCCAAGGCACTGGCGAGGGCATGTACTGCGCAGCGAGCATCCGCGCGGACGCCTTTGGTCCAACACCGGCATTCGCCGTGCTGCTGGCCGAGAACGCCGGCGAGGTCGTAGGCTTCGCGGCGTACTGCGATCTCTACAACTCCGATCATGGCGTGCGCGGCGCCTGGCTCGCTGACTCTGTTCGTCATCGAATCGGCGCGCGGACATGGCAGTGGCCGCCAGCTCGTCTCCGCTGTCGCCCGGGCCGCCACCGAAGGCGGTGCCAAATCGCTGTCGTGGGCTGTGTGCTCGGCCAACCGCGCGGCCCGCGCCTTCTACCAGCAACTGGGCGCGCGCGACGAGGACACCCGTCTCCTGGAATTCGACGGCGACGCGCTGAGCCGCCTGGCCGACGCTGCCGATCAGCCGAAGTAGAAGTTGGCCATTAGCGCGTTGACGTCACTCGCCCGCTCGATCGGCGTCCAATGGCCGCACTCGGGCAGGATGCGCACTTGCGCGCCCTTGATAGCCTTGCCGAGCTTCTGCACTGAAGCTGGTGGCGCCACACCGTCTTCGTCGCCCGTGATCAGCAGGGTGCGGCACTTGATCTTGGCGAGGGCGGCGGATTTGGCATCGGCTAGCGCCTCGCAGGTCGCGGCATAGCCTTCGGCCGGCTGGCGCATCAGGATTTCGCGGACCAAGGCCGCGATCTCGGGGCGGTGCACCCGAGTTGTGGCTGAAATGGCGACCTGCACCAGCGCATCGGCGATCGGCGCCATGCCACCGGCCCGGGCGGCCTTGGCGCGATCACGCATCACCCCACGCGCGGGCGGTGGCGGCTCGGCGAGCGGGCCGAGCAGCACCATGGTGGATACCCGGGTCGGGTGCGCGGCGGCGATGTGCTGGCAGACGATGGTGCCCATCGAGTGACCAACGAGGTGGGCGCGGCGGATCTTCCGCGCCTTCATGAGTGCCACGGTGTCGGCGACGAAGCCCTCGATCGAGAGCGCCTTGCTCTGGAGCGGCGAGCGGCCAGAGCCCTCGAGATCCGGGCGAATCACCATGAAGCTGCGCGCCAGCAGCGCGGCTTGGGGATAATAGGCGTTGGAGGTGCCGCCAAGGCCATGCACCATGATGACGGTCTCAGACCCCTCGCCTTGGCTCTCCACAGCGAGCGTCTTGCCGTTGATGTGTTCCATGCGATGCCTCCCTGGTCCTGGATTAATCTTTGTAGCTCGGGTCCTCGCGGTCGAGCCGGCGCATCATCGCGCGGAAGCCGATCTCGCCGAAGCTTGCATCGCCGGTGCCTTGACCAATCTTGGCGGTGCGCGCGATCACCCTTTTGCCGGGTAAAGCCAGCTCGCCGCCGCCGGCCAGCGCCGCCACCTGAATGGCGCAGGTGCGTTCGAGATAATGCATGAGCGTGTAGGCCTCGGCGACCGTCCGGCCCCAGGTCAGGGTGCCGTGATTGCGCAGAAACATCATCCGCCGGCCGCCGAGGTGTGGAACGGCGTGCAAAGTTGACCCCTGTTGAGGGGTGATCGGCGTCCAAATTTGACCCCCTGAGCCTGGCTAGTCCAAGTCACCTCGTTTTTGGGCGGACGAGGTGGTGGGGGATGTTGGTCGTGGAGACGATAGCGCGGATCCGGCGGGAGTATTTCGTCAAGGGGAAGCCGATCAAGGAGATCGTGCGGGACGTGAAGGTCTCGCGCAACACGGTGCGCAAGGTGATCCGTTCGCAGGCGACGGCGTTCACCTACGACCGGCGGGTCCAGCCGATGCCGAAGCTGGGGCCGTGGACGGCCGAGCTGGAGCGGATGCTGGAGGCCAACGAGACCAAGTCGAAGCGGGAGCGGCTGACGCTGCTACGGATCTCCGAAGCCCTCGAGGGTCTGGGCTATGGCGGCGGCTACGACGCGGTGCGGCGCTACGCCAAGGCGTGGCGGTGGCGCCGTTGGGCATCGACGGCGCAGACCTATGTGCCGTTGGTGTTCTCGCCGGGCGAGGCCTATCAGTTCGACTGGAGCCACGAGTACGTGGTGCTGGCGGGGGTGACGACCAAGGTCAAGGTCGCGCACGTCCGGCTGTGCCACAGCCGAATGTTCTTCGTCCGCGCTTATCCGCGCGAGAGCCAGGAGATGGTGTTCGACGCCCACGACCGGGCATTCCGGCTGTTCCAGGGTGCCTGCCGGCGAGGCATCTACGACAACATGAAGACGGCGGTGCAGACCGTCCTCATCGGCAAGGAGCGCGCGTTCAACCGGCGCTTCGTGCAGATGTGTGGCCACTACCTGGTCGAACCGACAGCATGCACGCCGGGAGCGGGATGGGAGAAGGGGCAGGTCGAGAACCAGGTCGGGATCATCCGCGGTCGGTTCTTCACCCCGCGGCTGCGCTTCAAGACCTACGACGAGCTCAACGCCTGGCTCTTGGACCAGTGCGTCGCCTACGCCCGGCGTCATCCCCACCCGGTGTTCAAGGACAGGACTGTCTGGCAGGTGTTCGAGGACGAGCGTCCGTCCCTGGTCGGCTATCGCGGGCCGTTCGACGGCTTCCACGCGGTCCCGGCGTCGGTGTCGAAGACCTGCCTGGTGCGCTTCGACAGCAACAAGTACAGCGTGGCGGCGCGCGCCGTCGGCCGTCCGGTCGAGGTCCATGCCTACGCCGATCGCATCGTCATCCGCCAGGACGGCGAGATCGTCGCCGAGCATGCCCGGCGCTTCGGCCGCGACCAGACCGTCTATGACCCGTGGCACTAGGTGCCCGTGCTGGCGAGGAAGCCCGGTGCGCTTCGTAACGGCGCGCCGTTCAAGGACTGGGCGCTGCCCGGCGCCCTGGGTCGCGTGCGCGTCCGGCTCGCCGGCCACGACGACGGCGACAGGCAGATGGTCGAGATCCTCACCGCCGTGCTGGCGGATGGGCTGGCGGCGGTGGAGGCCGCCTGTGCCGAGGCGCTCGCTGGCGGCGTGTGCAGCGCCGACGTCGTGCTCAACATCCTCAATCGTCGGCGCCAGCCGTCCGAGACGGCGCCGATCCCGACGCCCGCGAACCTGCGTCTTCGCTTTGAGCCGGTGGCCGATTGCACCCGCTACGACCGCTTGAGGGGGGTCGGCCATGGAGCGCCATGAGGTCCTGGAGATGATGGCCGCACTCAAGCTCGCCGGCATGCGCGACGCGTTCGACGAGGTGCTCGCCGACGGCCTCAAGCGCCAGCATCCGATGCAGCGAATCATCGGCGAGCTGTTGAAGGCCGAGATCGCCGACAAGCAGGCGCGATCCATCAAGTACCAGATGAGTGGCGCCAAGCTGCCGCTGGCCAAGGAGCTGGCCGACTTCGACTTCACCGACACCCCGGTCAACGAGCCGCTGGTCCGCGAGTTGGCGGTCGGCGGCTTCCTGGCCAACCAGCGCAACGCCGTGCTGATCGGCGGCACCGGCACCGGCAAGAGCCATCTCGCCGTCGCCATCGCGCGGGCCTGCATCCGCGATGGCGCCCGGGGCCGCTTCTTCAACGTCGTCGACCTGGTCAACCGGCTCGAGGCCGAAGCCCGCGCCGGCCGCCAGGGCCGGCTCGCCGATCAGCTGGCCCGGCGCGACCTCGTCATCCTCGACGAGCTCGGCTACCTGCCCTTCGCCCAAACCGGAGGCCAGCTGCTGTTCCACCTCGTCAGCCGGCTCTACGAGCGCACCTCGATCATCGTCACCACCAACCTGACCTTCGGCGAATGGCCGTCCGTCTTCGGCGACGCCAAGATGACCACCGCGCTCCTCGATCGTCTGACGCACCACTGCGAGATCATCGAGACCGGAAACGACTCCTGGCGCTTCAAGAATCGGTCCTAAAGGCAACCGATCCACCTGCGGCCCGGTCGCCCAGGTGGCCCCACAGGAACCTCCCACACGCGGTCCGCCGCCAGCCGCGTGGTGGGCGCGTCGGCCCGCGCGCGGGCCCCTCCTATGGACTACCTGTACGACCTCCGCCGTGCATCCCCAAAGGGGTCAACATTGCACGCCGATAGGGGGTCAATGTTCAACGCCGATTGACAGACCGAGGTCCTTGACGAAGCGCCGCTGCTCGACCGGCCTGAGACCGGGGCCGTCATAGGCGTGATAGGCGACCTGTCCGGCATGGGTCACGGCGAACTGGTTGATCGGCAGCAGCCCCTCTTTCTGCGCCGAAACCGCCACCCCGGCTACCGTGTGCAGGTGCATGGCGCATCGCGCCTCGGGCGCCGCCTCGTAGACCGTGCGATGGACGACCCATCCGGCGGGGTTCACCTGATCGGGGCCGCCGCCGATGTTGGCGCCGTCGAGATCCACCGTCATCAGTCGCGAGGCGGTCATTTCGCCGAACAGCAGGCCAAAGCCGATGAACAGAAATTCGTTCTCTGTGTCCGGAATGCGGGCCGACAGATGCGTGTAGATAGAATCGTCCATGCCACGGCGGGCGAAGTCGCGATAACAGGCGGCGAGCTCGATCCGCGCCTCCCGCTCCGCCCGCGTTTGGCGACGCACGGTGGCTCTCTTCTTCAGGTGACGCGCCATCGCCACTCTCCTCAGCCCGCGAAACGCGGCTCGGGGAGGCCGCGAACCCCCAGCCCCCGCACCTCGAACAAGCCGCCAGCCGTCGGCTCAGGGCCGGCTTCCTTGACGAAATGCCCGTGCGGAGGATGCACCACTCGAGCTAGCGACGTTACATAAAGCACGTCCAGATTGTCGCCGCCGAACATCACGCTGGTCAAGTTGCGAATGGGAAAGGGGATGTCACGGTCGATGGTCCCGTCAGGGGCATAGCGAATGAGCCGGCCCGAAACCACTTGAGCGTTCCAGATGTAGCCCTCTTCATCGACGGTCGAGCCATCGCAGCCGCCCGGCTCCCCCCTGAGGTCGACCAGCGCGCGTTTGTTGGAAATCGCGCCGGCCTCGATGTCGTAGTCGTAGGCCCAGATCGTCTCCCAGGTCTCGGCGCAATAGAACGTGCGATCGTCGGGACTCCAGCACGGCATGTTGAAACACTGGATGCCGTCGGCGACCTTGGTCACCGTCATGTCAGGATCGAGCCGGTAAAGCCCCGAGATGTAGTCCGATTCATGCTGGTCCATGCCGCCCGCGAAGAAGCGGCCGCGGCGGTCGCACTTGCCGTCGTTGAGGCGGGTGCGCGGCTGGTCGGCTTCAACCTCGACGATCAGCTCGCACTGGCCGCTGTCGAAGTCGAAGGTATGAAAGCCGTTGCGCAGCGCCAGAACGGCCCCGCCCCGCTCCCGCAGCGCCATCGAGCCGATGTCGTGTGGTAGAGGCCAGGCCTTGACGGCGCGATCGCGCGGATCGTAGCGGTTGACCGAGGGCCCGAGCCTGGGGTCAAGACTGTTGACCCAAAAAAGGACGCCATCGACCGGGTCCCAAACCGGCCCCTCGCCCAGCTCGTACCGGGCATCCACCACCAACTCGATGTCTGGCATCGCCAACCTCACAGCACCGGTGCGCGCATTCTAGTCGGGCCGGGAGGCGCGCGCCACGAGCGAGCGCCCGTCCGTTTATCCGTGCCGCCGTTTGCGCCATAGTGCCAGCCGCGAACCGTGCCGCGAAGGAGGCTAATCGATGGGCAGCTGGCTGGACACCAACCGGGGGGCGGTGCACCCCTGGGAGACCGACTCGTTCGGCCACATGAACATCCGCTTCTACATGATCGCCTATGCCGACGCGGCCTGGCACCTCGCACACGCGATGGGCATGAGCCCGAACTACATGCGGGCCGAGAACCGCGGCATCGCCACCGTGCGCACCGACATTCACTACCTGCGCGAACTGCGTGAGGGAGACATCTGGCATATCCGCTCGGGCTTCACCCACATCGGCAACAGCTCGTTCCGGTTCATGCAGGAGATGTACAACTCCGAGACCGGGTTGCTGGCCTCGACCTACGACGCGGCGGCGATCCACCTCGATCTCGAGGCCCGCAGAGGGGTGCGCATCCCCGATTAGGGAACGCCGGGCACATGGGCGTCCCATTGCGCCAGGCGGCCCAAGCCCACATGGTCGAGGCCACGCCGCGCGAGGGGGGAGACAGACATCGCTAGGGAACGCCGGGCACAAAAAAACGGGCGTCCAGCGAGGGCCGGACGCCCGGAGGAGGAACTTCGATCGTCTAGCGCTAGCCCCCGCGCGCGGCCGTGCTCGTCGCGCCGAAGACCTTGATGGGCGTCCCATTGGCGGCGCGCATTTCCAGCACGGGCGGCCGCTGCGTGCCGTCGAGAAGCGGGACGACGGCGCGTGGATCGAGCGGGACGGGCAGAGCTGGTTCCGGGTGGCGGCGACGCCGAGGACGATCATTTCGCGTCCAGCGGTTGCTCGGGCAAACGTTCCCACTGGCGCCTCGCCTCGATCCAGTGGCGAAATGTCGTCGATCGCTTCAACTTTAGTCATGAATTCCCCCCATCCCATGGTGTCTGAAGACCCTCTATCTATCAAGATGGCGACCGAGCACCCCGCCCGAGAAAATAGGGTTATTCCTTAGTGGCTCGCCCAAATTCCCTTAGTATGTGGACCGATAGCGGTCACGGCGAGGCGGGCGTCGCCCCCCTGGATCCAGCGGCGTATGGCATGCGCTGGCGGATCGCCGGCGGACAGGCTGTGCTGACCTTCCGCGCCCTGATCAAATCGCCCTCGTTATCGCGTGAGGCGCGGGATGGGGGCCACTTGACACTTCGCTAATTCGTACAGCCGCCATCGCAGTGGCTCATGGCTATCGTCGACGGCGTCGTCGTCAACGGCGCCAAATCGCCGACTCAATGTTCACGCTAAAGTGTCGCCTAAAAGCCGCTACAATGCCGTCCGAGTCCCTACTCGGCATCGCCGGAGATATCTCCGCTTCGCCTGGACTCTGTTCCACACCATCAGCGCTGAAGCGTTGCTGGCCCCTAGCCAGGGCGAAAACGGGGGGCATGGTAGGTGGCTGCTGTCGCTGGATATCGGCGCGCTCGTGGTGGCTCTGGCCCTGAGCCAGGGCCTCCTGGTGATCGCGGTTTGGCGATCGCGCCGCCAGGAATTACGCCGTCGCGAGGCCGACGCGCTGGGCGAGCGACTGCGGCGCCAGATCGCCGAGTCGCAGTCGACGGAGGAATCGCTCCGCACCAGCTGTCGGGAGCTCGAAGACCGAATGGCGAAAGGCATGTCGGACTTTGCCTGGGCCTCGCAGCGCCTGGTCGAGGTCCAAGACAACGAGGCGCGGCGAATCGCCCATGAACTCCACGGCGATGTGGGCCAGGCCCTCGCCGCTACACGGCTCGGGCTCCACGCCATCCAGCGGGGAAGCCCGCCGCCAGAGACGGTGACCAACTGCATCCGCTCGATCCAACATGTCATCGACGTGGTGCGCGATGTCACGGTAAGTCTGCGGCCCCCGGTGCTCGACGATCTCGGGTTGGTTCCCCCTCTGCGCTGGCACATCGAGCGCCTCCGCCAATCATCGGACTTCGAGATTGACCTAAGGGCGCCAGAGCCCAAAGATCGCCTGCCCCGCGAGGTCGAGAACGCCGGCTTCAGGATCGTGCAGGAAGCGCTCAACAACATCTCCGAGCACGCGTGCGCGGCACGTCGTGGTCGAGCTCAGGCGGGGCGGACACGGCGCCACCCTCAGCATCCGCGACGATGGCGCGGGCTTCGATGTCGCGGCGGTGGCACTGGCGGCGAAGCAGCGCGGCAGCCTCGGCCTCATTGGAATGCAAGAACGGGCCCTCCATGCGGGCGGCGAAGTCGAGATCGCAAGCCAGCCCGGCCGGACGGAAGTGCGCGCCCGCTTTCATTTCGACAACACGGCGCGGCCGTGAGCGCGATCCGCATCCTCCTAGCCGACGATCACACCCTGGTGCGACAGGGTCTGCGTTCACTGCTGGAGGAAATCGACGACTTCGACGTGGTGGCGGAGGCGACCGACGGCCGCGAGGCGCTGACACGCGCCGAAGCCTGCTGCCCCGATGTCATCGTGATGGACATCAGCATGCGCGGGCTCAACGGCCTCGACGCGACCGAGCGGCTGACGCAGCAGGGCGAGAAGGCGCGCGTGCTGATCCTTTCGATGCATTCCAATGAGGAGTACGTGCTGCGCACGCTGCGCGCCGGCGCGGCCGGCTATCTGCTAAAAGACGCGATCGCCGAGGAGCTTGAACTGGCCGTCCGGGCCGTGGCCCGTGGCGATCTCTACCTTGGCCCGACCATCTCCAACGCCGTGGTCCAACGGTATCTGGCAAGCGCCGAGGAAATCGCGACACCGCATGATGTGCTGACGGCACGGCAGCGCGAGGTTCTTCAGCTGCTCGCGGAGGGCAACAACACCAAGGACATCGCCCACGTCATGAAGGTGAGCACGAAAACCGTGGAGTCCCACCGGGCTCAACTGATGGACCAACTCGGCATCCGCGACGTGCCCGGCCTCGTCCGCTATGCGATTCGCACGGGGCTGGTATCGGCCTAATCGCGCGCGCCGCTGACGTCGTAGTCCGCTTCAGACCCCCCGTTCGCGTGGCTCCGGCATCAATGCCTCGCGCGTGTTCCAGCCGCGTAGACGCCAGGGAAGAGAGCGGCACGCGCCGGTGGCTTGGTCCGCCGAGACTGCGTATAACGACCGCCAGCGCGGACGGCGCGAGGAATCATGCTTGAGCGTTTCCAACTCGGCGATCCAGCATCGCCAGCGGTTCCGATCTGGCCGATCCGGAGCGCCGACTATGACACCTGGCGCGCCAGCCAGCCGCCAACTTGGCAGTCCTGGCTCGCCGCCCATGACTACCGGCCCGAGGCGGGACGTTACCTGGTGGTGCCTGACGCCGAGGGTGGCGCGGCCGGCATCGCTCTGGGCTTGGGCGAGCGGCCGGATCTGTGGTGCTACGGCGCGCTGGCGGCCGGTTTGCCTCGGGAGCACTATCGCATTGTCGGCGAACTGTCGCCCACGGACGCGACCGCCGCCGCCCTCGGCTGGGGTCTTGGGGCCTACCGTTTCACCCGCTACCGCGCGGCGACCCGGGAGCTCGCGACGCTCGCGGCCCCCGAAGGCGCGGACCTCGCCCATGTCGAGGCCATGTTGGCGGCCACCTATCTCGTACGCGACCTTATCAACGTGCCGGCCGAGGACATGGGGCCCGCCGACCTGGCTGCCGCCGCGCGCGCTGTCGCCGCTGAGTTCGCGGCTGCGGTGACGGTGATCGAGGGCGAAGCGCTGATCGAGCAGGGCTATTGCCTGATCCACGCCGTGGGACGCGCCAGTCCTCGCCCGCCATGCTTGATCGACCTGCGGTGGGGCGCAGCGGACGCACCCAAGGTGACGCTGGTGGGTAAGGGCGTCTGCTTCGATTCCGGCGGTCTCGACCTGAAGACGGCAGCCGGCATGCGGCTGATGAAAAAGGACATGGGCGGGGCGGCGACGGTGCTCGGGCTGGCGCGAATGGTGATGGCCGCCAACCTGCCGGTGCGGCTTCGGGTCCTGCTCCCGGCCGTGGACAACGCGGTCTCGGGCGCCGCGTTTCGGCCCGGCGATATCCTGCGCACCCGCAAAGGCATCAGCGTCGAGATCGGCAACACCGATGCCGAGGGCCGCTTGGTGCTGGCCGACGCCCTTGCGGAGGCGGACACCGAGCGGCCGCACCTGCTGATCGACTGCGCGACCTTGACGGGATCGGCGCGCATCGCGCTCGGCACCGAGCTGCCGGCCCTGTTCACCGACGATGAGGGCCTGGCCACCGACCTCGCCCGATGCGCGCGCGCGGAGGCCGACCCGTTGTGGCGCCTGCCCCTGTGGCGGCCTTATCGCGCCTTGCTCGATAGCCCCATCGCCGACATCGACAACGTCGGCAGTGGCCGGTACGGGGGCGCCATTACAGCCGCTCTTTTCCTCCAGGACTTCGTGACCGATACGCCGGCTTGGGCGCACCTTGATCTGTACGCCTGGAACGACAAGGCACAACGCGGCCGGCCAATCGGCGGCGAGGCGATGGGCCTACGAGCGCTCTACGCGCTGCTGGCGGAGCGCTACGCCGCATCGCTCATTTAAGGCGCTGAGCCGGCCACGACCCGGGGGGCTCAATATTCCTGCGCTGGATCGACCTGATTGATGAGCGGCTGACCGGCACCGGCGCGGCGGATGTTTTCGGCCACCTGCGGTGCGATCGAGCTGGCCACCGTGAGGCCGGCGATGTGTGGCGTGATGGTGACCTTGGGGTGAGCCCAGAACGGATGATCGACCGCCAGCGGCTCGCGGTGGAACACGTCGAGCATGGCGCCCGCGATATGGCCGGAGTCGAGCGCCGCGAGTAGGTCCTGGTCGACCACGTGGCCGCCGCGCGCGAGGTTGATGACATACGCGCCGCGCGGCAGAGCGGCCAACGTCGCCGCGCCAATGATGCCTGCGGTGTCATCGGTCATCGGCAGGAAGCAAGCGAGGAAGCGGCACCCACCCAGCATCGCGGTCAGCCCCTCGGGCCCATGGAAGCACTCGACCCCTTCGACCTCGCGCGGGGTGCGGGTCCAGCCGCGAACCGGAAAGCCCAATACCGTCAGTTTGCGCGCCGCATCGCCGCCGATAACGCCGAGCCCGAGAATACCGACCGGCGCGCGTTCGGTGTCTGGCGGTGGGTGCTTTTTCCACTCGCCCGCCCGCTGGGAGGCCTCATAGAGCGGCAACATGCGGTGATGGCGTAGAACGCCGAGAATCGCGTACTCGCTCATCTGGGCAGTGAGCGAACGATCGACCAGCCGCACGATCGGCACGCCGGGCGGCAAGTCGGTATCGAGGAATATGTGATCGACGCCGGCACCCAGTGAAATGATCGCCTTGAGGTTGGGAAATTGGCGCAGCAGGCCGGGCTCGGGCTTCCACACCAGCGCGAACTCGACCTCCACAGGGTCGCCGGCGTCCGGCCACACCCGAAACTCGAGCTCCGGTAACTCCGAACTGAGCGCCGCGCGGTGATCGGCCGGATCGTCGTCCTTGGAAATGAACAAAACGGCCATGGCTTAAGTCCTCACGGCGCTGGTCTCGACCGCCTCGAGATCGAAGGCCGCGGCGATCAGCGCCCGGGTGTAGTCGGCGCGCGGGTGCTCGAAAATCTGCTCGGCCGAGCCCTCCTCGACCACCTTGCCATCGCGGACGACGATAACATGATCGCTCATGGTGCGGACCACCTTCAGATCGTGGCTGATGAAGAGGTAGGCCAGGCGGTGACGGCGCTGTAGATCGCGCAACAGATCGACGATCTGCGCTTGGACCGACATATCGAGTGCCGAGGTCGGTTCGTCCAGCACCACGAAGCGGGGCTTAAGAACCATGGCCCGAGCGATCGCGATGCGCTGGCGTTGACCGCCCGAGAATTCGTGTGGGTAGCGATCCTGCGAGTCGGGGTCGATGCCGACTTCGACAAGCGCGGCGCTGATCATCGCCCGCCGCTCGACGTAAGAGCCGCCGAGCCGATGGACCAGCAAGCCCTCCTCGACGATCTGGCCGACCGATAGCCGCGGGCTCAGCGATGAGAACGGATCCTGGAAAACCACCTGCATCTCGCGCCGCAGCGGCCGCAGGGCCGAGAAGCCGAGACCCTGGATATCGCGCTCACCGAAGCGGATCGGCCCATCGCTCTTGATCAACCGCAGCAACGCCAGCCCGAGCGTCGTCTTGCCCGACCCAGATTCCCCGACCACGCCGAGTGTATGCGATTCGCGCACCTCGATCGTGATGTCGTCGACCGCCCGAATGTGATCGACGGTGCGGCGCAACAGGCCCTTCTGGATCGGAAAGTAGACCTTGATGTGCTCGCCGGTCATGACCAGGGGCGCGTTCGGATCGCCCGCCACCGCATGCCCCTTGGGCTCGGCTTCGAGCAGATGGCGGGTGTAGGTGTGGCGCGGCCGCTCGAAGACGTCGCGAGCCTCACCCTGCTCGACGATCTCGCCCGCCTGCATGACACAGACCCGGTCGGCCATTTTTCGGACGATGCCAAGATCGTGAGTGATCAGCAGCATCGCCATGCCGAGCCGGGCCTGTAGCTCCTTCAGCAGCCTTAGGATTTGCGCTTGGATCGTGACGTCGAGGGCGGTGGTCGGCTCGTCGGCGATCAGCAGCTTGGGCTCGTTGGCCAGCGCCATGGCGATCATCACCCGCTGGCGCTGGCCGCCCGAGAGCTGGTGGGGCCAGGCGTTGAGGCGCGATTCCGCCTCTTGCAGGCCGACCAGTTTGAACAGCTCGAGGGTTCGCGCACGCGCCGCCGCCCGGCCCAGTCCCTTGTGGACGAACAACACCTCGTTGACCTGCCGCTCGATCGTGTGCAGCGGGTTGAGCGAGGTCATCGGCTCCTGGAAGATCATCGATATCCGGTTGCCACGAATCCGGCGCAGCGTCCGTTCGTTGGCGCCCACGGCCTGCTCGCCCCCGACCTCTATAGAGCCGCTAGGGTGAAAGGCCTTCGGGTAGGGCAAGAGCTGCAGCACCGAGAGAGCGGTCACCGACTTGCCCGAGCCGCTTTCGCCCACCAGCGCGACCGTCTCGCCGGTATCGAGATCGAACGAGACGTGGCGCACCGCCTCGATGCCCTGGTCCTCGACCTGGAACGTGACCGACAGATCCTCGACCCGCAGGAACGGCGTCGCGCTCATTGCAGCGTCTTGCGCGGATCAAAGGCATCGCGCACCGCCTCGCCGATGAAGATCAGCAAGCTCAGCATGACCGCGAGCACGATAAAGCCGGAAAAGCCCAGCCACGGCGCCTGCAGATTGGCTTTGCCTTGGGCGAGCAGTTCACCGAGCGAGGGCGACCCCAGCGGCAACCCGAAGCCGAGGAAATCGAGCGCCGTCAGCGTCGTCACCGAGCCGTTCAGAATGAACGGGAGAAACGTCAGCGTCGCTACCATCGCGTTCGGCAATAGGTGCTTAAACATGATGGCGACGTTGCCAACCCCGAGCGCCCGCGCGGCGCGCACGTAGTCGAAGTTGCGCGCGCGCAGGAACTCGGCCCGCACCACGCCGACCAAGGCCATCCAGCTGAACAGCAACAAGAAGCCCAGCAGCCACCAAAAAGTCGGCTCGATGATGCTGGCAAGGATAATCAGGAGGAACAAGGTCGGCAGGCCCGACCAAACCTCGATGAAGCGCTGGAGCAGGAGATCGGTCCAACCGCCGAGATAGCCTTGGACGGCGCCGGCGACAACGCCGACCACGGAGCTGACGACGGTCAGCGCCAGGCCGAACAGCACCGAGATACGAAACCCGTACAACAGCCGCGCCACGACGTCCCGGGCCTGATCGTCAGTGCCAAGCCAGTTCTCGGCCGAGGGCGGCGCTGGCGCCGGCACCGGCAAGTCATAGTTGATGGTCTGGTAGCTGTAGGGAACCAGAGGCCAGACCATCCAGCCCTTGGCGTTGATCAGCTCCTCGACGAACGGGTCACGGTATTCGGCCTCGGTCTCGAACTCGCCGCCGAACCTTGTCTCGGGATAGACCGTGAACACCGGCAGAAAGACCTCGCCCTCAAAGTAGACCAGCAGCGGCTTGTCGTTGGCGACGAACTCCGCGAACAGGCTGACGAAGAACAGTACGAGGAATATCCAGAGCGACCAGTAGCCGCGCTTGTTGGCCCGGAAGTTGTCGAACCGGCGCCAGTTGAGCGGCGAAACGCGAATGCCGAGCCAGCCCCGCCGCGGCGGAGCCTTGATGATGAGAGCCGCCTCAGACACCGCGCCGCTCGAAATCGATGCGCGGATCGATCAAGACGTAGGTGAGGTCGCCGATCAGGTTTAGCACGAGCCCGAGCAGCGTGAAGAAGTAGAGGGTGCCGAGCATCACCGGATAGTCGCGGTTCAGCACCGCCTCGAAACCCAACAGCCCCAGGCCGTTGATCGAAAAGATCACCTCGATCAGCAGGGCACCGGTGAACAGGATGCCGACGAAGGCGCTGGGGAACCCGGCCACCACGATCAGCATCGCGTTGCGAAACACGTGCCCATACAGCACCCGGCGCTCGGTCAGGCCCTTAGCCCGCGCGGTGATGACGTATTGTTTGTTGATCTCGTCGAGGAACGAGTTCTTGGTCAGCATGGTGAGGGTGGCGAAACCGCTGATCACCAAGGCCGTGATCGGCAGGACGATGTGCCAGAGATAGTCGAGGATGTACTCGCCGAGCGGCATCGCATCGGCGTTTTCTGAGTGTAGACCGCGCAACGGAAACCAATCGAAGTAGCTGCCGCCAGCGAACAGCACGATCAACAGGATGGCGAATAAGAAGCCGGGAATCGCATAGCCGACGATGATCGCGGCGCTGGTCCAGATATCGAAGCTTGAGCCATCGCGCACCGCCTTGGCGATGCCGAGGGGAATCGAGATGAAATAAACCAGGAGCGTGGTCCACAGACCGAGCGAGATCGACACCGGCAACTTGTCGATCACCAGATCGACGACCGCGCGGTCGCGGAAATAGCTGTCGCCGAAGTCGAACTGAATGTATTGCGTCATCATCTGCAAGAAACGTTCGTGCGCCGGCTTGTCGAAGCCGTAGAGGCGCTCGATTTCCTTGACGAACTCCGGATCGAGTCCCTGGGAGCCTCGATATTTGCTCGTGATATCGCCCTGCCCGCCCGATGGGCGCGCCCCCCCCGCCGCCGTCTCGCCTCCGCTGCCGCCTCCGAAGCGCGCCGTCGCGTCGACCGCCGTTCCTTGAATCTGCGCGATCAGCTGCTCGACCGGGCCGCCGGGGGCGATCTGAACCACGGCGAAGTTAATCACCATGATGCCGAACAGCGTCGGGATGATTAGCAGCAGCCGGCGGATGATGTAGGCAATCATGCGGGTTGGGCCGGCGGGATCATGGGATCGCCTATTTCAGCGCGGCCGCCAACGCCGCTTCTTTGTCCACGTCGATCCACCAGGTATCGAGGAACCCGAGGTCGTACTCCGGTTTGGCCGCCGGGCGTCCGAACTTGTCCCAATATGCGATGAAGTGCGTGGCCTTGAACCATTGCGGCACGGTGTAGTGGTTCCACATCAGCACCCGGTCGAGCGCGCCGACCACGGCTTTCAGCTCGGTCCGACTGCTCGCGGCGCCGAACCGTTCGATTAGCGCATCGACGACCGGGTTCTTGACCCCGGCATAGTTCAGGCCACCGGGGCTGTCGGCGGCGGCGGCGCTCCAAAAGTTGCGCTGCTCCACGCCGGGCGTGCGCGGCAGGTTGAACCGCGCGGTGACGATATCGAAGTCGTAGGTCTGCACCCGATTTGTGTATTGCGCCGAATCCACGAGCCGAATCCGCGCGGCGATGCCGAGGCGCTCGAGGTTGCGCACGAACGGCGCGATGATGCGCTCGAACGAGGGCGAATCGGTGAGAAATTCGATCTCCATCTGCGCACCGTCGTCGCTCAAGAGCCGCCCGTCGACGACGCGCCAACCGGCCGCTTCCAACAGCTGGCGCGCGGCCAACAGGTGGCGTCGGATATTGCCGCTGCCGTCGGTGACCGGCGGCTGATAGGTCGTCGTGAGCACCTCGGCCGGGATCTGGTCGCGGTAGTCGTCGAGCAGCGCAAGCTCGGCCTCAGAGGGCAGCCCGCGGGCGCGCAGGTCTGAGTTCTCGAACATGCTGGTGGTGCGCTGATAGAGGCCGTGGAACAAGTTCTTGTTGGTCCACTCGAAGTCGAAGGCGTAGGCCAGTGCCTCGCGACCCCGCCGGTCGCTGAACTTGTCGCGCCGGGTGTTGAGGTAGAAGGCTTGGGTGCCGGATGGCGACGCATCAGGCAGCGTCTCGCTCTTCACCACGCCGTCGTGGACGCCGGGAAAGTCGTAGCCCGTCGCCCAGGTCTTCGAGGTGAACTCCTCGTGGAAGTCAAAACCGCCTGACTTGAAGGCCTCGAACGCGACCGTGCGATCACGGTAGAAGTCGAAGCGCACGCGATCGAAATTGTAGCGGCCGCGATTGACCGGCAGATCGGCGCCCCAATAGTCCTCGACCCGTTCATAGACCAGGCTGCGTCCCTGATCGACCTGGCCGACCCGATAGGGGCCGCTTCCGAGCGGCGGCGTCAAGGTCGTGCGGTCGAACTCATTGGCGGTGAAATAGGCCTCGGACAGGATCGGCATGCTCGCCGCCAGCAGCGGCAGGTCACGGGTCGCCCCTGGCGCGAACTCGAACCGTACGATGTCGGCGGCCTCCGCCTCCGCCGTCACGATGTCGCGATAGCTCAGGCGGAAGAACGGGCGCCCTTGTTCCTTCAGAATGTGGAACGAGAACACCACATCGGCCGCAGTGATCGGACTGCCGTCGTGCCAGCGCGCCTCCGGCCTGAGCGCGAACCGCGCCCACGAGCGGTCGGGCGCCACCTCCACGCTCGTCGCGACCAGACCGTACAGCGAGTCGGGCTCGTCCTGGGCCGCCGCCATCAGCGATTCGAACGGCAGGAGCATGGCGGTCGCGCCGACGCCGCGCAGCTGGATACCCTTGATGATGAACGGATTGAGGTTGTCGAACGAGCCGTAGTCGGCAAGCCGCACCTCACCGCCTTTCGGCGCGCCGGGGTCCGAGTACTGAAAGTGCGTGAAGTCAGGGCCGTATTTGAGATCGCCGAAGATCGAGAGCCCATGGCCCGGCTCGGCCCCATCCGGCTCGGCCACGGCGTTCGGCGTCAAGATAACCGCCGCCGCGACGACAGCCCAGACCACTGCCCGCGCCGGCGATCGAAGCGCGGCTCTCATCCAAGAGCTCCACGCGTACGGCGCCGATCACTCCAACCCTCCGCCATCCAGGAGGAGGGGGTAGGGCACCGCTTCTCTCCCATTCGATGGGGGAGGCTCAGGGAACGCGGCGCACCGCCACCGTTCGCCGGCGGCCCGCCGAAAACACCCCCTCCCCCCCTGTGGGGGAGGATCGGGGTGGGGGGTGAAAGCAATGCCGTGGGGGGCGTTGCGCACATGGACGACAGCGCCTAGCGCTCCTCAAGCTGCTCGACGCGGCTCCCGAGCGCGGCGTCCTTGTCGGGGTCGATCCACCAGCTGAAGAAGCCGACGCCGTAATTCGGTGCGACCGGCGGCCGGCCGAACCGGTCCCAGTAGGCGACCCGAAAGGTCCGCGAATGAAACTGCGGCACGACGAAGTGCTGCCACAACAAGACCCGGTCGAGCGCACGGGTCGCGACAACCAACGCGGCCCGGTCGGGCGCCGCGACGATCTCGTCGATGAGCGCATCGACGACCGCGCTCTTGACACCGATCAGGTTGCGACCACCGGGGGTGTCGGCCGCCACGGAGCCCCAAAAGTCGCGTTGCTCGTTGCCCGGTGAGGCCGACTGCGGAAATGTGGACACGACCACGTCGAAATCGAAGCTGTCGATCCGGTTCTGATACTGGGCGCTGTCCACGGTACGGACCCGGCCAGCGATGCCCAACCGCTCGAGGTTGCGCACGAACGGCTGTACGACGCGCTCGAAATCGGGGCTGACGAGCAGGAACTCGATCTCCAGCGGCTGACCGTCGGGGCCCATGAGCTGGCCGTCGCGCACCCCCCAGCCGGCCTCCGTCAGCAGCTGCTTGGCCCGGCGCAGGTTGCGCCGGTCGCTGCCCGAGCCATCGCTCAGCGGCGGCGCGTACATCTCGGTGAACACCTCGGCGGGCAGTTCGGCCCGGAACCGCTCGAGAAGGGCCAGCTCGGCGCCCGACGGCAAATCCCGCGCCGCCAGCTCGGAGTTCGAGAAGTAGCTCGCCGTGCGGGTGTACTGGCCATAGAACAGCGTCTTGTTGGCCCATTCGAAGTCAAAGGCGTAGCCGATGGCTTGGCGCACCCGCCGGTCCTGGAACATCGGCCGGCGGCTGTTGAGGACGAACGCCTGCATCCCGGTCGGTAGCTGGTGGCGGATCTCTTCCTGCCGGATCAAGCCCTGGCGCAAGCTTGGCGACTCGTAGCCGGTCGCCCAGCGCTTGGCCGAGTTCTCCCGTCTGAAGTCGTACTCGTGAGCCTTGAAGGCCTCGAGCTCGACGGCCCGGTCCAGGTAGTAGTCGATCTGGACTCGATCAAAGTTGTTCTGGCCTTTGTTTACCGGCAGTGCCGCACTCCAATGGTCGGGCACCCGCTGATAGGTAATCGATCGCGGCGCATCGACCGTCGCGACGCGGTAAGGCCCGCTGCCGAGCGGGGGGTCGAGTGTAGTCTTCTCGAAATCGAGGCTCTGGTAGTAGGCCTTCGGTAGTATCGTGAGTTGGCCGACAATGTGCGGCAGTTCGCGATTGAGCTCACCTGAGAAGACGAACTTGACCCGGCGCGGCCCCTCGGCCACGGCAGACTCCACGTTCGCGTAGTAGGCGCGGTAGAAAGGATGGCCCTTGGTCGTCAGCGTCTCGAAGCTAAACACCACGTCCTCGGAGGTGATCGGGGCGCCGTCGTGCCAGCGCGCCTCCGGCCGCAAGTTGAAGGCCACCCACGAATAATCGTCGGGGAACTCGATGGTCTCGGCGATCAGGCCGTACATCGTCGACTGCTCGTCCTCGGGCTGTTTCATCAGTGTCTCGAACACCAGACCGATGAAGGCTGCGGGCGTGCCCTTGAGGATGAACGGGTTGAGCGAATCGAAGCTGCCGACGGCGGACTGGCGCACCTCCCCCCCCTTGGGCGCGTCCGGGTTCACATATTCGAAATGGGTGAATTCGGGCCCGTATTTGAGAGTGCCTTGCAGCGACGTGCCATGGCTGACGGTCACCTCCGCCGCCAGCGCGGCCGGCGCCACGAGCGCCAAGCCCGCCACGAGCGCCAAGCCCGCCCAGGGGGCGGCGACGGCCGCTATTCGGTTGCGCATGTCCCCTCCCACAGCCGTCGCAACAATAAGCGATCCTGACCCAACCGCCCAGCCGCCACCCTCAAGCGCTCAGAAGGGCGAGGGCCGCGCGATGCAATGCCGGATCGCCGGCCGCGAGCAAGGTGCCGTCACTGGTCAGGTCCAGCGGCCGGCCGCGCCAATCAGTGATGATGCCGCCGGCCGCCTCAACCACCGCGATCAGTGCCATATAGTCGTACACTTTGAGGCCGCGCTCGATCACCAGATCGACGAGGCCGCATGCTAAGAGGCCCGTCGCGTAGCAATCGACGCCGTATCGGGTTAGCCCGACGGCATCGCGTAAACGCTCGAAGCCACGCGCGCCGCGCAAGTGCTCTGGCCCGGTCGTGTAGAGGACGGCATCGGCGAGCGCGGCGCCGATGCGCACGCGGGCCGGGGCGCCGTCGAGGCGGCACGGGTGCCCGGTCGCTCCGATCCAGCGCTCGCCGCTGATCGGCTGGTCGATCACGCCAAGAATGGCCTGGCCCTCGTGCGCCAGAGCGATCAGGGTGCCGAACACCGGCAAGCCGGTGATAAACGCCTTGGTGCCATCGATCGGATCGATGACCCACACATGCTCCGCGTCGGCCTTCACGGCCTCAAACTCCTCGCCGATGATGCCGTGGTCGGGCTGCGCAGTGGCGATCAGCTGGCGGATTGCGCGCTCCGCGTCGCGATCGGCCATCGTCACCGGGCTGCGGTCAGCCTTGCGTTCGATCGTCAGGGGGGCCCGAAAATGCGGGCGGATCACCGCCCCGGCGGCGTCCGCGAGGCGGTGCGCCAGGGCGATGAAACGGTCGGGGCAATGAAGTGGTCGGGGCAGGCCGGCGCCACGGCGCCGGTCCATGCCTATTCCACCGCCGGCAGCGGTGGCGGCGATTCGGTCTGGGCGGTTAGGAACGCGATCAGGTTAGCGCGATCTGCGGGGTCGGATACGCCCTTGAAGGTCATCTTGGTGCCCTTCATCGCTTGCTTGGGATTGGCGATGAAGGCGTCGAGTTCCGCGTACCCCCACGCGCCGCCCGCCTCGGCCAGCACCGACGAGTACTTGAACACGGCGCTGGCGGCGCGGGCGCGTCCAACGATATTGCTGAGGTTCGGGCCGACCTTGTCCTTGCCCCCGACCTCGATCGTGTGGCACGTCTTACATTTCTTGAACATCTTCTCGCCGCCCGCCGCGTCGGCCTCGGCCAGCCGCACGGGCAACGGCTTCACCTCGACTGCGGCGGCCTCATGAGTCGCCTCCTCCGCGACCTCGACCACATAAACGCTCTGCGTCAGATGCATCGGACTGACCAGAGAATCGGCGACAATGTTGATAGCGAACAACACGAGCAGCGTGAACAACAGACCGGCCGCGTATTTGTTGAACTCGAAAGTTTCCATGCTCAATGACCCTTGACGCGGCGCGGGAACGCTTGACACGGTGCTGGGCTCGCAGTGGCGGCGGGCGGAGATTAACGGCTACCCTGGCGGCGACGCAACCCGCATGAAGGTGCGCCTACCTACGATGATCCCATGAACGATGTCACCACGATCGTCGTTATTCCGGCTCGCATGGCCTCGACCCGGCTGCCGGGCAAGCCGCTCGCCGAGATCGGCGGCGTGCCGATGATCGTACATGTGTGGCGTCGCGCCGTGGCGGCGCACGTCGGTCCGGTGTGGGTGGCCTGTGCCGAGCTCGAAATAGCCGCTGCGGTAGAGCGCGCGGGCGGCGAGGCCGTCATGACCGGCGATCATCATGCGAGCGGCTCCGACCGGGTGCGGGAGGCCGTCCATCGCATCGGCGTGGCGGCCGATGTCGTGATCAACCTGCAAGGCGATTGTCCCTCGATCGAGCCCGAGGCGCTGCGTTCAGTGTTGTTGCCGCTCGACAACGACGAGGTCGATATCGCGACTCTGGTTGCCGAGACCTACAGCGTCGAGGCGCGGACCGATCCTAATATCGTCAAGGCGGTACTGTCGCTGAGCCCGGATGGCCGCACCGGTCGTGCGCTCTACTTCTCGCGCGCGGCGGTGCCAAGCGGTGAGGGACCGCTCTATCACCACGGTGGGATCTACGCCTTCCGCCGCGCCGCGCTCGACCGATTCGTCAGCCTGCCGCCGAGCCGGCTGGAACGGCGCGAGAACCTTGAGCAACTGCGCGCCCTCGAAGCGGGATTGCGCATTGACACCGCGCTCGTTGACTCGATTCCGCCCGGTGTCGATACTCCCGCCGACCTGGAGCGCATGCGCCGCCACCTGGCTCCCTAGCCCTTTCCGCGCCCAAAAATGCCCACAACAACCCGCCCGCTGATCGCCTTTCAGGGCGCCCCCGGCGCTTACTCGGATCTCGCCTGTCGCGAGGCCTGCCCCGATATGGAGCCCGTGCCGATCGACAACTTCGAGGACACCTTCGCGGCAGTCGCCAGCGGCTCGGCCGAACTCGCGATGATTCCGGTGGAGAACTCGCTCGCCGGTCGCGTGGCCGATATCCATCACCTGCTGCCGGAATCGGGCCTGTTCATCGTGCGCGAGCACTTCCAGCGCGTGAACCACCAGCTCGTCGCGCCCAAAGGAGCGACGCTGGAGGGCCTGCGCGAGGTCCACAGCCACGTCCAAGCGCTCTCGCAATGTCGCGCGTTCGTCCGCGCCCATGGTCTGGCCGCCAGCGTTCACGCCGACACCGCCGGCGCCGCCCGCGACGTCGCCCAGGCCGGCGATCCGAGCCGCGCGGCCATCGCCTCAGGTCTGGCCGCCCAGATCTACGGCTTGGACGTGCTGGCCACCGATATCGAGGACGCCACGCACAACACCACGCGGTTCCTCTTGATGGCGCGCGAGGCGGCCAGTGAGCCGGTCGATCAGCGCCGCGTGATGACGACCTTCGTCTTCCGCGTTCGCAACGTGCCCGCCGCGCTCTACAAGGCGCTCGGCGGTTTCGCTACCAACGGCGTGAACATGGTAAAACTCGAGAGCTACATGGTCGGCGGGAGCTTCAGCGCGACCCAGTTCTACAGCGATATCGAGGGCCACCCCGACCAGCCCCCCGTGCAACGCGCCCTGGAAGAGCTCGGGTTCTTCACCGCCTACCTGAAGATCCTCGGCGTCTACCCGGCCCACCCCTTCCGAGGCCTGGGCTAGGCCCCCTTACGCCGTACCCCGTCGCGGAACAAGATTGCGGTGGGGAGCATCCGTCTGAACGTTGCCAGCCCACCAGTGCGCCAGTTGATGCGCGATGGCAAAGGGGGGCGGCATGCGGAAGCGGGTCTCGCCCTCCCATGCGCCGGCCCGACTCAGACCCTCGTGAACCTGCGCGCGCGAGAACCAGCGCGCGTGTTCCAGTTCGTGGGTGTCGAGCGTTATGCGCCGGCCCGCGGCCTTGGCGATACAGCCGATCATCAGCGAGGCGGGGAACGGCCACGGCTGCGACGAGTGGTAGAGCACTTCGCCGACCTCGATTCCCGCCTCCTCCATCACCTCGCGGCGGACCGCTTCTTCGATCGTCTCGCCGGGCTCGAGGAAACCAGCCAGCGCCGAATAGACGCCTTCGGGGAAATGCGCCTGGCGGCCCAGCAGGCAATCGTCGCCGTCGCACACCAGCATGATGACGACGGGATCGGTGCGGGGAAAGTGTTCGGCGGCACACGACGGGCAGCGCCGCACGTAGCCGCCGTCGGCCGCCTCGGTGCGGGCGCCGCAGACCGCGCAAAAGCCGTGCCGCAGGTGCCAATCGACGAGCGAACGTGCCTGGGCCAAGGTGCCCGCCTCGCCCGCCGCCAGTTGAGGCGCGATGCCCCGTGCATCCGCGAACTGACCGAGGCCGACCAGCGGGCCCGCGCCCTCGGGCTCGGCCCCCTCGGAGAAATCCGCGGCGAAATAGGCGCAACCGTCGCGCACCCCTAGCATCACGAGCGTGCCATCGGTGGCCACATCGGCCAGCGCCACCAGCGATTGCCATGCGAGCCGGGGGCTCGCGTCAGCGGTCACCAGCGGCTTGAGCTGCCACAAAGGAAGGATACGGCTTGAGTCGGCGCGATACGCCTTGGCGACCCAATCGCCGTCCTTGCGCAGATTCGACGCTCGATCCAACGGGTTGCCGGCGAACACGTAGGGATCGGGGCCAAAGGTGCGCGGCGAGGAACGGTCGGAGGGGCGCATCATAATGTACCAATTCGATCGCGGCCGAGCCTGACATAGTGTCCCGGCCCCGACAATGCCGGTCGGCGCCGTCGCCCTTGGCTTCGTGCCGGCGATTCCTGATATAGTGTGTGCGGGAGGTTGGCGGCGGACGGGCTGCTCGCCAACCCGGTCAGATCCGGAAGGAAGCAGCCGTAACGAGTTTGGTTCGGGTCGCCCAACCAGCCTCCCACCCACTACCGCGCCACATCCTACCCACTCTCATCAATGAGCACGCCCAGCGCCCCTCGCAGACGATGACGGACGCAAACCCCAGCTATCGCGTTCTCGCCCGCAAGTACCGGCCGACCGACTTCGACCAGTTGATCGGCCAGGAAGCGATGGTGCGCACGCTCCACAATGCGCTCGAGGCCGGCCGTCTGGCCCACGCGTTTATCCTCACCGGCGTGCGCGGTATCGGCAAGACGACGACCGCCCGTATCATCGCCCGCGCGCTCAATTGCGTTGGCGCGGATGGTCACGGCGAGCCGACCATGCGGCCGTGCGGCGTCTGTGAGCATTGCCGAGCCATCGCCGAGGATCGCGACGTCGATGTGCTGGAGATCGACGCCGCCAGCCACACCGGCGTTGACCGTATGCGTATGCGCGAGCTCACCGATTCAGTCCGCTACGCGCCGGTGTTGGCTCGGTTCAAGGTCTACATCATCGACGAAGTACACATGCTGTCGCCGCCGGCGTTCGCCGCCCTGCTCAAGACCCTCGAAGAACCGCCACCGCACGTGATTTTCATCCTCGCCACCACGGAAATCCGCAAGGTGCCGGTCACGGTGCTCTCGCGTTGTCAGCGTTTCGACCTGCGCCGCGTTTCCGTCGAACGCCTTGCCGGGCACCTGTCGGCTATCGCGGCCAAAGAGGATGCGACGATCGATCCGGCCGCCGTCGCGCTCATCGCGCGCGCGGCTGAGGGCTCGGTGCGCGACGGCTTGTCGCTGCTCGACCAGGCCATCGCCTATGGCGACGCCGGCGGCGAGGCTGAAATCCGGCGCATGATCGGGCTCGCCGATCGTACCCGCATTCTCGATCTGCTCGACAGCGTGTTCGGCGGCGACATCGCTCAGGCCCTGGCAATCCTGGGGGAGCAATACGAAACCGGCGCCGATCCCATTGTCATTCTCCAGGACCTGCTTGAACTGACCCATTGGCTGACCCGCCTCAAGGTCGTCGCTGAGGTCGGCGATGATGTGGGCGTCGCCGAGAGCGAACGGGCGCGCGGTCGCGTCATGGCCGACAAGTTGAGCATGGCGGCGCTGGCACGCGCCTGGCAGATGCTGCTCAAGGGGCTGGCCGAGACCCAAACGGCGCCCCACCCGTTGGCCGCGGCCGAGATGGTGTTGATCCGGCTCTGCCATGTGGCCGATCTGCCGACGCCGGCGGACTTGGTCACGCGACTCGCGGACGGGGGCGCGCCGCCCGCCGCGACTCCGTCGTCGCCAGCCCCCGACGCATCGCCCCCGACCAACACACCGCCCGCTGCGGCGACCGCGCCCGTGACCACCAAGGCACACCCGCGATCGTTCGTCGCGGTCGCCGAACTCGCGGCCGAGCACGGCGAAATGCGACTCTACGCCAGCCTCAAGAACGATGTGCGGCCGGTCAGTTTCGCGCCAGGCCAGATCGAAATTCACCCCGAACCGACAGCGCCGCAGAACCTCCCGCGCCAGTTGCGCGAGTGCCTGGAGCGCTGGACCGGCCAGCCTTGGGAGGTCGTGGTGTCGGACGCCGCCGGCGCGCCCACCTTGACGCGGCAGGACGAGATCGTGGTCGAGGAGCGGCGCGCCGGAGCCGCCCAGCATCCGAGCGTACAAGCGGTCATGGCGGCGTTTCCCGGGGCCGAGATTGTCGATGTCCATGACATCGCCCCCGTGAGGCCTGACGCTGACCACGACGCTGGCCATGACGCCGCGCTCGACAACGGAGAGGAATTAGCATGAAGAACCTGGGCCAGATGCTGAAACAGGCACAAGAGATGCAAACCAAGTTGGCCACCGCCCAAGAGCAGCTCGAGGGGATCGAGATCGACGGGGCGGCCGGTGGCGGAATGGTCAAGGTGACGCTGTCGGGCAAGGGCAAAATGCGCCGGGTGCGGATCGACCCAAGCCTCGTGCAAGCCGGCGACACCGAGGTCATCGAGGACTTGATCGTCGCCGCCGACAACGATGCGCGCACCAAGGTCGAGGCGCGGGCCGCCGAGGAGATGAGCAAGGTTACCGGCGGCTTGAACCTGCCCGCCGGCCTCAAGTTGCCGTTCTGAGCGTCCCTCGCAACGGCCGACCGCGCGCCGCGCCATGACGGGATCCGAGATCGACCGGGTCATCAAGCTGCTGGCGAAGCTGCCGGGTTTCGGTCGGCGGTCGGCGCGCCGCGCCGCGCTGCACTTGATCGAACGCAAGGCCGTGCTGTTGCTGCCCCTCGCCGATGCCCTGGCCACGGCCGCAGAACGGGTGCGCCGCTGTTCGATCTGCGGCAACCTCGACACGGTCGAGCCGTGCGGCCTGTGCGCCGATCCGCGCCGTGACCGATCGACGCTGTGTGTGGTGGAGGAGGTCGCCGATTTGTGGGCGCTCGATCGCTCGGGCAACTACCGCGGCCTCTATCACGTCCTCGGCGGCACGCTGTCGGCCCTCGACGGTGTCGGCCCCGAGGATCTGAACATCGCGCGCCTGGTCGAGCGCGCCCGGGCCGATGACTGCCGCGAGGTGATTCTCGCCACCAGCGCCACGGTCGATGGGCAAACCACCGCCCACTACATCGTCGACCGCCTGGCCGACCTCGCCGTCACCGTCACGCGGCTCGCCCACGGCGTCCCGGTCGGCGGCGAACTCGACTACCTCGACGACGGCACCCTCATCGCCGCCCTCAACGCCCGCCGCCCGGTCTAACCGCCGCTTGTCGGGACTCGGCCCCCTCCCCCTTGGGACGCGTCGTGACCAACCGCGCCGCTACAAAAGTCGTGTCCGGAATGACGGCGTTCAGTGCGTACGAGACCCAATCGGCGACGCTGACAAGGCTGCAGAATGTCGCCGCGGACCCAGCTTGGTTCGAAACCACCGCGCGCGACCCGCGCCCCGCGCATAAGGCGACAGTGTCACGGGCGTACGACGGATGTGCCACCGACCGAACGCACGGCTCGACCATAGATGGCACCGGCAATCATCTTTTCCGCTCGCCGCTGGATTGCGTCACCATAGCGGTTGGCCCTCTTGATCCACAGGAAATATCCGTAATACACAGGAAGGATACAGCGGAAATAATCAAGGCTCACACCGGCGGCCTCCGCCAACGCCCTCACCGTGCGTTGCTCTGGACCGTCGACGTTTAGAATATTGAGGAAACGAACGGGATCATGATTGATAAGGGATCCTGCGAACAGTGCCACGTCCAACCCAGGTAAGCTTGCACGGCCGTGCTGACGGTAACCGCCTGGAGCGATCGAACCGACTGGCGTCTACCAGAAAGAGATTAGCGGTGTTCGACGCGAGATCGTACCACCTGAGATCAGCCCAGTAGAGCCACGCGACTCCCGGCGAAGTGCAAGTTCGCGCGAAGCGGGCGCCGGTGCGGCGCGCGCTCCAAGATCGATGTGGTAGACAGCTCGCTGCTCGACCGGTTTGTCGCGCGCGCCAGCTCCACCTCTCGGATCTTTGTCACGCCAAAAGAGATCAGGAGATTCACGTCGTCAGCGGCCTAATCGGCGCCCCCAACAAGGCGGCAGAAACCCGCCGTGTCGATGTTGGTCCCGCAGACGATGACGGCGACCCGCTTGCCGCGCAGGCGCTCGCGCAGCGGGCCGATCAGCGCCGCCGTCGCCGCCGCCCCGGCCGGCTCCACGCCGAGCTTCATCTCGCGAAACAGCAGCGCCATGGCCCGGCGCATCGCCTGATCGTCGATCATCACCAGCTCATCGACGTGGCGGCGGCAGAGCTCGAAGCTGTAGGGCGCGGCATAGGGCGCGCCGAGGCTGTCGGCGATCGTCTGGACGGCGTCGATGGCCTGCGGCGCGCCGGCCGCGAAGCTGCGGTGCATGGTGTCGGCGCCCTCGGGCTCGACGCCGAACACCAGGCCGTTCGGTTGCATCAATTTGACAGCGCGCGCGATGCCCGCGCACAAGCCGCCGCCGCCGATCGGCACGATGACGGCATCGAGGTCCGCGACCTGGCGGCACAGCTCGAGCCCGAGCGTAGCTTGGCCGAGCACCGTGAGCCGCCCCTCGAACGGGTGGACGAACGCCCGCCCCTCGTCGTGCTCGATCCGCTTGACCGTCTCGAACGCGGTGTGCACGTCCGCGACCTGGACGATCTCGGCGCCGTAGCGCCGGCAGAGATCGACCCGCAGCGGATTGGCCGCCGCCATCATCACCACCTTGGCGCTGGCGCCGAGGATCTTGGCCGCATAGGCCGTGGCGATAGCATGGTTGCCGGCGCTCACCGCCGTGACTCCGCGCGCAAGAGCCGCTGGCGAGAGGTTCAGCATGTTGGTCAGCGCGCCGCGCGGCTTGAAGGTGCCGGTGTGTTGCAACAGCTCGAGTTTGAGAACGACCTCCGTACCCGCGCCGAGCGCGTCCTCGATCTCCAGCCCGTGCCAGCGATGAACGGGCGTCTCGATCACCCGATCGCCGAGTGCTGAACGGGCCGCCTCGATGTCCGCAAGATCGAACGAATCTTCCATGCCGCCTGCCTCCCGTTCGGGCGACGTAAACCTAGCCGCTGCGGGCCGCGCCAGACAAGGCTCGGTCCCTGGAGCTTCGCCCTTGCCGCCCGGGCGCGGGCGCGCCTAAGATCAAGTGACGCCGATTGCCGAGCCAGGGGAAAATGACATGAAGGCCGAGTGTGTCCTCGATTGCAAAGACGAGCTGTGCGAGGGGCCGATCTGGTCCAAAGAGGACCACAGCCTCTATTGGACCGACATCGGCGCGCGCGCCATCCGCCGGTGGAACCCGGCAACCGGCGAGAAGGTCACCTTCGACTTGCCGGAAATGGTGACCACGCTATCCGAGCGCGCGAGCGGCGGCTGGATCCTGGCGACCGACAAGGGCGTCGTCTTGTGGGACCCCGACACCGACTTGTGGCAGCGCATCCACGAGCCGGAAAAGGACCTGCCCGACAATCGGATGAATGACGGCAGGACCGATCGCCAGGGCCGGTTTTGGGCCGGCTCCATGTACAACAACTGGGGCCCGAACGGCGAAAACCGGGAGATCCTGCTGAACCGTGGCAACCTCTACCGCTTCGACCCGGACGGCACCTACAAGAAGTTCGAGAGCGGCATCAGCTGCTCCAACACCTTGGTGTGGAGCCCCGACGACACGATCTTCTACTTCGCGGACAGCTTCGCCAACACCATCTACGCCTACGACTTCGACGCGGCCACCGGCGATATCTCGAACCGTCGCGATTTCTTCGACGCCAGTGCCGACCCGTCCCTGGGGGTGCCGGACGGCTCCGAGATCGACGCTGAGGGCTACATCTGGAACACGCGCTATGGCGGCGGCTGCGTCGTGCGGATCGCGCCCGATGGCAGCATCGACCGCAAGATCGAGTTGCCCTGCCCGCGCATCACCAGTGCTATTTTCGGCAGCGACGACCTCGATACGCTCTACATCGTCACCGCGTGGAACGGGGCGGACGCGGCCGAGCGCGCCGAGTTCCCGCTGGCCGGGAGTATCTTCGCCATCGATCCGGGCGTGCGCGGCATACCTCAGGTGCCCTACAGCGGGTGAGCGCCATGAACACCGTTTCCTTCACGAGCATGGACCAGGGCAATGCAGAGGAGTACCGCTTCCTCGAGGGCCTGGGCACGGAATACCGTGAGGGCGCCGCCGATCGGGTGCTTTCCCACCTTGCTGCCCTCGCCGATTCGTTCGGCGGTTACCAGGTCAGCCGGCTTGGTCATTCGCTCCAGACCGCGACCCGCGCCTACCATGACGATGCCGAGGAGGAGGTCGTGGTGGCTGCGGTCCTCCACGACATCGGCGATATTCTCGCGCCCCAAAATCACGCCGAAATCGCCGGCACTATCCTCAAGCCCCACGTGTCGGAACGCACCCTGTGGATGGTGATCCACCACGGCATTTTCCAAGGCTACTACTATTGGCACCACATCGGCCGCGACCGCGACGCCCGCGAGCGGTTCCGCGGCCATCCGCACTTCGAGTTCACGGCCGAGTTCTGCGAGCGCTGGGACCAGCCCTCGTTCGACCCCGACTACCCGACCATGCCCCTCGACGCGTTCGAGCCGATGGTCCGCCGCGTCTTCGCCAGTCCGACCCAACGCGGAGCGCGGCCCCACGGACTGAAGGCTCCACGGCCCGACGGCGCGGTGTCCCCATCACTCAGAGCGCGTTAACTCTTTCGCTACGGTAGGCGGCCAGAATCCCTCTTTGTTAGACTCAGCGGTGGGTCAGCTCAGCGATGGGTTCACGCCGATGACCGCCGCCGATATAACACTCTCGCCGCCCCCCGCGATGCCGGGGAACGCCTACCCGATATTGGAAGCGCTGCGCGACATGGCGGAACAAGAGCTCTATTTGGTCTTCGGCGGGCGTGTAGAGGACCCGCGCGCCAGCGAGTATGTGGACCCTGCGGCGGTCGATATCCGCAGCATCTATCCGAGCTACGAGCGCGCGCTCGAGGTCTGGCGTAGCGCCAGCCAATCCAGCGTCGACGACGCCTTCATCAAATACATCATCGTCCGCCTGCGCCGACCCACCTGTCGCCGGGGCGCGCCGGCCGCCGCCGCCCGCGCCTCGTACCACCCCGCCAAGTACCTTAGGGCCTGACCGAGGCTCCGCCCTGGAGCTCGCGTCAAGCGGGGCACGCAACAACGGCCATCCCCGGGCACGTGAACCTTGAACGCCGCGCACGCGGCGCTCCCCGAGCCCGCGTTGCACTCGGCGATTCGCCGTGCATACTGCGGCCGTTTGTCGCCTCGCAGGGGGGAATATGCGCAACTTCCAGCTACCCGGCCGCTCCACGGTGCATGCCTGCAACGGCATGGCCGCCACCTCGCATCCGCTGGCGACACTCGCCGCCATCAACGTGCTCCAGGATGGCGGTAACGCCGTCGACGCGGCGATAACGGCGAGCGCGGTGTTGTGCGCGGTCGAGGCCAAGTCGACCGGCATCGGCGGCGATTGCTTCATCCTTTATGTGCCGCGCGGCGAAGGCAAGGTGATCGGCCTCAACGGCTCGGGCCGCGCCCCGGCCGGGGCCACGCCGGAGTGGTTTCTCGACCGCGGCATCCGCAAGATCGATCCGCGCAGCCCCCATTCCGTCACCATCCCCGGCGCCATCGACGCCTGGCATCGCATTCTCGAGGACCACGGCACCCGCAGCCTCGGCGACTGTCTGGCGCCAGCCATCACCTATTGCGAGGAGGGCGCGCCGGTCACCCCGCGCAGCGCCAACGACTGGGCCGGGCTCGTCGATCTGCTCAAGGGCGATCCGAACATGGCGCGCATCTTCCTGCCCGGCGGCAAGCCCCCGAACGTGGGCGACGTCCACCGCCAGCCCGAGCTCGGCAAGACCATGCGCCGGATCGCGAGGGAAGGCCCCGACGCGTTCTATCGGGGCGCCATCGCCACGGACATGGTGCGCTACCTGAAGAAGCTCGGCGGCCTGCACACCCTCGATGACTTCGCCGCCCATCACAGCGATTACGTCGCGCCGATCAAGGCGCGCTATCGCGGCCACGACGCCTACCAGATCCCACCAAACGGCCAGGGACTAACCGCGCTCATCATCCTCAACATCATGGCCGGCTACGATATCGGCAACCTCGACCCGGTCGGCCCGGCGCGCTTCCACATCGAAGCCGAGGCCGCGCGCCTCGCCTATCAGGCCCGCGATACCTTCATCGCCGATCCCGAGTACGCCAAGGTGCCGGTCCGCGAACTGCTCTCAAAGGCGTTCGCTGACCGGGCGCGCGCCCGCGTTCGGCCGCGCCGCGTCATCACCGATATCGAGGAGGGCGAGGCGCTGCCCCACGCGACGACCGTGTACCTCACGGTGGTCGACCGCGACCTCAACGCCATCTCATTCATCAACTCGACGTTCCTGTCGTTCGGCTCCGGCCTGATCAGTCCCAAGACCGGCGTGGTGTTGCAGAACCGGGGCTGCGGCTTCGTCGTCGAGCCCGGCCACCCCAACTGCATCGCGCCCTCGAAACGACCGCTGCACACGATCATTCCCGGCATGGTGATGAAGGGGAAGCGCGCGGTGATGCCCTATGGCGTGATGGGCGCCCAGTACCAGCCCACGGGCCACGCGCACGTCCTCTCCAACGTCCTCGACTACGGCATGGACGTGCAGGAGGCGCTCGACTGCCCGCGCGGATTCCACTACGACGGCGCCCTGCAACTGGAGCACGGGGTCAGGCCTGAGACCGCCCAACGGCTGCGCAAGATCGGCCACAACGTCGTGCCCGCCCCGATCCCGCTGGGCGGCGGCCAAGCGATCTGGATCGACTGGAAACGCGGCGCCCTCATCGGCGGCTCCGAACCCCGCAAGGACGGCTGCGCGCTCGGGTATTAGCGGGCTGGCGGTGGCACGTTGACCGGGTGGCCCGCGCCTCCCTCCTCGTCCTGAGGAGCGGCCCGAAGGGTGAAGTCGACGCGATGTCGCCGGCACCGCCTCGCACCTAAGTGCCTAAGCCGGCTTCGTATTGCTCTCTATTTTCTGGGCGGTATCGCGGGCGCGGGCATTCCCCCACGCCCTTTCCGCGCCTCAGCCTGGGTAGCGGCTGGCCTCGCGGGCGCACGGTACGACCGATTGTAGCCCCTCACGACCTGCCCGACGCGCAGCCTATGCACGTCGGCGTCGTGGCGTCGAGGGCCAGGCGTTTGGGCGCGATCTCTTCGCCACAGGTGATGCAGAAGCCGAACTCGCCGTCGTCGATCCGTCCGAGGGTGGCTTTGATGCGCTCGAGCTCGTGGCCGCGTCTGCGCTCCACCGCTTGAGCCATGGCTTGCACTTGCAGGGCATCCATGCGCGACAGGCGGCCCACCGACGCCTGATCGACCTCGACCGGGCGGCGATCGCCCGAGGTGCTCTCGCTGGCGGCGTGGAGGGCCTCCCGCCGGGCCTCCAGCGCGGCTCGAATCTCGCCCAAATTGAAGGGCGCATCGGTCACAACCGTCTCCCCACGCGTCCTACGTCCGCACCCATCTTACGCCCGCGCGAGGCGATGCAAACGTGGCACCAGCAGTTTCAGCCACAACGAGGCCAGGATTGTATAGGCCACCATGACCACGTACTGATGTTCAAGACGAACGCCGAGATCAAGTAGGATACCAATCAGCCCGGGCGCCAAGGCGGAGATAAACACCTGGATCGAGAACGCGACCGAGCGGATGGCGCCGAGATTTCGCGTCCCGAACAGCTCCGCCCACAACGCGCCGAGCAGGGTCGGCCCACTGCCAGTGGTGAGTGCGCCCAGCACCACGAAGACAGGAACGGCGTAGGGCGAACGGGAGAGCGCGAGGACCAGCACGGCCGCGGCCATCGGCAATAGGAACAACGGCAGCAGTTGACGGGCGTGGAAGCGATCGACCAGCCAGCCAGTCAGGAGTGCCGTCAGAACGCTGGTACCCGCGTAGACGGGGAGCCAGCCGACGAACCAGGCAAGCGTCCAGCCCTTGGTCTCCACCAAATAGGCTTGGTGGAAAAAGACAGCCGTCATGATGAAAGCCGGCGCGACGATCCCTAGCAGCACGGCGAAGAACACCGGCGTTCGCAAAACCTCGGCGCGCGTCCACTCGCGCCGTGGCGCCAGCGGGCCGCCGCCGGTATCGACAGCCTGGTCGTGGGGCGGCTCTTTGCGCAACAAGAACAAGACGAGGGGCACCGAGATCAGGCACAGAACCGCCGCCCCGATCAGCCAGGTCTGCCGCCAACCAACGACGGAGATCAGCATCACGGCGGTGACCGGCATCACGGCCTCGCCGACTGGATGGCCGAGCACGGCGAGCGACATCATCCGACCGCGGCGGCGCGCATACCAGCGGCCGACTCCGGTGAGCGCGAGATGCACCAAGGAACTCTGTCCAAACAGGCGCAATCCGAACAGGATCGGCAACAGCAGCCAGCCCGTGGAAACGCCCGCCATCGCGGCGCACGCCAGGGCGAGGCATATCAGCGTGGCGACGGCGAGCCAGCGGATGCGGAAACGGTCGGCGAACCTGCCGGCCCACATCAAAGCTCCCGCGCTCGCCACATTGGCCAGGGTGTAGAAACCGCCGAAACCCCCGTCGCTCAAGCCCAGGTCGGCCTTCAGCCACGGCGCGAAGATGGCGATGAAATACGTCTGTCCGAAGCCCGAGGACATCGTCATCAGAAATGCGGCCCCGACCAGACTGGCCGGCGCGCGAATGCGCTCGCTCAAACCTTACTCTCTCACTCGGTCTCTGCTGGATCGGACGGCGGTCCAGGGCTGCGTGGCGGCCGCCTCAGCCCGGGTAGCAGTTGTCCTCGCGGGCGCGCTGAACGACCAGCGCATGGATCGTGTCGATGGTCGGCGTGGGAACGCCGACCATCTCGCCGAGTTCGCGAACGACGCCGACGAGAGCGTCGATTTCCATCGGCCGGCCGGCATCGAGGTCCTGCAGCATCGAGGTGCGGTGGGCGCCGACCGAGCAGCCACCCTCGATCCGTTCATCGACGCCGATGGCGAAACGCACGCCGAGCGCTTCCGCCACACCTTGCGCCTCGACCATCATCGCTCGCACGATCGCCCCGGTGCCGGGATTACCGCCGATCGTCGCCATGGTCGCATGGGTCAGCGCGCTGACCGGGTTGAACGACAGGTTACCCCATAGCTTCATCCAGATGTCGTCGCGGATGCGCCGGCGCACAGGGGCCTTGATGCCCGCGCCGATCATCGCCTTGCTCAGTCGCTGGCACCGCTCCGAGCGGCTGCCGTCGGGCTCGCCGAGCGGAAGGCGGTCCCCGAAGGTGTGGCGGATGACGCCCGGCGCGGCGATTTCGCAGGCCTGATAGAGCACCGCCCCGATCGCCCGCTCCGGCCCGAGGTGGCTCCATTGCACACCGCCCGGATCGACGGTCTCGAGCCGGAGGCCCTCAAAAGCGCCCCCGAGCTTGTGGAAATACCACCAGGGAATGCCATTCATGGCCGTGACCACGGCGGTCTCCGGTCCCAAGAGCGGCACTAGGCGCTCGACCATCGGCGGCACCGAGTGGGCCTTAAGCGCGATGATAACGTAGTCCTGCGGCCCGAGCTCGCTCGGATCATCGGTGCATTGCGGTCTGACGTGGACCTCGCCATCGCCGATCAACAGCTTCAGGCCATTGGTGCGCATCGCAGCGAGGTGCGGTCCGCGCGCGATCAGGCTGACATCGATGCCCGCCTCCGCGAGAAGCGCACCAACATAGCCGCCGATGGCGCCCGCGCCGACAACGCAGACCTTCATGGCGCCGCCTGATCCAGCTTTTTCAATCCTAGTTGCTCGGCCATGCTGATGCGTTGGACCTTGCCGGTCGGCCCGCGCGGCAGGTGATCGCGAAATACGATCAAGCGCGGCACCTTGAACGGCGTCAGGCGGGTGGCGGCGAAATCCTTTAGCTCTTGCTCGGTCGTCGACATCCGATGTTTGAAGACGACGGCGGCCGCCACCTCCTCCCCAAGTTTGTCATGGGGCAGAGCGAAGGTCACCGCCTGCGCCACGGTCGGGTGCTCGTGCAAAACATCGTCGATTTCCTTGGGCGATATCTTCTCGCCGCCACGGTTGATGATCTCCTTGAGGCGACCGGTAATAGTCAGGTAGCCCTGGGCATCCATCACCCCTTGGTCGCCGGTCCTAAACCAGCCGTCAACAAACGCGCTCGCATTGGCCGCCGGGTTGCCCAAGTAGGCGCCCATGACGCTTTCGCCCTGGATGGCGATCTCGCCGATCTCGCCAATCGACAGATGACGACCGGATTCATTTAAGATGGCGATGTCGCAGCCGGCGGCGATCCCGACCGTCCCTGGTTTGCGCGGCTTGGGCGGCAGTGGATTCGAAGCAATCTGGTGAGTCGCCTCGGTCATGCCATAGGCCTCGATCACCGGCACGCCAAAGGAGTTCTCGAACTCCGCCAAAACGTTCACCGACAGCGCCGAACTCGCCGAGCGCATGAAGCGCAGCCGCGAGCGGGCGATGGGCTCCGGGTTGCGGGCGGCCCGCCCGGCGATCACCTGGTGCATGGGCGGGACGCCAGTGTACCAGGTGGCTTGGGACTCCTCGATCCAGGTGAAGAAGCGAAGCGCGTTGAAACCGGGGCTGCAATAAACGCTGCCGCCGGCCGCCAAACTCGCGAGTATCCCGGAGATCATGCCGTGGATGTGGAACAGTGGCATGATGTTGAGGCACCGGTCCTCCGGCCCCAGACCCAAGCTGACGCCGACGTTGCCAGCCGCCACGGCCAGGTTGCGCTGTGTCAGCGGCACGATCTTGGAACGCGCGGTGGTGCCCGAGGTATGGAGGACGAGAGCGATATCGTCGGCTTGGGCGAAGCCGCCACGCTCGACCGTGGGCCCCGCGGTTCCGCGCAATTCAAACTTGCCAGCCGCCGCGCCCGGCGGCACGACCAGATCTAGTATCCGGACGCCGCGCGCGCAGGCAACCTCTCGCGCCACGCTCTCGTCGCCGGCCGCCACGATCAACGCCACGACCGAGAGGTCATCGAAGTAGAAGGCGAACTCGTCGGCGGTGTAGGCCGGATTGAGGGGCGCGGCCGTGGCCGCCGCGGTCACGGCGAGCAAGCTTGCCGCCAGCTCCGGGCCGTTCGGCAGAACGATCGCCACGCCATCGCCGCGTCCGACGCCCAGACCGTTGAGCTGATGCGCCACGTCGCCGAGATGCTGGCGCAAGGCCTCGTACGTCATGACTGGACGCTCCGGCGCGAGCAGCGCGGCATCCGCGCCCGCGCCGACAGACAAGAGCGCAAGAACCGTTGTGTTGTCTGACATGAGGGATAGGAGTTCGCGAGG
>CBDDBU010000021.1:0-130705 GCA_965226045.1 Alphaproteobacteria bacterium
TACGCGAACGCGCTGCCGTGCTCGCTCGCCTGGGAGGCATTCAAGGAAGCGAACGGTGCCCACTCAGGGCGGGAAATGCGTGCTGGCATCGCCCGTCTCCGCCACGCGGATCCAGGCGATAGCAGCGACTTCGAGATTGGGTGCCGCATTTTGACCCAGCCCTTCTTCTTCGCGGAACGCGACTGGATTCCCCCGCCGGCGAGTTTCTCGCCGAGAATTGTGTCTTTCAAGACCTACAACACAGACAGTGCCGAAGGACTGGCTTTGTGGGAAGCCGTGAACGGTCGCCTCAGCCGGCCACAGATGGCGGGCATGGCAGGGGAGCAGGCGCGATTTGGCGAGCCGCATCTCATTCGTCCTCGCCTCGGGCAAGGCGCGTTCCGCGTGCTGGTCACGGATATCTATTGGCGGCGATGCGCGGTCACTCAAGAGCGGACACTGCCGGCTTTGGAGGCGGCGCATATACGCCCCTACGGCGATGGCGGTGCACACGAGGCGCAGAACGGTCTTTTGCTGCGGCGGGACATTCACAGCCTGTTCGACGCCGGCTATGTGACGGTGACTCCCGATCTGCGCTTCGATGTAAGCCGACGGATCCGGGAGGAGTTTGACAACGGCAAGCACTACTACGCGCTTCACGGTCGCAAAATCGATGCGCCTTCGGATATCGGCCAGCGCCCGGATACCGCCGCCCTGACTTGGCACAACGAGCATTGTTTCAAGGGATGACGGAGAACGCCGATGACCGATGACGACCCCGACACCCCGATGCGCATGGTGGCTTTCGAGAATGTGCTAACAGCCCGTTGATTAAGTGGCTTTTTCCGGCTCTCACTCCCAGATGAGGAATGCGGCGGCGAAAGCCGTCTGGCCGCTTTGCGAGACCCCTGTCCCTCCCATTTATTCCATCTATCGCAGAAACCTTGGAATTTTGCATCACCACCGGATACCCTTTCCGGCATGCATAAGATCATCGACTTTCAATCGGCATGCATAAGATCTCGGGCGCGCCGTCGCGCTTGCCAATCTTCGCGGACCGCGCGGCGCTCCACACAGAAATCCTTGCCCTGCGACAGCAGGTAGCTGTCCTGAAACGGAAAAGGCCCCGGCCATCGCTTCGGAAGGCAGATAGGGTTTTCTGGGTCATCCTGTCTTGCCTATGGCCTGGCTGGCGCCACGCCCTGGTAATCGTCAGGCCCGAGACCGTCATCGGTTGGCACCGCAAGGGGTTCAGGCTTTTCTGGACATGGAAGTCGCGGCGGAGAAAGCCGGGCCGACCACCGGTGTCGAGGGAGATCCGCCATCTGGTCCGACGGATGTCGCGGGAGAACACACGGTGGGGCGCACCTCGGATCCATGGCGAGCTTTTGAAGCTTGGCTTTTCCATCTCCCAGGCCGCCGTCTCGAAATACATGGTCCGTTACCCATCGCCGCCATCGCAGTCGTGGCGGACATTCCTTACAAATCACGCCGATTGCCTGGCGTCGATCGATTTCTTCGTGGTCCCCACGGCCACGTTCCACCTCCTGTTCGGGTTCATCGTGCTCCACCACGAGCGCCGCCAGATCGTGCATTTCGGTGTCACGGCGAACCCGACGATGGCGTGGGTCGCACAGCAGATCCGAGAGGCATTCCCGTGGGGCACGGCGCCGCGGTACCTGATCCGCGACCGGGACGGCGCATACGGGCAATCGTTCCGCTCGACCGTGACGGCGATGGGCGTGGAAGAGGTCGTTACGGCGCCACGGAGCCCGTGGCAAAATCCGTATGTGGAACGCCTGATCGGCAGCGTGAGGCGCGAATGCCTGGACCATTCGATCATCCTCAACGAGCGGCATTTGCGGCGCATTCTTGGCTCATACCTCGACTATTATCACGGTTCAAGGACCCACTTGTCGCTCGGCAAGGACACCCCGGATGGACGACCCGTTCAGCCGGCCGGGTCCGGAACGGTCGTTTCCTTGCCCAAGGTCGGCGGTCTGCATCATCGTTACGAACGCCTCGCGGCCTGACCACCCCCGCTCGGATTCGATCAATTCCTCTCTGTGGCAACGTGGACGCTGCCGGCATCCGCATGCCCTTGCATAGGTTCGCTGGCACGATCCGGCGGAATAAGCATCGTGATGACCGCGCCCATGGTCGATTACAAAATCCACTGGCTCAAAATGATGTCCGTGCCGGAGAGCCGAGCCGTCGTTGGGAGGCACGATGGAATAAATGGAAGGGACAGGCCAGCACGGCCGCAGACCGAATGCAGGATCGCGCATCGTTGAGACAGCCTGCCCCGGGTTGCTTCTGCCGGCTTCAGACCGTCCCGCCGCCGTCGACAGTATGTCGACCGCTGGACCGGCTTGGCTCACGCCAACCTTCCGTCCTGAGCAAGGAGTGACCCGATAGCCATATCTGCCATACTGGCTGGCCAAGCGGATGATCGCGGCCGCATCTGGCCTCCATCATCCCGTTCCCGGGGCTCTTGAGCGAGCGATGTTCCTGCAACAGCACGGCACGTCGCTCGGAGAAGTTCGGCCTGGAGATGATCAACACGGCGGCCGATTAGCATTCTGAGCGCCTCTTTCAATTATCAGCTTATCCAACGTCAGATCCAGCGTTCCACGGATTCTGCTGCTCCAGGTCCTTCAGACGCTTGGCCCAGTACGAAGGCCGCCATATTCCTTGCACCAGCGGTAACCTGCGCCGGATACGCCGGCGACGACAAGTTCAACGGGCTGGCCCTGCGCCAAAGCCACACTGCGGTCTTCGAGCAACATGCTGATAATCTGCTGAGGTGTCGCGGACGGCTCATGTTGTCCTCCTTTCGAGGGGGCAAATGCGCCAAACTCCAATCAATCTGGACCATTTTGCCTCACTCGATAACGCTCGAACAGCTGCCAAGTCATCACGCTGATACACCGCCCATGCTTTTTCGTGGCACGTGAAAAAGGTGATTGTGCCGGTATCGCCAATCTGAAGAATTGACCCCGCTTCAGATCGCCGTTGATTCCGGTTCCGTCCCGGCGCAGCATTTTGGCTCTGTGAACTATATTTGAGGGGGGCCCTGGATGAGATCGCACCATCGACCTCTTGAAGGGTGTAAGGATCGCTCACGGCAGACCGAACTCGCCGATCCTGACAAGACGGGACCAAGGTTCATGTTGGGATGGGTCCTGTAAGCCCAAGGTCAAGCGAGAAATTTTAGTACCGAACGCCATCGTCTCAAGAACTCCACGCACGTGGATCGAACGTATCGTCCCTGGTCCTCATGCGTGCCGATGTTCCAGCCGCGTGATCGTCTGCCCTCGCGGTCGATGCCGGCAATGAGTGGGCGTTCCCGCCAGTTCGTCATATGGCCTCTGTTGTAGCTCAGGGCCGTCTGTGATCGTTAGCATTTGAGCTATGAAGCTGCCGTGTCGATCAATGGACTCATGTAGCCGTTCTGCTCCGTCCAGGTTCCCCGCCCTGCCAATCCCGGATGGGTTGAGTTTGAACGATACCCGCCCGCAGATAGAGACATCGTCGATGGTATAGTGCGTACGTGGCAGCTGTAGACCCGCCTTGTCTTATGTCGCTCAATCCGTTCGCCTCTTGGTGCCATGTGAATGAGGACTTCGCCATCGATCTGTTTTTCCGACATGTTTCTCCGATCTGCAACTTCAACTCCTGGCAATCGTCGATCGCCTGGACATTGCACGCCACGACATAGCCTCGATGCTTCTCGCTCGCAGCCCTCGACGATGCCTCGATGGGAAGCTTGGGGTGGATAGGGCTGAGCCCGGTCCCCACGACTTGGCGGAAGGCCTTTGAGCAAAATTTCGACACCATCTTGGAGCGGGCCATGTGAGACTGATACCCCTCTCCTGCGCCAAACGGTGAAGTTTCCAGGCCTTGCCTCCGTCACATTTCCTCGGCCTAGGCGCCGCTGCCCCAGCCAGATAAGGACGTACAGCGGGAGCGTACAGATGTCATCATCGGAACAAGATTTTCGAGGGATGTCAGTCACGGGGTCTGCCGGAATCCTCCGGCATTTGGATCTGGAGGCAAGATTGCTGCAGCGTTCCGCTGTTACCCGCCAAGCGTTGAGAATCAGCAAACCACTCGCAGCCAATGGCGAGGCGTCCCATTCGAGTATTCATGTTGATCAATCTGTAGCGAGGACGGCTCGAGCTGGTGCCGAACCCGTTGCAATCCAAAGCAGACTTCCCTGTTGTGAGACCCTGTCCCTCCCATTTATTCCATCTATCGCAGAAACCTTGGAATTTTGCATCACCACCGGATACCCTTTCCGGCATGCATAAGATCATCGAAATCTTCGCGGACCGCGCGGCGCTCCACACAGAAATCCTTGCCCTGCGACAGCAGGTAGCTGTCCTGAAACGGAAAAGGCCCCGGCCATCGCTTCGGAAGGCAGATAGGGTTTTCTGGGTCATCCTGTCTTGCCTATGGCCTGGCTGGCGCCACGCCCTGGTAATCGTCAGGCCCGAGACCGTCATCGGTTGGCACCGCAAGGGGTTCAGGCTTTTCTGGACATGGAAGTCGCGGCGGAGAAAGCCGGGCCGACCACCGGTGTCGAGGGAGATCCGCCATCTGGTCCGACGGATGTCGCGGGAGAACACACGGTGGGGCGCACCTCGGATCCATGGCGAGCTTTTGAAGCTTGGCTTTTCCATCTCCCAGGCCGCCGTCTCGAAATACATGGTCCGTTACCCATCGCCGCCATCGCAGTCGTGGCGGACATTCCTTACAAATCACGCCGATTGCCTGGCGTCGATCGATTTCTTCGTGGTCCCCACGGCCACGTTCCACCTCCTGTTCGGGTTCATCGTGCTCCACCACGAGCGCCGCCAGATCGTGCATTTCGGTGTCACGGCGAACCCGACGATGGCGTGGGTCGCACAGCAGATCCGAGAGGCATTCCCGTGGGGCACGGCGCCGCGGTACCTGATCCGCGACCGGGACGGCGCATACGGGCAATCGTTCCGCTCGACCGTGACGGCGATGGGCGTGGAAGAGGTCGTTACGGCGCCACGGAGCCCGTGGCAAAATCCGTATGTGGAACGCCTGATCGGCAGCGTGAGGCGCGAATGCCTGGACCATTCGATCATCCTCAACGAGCGGCATTTGCGGCGCATTCTTGGCTCATACCTCGACTATTATCACGGTTCAAGGACCCACTTGTCGCTCGGCAAGGACACACCGGATGGACGACCCGTTCAGCCGGCCGGGTCCGGAACGGTCGTTTCCTTGCCCAAGGTCGGCGGTCTGCATCATCGTTACGAACGCCTCGCGGCCTGACCACCCCCGCTCGGATTCGATCAATTCCTCTCTGTGGCAACGTGGACGCTGCCGGCATCCGCATGCCCTTGCATAGGTTCGCTGGCACGATCCGGCGGAATAAGCATCGTGATGACCGCGCCCATGGTCGATTACAAAATCCACTGGCTCAAAATGATGTCCGTGCCGGAGAGCCGAGCCGTCGTTGGGAGGCACGATGGAATAAATGGAAGGGACAAGCTATCGTGCAAGGGATGAACGGCAAGCGGTTGCAATACCGCGAGCTGGTGGCCTAGTCGGCCACCACTGAAATCGTAAGGGCCGTCTCCGACGCTGGCAGGCTGGGAGAGACGGAGACCCCATCGGCTTTTTTTTCACTAGTCGCAACTGGGTGCCGGATGCACAAGTCCCTATCAATCCCAGCCCGAGACGGTGAGTTCGTACCCGCACGCGCGGCACCTGAATTCGGCGAAAGTATCGTCTCCCGTGGCGACAAATCTGTCTTTACTGACCTCGAGCACCGAGACGGCCCCCCGGATTATGAAGCAGTCGGGACAACGCAGGTCAGCCCCAAGACGCGGTCTAAACTTGAGAAGGCGCTGATACGCCGCGCCCGCTATCTTACTTTCCTCTGTCTTCTTCGTGCTTTGCGTCTGAAGGTCGAGTGTCTCGAGATCAAGGCGCGGCCTTCTTCTTCACTTGCTGCGCCGCAAGGTCACGGGCGCGCTTCTTAATCTCATCGTCAGTTCGTGCATAAGCGAGACTGCTTCTTCCACGTATGTAAGGTACCGCTTATGCACTTTGTTCCGGCGCAACCAACATGTTGCGGGGTGACCCAGGTTTGGCGCGGATGGCGATGGCGAACAGGGAGCGGACAGGTGGCGTGCCGCGTTCTGCGTCGGTTGAAGCGGAAGACCGAAGCGGCTCGTCGAGATAGGTTTGCAGGTATTTCCTGCGCAGCCCGTGATAGACCCCCCGGGCCCAGCCCTTGAGGTTGCGGAGAACATCTGATGGATCCAGGGCAAGACAAGATGTGCGGCCATGGCGCCGATGACGTGGGGATCTGTGCTGGTTGACGGGGACGCCGGCATATCCGGCCCATCCATCGGTCTTGGCGGTAAAGCTGCATCTTCGGGGCGATGTTACGGGCGATGAACGGCGTTGAGACTGCCGGCACCGTAGTCGGTGAGAGCGGCCAGGCGCAATCGGCAAACGGCTTGTTGCCGTCGCCCACCTCGGATGCCACCGACCACGAGCAACTTGCCGGGTCATGGCTTCGCCCGGGGCCGAGGCCGGCGGGGTCGTTCTTGGTCCGGAAAGTGCAGGGAGGTTTCGTCGATCTCGACCAGCCCCGACAACGGATTGCGGTCTGGATCGACCATCGCCCGGCGCAGTTTGGCGGCCAGTATCCAGGCCGTGCGATAGGACCCGAGAGTCGAGCTGCTTCTGACAGCTGAAGGGCGGAGATGCCGTACCGAATGGGTCGCCATCAGATAGGCCGCCCAGAACGGCTTTGGTGCATGGAGCCGCGATGGTGTGATCGCCCATTCCCCGGTTGGTTAGCGGATCCTGATTGTGTTTGGTTTCGCCGCACGGATAGAGCGATTGAGTGCGTCGATCTGCATGGCGATTTCGGTTTGTTGGGATTGGAATGTGCGAGCGTTGAGCTTGCCGCCGTTGAGCCTCTTGACGCGAGCCATGGCTGTTTCGCCAAGCGCTCTCAATCCGTAGCCCTGTCGTTTCTGCCAGTTCATCCTTCCCTTCGACGCGATCTCCGCCGCATGGTGCTCCCGTTCCGATCCGCCATGAGGCGTGTCCGGGAGAGGAATGGATGTGGCGCGTGGCGGGATGATGATTTCAGGTGGTGAATTCGGTGGCCGAGCTTCTCGGATCGCTTTTGTCACGGGCTCCCCGTCATAGGCGCCGTCGGCAAACACGCGCCGGATCATCCCACCGGAACCGGCGACCAGCGGTCCCGCCATCGTCGCATCGGCCGTGTCGTCACCGGTCAGTTCATGCGCCCGTATCTCGCTGCTGGCCGGGTCAACCGAGATATGCAGCTTGCGCCACGAGCGCCGCGTTTCACCGTGCTTGGCGCGAGCCCACTCGCCAGCGCCAAAGAATTTCAGGCCCGTGGAATCCAGCACGATATCCGTAGACCGCTTGTTCGTGCTGGTTTCCACAACGACATCCACCGTTCGCCGCCGCCGCGACAGCGTGGTGTGATCCGGCACCGGCAGATCACACCCCATCAAGTCCACGAGGGAACGCACAAAGCCTTCCGTCTGGCGCAGCGGCAGTCTGAAGACCACCCCCAGCATCAGTGTCGTGGAAATCGCCAACTCTGAAAACCGCCGCTGGCCACCAGGAGTTCGCCGCTTGGCTGCGTCCCATTGCTCCAGGGCGCTCTCATCAATCCAGAAACGAATGTCGCCGCGCCGAACCAAACCACGGTCATAATCCGGCCAGTTCATGACCCGGTACTTGGCTCTGGGGATATGGTGGCGACGCGATGCGTGGAACTTGAAAGGCATGACAAACTCTCAAAGACGGAAGCGGAGCCAGATATACTAATCCTCAGGTCCATGCACCAAACTTTCGCCTTCGCGTAGTCGCACTCGCCGACCGCCGCCCGATCACCTTGCGAACCGCTGTTCTCACCCGCCGCTCGTAGCTGTCGCGGACGATGTTCCTTCACGTCGCGGACGATCGGCTTGTTCCTGCCGAAATACCCCCGCCGAATCCGCGCTATCGTCTCCACAACCAGCATCCCCCATCACCTCGTCCGTCCAAAACGAGGTGCCATGGACCAGCATGGTTCAGGGGGTCAAAGTTGGACGCCGATCACCCCGCAACCGGGGTCAACATGACAAACTCGTTCCAGGCAGGCCGTTCCACACCGCATTCCTCATCTGGGGGTGAGAGCCGGAAAAAGCCACTTAATCAACGGGCTGTTAGACATTGCAGGTATTTCCGGCGGCCATTATGCTGATTGCGATGGCAGCATGGCGCCCTAACCGGGCGCTGGAGCGTCTCAATCGCTTATCCACCACGCCTGAACGAGGAGAATATCCATGAAGAAGAGCCCGCTTGTTCTAACGGCCGCACTCCTGGCCGCCTCTAATCTCGCGAGCGCTGAACTCGCGCAAGCAGCAGACAATAATGCCGAATGCTATGGCGTCTCGCTCGCCGGCAAGAACGACTGCAAGGCGGGTCCAGGCACGACCTGCGCCGGTAGCTCGACTGTCGACTACCAAGGCAACTCCTGGAAGCTGGTCCCCGCGGGCACCTGCGAGTCGATGACCTTCGAGACCATGGATGGCCGTATGGTGAAGGGTAGCCTCACCGAGCTGAAACGCGATCTGCCGAAGACCTGATAGGAAACCGCTCGGTTTGCCGCCCGCCCCCATACCCCGCGGCGACCGGACGGCCGTTTCTGGACCCCGGCCATGGCCGTTTCGTTTTCCGCTGCCGCCTTTCCGCCGCAGATACCGTCGCGGGCCGGTGTCGGTTTCAAGGGCGAGCATGCAGAGACGGTTTTCGGGGACCGGCCCGACATCGGCTGGTTCGAGGTCCATCCGGAAAACTACATGGTTGCAGGCGGGCCGCGGCTGGCCCTGCTTGAGGAGTTGCGCAACGCATATCCTTTGTCGCTGCACGGTGTCGGCCTGTCGCTCGGCGGCGCCGAACGTCTCGACGTTGATCATCTGATCGCATTGCTCGCGTTGGTGGATCGCTTCCAGCCAGGGCTCGTTTCCGAACATATCGCTTGGTCGACGCATAGCGGAATATGGTTCGCCGACCTGCTGCCACCCAGCCTCAGCCGGGCCGGCCTCGACTGCCTGTGCGACAATATCGACGAGATGCAGGAATCCCTCGGACGGCAGATGCTGATCGAGAACCCAGCCAGCTATCTGACCTTGCCCGACCGCGAAATGGACGAGGCGGCGTTCATCGTCGAAGCGGCTCGGCGGTCCGGCTGCGGCCTGCTGATTGACGTCAACAACATCCATGTCAGCGCAGTCAATACCGGTATCGACGCCGAAACCTATGTCGACGCCATTCCCGGCGACCTGATCGGGGAGATCCATCTCGCCGGGTTTACGATCGACGATGCGGGCGGCGAACACCTGTTGATTGACAGCCACGGAGCCGCAGTCGACGCGGCGGTCTGGCGGCTCTACGAGCGGCTGATCGGGCGAATTGGAGCACGGCCCACGCTGGTCGAATGGGACAAGGATATTCCCGACTGGGAATTGCTGCATGCCGAGGCCATGGAGGCCGAGACCTGCCTGGCGCGTCTCTCCGAGCCCGTGCCGGCGTGAGGCGGCCTGCCGAAACCAGAATGGATCCCGCAGCCATTCAGTCGGATTTTGCCGCTGCCCTACACAATCCATCGCCAGATGCCGTGCCCACCGGCTTTTCCGATGTGGCGGCACGGCGGTTCCGCGTTTACCGCAACAATGTGCGCATCGCACTGATCGAAGCGCTGGGGGCGGCCTATCCGGCTGTCCTGCGGCTTGTCGGCATACCGTTCTTCGAGCAGATGGCCCGCGTCTACATCGAAGCCTGCCCAGCACGGCAACGCACGCTCAACCTGTATGGCGACGGGTTCGACGACTTCGTCGGCGGTTTCGGGCCGGCGCGCGGATTGCCGTACCTCGCCGATGTCGCCCGGCTTGAGCGTGCGGTGCTCGAGGCGTGCCACGCTGCCGATGCACCAGCGCTTGACCCGGTATTGTTGACGGCGCTCGGGCCCGGACTTGCCTCGGCGCGGTTGACGCCACACCCCGCGACCCGGCTGATCCGCTCGGCCTATCCCATCGCCGATATATGGCACGCCAACAACGGCGATTCACTGCTGGAGGACGAACTCGTCCTCGCTAACACAGCCGCCGGCGCGCTCGTGATGCGGCCTGGCTTTTCCGTCTCGGTGGAGGCGCTCGCTTCCGGCCAGTGTACTTTCGTCGAGACCCTGCTGGCCGGCGACAATTTGGCGGCGGCGAACGCAGCGGCGGTCTTGTTCGATGAGGGATTCGACATCATTGTGGCGTTCCGGGACCTGCTTGCCGCGGGAGCCTTCGCCGGTATCGCAAGCAAACCGCTCGAAGGAGAACAGGTATGAGCGGTGACAAACTGACGGCCGCGGCAAGCGGCATATTGCGCAAACTGGCGCCGCTGGTCGATGGGGGCCACCGCGTTGCGGATTCCATTACGCGTCGGCTGACGCCGTTGGCGCTGCTTACCCTTCGGCTGCCGATCGCCGTGGTGTTCTGGCGTTCCGGCCGCACCAAGGTCGAGGGCTGGAGCATCTTCTCGGTCAAGGACACCCAGTATTTCCTGTTCCGGGAGGAGTTCGGCGTGCCGCTGCCGGAACTCACGGCCCATCTCACAGCGCTGGCCGAGCACATTCTGCCGGTCCTGCTCGTGCTTGGCCTGTTCACGCGTCTCAGCGCACTCGGAATGTTCACCATGACCATGGTTATCCAGCTATTCGTCTATCCCGACGCATGGTTGAGTGCCCACATGTTCTGGGCGGTCATCCTGCTCGCCGTGATGGTACTCGGGCCGGGAACGATCTCGCTCGATAAACTGCTGTTCCGCCGGTAGATCGTTTCGTCACCCTGCGGCGGACGATTGGATCGGCGGCGGTGTGAAACCGGTTCCTCGCCAATCTGTGGCCGCGTTGCAGTGGGCCTGCCTACAATCGGCGCTCGCCGGGGGTTTGGCGTGCGGGTTCGACGCCGAGCGGCATGCCACTCTACAGATGCGGTTCGATTATGAGGAGTCAAACTCCCGCGCCAGACCAAAACCCCGGGGTTGTTGGAGCCGACTGATTCCGGCCATTGGAGCGCATTTCCAATAGACAGAATCTGAAAGGGGATTGAAGTAAACCGCTAGCCGGTGGCCGAGAAGGCCTTCGACTTGGCTTTGGTGCATGGAGCCGCGATGGTGTGATCGCCCATTCCCCGGTTGGTTAGCGGATCCTGATTGTGTTTGGTTTCGCCGCACGGATAGAGCGATTGAGTGCGTCGATCTGCATGGCGATTTCGGTTTGTTGGGATTGGAATGTGCGAGCGTTGAGCTTGCCGCCGTTGAGCCTCTTGACGCGAGCCATGGCTGTTTCGCCAAGCGCTCTCAATCCGTAGCCCTGTCGTTTCTGCCAGTTCATCCTTCCCTTCGACGCGATCTCCGCCGCATGGTGCTCCCGTTCCGATCCGCCATGAGGCGTGTCCGGGAGAGGAATGGATGTGGCGCGTGGCGGGATGATGATTTCAGGTGGTGAATTCGGTGGCCGAGCTTCTCGGATCGCTTTTGTCACGGGCTCCCCGTCATAGGCGCCGTCGGCAAACACGCGCCGGATCATCCCACCGGAACCGGCGACCAGCGGTCCCGCCATCGTCGCATCGGCCGTGTCGTCACCGGTCAGTTCATGCGCCCGTATCTCGCTGCTGGCCGGGTCAACCGAGATACGCAGCTTGCGCCACGAGCGCCGCGTTTCATCGCCTTCTGCCGGTCGTTCTTCCCCTGGTCCCGCCATCGTCGCATCGGCCGTGTCGTCACCGGTCAGTTCATGCGCCCATCTCGCTGCTGGCCGGGTCAACCGAGATATGCAGCTTGCGCCACGAGCGCCGCGTTTCACCGTGCTTGGCGCGAGCCCACTCGCCAGCGCCAAAGAATTTCAGGCCCGTGGAATCCAGCACGATATCCGTAGACCGCTTGTTCGTGCTGGTTTCCACAACGACATCCACCGTTCGCCGCCGCCGCGACAGCGTGGTGTGATCCGGCACCGGCAGATCACACCCCATCAAGTCCACGAGGGAACGCACAAAGCCTTCCGTCTGGCGCAGCGGCAGTCTGAAGACCACCCCCAGCATCAGTGTCGTGGAAATCGCCAACTCTGAAAACCGCCGCTGGCCACCAGGAGTTCGCCGCTTGGCTGCGTCCCATTGCTCCAGGGCGCTCTCATCAATCCAGAAACGAATGTCGCCGCGCCGAACCAAACCACGGTCATAATCCGGCCAGTTCATGACCCGGTACTTGGCTCTGGGGATATGGTGGCGACGCGATGCGTGGAACTTGAAAGGCATGACAAACTCTCAAAGACGGAAGCGGAGCCAGATATACTAATCCTCAGGTCCATGCACCAAAGCCGTAGGACGGGGCTGCTGATGCCCGGGAGCGGGCCTCTGACGACGGTAGAAGGAAGCCCGTGGCACCCCCAGCGCTCGGCACGCCGGCGCCACGCCGACCTGCGATGCGAGCGGCTGGACGGCCATCAGCAGTCCTTCCCGTGTTCGAGGCTGAATCCCAGCAGCCCGGCAACTTTTCCCTGGACGTCCAGGATCGTATGGGCGGTGTGCAGCTCCTTCTCCAGCCGAGCCACTTTCGCCTCGAGCTCGTGCACCTTCGCGCTGAGGGGGTTGCGCTCGGCGGGCTTCCGACCGCGTTTGCTCGGGGTCAGGCCTTGAAGCGACCCCTCACGCCGCGCCCTGCGCTGCCATTCCGTCAGATGGGAGCTGTACACCTCCGAGTGGCGCCGTCGTTGGTTATAGAAGATCTCGATGTACTCGAATAGCGCAGCCCTGGCCTCGCGCCGGGTAGAAAACCGGGTACGGTGCACGAGTTCGGTCTTGAGAGATCCAAAGAAGCTCTCCATAGGGGCGTTGTCGAGGCAATTCCCCTTGCGGCTCATGGAGGCCTTGATGCCATGGAGGCGGAGCAGTTTGCGGTAGTCACCGCAGGCATATTGCACACCGCGGTCGGAATGGTGGATCAGCCCCATGGGCAACCGGCGGCTGCGGATCGCCATCTTCAGCGCCTCCTCTCTTCAGCCGCCTCCTCCAGAATCCGCAGTCGATACTGCGCGGTGAACTTGCGCCTCTTCGGCGCCCGCCGCCGGCTTGGCCACGACCTCCGGGTCCGGCGTTGGCCGCGCGTGGCTGGCTCCGGCCCCGGGGGCCTCGTCGCGACGCTCCTCGACCCCCAGGGCCGGAGCGTCCATCTCTTGCAATGTCATCGATTCTCTCTCTGCGGTCATTGGTATTCACCTCCACCGCCCTACAGTAATTCCAAGGGGGCCGGTAATTCCAAGGGGGGCCGGTGTCTCAGTGAGGTTGGCAGAGAGGGGCACACTCATTTCTAGTCAACTGGCAGAGCTATTTAGATGCTCGTCACAAGGGGCATGAGGCGTTCGCTAAAGCCCCAGACGCTAGTCATTGTAGCGAAACATTTCGACAAGCTTTACGAAGACCTCTGGCAGGATGATGTATTTCATTACACGGGGATGGGCCGAAAGGGGAATCAACGGCTAGATCGTACTCAAAATAGAACATTACGTGACCACGAAACACTTGGTGTGTCAGTCCATGTGTGTCAGTCCATTTTTTGAGCAATTTGTACCGGCCAAATATCACTATCAAGGAGAGGTGTACCTATCTGACAACCCGTATCAGGAGCACCAACCTGATGTCGAAGGAAATGACCGTTTAGTCTGGGTTTCCCCATTGAAGCTAAAAGTTGGTGACCCCGTACCTGAACCTCTGAATCAATATCGTGCTCGATTTGAGAAAAAGGAGAAAAGATCCGCTCAACTATCTCCAGCAAAGCTCAAGAAGAAGGCTCAACTGGCTAAGGGGTCAGCTGGGCGTAAACGTGTTTCGACCCTCCAGCACAAGAGAGATGAAAACGTTGCAGCCTATGCCAAGAATAGAGCTGCGGGATTTTGCGATCTTTGCGAGAAACTGGCACCGTTTCTAAAAAAACGGACGGTAAACCCTACTTAGAGGTCCATCATATAATGTGGTTGGCTAGGGGCGGTGAAGATACGATTTCCAATACCGTTTCCCTATGCCCGAACTGCCACCGCAAGATGCATTCATTGAACCTGCAGCACGATGTTTCTCGATTAACCGAAAAAGCTAGATCGTATAAGTGAAATTCTTACATTCGGTGAGCAGTATGGAATCTGGAATTATCTATAAGGCTTATCCCTCTGCATCCGGTAACGCAATATGAGGGGGCTACGCAGTTGTCGGTTGTCGAGCGGGTAGTTGGTCGCGAAAGCGCACTTTGCCTGGGCCTTAGCCGGGTCGCGCCGCTGCGCGCGTAGCATCGAGGCCACCACCCGTTGATCCTACCGGGGCCAGAGGGATAAGCCTTTTATCTATATCCTGATCAACGAAGAGATGCCCGGATACGTCAAGATTGGGAAGACTGAAGGCCCTCTCGAGAGACGGATGAGGGGCTTGATACAACGGGCGTGCCTCTTCCGTTTGACTGCTTTTAAGCCCTCAAGGTTGGCGATGTAGATTTCGTCGGAAAACAGCTCCCACCAGACCAATGAGGTCAGTCGGAACCCTCATCCGAAAGTGATATCGCTTCTGCCTCTATCTGTACATACATGCCATCGCCGTGTAGCAATTTGTGTAGCAAACACGGCTCACGACACGGTGGATCACGCTTAAGTGATTGTTTGGCCTATGTTTTCACAAAGAATGGCGGAGTTAGAGAGGGAACAGATGGTCTGACCGACGCATGCAGCCGGTCTACCTGCCGATATCGACCAGGTCGCCGTAGGTCTCGGGGCGACGGTCGCGGTAGAACTGCCATAGGTCGCGGACCTCGCGCACCTGGTCGAGGTCGATGTCGGATACCACCAGCTCGTCGTCGGTCTCGCTCGCCTGGGCGATGATCTGGCCGCGCGGGTCGACCACGTAGGACGAGCCGTAGAAGCGCCCGACGTTCCATGGCGCCTCCTCGCCGACCCGGTTGATGGCGCCGATGAAGACGCCGTTGGCCACCGCTGCCGCCGGCTGCTCCAACTCCCACAGGTATTGGCTCAAACCCGCCACGGTGGCCGAGGGGTTGACAATGTACTCGGCGCCGCGGAGCGCGAGCGCCCGCCATCCTTCGGGAAAGTGGCGGTCGTAGCAGATGTAGACGCCGAGCTTGCAATAGGCGGTCTCGAACACCGGCCAGCCGCTCGCGCCAGGCTTGAAGAAGAACTTCTCGTAGAAGCCGGAGACCTGGGGGATGTGGGTCTTGCGATACTTGCCGAGGTAGCTGCCATCAGCGTCGATCACGGCTGCGGTGTTGTAGTAGACCCCGGTCATCTCCTCCTCGTAGACCGGCGCCACGATCACCATGTCGTGGCGCTTGGCGAGTTCGCGCATGTGGCTCACGGTCGGCCCGTCGGGCACCTTCTCGGCGGCGGCGTACCACTTCCGGTCCTGGCTCGGCGGGAAATAGGGCTGGGTGAAGACCTCTTGGAGGGAGAGTATGCGTACCCCCTGGGCTGCCGCCTTGGCGATGAAGGGCTCGTGCGCGGCGATCATCCGGTCGCCGATAGCCTGCGGGCTGTCGCCGGTGTCGCCCTTAAGCGACATCTGAATCAGGCCGACCTTGACGATGCTCATATGGCCCCCTCGGGCTCGCGACCCTGGCTGCCCTCGTTCGACGCATGAACTTCATTCCATGGTCCACCGAAACGCCGAGCCAGGCAAGCGCGCCCGAGGGCCTCCTGCGGTGGGACTTGATGGGGCGGGCTTGATGGGGGCGGACGGCCCTCGTAGTGTCATTTGAGCACATGAACGCGGGGAGGCGCGGCGGAGGTCCGACATGGTGGACAGTCCCGACATCGCATCGGCGCGGCGCAATCAGGCCGACTACGGAACGGCGTTCGCCGACTCGAAGCCACCGCTCGACCGCCCGCGCGCGCTGGTCGACGCGGCGCGCTGCTACTTCTGTTTCGACGCACCTTGCGTCGAGGCCTGCCCCACCGGCATCGACGTGCCGAGCTTCATTCGCAAGATCTCGACCGACAACGTGCGCGGCGCGGCGCTCGACATTCTCGAGCCGAATATCTTTGGCGGCGCGTGCGCGCGGGTGTGCCCGACCGAGGCGCTGTGCGAGGAAGCCTGCGTGCGCACGGCACAGGAAGGAAAGCCGGTGCGCATCGGCCTGTTGCAGCGCTACGCGACCGATTGGTTGCTGGCCAGTGGCGAGCAGCCCTTCTCGCGCGCCGTCGCTAGCGGCAAGCGCGTGGCGGTCGTTGGCGCCGGCCCGGCGGGTTTGGCGGCCGCCCACCGCCTGGCACGCCTCGGCCACGCCATCACGGTGTTCGAGGCGAGAGCGAAGCCCGGCGGACTTAACGAATACGGCATCGCCGCCTATAAGGTACCGAACAATTTCGCGCACCTGGAGACGGACTTCATCCTCGGTATCGGCGGCATCGACGTCCGGTACGGCAAGGCGCTCGGGCGAGACGTAGCGCTCGGCGGCCTGCGGGCCGAATTCGACGCGGTTTTTATCGCCACCGGCCAGGCCGGCGTTCGCGCCATCGAGACCGAGGGTGCCGCGCTCGACGGCGTGCGCTCGGCGGTCTGTTTCATCGCCGAACTGCGGCAAGCCGAGGATGTGAGCCGACTGCCGGTGGGGCGGCGCATCGTCGTCATCGGCGGCGGCAACACGGCTATCGACATTGCCGCTCAGACCCGCCGCCTCGGGGCGGAGGACGTGACCATCGTCTACCGGCGCGGGCCCGAGGCGATGGGCGCGACCCGCCACGAGCAGGAATTCGCCCAGACCGACGGGGTGCGGATCAAGCACTGGGCGCGCCCCGGCCGTCTGATCGGCGCGGGCGGTCACGTTATCTCAGCCGAGTTCGAACGCACCCAAGAGACCGACGGCGGGAGGCTTACCGGCACTGGTGAGACGTTCGCGTTGCCTGCTGATATGGTCTTCACGGCGATCGGGCAGGCGTTCGTTATCGATCCGGTTTCAGGGGATGGTGAGGCACTGGACATCGTCGATGGCCGCATCGCGGTGAGCGGCGACGGCGCAACCTCGCTCAGCGGCGTCTACGCCGGCGGGGATTGCGTCGCCGGCGAGGACTTGACGGTCCAGGCTGCCGAGGATGGCAAGCGCGCCGGCCTCGCGATCGATCGCTATCTCAGCACTGCCGTGCAAGGAGAAGACGATGGCTGATCTCAGCGCTAACCTGGCCGGCGTCAAGTCGCCGAACCCGTTCTGGCTCGCGTCCGGACCGCCGGCCGACAAGGCCTACAACGTCGCCCGGGCCTTCGAGGCGGGCTGGGGTGGCGTGGTCTGGAAAACCTTGGGCGATCCCATCGTCAATACTGCGTCGCGCTATGGCGCCGCCGCAAGCAACGGTTCGCGAGTCGCGGGGTTCACAAACATCGAGCTCATCACCGATCGCGCGCTCGACGTCAATCTGCGCGAGATCACGGAGATCAAGCGCGACTGGCCCGACCGCGCCGTCGTCGTGTCGGCGATGGTGCCCTGCACCGAGCCCGAGTGGGAGGTGATGGTCAAGCGGATCGAGGAGACGGGAGCCGATGGCGTCGAGCTCAATTTCGGCTGTCCGCACGGCATGTCGGAACGCGGCATGGGGGCTGCCGTAGGTCAGGTGCCCGATTATGTCGAGATGGTGACGGCCTGGGCCAAGGCCCACACCAGCCTGCCGGTGATCGTCAAGCTGACGCCCAATGTGACGAGCATCCTGGCGACGGCCAGGGCGGCGCGAAACGGGGGCGCCGACTCGGTATCGCTCATCAACACCGTGGCGTCCATCATCGGCGTCGATCTCGATACCATGTCGCCGCTGCCGAGCGTCGACGGCAAGGGCAGCCACGGTGGCTATTGCGGCCCCGCGGTGCGGCCGATCGCGCTGCGCATGGTCGGCGACATCGTCCGCGAGCCCGACCTGGCCGATCTGCCGATCTCCGGCATCGGCGGCATCGAGACCTGGCGCGAGGCGGCCGAGTTCATCGCCCTGGGGTGCGGCTCGGTACAGGTCTGCACGGCCGCCATGCACTACGGCTTCAAGATCGTGGACGACATGATCGACGGGCTCGGCAATTGGATGGACGAGAAGGGCTACGCGCGCCTCGACGATTTCCGCGCCGCGGCGGTCAGCAACTACGTCAGTTGGGAAAACCTCGACCTCAACTTCGAACTCCTCGCCCACATCGACCAGGACCTCTGCATCAGGTGCGGGCTCTGCCATATCGCCTGCGAGGACACCGCCCATCAGGCGATCCGCGCGCGTCGCGACAACGGTGACCGCCGCTATGAGGTGATCGACGCCGAGTGCGTCGGCTGCAATCTCTGCGCGCTGGTCTGTCCGGTCGAGGGCTGCGTGACCATGCGGCCAGTGGACAACGGCAAGCCCTACATGTCCTGGGCAGAGCATCCGCGCAATCCGGCCAACGCGGCCAGCACGGAGTGAGCCTGCCGCTTGCTGGCCTCAAGCTAGTGGCGATCGAGCGCTTTGGCGCTGGCCCCTATGGCTCGGGGCATTGCGCCGACATGGGCGCCGACGTCATCCGCATCGAACATGCGACTGCCGGCCCCGACGCGGCGCGGGTCATGGGCCCGTACCTCCTGGGCGCGGACGATTCGCAGTTCTTCCAGGCCTTCAACCGCAACAAGCGCTCGCTGTCGCTCGATCTCAAGCATCTGCGCGGTCGCGAAGTGCTGGAGCGCCTGGTCGCGACGGCCGATGGCCTGATCAACAACCTGCGCGGCGATCAGCCAGACAAGCTCGGCCTGACTTACGACCGGCTCAAGGGGCCCAACCCGCGCATCGTCTGTGCCCATATCTCGGGGTACGGTCGCGACGGCCCACGCAAGAGCTGGCCCGGCTACGACTACTTGATGCAGGCGGAGGCCGGCTTCCTGTCGCTGACCGGCGAGCCCGATGGCGCGCCCGCCCGGTTCGGCCTGTCGATGGTCGACTACATGACCGGGATGACGGCGGCGTTCGCCTTGCTGGCCGGCATCATGGCGGCGCGGCAGAGTGGCGAGGGCCGCGATGTCGACGTCTCGCTCTATGACGTCGCTATGCACCAGCTATCCTATCCGGGGGTGTGGTACTTGAACGAAGGGTTGGTGACCGCGCGTGTCGCGCGTTCCGGTCACCCTTATGTGGCGCCCTCCCAGCTCTGCCGCACCGCCGATGGCTGGATCTTCATCATGGCCCAGACCCAGAAGTTCTGGGCTCTTCTGTGCGACCGGATCGGGTGGCCGGAACTCACCGACGATCCACGCTTCCGGAGCTATGAGGATCGACACGAGAACCGCGACGTCCTGACCGAGGTGCTCGACGAGATCCTGACCCGGCGGACGACGGCCGAATGGATCGCGGTCTTCGCCGGCGTCCTGCCCTGCGCGCCGGTCAACGAGATCGCCCAGGCCTTGGACAACCCGTACTTTCGCCAGCGCGGTGGGGTGCGGACCGTCGCCCATCCCGACCGGCCCGACCTTAAGCTGTTGGCCAGCCCGATCCGCCTCGACGAGCCGATCCCCGACCGACCCGGCCCCAAGCTCGGGGCCGACACCGACGCCATTCTCGCCGAACTCGGCTACGACGACGAGGAGATCGATGCGCTCCGACAAGCCGGCGCCGTCTAGCAGGTGCAAGGCTCTCGCTCCGATCCTTCGAGACGCGGCCCTTCAGGCCGCTTCTCAGGTTGAGGAACACTCACAGATGCTCTTGCTGAGGAGGCGCGAAGCGCCGCCTCGAAGCATCGGAGCCGTTGGCGCCCAGCCCGTTCGAAGCGCAGCATCATGAAGCTAGAGGGAGTCCGTGTTCTCGACCTGTCGCTGTTTTTGCCCGGCCCGCTGCTGACCCAGATGATGGCTGACCACGGCGCCGAGGTGATCAAGCTCGAACCACCTGGCGCCGGCGAGCCGAGCCGCGCGATCGACCGCCAGCGCGACGGCGTCTCGGTGTTTTTCGCGAATACTCACCGGGGCAAGAAATCGATCCAACTCGACCTCAAGACCGACCAAGGCCGCGAGATCGCGCTCCGGCTGGCCGCACGCGCCGATGTGATGATCGAGGGCTTTCGCCCCGGCGTCGTCGACCGCCTCGGGATCGGCTACGCTCAAGTGAGCCGGCGGTCGCCGCGTCTCGTTTACTGCTCGATCTCCGCCTTCGGCCAGGACGGCCCGTATGCGCGCCGGCCCGCCCACGATCTCGCCACCGAGGCGCTGGCGGGCATCCTGAGCATTACCTTGGGCGGCGATGGACAGCCGGCCATGCCGGGCATCGCCGCCGCCGACATCCTGTCATCGACGATGGCGCTCTCGGCGGTCTTGATGGCGCTGCTGCGCCGCGAAACGACCGGCCTGGGCGACTACATCGACATGGCCATGATGGACGCCCTGATGGCGGCGGTGCCCAATAACATGGGCCCGGTGCTGGCGGACAAGCGCGCCCCGGTCGTCGAGCACGAGCGGCCGTGGGGCGGCAACGCCATGTACCGGATCTACGCGACCAAGGACGGCCGCCACGTGGTGTTAGGCGGCGCGGAGATGCATTTCGCCCGCAACGTGCTGGAGGCGCTGGGCCGCCCCGATCTTCTCGCACTGTGCGAGCCGCCGCCGGGCCCACACCAAGACCCGGTCAAGCACTTCCTAGCGGCAACCTTCCGCACCCGGACCCAGGCCGAATGGGTCGAATTCTTCGCGGCGGTCGAGTGCCCCGTCGCCCCCGTCAAGACCATGCGCGAGGCCGCCGACGATCCCCAGGTCCGCGCGCGGCGCATGATCGTCGAGGACGAGCGCGGCTGGGAACACGTCGGAACACCGCTAAAGTTCCAAGACGAGCCCGGCCAGCCCAATTTCACATTCCCGAGGTTGGGCCAGCACACCGAGGAGATCGTTCACGAACTCGACTTCAACGACGCCGAGATCGCCGCGATGCGGGAACGCGGCGTGTTTTAGCAGGCGGCCTCCCGCAGGGAACCGTTGCGCCAACCGGTTCGACCCCTTGAATGTGAACCTCCCCCTTGCTGCGGCCAATTCGCGCGCGGCAAGTCGGCCCTTGCTTGTGCTGGTCCGGCGGCGGTCCTAGCATCGCCCGAGGATACGAGACGCGATGACACAACGACACCAACGCCGAGCCGAGCTGGCGGCGCGCATCCGCGCTAAGGACTTCGTGACCGCGCCCGGTATTTTCGACCTGATCTCGGCCCGTATCGCCGATGGCTACGACTTCCCCGCGCTCTATATGACCGGATACGGTACGGTGGCGTCGCATTTGGGCCTGCCCGATGCGGGTCTTGCCACCTATAGCGATATGGTCGGCCGCGTCGCCCGCATCTGCGAGGTCGTGGACACGCCGCTGATCGCGGATGGTGACACCGGCTATGGCGGTCTCCTCAACGTGGAACACACCGTGCGCGGTTACGAGCTGGCGGGCGCCGCAGCCATCCAGCTCGAGGACCAGCAGTTTCCGAAGAAATGCGGCCACACGCCCGACCGGCCCGTGGTTCCGCTTGCCGACATGGTGGCGAAGATCCGCGTCGCGGGGGCGGCGCGCGACTCGAGCGACTTTCTGATCATCGCGCGGACCGATGCGCGCACCAACCACGGCCTCGACGAGGCCCTGCGACGGGCTGAGGCGTTCGCCGAGGCGGGTGCCGACGTGCTGTTCGTCGAGGCCCCGGAATCGATCGACGAGATGCGCGAGATTGGCCGGCGCTTCGATCTACCCCTGCTCGTCAACATGGTTGATGGTGGAAAGACGCCGGTGCTGAGCCGGGCGGACCTCGTCGACATCGGCTATGCGCTGGCGATCTTTCCGGCGACCGGCTTCCTCGCCATGGGCGCGGCGCTGCGCGGGGTCTACGGCCATCTCGCCAACCAGGGATCGAGCGCCAACCTAGAGACGCCGCTCGACGACTTCGGCGAGTTCAGCAAGCTGATGGGGTTCGAGGCGGTGTGGGCGTTTGAGCGCCGCTGGGCCGACGAGAGCTGAGCCGAACCGCGCGGTTCAGGCCGCCGCCTTCTGCAGCCGTTGAAGGACGTGGGCGCTGGTCGCGACGTCGGCGTATTTCTGCTCTATGTCGAAGAGATTGGCCTCGTGCGGGCCAAGGGCGCGGTCGCCAACGCAATCGCTGACCACGATGGTGCGGAAGTTATGACTGCATGAATCGACCACGGACGCGCGAACACAACCCGAGGTGGTGCAGCCGGTCACGAGCAGCGTATCTACCCCACGCATCACCAGCCACGGCGCAAGGCCGGTGCCGAAGAACGCTGAAGGCTCGGTCTTGCGAACGATGAACTCGCCGGGCAGCGGCTTCAGCTGGGGCACGATCTGGCCCGCCTCGGCGCTCTCAGTCAGCGTTTTCAGCGCCGGCACCTTGAGGCAGAACACGCCCGCATCCGACCCGTCATCGGCGTAGACGACCCGGGTGAAGGCGACCGGGATGCACGCCGCCCGCGCGCCATCGAGCAAGATACGCGTCCGTTTGATCGCAGCGTCGATGTTACCACCGCCGAACTGGCCCGCGTCGTTGAACCCGTTGGTGAAGTCGACAATCAGCAACGCCGGAGCCCGACCGAACCCGACCTCGTTGGCGAAGCCTTGTCGGCGATAGATGTCTAGTTCGCTCAACCGACCCTCCTCCATCCTACGCCCCTGATCATAAACCATCGCGGCATGATGACATATGGCGCGATACGATCGGGCGGGCGCGACGGTCATTTGGCATCGGGGTGGCCGCAAGCTAACTTCGCGCGAGTTGTGGTTGCGCCGGGCACGGTATGGACGGTCAGTCGACGGTTTTCCTCGAGGTGATGGTCGGGATAGCGGTTGTCGGTCTGCTGGCCTTTCTCGTGCTGTTGGTGGCGCGGGGCCCGGCTGGAGCGAGACCAGGCGACGGCGCAGGACGAGCACCGCCCGCGCCGCACTGGGCCGGGATCCTGCTGGCCGTGGTCCTGCTAATCGTCGTCATGCTGGTGGTGGTGTGGCGGCTCCCGCCACTCACCGCCGATCTCGCGCCGTCCGGCTGGCGCGAAGGGCCGCGCGCGCTGGTGTTTTTTGGCGTCATGTTGGCGGCTGGGGCGGTCGGCTTGGTGGCCTATCTTGGCTTTCTACTGGCCGGCACCGCGGGCGGCCTATCCGGCGCCGGACCGGCGGGAGTCGCGGCCGCGCCTGCGGCGAATGGGACCGAGGCGGGCTCAGGGCTGCGGATGCTCGGCCTGCTGGCCCTGGGCCTCGCGTTCTTGGCCCTCAGCTGGGCTTACCTCGACGGTGAACGGCAATACGCCCTGGTGCACGACCTTCTCTACCCGGCGAGCTTCGCGGTGGCATTGGTCCTGCTCTTCGATAAGGCCACCCGCGCCTGGAGCGTCAAGGGTGGCGGGGCGAGCGCCCGAGAGTGGCTGTTGTGCGACGCGCTTGTTTTTCTATTGGTGCTCGGTTTTCTCGACCTTTCAAGCCGCAGCGGAGGCGAGGACTACGGCGTGTTATGGGATGTTCTCCATATTGCACTGTTCTTCCTTGCGTTCTGGCTCCTCGATCGCACAGCGAGCACTCTGCGATTTCTCGCCGCCTATGGTTATCTGATGGTGCTGCCCATACTGCACCTCATCGCGGCGCCTTCGCCCGTGCCCGACGCCGACGGCGTGCTCTGGTGGACGACGGTCTGGCCATTCTTCTTCCTGGCGGCGCTGTTCTTCGTCCTCGAGATTATCATGCTGGTGGCGTGGCGGGATTGGGCGGTGGGCATGGTCGCACTGGTCAAGGATGGGGTCTTCATCGGAGCCTATGCCATCCTGCTGATCGGCGCTATTCCGGCGCCGGCGTGACGCCAACGGCCATCGGGAGCCATGTTGGGGTCACGGCGGCGTTTGCCTTCGGTTCAGGCAATCGAGTAAATAGGGCCATCATCCGAGTACCGAGGCCGTCACCAATGTCACCACGCTCTGGTCCCCGACGGGCAAGAAACTTGGTCCCATGAGAAGGCTGTCCCCATGACAGGTTGGCAGTGGTTTGGGACGCTGGTCGGCTTCCTCCTGTACATTATCCTGCTGATTTTTCTGTTCTACTACGAGCCGTTCGAGGAACTCTTCAATCTCGTCATCCATGGCATCAGCTACGACAGCACGATCTTCTGGGTCGCGCTACTGATCGGCATCGTCGGCTTCTGCGGCTTCCACTGGCGCGCGTACCGGCTGTATGAGGTGCAGCAACAGGCGGTCGAATCCATGGTCTTGGCCTCGCTGCGGGGCTCGACCTTCACAGCGATTCTGCTGAGCGCCGGCGCCACTCTGCAAGCGGTGCAGATATTGTGTCTTCACCTGCTGCGCGCCGAGAGCGTTCTGAACGCCGGGCTCGGCCAGCGCCTCGCCGCAGTGGTGATGCTGGCGATTCTGACCGGCATCTTTTGTATCATCTTCTGGTTGCTGAAGTTGGTCCGCCCGGTCGGCCAATCCTGAGCGGAAGTTAGCCGCCGGGCGTCGCCGTCGCGTGCAAGCCGCCGTAGGGGCCGCGGCGCATGAACATGCCGTCGCCTGCCCGCCCGACATATTTTCCGGCATCAACGATGACCTTGCCCCGCGACAGAACCGTCTCGGTGAAGCCCTTTACGCGCATCCCCTCATAGGCGTTGTAATCGATGTTCATGTGATGGGTCTTGGGATTGTGGTAGCTGATCGTCTCTTCGTGGTCGGGATCAAAGATGACGATATCGGCATCGCTGCCCACGGCGATCGTCCCTTTGCGCGGGAACAGCCCGAAGATCTTGGCGGGCCCGGTCGAGGTCAGTTCGACGAACCGATTGAGGCCGATGCGCCCCTGGCTCACGCCGTGGTGGTAGATCAGGCTCATGCGGTTCTCGACCCCCGGACCCCCGTTGGGGATCTTGCTGAAATCGCTGATGCCGATCTCTTTTTGATCCTTGAGGCAAAACGGACAATGGTCGGTGGCGATGACGTGGAGATCGCCGCCGCGCAGCCCGCGCCAGAGCTCATCCTGGTTCCACTTCTCCCGCAGCGGCGGCGTCAGCACATACTTGGCGCCGTCGAAGCCGGGCTCGTCATAGGCGCTGACATCGAGCAGCAGATATTGCGGACAGGTCTCGCCGTGGGCCATCACACCGCGCGCCTGGGCGTCACGTATTTCCTTCAAGGAATCGTATGAGCTCATGTGCACGATGTAGACCGGCGCGCGCGCGACCTCGGCGATGGCCAGCGCGCGATGGGTGCCCTCCGCCTCCAGTCGCGTCGGGCGGGTGATGGCGTGATACTTGGGCGCGGTGTGGCCCTCGGCGAGGGCGATTTTGACGAGCTCATCGATGACGATACCGTTCTCCGCGTGCATGCAGACCAGCGTGCCGTCCTCGCCGGCCTTGCGCATCGCCCGGAAGATGGTGGCGTCGTCGGAGAGCAACACCCCCGGGTACGCCATGAATAGCTTGTAGCTCGTCACCCCGTCGTCGGCGAGCCGGCGCATCTCGTGGGTGCGCGTGTCGGGCATGTCGGTGACGATCATGTGAAAGCCGTAGTCGATGGCGGTCTTGCCGGCCGCCTTCTCGTGCCAGGTGTCGAGCGCCTCCAGGGTCGAGGTTCCCTTGGCCTGAACGGCGAAGTCGACGATGCAAGTGGTCCCGCCGTACGCGGCCGCACGGGTTCCGGTCTCGAACGTGTCCGACGTCGTGGTGCCGCCGAACGGCATCTCCAGGTGGGTGTGGGGATCGACCCCGCCCGGAATCACCAGCTTGCCCGCAGCATCGATCACCCGGTCGGCAGCGATGACGAGATCGGCGCCGATCAGGGTGACGGTCGAGTCTTCGATGAAGATATCGGCGTGGTAGTCGTCGCTTGCCGTCACCACGCGGCCGTTCTTGATCAGCACGCTCATATCATCCTCCCCGCTTTGTTGCGTTCCCCGGCTCGGAATCCTAAGCTACTACTAGAAGCAAATGTTTGTAAGAAATACCTAGCGAATTCCGTGCGATAGCGCCCCAGCCGATTCTCTCGGGACGGCGCACGGGCCTGTATTCGCGACGAGAAAACAGAGGGAGAATCTCATGCGGGTCAAACAAAATGATACCACCAAGACCACCCAGCGGACCGCGATCAGTCGCCGGCGCCTGATGGGCACGACGGCCGCCGTGGCGGCCGCCGGCGCGATCACGGGCTTCCCAGAAAACAGAGGGAGAATCTCATGCGGGTCAAACAAAATGATACCACCAAGACCACCCAGCGGACCGCGATCAGTCGCCGGCGCCTGATGGGCACGACGGCCGCCGTGGCGGCCGCCGGCGCGATCACGGGCTTCCCCAACATCGTGCGCGCCGCCGAGGATGTGCGGACCATCGGACTCGGGGTCAGCATCATCAACGAAATCCAGAGCCAGGCCTCCGAGGATCTGGGGTTCGGCGTGCGCGGTCAGGCGCTCGGTTACGGCGCCATGTTCGGCAAAATGCTCAACCAGAACGACCAGTACGAGGTCGCCGAAGGCTACTTCAACGATATGGACGTGTTCATCCCGTCCAAGGTCTGGCAGCCGATCGACACTCAGCGGATCACGGAGTGGGAGAACGTCACGAATCTCTCGAAGACGGGCCGGCTCACGCCCGACTCCAACCCCGGCCAGGGCGATGCGCCGTTCCGTCAATTGTGGCTCGACGAGAATGGAGACCGGGTCGAGGGGCCGTCACGCTACGTCTCGATGGTTCCCGGGTGGCACAACGCCGATTCCATCGGCTACAACCCGGACGAGACCGGCCGCAAGATCGAGAGCTGGGCCGAACTGTTCAGCGACGATTTCAGGGGCCAGGTGGCGCTCCTGAACGTGCCTCAGATCGGTGTCATGGATGCCGCCTTGGGCGTCGAGGCGTTGGGTCTCCTGACCTTCAAGGACAAGGGCAACATGACCAAGCAGGAGATCGATTTCCTGATGGATTTCCTGATCGAGAAGAAAAAGGCCGGGCATTTCCGGGCCTTCTGGGAGACCTTTGGCCAGTCGGTGAACCTGATGGTCAGCGGCGAGGTCGCACTGGAAAGCATGTGGTCGCCGGCGGTGACCGCCATCAAGGCCGAGGGCGTGCGGTGCGTCTATGCCTTCCCCAAGGAGGGCATGCGCGGCTGGCACGGTGGTTGCGCCATCTCGGCCAAGGCCACCGGCAAGGCGCTCGACCAGGCCTACGAGTACATCAACTGGTGGCTGAGCGGTTGGCCCGGTGCGTTCGTGGCCCGTCAGGGTTATTACATGTCAGTGCCCGAGAACGTGCGGAAGCATCTCGAGCCGGAGGAATGGGACTACTGGTACGACGGGAAAGCCGCCGCCAGGGAACTGCCCGATCCGTTCGGCAACATCATCGTGCCCGAAGGCGAAGTCAGGGACGGCGGATCCTATTGGGATCGCTTCAAGAACATCGCCGTGTGGAACTCGTTGATGGACGAGAATGATTATCTGGTGAAGCGCTGGACGGAGTTCTTGACCGCCTGATCGCGACGCGCTTCGCCCTCTCCGGTCGGAGGGACGGCCGCGATCAACCCCCTCCCCTTCGTGGTCGGGCCGGGGGAGGGGTGAGCCGCTGCGCCTTGTGGATAGCGGCCGTTGTCCACGATTCACCCCCACCCCGGCCCTCCCCCGTCGACGGGGATGAGGCGCGTCGACGTCGTGATCGATGACTGAGTCCGTCCAGCACCCCGGCCTGATTGGTGGTCAGCTCCGCGCGCCGACGGTTGTCGTCTCGGCCGCGGCCGAGAAGATTCGACGCCGACCTGGCTTCTCGACGGGCTGGTTGATAGCGCCCGCGAGCCTGTGGCTGCTGGTGTTCCTGGTAGTTCCCCTGGTCAGCATCGCGGGTTTCAGTCTGTGGACGGCCGCCGACCAAGGCGTTTCGGCCGGGTTGACGCTCGAATACTATGCGGCGTTCTTCGAGGAGGAGGGGTTCTTCGATCCCGCCTCCTCGAAGTTCCTCACCCCAAGCGTGTTCGTCAGGACATTGTTCACCACCTTCATTTTCACCCTCGAGGTGATGGCGCTGTGCCTGCTGGTGGGCTACCCGATCGCCTACTTCCTGGCCATGCAAGTGCAGTCGTTCAAATGGCAAATGGCTCTGTTCCTTGTGGCGCTGGTGCCGTTCTGGACCAGCTACCTGATTCGGGCGGTGGCTTGGCTGCCGATGCTGGGACGGCGCGGACTGCTGAATAAGGCGCTGGTCAGCTTGGACATCGTCGACAAGCCAGCAAGCTTTCTGCTGTATTCCGAGTTCGGCTACACGATGGCTCTGGTTCAGCTCTACGTGGTGCTGTCCGTCGGACCGATCTTCTTTTCCTTGGCCAAGATCGATCGCTCGATCCTGGAAGCCGCCCGCGACATGGGCGCCTCGCCATTCAACGTCTTCAGGGAGATCATCCTTCCGCTTTCGCTGCCGGGCGTTGCCATCGGCATGATCTTCATTTTCGTCATGATCATGGGGGAATTCGCGACCGCGGTCGTGGTCTATGGCGGCAAGACGTCGACCACGGGAACTGTCATCCTCAACTACTATGCCATCGCCAACTACCCGTTCGCGGCGGTCAACGCGGTCATGCTGATGTTGGCGATGATGATCGGGGTGGTGATCATCTTGCGCGTCGTCGACATTCGCAAGGAGCTTTGAGGTGGCGCGCTGGTCCCGAGCGAGGCGGCGGCGAGCCGGTGTGAAGGCCGGCTTCAGCATCTATTACGCGATCTTCCTGGTGTTCATCTTCGGACCGATGATCGCCATGTTCGTCCTCTCGTTCCAAGGCCAGCGAGGGGGCACCAGCTTCCCCATGCGGGGGTTCAGCTTCTACTGGTGGGGAAAACTGTTCGAACCATCGGCGGTGGGCGATCTGCAGGGCGCCATGTTTCGCTCGCTCATTCTGGCGCTGATCGTGATGGTCATCACCGCGCTCTTCGCGACCATGCTGGCGATGGCCTTTCGCAAGCGCTTCTTTGCTTCGGGTGTGCTGTTCTACACGATCATGGCCGGCCTCATGGCGCCCGGGATTCTGCTCAGTCTCGGCCTCGCCACGTTGCTGCGCGAACTCAACATCTCGCCGGCATGGTGGTCGTCTGGGCTTGGTGTCCACGTCGTGTGGACCTTGCCGTTCGGGTTCCTCGTGATGATGGCCGTCTTCAATCGCTTCGACGCCAGCCTCGAGGAGGCGGCGCGGGACATGGGGGCCGACGAGTGGACCGTCTTCAAGGAAGTGACCTTGCCGCTGATCGGCCCGGGGATAGCGGCCGCCGGCCTGTTCGGGTTTACGTTGTCCTACGATGAGTTCGCCCGCACCACCCTCCTGGCCGGCGAGTACAACACGCTGCCGCTCGACATCAACGCCTCGATGACTCAGCGCATCCGCCCCACGCTGTTTGCGCTAGGCACCGCGTCGACGCTGTTCTCGCTCGCCATGATCGGTCTGTTCGTGGTGATTTACACCGTGCTCTACCGGCGCCTCCGCTGACGACTATCGATCGAGCAACACGCCCGCCTCGGCCGGCCAACAGATCGTCTCCGGTTCGCCCATCTCGTAGAGGCGATCCGAGATGTTGCGGTGCTGCTCCACGCGCACGAACAGGCCGGATGAGATTTCGAACACATCGGTTTCCAGCGAGCCCCTGAACTCGGTGGTGATGTAGCGGCCCTCGACCCGATTGGCCATCCCCGGTTGCTCGCCGGTATGCATGGAATCGGCCCGGACCGAGAAAGACGCCTCCTCGCCGACGCGCACGCGACGGACGCGCTCAGGCACCCGGACATAGAACAAATTGTCGGCGGATTCGACGAACACCATCGAGCCGCTGCGCGATTTGATGGTGCCGTTGAGCAGGTTGTTGTTGCCGATGAACTCGGCCACGAACTTGGTGCGCGGATCGTTGTAGATCTCGCGCGATGTGCCCGTCTGCTGGATCACCGCGTCGCTCATGACGATGACCTTGTCGGCCATCGACATCGCCTCCTCCTGGGAATGGGTGACCATGATGAAGGTGATGCCGAGTTCGCGCTGAATCTTTTTGAGCTCGACGATCATGGATTGGCGCAGGTTGTAGTCGAGCGAACCCAGCGGCTCGTCCAGCAACAACACCGTGGGTCTACTGATCAATGCTCTGGCCAACGCCACACGCTGCTGCTGTCCGCCGCTGAGATCGCTCGGCCGCCGGCCGGCCAATTCGGTCAGCCCGACCATCTCCAGCATATCCGCCACCCGCCCGGCTCGTTCCTCCTTGGACCGCCCCTGCATCTTGAGGCTGAATTCGACGTTCGCCGCGACGGTGCGGTGAGGGAACAGCGCGAAGCTCTGGAACATCATCGAGGTGTCGCGCTGGGACGGGGGGAGGTCGGTCACGTCCCGTCCCGCGACATGAATCGTGCCGGAGGTGACCTCGTCCAGGCCGCCGATCATCCGCAACGTCGTCGTCTTGCCGCAGCCGCTGGGGCCGAGCAGGGCCACCAACTCTCCGTGCTCGATCTCGGCATCGAAATCGATCACGGCCCGGACGCCGCCAGCGAAGGTCTTGTTGACCTGGCGCAAGACAACGTCGTACTCGGGCATGTGGCGCCCCCAGCCGGTCCACAGCCTAAGTCGTGGCCCGCGCCATGGCCTCTATCAGGCTCCAGACATTCTCGAAGGTGACGTCTGCGAACTCGCCCCGCTCGCTTAGGTCCCTCAAAAGACGCACCGCCTGAACCATCGCTTCGTCGGCGCCCGCGGCGTCTGTCAATATCGTGACCGCCTCGGCCAGCGGAACCTCCCGTGCCTCGCGCGTGCCTAGGGTCTCGCCCACGAGCGCGGCGAGTTGCTCATAGGCGCGCCGAATCGACGCGGGGTCGTCGTCGGACCGACCAAAGACGCCGCGCACACCGTTGGCCGCGAAGCGACGGCGCAGGCCCTCGGGCATCGACTGTGCGAGCCCCTCCAAGACCTCGCCGAGGCCGAAGCCGGTGGTGAACATGCCGCGGACGGTGTCCATGGTGCCGTCGCCGCCGCCGTACATGCGGATTTGGGCGTTCTGTAAGGCGTTACCCATGGCCTTGGCCTGGTCGATATGGACGTCGCGCTCGGCCTCGATATAGAGTTTCGAGAGTTCCAGGAAAGTAGCCGCCTCGTTGTATTTCTTGAGCGCCACCGCCTTGGCCTCTAGTCCGGTGGCCTCGGCCGCCAGCCGTCGTTGATCGTTCGCGACCCGAAGCGCATCAACCTCCATTTCCGCGCGGCCCGCAGCGCCCGCTTCACGCTCGATGCCTTCGGCGCTGATCTTCTGGGCATCGCTGAGGGCGTGCGCCCGGACCCGCGTCGCCTCCGCCTCGAGCGCCGCCGCCTGGCGCCGGGCCTCGGCCTGGCTCACCATGTGCATGCTCGTGATTTCGGCTTTTCTCTCCTCTTCGATGCCCTGCCGCTCGGCCAGCTTCTCCGCATCGATGCGCTCGATCTCCTTGTCGCGCACGGCATTCGCTAGGGGGCGCACCGACTCCATGTCGTGCTCGGCGCGCTCGCGCTCGGCCGTGGTCTCAAGGCGCTTGGCCGCGACCTCTTCAAGCTCGCGGGTCTTCTCGACCAACACGATCTCGCGATCGCGCTCCTCCACCTCGCGCGCTAGAAAGCGATGAATGTCGACCCTCTCGCGCTCTTGTTCCTTGGCGATGAGCGCGATCTCGCGCTCCCGCTGCTCGAGTTCGACCGCCAGGATCTGGCGCAACTCGGCGCGGCGCAACGCCTCCTCCTTAGCGATCTCCTCGGCCTGAACCTCCCAGCGCTGCTGCAGCACATACCGCTGCTGCTCGCTCAAAATCCGCGCCTTTTCGTTGGAAATCTCCTGCTCCTGGCGGGCCGCCGCCACGGCCTCTTCCTTGTCGGTATCCAGCGTCGCGAGCTTGGTCGCGAGCTGACGCTGATGCATCGCCAGCGTCACCGTTTCGGTCGCCTTGTGGCGCTGGTTGCGCGCCTCCTCCTCGTCGGTGGCGATAGCGGTGGCCCGCTTGATCTCCGCCAGTTCCCGCTCTTTTTCCTTCTCGATGAGCGTGATTTCCTTGTCCTTGCGCTCCTGCTCCAAGGCCAGAGATCGATGAATTTCGCTGGCCTCGCGTTTCTGCGCCTCTTCCGTGAGAGATACCTCCCGCTCGGTCCGCTGACGCTCGAGCGCCACCTCGTTGGTGAGTTCCTGCTCCTCGACGGCGCGTCGCTGGTTGAGTACGAAGATCTGCTTCTCGCGGACGTGGAGGGCTTGGTCGTTCGAGACCGACTTGTCCTGATCGGCGCGCGCGAAGGCTTCCTGCCGCTCGATCTCGAGCAGCTCAAGCTGGGTGTCCAATTCTTTCTGGCGAATGGCGACCGAGGTCCGCTTCTCGGTATCGTGCACCACCCGGCGCGCGTTGGACGTGATCTCGGTGATGATCTTGAGACCCTCGGCGTCGAACACGTTCTCGGCCTTGAAGTACTCCTTGCCCGTCTGTTCAAGGGTGACGATCGTGACCTCTTCGAGGACCAGGCCATTGGCGCTGAAGCCTTCGACCGCATTGGCCTTGATCGCCTGGGCGAAGATGTCGCGGTTCTCATGCAGCTCGCTCAGGGTTTTGGTGGCGGCGTAGCTGCGTAACGCGCTGACTACCTTGGCCTCGAGCAGGTTGCGGATCTGCTCGGCATCGAAGGTTTTGTCGCCGAGGCTGCGGCTTGCCGTCAGCAGATGGTCGACGGTGTGGCCGACGTGGGTGTAGAGCTCGGCGACGACATCGACGCGAATCTTGTCGGCCGTCAGGATCGCCTGATCGCGCGATCGGCTGACGATCAGCTTGATCGTCTCAAGCGATACCCAGGTGATCTCGTGGAAGACGGGGAGAACGATCACGCCCTGGCCTAGGCACACCTTCGTGCCCAGAAAGCCGGTGCGGATGAACCCCATGTTGGCGGGGGCTCGTTTGTAGACCCAGATCGAGAGGATATAGATGATCGCGGCAACAATGATCGCGATGACAAAAACAATGATCACATTTTCGACCATACTCGCCGTCCTGGATTGTTCTTTGAGTTACGCTCCGACCTCTTTGAGGCCACCCCCCGCCCGCTTCAGCCGCGACATCTCAAACCCCCAGCCACGCCCCGTTCGCCGATCGACGCTCCCCGAAATCGAAGACCGGGAGGTCCTTGCGCTCGCGCTTTAGGTTCTTGCGTCGTTCTTGGGTCGCCCTCTGATCAACCTGCACAGGCGTGCCGACCACGACCACGCCATAGGCGTTGCTTGCCACGTCCGCTGTCATCAGCTTCCGCGCCACATCGTTGCGCACCCGCGACGGGTCGCGCTCCAGGGCGTCGCCCCAGCCCCCGCCGCCGGCGGTGCGAAAGACGATACGATCGCCGCGCCCGACTTTGACGTTGTCGATCTTCGAGGGCAGGGACTCGCGACCACCGTCGGCTCGCTCCAGCCATTTTGATGAGCACGCGCCGGGCCTGCCGCCGAGAATCCCCCAGGGCTGGGTGAGGTGCCGATCATCGTGGATCGATATCTCGCCCGCCTCGAGAAGCAAGTAGACCTTCTCCACGCCATTGCCCCCGCGATGCTTGCCGGCGCCACCGGTGTCGGCGACGCTGCCATAGCGCTCGATGATCATCGGATAGTAGCTCTCAAGGTACTCGGTGGGGATGTTCTCGAACAGCGGCCACCACGAGTGACCATCCAGGCCATCGCCGATCGGGCGACCGGGAATGCCGCCATAGAGAATCTCCATCAACTGGAAGCCGCGCCCATCGCGGTCCACGCCCGAGTAGAGGAAATGCGGGCTTGAGCCATAACCTGCGGCCGTCGCCATCTCGGGCGCATTGCGGCTAAGCGCGCCGCCCAGCACATCGAACTGCCGCGACAGGGCGTGGGTGCGACCGCCGAGCGCCGCCGGGAAGGTCGGGTGGACCAGCGAACCCTCCGGCATGGTGACGTGGATGAGGTCGTAGAAGCCATCGTTGAAGAGAATCTGGGGGTCGAACACCATGATCATGTAGACCCCGATGAACATCTTGAACATGCCCTCGTGGAGATAGAAGTTGATCGGCCCCGGCGATTGCGGCGCGGTGCCGGTCCAATCGAAGTAGGCGTGCTCGCCCTCGCGCCACACGGTGAGCTTCATCTTGAAGGGACCATTGCCGAGGCCGTCGTCGTCGACATAGTCCTCGAACGACTGCGGCTCCTCCGGCAAGTTCTGGACGATGAGTTGGCGCATGGCGCGGTTGGTCCGTTCCAGCAAGGCCTCGCAGGCCTGCCTGTAGGTCTCCTTGCCGAACCGCTCGCAAATCTCGATTACCCGTTTTTCGCCGGCCCGGCTGCCGGCGATGATTGCCATCAGGTCGCTGTAGTTCATTTCGGGCGTGCGCGTGTTGTTCATGATCAAGTCGATCGCCGACTTGTTGAGTTCTCCGCGCTCGTAGATCTTGATCGGCGGGATCTTCAGACCCTCGCCAAAAATCGAGGTAGCGGCGGTCGGCATGCTGCCTGGCACCGGGCCGCCGACATCCATCACGTGGCCGAACATCGAGCTGAAGCCGACCATCTCCCCGTCGTGGAAGATCGGCACCAGCACCATCCAGTCATTGATGTGGCTGATCGCCCCGCCGCATTTGTAGGGATCGCTCTGTAGAATTACATCGCCGGGATAGAGTTCGAAGTTCTGGGCTGCCAGCATCTCCGTGACATAGGAGCCGAACTGGCCGACGATCATCCGGCCCTTGGCGTCGGTGATCATGGGGAACTCGTCATGCTGCTCGCGAATGACCGGCGACATGGCCGAGCGAAACAGCACCGCGTCCATCTCGTGGCGGGCGTTGCGCAGCGCGTTCTCGACCAGATCCAGCGTGATCGTGTCGAGCCGCCCGCGCGACGCGCGCTCCGTGCGCGACGGCTCTGGCAGGGGCGAGGCCGCCCCGCGCCCACCGCTGCTAGACGGCTGAGGCGGCTCATCTTGTTCGCGGGCCGCCGCCCCGGAGCCGAACAATTCGGCGCAATGCGCCAGCGCGTCGGCGGTCGCGCGGCGCAGCGCCGCACCTTCGTCGCCGTTGACCCGGGCCGAGCCGAACTGCGATTTCGTCACGCCGTCAACCTCGAGTTTGCAGAGCACGGTGACCATACCGTTCTCGGTCTTACGATTGACCACCTCCGAGGACCAGCCGGGGCCGAACCGGGCATTGAGCGACGCCCCCACATCGCCGTCGCGTTCAGCGCTCATGACGTCCACGCTCGCAGACGCCAAGTCCTCGCGCGTTGCGGGCCGATGAGTGACGCCGAGCAGGCCGAAGTCGCGCTTCTGAGCATCGAGAATCTTGTCGAACTGCTGCTTGTTCGTCTTCATCAGGTCGTCGAGCGACAGGCTTTGGAAACGCGGGTTCAGGTCCGACATGCCTAGGTCCTCTTCACGGTCCGCTCGAGCCGCCCGATCGGGCGCCGCCCTGGGGGTAGATCAAGATGTTCAAGTACTCGTCGACGTCACCCACATGATCGGGATGAATGACGGTTGTCGTATCGTCTTGCAGGATCACCGCTGGGCCGAGCACACGGTGGCCCGCGACCAGAAGGGTCCGATCGTAGATATTGGCGGTTAGGAAGTTGCCGTCGAAATAGACGCGATGCTGTTCGACCACGGCGGCGGACGCGTCCGGGCCGCCCTTCTCGAAGCTCGGGAAGCTAACCTTGGCCACTTGGCCGGTGCCGACCGCCCGCAGGTTAACGAGCTCGACGGGCGCATTCACCTTGAAGCCATAGAGACGCTCGTGGGCGGCGCCGAAGCGGCTTTCGATATCGCTCAGGCCACCGTTGCCGAGGGCGTCGGGATTGACGTCGAGGGAGAACTCGTAGCCTTGGCGGAAGTAGCGCACGTCGACTTGATAGTGCAGCTCCTGGCGCCCGTCGTCGATACCTTCTTCCTGCAGCCAAGCCCTCGCATCTCGTCCCAGTTCCGTCAGAATCTGATTCACCTGGGCCGCCCCGGCGTCCTCGATGTTGCGAATGAAGGTCCGGGCAAACTCGTTCTTGACATCAGAGTAGAGGAAACCGAGCGCCGACAGCACGCCCGGCGTCGGCGGGATGATGACTGGAAAGCAGTCGGCCAAGCGGCCCACGGCGTTGCCATGCAACGGGCCCGCGCCGCCAAACGCCACCAGCACGAAGTCGCGCGGATCGAGCCCCTTTTGCACTGTCACCAGTCGCAAGGCGCCCAACATGTTCTCGTTGACGATGTCGAGAATACCCTGAGCGGCCGCGTGGACATCCAAACCGAGCGCGTCGCCGATCTTGGCGATGGCGGCCTCGGCCGCGCCGGCGTCGAGGGCCATCTCGCCGCCGAGCAGGCTGGGCGGTAGGTGGCCCAGCACCACGTTCGCGTCGGTCACCGTCGGCAATTCGCCGCCCCGGCCGTAACACGCCGGCCCCGGCACGGCGCCCGCGCTTTCCGGCCCCACGCGCAACGCGCCGGTCATCGGCACATGGGCGATGGAGCCGCCGCCCGCGCCAACGCTGTGCACCTCGACCGAGGGCACCTTGACCGGATAGTAGCCGAGCGAGGTCTGCCGCGAGATGGTCGGCTTGCCCTCCTGGATCAACGACACGTCGGTGGACGTGCCGCCCATGTCGAAGCCGAGCGCTTGTGGGTATCCCGCCAGTGAGGCAATAAAAGCGGCGCCCGAAACTCCGCCCGCCGGCCCCGACAGCATAGTGAGTACCGGAAAATCGCTGGCCCTCTGGACGCTCATGAGTCCGCCGTCGGAGCGCACGATGTTGACGTGGGGAGAGAACTGAATCTCGCGCAATCGGTTCTCGATGCCGTGTAGATACCGGCGCACGCTGGGCCGCACATAGGCGTTCATCACCGCCACCAGCGTGCGCTCGTATTCGCGGAACTCGGGCAGGATTTCGGAGGACAACGAAACGGTCATGTCGGCGTCGAGCTCGCCCACGAGATCCTTCAGCCGCTCTTCGTGGAGCGAATTGGCGTAGGAGTGGAGGAGCGAAACGGTGATCGCCTCGGCCCCCAGGTCGATCAGTTCGCGGATCGCTGCCCGCGCATGCTCCTCGTCCAGCGGCGTCATGATCTCGCCACGCGCGGTGACGCGCTCGCGAACGCCACGGGTCAACTCCAAGTCGGCCATCAGCTCGGGCTTGATCATGGTGATCCAGCCCGCCAACGGGCCCGGGGTCTGGGATCGCGCCAGGTGCAGAACTTGTTCGAAATTCTCGGTCACCAGAAGTCCGACCTTCGCGCCCTTGCCTTCCAAGACGATATTGGTCGAGACCGTTGTGCCGTGGAGAAGCGCCCGAATGTCCGCCGGCGCGACGCCCGATTCGGCGACGATCTTGTTGATGCCGGTAAGTATACCGACCGATTGGTCGTGGGGGGTTGACGGCGTCTTCAGCAGGCGCAGGGCGCCGGTATTCTCGTCGAACAGCAGCAAGTCCGTAAACGTGCCACCGACATCGACGCCGAGGCGGCGGCTCATGACCCCTTTAGTCCCCCGACCCAGCGGTGCGCACCTCGCTCGCGGCGCTCGGAACTCCCGCCTAAACTGGTTGTCGTCATCCCTGGCTTTGGTATATTGCCCAATGCCTCGCCGCTGCCCATACCCGCTCTGATCATGGCACAAGAAACCGTTGGCCCGCGCAAACCCCGATTCTTCATCGTTGGCGTGGGGATCATTATACTATTGGTGTTTCTCTATTTTTACCGACCATTTGAAGATTACTTTACACAAGGCATTCGGGACGTTGATTCATCCAATATAGTTTTCTGGTCTGCTTCTCTGGTGGGCATACTCGCCTACATGATCTCTCATTGGCGGTCCTTCCGCCACAACATCTTTCGCGATGTCACCAACCTCGACATCGAGACGCTGGTCTTCGACACGCTACAGATCGCCATCCTGGTCGCCGTCATCTTCTGCGCCGGCGCGATCCTGCAGGAAATCGAGATGCTGGCCGAGCATCTGATCGAACGCGGAACCATCGTAGGGCCGGTGTTCGGCGGCGGACTGCTCTCGATCATACTTCTGTTTATTCTTGCGGTCGCGTTCTATCTCCTGCATCGCATGGTGCGCGGCTTTCGGGTGGGCTGGCGTCCCGGCCGGCCGCGGCCGAGATCGCGGTCGACCGCCCGCCTGCCCTAGCCGGCGGCGGCGGTCGACCGCGCGGGACCGCCGACGAACGGTTGGCGCTTGATGAAGTCGTCGGCGATCTCGTCGAAGGTGTGCCAGCGCACGCCGGAGTGGCTCGAGATGTACTCGATCATCCGCTCGATCATCAGCAACACCTGGGGCCGGCCCGAGATGTCGGGGTGGATGGTCAGGGTGAACACCGCGTAGTCCATCTCGCGGTAGACCCAGTCGAACTGATCGCGCCACCACTCCTCGATATCGCGCGGGTTCACCCAGCCGTGGCTGTTGGGCACGTTCTTCATGAACATCAGCGGCGGCAGGTCGTCGAGGTACCAGCTGGCCGGGATCTGCACGATCGGCACGGTGGTGCCGAGCTCCATCGGCTTCATCCAGGTGTGGGCCGGCTTGCCGTAGTCGATCAGCGTCCATGACTCGCCGACCCGGGTCCAGAACGGTGTGAAGTCGTTGTGCATCTGGCTGTGGTCGTACTTGATGCCGCGCTCGAGCAAGAGCTGTGGCGTCGCCAGGCTCATCTCCCACCACGGCGCGACGTTGCCGCTGGGCGTGCGGCCCGAGATTTTCTCGATCAGCTCGATGCCCTTGTCGAGGATCACAGCCTCCTGGTCGGGCGTCATCTGCACCGGGTTCTCGTGGGTGTAGCCGTGCAGGCCAATCTCGTGCCCCTCGTCGGCCACCCGCGTCATGATGTCGGGCCAGGTCTCGATAGTATGACCGGGGATGAACCAACTGGTGCGCAGGTCCACGCGCTTCAGCATATCCAACATGCGCGGCGTGCCGATCTCGGCCGAAAACACGCCGCGGCCGATGTCGCTGGGCGAATCGCCACCGCCATAGGAGCCGATCTGCCCGGCCACCGCATCAACGTCGATGCCGATGGCGCACAGAATGTCCTTCTTGCCGCCGCCTGACGCCGAGCGTGCCGTCGCTCCCGCACTGGTCCCGGGCAGGCTCGATCCCGCGCCGGTTTCCCGCGCCGCGGCCGCCGACGCACCGATCGGACGCGGACTGTAGCGCGGCCCGATGCCGCCGCCGGGCGCCACGGCATCGGATCGCCCCGGATGTCCACGGAACCCAGAATCAGAACGATCGCTCATGACGATACCCTTCCCTGCCGGTCAATTCATTTTCAGGCAAGCCGCACTCGGCTCGATCTCTCGTCTTCTGATACAACCCACTCCACGGCCGATCAACTGGGCCGCGTTGATCGGCCAGGGACCAGGCGCTATCGTGACGGGGCGCTATCGTCGTCAATGAGAGCTGGCTCGGAGGCCGAGATGAGCGATTGGCGACAAGACACACGCGAGGACTACCAGCGCAAGGGCCTTGGCGTGCGCGCGGGCTATGGGGCCAAACCAGTCCTCTTGCTGGTCGATTTCATCAATGGATTCACCGACCCCAGCACGCCGCTGGGCGGCGATCTCACGGGCCAGATCGCGGCGACCAAGAGGCTGCTGGCCGAATGCCGCGCCCAGGGCCAAACCATCGTCTACACGACCATCGCGTACGCGCCGGATCTGCGCGACGCCGGGATGTGGATCAAGAAGATTCCTTCTCTGGAGATTCTGACAAAAGGATCACCGATGGTCGAGATCGATGAGCGCGTTCGTCCCCGCCGCGGCGAACGCGTGGTCGAAAAGAAGTTCGCGAGCGCGTTCTTTGGTACCTATCTCGACGCCTATTTGCGCGGTCTTGGCATCGACACCGTCATCATGACGGGCTGCACCACCAGCGGCTGCATCCGCGCCTCGGCGGTGGACTCGATCCAGTACGGCTACTACACGGTCGTGGTCGGAGACGCTGTCGGCGACAGAGCGAAGGGCCCGCACGACGCGAATCTGTTCGATATCGAGGCCAAATACGGCGATGTGGTCTCCAGCCACGAGGTGCTAACGTACCTCCGATCGCTCGAAGGCACGGACGGTCTTGCTGGCCAGGCCAACGTTGATTTCCGGCGCTGGTGGGGTGCGGAATCGCCGCCGGCCGAGGATCGGCGCCGTGGGGCATAACGACGGAGCGCCCAACGAGGCCGGGAGGCTCTCGGCGCGATTCGACGAGATGTTGGAGACCAGTCGGCGCGACCTGGACGCGCTCTATCGCGACGAAAACGGCAAGCCGTCGAGGCTCGTGCTATCTCGCGCGGCTCGATCGGCCCATACATCATCCTCGGAGCGGGCCGTCAGCGGCTTCGATCCAAGATCAACCCCGACCGCACGCGTCCTCGACGATTGGTTCGGCGGTCGCTGGCGCTTTGAGATCACCGACCGCCGCCACGATGGCGACGAGGTGGTGGTGAGCGGGCGCGTCGTGGTCGAGAATCAAGGCATCGAAATGTCGGGCACCGGACGCGCCGCCGTTGCCACCGGAAACGCGGCGATCGAAGGAACGACGGCGGGTGTCGTCTTCAGGGTCAAGCCCACGCACGCTATGGCGCGCGACAGCGTTGGCGGCCCGGAAGACTCCGCTTTCCGCCAGGCCGCCGCCGTGGCGCTCGCGCGTTGCGCGCAACTCCCGTAGGTCAGTTGCCGGCGAACGAGTTAATTTGGCGCAAGACCTCCTGTGGGCGGCTTTGTCAGACTAGCTGGCGTGAGCCGGCCGATCAGACCCGGTCACCACTCGACCGAACCGGTTTCACCAGAACCCGACCGTCTCCTGGCAGATATCGATGCCGCGCTCGGACAGAAGGTCCTCGACTTGGCGCAGCGACAGCGGATAGCGGACATACATCATCACCGCCAGGCGGATCACCTCGGGCGAGCTGTTGAAGTAGCGGACGGGATCGCGCATTGCCGAAAGCTGAGGAGCCTCGCCAGGGGCCTCAAGCCGATTTACTCTGACAATGCCCCCTGCATCTCTATACCGAAGCGTTGCTATCGGCGGTCCCGGTGCCCGATCCGGCCGTCCGCAGCAAAAGGCGGATCCTGCTGGAGGGAGACGTGCCGAGCCCAATAGACCCACCCTCGGGCTGCCGGTTTCACACCCGGTGTCCGTACGTCGAGGCGCGCTGCCGCACCGGGACACTGGGTCGCCTGCCACATGCGCTAACAGCCCGTTGACGAAGTCTTCCCTGGACGAAGTCGGCATGGTCTGATTCTCTGGTGTCCTGGCCTGAAGGGGGGTTCGCTGATGGCGATGGGACAGCAGAAGGATCGTCAGGGGGACTTGATGGTGAGCTGGTCGGAGATGCCGCGCTCGCCAGGTCATGTATTTTACGACCGCCTGCAGTTGGTACTGATCGAGGGCGGCTTCGACGGCTTCGCCGAGGCGGTCTGCCAGCCCTATTACGCGGCCAGGATGGGGGCGCCTTCGGTGCCACCCGGGCGCTACTTCCGTATGCACCTGGTGGGCTACTTCGAGGGTATCGACTCTGAGCGTGGGCTGGAGTGGCGCTGCTCGGATTCCCTGTCGCTACGGGAGTTCCTGCTGTTGGAGATGCGGGAACGGGTGCCGGACCATTCCTGGCTGTCACGGACCCGCGCGCGCCTGCCCCATGAAGTCCACACGGCGGTGTTTGACTGGGTCCTGGCGCTGATCGCCGAGGCGGGTCTGGTGAAGGGCGAGCGCATCGGGGTGGATGCCTCGACCATGGAGGCCAACGCGGCGCTGCGCAACATCGTGCGGAGGGACACGGGCGAGGGTTACCGGGGGATGCTGGAGCGCTTGGCCCAGGAGAGCGGTATCGAGACACCCACGGCTGAGGACCTGGCGCGTCTGGACCGCAAGCGCAAGGGCAAGAAGCTCTCGAACCAGGACTGGGTTTCCAGGAGCGACCCCGAGGCCAAGATCGCCAAGATGAAGGACGGCACCACGCACCTGGCCTACAAGCCCGAGCACGCGGTGGATCTGGACACCGGCGCGGTGGTGGCGGCGGAGCTGCACCCGGCCGACGAGGGCGATACGACAACGCTTCCCAAGACCCTGGCGGCGGCCGAGGCAAACCTCGAGGCGGTGGATGTGGCGCCGACGGCCGAAGATCCGGCCGAATGTGTGACCGATAAGGGCTACCACTCACGGTTGGTCTTGAAGGCGCTCGACGACGGCCCCTGGAAGAGCCGGATCTCCGAGCCCAAGCAGAAGGGTTTTGCGCGCTGGCACGGAGATGATGCGGCTCGCCGGGCGGTCACCAACAACCGGACCCGGCTGTTATCGGGGGTGGCCAGGGAAGCCTTCAAGCTGCGCGCCGAGATCGTCGAGCGCTCCTTTGCCCACAACCTCGATCGCGGCGGTATGCGCCGGACCTGGCTTCGGGGCCGCGAGAACGTGCACAAGCGATACCTGCTTCACGTCGCCGGCCACAACCTATCGTTGCTGATGCGCCAACTCATCGGCGCCGGCACCCCGAAGGAGGCCGTGGCGGGCGGAATTGGCGCCTTGTTCGTGCTTGTTACGCCCGCTGGAGCCGTCCTGGTCGTTCAGATCGTCCTCATCGTCTCGGAGGATGGCGAAACCGCCTTCGCCGCGATATGCTTCGCCGTGGCGTGAAACCCGGTCAATGACGCCTTTTTCAACGGGCTGCTAAGGGCGGCGCGCTAGAAATGGCGGTCGAATGAGCCGTTCCACTGGGCGTAGATGCTCCCCAGCTGGTCCACCACCCGCATCACCGCGTCGATGGGAATCCCGTCATCGCCGATGAAGTTGGGGTCCATGGTGCCACCGTCCAGGCACCCTAACGCCACCACTCCCTCGACCAGCTTCTTGACAGTCTTCCCATCGACCATCAGATCGCGATTGCTCGTCCCTAAGGCGAGCGCCGTGGCCACGCCGTAAGCGCCGTAGTTGGAGACCGCAGCGGAAAACAGGTGCTTGGTCGCCGTGGTGGTGGCGGTGCCGCCGCCGCAGGGGCAGCCGCACTCGGCGCCGAACAACACGATCTCCCGGACCTTGTCGTGGATCTTGCCGAAGCCGATCTCGTTGCCGCCATCGCCGATGCCGACCGTCAACTTGCCCTTGTCGTTCATCGCCTCGATGAAATCGTCGATGTAGTAATCGCCGGTCTTGGCGAGCGGCGTCCCCATCACCGAGTGGCGGATTCCTTCCCGGTTGCGACCCAGCTTCTCGATGGTGACGGCGATGTCGTAGTGATCGGCCCATGCCATGAGCTCCTCGGGCGCGCGATCGGTGGTGTGGACAATATTGCCCTCGAATCCGAGCGTGTCGATAAGGCTGCTCACCACATCGTGCATGTCCCTCTCGACCATGATATCGACGTTGTGACCGAGCAGGCTCAGCGCCCGTCCCAGCACGGCGGCGCCGATCGGGCCATCCACCTCCCCCTTGGGCAGGTGGCCCTCAAGGACGATGCCGGTGACCATGGCCACGTTAGCGTTCTGCATTCCTAAGATGGCCTGGGAAATATCGTAGGTGACCGGGTTCTCACCGCGCGCAAGCTCGTACAGCGGGCGAATGAAGCCCTGCAGCATGTTGTGCGGGCGCATTTCGGTGGTCAGCAGCAGCTCCAGGTTTTCATAGGGCGAGCGGGGATCGACGTTCATTTCCTTGGCCACGATTTGCCTCCTTTGTTCAAGAACGGACGGATCATTGGTTGGTGCGGGGATCGAGCGCGTCTCGCAATCCGTCCCCGATGAAGTTCATGTTCAGCACGGCGGCGGCGATCATCACCGTGGGAAAGGTCACCAACCACCAAGCCTCTTCCAGATATCGTCACGCCTCATTCAAGTCGCGGCCCCAACTGGCGGTGGGCGGCTGAACGCCCAAGCCCAAGAAGCTTAAGGAGGCTTCCGCGATCACCGCCCGGGAAAAGGTAACGGCGATCAGCACGACGATCACGCCGATGATGTTGGGCACAATGTCCCCTAGGATAACGCGCCAGTTGGGAGCGCCCAGTGCCACCGAGGCGGAGACGTACGCATTCTCGCGTAGGCTCAACGTATTGCCGCGCGCGAGCCGCGCGAACACGGGGATATACACCAAACCCACCGACAAAATTGTCCATCGTCAGAATGAATGGGACAGCATCGGCGTTTTCTTAGTGGAGGGTCTGGCTCATGGCGGTTGATGTTAGGTCGCTTGCTTGTGGTGGGCCAAGCGGCGTTTGCGGATGGTCAGGTCTTTGATCTCTCTCCTTCTCTCGATGGTGGCGTGGTCGCGGCCGAAGTAGACGTCAGCCGGCGTTAGATTGCCGAGGCTTTCGTGATAGCGGCGGTGGTTGTAGCGCTCGATCAAGACGCCGATGCTGACCTCAAGATCGCCCGGCAGATAGTAGTTCTCCAACAGGACGCGGTTCTTCAGGGTCTGATGCCAGCGCTCTATCTTGCCCTGGGTCTGGGGATGGTTTGGCGCGCCCCGGACGTGATCCATACCCTGGTCCTCGAGCCAGTTGGCGAGATCACCGGCGATGTAGGACGAGCCATTGTCGCTGAGCAGACGGGGTTCGTGAACGACCTCAGCCTTGCCGCAGCCTGATGCCTGCAGGGCTAGCGTGAGGGTCTCGGCCACGTCGTCCGCCCGCATGGTGGTGCACAGCTTCCAGGCGATGATGTAGCGCGAGAAGTCGTCCAGGATCGTTGACAGATAGAACCAGCCCCATCCGATGACCTTGAAGTAGGTGAAGTTGGTCTGCCACAGCTGGTTGGGCGCGGTGGTCTTATCATGGAACTCATCGGCTGCCTTGATGACGACGAAGACCGGGCTGGTGATCAGGTGGTGGGCCTTGAGCAGGCGGTAGACGGACGCCTCCGAGACGAAGTAGCCCTTGGTGTCGGTGAACGTTGCTGCCAGTTCCCGTGGCGACAGCTCCGGCTCATCCAAAGCCAGGTCAACGATCTGGCTGCGGATATCGTCCGGGGTACGGTTCCACACCCGGCCGGGACCGCAGCTACGGTCTTCAAGACCGGCTTCATCAAAGGCCTGGTAGCGGTCGTACCACCGGTAGAATGTTGTCGTCGTAATACCCAGCTTGTCCAACGTCCGCCGGACCGATAGATGGGGGTGTTCAACCAGCCGGATGATCTCCAGCTTCTCGGAGGCGGGATACCTCATTCGTCGTCTCCCCCAGCCCCGGCCATGCGGTTTTGAGCAGCCGGTTCTCCAGCACCTGTTCGGCAAGCGCCTCCTTGAGGTCGCGCATCTCGCGGCGCAGGTCCTTGACCTCACCTGAGGACGCCTGGCGCGCGGTATCGCCCGAAAGCCGTTTCTTGCCGGCCTCGAGGAACTCCTTCGACCAGCTGTAATACAGACTCTCGGCGACCCCTTCCCGGCGGCACAGCTCAGCGATGCTGTCCCCACCACGCAGGCCCGACAGCACGATCCGGATCTTCTCTTCGGCCGAATACTGCTTGCGCGTCTTGCGGCGAATATTCCGCACCGTCCGATCGGCGCTGTCTCTCGAACTCATCGATCTCTGTCCCATCTTCGTTCCCTTCGCTCACGACGATGAACCAGAAATCCTCCCTTATGAAATCACCTCAATCCGTCCCATAGGTGCTGACGTCAGACAAGCAAGCTAGCGGTACTCCCGTGTCTCTACGGACGGCGCGTGGTCCAATCGGTAGATGTCTCGAACGCGTAGGCCGCATTGAGCACCACGCCGTCCTCGAACTTGCGCCCGACAAGCGCCATCCCCACCGGCAGCCCCTCGGACATGGCGCAAGGCACGCTGATGGCAGGCATTCCCGTGATGTTGAACTGACCCCCGGAACCGACAAACATCTCAAAGGAGCGATGCACCGATTCCTCTGGGCCACAGTCTTCGGGGGGTAGCTCCGTCGCCTTGATAGGCGTGGCCGGCAGCACCAGCAGATCCACCTGTTGGAAAATTTCCTCGTAGGCCGCCGTCAGCTTGCGCGCGAGGTTCTGCGCCTTGGCGTAGTACTTGCCGTGGTAGTTGTTGTGAAGATAGGCGCCCGTCAACATGAACGTCTTCGCTGATGGCGACAAGTCGTTGGCGCGCCTCGGCAACGCGCGGGCGAAGTACTCCAAGAGATGGGTGTTGTAGAAACCCGCCCAGCCATGCCCCATGCCGTTGCCCAGGATAAGGGTGCCGTATGTGCCCTCCAAGGCCATGGCCACCAGGATCGCCTGCCCGTCGCGGTGGGCTGGCACGGAAACGGAGCTGACTTCGGCGCCCAGCGTCTCAAAATGCTGCGCCGCATCTCTCACCGCCTGATCGACATCGGGCTGGGAGACGCCCTCATAGCCAAATCCGTCCTCCAGGATGCCGATGCGCAGGCCGTCCACCTTGCCGGTGAGAGCCACGGAATAGGCTTCCGGCGTGAACTCGGGCTGGCGGGGGTCCAGTCCGTCCGGTCCGGCGACCGCCTCCAGCAGCAGCGCCACGTCCCGCGTCGAATTGGCCATGGGCCCGACGTGGTCCAGCGTCGGTTCCATCGGGATCGCGCCGGTGTAAGGGACCACGCCCATGGTGGCTTTCATGCCATAGATGCCACACCACGAGGCCGGCAGCCGCACCGAGCCCCCCTGATCCACGCCGATAGCCATATCCACTTCCTTGGCGGCGACCAGCGCCGCGCTGCCATTGGAAGAGCCGCCCGAGGAACGGGAGGGATCGTGCGGATTGCGCACCGGCCCCGTGAGGGAATTGTGGCCCGCTCCGCCAAAGGAGAAACCCTCGCTGGCCGCCTTGCCGGCGATGATGCCCCCGGCATGCAGAATGCGGGTGACTACGGTGGCATCCACATCGGGTACGAAGCCCTCCATCACCGCGGTGCCGGCAGCCATGGGCACCCCGGCGACGCAAATGACGTCCTTCAGGACCACCCGCTTGCCCGCCAACAAGCCATCGGATGCGCCCTTGATCTCGGTCTTGTAGTACCAGGCGTTGTAGGGGTCTTCCTCGGGTTCCGGGCGGCGCCCCGGCGTCCGGGGGTATTTCACCGCCGGCTTGGGCTCCACCATCGTATCGATGGCCGCGTAGGCGGCCAGGTTCTCGATGATTAGGCTACGGTATTGCTCCAACTCGCTCGTCGCCATCGTGAGATGTAGCGACTCGGCGAGGGCTCTCGTCTCGTCTACCGTCGGGGGGCGTAGTCGCACTGGCCAATCCCGCAAGAATCGGTAAGTGTAGACGCCAATGCTACAGCGCGCACCGAGCGGCTTCAAGATACGACGAGCTCGCCCTGTCAATGACACGTAAAGATGTCCGGATTAGGTAGCACATTAAATGTCCGCTGCTGTTGTTGGGCCTGTGGGGAAGTGGGAAGGCGCGGAGCGGCTTGCCACTTCCCCACAGGCTTGGTCGCCGAGCGGATTTAGGCGGCCCGTAAGCTTGACTTGTCGGTTTCGAGGTTGCCCTCCTGATCGTAGCGTCCGAGGCATCTGGGGCCGTGGAAGACAGCGAGCGTGCCGTCGGGATATTCATGGACGCGGACGCTGGCCTTGACGAAGTGCCGGCGGTGGGACTGTTCGGGGATCTGCAGGAGCAGCCCGTGATAGCGCACGGTGTTGTCGTTCTGGACCTGACGGGCTTCCTGGATTGAAAGGATGTCGGTGAGCTCGGGCCCGAGGTAGGCGACGAAGGCGGAGCCTGGCTCGGCTGCCGGCACGGCGAATTGGGCGTTGAAGGCCAGCAGGAAGACCTCGCGGATGTAGCGGTTGGCCGCCTCGATGTCGCTGATCCCGGCCAGTCTGAGCTCTTGCGGCAGACGGTTCTGGAGCGTGCCGAAGAGCCGCTCGACCCGCCCCCGGGCCTGTGGCGAATAGGAGGGGATGTGCTCGATGCCGAGCTGCGAGAGCGCCCGCCCGACCTGCGTCGGCCGCTCCTTGTCGACCTTACCGCCGGCCTTCGGCGTCACGAAGTAATGGCTCCCCCGGTCGGTGTAGAAGCTGCAGAACAGACCCTTCGCCTCGATCGTCTCCTGGAGCCCCCGGAAGCTCGAGTGCGTGCTTTCCTCCTCCACCAGAAAAGCCGAATAGACCTCGCTCGTGGCATCGTCCATGCTCGCCACCAGGTCCAGCTCTCGGTCCAACGCCGCAAGCCAGCGGAAGGGCGAGGCGTCCTGGAACACCAGCATGCCGGGAAGCGGCCGCCTGGGCCGCCGCCGGCGGTGCACCCCGCGGCGCTTCGCCGGCTTCACCAGACCCGCCCGCTGAAGCTGAAGCTTGGTCCAGGTGTAGCCGTAGGCGAAGCCATGATCGCACACCAGGTGCTCGTGAAAGTGCTTCGTCGTGAAGTCCCAATAGCGCGTCCGGTACTGCTCCAGCAGCCACTCAATCTGGTCCACTGGCGCCCGCCGACCAGAGGCTCGGCCGCGGCGCCGGTCGATCAGGCCCTCCGCCCCCTCAGCCTCGTAACGATCCCGAAGCCGGCGAAAGTGACGTTCGCTCATCCCCAACACCTCCGCCGCCTCCAAACAACTCAACCGGCCACTGCCATACCGACCAATCGCCTCGACAATCCGAGCCACTCTGACCTCCGGTAGCATCCGACCTCCCCGGTTTCAAATCGTTCCAAAAACCGGACAGATCGTCTGCTACCTAACCCGGACATATCATCTGCTACTGACAGATACGACGAGCTCGCCCCCGCCACTGCCACCAAATGCCGCCCAGACGTTCGTCAGACCAAGGCGACCCCGTCACCACAAACTGCGGCAGCCGGTGGGCCTGTCAGAGATCAGGACTGGCCGCGCGTCGGTAAATACAAACTGCGGCGCCGTTCGAGACGGCTCTCGGGCACTGTCAGAGGGAATCGGCTTGCGGCCCCTGGCGAGGCTCCTCAGCTTTCGGCAATGCGCGATCCCGTCCGCTACTTCAACAGCTCGCCCGAGGTGATCCGCCTGGCGGTGATGATGTATGTCCGCTATCCGCTGTCGCTGCGCCAAGTCGAGGACCTTCTGTCCGAGCGCGGCATCGATATCTGCCACGAGACGGTCCGGTTTCTGGTGGAGCCGGTTCGGTCCGATGTTCGCTGCGGAGATCCGCAAGCGACGTGTTGATAGCCGGTCACATTCACAGTGGCGCTGGCATCTTGACGAGGTGTTTGTGCGGATCAATGGCGAGACCCGTTACCTCTGGCGTGCGGTTGATCACGAAGGCGAGGTGCTCGAGGTCTTCGCCACGAAACGCCGGGACCGCGGGGCTGCGCTGAAGTTTCTGACGCGCGCGATGAAGCGCTACGGCCGCCCACGGTCGATCGTCACGGATCGTCTCCGCTCGTACCGGGCTGCGATGAAGATCGTTGGCGTTTCGGATCGCCAGGAGTGTGGCCGATGGCTTAACAACCGGGCAGAGAACTCACACCAGCCGTTCCGACGACGTGAACGGGCCATGGCGCGGTTCCGAAGTCCGACGACGCTGCAGAAGTTCGCCTCCGCTCACGCCTCCGTCCACAATCATTTCAACCACGAGCGCCATCTCACGAGCCGCAAGGTCTACAAGGAAAAGCGTTCAGCCGCTCTAGCTGAATGGCGCAGCCTCGCTGCCCGACCGCAGCCGCCGTTCCGTTTTCTGCGGACTGCCACTTTTGTCTGACAATGCCCATTTCGGGCTTCTTCATGGTCCTCGGGCGTCGCGTCGAACGCGGCGTAAACCCGCGCGATCTCCGCTTCGACTTCGAGGAACCGCTGGTCCGGTTTCTCAGACCGCGCCGTGGCCACGGCCGGGATGGCGAAAAAGCGGCTGAAGCGCGGCGTGTTCCGCTCGATCGTCGATCTCCAGACTGCCATCAACCGCTACATTGGCGATCACAACCAAGCTCCGAAGCCGTTCGTCTGGAGCAAGCACGTCAATGGTATCCTCGACCGTGTCGCCCACGTGAACCAAGCGTTAGAGTCGCTACACTAAGTTCGTGGGTGCTTCGAGGCCGTGGGCGCTTGTAGCCGCCGTGCCGAAGACGCCTGCGAACGTTCGAGACCGTATCACCGCCTCGGCGATGAGCGCGTGAGCGCGCGAGTTCCAGTGCCCGTCAGTCGGGAAATCGAACCGCTTTGCGTTCGCGAGATAGTCGTCTGCGAAGATCGGTTGCAGGTCGATCGCCTCGTAGCCGCGCCGCGTCACATTGGCCAGAAACCGACTGCGGTTGACGTCGAAATAGCTTCCTGCGCCGGACGATGTGGCGTCTCCATGAGGATCGAGTGGCGCCACCACGAACAGAATGCGATCGGGGGTGAGGCCGGCAAAAGCTGGCAAACGGTCGAGAAAGGCCAGCTCTCTGACCAAGGACTCGGCCATCTTCTGCGGGTCCGCCTGTCTGGGCACGTCCGCGAGAAACTCCAACTTCTTCGCCCCCGTGAAGTACTGCGCCAGTTGCCACTTCCCATGCACGCCCATGTTGATGGCGACATAATGCTTGCAAGCGCCGACCAGCGGAGGAGGCGCCGCAGAAGGCTCGGCCGGTAGTCGACGCGCCTCAGCGCGATAGTGCCGTCTTCTTCCTCGTCGAAATAATGGAACCCACTCTTGACGTCGTGGCCGGGCCTCAGGACCGCCTCCCAGAAGTCGTTGGCCTGGATGCCGAAGGCCATTGCGTCAGGGCCAAAGGTCTCCCGCGCGTACCTGGCCCAGATCAGGTACTGGCCGAACCCTGAGCCGGAGGCGGCGAAGCTGTAGACCCGCGGATTGCCCGCAGACCGCGCCGCCAGCCGCCCCACCCTTCGCGATGGCGTCTGGAACGTCTTCTTCATGACCCACAAGATTTCATGACCCACAAGATCGCCCAGCTCGACCTGAGGCGATCACAGGACCATCTTCAACCTGTCAACCATGTCCCCGAACACCCACAAGGGGGGAGCGAGAAATGGGTCACGATCTTCTCCCCCTCCCCAGCGTGGGAGAGGGAGGGGGGAGGGGGCTTGCGAGGCCGCACGTGGCGACGCATCAACGTTTCAGGCGGAGCCGACGATGAGGCTGCGGACGGAGCGGTTGGCGACCGCGAGGCGGGCGACGTCGATCCCCCCGCCGATCTCGCCGTTGCCGATGGCGGCATCGAAGACGCGCGTGGTCAGCGCCCGCTGCTAGCTGTAGAGGTCGTCAACGATGACGGTCATCGCCAGCCGCTGCCAATAGTCCCCGGCGGTGACGGCGTCAGCGGCGGCGCGCAGCCAGTCGAGGCCGAGATGAGCGCCGATCGCGAAGTAGACCTGTCCGACCGCTCCGATCGGTCGCTCGCACGTCTTCGCCGGCTGGACGATATCGCACGCCGCAGCCAATGGTTCGAGGGCAGCCACTCGCGCCGCGGCATCGTCGGGGACGCCCTCGGCGACGAGTGACTCCATCCGCTGTCGCCATGCGTCGCGGTCGATCTTCACGATTTGCTTAGCGATGCCGTGGCTGAACCATTACAAACTAGCAGCCTGTCGGACTGAGGTCCACGAGAATGGGTGTGGACGGATCGCGATGTGGAGAGGTCATGGGATCGAGCGCCTTTCGTGAGGACACGGAGTGCGGTCGCTTGGCCGCGCCGCAGGGTGAGTATACTCTTATGCCCTCTCGTGAGGGCACGAAGTACGTTCGCGCTCGCGCGTGCCGCAAGGCGAGCATACCTTATTCCTTTTCGCGAGGCGGAGTCCGGCCGCCTGCTCAAGCGTATTGCAAGGTGAACATTCTCTTTATGTTCCAGGGAGGGTCACCAGGTTCCATTCGCCCGTGACCTTGTCCAGGCCGCGTAGCGAGAACTGGCGGAAGCCCATGGCCGATTTGATGATGCCGAACACCGGTTCCGGCGTTTGCTTGCGCAGGGCGTAGAGTTGCCGGCCCTCGGGCGTCGCAGTCGATGTGTCATCGCTTCCAGCGGCGTCGGGTTCTCCGGGGGCGGCGGCGCGCCGGCGAAGCGGTCCTTCCAGGAGAGATGATGGCGTTCCCGGCCGGGCGTGATCAACGGCGCGATCTCGGCCTCGGCGCAGGCGTTCACGTTGGCCTCGCTGAAGTAGCCGCTGTCCGCCAGCAGGGTCTCGGGCGCGCCCAGCGCCTCGGGAAGGCGGGCGAGCGCTTCCAGCGCCGGCTCGATTTGCCGCTTGTCGCCTGGACCACGTCGTTGGTGACCACCAGCAGGCTGTCGGCCGCCACCAGGGCTTGGGCGTTGTAGGCCTGTTCGAAGCCGCCGCCGGCCACCGGCATGATGCGCGAGTCCGCGTCGGTCAGATTGACCTGGTCCTTCGGCCCGGGCCCGGCCACCGGCGGCTCGGGTGGACGGCCGCCCGGCTTGCGGCCCGTCTTCTCGGCCTTCTCCGCGCGCGCCCGCTTCGCCTCGTACTCGCCCGTTCCCGATCGCCTTAGCCTCGGCGATGCGGGCCAGACGATCCTCGTTCGGGCCAGTTCCTCGGGCACCGACATCCCGTCGGGCACATCCGCCCCATCGGCCGCCTCCGCCAACGCCATCAACTCCGCCACCTCGGCCTTCAACCGGGCTTCGAGCTCGCAGGCGTGTTTCCACGACAGCGCGCTGTGCCGGCTCGCGTTGGCGTGCACCTTGGTGCCGTCCAGCGCCACCGTGCCGAGCTTCAGCACCCCGGCTTCCCGGGCCAGCAGCAGCACCTCGACGAACAGCCCTTCGATCCGGTCGAGAAAACGCCGCCGGAACGCGGCGATGGTATCGTGGTCGGGATGATCGTTGGCCGCGATGAAGCGGAAAGCGACAGAATCATAGGTCGCGCGCTCCAACTTGCGGCTCGAAAACACCCCCGTGGCGTAGCCGTAGACCAGAAGCCCCAGCAGCATGCTCGGGTGATAGGACGCCGAGCCCGAGCCGCGATAGGCCTTCACGAACGCCGAGAGGTCCAACTGCTCGATCACCTCGACCACGAAGCGCGCCAGATGCCGCTCGGGAAGCCATTCCTCCACCGACGGCGGCAGCAGAAACCCCGTCTCCCGGTCGACCGGTCGGTTTGCTTGACGGCCTCCATCACGCGCGGGCAAATCAACTGATACCATCGAATCCTATTTCGACTCCCGGCTCAAGTCCGACAGGCTGCTAGCCTGCGACTACGAAATAATGCTTGCGTGATCGCGCCCGTGCGCCAACCGCCCGCTGGAGGGAGACCCAAAGATGGACGCAGCCAAGACAAACAAAATAGACACGTTCATGGAGGGACTGAGACGCCGCAACCCGCATGAGGACGAATTCCATCAGGCGGTCTACGAGGTCGCCTCCAACGTCTTCCCGTTCATCGAGGACAAGCCAATCTACCACGAAATGGAGATCATGCGGCGCATCGCCGAGCCCGACCGCATCATCGTGTTTCGCGTCTGCTGGGAGGACGATAAGGGTCACATCCGGGTCAACCGCGGCTATCGCGTGCAGAACAACAACTCGATCGGCCCGTACAAGGGCGGCATTCGGTTCCATCCCTCCGTGACCCTGAGCGTGCTCAAGTTCCTGGCCTTCGAGCAGACCTTCAAGAACAGTCTGACGGGGCTGCCGATGGGCGGCGGCAAGGGCGGGGCGGACTTCAATCCGCGCGGCAAGTCGAACAACGAGGTCATGCGGTTCTGCCAGTCGTTCATGAGCGAGCTCTACCGCCACGTCGGCGACGACGTTGACGTGCCGGCCGGTGACATCGGCGTCGGCGCTCGCGAGATCGGCTTCATGTTTGGCCAGTACAAGCGCCTGACCAACCGCTTTTCGGGGGTGCTCACGGGCAAGGGCATGGAGTTCGGCGGCAGCCCGATCCGGACCGAGGCGACGGGCTATGGCGCCGTCTACTTCATGGACCACATCCTCAAACACCGCGGTAATTCGTTCGAGGGCAAGACCTGCCTGGTCTCGGGCTCCGGCAACGTCGCAACCTACGCGGTCGAGAAGATCAACCAGCTTGGCGGCAAAGTGGTCACGGTGTCCGATTCGGCTGGTTTCGTCCACGATCCCGACGGCATCGACGCCGACAAGCTCGCCTATGTCATGGAGCTGAAGACCAAGCGGCGCGGCCGCATCGAGGAGTACGCCACCGAGTACGGCGTCAAGTTCCACGCGGGCAAGCGGCCTTGGGACGTGCCGTGCGATCTCGCCTTTCCGTGCGCGACCCAAAACGAGATCAGCACCGAGGATGCCAAGACGCTGATCAAGAATGGCTGCATCGGCGTCTCCGAGGGCGCCAACATGCCGACCGGGCAGGACGGCATCCACGCCTTCCTCGGCGCCAAGCTCTTGTTCGCGCCGAGCAAGGCCGCCAACGCCGGCGGTGTCGCGGTCTCTGGCCTTGAGATGAGTCAGAACTCGGCCCGCATCACCTGGAAGGAAGAGGAGCTCCAGTCGCTGCTGCGCGACATCATGACCGGCATTCACGACGGCTGCGTCGAGTATGGCGGCACGGGCGGCGACTACATCGACTACGTCAAGGGCGCCAACGTCTCCGGCTTCATAAAGGTCGCCGACGCGATGCTGGCCTACGGCGTGGTGTAGCGGCCGCGCGAGACAAGTGGCGAGCCGCCGAACCCATCGCGGCGTGCTCGTCTCACCGCGCCCTCGCGCGAGCCCGTCGAGGGTGCGGCTCCGGTGTCCCGGCCGCGCTGCGGTTGTGGTTGGGGCCCTGGCGCTTTGCTCACTGCCCTACGCGGCGGCGGCGGATGCGCATTCGAAGCCGCTGTTCGAGGTGGGCTTGGCTGGCGGCGGCGGCTACCTGCCCGACTATCCGGCCTCGGACGAGAGACACTTTCGCGCCCTCGCTCTGCCTTTCGTCGCCTACCGCGGCGAATTTCTGCGCAGTGACGAAAAGGGGCTGCTGCGCGGACGCATCCTGAGCACCGAGCGGCTCGAGCTTGATGTAAGCTTGACCGGTTCGTTCCCCGCCGATGCCGACGACAACGAGGCGCGGCGCGGCATGCCCGATCTCGGCTGGCTCGGCGAAATCGGGCCGCGGCTGCAGATCACGATCGCGCGCGCTGGCCGCGACGCCAAGCTCGAGATCGAACTGCCCGTGCGCGCGGTGTTCTCGACCGACCTCTCCGCGCTCGATTATCGCGGCTTGGTGGTCGCGCCACAGCTCGCCTACCAGCATGACGATTTCCTGCGTAGCGGCCTCGAACTCAAGCTTAGCGGCGGACCTTCGTTCGCGACGCGCGAGCTGATGGATTTGTTCTACGAGGTCGAGGCGCGCTTCGCGACGCCAGCGCGGGCCGCGTTCGCCGCCCGGCCCGGCCATCTCGGGACGGCGCTGCAGCTGACGACGTTGTATGCGATTGACGAGCGCACCCGGTCGTTCCTCGTCATGCGGGCCGATTCGCACCATGGCGCGGCCAACCAGAACAGTCCCCTGTTCGGCGCCGACCTGACCGCGAGCATCGGTATCGGTGTGATCTGGTCCTTCTATCAGTCGGAACGGCGGGTCCGTGAATAGGCGCAACCGCGACCTGGCGCGAACCCGAACCTGCACCCTCAGGCCTTAAGCCGTCATTTACCTGCTCGGCCGCATACTCGCGGGTGATTGGAACCCCAAGGGCCCGAGCACCATGAGCAGTTCCGCGGAACCCGTCGTCCAGACCGTTAGTTTCGACCACAAGTTCTTTTCGACCGTCACCGAGCCGGTGTTTCGCGTCTCGGAACAGAGCGGCGACGCGGGCCTCCCATACCTCGGCCGCGATGTTGACCGCTTTGCGCAGGAGCACGCGCCGATGGCAGCTGGTCTGCACGCCCTGCCACGAGAGGCGAACCTCCTCCTCGATCTTGCGGTTGACGAAGACGTGGTTGTTGAGGCTGGCGGCGTGCTCGAACGCGGCCTGGGCCGCGCTCGATCGGGTCGAGAAGCCGGCGAACCGGTCCCACGTCGAGCGCACGACCACCGACCAGTCGCGGCGTAGGCCGGGCACCGCGTTGATGTCGTCTTCCTAGTTGGCGGTGCCTACCAGGTCGATGCGCGGGTAATAGGCCGACGCCACGACCCGTTGATTCGACCGCGCGAGGTCGATCTGGCGGCTGGAGTTGGCGATTAGCGGGTTGTATGAGAGCGCGGCCTGCACCGATTCGTCCAGCGAGGCCGGCAGCAGATGATAGGGCGGCAGCGGATAGCTCATGCCCGCGACTTCAGGTGAATGGTTGAAGACCCGGCGGTAGCGATCGGCCGCCTCGCGAAGCGCCCCCTCGAACACCACCCGTTGCTCACGGGCCAGCTGCAGGCGAGATTTGGCGAGCAGCGCATCGACCGCGATGCCCGAACCCCGGCGCACGCGCTCGTCCTCGAGGTTGAGTTGGATGCGGATGACTTCTTCGTTGCTGCGCGAGATGTCCACCAACCGGGCTTGGCGCAGCACGTCGATATACGCGGTAGTGCCCTCGAACAGAGTAGTCTGGCGCGTGCTTTCGAGCACGTCGGTGGCCAGATGTTCGGTGATCTGCGCTGTTTCCTTTTCGAAGCGTTTGCGCGACCCGTCGAACAGGTTTTGGGTGACCGTCAGCCGTTCTTGGCTGCGCGCGAAGGTCTCGTCGAAGTAGTCGCGCCGCTGTTTGCTGTCGACTTCCTCGAAACCGTTTTGGCCTGACAGTGACACGCGCGGTAAATACGAGGCCGACGCAACCCCGATGCCCTCGCGGGCCGCCGTAGCCAACGTCGTGAGCCGGCCGCTGCCATGGTCGTCATTTGACCTTGTGCGGCACGGAGCGGCACCCAAAAAGCCGGCTGGGCGCCACGCTGGTCAGCTCACGCCGGCGGCGCTAGGTTGGCCCACCATTCCCCAACTCGCCCGGTCCAGCCCCGTGGAGTCCCCGACAATGAGCGAGAGCGTGCCCGAGGGCTACCAGCCGTTGCCGTTGGATCGCGGCTTCGAGGCGCGCATCGGCCCGCTCTACGTTCGCTTCGATGACGCGGTGGCGCAGATTGGCGTTCGGGTCGCCGAGCATCATCTCAATCCGGGCGGCCGGCTGCACGGCGGCATGTCGATGACGCTCGTGGACGAGGCGGCCGCGCTGGCAGCGTTTCAGGCGCTGGGGACCGGTGCGAGGTTCGCCACCATCAGCCTCAACTGCGACTTCATGGCCGCCGCCGCGGTGGGGGATTGGGTCGAGGCCGAGGCCGAGATCGTGCGCCAAACCCGCCGGCTCCTGTTCGTGCGGGCGAGCGCGTTCACGGCGAATCGGTTGTTGCTGACGGCCAGCGGCATCTGGCGCCTATTCCCGGCCGGCCCCGAATAGGCAGCTGTCCAGGCGCCCGGTCCGTGCTTGCCAGGCGCGCCGCTACTCGGCGGCCGGCGCGCCGCTACTCGGCGGCCCTCCTCGATGCGCGGCCTCGATGCCCTCCTCGATGCCCTCCTCGATGCCCTCCCCGATGCCGTGATCGAGTTTCGCCTCGATCGTGGCGATCTCTTCGGCCGCGGGCTCGAACGATAGCGCCCGACGCCACTGGAAGCGGGCTTCAAGGCGGCGGTCGACGCGCCAATAGGCATCGCCTAGGTGGTCGTTGATGACCGGGTCGTCGGGGACCAGTTCGGCCGCTCGTTCGAGCCAGCGCACGGCCTCGGCGTACTGACCAAGGCGATAGTAGACCCAACCCAGGCTGTCGGTGATGTAACCATCGCGCGGTCGCAGGCTGGCCGCTTTGCGCAGCATGTCGAGCGCTTTGTCGTAGTGGGTGCCCTGTTCGATCCACGAATAGCCGAGGTAGTTGAGGACGAAAGGCTGGTCGGGTCGGAACTCGAGCGCCTGGAGGAAATCGCCCTCCGCGCGAACCCATCGACCCGAGCGCTCGAGCGCGATGCCGCGTGTGTAGAACAGCGCCCAATCACGCTCGCTGATCGTGGCGATGCGCTGGAACGCGCGATCGTAGGCGGCGACGGCGTCGTCCCAGGAGCCGCGCGCGCGCAGCATATCGCCGAGCGCGATCAGGGCATCGGTGCGCGCCGGGCGCTCCGCTGCCATGGTCTCGAGAATCTCGCGGGCAGCGCCGACCCGGTCGAGGCGGTCGAGATCGCCGGCGATCCGCATACGGGCGTTCCAGCCGTACGGCGAGTCGGTGTCGATGCCGCGATATATCGCTATCGCCGCCTCCCACCGCTCCAGCGATTCGTAGATCGAGGCGAGCACCGTCCGCGCGACCGCGAAGTCCGGGCGCAAGCGGATCGCCAGCCGGGCGAAGATCGCCGCTTCCTCTACCGCGCCCTCGCGGGCGAGCTCGCCCGCGAGGTTGAAGCACGCCTCGGCGAGGCCGGCTGCCGGCGACTCGACGAACGCGGCCGCCGGATCGCCGCGTCGGGCGGCCGTCAGCTCGGCGTTGATCAGCGGGTTGTCGGGGTCACGCTTGAGATAGTTCTCGTAGACCGCGATCGCCTCGTCGGTCCGTCCGCGCCGGCGCAGGAAGGCCGTCTGCGCCTCGACCACGCGCAGCGAGGCGCCCTGGGTCAACTCCATCGACTTGGCGTAGCCGATCTCGGCGGCGTCGAATCGTCCGAGGTAGTCGGCGATCAGCGCGCCATGAAAGGCGGCGAAGCCCTGCGACGCGGCGCTCTTGCTCAGCACCTCCAGCGCGGCGGAGGCCCGGTCCGCGTCGCCGAGCCCGGCGTTGATCCACGCCTTCACCAACAGACCGAGCAGCGCCGCCGACCCGCGCGAGGCAAGGTTTTCGATCAGCGGCAGCGCCCGCTCGTGGTCCCCCGCGCGCACCAACTCGGCGGCGAGAACCAGGGCGGGGAGCGGATCGTCGGCGGCGACCTGAACCAGTTTGCGCGCCAAGCTGGTCGCGGCCTCGTGGCGCCCGTCGGCCAGCGTCACCCGCATGAGGTTGCCGGCGAGCGCGAGATTGTCAGGGCTGGCGCTGAGCGCGATCTCGTAGTAATCGGCGGCCCGGGCGTAGTCACCGTCAGCGCGCGCCTGAATCGCCGCGAGGAATGCCCCGGCCGGAGAGCGCTCACTGGGCCCCTTGCCCTCGATGCGTTGGGGCACCGGGCTGTCGGTCGCCTGGCTTACGGTCAGCGTTGGCTCGGTCGCGCGGGCATAGCCGGCGGTCAGGGCCAGCAGCAGGCACATCCCGCCCGCGCGGTAGACGCGGCGCCAAACCGCGGCTGAGCGCGCCCGCTCGGCGTCCGCTCGGCTCATCAAATAACCCAGGCCAAACCTCCCGGCTGCGGCGCCCTCGGGTACTATCGCCTTTGCCGGCGCCGCGCAATCCCGCGCCGGCGCCGCGTTGGAGATCGGCGCGCTACATGTTCGGGTAGTTGGGGCCGCCGCTTCCCTCGGGGACCACCCAGGTAATGTTCTGGGTCGGGTCCTTGATGTCGCAGGTCTTGCAGTGCACGCAATTTTGGGCGTTGATCTGCAGCCGCGGCGCGCCCGCCTCCGCGCCGACGATCTCGTAGACGCCGGCCGGGCAGTAGCGTTGTTCGGGCGCATCGTATATGGCGAGATTGTGATCGATGGCGCGGGCCGGCTCGGCGAGCCGGAGATGGCTCGGCTGATCCTCCTCGTGATTGGTGTTCGAGAGAAAGACCGAGGACAGCCGGTCGAAGCTCACCTTGCCGTCAGGCTTGGGATATTCGAGCCGACGGCACGCGGCGGCGGGGCGCAACGACAGGTGATCGGCGTGGCGGTGACGGAGCGTCCACGGCAACCGCCCGCGCATCAGCTTGAGGTCGAGCCCGCCGTACACGAGGCCGGCGAGAAGGCCGTGGCGAAAGGCCGGGCGAAAGTTGCGCACCCGGTGCAGTTCTTCATGAACCCATGAGGAGTGCAGCGCCTCGGGGTAGGCGGTGAGCTCGTCGCCGACCCGGCCGCCGGCCAAAGCCGCGAACGCCGCCTCGGCGGCCAGCATGCCGCTCTTCATCGCGGTGTGGCTGCCCTTGATCTTGGCTACATTGAGGAAGCCGGCCGAACAACCGATCAGCGCCCCGCCCGGAAACACCAGCCGCGGGATCGCCTGGAGGCCGCCTTCGTTGATGGCGCGCGCGCCATAGGCGATGCGCTTGCCGCCGTCGAAGGTCGGGTGCACCGCCGGGTGGGTCTTGAAGCGCTGAAACTCGTCGAACGGGCTGAGGTGGGGGTTTTGGTAATCCAGGCCGACGACGAAGCCGACCGCGACCAGGCCGCCGGTGAGGTGGTAGAGGAACGAGCCGCCATAGGTGCGCATGTCCATCGGCCAGCCGGCGCTGTGTTCGACCAGGCCCGGGCGGTGGACGGCCGGATCGACCTCCCACAGTTCCTTGAGACCGATGCCGTAGGTCTGCGGCGCGTCGTCGTCGCGCAGGCCGAAGCGTTGGTCCAGGAGTTTGGATAGCGAGCCCCGGCAACCCTCGGCGAACAATGTGTATTTGGCCCGCAGTTCGATGCCCCGCTCGAAGGTCGGCTTGGACTCGCCATTGCGGCCGATGCCCATATCGCCCGTGGCGACGCCGGTGACGCGGCCGTCGCCATCGACCAGGACCTCGGCGGCGGCGAAGCCGGGATAGATCTCAACGCCGAGCTCCTCGGCCTGGCCGGCGAGCCAGCGGCACAGGTTGCCGAGGCTGATGATGTAGTTGCCGTGATTGCGGAGTTCGGCGGGCAAGGCGAAATTGGGCAAGCGGATCGAGCTCGTCGGCGTGAGAATGCGGAACGCCTCGGCCGTCACCGGGGTGTCGAGCGGTGCGCCGCGGGCCTTCCAATCGGGGATCAGCTCATCGAGGGCGCGCGGCTCCAGCACCGCGCCAGAGAGGATGTGGGCGCCGACTTCCGAGCCCTTTTCGATCACGCACACGCTGATGTCGTGTTCGCCCGCCGCGCTCAATTGACGCAGCCGGATCGCGGCGCCGAGGCCGGCCGGGCCGGCGCCGACGATCACGACGTCGTAGTCCATCGATTCGCGCTCGGGTTGTTCGCTCATCGTCGCATACCTCAAGTCACTACATCGCGCGCCTTACATAGCGCGCATGATAGCCTATCGCCATGACCCGCACACCGAGCGGCGCCGAACAAGCGCGAGCGTTGCTGCGTTGGTACGTCGAGGCCGGCGCCGACGAGGCCATCGGTGAGAGCCCGGTCAATCGGTACGCCGAGGCCCCGCCCCGACCGACCGCCGAACCCGCCCCGGCGGACCGCGAGGCGCCACCGCGACACCCGCCACCGCGCCCAACCGCGACCGTGCCGCTTGCGCTCGAATCGACGGACGCCGCGGCCGGCAACGCGGCCGCGCTGGCGGCGCCGTGCCAAACCCTTGCCGAGCTTTGCGACGCGCTTGGGCGCTACGAGGGCTGCGCTCTCAAGCACACGGCGACGAACCTAGTGTTCGGCGACGGCGCGGCGGCGGCCGACGTGATGCTGATCGGCGAGGCGCCGGGCGCCGATGAAGATTGCGAGGGCCTGCCGTTCGTCGGCGTGAGTGGCCGCCTGCTCGATCGCATGATCGCGGCCATCGGTCTCGACCGCACCAGCGCCTACATCACCAACGTCTTGCCCTGGCGCCCGCCCGGCAATCGCAAGCCGACCACCGCCGAGTGCATGGCCTGCTTGCCGTTCATCCGGCGTCACATCGCGCTGATCGAGCCGCGTATTCTCATCTTCGTCGGTGGCACGGCGGCGAGCGCGCTGGTCGGCACGACCCAAGGCATAACCCGATTGCGCGGGCGCTGGCTGATCTATCGCGATCCCGCCGCGCCAGCGGATTCAGAGGGCATTCCGGCGATGCCCATCCTCCATCCCGCCTACCTCCTGCGCCAACCGGCGCTCAAGCGCGAGACCTGGCACGATCTCCTGAGCGTTCGCGCGCGGCTCGACGAGCTCGGCTAAGTACGCCGGCGGCGGTTGCCGGGGCGGCGCGTATCGGCTATTTGGGAGCGATGCTCTGGGGGGAGATGCCCGCCGCCAGGCGACCGGCGATGGCGGGGAACGCCACGACGGCGTGGCTTCGTGCGGTCGGGCTGGCGGCCGCTTTGGCGGTCGCGGTATCCATGCTTGAGGGCGGGTCGCTCGCGGCCAAGGTGGCGCCGCCGGACTGGAAGCCCGTGGCGACCCCGTTGGCCGAACCGGTCGACAACACGCCGAGACCGCGCTGGCGACCCGCTGCGCTGGTCAAGGTGGTGCCGGCGTTCACCGGCTTGCGGATTCTTTCCCCAGACGACGCGGCGCGTTATCGGCGCATTTTCGATCTGCAGAAGAAAGGCGAGTGGGCGGCGGCCGATCGCGAGATCGCGTGGCTCGACAATCGAGTGCTAATCGGCCACGTGCTCTACCAGCGCTACATGCACCCACGCGCCTACCGGTCGCGCTACAACGAACTTCGCGACTGGTTGGAAGACCATGGCGACCATCCGGATGCCCGGCGCGTCTACCGGCTGGCGCTGCGGCGCCAACCCGCCGGCGCGGCCGAGCCGCCGCGAGCCCAACCGGCCGCCGCCGCCAGTCAAGGCGTGGACGAGGTGGCGCCGCGCCGGTCGCGCAAGGCCGTGCGCCAGGCGGCGGTGGATTGGAACAAAGGCCTGGACGCCTGGCGGTGGGGCGACTACGAGCATGCACTGCGCCGCTTCGCGGCGGTGGCGGACAATCCACACGCCAGCGCCTGGACGGCGGCGGGCGGCGGGTTCTGGGCGGCGCGCGCGGCGCTCGCCTCAGGCGCTCATGCCGACGTCATGCACTACATGTCGCGCGCCGCCGAGCATCCACTCACCTTCTACGGGCTGGTGGCGGCGCGGTTGCTGGGCCATGCGATCGAAGCGGGCTGGGCCGAGCCGCCGCTCACGGAGCGGACCGCCCAGCGGCTCAAGGCGATTCCGGCGCTGCGCCGGTCTATCGCACTGACCGAGGCCGGAGAGCATCGCCGCGCCGACCGCGAGTTCACCGCCGTCGCGGCGGGCGCCGAGCCGGCGCTGGCCGAGGACGTTCTGGTCGCCGCCGGTCGGCTCCATCTGGCGCCGGCCTCGATCCGCTTGAGCAAACTGGCGCCGTTCTCGGAGTCGCCGCTGGCGCGCCTCGCTGCCTTCCCCCTGCCGCCCTGGCGGCCAGAGGGTGGCTTCGAACTGGACCGCGCCCTGATCTACGCCTTCATGCGTCAGGAATCGGAGTTCAGAACCGACGCCAAGAGCCCGGCCGGCGCGCGCGGCCTGATGCAACTGATGCCGCGCACCGCGAGCTACGTCGCCGGTGATCGCAGCCTGCGCCGGGACCAGCGCGATCGTCTGTACGAGCCGGCCCTCAACATCGCCCTGGGTCAGAGGTACCTTCAATGGCTGAACGGCGATCCCGACGTTGGCGGCGATCTGATGCGGCTGGCGGCGGCCTACAATGGCGGTCCCGGCAATCTCAGGAAGTGGCTGCGCCAGATCGATCACGGCGGCGATTCGCTCCTGTTCATCGAGACCATCCCGGCGTCGGAGACGCGCAATTTCGTCGAACGCGTGCTGGCCAATCTGTGGATCTACCGCATGCGGCTCGGCCAGGAGACGCCGTCGCTGGATCAAGTTGCCGTCGGCGCCTGGCCGCGCTATGTAGCGCTCGACGCGGCGTCGGCGACCACGGTGCCGGTGCGGCTCATAGTCGAATAGTTTCGCGAGGGACGGCGCCGTGGCAGGAATCGACGAGTCCCGACCCTTTATTGCCGTCAATATCGCCGTTCTCACCGTTTCCGACACACGGACGGAGGGCGACGACCGCTCCGGCGCGATTCTCGCCGAACGGCTGACGGCGGCGGGCCACAAACTCGCCGCGCGCGCCATCGTCGCCGATGAGCGCGACCGCATCATCGCCCAGTTGCGGGCGTGGATCCCCGATGCGGGCATCGACGTGGTCATCGCCACCGGCGGGACCGGCCTGACCGGGCGCGACGTGACACCCGAAGCCTTCGCGGCTGTCTACGAGAAAGAGATCAGCGGCTTCGGCGAGCTATTCCGCCAGCTCAGTTATCAGACCATCGGCCCCTCGACCATCCAATCGCGGGCGACCGCGGGCGTGGCGGGCAGCACTTATCTGTTCGCGGTGCCGGGCTCGCCGGGCGCCTGCAAGGATGCCTGGGACAAGATCCTGCGCGACCAACTGGACTACCGGTTCATGCCCTGCAATCTGATCGAGCTCCTGCCGCGCCTCGACGAGCACCTGCGCCGCACGGCGAGCTGAGCGCCCCTTCAGTCGTCTCCCGCCGCCGCCTTGGCCGGCCGGGGCGGCTGAGGCGGGCGTAGAACTTAAGCTCCTCCTCGTCGTCACCACCCTCGCGGGGCAGTTGCATGCGCACGCCCTGGCCCTGTTCGCCGGCCTCGCGCTGCGCCGCCTGCAACGACAAGGCATGGTCGCGATTCACACATAGATCGCCTCGCCCTCGCGAATGCTCGCGCCCAGCACCTCGGCCTCGACGATCGCGGCCTGGCGCCATTCGAGGGCCAGCGGCTTGGGCTGGCCAAGCAGGTTGGCCAGGCTCGCGTAGCTCACGACCATGAATAGCGCGGCGAGCCCGAGACTGCTCGCGCGCACCCACAGCGGTCGCGGCGCCGAAATCGCGACCGCTGCCAGTCCAGCGGCCAGCACCACGAGCACGATGAAGTGGTAGGTGAGGTCCTGCACGGCGCGGCCTCAACCAGGATCGCCCCGGAGATCGCGCTGCAGATCATGGACGCTGTCCGCGACCAGTCCGCCATCGTCATCGATGGTGAAGCGGAAGACGGTGATTTTCTCGCCCTCGACGGTGATCTCGACATCGGCGGTGGCGATGTGGATGGGGGCCTTGTGACCGGGCCGCTTGACCTTGGCGCTGATCCGCGCCGGCACCGGATAGTGCTCGGTTCGGTTGCGATAGAGGTGAACGTTGACGGTGTACTCGCCGGCCGGCAAGCTCCGGCTGCAGGCGGTCTCGTAGTTGCTCTCGAGCGGGTCGGAGACCTGCCCGAGATCGTCGCGCAGCAGATTGAAGACCAGCCCGCCCTGATTGGAGTAGCCGACCGGCGTATCGCCGGGCGCCTCGACCCAGAGATCGACATCGGCGTCGAGCTCGTCAGGCCAACGTAGCTCGACGATGACGTTGCCCGGCGGCTCGGCGACCTGCTCGGTCTTGGCCACCGGGTTGATGTGCGGCAAGAGCAGTAGAACGATGACGATGAACCCGGCCAGGGTCAGCATGATGACGTCGCGGAAGACCGTGTCCGCGCCGCCGTCCTCAAGCTGCTCAAATTCGTGCATGACGCTCACCGCGTTCGATGATAGCCGCGTGCAGTTTGATGCTGCCGCGCGCCAGCAGGTTGTAGTTGACCATCAGCCAGATGTTCAGCACCGCGCCGACCAGGGTGGTGTAGAGCGCCACCGACATGCCCTCGATCAGTGCCGATACCATCGGCGCGACGGCCGACACGTCACCGGCGGCGGTCGAATCGACGCCCGAGAAGGAGATGATGAATCCGATCACCGTGCCGACCAGCCCCAGCAAGACCAGCGCGCCGGCGATCTGGCGGACCACCGCGATGCGACTGGCGAGCTTGGCGCGGAGCGTGCCGCCGGCGATGGCGCGGGCCCCGGCGCTGCGCCCAGTGACGGCCGCGACATATTGCGCCGAAAGCGAAAAGGCGGGCGGCACGGTGGCACGCGCGGCGTTGAGATCGCGGCTGGTTTGCCACGCCTTGCGCGCGCCGAACCCCAGCCCGGCCACGAACACGGCGAAGATCGCGACACTCAGATGGGTCGTGTCAGCGGCCAGGATGGCCGCGATCCACCCTTGCGTGATGGCCCCGCCGAGCAGGGCGAAGGCGACCAGATTGACCAGCCCTAAACGCAGCAGGAGTTGGTAGCGGCGCGCATCGGCGAGGGGCTCGTCGAGCGCCAGCGCCAAATCTCCGTCGCGCTGCCCCGCCGGTCCGACCGCCGGTCCGGACCTGGCGTCAGGCGCGTGGCGCGGATCGAGGCGCGCCAGCCAGCCAGTCGTCGCCGCGAACGACGTTTTTGAGATGCACCATTAGGTCCCTCCCGTCGCTTGATCCTTAGTTCTCGTGCCCATGCGAAGTAGATGGGGTGCCAGTCATGAATACTCGATCAATATCTGGACACGGACATGTGATAGATGTCACTTTGTGTTAGACAATTCACCGTCGTAGTTACGATCGTCTTTTCGTGGTCGATTAGTGACTTAGACAACCGCAATAAGTTGTACGAATAACTGTGGGTATCGGCTCAGGAGTATTCGCGGCGCCTGCCGGGGCGCGTCTGGCGGAGGCGCAATGCGGGCCGTCAGCGAGCCGATATTCGAGCCCGCCTAACGGGCGCTATGACGCGGCCGCCATGACGAGGGGTGTTGGCGCGTGTGGGCGGTGGCGGCTGGGCGCTCAGGCGCCCTCGGTGCCCCCGACGGTCAGGGCGTCGATGCGGATCGTTGGCAGGCCAACCCCGACCGGCACGCCTTGGCCATTCTTGCCGCAGGTGCCGACACCTGGGTCCAGCATCATGTCGGCGCCGATTGCCGAGACCTTGGTCAGCACGTCGGGCCCGTTGCCGATCAGGGTCGCGCCCTTGACTGCCGGCCCGATCTTGCCGTTCTCGATGCGGTAAGCCTCGGTGCACGAGAAGACGAACTTGCCGCTGGTGATATCGACCTGGCCACCCCCGAAGTTGGCCGCATAGAGGCCCTTGTCGACGCTGGCGATAATCTCCTCGGGCGCGCGCTCGCCGGCCAGCATGAACGTGTTGGTCATGCGCGGCATCGGCGCGTGAGCATAGGATTGACGCCGACCATTGCCGGTCGGCGTCATGCCCATCAACCGGGCATTGAGGCGGTCGTGCAGATAGCCGGTGAGAACGCCGTCCTCGATCAACACGGTGCGACCGCTCGGCGTGCCCTCGTCGTCGACGGTGAGCGAGCCGCGCCGGTCAGCGATCGTGCCATCATCGACCACGGTCACCCCAGGAGACGCCACACGCTCGCCCATCAACCCGGCGAAGGCCGAGGTCTTCTTGCGGTTGAAGTCACCTTCGAGGCCGTGGCCGATCGCTTCGTGGAGCAGGATGCCGGGCCAGCCGGGTCCCAGCACCACCGCCATCTCGCCCGCCGGGGCGGCCACCGATTCGAGGTTGACCAGGGCCTGGCGCAACGCCTCGTCGACCTGAGCCCGCCACGCCGCCGGCTCCACATAAGCCTCATACGCGGTGCGCCCGCCCACGCCGTGGGAGCCGCTTTCCTGGCGCTCGCCGTCGCCGACCACGACCGAGACGTTGAGGCGCACGAGCGGGCGGACGTCGTCGACCTCGGCGCCGTCCGCCCGGATGATCTTGACCGCCTGCCACTCGCCGAGCAGGGAGGCGGAGACTTGGCGGACGCGTGGGTCCTTGGCGCGGGCATAGGTGTCGATCTCGGCCAGCAGCTTGACCTTGGCGTCGAAGTCGGGCGCCTCAAGCGGACTGGTCGCTGTGTAGAGCGTGCGGTTGGTCCCGCGCGGCGCTGATGCGAGTGTGCCGTGGTGGCCCTCGCGCACGGCCCGCACCGCCTGGGCCGCGCGGCGCATGGCCGCCTCGCTCAGCTCGGACGAATGTGCATAGCCGGTCGATTGGTCGGCCATCGCGCGGAGGCCGAAGCCCTGGCTGGTGTCGAAGCTGGCGCTCTTGAGGCGGCCGTCGTCGAAGCTGATGCCCTCGGACAAACGGTATTCGAGGAACATCTCGCCATCGTCCATGCCGTGCAGGGCGTCTTCGACTAGGCCGCGAACCCGCGCCTTGTCGAGATCGTTGCGCTCGAACAACAGCTCATCGGCGTGGGCCGGGGCGTGCGCTGGCTTGGTCATGGCGGTCCCCATGTCGGTTGGGCGGCGGGCGCCAGGGATTGGCGCTCCCACAAGATACGCGCGATGTCGAGGCGCGCAAACCGCGAGGCGTCCCATGCCAGCGCCGTGTTGGCCCGTGGCCGCCCCGTGGCAGGCCGCCATTTCGGTTGGAATTTCAAGACTCGCTGTTGTAGGTTCGTGCCGCAGTTCACGATCCGTTAATAGGGCCCTCCGGCGCCGGTTCGAGCTGTGCTGGGGCGTTGCGACGGCTCCCTCGGGGATGCGAAGGATGCAGACAACGCGGCTGTTGGTGAATATCTGGCGATGGCGGACGCTGGCCGCTCTGGTGATGGCGTCGGCGCTGGCCGTTCCGGCTCAGGCATCGCAGCCGACGCCGTGGCAGATCGGGTTCCAGCCGGCGGCGTCGACGGCCATGGAGCGCATCGCCGATTTCCACGAGCTGTTGTTGTGGATCATCACGGTGACCGTAATCTTCGTGCTGATCCTGCTCGGGATCGTGATTATTCGGTTCAACGCCCGCAGCAACCCCACGCCATCGCGCACCACCCACAACACGCTGCTGGAAATCGGGTGGACGGTGATCCCGGTCGTCATCCTGGTGATAATCGCGATCCCCTCGTTCAAGCTCCTCTACTACATGGACCGCACCGACGAGGCCGAGATGACGCTAAAAGCGATCGGCCACCAGTGGTACTGGAGCTATGAGTATCCCGACCATGACGACCTGACTTTCGACTCGCTAATGATCGAAGACGATGAGCTTCAGGAGGGCGACCCGCGGCTTTTGGCGACCGACACGCGGGTCGTGCTGCCGGTCGACACCAACATCCGACTGTTGATCACGGCCGACGACGTTCTCCACGCCTGGGCCATTCCCGCCTTTGGCGTGAAGATGGACGCGGTCCCGGGCCAGCTCAACGAGACGTGGGTGCGGGTCAACAAAGAGGGCGTCTACTACGGGCAGTGCTCCGAGTTGTGCGGTGTGAACCACGGCTTCATGCCGATCGCCGTCGAGGTGGTCTCGAAGGAAGCGTTCGCGGCCTGGGTCGAGCAGGCCAAGCAGGAATTCGCTTCCGAACCCGGCGGCACAGGCACCGTATCGGAGGCGTACGTGGTCGCGCTGGAAGCGGGCGCCGAGTAGCCGCAAGGCTGTGGGGCGCCGACGGCACGATTGAAGAAGGACGAAGGCCAATGAGTGATACCGGGCACGCGGCGCACGCTGATTCACACGCGCACGCTCTTCCCACCGGGTGGCGACGCTACCTCTATTCGACCAACCACAAGGATATCGGCACGATGTACATCGTGTTCGCGATCACCTTTGGGTTGGTCGGGGGCTTGATATCGATCATCATGCGCGCCGAGCTGATGGCGCCGGGCGCCCAGGTTCTCGGCGGCGACAATCAACTGTTCAACGTCCTGATCAGCGCGCACGGCCTGATCATGGTGTTCTTCCTGATCATGCCGGCTTTCATCGGCGGCTTCGGCAACTGGTTCGTGCCACTGATGATAGGCGCGCCGGACATGGCCTTTCCGCGCCTCAACAACATCAGCTTTTGGGTGCTCATCCCCTCGGCCCTCCTGATGGTAGGCTCGTTGTTCGCGGGCGACGGGCCCGGCGTCGGCTGGACCGTGTACGCGCCTCTATCGACCTCCGGCCAGCCCGGGGTCGCGGTCGACATGGTGATACTCGCCCTGCACCTGGCCGGCGTTTCGTCGGTCCTCGGCGCCATTAATTTCATCACCACCATCTTCAACATGCGCGCGCCGGGCATGACGCTGCACAAGATGCCGCTGTTCGTGTGGGCGATCCTGGTCACCACCTTCCTGTTGCTGCTGTCGCTGCCGGTGCTGGCGGGCGCCATCACCATGCTGCTCACCGACCGCAACTTTGGCACCGCGTTCTTCGACGCGGCCGGCGGCGGCGATCCAGTTCTCTACCAGCACCTGTTCTGGTTTTTCGGCCACCCCGAGGTCTACATTCTGATCCTGCCGGCCTTCGGCGTGATCAGCCAGATCATCCCGACCTTCGCGAAGAAGCCGGTCTTCGGTTATCTCGGCATGGCTTACGCGATGGTCGCGATCGGCGTGATCGGCTTCGTGGTGTGGGCCCACCACATGTACACGGTCGGCATGGACGTCGATACCCGCGCCTACTTCATCGCAGCGACCATGGTGATCGCGGTACCGACGGGTATCAAGATATTCAGTTGGATCGCCACCATGTGGGGCGGCTCGATCGAGTTCAAGACGCCGATGCTGTGGTCGGTGGGCCTGATCTTCTTGTTCACTCTGGGCGGCGTGACCGGGGTGGTGTTGTCTAACGCCGGCGTCGATATCCCGTTCCACGACACCTACTACGTGGTCGGGCACTTTCACTACGTGTTGAGCCTCGGCGCGGTGTTTGGGATCTTTGCCGCCTTCTACTACTGGATCGGCAAGATGTCGGGCCGCCAGTACAACGAGACCCTGGGCAAGCTCCACTTCTGGGGCACCTTCATCGGCGTCAACTTGACGTTCTTCCCGATGCACTTCCTCGGTATGGCGGGAATGCCGCGACGGGTGCCGGACTACCCCGACGCCTACGCGGGCTGGAACATGGTCGCCTCGATCGGCTCGTACATCTCGGCGGCGGCGACCTTGCTGTTCGTCTACATCCTTTTCGACACCGTGTTCCGGGGCAAGAAGTGCGCCGACAATCCGTGGGGCGAGGGCGCGACGACGCTGGAGTGGACAGTGGCCTCGCCAGCGCCGTTCCACACTCATGAAGTCATGCCGCGCATCAAATAGTGCCGCGCGGGCGGAGGACGATAGTTGACTGAGGTCACGGCAGCGCCCGAAGGTCGTCGGTTGGCGCCGGGCGCGGTCGCCGGCGTCGGCGACTACGTCGCGTTGCTGAAGCCGCGCGTGATGTCGCTCGTGGTGTTCACCGCGCTGGTTGGGATGTTGCTCGCGCCGGGCGGCTTACATCCGGTGATCGCCGTGGCCGCGATGCTTTGCATCGCCGTCGGCGCCGGCGCGTCGGGCGCCATCAACATGTGGTTCGACGCCGATATCGACGCCGGTATGGCGCGGACCGAGGGGCGGCCGATCCCGGCCGGTCGCATGGCGCGCGGCGAGGCGCTGGCTTTCGGCACGGCGCTGGCGGTCGGCGCCGTGGTTATGATGGGGCTGTTGGTCAACTTTCTGGCGGCGGGACTGCTGGCCCTGACCATTTGTTTCTACGTCTTCGTTTACACGATGTGGCTCAAGCGGCGGACGCCGCACAACATCGTCATCGGCGGCGCCGCGGGGGCGTTTCCGCCGGTCATCGGGTGGGCGGCGGCGGGTGGCGGCCTCGATGTGTTTCCGTTGCTGCTGTTCGCCATCATCTTTTTCTGGACGCCGCCTCATTTCTGGTCGCTGGCGCTCTATCGGAGCGACGAGTACGCACGGGTCGGGGTGCCCATGCTGCCGGTGGTGGCCGGCGCCGAGGCCACCCGCCGCCAGATTCTGCTCTACAGCGTGATTTTCGTTGCCGTGACGATGGCGCCGTGGGCGTTGGGCCTGTCGGGATCGCTCTACGCCGGGGTCGCGGTGGCGCTGGGGGTGACCTTCGTGGCTGGCGCGTTCTGGCTGTGGCGCAAGCCGTCGCCGCGTGCCGCGCGGTGGCTGTTTGGGTTGTCGATCCTCCACCTATTTCTGATCTTCGCGGCGCTGCTAGCCGATCGCGGCGCGGCGCTTGGCGTGGGTTGGATGTGAGGCGCCGATGTCAGAGCGCGACGTGTCCGACGACGATATGAGGCGCCGCTGCGGGCGCAACTACGCGCTCGCCGGCGTCCTGGTCGCGATCGTGGTGCTGATGTTTGTCGTGACATTGGTGAAGCTCAAGGGCCCGTGATGTCGACGGCAACGGCCAACCCACGACGCAACGGCGCAACGGCGCTCGTACTTGCCCTCGTGGTCGTCGGTATGGTCGGCGTGGCCTACGCTGCGGTGCCACTCTATCGCCTATTTTGCCAGGTCACCGGCTATGGCGGCACTACCCAGACGGCGGACGCGCCGCCCGAGGTTATTCTCGATCGGTCGATGACGGTTCGCTTCAACGCCGATGTCGCGCGCGGCATGCCGTGGCGGTTTCGCCCGGCGCAGCTCGCCCTCGAGACGCGTATCGGTGAGACCCAACTCGCCTTCTATCGCGCCACCAACGACACCGACGAGACCATTACCGGGCACGCCGTCTTCAACGTGACGCCGCTCAAGGCTGGCATCTATTTCACCAAGATCGACTGCTTCTGCTTCACCGAGCAGGTGCTGAGGCCGGGGCAGAGCGCCGACATGCCCGTCAGTTTTTTCATCGATCCCGAGATCGCAGACGATCCGAGCCTCGACGATGTCGGCACCATCACCCTGTCGTATACCTTTTTCCGGAGCGATGATGAGGGCGGCCCCGCGCCAGCGGCCGTCAGCGAGTCCGCCCGTCCGCCAGCTGGGAGCTAAGCCATGGCCGAAGCACACGCGAAGGATCACGAGTACCACATGGTGGAGCCCAGCCCGTGGCCGGTGCTGGGCGCGTTCTCTGCGCTGGTCTTGGCGGCCGGGTTGCTCATGTTCATGCAGGACGTCACGGTCTGGATCATGCTGATCGGGGTCGTGCTGGTGCTCTACACTATGTTCGTGTGGTGGCGCGATGTGGTTCGCGAGGGGCATGCCAAGGGCGAGCACACCGCAGTGGTGCAGATCGGGCTGCGCTACGGGATGGCGCTGTTCATCGCCTCGGAGGTGATGTTTTTCGTCGTCTGGTTCTGGGCCTACTACAACGCCAGCCTGTATCCGGCCGAAGCCATAGGTCGGGTATGGCCGCCCGCGGACATCATTACCTTCGACACCTGGGACCTGCCGTTTCTCAACACGCTGATCCTGCTGTCGTCGGGCACCACGGTGACCTGGGCCCATCATGCGCTGCGCGAGGGCAACCGGCGCGGGCTGATCCTCGGGTTATGGCTTACGATCATACTCGGGGCGTGTTTCAGTGCTGTTCAGGTCTACGAGTACTCGCACGCCACGTTCTCGTTCTCGGGCGGCATCTACGGCTCGACCTTCTTCATGGCGACCGGCTTCCACGGTTTCCACGTTATCATCGGCACCATCTTCCTCTCCGTCTGCCTGGTCCGCGCCTACGCTGGCCATTTCAAGCCAGACCACCACTTTGGCTTCGAGGCGGCGGCCTGGTATTGGCACTTCGTCGATGTCGTGTGGATATTCCTGTTTTGCTCGATCTATTGGTGGGGCGCCGGCGACGTCATCGCACACTAGAAAAGTTCGGTGAGCGAGCCGGTCTTTCCGCCCGTCTCTCCGCTGCGCGCCGGCCTCACATGCCGCTGCCCGCGATGTGGGCGGGGTCGGCTGTTCAACGGCTTTCTGACCGTCGCACCGCGCTGCGGGACCTGCGACCTCGACCTTGGTTCGGCCGACAGCGGCGATGGACCCGCGGTGTTCGTCGTTCTCATCCTCGGGATCTTCGTGGTCGGCGGCGCGCTGGCGGTCGAGATGGCGTTCACGCCGCCGCTGTGGCTTCACATGGTGGTGTGGCTGCCAGTGGCGACGGCGGGCGCGCTGGCGCTCTTGCGCCCCTTCAAAGGCGTGCTGATCGCCCTTCAGTTTCACCATCAGGCCGGCCAGGACCGGCATGTCGACTGAGGCTCCGGCGGTGAGCGGATGGGCTCGCCTCCTCGCCACCCTCGTCGCCGGCGGCGCTTTCATCGTGCTGGTCGGGCTTGGCACCTGGCAGGTGCAACGGCTTGACGGAAAGCAAAAGCTGATCGCGCGGATCGACGACGGCCTGGCGGCGGCGCCGAGCGCGCTGCCGACCGACGCGGCGGCGCTCGAAGGGTTCGCGTACCGGCGGGTCCAGCTGAGTGGGCGATTTCACCACGACAAGGAACTCTATCTCACGCCGCGTACCCTGGAGGGCGGCCTCGGCGTGCACGTGCTGACGCCCTTCACCCTCGATGCCGGCGCGGTCGTTCTGGTCGATCGCGGCTGGGTTCCGGTCGAGCGCATCGCGGCGTCCAGCCGGCCCGAGGGACAGGTGGTCGGCTCGCTCCGGCTCGAGGGCATCGCGCGTCCCCTGGCCCGACCCAACGCCTTTACGCCCGACAACGAGGCGGCGAACAACCGCTGGTACTGGGTCGACCTGGCAGAGATGGAGAAGGCGGTGGGAATGCCGCTCCTACCCATTCTGGTCGAGGCCGGGTCGGACCCCAATCCCGGCGGCCTGCCGATCGGCCGGCTCGGGACTATCGATATCCGCAACGACCACCTCTCCTACGCCGTAACCTGGTACGCCCTGGCCGTCGGGCTGGTGGCGGTGGTCGTGGTCTACCGTCGGCGTAAGCCAGGCGCGGCCCGATGAGTGCCGGTGCGTACGCCGAGCTGGAGGGGCGTTTCCGGCGCATCGCCCATCTCGAAGGCGCGGCGGCGGTGTTGCACTGGGACAGTGCGACAATGATGCCGAGCGGCGGCGCTGCGGCGCGGGCGGCGCAGCTCGCCACTCTCGGCCGTCTCAGCCATGAAATGCTGGCCGAGCCCGGGCTTGGCGATCTGATCGGCGCGGCCGAGGCGCGCGTGGGCGCACTGGACGGCTGGCAGGCCCGCAACCTCGAGCTGATGAAGCGGCGCTGGTCGCAGGCTCGCGCCGTGGCGCCCAAACTGGTCGAGGCGCTGTCGCACGCGTGCTCGGCGTGCGAGGCCCGCTGGCGGGATGCGCGCGGCGACAACGACTACGCGGCGCTCGCTCCGTTGCTGAGCGAGGTGGTTCGACTGACCCGGGAGCGGGCGGCGGCGCTCGCCGATGCGCTCGGGTTGGAACCCTACGATGCGCTGCTCGACGGCTACGATCCTGGCACGCGCGCCGCCGCGGTCGATCGGCTGTTCGCCGCGCTGCGTGCGTTCCTGCCAGCGCTCACCGAGGCCACCCTCGCCCGCCAAGCCGCGCCACCAGCGCCACTTGTCGGGCCGTTTCCGATCGACGCCCAACGGCGGCTCGCCGAACAGCTGATGGTGCATCTGGGGCTCGAAGCGGAGCACAGCCGGCTCGATGTCAGCCACCACCCGTTCTCGGGCGGGGTCCCTGACGATGTGCGTATCACCACCCGCTATAGCGAGGACGACGCGACCGCCGCGCTGATGGGCGTGCTGCACGAAACCGGCCATGCGCTCTACGAACGCGGCCTGCCGCGCGCCTGGCGCCATCAGCCGGTCGGCGGCGCGCACGGCATGTCCCTGCACGAGAGCCAGTCGCTCTTGATCGAGATGCAGGTCTCGCGCGGCCGTCCGTTCCTTGCCTTTCTCGCGCCCCGACTGCGCGAATGGCTCGGCGGCTCGGGGTCGGCCTGGGAGGTCGATAATCTTCACCGGCTGTACGCCCGGGTCGCGCGCGGCCTGATTCGCGTCGATGCCGACGAGCTCACCTATCCGGCCCACGTCATGGTGCGCTACGATCTCGAACGCCGGCTGCTCGGCGGCGCTCTTGATCCGGCCGATCTGCCTGAGGCCTGGGCCGTGGCCATGCGCGAGCACCTTGATATCGTGCCGAGCGACGATCGCGATGGATGCATGCAGGACATCCACTGGTACGCCGGCGAGTTCGGCTATTTTCCGACCTACACGATGGGCGCTATCGCCGCCGCCCAGCTGTTCGCCGCCGCCACCGCGCAGGCGCCCGACATAAGCGCGGGCATCGCGCGCGGCGAGTTCGGTCCTCTGGTGGCGTGGCTGCGCGACAACGTCCACCGTCTGGGCTCGCGGTTCGAGCGCGATGAACTGTTGCGTCGCGCCACCGGTCGGCCGCTGGAGGTCACCGCCTTCGAGAAACACCTGCGGACCCGCTATCTTGACAATGTGTCTGATTGAGGCACGGTGACCGCCATGACGGCGCGGCTAGACACCCTCCCCAACGGCCTGCGCGTCGTCAGCGACGACATGCCGCATCTTGAGACGACCAGCATCGGCGTCTGGGTCGACACCGGCGCGCGGCATGAGGCGGTCGAGATCAACGGTCTCTCGCACTTGCTCGAGCACATGGCCTTCAAGGGCACCGAACGGCGCTCGGCGCAGGCCATCGCCGAGGAAATCGAGGCCGTCGGGGGGAGCCTCAACGCCTACACCTCCGCCGAGCACACGGCCTACTTCGCCCGCGTCCTCAAGGCCGACGTGCCGCTCGCCGTCGACATGCTGGCCGATATTCTTCAACACTCGACGTTCGAGGACGCTGAACTCGAACGCGAGCGCGCGGTCGTCATTCAGGAGATTGGACAGACCCACGACACGCCCGACGACGTGATCTTCGATCATTTTCAGTTGGCCGCCTACCCGGACCAGGCGCTAGGGCGGTCGATTCTCGGCACGGTCGAGCGCGTCGAAGGCTTCGACTCGGGGCAGCTTCGCGGCTACATGTCCGGCCACTACCAAGCCGAGCGCATGGTCGTGTGCGCGGCCGGCGCCGTGGATCACCGGCGGCTTGTCGACCTGGTCGGCGACGCCTTCGACGGACTTGCCGCGAGTCCTGGCACGCCACCCGAACGGGCGCGCTACGACGGCGGGAGCTACCGCGAGCAGCGCGACCTTGAGCAAATCCACTTTCTTATCGGCTTTGATGGCTTCGCCTACGGCGACCCCGACTACTACGCGGCCCAGGTGTACTCGACGATCCTCGGCGGCGGCATGTCGTCGCGGCTCTTTCAGGAGGTGCGCGAGCGTCGCGGCCTCGCCTATTCCGTGTACAGTTTCGGATCCTCCTATGTCGACGGCGGCGTCTTTGGCGTTTATGCCGGCACCGGCGCCGCCGAGATCGAGACGCTGGTGCCGGTGGTCTGCGAAGAGGTCGGCAAGCTCGCGTCCAGTGTCAATGGCGACGAGGTGGTGCGGGCGCGCAACCAGCTCAAGGCGGGGCTCATGATGTCGTTGGAAAGCTCGATGTCGCGCTGCGAACAGCTTGGCCGCCAGCTATTGATCTTCGGCCGCGCCATTCCGGTCGATGAGCTCGTCGCCCACATCGAGGCGGTCGACGCGGTCGCTGTCCAGCGGGTCGGCGCCCGGCTGACGACGACGGCGACCACTCCGGTGGTGGCGGCGCTGGGTCCGATCGACAAGCTCGAGCCCTACGAGCAGACGTGCGCGCGTTTCGGCTGATGGCGGTGGATGGTGACGTTCCTTCGCAATGTGGCGCCACCCTGGGCTAGTTGCGTCCTGGTTGGAGAGCGGGTGCGCTTGCGCGCGCCTCGGCCCGGCGACTGGGCCTCATGGGCCCAGGTGCGCGCCGAATCGCGTGAATTTTTGGTGCCGTGGGAGCCAACCTGGCCCGCCGACGCCCTGACCCGCGCGGCCTTTCGGCGGCGGTTGCGTCGCTATCAACGCGACGCCCGCGAGGACAGCGGCTACGCCTTCTTCATCCTCGGACCATCCGATGAGGCCATTCTCGGCGGCATCACCCTCACCAATGTCCGCACGGGGGTGGCCCGGTCATGCGCGGTCGGCTACTGGATGGGCAAGCCCTACGCGCGCCAGGGCTACATGACCGACGCGATACGCGCGCTCCTGCCCTTCGTGTTCGAGGACTTGCGACTGCATCGTCTCGAAGCGGCCTGCATTCCGACCAACATCGCCAGCCAGCAACTACTGGGCCGCTGCGGTTTTCGCGAAGAAGGCCTGGCGCGGCAATACCTGCGCATCAACGGCGTGTGGGAGGACCACCTCTTGTTCGCGCTCCTCGACTCCGACCCGCGAGGCCGCTAGCGGCCTGTGGCCCGACTCTTCCACCCCGACCCTCCCCCATAGAGGGCGGGAGTAGGAAGAAGATAAAGCATAGGCCTGACGATACGCCTCCCTTTCCCCGGCGTGGGAGCGGGGCGGGGAAAGGGAGGCTCCTCCCAGGTTGGGTGGGCGCTTGCGGCTTCAGGCGTGGCCGGCTTCGCCCGAGAGCATGGCCACGTCGAAGCCGATCTTCGACGCCGCCCGGTCCCATTTGGAGCCAATATCGGCGTCGAACAGGATCTGATCGTCGGCCGGCGCGTGGAGCCATCCGTTGGCGCGGATCTCATGCTCCAGTTGCCCCGGCGCCCAACCGGTGTAGCCGAGCGCGAGCAAGCCCTGGCGCGGGCCTTCGCCCTCCGCCACCGCTCGCAACATGTCCATCGAGGCGGTTAGCGCGACGTTGGCGCCGACGATCATCGTCGCTTTCTGGGTGAAGTCGGCGGTGTGCAGCACCAGCCCCCGACTCTTCTCGACCGGTCCGCCCAAATGAACTCGGATTTCGTGTTGATCGCCTGCGGGCTCGATGCCGAGCTGGCCCAGGAGGTCCGGGAAGGTGATGTTCTCGGCGAGCTGATTGATCACCAGCCCCATCGCCCCGGAGGCCGAATGCGCGCACATGTAGATGACGGTACGTTCGAACCGGGGATCGCCCATGGTCGGCATGGCGATCAGAAACTGTCCTTCGAGATAGCCTTCGTCGTCTTTGTTCATGATGCCCTCGCCCTTCGACCCGCATCGCAAGCCCCCCACCGGAGCCGCACCCAGCGCCGCTCCGGTGGGGCCTCTCACAATATTATGATCTGCCCTACCGCGAGAAAACCGTTAAATCTGCACCCAGTTCAGCGATGGATTTTGCACCATGTTCCTGGTTAGCGCCGGCCGGCGTTTGGCGTTCTTATTAGCGGTGGCGTGTCCTCTGCTGGCGGCCGATGCCGCCAGCGCCGCGTCGTCGAGTTGGCACGAGGCCGCGTATTCGCAGGCGCGCCTGGTATCGACGGCCACGGCGATGGACGAGGCGACAACGATCACGCTGGGCCTGCACATACGGCTCGATCCGGGCTGGCATACCTATTGGCGGTCGAGCGGCGTTGGTGGGATACCGCCCCGGCTCGACTGGTCGGGCTCGCGCAACCTGAGGGCGGTGGAGGTCGAATGGCCCGCGCCGCGGCGCTTCTCGCTGTATGGCAACGAGAACTATGGCTACGCCGACGAGGTGGTGCTGCCGATCACGGCGTTCGTCGAAAGAGCGCGAGAGCCGTTGGTCCTTCGTCTCCATCTTGACTACGCCGTGTGCGCCGACATGTGCGTTCCGATCGGCGCCGATCTGGCGCTCGACCTACCGGCCGGGCCGGCCGCCTCGACGGTTCATCAGGCGCTAGTGGCGGGCTACCGGGCGCGCGTCCCGCGCAACGGCGCGGTGCCGGGATTCACGATCGAGGCCGTGACGGCGAGCGCGGACGAGCCGCGCGGGATCGCCGTCGTGGTCCGGGCCGAGCCGCGTTTCGAGGCTCCCGATGTGTTCGTCGACGGCGTCCCCGATCTCGCCTTTGGCGCGCCGCGACGGCGGATATCGGAAGATGGCCGTGAAGCCCGGATGTGGCTCGAAGTGTACGGCGGCGACGCGGACACTCCCCTCGTCGGCCAAGCCCTGACCATCACCCTGGTCGATGGCGAGCGCCTGGTCGAGCGGACCTTGCGCATCGCCGAGCCGGCGCCCTGAGTCGTGGGTGCGGCCACAAGCGATGGTGGCTACTTGCAGCGGAGGTCGAGCGATCCCAGCGCGCTGCCGGTATCGGGCACCTCCTGATCCTTGAGAAGGACGCCGAGCGATTTGTTCAGGGCGGCCTCGTCGAATATCTCGAGCCAATCAGCGCCGTGGCCGACCTTGACGCTCTGGATCCGGTCGGTCCAGTCCTGACCGTTGATATCGCCGAGATCGTGCAGCTTGGCGATGCCGCAAATCCGGGTGTGCTCGCCGCCCAAGCCTTTGTCGCTGAACACATCGACGTAACAATCCGCGCTATCGCACGCCGGTCCGGTGCCGTGATCGGCCGAGGCTCCGGTTGAACCCAAGGCGACGGCGAGTACGGTGGCGATGGCGCTCAGTCTTGATTTCATGGTCAGATTACTCCGTCGACGGTATTCTCGAAGGAACCGAATTTAGCATGATACCGGGCCGGAACGAAGGCGGGGTGCGGCGAGCGCTCGTGGGGCATGGCCCGCCCCGGTTGACTCGGATCGGGCCGCCGCTATCATCTCTTGATCGGACCGGTGGTTCGACCATACAGACGATCCCTGCGGGAGAGACCGGGTCGTGACGACTCGGCGCCGAAGGAGCAACCGCCCCGGAAACTCTCAGGCGAACGGACCGTAGGGGGATGAGGCTCTGGAAAGCAGGTGCGCCAGGGCGCACCTCACCGAAGGGGTAAACCGCGCGAGGCCAGTCGGGCTTTGACGGTGACTCTCTCAGGTTCTCGGACAGAGGGGGCGGCCGCTGATCTTGGGATTGGCGGCGTCCAGCCTTCTGTGAACCGTGGGAGATGACGTGAGCCCGCCTGCCGATCCGCCCGCCGAGCGCGCGCCCGAGGCCGCGCAGCACACGCCCCTGTTCGATCTCCACGTCGAGCTCGGCGCGAAGATGGTAGCGTTCGCCGGATACGACATGCCCATCAACTACCCATTGGGCGTCCTTGGTGAGCACAACCACACGCGCGCCAAGGCGGGACTGTTCGATGTGTCGCACATGGGCCAGATCCGGTTGTGGGGCGATGACGTGGGCGCGGCGATAGAGACGCTGGTGCCGGCCGACATCCAGGGCTTGGCGCCGGCTCACATGCGCTACACCATGTTCACCAACGAGGCCGGGGGCGTCCTCGATGACCTGATCGTCACGCGCCAGGCCGATCACCTATTCGTGGTGGTCAACGCGGCCTGCAAGGACAACGATATCGTCTATCTGGGCGAACATTTGCCCGGGCGCTGCGAGGTCGAAGTGCTCGACGACAGGGCGCTGGTGGCCCTCCAGGGACCGGCCGCCGCGACCGTGATGGCGCGGCACGCGCCGGCGGCGGCGCTGGGCTTCATGTCGGCGGCGCCGATGGCGTTTGATGACATCGCGGACGCGGCGATCTCACGCTCGGGTTACACCGGCGAGGACGGCTTCGAAATCTCGGTTCCCGCCGCATGCGCCGAGGCGGTATGCCGTGCGCTGCTGGCCGAGCCCGAGGTCGAGGCGATCGGCCTGGGCGCGCGCGATTCGCTCCGGCTCGAGGCCGGACTTTGCCTCTATGGCCATGACCTCGATGAGAGCACGACGCCGATCGAGGCGCGGCTTGGCTGGACCATCGGCAAGCGCCGTCGGGCCGAGGGCGGGTTCCCCGGCGATAGCGTCATCCTAGGCCAGCTCGCCCACGGCGCGCCGCGCCGGCGGATCGGAATCCGACCCGACGACCGGGCGCCGGCGCGCGAGGGCGTCGATATCCTCGGCGAGGGCGGGGCCCGCGTGGGGGCGATCACCAGCGGCGGCTATGGTCCCTCGGCCGGCGGCCCGGTCGCGATGGGCTATGTCGAAACGGCGAGCGCGGCGGCCGACACCGCGCTCACCCTCATGGTGCGGGGCAAGGCGCGGGCGGCGCGCGTGGTCGGCCTGCCCTTCGTTCCGCACCGCTACGCCAACCAATGAACCAGCCGGGGTGTCCATGGCCGAGATCAAGTACAGCGACGAGCACGAGTGGATCGAGGTCGATGGCGACATGGGTACGGTGGGCATCACCGAATATGCTCAGCAGCAGCTCGGGGACGTGGTCTACGTCGAGTTACCGGAGGTCGGGACCGTGGTGGCCAGGGGCGGCGAGGTCGCGGTGGTCGAATCGGTCAAGGCGGCGAGCGAGCTTTACGCGCCCGTGAGCGGCGAGGTCGTGGAGACCAACGAGGCCTTGGAGGCCAACCCGGCGCTGGTCAACGAGAGCGCGATGGACGAGGGCTGGTTCATGAAAATCAAGTTGGCCGACCCCTCGGAGCTCGACGACCTGCTCGACGCCGATGCCTATGGGAAGTTCGTCGCGGGCTTGGACTGAATTGAGCGCCGCGGGGCCGACAACAAGCTGATTGAGAGTGATGACATGAGCGCATCGACACCGAGCCTCGAGGAACTGGGACAGGCCGGCGATTTTGCCACGCGCCATATCGGCCCGAGCGATGCCGAGATCGCCGCGATGCTGGCGACGCTCGGCCTCGACTCGCTGGCCGCGCTGATCGAACGCGCGGTGCCTGCGGCCATCCGCACGACCAAGAGCCTCGGCTTGCCGGGTGGCCGTACCGAGCACGACGTTCTCGGCGAGCTGCGCGAGATGGCGGACTTGAACGAGGTCCGGAAGTCATTGATCGGGCTTGGTTATTACGGTTGTATTACGCCCAACGTGATCTTGCGCAACGTTCTGGAGAACCCGGGTTGGTACACCGCCTACACGCCCTACCAGCCGGAAATTTCCCAGGGGCGGCTCGAGGCGCTGCTCAATTTTCAGACCATGGTGATGGATCTGACGGCGATGGAGATCGCCAATGCCTCGCTGTTGGACGAGGCCACGGCGGTGGCCGAGGCCATGGCGATGTGCCACCATGTGAGTCGGGCCAAGAGCGATACGTTTTTCGTCGCCGCCGATTGCCTGCCGCAGACGATCGAGGTGGTGAGAACGCGCGCCCGCCCGCTCGGCATCGCGGTGATCGTCGGCGATATGACGCGCGATCTTGGCGCCCAGCCGGTGTTTGGCGCGCTCCTCCAATACCCGTCGCGGACCGGTGCGATCACCGATCCCGGCGCCGCCATCGACGCGATTCACGCGGCCGGCGGGCTGGCCGTGGTGGCCTGCGATCTCTTGAGCCTCACGCTCCTCACCCCGCCGGGCGAGCTCGGTGCCGACGTCGTCGTGGGATCGAGCCAGCGCTTCGGCGTACCGCTCGGCTTTGGCGGGCCCCACGCCGCCTTCTTCGCCACCCGCGACGCCTACAAGCGGACCATGCCCGGCCGTCTCGTCGGCCAGTCGATCGATGCCCGCGGCCGGCCCGCCTATCGTTTGGCGCTACAAACGCGCGAGCAGCATATTCGGCGTGAAAAGGCGACCAGCAACATCTGCACCGCCCAGGTGCTGCTCGCGGTGATGGCGAGCATGTATGCCGTTTATCACGGACCCGAGCGTCTGCGCACCGTCGCGCGGCGGGTCCACCGCCTGGCCGCCGTGTTCGCCGAGGGCTTGCGTCGGCAGGGGCGCACGATCGTCAACGAGAGCTTTTTCGACACTCTCACCATCACCGTGCCGGGCGAGGCCGATGCGATTCTCGAACGGGCGAGCGAGGCCGGCTACAACCTGCGGCGCGACGACGGCGATACGCTCGGCGTCTCCTTCGACGAGACGGTGAGCGCGGGCGATCTGGCAGCTTTGTGGGCGGCGTTCGCTGGCCCCGGCGCGAAGACGCCAGTCCCGGCCGACATCGAGGCGGCAGCAGCTGATGGCGTGCCGGAGCGGATGCGGCGGGCCAGCGCCTTCCTCACCCATCCGGTCTTCAACAGCTACCACTCCGAGACCGAGATGATGCGGTACTTGCGGCGGTTGCAGGAAAAGGACGTGGCGCTCGACCGCTCGATGATTCCGCTGGGCTCGTGCACGATGAAGCTCAACGCGGCGGTCGAGATGATTCCGGTGACCTGGCCCGGCTTCGCCGCCGTCCACCCGTTCGCGCCGCTCGAGCAGGCGCGTGGCTACCGGCGCCTCGTCGACGGCCTTGAGGAGATGCTCAGGCGCATCACCGGTTATGATGCCGTGAGCCTGCAGCCGAACGCCGGATCCCAAGGCGAGTTCGCCGGTCTGCTGGCGATCCGCGCCTATCACGAAAGCCGGGGCGAGGGCGCGCGCGGGCTGTGTCTGATCCCCAGTTCGGCGCACGGCACCAATCCGGCCAGCGCCGTGATGGCCGGCTGCACGGTCGCGGTGGTCGACTGCGACGATCAGGGCAACGTCGATGTCGACGATGTGCGCGCCAAGGCGGCGCGCCACGCCGGCGAGCTCGCCGCCTTGATGGTCACCTACCCCTCGACCCACGGAGTATTCGAGGAGCGGATCGGCGAGGTTTGCGACATCATTCACCAGCATGGCGGCCAGGTGTACATGGACGGCGCCAACCTGAACGCGCTGGTCGGCGTCTGTCGCCCGGCCGAACTCGGCCCCGATGTCATGCACATCAATCTGCACAAGACGTTCTGCATTCCCCATGGCGGCGGCGGGCCGGGGGTCGGGCCGATCGGCGTGAAAGCGCATCTCGCGCCGTTCCTGCCCAGCCATCCGTCGCCGAGCCACCCGTTGACGGGCGACGGCGGCCGGCCTGGCGGCATCGGGCCGATCGCCGCCGCGCCGTGGGGCAGCGCTGGCATCCTGCCGATCTCGTGGGCGTATATCGCGCTGATGGGCGAGCAGGGTCTGCGCCGGGCGACCGAGGTAGCGATCCTCAACGCCAACTACATCGCCCACCGCCTGGCCGCGCACTACCCCGTGCTCTACACCGGTCCGGGCGGCCTGGTGGCCCACGAGTGCATCATCGATACGCGGCCAGTGCAAACCGAGGCCGGCATCACGGTGGAGGATATCGCCAAGCGCCTGATCGACTATGGCTTCCACGCGCCGACGATGTCGTGGCCGGTGGCGGGCACCTTGATGATCGAGCCGACGGAGAGCGAATCGAAAAAAGAGCTCGACCGTTTCTGCGCGGCGATGATCGCCATTCGCGAGGAGATCGCGCGAATCGAACGTGGCGAGTGGGACGCTGAGGACAACCCACTGAAGCACGCGCCGCACAGTATCGACGACATCGCGGCCGACGAGTGGCCGCATCGCTACAGCCGCGAGGCGGCGGCGTTCCCGGTGCCCGGGCTCAGGCGGGAAAAGTACTGGCCGCCGGTCAGCCGGATCGATCAGGCCTATGGCGATCGCCATCTGGTCTGCGCTTGCCCGCCTCTCGATGCCTATCGGGACGCGGCTGAATAGAGCAACAAAGCAATCTGGCTAGAAACCGATCAACTGTGACAACCGTACGCTTCTCCGTGCGGCCGCCGTGCCCATATACGGGACCAAGGAGGAGTGCAGGATGACCCCCTATGTCTTGTTCAGTCGGTGCGATCGCTGGCGTGGGCGCGATGGCCCGGTTCTGAGCTGCGTGGTCTTTCACGGCCGGCGTAGAATCGGCACCATCGAGGGGCGCGAACGCCTTGGCCGCATGCTCTACACGCCGCGTCTTGGGGACCTCCAGTTTCCCAGCTACGAGCTGCTGATGGATGCCAAGGAAGCCGTCCGCGCCGCGCTCTGCCATAACCAACGCCGCGCGCCGCTCGCCGCCTGAGAGCAACTCTGGCCCGACTCGACCGGCTCGGCCCGCCCGCCTATCATCGGCCTGTTTGGCAAGCCGAGGGGCGCTCCCATGACCACCCGTGGCGACCACATAGTGACGCCGGTGCCAGAGCTGTTCGTTGACGGTATCGGCGGTGTCGTGTTCACCAACGGCACCGTCCGCATCGAACTTGTGTGCGCCTCGCCATTCGACTCACCGACGCCCAATGCGGGCGAACCGCCCATGCTGCCGCGCCAGAGACTGATCCTGCCGCTTGACGGCTTTCTGCGTTCGTTTCGCGTCATGCAAAACCTCGTGAACAAACTAGCTCAGGAGGGTGTTGTCAGGCGCACCGATCCCGGCGCCCCCGCCGATCCCGGTGCGGCGCCCCCAGTGGCGCCAGGTCCAGCTCCAGCGCAAGTTCCAGCGCCAGGTCCGATGCCGATTCCAGCGCCGGTCGAGGGGTCGTCCGGGGACACCTAGGCATCGCCGCGTGCGCCAGTCATCGGCGGCTCTCCGGCGGTTCGCGCCGGCCAAGGTCAACCTGTATTTGCACGTGCTCGGGCGCCGCGCCGACGCTTACCACGACCTCGACAGCTTGGTGGTTGGGCTCGATATTGGCGACCAGCTCACCATCGCGCCGGCGGCGGACCTGCGATTGCAGGTGAGCGGGCCGTTCGCGGCCAACCTGGGACCCGCGCACGGTAACCTCGTCATGGCGGCGGCGCGCGGCCTTCGCGCCGTCTGCGACACGAAATTGGGGGCGGCTATCCACCTCGAGAAGCGGCTGCCGGTAGCGGCCGGCCTAGGCGGCGGATCGGCGGACGCGGCGGCGGCGCTGAGCGGCCTTATGGCGTTGTGGGACCGCCAGCCCGAGCCCGCCGCGCTCGATCGGCTCGCGCGGTCCCTGGGCGCGGACGTGCCGGTATGCTTGTTTGGCGCGCCGGCCGTCGTCGGCGGGATCGGCGAGCGCATCACGCCGACACCTTCGCCGCCGAACCTGCATGTGGTGCTGGCGTGGCCTGCCCTGGCGCTCGCCACCGCCGATGTATTCGCGGCCCATCGCGCGACCGGCGAGACCGACCCGATCCCGAGCCGCGCCTACGCGGACATCGCCGGCTTCGTGGCCGAACTCAGCCATCGCCGCAACGATCTGGAGCCGACCGCGCGCGCCTTGTGTCCGGCGATCGACGATGCGCTGGCGCTGCTCGCCGCCGCCGAGGGCTGCGTTCTCGCGCGAATGAGCGGCAGCGGCGCCTGCTGTTTCGGTCTCTTCGCGTCAACCGAGACGGCGGCGGCGGCGGCCCTACGTATCGGGGCGCTCCGATCGGAGTGGTGGGTGGTGGCCGCCCGCTTGCTGGGCGAGTCTTGACCAGCCTCGCGCTGCCTGGTGTGTTGCGCCTTATGGCATCGGCTCGATCAGCCGTGGCGGCGCTTTGCCTCTTGCCGTGCCTTGCCGCGCTCGCCGGGTGTGGACTTTCGCTAGAGCGCGGCGCCGATCTCGAACGCACCTTTGATCGGGCGGTGGTGACCACGCCGGCGACCCGCGCCGACGATGTCCATATCGGAACGCCGAGCGACCTCGACGGTCTCGACGCCACGCGACGGTACGCAATGGTTCTTTACCTCCATGGTTGCACGGGGATTGGCAACTACGCGTTTATGCGCGCCCTGGCCGGCGCTGGCTACGTCGTGGTCGCGCCTGACAGTATGGCGCGCCGCTTCCGTCCCCTGCAGTGCGATCCGCGCACCAGCACCGGCGGCCACAACCTCTTCGTCTACGATTTTCGCACGGCCGAGATAACCTATGCGCTGCAGCGATTGCGCGCCTATCCCTGGGTGGATTGGGCCAATCTGTTCCTTGTCGGCACCAGCGAGGGTGGCGTCGCGGCCGCGCTTTATCGCGGCGACGAGTTCAGGGCGCGCGTCATCACACAGTGGACTTGCGTCGGCGCGCCGCTGGTGGCCGGCATCGAGGCCCCGCCGGAGACGCCGATTCTTGCCATCGTTCGCGGTCAGGATCCTTGGTACGACCCAGCGCGGACCACGGGCCAGCGTGGCGATTGCGGCCTGTTCATGGCTGGCCGGCCCGGCTCGCGCTCTATGGTATTGGAGGGCGGCGCGAGCCACGACGTGTTCAAGAGCTCCGATGTCGTCAGGGAGATACTGAGGTTCCTTCAGGCTAATCGGGCCGGCTGAGCTCGCCGTCGGGGCTACCCAGCACCATCCTGTCGCCCACCGCCAGTCCGGTCAGGTGAATGCGGACCGGCGCGATGACGGCGACGGCGTCGAGCCGCACGGGAATCGGCGGCAGTCCGTCGGCGAGCCGGGCGAACCAGACGGTGACGGTTTCCGGATCATCGGAGCGTGGCAGCCATGGCCGCGACGAAAAACCGGCGATGCGCTCGAGCGTGATCTCCAAACGACGGGCCGCGCCACTGTAAGCTGGCCCCTCGACGCTCGCCGCCGTGCTGGGCTCGAGGTGGAGATCGTAGCGCCGCCGGCCGTCGAACACCGGAAGCGTGCGCGCGCGGTCGCCGCTGACGACATACCGCGCGATGTCGAGCGCGGCGCTCAGCGGGTCGACCGTCTCACGCATGAGTTCGGGCGGCACCGGGTCGCGGCCGTCGGCAGCGGGCGAGGGCTCGATGGCGACCGACAGGCGGGTGGGGTCGGCATAGTCGATGCGCACGGTGCGGCGATCGCCGTGCCAGTCGTTGTCGGCCCCGTGTCTGTGCGGCCTGACCTCGCCGCTCGAGATTGTACCTTCGCTCGCTGCCCGCGAGTCGAAGGCGACAACCGCGTCGATCAGGCCGACGGTGCGCGAATCGCTGGTCAGTCGGTAGCGGCCCTCGGTGACCTCGGCGGTCAACGACAGGTCGTTGGCGTGCACGCCGCCGACAAAGAGTTCGTAGGTGAGCGTGAACTCTACCGCGCCCGCCGGAGCGACGCCGGTCAACATGAGGGCCAACGCGAGCACGCGCCGCGATCGCCGGTCGAACCGGTGCAACAAGTGCTCGGGGGGTGTCATGGTCATCGGCACGGGCGCCGCCGCGATAACACGCCGCCGCCGCTGGGACAATCCACCCGACCATCGCGCCGAGCTGGCCGGCGCCCGTGTCGCCGATTTGTCACCCCATTGGCTTCCCTGCACGAACATGCGCACAAACCGTTGCGAAGGGACCTGATCCGCAGTAATAGTGATGCCGACGCTGTGGTGGCACCGCCGCTGGGGGACTTGTGGTGGCGCTGGTGTAGCGGACGAGTTTCTCCCGAGTTCCGCCTTGCGGGGTCAGGGGAAAATGGCTGAGGTGCCGTTGAGTTTCTTGTCGGAGGTCCGCGAAAATGGTTCTGAGGAAAGAAGTTGCGGCATTGGCCTTGTGCGTTGCCTTGGCTACGTCGCCGGCGGTCGTGTTTGCACAATCCCAAGCCGAGAAGACCGGTGTGGGGGCTGCGGCGGGCCAGGAAGAGGGCGCAGACGCTAGCGTTGGGGGCGTTTCCGTGGGTGTTATCGCGGGCGTCGCCATAGCGGCGGCTGTCGCGATAGCGGTCGCGGCTGCGCTCAGCGACGACGATGTGGCCGCAGCGACGACGCCACCGGCCACGACGCCATAGCGGCTGCGCTCAGCGACGACGAGGTGGCCGCAGCGACGACGCCGTCGGCCACGACGGCGGCCGCATCGCCCTAGGCGGAGCCATCCACCATCAGCGAATTACAGGCGGCCTGCGGGCCGCTTGTTTTATGCGGCCGGTTTCAGGACTTCGATCTCGATCGGAGGAAATTCCCTGACGATGTGCTGAATACTCTTCCACACGAACCCGTCGTAGGCGTCCACCCAATAGTAGTTGTCGTAGGACCAGCGCATCGTCTTGGCGGTGTTGCGCTCGCGTACCAGCACAGTATCGAACTCGATGTCAAGAATGGTCAGGGTGATCGGTCCGAGCGGCTCGAATACCGAGACTATGGGCATGCCGTAGTGGCTGCCGGGGTCGATGTCGACCGTGCGAACGAACCGCGCCGTTTCGTTCAGCTCGTGCAGGCGCCCCGCCACCGGATCACCGCCCGACGTCTGCGTATCCTTGAGGTTCTGCGGCAACCCTGCGGTCTTGACCAGCCGCCCGTTGCGCGTGACGACGGCGACGCGGTCGGCCGACAGATAATGAAGGTCGTCGCCATCGTAGCGGCTGAGCACCAGCAGCGAGCGCGGCGCCTTGCCAATCTTTGCTGTGATTGAGGCGTATGGTAGCTTCGTCACATCGTCCCGCTTGAGCGGGATATCCGGTTGGCCAAGCACCGCGAATCGCATAGCGTCGGGGAAGTTCGCCAGGACCGGGATCTTAAGTGAATCGGCGCAGCCGGCGGCCAACAGACCGAGGGCCGCGGCCAGAGTCTCGCGACGCGACAAACCCGAGGGTGGGGGGAGATGGCAATGCATCGCGAATCCAGATCCACGTGGGAAGGCGCTGTCCGGCGCCATACTAATCGATGCCATGTTAGTCGGTTTCTGGTTGGCGCGGCGGTAACGATGCTGCTTGGTCTCGGCGCGGTGACGGACGGCCAGGCACAGTCCCAGACCGGCACCCTCGATGATCTTCTCGAACAGCTCGATCAACTGCAAAGCAAAGGGCCGCTGGGCGCGGCCATCGACGAACGGGGCTCGCCCCTCGATCAAGCCCGAGAGAGGGCCCAGGACAGCTCGGCGGACTTCCGCGAACGCCAGCGCTTCATCAAACAACAGCAAGCGCTTGGCGGCTTCTCGCTACGCGAACAGCTCCTCATCCAGGACTACTGCGAATCCACCATCGCCGAGCAGGACTTACAATTCCTGAAGTTGATCCCGCGCTTTTCGCGACTCGAACGGGACTACTGCCTGCGCGCGGGCGAGGCCATGCTTCAGTTTGGCTACGACCTGTTCTTGCTCGGTTTCGCCGGTCCTAAAACGCTGATGACCGGCGCCATTCTCGACGACTATATCCTCGGCATCGGCGATGAGTTCGTCGTCACGTTTCACGGACAACAGTCAACGACCGTGACGACGCGAGTCGACCGCGAGGGGCGGTTGCTGCTCACGGATCTCGGAGCATTCCCGGTGCTGGGGCGCAGCTTGGGCGTCGTGCGCGCCGAAATCGAAGCACGCACCGCGAGCGCGCTTCTCGGCACGAGCGTGTTCGTCTCCCTTGGTTCGGTCCGCGAGCTTTCCGTCGTTGTCGCCGGCGAGGTCGTGGTGCCTGGCGCCTACCAGTTGACCAGCCTGTCGACGGTATTGGACGCCCTTGGCGGTGCCGGGGGCGTTCGCAAAACCGGAAGCCTCCGGCGCATTCAAGTCAGGCGCGGCGATCGGATCTTCTGGATTGACGCCTACGATCTGTTGTATGGCGGCGGCGCGACCACCGACCTGGCCCTGTTTGACGGCGACTACATCGTGGTGCCGCTGATCGGGCCAACCGTGGCGGTCGCCGGGCAAGTGAAACGGCCGGGGATTTACGAGGTGGCCGAGGGGGCGTCTTCGATGCCGCTCCGCGCGTTGTTGGACTTGGCCGGGGGCACCCTCAGGCCGCGCGGCAACCGGTTTGCCTATATCACCTTCGATGATCTCGGCCGCGAACAGGTGAGCGAGCAACGCGACACCGCCATTGGTCTGCGCGACGGCGATCTGGTCATCGTCAATCGGGCGCAGGACGTGCAGATCGGCACCGTCGACTTGGTCGGTCACGTCAGGGTCGCGGGCAGCCGTCCGCTGCTCTCGGCCGCGACCCCGCGCGCCCTGATCGGCGACACCACCAGTCTTGGCGACAACCCGTATCTGTTGTTCGCGGCGATCGAGACCACCGATCCCGCGACCCGGTCGCGGCGGCTGTTTCCGATCAACCTCCTGGCGGTGCTGGCGGCGCAGCGCGACTTCAAGCTGCGCGACGGCGATAAGCTGATTGTCCTTGGCAACGAGGACGCGCGCTTTCTGGCGTCGCGGGATGTGCAGAACACGCTCCTTGAGGCTAGTTCCGCCGACGGGAGGGACAGGAAAGACGCCGACGAGGATGAATCAGTCGCCGGCGGGCCTGTCGCCGCGTCGGGGCGCAGCCCCTCGTCGGTGAATGATCTTATCGCCAGCGTACGGTCCGGTGGCGGCGCCGGTGCCGGCGGGCGCTCAGCCGAGTACGCCGAGGCTCGCGGCGCCGTCGCGGTGTGCGCCGGATTGCAAAGGCTGGCCGCGTTGGTCGCGGGATCCCGGCCGGGACGCTTCTCGACGGCGGTTCGCGCGGTCGGGTCCGAGGCTCGCGACACGGATTTCGTCGACGCGCCGTGCCCCAAGATCTACGAGCAGTATCCGGACCTGCTGGCGCTCGCCCTTGAACATGTCGCCGCCATCAATGGCGAGGTGCGCATCCCAGGCGCCTATCCGATCTTGCCCGAAACGCCACTGTCGCATCTTCTCGCGGTGGTCGGCGGCACCACCAGGGAGGCCGACCTGTCCCGGGTCGAGATCCTGCGCGGCTCAGGCAACGGGGCGACCGCGCGCGATCTGATTGATCTGGCGAGCGTCGATGCCCGCGCCATACCGCTCGGCCCCGGCGATTTGATCCGCTTCAGCCAGGTATTCACCGATCGCGACACCGGGCCGGTTGAGATCGCGGGCGAGGTGGTGCGGCCAGGATTCTATCAGATTCGCCACGGTGAGCGGCTCTCTGAGGTAGTCGAGCGCGCCGGCGGCCTGACGCCGCAGGCCTACCCGTTCGGCGCGATCTTCACTCGCGACCGTGTGCGCAGGGCCCAGAAGATCGGCTTCGAGCGGGCCGCCCGCGAACTCAACGCCTCGCTCGCGGTCGCCGCGGCCCAGGGCGACGTGAACGCCAACTCGCTCGTCGCTCTGTTCGAGTTGACGCAGGATTTGAGCACCACCGAAGGGTGTGGGTCCGGTGTGGCAAACGTAAGTTATTGAAGTAGCGCGATTTCGCTGTCGAAACGGACGGCCGGAAACGGGGTTTCGTGACAATCGGCCATCCCAGGGGAGGATTTTGTCACGCCGGCAGGGCCGAGCGGGGGAAGGTGGGGACGCTCCGTACCGCAAGAGACGGTAGGATGCTGTGTGGAGAAGCCCAACATCAGGAGCGTTCCCATGTCAGTATCCCGCTCTCCGGCACCCTCGTCCATCGATCTTTCCGGCGTGCCTGCCCGGGTCGCCGAGGCGGTCGCCCAGGTGGTCGCAGTCTGTCACGAGCAGTTTCGCTCGGACCCGTGTCCCGAGGCGTTCGAGGAGGCGGAGTTGCGGGTGCGTGAGACCATGAACGCGCTCGCTTGTGAGCTTCTGGGCGCCGTCATCGAGAAGCGGGACGACGGCGCGTCCCGGATCGAGCGGGACGGGCAGAGCTGGTTCCGGGTGGCGGCGACGCCGAGGACGATCATGACCTCGCTCGGTCCGCTGACCTACCGGCGCGCCCGTTACCGTAGCGGCGCGAGCGGGTCATCGCCGGTGCCGGTCGACGAGAGCCTGGGTCTCGTCGACGATTACCTGACGCGGCCGGCGGCTCAGCTCGGTCTGCTGATGATGGGTCACTGCACGGCGCGGGAAGCGGCGGCGTTCTTTGCGAAGATCGGCGGAATGACGCCGTCGGTGAGCACCCTGCAGCGCCTGACACGGACCATGCACGAGCGCTGGGAGACCCTCGGCCCCGAGACGCTGGACAGCATCCGTGACGCCGAGGGCGTACCGCACGAGGCGGTCAGCGCCTCGGTGTCGCTCGACGGCGTCATGGTGCCGCTGCGGGCCGGCGAAGACGGCCGCGCCGAGGCCTCCTGGCGCGAGGCCGCCTGCGGCACGGTTTCCTTCCACGACGCCAGGGGCGAGCGTCTGAAGACCCTCTATCTCGGCCGCATGCCGGAGAGCGGCAAGGTCACACTGAAGGCGCAGCTCGCAAGCGAAGTCGCACATATCAGGCAGCTGCGCCCCGACGTCAGGATCGTCGCTATCGCCGACGCCGCCGCCGACAATTGGACCTTCCTGGAGACCCTGTCGCCCGAAACCGAGGTCATCGACTTCTGGCATGCCTGCGAACATCTCCGAACGGCATCCGACCATGCGGTGGCCTCCGACTGGTTCGAGAGGTACCGCGAGGTTCTGCGTCACGACCCCTGCGGCGTCGACAAGGTGATCCGGGCGTTGCGCCACCTTCGTGATAGCGGAAAGCCGGATCGGGCCGAGATCGAACGGGAACTCGCCTTCTTCCGCAAGCACCGCCAGCGCATGCGCTACCACGCCCTGAAGGCAGAGGGCGTCGCCATCGGCTCAGGCGTGGTCGAGGCGGCCAACAAGACCCTGGTGACCCAGCGTATGAAGCGCTCCGGCATGCGCTGGCGGATCGCCGGCGGACAGGCTGTGCTGACCTTCCGCGCCCTGATCAAATCCGCTCGCTTCGACCGGGCATGGAAGGCCATCATCGGCGCAACCGACACACCGGCCAACGACAACATCAATCCCTGTGCCGTCATCGCCATCGCTGCCTGAACTCAATGAACGAAGCCACTGCTATCAATGCCATACGAGACTCGCACCCCCACCGAAGCGCTCGGCCGCGTGGTGATCGAGGCCGACCCGACTGTCCTGCAGGTGCGGCCCGAGTTGGACAGCGTGCTCGAACCGGGCGACAGGCTGTTCGTGCCCAAGCGCCCCAACTCGGTACTGGTGATCGGCGATGTCCTCAGCCCTGGCGCGCTCCAGTTTATCTCTGGGAGCACGGTTGACCAGTACATCCGCCAGGCCGGGGGCTTCCAGCGCTCGGCCGACGAGGACCGCGTATTCGTGGTGTATCCCAACGGCGAGGCGCGGCCGGTCTTGCTGAGCGTCTGGAACTACACCCCCGTCCAGGTCCCGCCGGGCAGCACGATCGTGATTCCGAAAGACCCCGCACCCCTCAACCTGTTCCAGATCAGCAAGGAGTTCGCCCAGGTCGTCAGCCAGCTCGCTATCACCGCCGCGTCGCTCGCGGTCATCGGTAGAAACTAGACCGGCCGCGCCAGCCGGACAGGAGCGGTCGGTGGGGGCGTTTTGGCACCTCGCTATCCGAGCGGCGCTTGTCCTGGTGGCCGGCGCGGTGCTGATCGAGCGCTCAGTAGTGGCGAGCGGCGAGCAGTTCTATGTTCCCTCGGCCGGCGATTTCGGGGGCGTCGGTCTACTGCAAACCCGGACCGCTCGGTTTGCGCCCGATGGGCAGCTCGATGTCGGCGTCTCGGAGATAGATCCCTACCGGCGCTACTACATCTCGCTACAGGCGTTGCCCTGGCTCGAGGGCACCTTCCGCTACTCCGATCTGACCAAGATCGCGCTGGGCGGCGACACCTTTAAGGACCGCGGCGCCGATCTCAAATTCAAGCTGTGGAGCGAGGGCGAGTACTGGCCGGCCATTGCCGTCGGCCTTCAGGACGGCGTCGGGACCGGCTTGTTCGACGGTGAGTACGTGGTCGCGAGCAAGCGGTTCTTCGATCTCGATTTTTCGCTTGGCATCGGCTGGGGCTATCTCGGTACCCGCGGCGATATTAAGAACCCGTTGGCGTTTATATCGAGCGCCTTCGACAACCGGGACGCCAAGACCGGCCGCGGCGGGAAGTTCAGTCCCGGCAACTACTTCTCGGGCGCCCGCGCCGCGCTGTTCGGCGGCGTCGAGTATTTCACGCCCATTGAGGGACTGACGCTCAAGGCCGAATACGAAGGCAACGACTACACCAACGAACCGCGCGCCAGATTTGGCAACAAGGTCGTTCCGTCTACATCGCCGTTCAACTTCGGCCTCAACTATCGACCGTTCTCATGGCTCGACATCGCCGCCGGTCATGAGCGCGGCTATGCCGGCGTGGTCCGTGTCTCGATGCGGGCCAATCTTCACACCGCCGGGACCCCCAAGTTCGACCCGCCGCCGCCGCCGCCGCCGGTGGAGCCGCGCCAAGCGACCACCGATGCGCCGACGGTTGGCGGAGATCCGATGGGGATTGAGAGCCGCGGTGTTGAGACCGACGCCGCCGCGACGGCGCTGATTGATGATCTCGCGCGCGCCGGCCTGCGGGTTCAGTCGATCGAACTTTCCGGCCAACTTGCCTCGGTCTATGTCGCCGGTGGGATCGAGGGGCTGGCGGTGCCCGACCTCTCGCGGGCGGCCCGGAAGGTGGCGAGCGTTTTCGGAGAGGCAGTTGAATCGGTGGCCATCGTCGAGCTCGGCCCGAGCGGCCCCGCTACGGAGGTGTCGTTCACCATGGCCGAGCTCGCCGAGCTCGAGATCGTCGACTACATGGTCGATGGCCTGGAGAGGGTGGGGGTAGAGGCGTTCGAACTCTCGCACACCGAGGCGACCCTATACACCGAGAGCCACCTCTCCTTGGAGCAGCGCACACGGGTGGCGCGGGTTGTCATGGCGGCGGCGCCGACCGCCCTCGACCGGGTCGTCTTTCTCAGTCGAGGCACCAACGGAAGCCTCGATCGCGAGGCGCTCTCGCGCGGCGATGTTCAGCGCTCGGCGCCCGTCGATGAGATGTTCGATCGTCTGGAGGCCAGCGGCTTCTTCGTCGAGTCGGTTAATTTCGCGAACAACGCCGCTGTCGTCACGGTCTCCACCGAGGACCATCTGGGTGCCGCGGATTATCGGCGCGCCGGCTGGATCATCGCCAATTCCGCCGCGTCGCCGGTAGATGAGGTGACGGTGATCGGGCTGCGGGACGGTCGCGAGGAGGCCCGCGTCACCGTGCTGCCTGAGCAGCAGGGCACGGACGCGGTAAGTTCCGGCGGCGCCACTCTGGACGTCGCCGGCATCGAGATCGCTGAAAGCCTGTTCGCGGAACTCGCCGCGCAAGGCGTGCAGGTCGATGCGGTGCATTTCACCCGTACACGGGCGACGGTGTTCGTCACCCCGCAGCGCTATCCCGAGGCGGCGCGCAACGTCGGCCGGCCGGCCCGGGTCATTGCTAACAACGCGCCGAGCACGATCGAGGAGATATCCGTCGTCACGATGGCGGGCGGCATGCCCATCAATCACGTCACGCTGATGCGGCGCGATCTAGAGCGCGCCGTCGTGCTTGAGGGGAGCGGCGAAGAGATCTGGAGCGACGTGACCCTTGATGGCGGCACCAGCATTCCGGAGAGCGCGGTCGTGCCGCCGGGTCGCTACCCCGCCTTCACCTGGAGTTTGACACCCAACACCCGGCAGTATCTCGGCGATTCGGCGCAGTTCCTGCTCTACCAGATCTACGTGCGGCTGAACGGGAGGCTGGAGTTGATGCGGGGCCTGAGCCTCACCGGGACACTGTTTGGCAATCTGTACAACAACTTCGAGAAGGCAAGCACCGCCTCCGACAGCAAATTGCCGCGGGTGCGCAGCGAGATCCTGAAGTACCTGCAGGGGGCCGACCACAAGCTTTCGAGGCTTGGAGTGAACTACGCCTACTCGCCGCGAACCGATCTCTACGCGCGCGTCTCAGCTGGCATTTTTGAAGAGATGTTCGGCGGCGTCGGGGCGGAGGTGCTCTACCGTCCCTTCGGGTCGCGCTGGGCCGTCGGTTTCGACATCAACCGGGTCAGGCAGCGTGACTTCGAGGGCGGTTTCGGGTTCCTCGACTACGAGGTCACGACCGGACACGCGAATATCAACTATGAACTGCCGATCTACAATTTGTCAGCGGCCATGCACATTGGGCAATTCCTGGCCGGCGACCGTGGCGCTTCCTACTTCCTGTGGCGTCGGTTCGAGAGCGGCGTCTCTGCGGGGGTGTGGGCGACAGTGACCAACGTGCCGGAGGAGGTGTTCGGCGAAGGCAGCTTCGACAAGGGCTTCTTCATCCGAATCCCCTTCGATATCTTTCTCACCCGATCGACGCGTCGGGCTGGGATCTTCGCGTTTCGGCCACTGTCCCGCGACGGCGGTCAGATTTTGGCCGGCAGCAAGATGCTGTCCGCGGCGACCCAGGGCGGCAACCTCGGCGAGCTCGCGCGCGACTGGGATCGGTTGCTCGATTGAGGAGAGCTCGCCTCAGTCAGCGACCGTGCCGGTCCGCAACCTCCTCATAGAGCGCCTGATAACGCTCGACGACGCCCTCGATCGCGTAATGTTCGATGGTGCGGTGGCGGGCGGCTGTGCCGAGCGCCGCGCGGTCCTCGGGCCTCGCCACCAGCAGGTCGGTGCAGGCGCGGGCCAGTGCCTCGGGCTCGCCCGGCGCCACAACTCGGCCGCTGGCGCCCACGATCGACCGCGAATCACCGACATCGGTGACGACGCAGGGCACCCCGCAGGCCATCGCCTCGACGATCACGTTGCCGAACGCCTCGCCGTGCGAGGACGAAGAGGTGGCAACATCGAGCGCCGCCGTCAACCGGGGCATGTCCTGGCGCACACCGAGGAGGTGGACCCGATCGCCAAGACCGTGCTCGACGATCCACTCGTTGAGCCGCGCGTTGTCCGGCGTGACGTTCTCACCGCACAACAGAAAGCGCAGGCCTTCGTGGCGTCCCGCCAACAAGGCGGCGGCGCGAAGAAAGCCGCGATGATTCTTCTGCGGATGAAAGCGGCCGACCAGCCCGATCAGCGGCGTCTCGGCGGCGACGCCGAGTTCTCGACGAACGGCGGCGTAGGCTTCCGGATCGGGACGAAACCGTGCCGCATCGATGCCATTGGGAATAACGATGAATTTGTCGCGCGGATAGCCGAGCGCGACGTGGGTCCGAAGCGCCGTCTCCGAGTTGCAAACGATCCGCTCGGGGAGCCAGCCCGAGTGTGCGGCGCAGGCGCGGGCCACCAGGATCGTCGATCGCTTATCACTGCCGGGGCGCAGGTCGGTGTGCCTGATGTTCCACACGAGGTGGCGGCAACCGGCCAGCCGCGCGGCCAGTCCACCGATGAGATCGGCATGGTAAAGCCAGGTCTGGACGAGATCGGGCTTGTCGCGGCGCAGCCAGCCGGCGAGGCGCGCCGCGTCGATCGCGCCTGCCGGGCCCCGACGCATGTCGAGCGCGTCGACCGCGATTCCGCTTGCCCGTAGATCGGCGCCGAGCGCCCCCAGCCCGCCGAGCGAGGCAACCCGCTGGCGAAACCGGGTTGGATCGACGCGCGCCAGCAGCTGGGCCAGCATCGTCTGCGCCCCACCGACGGGCAGCCCGGTGATGATGTGCCAGATGTGAAACGGTCTCTTACTCATAATGTAGCCGAGCGCAGGGGTCGGAGCACACCGTCTGGCACACATATGCGCTTTGGGCTAACTTGGGTACGAATTCGCCTGTAACGAGCGTCGGCGAAGATAGGGCGCAACATGGCATACCGCGACGGAATGGAGCCCATGAAGCTCAGCGCCGAAGATCGCGAACTCGCGCCGAGTGTGCGGCGCGTCGTCTACGCCGACGATGTGATCGATCTTCGCTATCTGTTCAGGAGCTGGTGGGGAGATGTCCCGGTCGATGTTGAAAAGTTGAGGTAGGTGTCGCTCTCCTGGAGCCGTTAGGCTCCGGGTGCTGCAAACCCAAGAGGGAGAACGACACCATGGGAAAGAATATCCGTAGTTCCAGTAGCCCGAAAGCCCTTGCCACCTCGTTTCCTATGCCGCCGCTGGCAGACGCGATGGACGCAGTCCGTCTCAGCGTGGATCGGTTCTGTCTCCTGGCCGGGGTCGAGGCCTTGGCCGAGATGATGGAGGAGGACGCCACGACCGTGTGCGGGGCCCGACATCGTCGCCATGGGAACCGTCGGGGTTATCGCTGGGGCCATACGCAGAGCGAGATCGGCTACCACGGCGGCCGCGTGAAAGTGCAGCGGCCACGGGTTCGCGACCATGCTGGCAAGGAGGTGGGTTTGGAGAGCTGGCAGGTGCTGCGCGACGGCAACCTGTTGCTCGAGTGGGCGCTCAACCTGATGGTGCTGAACGTGCCGACCCGCAAGTACCACCGCGCGGTCCGTCTGCCCGAGGGCGACCTGGCGAAAGCGCGTGGCGACGGCACCTCGAAGTCGGCCGTTTCCCGGCGCTTTGTGGCGCTGTCGCGCAAGAAGATGAAGGCCTGGCTTGCCTCGGACCTCTCGGAGCTCGACCTGCTGGTCATCCAGATCGACGGTCTGCATGTCGGCGACCATGTCTTGGTGGCGGCGATCGGCGTCGATGGCAACGGCGACAAGCATGTCCTGGCCGTGGTCGAGGGGGCGACGGAGAACACTGTCGTCGTCCAGGCCTTGCTCGACAATCTCCTCGCCAGGGGGCTCGATCCGACGCTGCCCCGGCTGTTCATCGTCGATGGCGCGAAGGCGCTCAGCAAAGCGATCCGCAACACCTTCGGTGTGGCCGCCGCCATCCAGCGCTGCCAGGTCCACAAGGGCCGTAACATCATCGAGCGCCTGCCCCTGCATTTGCATGCGAGCGTCAAGAAGGCGCTCCGTCAGGCCTGGGACCAGGACGACGCAGACAAGGCCGAACGGCTGCTGCGCAACCTGGCCCGGCGTCTGGAGCATGAGGAACCGGGCGTCTCGGGCAGCATCCTGGAGGGGCTGGACGAGATACTCACCGTCATCCGCCTCGGCCTGCCGCACGAACTCCGGCGCTCGCTCGCCTGCACCAACATCGTCGAGAACGCGCTCGGCACGGTGCGCCAGGTCACCCGCAACGTCAAACGCTGGAGACACGCCGAGATGGCGCTCAGATGGACCGCCGCCGGCCTGCTGGAGGCCCAGAAAACCTTCCGTCGCCTCAAGGCCTATCGTCAGCTGCCCATCCTCCGAAATGCTCTCCAGGAACACTTGAGAAAGGCTCAGGCCGACAGTGCCATTGAAACCATCATGAAGGCAGCATAGCATCATCAACCAGCGACGCCTGCCCCACGAATTTCAACAGAGATAGGGACATCGCCCGTCATGGACGCGGCGATGCATACGGTGACCACCGCGAACGGCGCTCAAGGGGCGGGCCAACCAGTCGCCACGGCTGGCGATGGCTTGCCGGCGCGGCGCGGGCACGGCGCCGTCAGCAACCGCGCCGGCCGGTTCGAGGGGTTGCGCAGGGTCGCCAGCGACGAGAACTTTGCCTACGACGGTGACGCGCGCGGCGATCGCGACGAGCCGGCGCCGCTGCGGACCACCGTGATCGCCGACTCGATCCGGTCGATTATCGCCCGCAACGCCTCTCCCGACCTCGGCTTCGATCGCTCGATCAATCCCTATCGCGGTTGCGAACACGGCTGTGTCTACTGCTTCGCGCGCCCGACCCACGCTTTCCTCGGGCTGTCGCCGGGGCTCGACTTCGAGAGCAAGCTGTTCGTCAAGCCCGAGGCGGCGCGCCTGCTTGAGCGCGAACTGAGACGCCCCAACTACGAGCGTCGGATGATGGCGCTCGGCACCAACACCGATCCCTATCAGCCGATCGAGCGGTCGAACAAGATCACCCGCCAGATCCTTGAGGTGCTGGCGGCCTTCGAGCATCCGGTCGGGATCGTCACCAAGTCGGCGCTAGTGGTGCGCGACATCGACATTCTGGCGCCGATGGCGGCCAAGGGGTTGGCGCAGGTCATGCTCTCGGTCACCACGCTCGACCGCCGGATCGCCCGCCGGATGGAGCCCCGGGCCTCCACCCCGGGCAAGCGGCTGGAGGCGGTCACCGCGCTCGCTAAGGCCGGGATCCCGTGCGGGGTGATGGTGGCGCCGATCGTGCCGGGCCTGACCGACGCCGAGATCGAGTCGATCCTTGAAGCGGCGGCGTGGGCGGGCGCGACGCGGGCGGGCTGCATCCTGTTGCGGTTGCCGCTCGAGCTGAAGGAGCTGTTCGGCGCATGGTTGGCGGCGAACGAGCCGGCGCGGGCCCGCCGGGTGATGTCGCTGGTGCGCCAGACCCGGGGCGGCAAGAGCTACGAGGCCGAGTTCGGGCGGCGCATGCGCGGCTCGGGCCCCTACGCTGAGCTGCCGGCGATTGGGGCTCAACCGCCGCCCGGTCGAGCTCGACACCAGCCGCTCCGCGTGCCCGAACCGGCGGGCGACCAGCTGACGCTGCTGTAACGGCGGCGCGATCCCCACCCGAGACGGGCCGGTGGTCCGCCGCACGGTGAGGGGCCACGGGCGGCGGCGCGGCTGTGCTATAAGCTCAGACCATGCCCGGGCAGACCGAGCTCACGGGCCTCGCGGTCGTCGCCGTCGCCGCGCTCGCCTGCGGCATTCTGCTGACCCGGCTGCGCCAACCCGCCATCGTCGGCTACATCATCGCCGGAGTGCTGCTCGGACCCTCGGGCTTGGCGCTGGTCGAGGACCGCAGCCTGATCGCGGCGCTGGCCGAGCTTGGCGTGCTGATGCTGCTGTTCGTGATTGGCATGGAGCTCCGCCTGCGCGCGCTGACGCGGGTGTGGCGGCTGGCGCTGATCGCGACCGGTCTGCAGATCGCGATCAGCGTCGGCGTGATGGTGGCGCTGTCGCGGCTGATGGGCTGGTCGGGCGCGCTCTCGATCCTGCTCGGCTTCGTCGTCGCCGTCAGCTCGACCACGGTGGCGATCAAGATCCTCGAGGACATCGGCCAGCTCAGGAGCCCGGCGGGGCGCCTCGCGGTCGGGGTGCTGATCGCCCAGGACCTGGCGATCGTGCCGATGATGCTGATCATCGACGCGACCGCGCCGACCCACGCCTTCGACCTCGGCGCGGTCGCGGCCATCATCGTCGCCGTCGGCGTGTTGACGCTGCTGATCCGCTACCTGACCCGGCGTCAGCGCGTGAGCTTGCCGCTCGGGCGCTGGGTCGCCGGCAGCCTCGATCTGACGGCGCTGACCGGTCTTGCCTATTGCTTTGGGGCGGCCGCCGTGTCGGGCCTGGTCGGGCTGTCGGCGGCGTTCGGCGCGTTCCTGGCTGGGCTGGTGATCGGCAACAGCGCCGAGCGCATTGTCATGCTGAACGCGACCAAGCCGATTCAGAGCGTACTGTTGATGATCTTCTTCCTCTCGGTCGGGCTGTTGATCGACCTCGGCTTCATCTGGCGCGAGCTCGGCACCGTACTGGTGTTGCTGTTGTTCGTGACGGTGCTGAAGACGGCGCTCAACGTCGCTATCCTCCACGCGCTCGGGGCGCGCTGGTACCGCGCCTTCCTGGCCGGCACGGTGCTCGGCCAGATCGGCGAGTTCTCGTTCGTGCTGGTCGCTGCGGGCGTCGCCGCCGGCACTTTGGGCGAGGAGGTCGAGCGGCTGATGGTGGCGGTGATCGCCTTGAGCCTGGTCGTCAGCCCGCTGTGGTTGTTGACGGCGCGCCGTCTGCACGGCCTCGCGACGATGGGCGTCTCGACCCTCGGCCCGCTCTTGGCCGCAGTCTATGGCCATGAAAGGGCGCTGGCGGACCATGCCGCCGCGCGGGTGAGAGCGTACTGGGCGCGGCGACCAACACGGGCAGCCAGCTATTGGCGGGGCGCCGCCCGCGCGCCGATCACGCTGGGCAAAACCGTGCGCCGTGCCTGGCGCGACGTTGGGCGCGCGGACTGGCGCGCCGTCCTCCAACGCATCATCGCCGCGCGGGGTCAGCGACCGCCACTTGTGTCGGCGCGAGGGGAGACCAGTGCGGAATCTGGCGGCGACGGCGCGGCGCTCGACGGCGAGATCATTCCGCCACCGCCCAAACCGCCGCCGAGACCCGCCGAGCCTCTAGATTGGTCGCGGGCGCGGCGCAAGGGCGAGGTGCCGCCGCCGCGTGGTCGGCGCCCCCGACCAGGGGGTGCGCGCGATCGGGACGGGGCGGACGATGAGCGCTGACCTGCACCTCGAGGCGAGCTGCCGCGGCCCGGTCGCTGGCGTTGACGAAGTCGGCCGTGGCCCGATCGCCGGCCCGGTCTTCGCCGCCGCCGTGATTCTAAACCTGGCGGCGATTCCCGAGGGTCTCGCCGATTCGAAACGCCTGTCGCGCAAAGAACGCGAATGGCTCGACACCGCGCTGCGCGCGAGCGGCGCGCACATCGGGCTGGCCGCGGCAAGCGTCTCCGAGATCGACGATATCAACATCCTCGCCGCCAGCTTGCTGGCCATGCGCCGTGCGGTGGCCCGCCTGGGGCTGGCGCCCGGCTCGGCGCTGGTCGACGGGATTCACGCGCCCGATCTGCCGTGCCCGGTGCGCACCGTGATCGCCGGCGATCGGCTGAGTGCGTCGATCGCCGCCGCCTCGATCATCGCCAAGGTCGCGCGCGATCGCCTGATGGCCAAGCTGGCCGCCCGCTATCCGGCCTTCGGCTGGGAGCACAACGCCGGCTACGGCACCGACGCCCATCGCGAGGCGATCGGACGGGTCGGAACGACGCGCCACCACCGCGACACCTTCGCACCCGTGCGCAACTTCAACGCCATGGCCTGAGTCTGGACATGAGACTGGGCGTAGGCTCTGGGCGTAAGTCCTTGAGTCGGCGAGACTATTGACGTTTCGGGCCAGCTTCACCATGCTGCCGCGCCATGACCGCCGCCGAGCCTGCCATGACCCGCGCCGAGCTTCCCCTGAACCGTGTCTTGCGCGGCGATTGCGTGGGTCTGATGGCGGGGCTGCCGGCGCGCTCGATCGACATGATCTTCGCCGATCCGCCCTACAACCTTCAGCTCGAAGGCGAACTCAAGCGGCCCAACAACACGCGGGTGGACGGGGTCGACGCGGCGTGGGATCGCTTCGCCAGCCACGAGGCCTACGACGTGTTCATGCGCGCGTGGCTGGGCGCGGCGCGGCGGGTGCTCAAGGACGACGGCACGATCTGGGTGATCGGCTCCTATCACAACATATTTCGGGTCGGCACGGCGCTCCAGGATCTAGGATTCTGGTTTCTGAACGATGTGATCTGGCGCAAGACCAATCCGATGCCCAACTTTCGCGGCCGGCGTTTCACCAACGCGCACGAGACGCTGATCTGGTGCTCGCGTGAGCGCGGCGCGCGCTACACCTTCAACTACGACGCGATGAAGGCGCTCAACGACGACCTGCAAATGCGTTCCGATTGGCTGTTGCCGATCTGCTCGGGGGCCGAGCGACTCAAGCAGGAGGGGCGCAAGGCGCACCCGACGCAGAAGCCCGAAGCGCTGCTCCATCGCGTGATCCTCGCCTCCACCATGCCGGGCGAAGTGGTCCTCGATCCGTTCTTCGGCACCGGCACGACCGGCGCGGTCGCCAAGCGGCTGGGCCGCGACTTCATCGGCATCGAGCGCGAAGCGGCCTACGTCAAACTCGCCCAACAGCGCCTCGAGGCGGTGCGGGCGGGCGACCCCGCGGCCCTCGAGACGCGCGCGCGACGGGCCGAGCCGAGGGTGCCGTTCGGCGCCCTGGTCGAGCGCGGGTTACTGGCGCCCGGCGCGGTGCTGGCCGACGCGCGCGGCGCGCACCACGCCAAGGTGGGGGCGGATGGGACCCTGATTTCCGACGGCGCGCACGGCCCGATCCGAGGCTCGATCCACCAGGTCGGTGCCCACGTTCAAGGCGCGCCGGCGTGCAACGGCTGGGCCTTCTGGTGCTTCAAGGCCGACGGCGCCTGGGTCCCGATCGACCGCCTCCGCCAACAGGTCCGCGCCGGGCTGCATTGAGGGCGGCAAGCACGGGTCCGCCCGTCACCCCACCCCGACGCTCCCCCATCAAGGGGGAGCGGGAAGACCGAATCGGCGCCGACGCCGAGGTGGTAGCGCTCGCGGGGTGGGGCGGGCTAAACTATATCAGTCGGGCGCGCGGATGGGTTGAGGACGCGTGGGCGATGATCTTCTTGGTCAGGGTCGGCAGGGCGTGGCATGGGAAATCAGCCGGCGCGACCCAGAAGCCGTCGAGGTCGGGTTCGCCGGTGACAGCGGCGGCGAACAGGTCGAACGAGATCGTGAAGTGGGTGAAGCCATGCTCGATGGCGCCAGCGAGGCACCGCCAGCGCGCTCGGGCGGGGGCGTGGGCGCGGGCCTCGGCGAACCGCCACGGCTGCTCGCGCCACGGCGTCGAGGGCACCTCCACCATGCCGCCGAGCAGGCCGCGCTCGGGCCGGCGGCGGAGCAAGATCGCGCCATCGCCGCGCGTTAGCCAGAACGCCACCCCGTGGCGGTGGGGGCGGGCGGCGCGCGCCGTTCGCCGGGGGAGCCGCTCAGGCTGGCCGGCGGCGTGGGCGCGACAGTCCCTGGCCCACGGGCACACCTCGCAAGTCGCGCGGCGCGCGGCGCAGACCGTGGCGCCGAGGTCCATCAGCGCCTGGGCGTAGTCGCCCGCGCGCCGCGGCGGCACCAGCGTGCCCGCCAGTGCCGCCAGTTCCAGCTTGGCGGCCGGCAGCGGCGTCTCGATCGCGAACAGCCGGGCCATCACCCGCTCGACGTTGCCATCGACAACGTTGGCGGGGCGGTCGAAGGCGATCGCCGCGATCGCCGCCGCCGTGTAGGGACCGATGCCGGGCAGGCGGCGCAGCGCCGCTTCGCTGTCGGGGAGACAGCCCCCGTGCTCGGCCATGAGCCGGCCCGCGCAGGCGTGCAGGTTGCGCCCGCGCGCGTAGTAGCCGAGCCCCTGCCAGGCATGCAGAACCTGATCGAGCGGCGCCCGGGCGAGATCGGCCAAGCTCGGCCAGCGCTTAAGGAAACGGCGGAAATAGGGGCCGACGGTGGCGACGGTGGTCTGCTGCAGCATGATCTCGCTGAGCCAGACATGGTAGGGATCGGGGCGCTCGGCCGGCGCCGCCCGCCACGGCATATCGCGCCAGCGCCGCGCGGCGTACTGCCGGTCGTACCACGCCAGCAGGCGCGCCGCCGGTTCGGCGTCGGTTGGAGTGAGGTGAGGGGCCACCGCGCCAGATTCTAGCACGGGCGCCATGGGGCGGTGCTTGGCGCAGGTCGGAACTCAAACCGAGACACTGACCCGCGCGCCCCTTGCTCGCGCTCAGCCATTGAGGCACCATCGCGCGGCCGCGATCCTCTCCCCAAAGGCAGCCCTGATGACCGCTCCGCCGCTCGTCGAGATGCGCAACATTTACAAGAGCTTCGGTGGCATCCACGCGGTCGAGGATGTGTCGCTCTCGCTCCATCCCGGCGAGGTGATGGGGATCGTTGGCCACAACGGGGCCGGCAAATCGACCCTCATCAAGATTCTCTCTGGCGCCTATCAGATGGACTCGGGCGAGATTCACGTGGGCGGTGAAAAGGCCACCATCAACAACCCACGCGACGCCAAGAACTACGGCATCGAGACCCTGTACCAACATCTCGCCCTGCACGACAACCTCGATTCGGCGGCCAACGTGTTCATGGGGCGCGAGCTCCTCACCCGGTACGGCACCCTCGACAATACGGCCATGGAGCGCGCGGCGGCCGCTGTCATCAACCGCATCAACCCCAACTTCACGACCTTGAAGGACCCGGTGTTGAGTCTGTCCGGCGGCCAGCGCCAGTCCATCGCGATCGCCCGGGCGCTGCATTTCAACGCCAAGGTCCTGGTCATGGACGAACCAACCGCCGCCCTCGGCCACAACGAGACGCGGACCTTCAAGGAGCTGGTGCTCCGGCTCAAATCCGAAGGCATCGGCATGTTCGTGATCAGCCACGATCTGCACGATGTGTTCGATATGTCCGATCGCATCACCGTCATGTCGAACGGGCGGCGAGTCGGCACCCGCCCGACCGCCGAGGTCACCAAGGATCAGGTTCTGGGGATGATTATCCTCGGCAAGTTGCCGGAAGAGGAGAGGGCCGAGGATCTGGCGGTACTGCGTTAGCTTGCGGCGCGACCGGTTGTGTGACTTGTTCGGTCGTCATGGAGATGTTCCGGTCGATGTTGAAAAGTTGAGGTAGGTGTCGCTCTCCTGGAGCCGTTAGGCTCCGGGTGCTGCAAACCCAAGAGGGAGAACGACACCATGGGAAAGAATATCCGTAGTTCCAGTAGCCCGAAAGCCCTTGCCACCTCGTTTCCTATGCCGCCGCTGGCAGACGCGATGGACGCAGTCCGTCTCAGCGTGGATCGGTTCTGTCTCCTGGCCGGGGTCGAGGCCTTGGCCGAGATGATGGAGGAGGACGCCACGACCGTGTGCGGGGCCCGACATCGTCGCCATGGGAACCGTCGGGGTTATCGCTGGGGCCATACGCAGAGCGAGATCGGCTACCACGGCGGCCGCGTGAAAGTGCAGCGGCCACGGGTTCGCGACCATGCTGGCAAGGAGGTGGGTTTGGAGAGCTGGCAGGTGCTGCGCGACGGCAACCTGTTGCTCGAGTGGGCGCTCAACCTGATGGTGCTGAACGTGTCGACCCGCAAGTACCACCGCGCGGTCCGTCTGCCCGAGGGCGACCTGGCGAAAGCGCGTGGCGACGGCACCTCGAAGTCGGCCGTTTCCCGGCGCTTTGTGGCGCTGTCGCGCAAGAAGATGAAGGCCTGGCTTGCCTCGGACCTCTCGGAGCTCGACCTGCTGGTCATCCAGATCGACGGTCTGCATGTCGGCGACCATGTCTTGGTGGCGGCGATCGGCGTCGATGGCAACGGCGACAAGCATGTCCTGGCCGTGGTCGAGGGGGCGACGGAGAACACTGTCGTCGTCCAGGCCTTGCTCGACAATCTCCTCGCCAGGGGGCTCGATCCGACGCTGCCCCGGCTGTTCATCGTCGATGGCGCGAAGGCGCTCAGCAAAGCGATCCGCAACACCTTCGGTGTGGCCGCCGCCATCCAGCGCTGCCAGGTCCACAAGGGCCGTAACATCATCGAGCGCCTGCCCCTGCATTTGCATGCGAGCGTCAAGAAGGCGCTCCGTCAGGCCTGGGACCAGGACGACGCAGACAAGGCCGAACGGCTGCTGCGCAACCTGGCCCGGCGTCTGGAGCATGAGGAACCGGGCGTCTCGGGCAGCATCCTGGAGGGGCTGGACGAGATACTCACCGTCATCCGCCTCGGCCTGCCGCACGAACTCCGGCGCTCGCTCGCCTGCACCAACATCGTCGAGAACGCGCTCGGCACGGTGCGCCAGGTCACCCGCAACGTCAAACGCTGGAGACACGCCGAGATGGCGCTCAGATGGACCGCCGCCGGCCTGCTGGAGGCCCAGAAAACCTTCCGTCGCCTCAAGGCCTATCGTCAGCTGCCCATCCTCCGAAATGCTCTCCAGGAACACTTGAGAAAGGCTCAGGCCGACAGTGCCATTGAAACCATCATGAAGGCAGCATAGCATCATCAACCAGCGACGCCTGCCCCACGAATTTCAACAGAGATAGGGACATCGCCGTCGTCATACGCGGTCGGGAGGAAGCGGCCACGTGGGAAGCTGGGATGGCCTGGGGGACTTGGGTAGGCCTGGGGGAAACTGAGTCATGGGCGAGATGATCTCGCGCAAGGGGCAAGTGTCGGCCGGCGCTGGGTCGGCGCTAGGCGGGCGACGGGGGAGCCAGCGGTAGATGAGCGCGGAGGACTCGACCACGGTCAAGAGCCGGTGGAATTCGACGCGCGCCCAGTTCTTCGGCATCGGTATCTTCTATGTCCTGGTATTGATTTTCTTCTCGTTCGCCACTGAATATTTCTTCAGCTACTCGAACACGCTCAACATCCTGTCGAACGTCACGGTGATCGGCATCGTCGCGCTCGGCCAAACGCTCGCCATCGTCTCGGGCGGATTCGATCTTTCGGTGAGCGGGGTCGTGCCGCTGGGCGCGGTGGCGTTCGTCATTTTCAGCAACTTCGGAATGGTGACGCCGCTCGCGATTCTGCTCGTCATCGCCCTCGGCGCGGCGGTCGGTCTGGCCAACGGCTTGTTGGTCACCAAGGTCCGCATCAACCCGCTGATCGCCACGCTGGGCACACTTTCGATCGCGGGCGGTCTGGCCTATACGCTCTCCAACGGCGTCACCATTCCGATGCAGAACTTCGATGCCGGCGTCTTGGCCGACCGGACATACGGTGGCATCTCCTATTATGTGATCGTGCTGGTCGCCTTGAGCCTCACGATTGCGTTCATGATGCGCTACACGTTGTTTGGCCGCCGCATCTATGCCATCGGCGGCAACCGTGAGGCGAGTCGGCTGGTTGGCCTGCGCGTCGATGAGATCACCATCGTGATTTATGTGCTGTGCGCGGCGCTGGCGGCGTTCGCCGGCGTGGTGGTGTCGAGCCAGCTCTTGGCCGGCTCGGCCACGGTGGGGGCGAACGCCGCGTTGACCTCGATCGCCGCCGTGATTCTGGGCGGCGCCGCGCTGTTCGGCGGTGTAGGCGGCGTCGGCGGGACGCTGATCGGGGTGCTGGTGCTGGGCACCATCGCCAACGGCATGGCGCTAATGATGGTGCCGGCCTTCTACCAACAGATCGCGACCGGCGCTATTCTCTTGCTCGCCGTCGGCTTCGGTCAACTGCGCCCGGCGGTGACCAACTAGCCGCCGAGACCAACAAGAGCGCATCGAGCCAAACCAAACTTCAAACGCCAAACATCAACACAGTGGAGGAAATCACGATGAACGATCACGATCAGGACAACAAACGGCAACTCTCGCAGCCTCGCGGCCGACTCTCGCGGCGGCAGATGATCCAGCGCCTGACGGCGCTCGGCCTGACTCTGCCGTTGGCGACGAGCCTTGTCGCCACACGAGGCCGCCAAGTCTCGGCCCAGGGCAAGCTCAAGATCAGCTTCGCCAACGTGCTTGAGACCGGAGAGTTGTTCGTCCAACTCGGGAACGGCATCCAAGCCGCCGCCGAGCTCGCCGGCTACGACATCAAACGCTACAACAACGAATTCGAGGCGGAGAAAACGCTCGCCAACGCACGCCTGATGGTCCAGGACCAACCCGACGTGATCCTTGAGTACAACGGCGTCGAGGGCATCGGCGAGGCACTACGGCGGCTGTTCGACGACGCCGGGATTCCGTTCGTCGCGATCAACGTGCCGATCCCCGGCGGCCACTGGTTCAACCTCGTGAACCAGACCATCGGCATCGACACCGCGAACGTGGTGGTGCCGCTGGCCAAGGCGAAAGGCTGGTCTGGCAACGATACGACGGCGATCATCATCCAAGCCTCGGCCGCCGGCGTCGAGGTCAACGACTGCGTCCGCTACTTCTACGTCACCGCAGCCGACACCATGGCCGGCATGAGCAAGATCGCGCCGGCCGACATCACCGCGACGACGACCACGATCGGCGACACTGGCATCCAGGTCGATGGCGGGGGGGTGTTGGAGCAGAGCTACACGGCGGTGAAGAACGCGCTGCAAACCTTGCCGGCCGATCGCCACATTCTGCTGTATTCGGTCAACGACGATTCGACCCTCGGCGCGTGGCGAGCGATCACCGAGGCGAACCGCCAAGACAACACCCTCGTCGCCGGTCTCGGCGGCTCGGTGGCGGCGCTCGGCGAGCTCCGCAACAATCCGCAATGGGTGGCCGAGGGCTCGGTGTTCGCGACTCACTGGGGGCAGTACCTGATCGCGATGGTCACCGCCATCATGAGCGGCGTAACGCTGCCGCCGTTGACCAAGTGCCCACAGATCGTGCTGACCGCGGCCACTGTCGACAAGTACTACGACGCGGAAGGCAAGGTACAGCTGTTGCCGCCATTGGACGACACCAACACGTACCTGAAGGACACCGGCATCTTGCAAAAGCACAACAACGTCGAGGGCCTGATCTAGCCCGAGGCGGCGCGGCACACTTCGTCCGGGGCGCGTCGATCACCCTCGCGCCCCGGGCGACCTCCGCCGGCCGAGGTCCGCCGATATTCCTCGGCGCGGCTGGGGCCACCCCCGCCCCTTGACCCAGGGGTTCCACAGGGCCGCCCCAAGGCAGTGCGGTCAGCTCACCATGAAGAAGCAACCCAACAGGAAAAGGAAGGCTCGCGGCAAACGCCCGCCCCGGCCGGACCATCAAGCGGCGGGCCGCCGGGAGGCGGGCGGTGGTCACGACGGGACACGGCGTCCCCTTCGCGACCCTTGTCCACCCGTTCCACCCGTCGGCTAGCGTTTCGGCCACGGCGCACCTGGGTCCCGGGGTGATCGTTGGGCGCAACGCGGCGGTGGCCGCGCACACCAGACTCGGCGCTCATGTCTTCGTCAGCCGCGGCGCGCTGATCGGCCATCACACCGAGATCGGCGAGTTCTGCACGGTACAGCCCGGCGCCAACGTCGCCGGGGCCGTGCGGGTTGGCGAGAGCACTTACATCGCCATGGGCGCGGTGGTGCGTGACAGCGTCCACATCGGCGCGCGGGCGGTGATCGGCGCGGGCGCCGTCGTCATCGAGAATGTGCCGGATCGTGCCGAGGTCATGGGCGTGCCGGCTCGGATCAGCAGAACCTACATCGACGGTGGGTAGGCACGCTTGCGCCCGATCGGCGATCCGCCGAATCGTGACAGGCGCACTTGTGGCGCGGGTCGCCACGCAAGAGCCTGGGCGCATGTATGCGGCGAAATGCTCGGCATGGAAGCCGCGGCGGCAACCAGCCGCGCCCGGGCAACCGGTTCTGGCTGCGCCCGTTCGTGGACGACCGCGGCGTCTCGGTCGACCAGATTGGCTGCCTGGCGCCCCACTGGATCGGTTCCGAGCGTTTGCTGCGCGCGAGCCGAGCCCACCACACCAGACGGCTCGCGCGCGAAGCGGACCGCGCGGGCCGGCGCACCCCGAGCGGCCATTCTGTATCACCCGAAGTTCTTGCCCTATCTCGACGAGCTGCGGCCCCGAGTCCCGGCGCGCCGCTTGGCCGTGGTGCGGCCGAGGTGAGCCCGCGCCGGTTTGTGGACAGGCCTCACGGCCGTCGATAGACTGAGCGCAGCTTCGTGTGTCGCTAGGTGCGCGGCCCACGGTGGCGTCAATAGGGCCCAGGGAGGAACCCTCACATGAAACGGTTGACGGCATTGCTTGCCACAGTGGCTATGAGCGCCGCTATCGGCGCGGCGAACCCGGTTGCCGCGGACCACAATAGCGACAACGAAGTCGTGATCGGCTTCGCCATCGCGTTCAGTGGCTGGATGAACCAATACGATGGACCGCCATTCCAAGGTGCGGAGTTGGCCATCGAGGAGTTCAACGCCGCGGGCGGTATCCTCGGTCACCAGATCCGGGCGGTCCAGGCGGACACCAAGACCGACACGGTCCAAGGCGCCAAGGCCGGCGCCGACGTGGTCGCCCAGGGTGCCGACTTCATGTTCGTTTCTTGCGACTACGACATGGGCGCGCCGGCGGCTACGGTGGCCAACGAGCACGACATGATCTCGATCTCGCCGTGCGCTTCCGACGCCAAGATGGGCGTCCAGGGCATCGGTCCCTATGCCTTTACCCTGAACACCTATGGCCAGGGTGAAGGCGCCGGCATGGCCGGATTCGCGTGGAAGGAATTGGGCAAGCGCAAGGCCTACCTGCTGTTGGATGCGTCGATCGAATACGACAAGAGCATCTGCCACGGCTTCCTGGAGCAATGGAAGGACTATGGCGGTGAGGTGATCGGCGTCGACTCCTTCATGCAGGAGGACGCCTCGATTGCCTCGCAGGTCACCCGCTACAAGCAAAAGGCCGCCGAGCTCGGCGAGCCCGACTTCCTGTACATTTGCTCGTATGACGTCGGCGCGACCAGCGCGATCCGGCAGATCCGCGGCGCCGGCATCGACGTGGCGATCGGCGGTGGCGATTCGATGGACGGCGATTACTGGGTCGGGGCCATTCCCGGCCTGAGCGATCACTACCAGGCCTCATTCGGCTCGATTTGGGGCGACGATCCGCGTCCAGAAATAAACGCGTTCTTCGAGAAATTCGCGGCCAAGTACGGGACGGTAACCACGTCTTTCCCGGTCAACGGCTACAGCGTGATCCAGATGCTTAAGGTCGCGATAGAACGGGCCGGGTCGTTCGACTCGGACGCCGTGCTGGCCGAGATGAACAAGTTCGACAAGGAGCCGTTGCTGTGGGGTCCAACGACGTACACCGCGGACACCCACATCGATCTGACGCACATCTTGACGATTCAACAGATCCAGAACGGCAAGGGCAGCTTCGCCGGCTACGGTGTGCCCGACAACCAGCCCGAAATGCAGCTGATCTTTCCCGACTTCACGGAAGATCTCTACGACAATTAGACTAGGCAGAGAGGAGCCAAGCCCGTCGTCCGATATGGGTTTGGCTCCTCGGCCTTTTTTTGGCGACACTGCGGCGTATGATTGTCGCGGCTGTGCACGCGGACGTTTTCATTAGGTTCGGCGCGGGGGTGCGGTCGTGACGGGAGTGATCCAGAACGCCATCGACGCTTTGGCGCTCGGCAGTTTGTTCGCGCTGACCGCGCTCGGAATCGGCCTCATTTTCGGCATCATGAGGCTGATCAACTTCGCCCACGGCGACTTCATCATGATCGGCGGCTACGCGCTGATTGTTCCGTCGAGCGCCATGGTGGCGACCACGTTAATCGGGGCGTGGCCGGCGCCGCTTCTGGTCGGCGCTATCTGTCTGATCGTCGTGATGGTCGCGCTGGCCTCGGAGCGGCTTGCCTTTCGCCCGCTGCGCGGCGCGAACCCGTCGGTGCTGCTGATCACCTCATTCGCGCTGAGCTTCTTCCTCGAGCATCTGGTCGTCATGATCTATGGCGGCCGCCTGAAAAGCGTCAACCTGTGGCCGGAACTGATCGAGCCACTCGTCGTCGGGGGTCTCCGCATCCCACGTTTGCAGATCATCACCATCGGCGTAACGATCACGCTCCTGATTCTCCTCGTCGTGTTCCTGCGGCGAACAGCGATTGGGATTCACATGCGCGCGGCGTCGGAAGACTTCGTCATGGCGCGGCTGCTGGGCGTGCGGGCAAATCGAGTTATAGCCGCCGCCTTCGCGATCAGCGGCCTGTTGGCCGCGGCGGTCTCGCTGCTTTACGTAACGCAGCAAGGCGCGCTGAAGTTCCAGATGGGGATCCCGCTAGTCCTGTTCGCTTTTGTGGCGACGGTGGTCGGTGGCATGGGGAGCCTGGTTGGGGCGGTTCTGGGCGGCTTCGTGGTGGGCATCGCCAGCGTGGTTTTTCAGATCATCCTGCCGGTCGCCGAGCGGCCGCAACGTGATGTGCTCGTGTACGGCCTGATCCTCCTGATTCTGCTGCTGCGGCCCTCCGGCCTGGTCAAGGTGAAGTCGATGGAGGAGAAGGTGTAATGGGATCGAATGGCCGCCTTATCGTCCTTTTGCGCGAGTACTGGACGCCGGTCTCGCTCTCGCTCTTATTGTTGATCATCGTCGTGACGGTCTGGGCGACCGGCGATGCGGTATTGGCAAGAACCGTGACCGATGGGCTGATCCGTGCGGTGTTGGTGATCGGTCTCTATATCTTCATCGGCAACTCGGGCGTGCTCGCATTCGGCCACGCTACCTTCATGATGGTGGCCGCCTACGCGGTGGCATGGCTGACCTTGACGCCCTTCAAGAAGTCCTTCGCGCTGCAATTGCCGGCCTTTTTGACCGAGTATCAATATCCGTTGCTGCCTTCGGCGATCGCCGCCGCCGGACTCGCCGCCGTTGTCGCCTTCTTCGTTGGCGTGCCGATCATGCGCCTTTCGGGCATCGCCGCGAGCATCGCGACGCTCGCGGTGCTCGGTATGTTCAGGACCTTTTATATCAACTGGGACCCGTGGACCATGGGCGCCGCGACGTTGCCGGGCATTCCGATTTATGTCGACATGTGGGTCGGGCTGGCGTGGGCGGTGGTCGCCCTGTTCGTGGCCTTTGTCTACCAACAATCGCGCTATGGCCTGGCGCTGCGGGCGAGCCGCGAGGATGAGTTCGCAGCCCGGGCGGCCGGCATCAACATTCCGCGACAGCGGTTGATCGCCTACGTTCTGAGCGCCTTTTTCATGGGTGTGGGCGGCGTTCTCGAGGCGCATTTTCTCGGCACCATCTCGGCCCGGAACTTCTGGCTGTTGATCACGTTCGTCCTGCTGGCCATGCTGATCGTCGGCGGCCAGCGGAGCTTGACCGGCGCGCTGGTCGGGGTGGTGGTGATCTCGACCATGATCGATGTCTTGAACAATCTCGAGGCCGGCATCGATGTTGGCGTCGTGCTCTCGGTCCCACTCGGCTCCCAAGAGCTCGTCATCGCCGGCACCATGATCGTGATCTTGATACTCCGACCGGCGGGCATCATGGGCGGGCGCGAGATTCCATGGCCGTTCGGTCGCCTCGGCGGCCGCGGGCGCGGCGGCCGAACCGGCTGACAGGCCGACCAGCGAGGCCATCGCGCCCGCCACCGCCTCGGTCCCATGGTGGCCGGGCAGTTGCGCGAGGATTCGGCCTGGATCGAACAACTGATCTAGGGTCGAGCGTGTCGCTCCAGAGCATGGCCGTTGTGTTTGCCGTCGGCATCTGGAAAGATCATCCACCGACATGGGCCGAAGGGGACTAAAGAGCGAGCCGCCGTGGACCTAACTCTTGGGTTGCAACTGCTTGGGCTCGTTGTCCTGCTGGCCTTGTCTGCGTTCTTTTCGAGTTCCGAGACGAGCCTGTTCTCGCTCGATCGCACGCAGATCGAGCGTTTGAAACGGGAAAAACATCCGCGCGCCGCGTTGATCGAACGACTGCTCAGCCGTCCGCGGCAGCTTCTTGTCACGATTCTGATCGGCAACGAACTCGTCAATGTATCGGCGACCGTGCTCTCGGCGGTCATCATTGTTCGCCTCGTCGGCGCCGAGCTCAGCTGGATAAACGTGTTCGTCATGGTGCCGGTGCTGCTCTTGTTCGGAGAGATCACGCCGAAGACGCTGGCCATCGGTCACAACGTCAGGTTCGCCAGTTTTCAGAGCGTCTTGATCGACCGATTCGCGCGCCTGATCGGACCGGTGCGCTGGGTGGTGAGGCGGGTGTCGGAGTTCTTCATCACGATGATCGTCGGTGAGGAGAGAACGGCCGCCAATATCGCGACCGAGGACATGGTCAGGGTGCTGGCCGCCGAGGCCGTCGGCGAAGGCGTGATCGACGCGAGCGAGGCCAAATACATCCATCAGGTGTTCAACTTTGGCGACAAGATGGTGCGCGACATCGCGACGCAGCGCTCGCGCCTCTTCATGCTGCCGGTCGGCATGCCGCTCGCCCAGATGGCCATCGAGATCGACATCACGCGCCACACCAAGGTGCCGGTTCACGAAGACGGCGACAAAGACGCGATCCTGGGGATTCTGTTCGCGCGGGATCTTTTGGGCTTGAACCTGCAGAAAACCGACCGCGAGGCGGTGGTCAAACTGGTGCGAAACGCGCACTTCGTTCCCGAGACGCTGTCGGCCGCGTCGCTGTTCGTCACCTTCCGCAGCCGCCGATTGTCCCTCGCGCTTACCGTCGATGAATTCGGCGGCATAACCGGTCTGGTCACCATGGAGGACTTGCTGGAGTGCATATTCGGCGAGATCGAGAGTGGCTCGGAGCGCCGCCGACGGCAGCGCGTCGTTTTCGAGAAACTTGGCGACGGACGCTTTCGCATGGACGCTCACATGACGGTCCGGCAGTTCAACGAATTGCTCGGCTGCGATCTCGGCGATGAAAGATCGGAGACCATAGGCGGCATTCTGCTGAGCGAGTTCGGCCATCTGCCTGACGAGGGCAGCAAGGTCCGCATCGACGGGATTGAGCTCACCGTGGTCTCGGTGTCGGGCCAACGCATCGCCAACATCCTCGTCGAGCCCTCGCACGATGCCCCGGCCGCGGAGGAAACGGCCCAAGCCGAACTCGTCGAGCCGAGCGAGCGCACGGAAGGCTAGGCCGATGGAGATATTGCTCACAGTGTTGGTCGTTGTGGTCTGCTTGGCCGTGGAGGCCTTCTTCTCGGGCTCGGAGATCGCGGTCGTCAGCGCCGATCGCATGAAGCTGCGCCATGCCGCCGCGTCGGGGTCGCGCGGCGCGGCGCTTGCCTTGAAAATGCTCAACAAGCCAGAATGGCTTCTGTCGACCACTCTCACCGGCACCAACGTGGCGTTGGTCGTCAACACCACGGCCGCGACCACGCTGGTGATCTTTCTATTCGGCGAGAGTTATAGCTGGCTCGCCATCGTCGTGATCGCGCCGATGATCTGGATTTTCGGCGAGATCGTGCCCAAGAGCGTGTTCCAGCAGCGCGCCGACGCCATCACACCGGTGGCCGTCTTCGTGCTGCATTTCTTCTCGATCCTGTTTTCGCCGATATTGTGGACCTTCGCGATGGTCTCGCGCGGACTGAGACGCGCGGCCGGCGGTGGCGCGGGCAACCCGTTCACGCTACGCGAGGAGATCCGCACCCTGGTCGATATGTCGCCGGCCGGGGGCGACATTCTTCCCGAAGAACAGACGATGATCCGCCGCATCTTCGATTTCAGCGAAACCGATGCCGGCGAGATCATGGTGCCGCTCATCGATGTGGCGGGGATCGAGAGAGGAGCGAGTTGCGGCAAAGCCGTCCGCCTCGCCGTCGAATCGGGGCACAAGCGGCTGCCGGTTTTCGATGAGAGGATCGACCGCATATCGGGAGCGCTCAATACGCTCGACATCTTGTTGCAGGGCGAGGACAAGCCGATCGCGCCGTTCGTGCGGCCGGTCGTCTACGTCTCGGCGTCCAAGAGCATCAAGGATCTGCTTGACGAGTTCAGCCAGGACGACGTCACCGTGGTGGTCGTCGACGAGTTTGGCGGAGCGGACGGCATCGTCATGCTCGAAGACGTGCTCGAGGAGATCGTCGGAGAGCTCGACGACGAGTTCGACACGACGCGTGGCAGCGCGCCCATGATCCGCCAGGTGGACCGTACCCATCTCATCGTGAGCGCGCGGGTTCAGATTGATACGTTGAACGATACCTTTGACCTGGCGCTGCCGGACGGCGACTACGAAACAGTCGCCGGTTTTCTGATCAGCCTGGTGGGCGAGATCCCCGCCGTCGGTGAAGTCATCAGGTACAAGGACATCACTTTCGCCGTGGTCAAGGCCACCCGGCAGGCGGTCAAGGAAGTCCGAGTGCGGTGGTAGTCGTGTCGCCAGCGCGGTAGCGCCGCGCCCCGTGGCCCGCAGTGGAGCGCCGGAGTGGGGCTGCCCGAACGGCCAGCCCCACGTCCCTTGGTGGCGGTCTCGTGGTCGATGTCGCCGCTAGTAGTCCATATCGCCCATGTCGGGCATGGCAGGCGCCGAGGAGCCCTTCTCGGGACGGTCGGTGATCGTCACTTCGGTGGTGATCAACAGACCAGCCACCGAAGCCGCGTCCTGAAGCGCTGCCCGCAGCACCTTGGCCGGGTCGATGATGCCGGCCTTGACGAGATCGCCGTAAGTGTCGGTCTGGGCGTCGTAGCCCCAGTTCCGGTTCTTGCTCTCGAGCACCTTGCCGACCACGATCGAGCCTTCGGCGCCGGCGTTGGTCGCGATCTGGAAGGTCGGCGCGCGCAAGGCCCGGCGGATGATGGCGATGCCGGCGGCCTGCTCGTCGTTGGCCGGCGCGAGCGCGTCGAGCTCTTTGAGCGCGTAGAGGAAGGAGACCCCGCCGCCGGGCACAATGCCCTCCTCGATCGCCGCGCGCGTCGCATTGAGCGCGTCGTCGACGCGGTCCTTCCGCTCCTTTACCTCGAGCTCGGTCGTACCGCCGACCTTAATCACGGCGACGCCGCCGGCGAGCTTGGCCAGACGCTCCTGGAGCTTCTCGCGATCGTAATCGGACGTCGTGGCGTCGATCTGGCTGCGGATTTGCTCGCAACGGCCCTTGATATCGGCCTTGCCGCCAGCCCCGTCGACGATCGTGGTCTCCTCCTTGCCCACGCGCACCCGCTTGCACGAGCCCAACATGTCAAGGGTCACGCTTTCTAGCTTGATGCCGAGATCGTCGGAGATCACCTGACCGCCGGTCAGTATCGCGAGGTCTTCCAGCATCGCCTTGCGACGATCACCGAAGCCCGGCGCCTTGACGGCGACGACGTTGAGGCCGCCCCGGAGCTTGTTCACGACCAGCGCCGCCAGCGCTTCACCCTCGACATCCTCGGCGATCACGAGGAAGGGGCGACCGCCCTGAACGATTTGCTCAAGTAAGGGGAGCATCGGCTGCAAGCTCGACAGCTTCTTCTCGTGTAGGAGGATGTAGGGGTCCTCGACCTCGACGTTCATCTTCTCGGCATTGGTGACGAAGTAGGGCGAGAGATAGCCGCGGTCGAACTGCATGCCCTCGACCACGTCGAGCTCGGTCTCGAAGCCCTTGGCCTCCTCGACCGTGATCACGCCTTCCTTGCCGACCTTGCCCATCGCCCTGGCGATTATGTCGCCAATCGTGCGCTCGCCGTTGGCGGAGATGGTGCCGACTTGGGCGATCTCCTCGTCGGACTTGAGCTTCTTGGCGCGCTTCTTGAAGGTCTCGACCACAGCGCTCACCGCCATGTCGATGCCGCGCTTGAGGTCCATCGGGTTCATGCCGGCCGCGACCGCCTTGTGGCCCTCGCGCACGATCGCCTGGCCGAGCACGACCGCGGTCGTGGTGCCGTCGCCGGCCTCTTCATTGGTCCGCGAGGCCGCCTCGCGGATCATCTGCGCGCCCATGTTCTCCATCTTGTCGGCGAGATCGATCTCCTTGGCGACCGTCACGCCGTCCTTGGAGATGCGCGGCGAGCCGAACGACTTGTCGAGGATCACGTTGCGGCCCTTGGGACCCATGGTGACCTTGACTGTGTTGGCGAGGATATCAACGCCGCGCAGCAGCTTAGCGCGCGCGTCATCGTGGAACGTTATATCTTTAGCAGGCATTTTCTCTGGTTCTTCCTTCTCAGGCCGCCAACTTGGTCTTGGCGGCGCCCGTGACAATCCCGAACAGGTCGGATTCCTTGACGATCAGGAGCTCCTCGCCCCCAAACTTGACCTCGGTGCCGGCATACTTGCCGAACAGCACCTGATCTCCTTGTCGCACCGCGAGCGCGATCAGTTCGCCGTTGGCGCTGCGGACACCCGGCCCCACGGCGATCACTTCGCCCTGCATGGGCTTTTCCTGCGCCGTGTCAGGAATAATCAGGCCGCCGGCGGTCCTATCCTCGCTCTCGAAGCGACGAACGAGGACGCAGTCGTGCAATGGTCTGAAAGGCATAGCGACTATCCCTCTGATTATCGTCCGCGATTATTATCACTCTCTCTCGGTGAGTGCCAACGCGAAGAATATAATCGGCCGCCGGATTGGTTCAAGTCGTGGTCGGGAGATATTTCGACGCCGGACTCGCTAGCGTCGTCGCGGCGCCAGCTCGTTGGGCATCGGCTGGTCGAGTATGGGCTGCTCGCGGATGGGCTCCTGAGGCACGAATTCTGGCGAGAACAGATCCTCAAGAACGTATGCGGATGTCAACGGCGGAGCAAAAAGGGGCCATGTGGCGGCGTAAGAAGGGGCCACTTAGCGCGGCTGGGGCTTGTCCCCCCGTAGTCCACGGGCGGGGCCCCGCGCGTGGGTGGGACCTGTGGGCCCACGGGGGCAAGTGATGCGAGGTGGTGGGATCAGGCGGCGTTCGGTTTCTGGCGCCCTCGGCTCTGATTGAGTCGGTAGCTTTCGCCGTTCATCTCGAGGATGTGGGCGTGATGGGTGAGCCGGTCCAGAGGTGATGCTCCAACAGCACCTGCGGCGTATCGGTCATGTACCGGCTCCAGACAGCAGGCTCATGTAGCTCCGGGCCGAGGTGGTCGCCACCATGGCCTTGGGCAGGTAGGGATAGACGTCGAGGTTGAGCCGCGGCGGCCGGCGCTCGATCCGGCACAGCATCAGGTGCTTGACCGCATCGAAGCCGATCGCGCCCAATCGCAAGGCATCGCGGGCCGCAGCTTCGACATCCTTGAGCCGGAATGTCTCCAGTAGCCGAAGGACCTGGACGTACTCGCGCTTTCCCGCCTTGCCCATGCGCGCCTCCATCAAGCGGCGCAGCGTGGCGAAGACCTCGGGCAGGTCCCAGGCCTGGAGTGGCGCGGCCTGGTCCAGCGCCGCGGTCTTTTGTTCGATCAGCGGCAGGTAATGCAGCGGACCGAACATCAGGTCCTCGCGCTCATAGGAGCGCGAGGTGCCGGGCTATCGTCTCCGCGCCGCAGCTGATGACCACCGCGTCGACATAACCCCGGATCAGCACCCCACGATGGCCATAAGCAACCGGCACGGAGTAGTCGTTGCTCTTGTAGCGGACCAAGGACAGTGAGCTCACCCGGTCGGAACGCCGGTCGCAGGCGTCATAGGGTCCCGGCGGCAAATCCTGGAACGCCGCGCAGTCGCGGATAAGCCGTTCGCCGATCGTCTCTGTGTGACGGCGCAGCCGATCGCCGAGCCGGCGAAGGCTGTGCCCCTCGAGCCGGGCATTGAGCGTCTCGAAGCTCTCCGCATGCGGGATCGGCACCAGGAAGTTGCGACGGGCATAACCCACCAGCCCCTCGACCTTACCCTTGTCGTTGCCCTTGCCAGGACGACCGAAGCGATCCTCGAACAGATAATGGGATTGCAGCTCCGAGAAGGTCCTGGTCCGTTGTCGCATGCCGTCACCGAGGATCCGCGCCACGGCGAGCTTGGTATTATCGTACAGGATCGAGAGCAAAACTTTGCCGAAGAAGGCGAATGCGGCGACATGGCCGCCGCAGAACGCCTCGGATGTCTCAGCCGGGTAGGCCTTCACGAAGAGCGCATCGCTGTGCGGCAGGTCGAAAGCGAAGAAGTGTGCCTTGCGCTCAGTGCCGCCGATCACCGCCAGCGCCTCGCCAAAGTCCACTTGGGCATGCCCCGGCGGATGAGCCAGTGGCACGAACATCTCCCGTGACCGGACACGCCGCTCGCGCACGTAGTCCTTCATGATCGTGTAGCTGCCCGTGAACCCATGCTCGTCGCGCAGCCGCTCGAGGATCCGCTTCGCCGTATGACGCTGCTTGCGCGGCGTCGTCCGGGCCTCCTCCAGGATCCGGTCGATGATCCCGGCGAACCCATCCAGCTTCGGACGACTTGGCGGACCGCTTCGCTGGTAGCCCGGAGGCACCGAGAACATCAACATCTTCGCGACCGTCTTCCGGTCGATCCCGAAACGCCGCGCCGCTTCCCTCCGGCTCAGCCCTTCATGATGGCATGCAAGCCGCACTCGACGATCAAGGTCCACCCCGTACATCCCCCTGCCCTCAATCCAGTCGCTCCAGATCAAAGGCTAAACGCGGCCCACTTTCGCGCCGCCGCAGCCGGCCCAAACCAGCCGCTTCAATGGGGGATTATTCCGCCGCCGTTCTCAGTTCGCCAGCAGCCGGATCGATGTGAGCGCGCTAGAGGAGTTTCTAGGCGCGATGTTGGCGCGACAGCTGACGGCCATACATGACGCAGCTACGGCTGATGACTAAGCACGTTGCCGGCGACGGCCGCCCCAGCCGCGCATCACGGCTTAGAACTTGCGGCGGATCTCCAGGCGTACGCCAAATAGATCGTCGGCGCCGTCGAGCCACCCGTGCATGGCGTCGCCGCGCACGATCCACTTCTCGTCGAGCGGGTGTTGATAGCGGATGCCGATGGCATATTGATTGCCGGCCGCCGGCCGCCCGATCGGCTCGCCCATCTCCTGGACTGCGGCTGCCTCGACAACAATCTGTCGGTCGAGGGCGAAGAGGTAATTGACGCCGAGCGCGCCGCCCCAGGTGTCGCGGCCGGTATCGTCGAGCTTGGGGAATCCGGTCAGGCCGTCGGTTTCGAAGTTGATGCCGGTATTCTTGAGCACCCCGCCCGCCCCCGCGCCGCGCGCCAGCGACTGCGGCCGGTCAAAGCCCGCCCAGAAGTTCCCATAGGGCACCAGAGTCAGCGGCCGGCTCGTGATCAACGAGTTTTCGAGTAGCAGGATGAACCCATCGGCCGTCTGTTGCACGCCGCCATCGCGGTCCTGGCCAAAATTCCAGATCAAACGCACGCTGTTCGACAGGATGTTGCTCAGGCGTCTAGTGTGGGAGACGGTCAGGTTGTGGTAGCTCTGATCGTCCTTTGAGTCCTCGCCGTCGGTATAGCCGTAGCCGGCCTCGAAATAACCGCCCAACGCTTCGATAAAGGTGGCTGCGGCGTACATGTCGGCGCTGTGATCGGCGACCGCGCCGGCATTGTCCAGAACGCCGGCGCTGGACACCTTGTCGAAGCCGGCGAAGAACGTGAAGTCCATGTTCGAGATGTCGAGGCGCGGGCTGTTGAGCGCCGGGATCGAGAAGGCGGCGCCGGTGAACGCGTCCTCGAGCCAGACCCCGTTTTGGAACAAGAGCGGCATCAGCCCCACCGCGACCGGCAGGTCGAACCGCGATTCCTCACCCGTCAGCCCGGTGGCGATCGCCCCAATGTCGCCCTCGAAGAACAGGGTATCGAGATTGAGATCAAGCTCCAGTTCGCCCCTCTGGTCAGCGTCGGCCGCGAACTCGAAGCGCGTGAACCGACCACCTTGGTCGACCGGCCGGACGAACGCGTGGATGCGCTCGGTACCGGTCAACTTGAGGTCGAGGTCGAGATTGAGTCGCGTCGCCACGAGCCCCTGCTCCGAGGCGCCGTTGTCGTTATTGGCAACGGCCGTGCGCCAATCGCCGTAGGCGGCGAACGCCGGGAACAGCAGATTCTTGCGGCCAATCACCTCGATGCCCGGATCGAACGGCCCGGTCGTGTACTGGCGGCGCCCCAACTCGAACATCGGCCGCGGTGTGGCGAAGGCCGACTTGCCGCCATAGATCTGCTGTTGCGCCTCGGCGGAGTAGGGCTTGTCCTCGTACAGAGGATCCGACCGAAAGACCGAGGGATCGTAGGGCACGACCGTCGCGTCAGGCGACATCTCGATCTCATCGCCTTCGGCCACCGCCGGCGCTATCCAGCCCGACAGCACGACAAAGCCGGCGAGCCCCGCCGCTAACCAGCGCGAGCCCGATCGAGATCCTCTATCGGACATTCGTCCCCCGTCTAGCGAACGTCGAACTCGACCGTGTAAGGATGGATATCGAGCATCCACTCGTTCATCGCTTGCTCCATGTCCGAGGTAGCGCCCACGAAACGCATGAAATAGATCGGCTCCGCCCGACTCCGCAGTCGCACCGCCAGGCGGTACGTGCCCGGCTTGGTGAGCGCCGAGAGCTATTGTCAAAAGTTGTGTATGGGCTGATCATGCGGCGGCGCGATCCTGGCGTTCTCCATCTACGAATTTGACGCCGCGAATGATCTCGGCGAGATGGTTCGATCCATCGAGTTTTCTCCATTTTCTCTGAGCGCACTGGCATAGTTTGAAGACCATGGCCATCGCCGTCTTGCGCGACAGGCAGCCCTTGGTCCGGTAGGTGCGCAGACGAACCGTGGCGAACGTGCTCTCGATGGGGTTGGTCGTGCGTACATGCTTCCAGTGCTCGGCGGGGAAGTCGTAGAACGTCAGCAGGACGTCGCGGTCCCTGGCCAGGCAGGCCGCGGCCTTGTCGTACTTCGGCCCGTAGGCTTCCAGGAAGAAGTCGAAGGCGCTCTCGGCATCCTTCCTGGTTTCGGCCATCCAGATGTCTTGCAGGCGCCCCTTGGCTTTCTTTTGCAGACCCTTGGGCAGCTTGTTCAAGACGTTGCCCGTCTTGTGAACCCAGCAGCGTTGCTCGCGGGCGCCTGGGTAGACTTGGCGGAGCGCCTTCCAGAAGCCGAGCGCGCCGTCGCCGAGCGCCAGTTGCGGACCCATTTCAAGGCCGCGCCGCTTGAGATCGAGCAGAACTTCGAGCCAGGACTGCTCACTTTCGCGATAGCCGTCGGCGATGGCGATCAGTTCCTTCTGTCCCTTGTCCGTGGCCCCGACGATCACCAGGATGCACTGCTTCTCTTCCTCCATGCGGGCGCTGAAATAGATGCCGTCCACCCAGAAATAGACGTAGCGCTTGGCCGTGAGGTCGCGCCGTTGCCAGCGCTCCACCTCAACCCCCCAGACCTCTTTCAGCCGGGTGATCGTGGAGGCCGAAAGCCCCGGCGCGGAGCTCCCCAGGAGCGCCGCCAAGGCTTCCCCGAAGTCGCCGGTGGAAATGCCCTTCAGATACAGCCATGGCAAAAGGTCTTCCAGGCTCTTGGCGCGGCGCAGATAGCGCGGCAGGATCGCCGACGTGAAGCGGATGGCGCCGTCCCCCCGGTCCCGCACACGGGGTTGGCGCACGCTCACCGGGCCGATCCCGGTCTGGATGAAGCGTTCCGGCAGATATCCATTGCGGACAACCCGGCGGCGGCCGGCGGCGTCAACAAGCGCCGCATGGCTACCCAAAAACACGGAGACCTCGGCCTCAACGGCTTGGGCCAACAACTCGCGAGCTCCAGCTTGTAGGACTTCCGTCAACGGATCTTTCTGAAAATCAGATGGGTTTTGAAAAGCAACAACGGTATTCTCTTTCATGGCCTATCCTTCCTTGGCTTAGCTCAAGTGGTGACATCAACAATCACCAGGATACGCCGCCTTCATTTCAACGCCGTACACAAGATTCGGTTATAGCTCCTGGCGCCGACGTTCACGCGGGTCGGTTATTATTGGCACATGCGGGGCAATCGATTCCTGACATTCCTGTTCAATATTCTCTACAACACCACCTTCACCGACATCTACAGCTGCTACGTCCTATACCGTCGCGAGCTCATCGAACCGGCCGAGCTGCGAAGCACCGGGTGGGAGCAGCACGCCGAGATCCTGTGCCGGGTCGCCACGCGCGGCGTCCACCTGTTCGAGGTGCCGGTGAGCTATAACGGCCGCACCTATGACGAGGGCAAGAAGATCCGCGCCCATCACATCCTGCCAGTGCTCGCCACGATCATCCGCGGCCGGTTTTCGAGGTCGAGACCGGTCAAAGTACCGGCCGACGGTCGCGCCGCGCCCCAACCATCGCACAGCCGACGCAGGACGTGAGGGAGTAGTGGACGAGGTTCTGATTCCGCTGGAGGCGCCGTTCGTCGATGCGCGCGGCACGATTCAACCGCTCGTCGATTGCGCCGTGCAGGGCGCGCTGTTGATTACCTCAAAAAAAGGCAGCGTGCGCGCCAACCACTATCACAAGACCGACTGGCACTACTGCTACGTTGTCGAAGGACGCATCGAGTACCACCACCGCCCGCATGGCGCCGACGAGGCGGCCACGGTCGTTACGATCGAAAAGGGGCAAGTGTTCTACACCCCGCCAATGGTCGATCACGCGATGGTATTTATCGAGGATACGGTGTTCTTGGCACTGAGCCGCAACGCGCGGACACAGGAACTCTACGAATCCGACGTCGAGCGTGTTGAGCTGGTCGCGCCATAGCGGTCGCTGCTGAGCGCGAGTCCTGCCGGCATCGAGACACCTGCCGGCTGTGCGGCGGCGGCCGGCTGGTCAAGGTCCTGGCATTGACGCCGACGCCACCGGCCAACGCGTTTGTCGCCGAGGCTCACCTGGCCGAGCCGCAGCCCGCCTATCCGCTCGACGTGTGGTTCTGCGAAGGTTGCGCGCACGTGCAACTCTTGGATGTCGTCGACCCCGAGGTGTTGTACGAGAATTATGTGTATGTCAGCGGGACCTCGCCGGTGTTCGTCGCACATTTCGCGGACTATGCGGGCACCGTTATCGCGGACTTTGGGCTCGCGCCAGACGATTTGGTCGTCGACATTGGGTCCAACGACGGAACGCTGCTGCGCGCGTTCCAGTCGGCGGGGATGCGTGTGCTGGGGGTTGAGCCGGCCCGAGACATCGCGGCCGCGGCCAACGAGGCCGGGATTGAGACCCGGGCGACATTCTTCGACGTTGGCGAGGCCCGGGCCATCCGCCGGGAGCGAGGTCCGGCCAGGTGCATCACCGCCAACAACGTGCTCGCCCACATCGACGACTTGGCCAGTGTGATCGAGGGGGTGCGCGCGCTGCTCGCGCCGGACGGGGTGCTGGTCTTCGAAGTTTCCTATCTCGTCGATGTGTACGAACAGACTCTGTTCGTACACGATTTACCACGAGCACCTCGACTACCATTCGCTGGCGCCTCTGGTTCCGTTCTTCGAGCGCCGCGGGATGCGGATCATCGATGCTCGGCGGACGCCCACCCACGGCGGCAGCCTGCGTGTCTTCGCCCAGCACCATGACGCGCCCAAGGTGACTCATGCCAACGTCGCGCGGTTGATCGCCAACGAGCGGCGATTGGGCCTCGACGATCCAGCTACATTTCAGCGCTATGGCGAGGACATCGATCGCCTGGGAAGCGAACTCACGGCGCTGGTGCGCAAGCTGCGGGATGAGGGCAAACGCGTCGCCGGCTTCGGCGCGCCGGCCAAGGCGACAACGCTGATGCATCATTTCGACCTCGGCGCCGATGACATTGCGTTCATCGTCGATGACAGCCCGCTCAAGCAGGGGCTGTACTCGCCGGGCCTCCACATTCCGATCGTACCGTCGGCCGAGATCGCGCGGGCGAAACCCGACTACCTAGTCGTGCTGGCGTGGAATTTCGCCGAATCGATCATGGCGAAACAGCAAGCGTTTCGCGACGCAGGTGGTCATTTTATCGTGCCGCTTCCGCACCTCAGCGTGCACTAGGCACGGGCTCGGGATGAAAACTTACCTCGACAGCGACATCCGCGCCATCGCCGAAGCCGCCAGCGACATCGTCGATGAGTTCGCGGGTAAGACCATATTGCTGGGCGGCGGGCGCGGCTTTCTCGGCCGCTATTTTCAGGCCGTTATCGATCATCTCAATCGCGGGTGGCTGGCCACCCCGTGTAAGCTGATCGTGATCGACAACCTGATCACCACGCGCGCCGACGAAGCCGACGCGCTGCCGCCGTCGCCCCACTACACGTTTCTGAAACAGGATGTCTCGGACCCGGTCGCGATCGACGACCACCTCGACTTCGTGGTCAATGCCGCCGGGATCGCCAGTCCCTACTATTATCGCGCCCACCCGCTGGAGACGCTCGCCGCCGCCATCAACGGCACCCGCAATCTGCTCGACGCGGCCGCCGCCAACAGCGCGCGCTTCACCTTCTTCAGCTCAAGCGAGATTTACGGCGACCCCGATGCCACGCACGTGCCAACGCCCGAGAGCTATCGCGGCAACGTCTCGTGCGTCGGGCCGCGCGCCTGCTACGACGAGAGCAAACGACTTGGCGAGACCCTGTGCCACATCTATCACGGCCACATGGGCGTCGCGACGAACACCATCCGGCCGTTCAACGTCTATGGTCCGGGCATGTCCGAGGCCGACTATCGGGTCCTGCCCAATTTCGCCAGCGCCATCAAGGCCGGGCGGCCCCTCAAGGTCTACGGCAGCGGCGCTCAGACGCGCACCTCTTGCTATGTCGCCGATGCGATGAACGGATTTCTCCGCGTGATTGCCCGCGGCGTGCCCGGCGAAGCCTACAACATCGGCAATCCGCAGCCCGAGACCAGCGTTACCGCCTTGGTCGAGCGCATCTCCAAGGTGCTTGGGCGCACGGTGCCCCACGAGGTGATCGAGTATCCCGATACCTACCCGGCCGACGAGCCGCTGCGCCGCTGCCCCGACATCCGCAAGGCGCGGATTCAGCTCGACTACAGACCTGTGGTGGACCTCGACGAAGGGTTGCGGCGGTTCTTCTCGTGGACCGAGGGCGTCTATCGGGGGACGGCGGAAGGATGACGCACCAGCCGATCCAGCTCGGGCTGGTCGGCGCCGGGGCTTGGGGGCGGCACTTCATCGATACGGTGGGCGGCCTCGACGACGTGCGCCTGCGCCGACTGGCAAGCCACAACCCGGCCAGCCGCGACCTCATCGAGCGCGACTGCACGCTCCACGAGTCGTGGGCGGAGATGATTGAGGCGGGCGCGTTGGATGGTGTGATTATCGCCACGCCGCCGGCGACTCACGCGAAGATCGCCACCGCCGCACTGGATCGCGACCTCGCGGTTCTGATCGAAAAGCCGCTGACGCTAGACTTGGCGGAGGCCACGGCCCTACGCGATCGCGCCCGAACCGCCAGTGCGGTCGCGCTCGTCAATCATATCGACCTGTGGAATCCGGCCTGGCAGGCGCTGAAAGAGCGCCGCGCCGAACTCGGCCGCATCCGCACCATGGCCGGCACGTGGGCGAATTGGAGCCCCTTCCGGCCCGATACCGCCGGCCGCTGGGATTACGGCGCACACGCGCTGGCTGTGTGTATCGACCTCGCTGACGCCGAACCCAACCACGTCGAAGCACGCCATCTGTCGCACGCCAGCGGCGGTGAGCTCGTGGAGGCCGTGCTCGGCTGGGATGACGGGCTCACCGCAACTCTGCGTTTCGGCAACGCAAGCCGGAGCAAGGCACGTGACCTCACCGTGCAGGGCAGTGCGGGCACGCTACGCTACGACGACCTGGCGGCGCACAAGGCGTTGCTGAACGGGGCGGCGGTTTCCTACCCGGCGATGTCCCTATCTCTGTTGAAATTCGTGGGGCAGGCGTCGCTGGTTGATGATGCTATGCTGCCTTCATGATGGTTTCAATGGCACTGTCGGCCTGAGCCTTTCTCAAGTGTTCCTGGAGAGCATTTCGGAGGATGGGCAGCTGACGATAGGCCTTGAGGCGACGGAAGGTTTTCTGGGCCTCCAGCAGGCCGGCGGCGGTCCATCTGAGCGCCATCTCGGCGTGTCTCCAGCGTTTGACGTTGCGGGTGACCTGGCGCACCGTGCCGAGCGCGTTCTCGACGATGTTGGTGCAGGCGAGCGAGCGCCGGAGTTCGTGCGGCAGGCCGAGGCGGATGACGGTGAGTATCTCGTCCAGCCCCTCCAGGATGCTGCCCGAGACGCCCGGTTCCTCATGCTCCAGACGCCGGGCCAGGTTGCGCAGCAGCCGTTCGGCCTTGTCTGCGTCGTCCTGGTCCCAGGCCTGACGGAGCGCCTTCTTGACGCTCGCATGCAAATGCAGGGGCAGGCGCTCGATGATGTTACGGCCCTTGTGGACCTGGCAGCGCTGGATGGCGGCGGCCACACCGAAGGTGTTGCGGATCGCTTTGCTGAGCGCCTTCGCGCCATCGACGATGAACAGCCGGGGCAGCGTCGGATCGAGCCCCCTGGCGAGGAGATTGTCGAGCAAGGCCTGGACGACGACAGTGTTCTCCGTCGCCCCCTCGACCACGGCCAGGACATGCTTGTCGCCGTTGCCATCGACGCCGATCGCCGCCACCAAGACATGGTCGCCGACATGCAGACCGTCGATCTGGATGACCAGCAGGTCGAGCTCCGAGAGGTCCGAGGCAAGCCAGGCCTTCATCTTCTTGCGCGACAGCGCCACAAAGCGCCGGGAAACGGCCGACTTCGAGGTGCCGTCGCCACGCGCTTTCGCCAGGTCGCCCTCGGGCAGACGGACCGCGCGGTGGTACTTGCGGGTCGGCACGTTCAGCACCATCAGGTTGAGCGCCCACTCGAGCAACAGGTTGCCGTCGCGCAGCACCTGCCAGCTCTCCAAACCCACCTCCTTGCCAGCATGGTCGCGAACCCGTGGCCGCTGCACTTTCACGCGGCCGCCGTGGTAGCCGATCTCGCTCTGCGTATGGCCCCAGCGATAACCCCGACGGTTCCCATGGCGACGATGTCGGGCCCCGCACACGGTCGTGGCGTCCTCCTCCATCATCTCGGCCAAGGCCTCGACCCCGGCCAGGAGACAGAACCGATCCACGCTGAGACGGACTGCGTCCATCGCGTCTGCCAGCGGCGGCATAGGAAACGAGGTGGCAAGGGCTTTCGGGCTACTGGAACTACGGATATTCTTTCCCATGGTGTCGTTCTCCCTCTTGGGTTTGCAGCACCCGGAGCTCTTGGGTTTGCAGCACCCGGAGCCTAACGGCTCCAGGAGAGCGACACCTACCTCAACTTTTCAACATCGACCGGGACATCTCCTTCCTACCCGCCCGCGCGCCCTTTGGCGGCCGTCGTGACGCGGTTCGTATCGGCTATCCGCGATCAGACCATTGATATGACGAGCCTCAACCTCGGGGTCGGCGTGGTCGCCACTTTA